>NZ_JAKRFN010000021.1 GCF_022348085.1 Mycobacterium sp. PSTR-4-N | reverse complement strand
TCGTACGCTGAATCTTCACTGGGGCCTCCCACAGTTGTGGCTCTACCGGCCAGGACCCAATTCCTGACGGCAACCCACGTTCACATGTGGTGAGGCCCCAGCCTCCCCATAGCGTCTATTCCGCGGGGGGTGAGCCGATCTCGACGTCGCCGGCCGGGGACACACGCGTGGCGTAGACGGGCAGCCCGACGGTCGGATCGTCGAGGCAGACTCCGTCATCGAGGGCGAATGCCTGCTTCTTGAGCGGGGATTGCACCGCGACGCGCCCGCCCCGATCCCCGACGATGCCCCGCGACATCACCGCCGCACCGGTGAACGGGTCGATGTTGCCGACCGCGTGCAGGCTGCCGTCATCGAGGCGGAAGAGCGCGGCCTGGGCACCGTCGGGCAGCAGGACCCCGACGCCGCGGTTGGGCAGTAGGACGTCGTAGGGGCAGGCCGTCGTCCAGACGCCGACCCTGCCGATGTCACTGAGAACCGTCATCGCTGCACCACCTTCGGCACTCCGAGCGGGGTCGGCACCATGCGCCCCGCGCTCTGTGTGAACGTGACCGTCGGATCCACGACGTCGGGCGCGTTGACGAACGAGACGAAACGCGCCAGCTTGTCGGGGTCGTCGAGCACACCCTTCCATTCGCAGGCATAACCCGCGACGTGCCGATCCATGGCCGCCTCGAACTCCGTTGCCAAACCCAGGGAGTCGTCGCAGACGACCTCGCGGATGTGGTCCAGCCCCTTCTCCTCGACCCACGGCGCGGTGCGCTGCAACCTGTCGGCGGTGCGGATGTAGAACATCAGGAACCGGTCGATGTAGCGCACCAGCGTCTCGTCGTCGAGATCGCTCGCCAACAGTTCGGCGTGCCGCGGCGTCATTCCGCCGTTGCCGCCGACGTAGAGGTTCCACCCGGTTTCGGTGGCGATGACGCCGACGTCTTTGCCGCGCGCCTCCGCGCACTCGCGGGCGCAGCCCGACACCCCCATCTTGATCTTGTGGGGAGCGCGCAAGCCGCGGTAGCGCAGTTCCAGATTGATGGCCATCTGCACCGAATCCTGTTGCCCGTAACGGCACCAGTCACTACCGACGCAGCTCTTGACCGTGCGCAGCGACTTGCCGTAGGCGTGCCCGGATTCCATACCGCCGTCGACCAACCGTCGCCAAATCTCGGGGAGCTGGTCCACGCGCGCACCGAACATGTCGATGCGCTGACCTCCGGTGATCTTGGTGTAGAGCCCGAAATCGCGGGCGATCTCCCCGATCAGGATCAGGTGCTCGGGGGTGATGTCGCCGCCGGGTACGCGCGGCACCACCGAGTAACTGCCGTTGCGCTGGATGTTGGCCAGGAAGTGGTCGTTCGAATCTTGCAGCGACGCCTGCTCCCCGTCGAGGATGTGATCGCTGCTCGTCGACGCGAGGATCGACGCCACGACGGGTTTGCAGATGTCACAACCTCTTCCGCTGCCGAATCTCTCGATCAAGCCGGAGAAGGTGCGGAGCTCGGTGGCACTGATGATCTCGAACAGCTCGGCCCGGGACTGGCTGAAGTGCTCGCAGAGCGCCTTCGACTGTGCGACACCCTGCGCCTCGAGCAGCTGCTTGAGCAGCGGTACGCACGAGCCGCACGAGGTGCCCGCCGCGGTGCACGACTTCAACGCGGGGACGTCACAGCACCCGGCGCCGATCGCTTCGGTGATGTCGCCCTTGGTGACGTTGTTGCAGGAGCAGATCTGCGCTGCCTCGGGCAACGCACCGACACCCAGCGTCGCTGCGCCCGAACCGGTTCCGGCTTTCGCGAGGAACGACATCGGGTCACCCGGCAGCTGCTCGCCGACCATCGGCCGCAGCAACCCGTAGGCGGATGCATCGCCGACCAGGATGCCGCCCAGCAGCGTGCGGGCGTCGTCGGAGAGCACCAGCTTTCCGTAGGTCTGCGCGACCGCGTCGTTGACGACGACCTCGAGGCAACCTGGTGTGGCGCCCATCGCGTCGCCGAAACTCGCCACGTCGACGCCGAGGAGTTTGAGCTTGGTCGACATGTCTGCGGTGCCGAATTCTGCTGCACCACCCAGCAATCGGTCGGCCACGACCTCGGCGCTGGTGTACCCCGGTCCCACCAGGCCGTAGCATCGGCCCTCGATGGCCGCGACCTCGCCGATCGCGAACACACGCGGATCACGCGTCGCGCAGGACGTGTCGGTCAGCACCCCACCCCGCTCGGCGATCGCCAGCCCGGCCTCGCGCGCCAGCTCGTCACGGGGCCGGACACCGGCGGCGAAGACGACCACCCCGGCGTCGACGTCGGTGCCGTCACTGAGCGTGACCCGCGCTCCGGCATCCGATGATTCGATGCGTTCGGTGCCCACCCCGACGTGCACCGCGATGCCCAAGTCGCCGATCATGCGGGCCAGCAGCGCGCCGCCGGCTTCGTCGAGCTGTTGCGCCATCAGCCGCGGCGCCATCTCGACCACATGGGGCGTCATCCCGAAACCGCGCAGTGCATTGGCGGCCTCCAGACCGAGCAACCCGCCTCCGATGACGACACCGGCGGCGCCGTCGGAGGCGGCAGCTGCGCGCACCGCGTCGGCCTTGATCGCGTCGAGGTCGTCGAGGGTGCGGTAGACGTGGCAATTCGGGAGGTCATGGCCGGGTACCGGTGGCACAAAGGCGTACGAGCCGGTGGCCAGCACCACCGCGTCGTAACCGAACCGGTCACCGGCCGCGGTGGTCACCGTCGCCGCCGCCGTGTCGAGCGCCACCACCCGCTGCCCGAGGCGGAGGTCCACCTGATCGTCGCCGGCATAGGTGTTGCCCGCCAACGCAAGTCGCGGACGTTCCCAGTGTTCGGTGTAGCTGGTCAGGCCGACCCGGTCGTAGGCGGCGTCGAGCTCCTCGGCGAGCACGGTGATCTGCCAGCGGTTTTCGGTGTCGCGCGAGCGCAGCGCCTCGACGAACCGGTGGCCGACCATGCCGTGCCCGACGACCACAACCCGTGAAGTTGCCATGCGGCCACGCTAGGAACCGCATATTGCCGCTGTGTTCTGCTGTGTGAAGGCGCCATCACGGTGTGCTCACCGAGCGATGGAACCCGCTGTGAGCGTCAGTCCGCCGGCGCCGCGTCCCCGGCGATGACGTCCTCGACGGTGACGTTGACAGCCTGCCCCGGGAATCGTCTCGCCACCGCCTCGCGGACCGCGGCGGCGGTCTCGCGCACCGGCACCCCTTCCCGCACCGTCACGTGGATGTCGATGTCGGTGTCACCGAGCCGGACGCCGTCCACGCGGCGCCCGGGCAGGTAGGTGCCGACCTCGCCGAACATGCCGGCGTGCAGCCCCGCCACCCCCGGGGTGGCCAACACGACGTCGGCAACCGTGTCGGCGGCGTCGCGGGTGCTCATACGACCCGCAGATCGTCGGAGGTGCGCCCATCATCGGAATCGTCGTCTGCCAAGTACACGTCGTGCACCGTGATGTTCACCTCGACCACCTCCAGGCCCGTCATCCGCTCGAGGGCGGCGATGACGTTACGCCGGATACCGCCCGCGAGATCGTTGATGGACACGCCGTATTCGGCGACGATGTCGACGTCGACCGCGGCCTGTTTCTCGCCGACCTCGACCGACACGCCCTGCGCGTGGTTCACCGAGGCGCCGGGAATGCGGTCGCGCAACGCGCCGACGGCGCGTGTCGCGCTGCCGCCCAGTGCGTGCACCCCGGCGACTTCCCGCGTCGCCAGGCCGGCGATCTTCGCGACGACCGTGTCGGCGATCGTCGTCTTGCCCCGTTCCGTGCTCATCGCTGCCTCCCTTTCTTCGGGCTCCTCGTCATGAGTCGGTCGTGGCTCGGCCGTGAATCCGAATTTCTGACTTCTGTGTCACCGCTCACATTATGATCGCGCGGATGGCTAGGCTCGCGGCGTCACGCAGCTTCGCGTGGTGGATAGTCGAGAGGACCGAGAGCGACGATGCCTGTCGACGACCCCATGGTCGAGGATGACATCGACGACCGGGAACTGGCTGCCGCGGCGGCCGCCGGGGACCGCAGCGCGTTCGAATGCCTGATCCGCCGGCACGGCCCCGCACTGCACCGCTTCGCTCGCCGCATGACGCGCGACGAGGCCGCTGTCCAGGACATCGTCCAGGAGACGTTCGTGGCCGCGTGGCGTCAGATCGACCGCTTCCGCGGCGATTCGAGCCCACGGACGTGGCTGTTCGCGATCTGTTCGCGCAAGGTCGCCGACTCGCACCGGGTGAAGCGCGCCATTCCGCTCGACGACCGCCTCATCGATCCCGTCGACCCGTCTGCTGCCGCTGACCCGTTCGCCACGCTGTCCAACACGGAGTTCCTCGCGGCCCTGGAGGAGGCACTCGCCGAACTGCCGCCGCGTCAACGGGCGGTCTGGATGCTGCGCGAGGTGGAGGAATTGACCTTCCCTCAGATCGGGACGATCCTGAGTCTGAGCCCAGACGGGGCGCGGGGGCATCATCACCGCGCCAAAACCACCCTCCAACAGAGGTTGCAACGATGGCGATAGGCGATTACGACGTGCTGGCCCGGGCGTCCCGGACGCTGCGCGCGGCGCCTGAGCGCGGGTGGCCGGCCGTCGAGCGCCGCGTCATCGAAGCGGTCCGGGCCACGCCCCGCTCCGGCTGGCCGGTCGCGGTCGTCGATCCGCGGCCGGGCCAGGCAGCCGGCCGCATCGAAGTCAGCGATCTCGTGGTGCGGGCCAACCTGGCCCGTGTGCTGCGCACGCTCCCCGAGGTCAAGCTGGTCGACATCACCGTCTCGGTCGAGGACGCGGTGCTGCGGGAGGTACGCATCGAGGTGAGCGGCCGCTACGGCGCCGACCTGGCGGCCGCGGCAGAAGGTGTCCGCAGGCAGGCTGTCGCGGTGATCACCGACGTCATCGGCGACGCCGCCGGCGTCGCGATCGATGTCGCGATCACCGACGTCCACCGCTGAGGTCGGTTCACCTCGGCCCATTCCGGGTAGAGGCTGAGTGAACAGTTGTACGCTCAAGCCACGCCAGGGAAAGGGGCATCGCGTGACCTCGTATCAGACCATCGTCGTCGGAACCGACGGCTCGGACACCTCCCTTCGGGCCGTGGACAAGGCGGCATCGCTGGCGGCGGAGTCCGGTGGCCGCCTGATCATCGCGACGGCGTACTCCTCCACACACCACGACGCCGCCGGCCCGGACCCCGACCAGCCCAAGGGCGAGGACTACCGCACCTCCGGTGATGCTGCCGTCTACGGCCTCCTACGTGATGCCGCTGCCCGCGCCCGCGCGGCAGGGGCACCGACCGTCGAAGAACGCGCGGTGGAGGGTGTGCCTGCCGATGCGCTCATCGACGTGGCCGAGGAGGTGGGCGCCGACCTGCTGGTGGTGGGCAGCGTGGGCATGACGTCGATGGTCGGCCGGCTCGTCGGGTCGGTGCCGCGCATCGTCAAACGCAAGGCCAAGACCGAGGTGCTGGTCGTCGAGACCGACTGACCGGACCGTTCTCAGCGCCAGCGCGCCAGGATCTCCTTCGATCGCTCGGCGAGTGCGGCCTGCCAGAACGGACCGAAGCTGATGCGAGCGACGCCGAGCGGACCGTACGACGCAGGATCGGCCTTGTCCGGAGCGCCTATCGCGTTCACCGGCAGCGGGAGCTCGGAGGTCAACCGCCGCATGACCTCCGGCGCGTGCAGGCCCACCGGATACAGCACGTCGGCCCCGGCATCGGCGGCCAGCCGCAACCGGGCGATCGCGCGGTCGACCCGATCGGCCTCGTCGCCGTCCTGACGCAGGAACAGGTCGGTGCGCGCGTTGACCACCACGTGCACCCCGGCCTCGTCGGCCGCCGAGCGCAGCGCCCCGACCAGCTCCGCGTGCTCTTCGGGGCTGCGCAGCCGACCGCCTTCGCCGTGCACGGTGTCCTCGATGTTCAGGCCCACCGCCCCGACCCCGAGCAGCCCCTCGATGAGCCGTGCCGGTGCTTCCCCGTATCCGGATTCGATGTCGACCGATACCGGCAGCTCGGTCGCCGCGGTGATCTGCGCGACGCGGGTGATCAGATCGTCGAACGTCATTCCCTCGTTGTCCGCCTTACCGACCGAGTCGGCCACCGGGTGGCTGCCGACCGTCAGCGCCTCGAACCCCGCACCGGCGGCCAGCCGCGCCGACCACGCGTCCCACACCGTCGGCAGCACCACCGGATCGCCGGGCCGGTGCAACGCCAGCAACGTCTGGGCGCGCCCTCTGAGAACGTCCTGCGTCATTGTTACCTCCGTGTCATCAAAGTGATTTGTCTCACCCTTTGACTGGGTGATGTGGCTAGCATCGAGTGCGTACTGTGATTCACGACACCCTTCAGCCCAAGGAGGTCACTTGTCCACCACCACCGAGCTCGCCGAACTTCACGATCTGATCGGGAACCTGCGGCGATGCGTGACCACGCTGGCGTCGCGATACGGGGACAGCCCTGCCACCCGTCGCATCGTCAACGACGCCGAGCGCATCCTCAACGATATCGATCGCCTCGATATCGATGCCGAGGAGCTGGAACTCGCGCGCGGGCTGTCCCGGCACCATCACGTCGGCGAGCGCATCGCGATTCCGGACACTCAGTACGACACCGATTTCTGGCGCGGGGTCGACGACGAGGGTCTCGGCGGCACGCGCTGAGCACGGGGCCGGACAGGTCCGGCCCCGCAAACATTCATCGAGAGGGAAACGTGAGTGCACCCACCGCCGACCGCAAGGCGACCGGCGTCTTCTCCCCAGGCCGAGCGCAGATCGCGGCGCGCACCCTGCGCACCGACAACTGGCTCAAGTCACCGATCCTCACGGACCTGGGGTTCGCCGCGTTCATCATCTACGCGACGGTGCGTGCGTTCATGCGCGACCACTTCTTCGTCGAGCAGTATCACTACCTCACGCCCTTCTACTCCCCCTGCCTGAGCAAGGCCTGCGGCGAGGCCAGCGAGTTCTGGCCCCAGATCCTGCCCACGTCGGGGCCGTTGTCGCTGCTGCCGTACGCGCTGCTGTCGCTGCCGTTCCTGCTGCTGTTCCGGATCACCTGCTACTACTACCGGGGCGCCTACTACCGCTCGGTGTGGCAGTCGCCGACCGCCTGCGCCGTGGCCGAACCGCACGCCAAGTACACCGGTGAGACGCGTTTCCCGCTGATCCTGCAGAACCTGCACCGCTACTTCTTCTACATCGCGGCGCTCATCTCGCTCATCAACACCTGGGACGCGATCAAGGCCTTCCACTCCGAGGACGGTCCCGGCGGCTTCGGCTTCGGGCTGGGCAACGTCATCCTGATCGTCAACGTGGTCCTGCTGTGGACCTACACGATCTCGTGCCACTCCTGCCGCCACGTCGCAGGCGGCCGGCTCAAGCACTTCTCCAAACATCCGGTCCGGTACTGGATGTGGACGCAGATCAGCAAGCTCAACACCCGGCACAAGCTGTACGCCTGGATCACGCTGGGCACACTGATGTTCACCGACTTCTACGTCATGCTCATCTCGATGCATCCGACATGGGATCTGCGGTTCGTCGGCTGAGAAGTGCACGCGCACAAGGTTTTTCACTGATCAAGGACGAGTGAGGGTTGATGGCTTCGCACGAAGCAGAAGTAGAGATCGAACGGCACACCTACGACGTCGTCGTCATCGGTGCCGGTGGGGCGGGATTGCGCGCGGTGATCGAGGCCCGGGAGCGGGGCCTGCGCGTCGCAGTGGTGACCAAATCGCTGTTCGGTAAGGCGCACACGGTGATGGCCGAGGGTGGCTGTGCGGCAGCCATGCGCAACGTCAACACCAAGGACTCCTGGCAGGTGCACTTCGGCGACACCATGCGCGGCGGCAAGTTCCTGAACAACTGGCGGATGGCGGAGCTGCACGCCCAGGAAGCCCCCGACCGGGTGTGGGAGCTGGAGACCTACGGCGCGCTGTTCGACCGCACCAAGGACGGGAAGATCAGCCAGCGCAACTTCGGCGGGCACACCTACCCGCGGCTGGCCCACGTCGGCGACCGCACCGGCCTGGAGATCATCCGCACGCTGCAGCAGAAGATCGTCTCCCTGCAGCAGGAGGACAAGCGCGAACTCGGTGACTACGAGGCACGCATCCGGGTCTTCCACGAGGTCGCGATCACCGAACTGATCAAGGACGGCGACAAGATCGCGGGCGCGTTCGGCTACTACCGCGAGACCGGCGACTTCATCCTGTTCGAGGCGCCCGCGGTGGTGCTCGCCACGGGCGGAATCGGCAAGTCCTACAAGGTCTCCTCGAACTCGTGGGAGTACACCGGCGACGGGCACGCACTGGCGCTGCGGGCCGGCTCGTCGCTGATCAACATGGAGTTCATCCAGTTCCATCCGACCGGCATGGTCTGGCCGCTGTCGGTGAAGGGAATCCTGGTCACCGAAGGCGTGCGCGGTGACGGCGGAGTGCTGAAGAACTCCGAGGGCAAGCGGTTCATGTTCAACTACATCCCCGACGTCTTCAAGGGCCAGTACGCCGAATCCGAAGAAGAGGCCGACCAGTGGCTCAAGGACAACGACTCGGCGCGCCGCACCCCTGACCTGCTGCCCCGTGACGAGGTGGCCCGCGCGATCAACACCGAGGTCAAGGAAGGCCGCGGCACCCCGCACGGCGGCGTCTACCTCGACATCGCCTCACGGATGACGCCCGAGGAGATCAAGCGCCGCCTGCCCTCGATGTACCACCAGTTCATCGAGCTGGCCGAGGTCGACATCACCACCGACGAGATGGAGGTCGGACCGACCTGTCATTACGTGATGGGCGGCATCGAGGTCGATCCCGACACCGGTGCGGCCGCCACGCCCGGCTTGTTCGCCGCGGGTGAATGTGCCGGCGGCATGCACGGTTCCAACCGGCTGGGCGGCAACTCGCTGTCCGACCTGCTGGTGTTCGGCCGCCGCGCCGGGCTCGGCGCCTCGGACTACGTGCGCGCGATGTCCGACCGGCCCGCGGTCACGCAGGACGCGGTGGACAACGCCAAGGACATGGCGCTGGCCGTGTTCGACGGTCCGTCCGACGGCTCCCCGGAGAATCCGTACACGCTGCAGCTCGACATGCAGGACACGATGAACAACCTGGTCGGCATCATCCGCAAGGCCGACGAGATGCAGGAAGCCCTGGACAAGCTCCAGGAGCTGCGCGACCGCTACAAGCGGGTCAAGGTCGAGGGCGAGCGCAAGTTCAACCCCGGCTGGCACCTGGCGATGGACCTGCGCAACATGCTGCTGGTCAGCGAGTCCGTGGCCAAGTCGGCGATCACCCGTACCGAGAGCCGCGGCGGGCACACCCGCGACGACTTCCCGACGATGGACGCCAGCTGGCGCAATCACCTGCTGGTGTGCCGGTCCGAGGGCGACGACCCGGTGGTGCCCGACGTCAACGTCTCCAAGGAGCGTCAGCCCACGATGCGGGCCGACCTGCTGGAGACGTTCGAGCTCTCCGAGCTCGAGAAGTACTACACCGACGACGAACTCCTCGAACACCCGCAACGGAAGGGCTGACCCATGGGTGCCTACAACGCCAAGATGCGTGTCTGGCGCGGCGACGCCTCCGGCGGCGAACTGAAGGACTACACCGTCGAGGTCAACGAGGGCGAGGTCGTCCTCGACATCATCCACCGCTTGCAGCAGACCCAGACCGGCGATCTGGCCGTGCGCTGGAACTGCAAGGCCGGCAAGTGCGGATCGTGTTCGGTGGAGATCAACGGCCGTCCGCGCCTGGCGTGCATGACGCGCATGTCGACCTTCGGTGAGGACGAGACCGTCACCGTGACGCCGTTGCGGACGTTTCCGGTGATGCGGGACCTGGTGACCGATGTGTCCTTCAACTACGAGAAGGCCAGGGAGATCCCGTCGTTCACACCGCCGAAGGATCTGCAGCCCGGTGAGTACCGGATGGCGCAAGAGGACGTGAACCGGTCGCAGGAGTTCCGCAAGTGCATCGAGTGCTTCCTGTGCCAGAACGTCTGCCACGTCAACCGTGACCACGAGGAGAACAAGCTGGCGTTCTCCGGTCCGCGGTACCTGATGCGCCAAGCCGAGCTCGACATGCATCCGCTCGACACGCACGGCCACCGCGCCGAGCAGGCCCAGGAGGAGAACGGCCTGGGTTACTGCAACATCACGAAGTGCTGCACCGAGGTGTGCCCCGAGCACATCAAGATCACCGACAACGCGCTGATCCCGATGAAAGAGCGTGCGGCGGACCGCAAGTACGACCCGGTGGTGTGGCTGGGCAACAAGCTGTTCCGGCGGAAGTAACGACGTGACCGACGGCCGGGCTGTCGCCGGGTCGATCTCGACGACGGACAGCGTCGCCGTCGCCGGGTCGATCGGCACCGTCGACAGCGCGGCCGTCGCGGGCTCGATCGGCACTGCCGGCAGCATCGGCGTCGTCGGCTCGGTGGGCACCGCGGGCAGCGTCGCCGTCGCCCGGGCGATCGGGACCGCGGGCAGCGCGGGTGTGGCAGGGTCCATCGCCACAGCGGGCAGCGCAGCCATCGCCGGATGCGTACTGGCTGTGCTCTGCATCGCCTGCCGGGGATGTCTCGCCTGCCTGGCGTGCGTGGATTGCGCACGCTGCCGGGCCTGCGTCGGCTGTGTCAGCTGTGACGACTGCATCGGCTGCGTGGGCTGCGTGAACTGCTCGGGGCTGCGCAACGCCGTCGGACTTCGCGACGTTCACGCCTGACCGACAGCCGGGGGCGCTACGTTGGCACGCATGCCGACAGCGCGCCTGCTCAACCCCCACACTTTCGACTCCGACCGGCTCGACCCCGAGTCCCGCCGCCAACTGCAGGCGCTGATCGACTGGTTCGAGCAGCGCGGCAAGACACGGCTGCTGCGCGACGACCTCGATGCCGCCTGGGTGTCGGACTTCCTGGACTTCGTCAAACGTGAGCGGCTGTTCGCGACGTTCCTGACACCGTCGGAGTTCGCCGGCGGCGACCCCGACAAGCGGTGGGACACCTCCCGCAACGCCGTGCTCAGCGAGATCCTCGGGTTCTACGGGCTGTCCTACTGGTACGCCGAGCAGGTCACGATCCTCGGCCTCGGCCCGATCTGGCAGAGCGACAACGTCAAAGCCAAGGAGAAAGCGGCCGCGCAGCTCGAGGCCGGCGAAGTGATGGCGTTCGCGCTGTCGGAGCGCGAGCACGGCGCCGACATCTACAACACCGACCTGGTACTCACACCGGCCACCACTGACGACGACGAGGGCGTGCTGTTCCGGGCGTCCGGCGAGAAGTACTACATCGGCAACGGGAACGTGGCGGGCATGGTGTCGGTGTTCGGCCGGCGCACCGACGTCGACGGGTCCGACGGCTACGTCTGGTTCGTCGCGGACAGCTCACACGAGAACTACGAGCTGATCGGCAACGTGGTGCACGGCCAGATGTTCGTCAGCACGTTCGCGCTGCACGACTACCCGGTGTACGAGGAGGACATCCTGGTCACCGGACCCGACGCCTTCTCGGCGGCGCTGAACACCGTCAACGTCGGCAAGTTCAACCTGTGCAGCGGCTCGATCGGCATGTGCGAGCACGCGTTCTACGAGGCCATCACGCACGCCAACAACCGCATCCTCTACGGCAATCCGGTCACCGTCTTCCCGCACGTGCGGGCCAGCTTCGTCGACGCCTACGCGCGCCTTTTGGCGATGAAGCTGTTCAGCGACCGCGCCATCGACTACTTCCGCAGCGCGAGCCCCGAGGACCGCCGCTATCTGCTCTTCAACCCGGTGACCAAGTCGAAGGTGACCTCTGAGGGCGAGAAGGTCGTCACGCTGCTGTGGGATGTGTTGGCCGCCAAGGGATTCGAGAAGAACACCTACTTCAGCCAGGTGGTGCGCCTGATCGGCGCGCTGCCCCGGCTGGAGGGCACCGTGCACGTCAACGTCGCACAGATCCTGAAGTTCATGCCGAACTACATGTTCAACCCGGCCACCTATCCCGAGGTCGGCACCCGCGACGACCCGGCCGACGACGTGTTCTTCTGGTCGCAGGGCCCGGCCCGCGGCGCCTCGAAGGTCCAGTTCGCCGACTGGACGCCGGTGTACGAGCGCCACGCGGGCATCGGCAACGTCGGCCGCTTCTACGAGCAGGTCGGCGCGTTCAAGGAGTTCCTGACCACTGCTGCGCCCGATGCGGCCCAGCAGAGCGATCTCGATTTCGTCCTCGTCGTCGGCCACCTTTTCTCGCTGGTGGTCTACGGTCAGCTGATCCTCGAGCAGGCCGAGATCACGAACCTCGACGCCGACCTGACCGATCAGATCTTCGACGTGATGGTCCGCGACTTCTCCGCGTATGCCGTCGCACTGCACGGCAAACCGAGCTCGACCGAGGCGCAGCAGTCCTGGGCACTGTCGGTGATCCGCAAACCCGTCACCGACTCCGCGCGATTCGAGCGGATCTGGAACGAGGTGGTCGCCTATGACGGCGCCTACCAGATGAATCCGTAGATCGACCATGGCCGGCATCACACTCCGGGGGTACGCTCGCAGCCAGCAGCCAGTCAGCGTCGAAAGGCAGCGCCGTGTCCCTACATCAACCGTTGAGTGTCAACGACATTCGAACCGCGATCCGCGAGATCAGCAGCCGCGCCGACCTCGCTCGCCGCGAGGGCAGGGCGGCTGATGCCGCCGAACTCGACCAGCGCGTGCGCCATTATCGCGAGGAACTCAGCGACCGGCCCTGAACCGGCCGTCAGGCACCCAACCGCCGGAACGTGCTGCGGTGGAACACGATGGGCGCCACCTCCGGATGCACCGTGATCCGGCTGACCCGCAGGACCACGATCGTGTGGTCGCCGGCCGGCACCTGCTGCTCGATGGAGCTCTCCAGCCACACGCTGGTGCCCTCGATGAACACCGCACCACGCTCGGTGGACGCGGTCTCGAGGCCGGCGAACCTGTCTCCCGTCTTGGCGGCCAGGGTGCGTGCGGCCTCGTCGTGGGACTCGCCGAGCACGCTGATACCCAGGTAGGGAGCGTCGACGAGCCGCGGCCAGGTGGTCGAGGAGTTCTGCACGCAGAACGACACCAGCGGCGGCGCCAGGGAGACGGGAACGAACGTACTGGCCGCCAGGCCGACCCGCGTGCCGTCGATCTCCGCCGCGATCGCGATGACACCGGTCGGGAAATGGCCGAATGCCTCTCGCAATGTCGACGGACTCAGATCGATCTCCGCGTTGGTTCCGCTCATCGCCTCCATCCTGACACGTGTTCTCGCGGCAACGCCACGATCAGAATCCGGCTGAGCACAACACCGCGGTAAGTTACGCCATCATGTGGATCCCGCTCCTGCTGATGGCCCTCGCGGTCAGCCTGGAGCCGTTCCGGATCGGCATGACGGTCGTGATGGTGAACCGCCCGCGGCCTGCACTGCAGCTGCTCGCGTTCCTGGCGGGTGGATTCCTAATGGGCACCGCGGTGGGCGTGGCGGTGCTGTTCGTCCTGCGGCCCGCGCTGGATTCGGCGCGCTTCACCCTGCCTCTGGTACAGATCGTCGTGGGTGCCGTGGTGCTGGCCAACGCGGCGCTGATCGCGGCCGGCGTGATGGGCCGGATGCCCGCCACGGACGGAGCCGTCATGGCGCGGGTGCGGCGTCTGCTCGGCGGCCGCTCACTGTGGATCGCCGGCGGTGCCGGGCTGGGGATCGCGCTGCCGTCGGTGGACTACCTCGCCGCGCTGGCGTTGATCGTGGCCTCCGGCGCGGAGGCGTCCGTTCAACTCGGCGCGCTGCTCATGTTCAACGTGGTGGCCTTCGCACTGGTCGAGGTGCCGTTGCTGGCATACCTGGTCGCCCCGGACCGCACCCGGGCCGCGCTCACGTCCGTCCACGACCGCATCCGCGCCGGAGGCCGGCGCGCTGTCGCCGCGCTGGTGGCCGCTGTCGGCGGCGTGCTCCTCGTGGTGGGTCTGGCCGGTCTCTAACCCTGGTGGTTCACCACGTACTGCAGTCCGGCGAGCAGTTGGGACACGGGGTCCGAGCCGCCACCGAACGCCGCCTGGGTCGCCGGAGCTGTCACCGCGGCCGGGTCGTACCCGTTCACCGGGTCGACGGTGATCGGCGCGGTCGCCGGATCGTCGTTGCGCGAGTACCCGGCATCGACGTAGGGCTGCAGCACCTTGTCCAGTTCGATCAGCGTCTTCTTGTCCACCCCGAGGTACTTGAACGGCAGTACCAACGGCAGGTGCTCCTCGGGGATCATGAACGTCGTCGTCTTCGCGCCACGAGAGTTCACGGTGGTCCGGATGTTCTGCGGCGGCACGTTGCTCGGCGTGGTGAACGCGACGGCGGTGTGGCCGGTGGCCAGCCCCACGATCGCATTGGCCACCGACATCCAGTTGTCCGGCCGGTCCGGCCAGTCCGCGATGCTGTCGTAGGCCGAGACGAACTGATACGTGTCGTACTGGCTCTCCACCGGCGCCGGGATGCGGTAGTCCAGTGACGGCACCACGCTGCCGACGGGGAAGTTCTGCGTCAGGAAGCTCTCCCCGAACGCGTGCTTGCCCACCGGATCGCCGTACATCGCGAAGCTGAGCTGATCCGGGGGCGGCGCGGCGGGATCGTAGGCGAGTTTGGCCTGGACGTCGTTGAGCACCATCGCGCCCTCCGACAGCCCGATCGCCGTCCCGCGCCCGCCCTGGCGGACCGCGTTGACGACATTGGGCGTGCCGATGTCGACCGACTCCCCGATGCTGGGGCCGTCGAGCCCGAGGCCCGGGACGAAGCGCTCCCCGAACGCGCCGATGCCCGGGAACAAGCGCTCCAGCGTGTGACCTTGCACCTGTCCGGCCGGGTAGTCGACGATCTGGCGGTCCAGACCCGGGAACCAGTCGGCGCCGGTGCGCATGATGTATTCGTCGTACGGGATGCCGAGTACGTGCGCACCACCCAGGGCATACGCCCGCCCCGGGGTCCCCAGCAGCGGCGTGCCGGGCGGGGGTGGTGGCGGCGGCTCGTCGGCGTTCGCGATGCCCGGGCCCAATCCTCCGACCACCCCGACCGTGATCAGTGCCGTGACCGATGCCAGCGCTCTGCGCACCACTGTTCCCGTGTTGTCTCGTTGCGTCACTCAGGCATCCAATCGTTCGAACTGATCGGCCCGGTAGTGCTCGATGCAGGCCGCGCGGCGCACCTTGCCGCTCGTCGTCGTCGGGATCGAACCGGGCGGCACCAGCACCAGATCTTCCACACTCAACCCGTGCACCGTCGAAATTGCTGATGTGACAGTGCTTCTGACCTGGTGCACGTCGGCAGGCTTCTTGAGCTCGATGACGGTGACCAGCTTCTCGGTGCTGTTCACCGGGACCGCGATCGCCGCCACCCGCCCGCGCGTGATCTCCTGGACCGTCGCCTCGATGTCCTCGGGATAGTGGTTGCGGCCGCGGATGATCAGCAGATCCTTGATCCGGCCGACGATGAACAGCGCGCCGTCGTGGACGAACCCGAGATCGCCGGTGCGCAGCCACGGTCCCGCGGGGGTACCGGGTGAGGGCTCGCTGATGGTGGCGCCGAAGCACTGCTGCTCCTCGGCGGTACGGCTCCAGTAGCCGGCGGCGACGTTGTCGCCGCACACCCAGATCTCGCCGACCACATCGGGCGGGCAGTGCTTACCCGTGTCGGTGTCGACGATGCGGACGACGGGCGACGACGGCAGCTCGTAGCGGACCAGCGCGGAGCCGCCGGTCCGGCACCGCTGGACCCGCCCGGCCGAGAGCTCGTCACTGTCGAACCGGTCCACCACCGCGTCGTCGTCCCAGACCCCTGACGCGACGAACACGGTGGCCTCGGCCAGGCCGTAGGAAGGCCGCAGCATGTCGTCACGGAAGTCGAAGTGCGCGAAGCGATCCGAGAAGCGGGCCAGCGTGCCCGGGTCGACGCGCTCGGCCCCGTTGATGATGCCTGCGACCCCGCCGAGATCCAGACCGGCCAGATCGGCATCGGTGGTCTTGCGGGCGGCCAGCTCGAACGCGAAATTGGGTGCCGCGGAGAACGCGTTGTCCGCGGTGGCCAACGCGCGCACCCAGCGGGCCGGCTGTTCCAGGAATGCGACCGGACTCATCAGGTGCGCCGCGAAGCCACCCAGGATCGGCGCGCACACCCCGAGGACCAGGCCCATGTCGTGATAGAACGGCAGCCACGACACGACCGTCAGATCCGGGAGCTGCCGCCCGCCGAGCAGGCTGCGCATCAGCTGATCGAAATTCGACGACAGATTGCGATGCGAGATCATCACGCCGGTCGGTAGCCGCGTCGACCCTGAGCTGTACTGCAGATAGGCGGTGTCGGGTGGTGCGGCCGGCGGGGTGAACGCAGCGCCTTCGGCGTGCGGGTCGATCGCGTCGACGTGCAGGAGCGCGGGAGCGGTGTCCAGCCGGGAGTGCTCGATGTAGTCGACGACGTCGGCGGCGACGGCCGAGGTCGTCAGCACCACCGCAGGGGTGGTGTCGGCGAATACCGCACTCACCCGGTCGTGGCTCGACCCGCGATGCGGCAGCGGCAGCGGTACGGCGATGAGACCGGCCTGCATCGCGCCGAGGAACGCCAGGATGTACTCGAGACCCTGCGGCGCGAGGATCACCGCGCGATCGCCGGTGGCGCCGTGGGCCGCGATGTCGGCGGCCACGCTCATCGTGCGCCGCGACAGCTGAGACCAGGTCAGCGTCTGCGCCCGGCCCGCCGGATCATCGCTGTAGTCGGTGAACGTGAACGCGGTGCCGTCGGGCCGCATCGCGGCGCGGCCGTGCAGCATCGACAGCACGGACGACGAGCCTGTCTGCGTCATGATTCCAACCCCCGGCCGCTGCACAAGCGTCGTCGTAGTGTCACACACCGCGCGCGTCGGCGCGAAAGCTCGAACACGTCAGATCGCCTCCACCTTGTCGTCGGCGGGTGCCGCCTTCTGAACCCGCGAGGGCCACCAGTTCGCCCGTCCGACCAGCGCGGCGATCGCGGGCACGGTGATGGTGCGCACCACGAACGTGTCCAGCAGGATGCCGACGCCGATCACGAAACCGCCCTGCACGACGATGCCGATCGACGAGAACAGCAGCCCGCCCATCGAGGCCGCGAAGATCAGGCCGGCCGCGGTGATCACGCCGCCCGTCGACCCCAATGTCCGGATCACGCCGAAGCGCACGCTGTGCGGCGACTCGTCGCGCAACCTCGACACGAACAGCATGTTGTAGTCGGCACCGACGGCGACCAGCACCACGAACGCCAACGGCGGAACGGTCCAGTGCAGCGGTTGATCGAGCAGGTACTGGAACGTCAGCACCCCGATGCCGATGGCCGCGAAGTACGACAGCACCACCGAGGCAACCAGATACAGCGGCGCGACGAGGGAGCGCAGCAGCACCATCAGGGTCAGCAGCACGATCACCAGCGTCACCGCGATGATGAATCGGATGTCGCGCTGGTAGTAGTCGCGGGTGTCCCGCAGCGCGGCCGGATAACCACCCATCGAGATCGTCGCGTCCGCCAGCGTGGTGTTGGGCTGCGCTCCTCGCGCTACGTCGTTGATCGCGTCGACCTGATCCATCGCTTCGGGGCTGAACGGATTGAGTTTCGTCTGCACGAGATAGCGCGCCGAGTGCCCGTCGGGCGAGACGTACGCCGCCGACGCCTTCTGGAACTCCGGCGCCGCCAGCACCTCGGCCGGGATGTTGAAGCCCGCCATCGACGAGGCCGCGGCGTCTTTGCGCATCGTCAGCAGGAACGTCGATGCCTGGTCGAGGCCTGCGGCCAGAACCTGGATCTGCTCGACCAGCTGATCCACGCCACCGGCGACCTGCCGGCTGCCGTCGGCGAGCCGATTGGCGTTGCGCTGCAACTCGTTCACCCCGGAGCGCGCACCAGCCGGACTGTCCAGCCCGAGATCGGAGATCGTCGTGGTCAGCTTCGTGAACATCGAGTTGAGCTGGTTCACCGTCGAGGAGAGGCTGCCCTTGTCGTCGACGCCCTGCAGCTGACCGGCCAGCTGATTGATCTCGTCGACGCGACCGTCGTCGCGAGCCGCGGCGAGCTTTTGGAACTGTGCGCGGGTGTCGACGCAGGACGGGTTGGCGTCACAGGTCGCGTTGCCCTGCAGCGCGGTCAGCACCGGCCCGATCCACGCGAACATGTCCTTGACCGCACGGAAATTCAGACCCATCGAGAGACCGAGCTTGTTGACGCTGTCGACGAGCTTCGCCGCGGTCGCGACGTCGCGGACCAGCTTGTCGCCGCCGTACTGGACGCGGATCGAGGACATGCTGTCGAGCAGACCCTTGAGGCTGGGGGCGATGTCGTTGACCTGGGCGCTCACGTCGCCGAGGCTGTCGGCGAGCGTGTCCGCCCCGCCCGCGAGCCGGCTGAGGTCACCGCGGCGCTCCCCGATCTGCGCCGCGCCGGTGGCCAGCCGGTCACCGACGATCCCCGCCTGGAATGTCGCGCGGAATTCGGGCGGCACCTCGCCGAGGGGGCGGGTGACGCCGCTGACCAGCCCCACGTCGGGGAGCTGGGCGATGCGCGACGCCATCTGCTCGAGGTCGGCCAGCGCCGCGGGCGAACGCAGGTCGTGCGGCGACTGCACCAGCACGTACTGTGGAATCGACTGGCTGATCGGGAAGTGACGCTCCAGCGCGGCGTAGCCCACCGAGCTCGGCGCCGACGGCGAAACGGCCTTGCGGTCGTCGTAGTTGAACGATCCGAACGCCGCCGCGCCGGCGAGCAGGACCAGCACCAGCACGCTCGCGATCAGGTGCGGCACCGGCCGGCGCACGATGCGGATGCCCGAGCGCCGCCACATCTGTGCGGTCAGTTCCCGGCGTGGCCCGATCCAGCCTCGCGGACCGGCGAGCACCATGATCGCGGGCAGCAGGGTCAGGCCGGCCAGGAACGCGACCGCGACGCCGATCGCCGCGGACACGCCGATCGTCTTGAACACACCCATGGTCGCGAAGCTCATCGCCAGGAACGTGATGCCGACCGTCGTCGCCGAGGCGGTGATGACCTTGCCGATGGAGATCATCGCGCGGGTGACGGCGTCGGTGACGCCGGCGCCATCGCGGATGTAGTCGTGGTACCGGCTTATCAGGAACACCGCGTAGTCGGTGCCGGCACCGGCCAGGATCGCGCTGAGGAACACGATCGACTGGTTGGACACCCCCGCGCCCGTCAGGTGGGAGTAGCCGGCGACCACGCCCTGGGCGATCAGTACCGATGCGCCGATCGTGATGAGCGGCAACAGCATCGTGAGCGGGTTGCGGTACACCACCAGCAGCACGGTCAGCACCAGGACCGCGATCGCGAGCTCGATCGGCAGCCGGTCCTGCTGACCCGCGACCGTCAGGTCGGCGACGGTGGCGGCGGGCCCGGTGACGTGCACGACCAGCGGAGAACCGCGCGGCGGTGCGTGATGGGCGATCAGGTCGGTGACGCGGTTGAACGAGTCGTAGGCGCGCGGGGTGCCCAGCTCGCCGACCAGCGTCACGGGCAGCACCCAGGTGGTCTTGTCGTCACTGGTCAGGAACTTGCGAAGCTGCGGGGTGCTGATGAAATCCTGCACCGACACCACGTCGGTGACGTCGTCGCGCAGCGCGTCGACGACGTTGCGGTAGACGGCTTCGTCGGCGCGGGTGAGCCCTGATTCGTTGATGAACGCGAGGATGAGCAGGTTGTCCGAGCCCGGCTCCTTGAACGCCTCGGCCATCTTGGTCGCGGTGACGCTCGACGGCGCATCCGCGGGAAGGATCTGCAGCGGATGCTTCTGGGCCATCTCGTTCAGCGACGGGAAACTCAGCGGCAGTGCCACGGCCAGCGCCACCCAGACGGCGATCACCACCCAGGGAAAGCGCACCACCAGACCGGCTAGCCGCCCCATGTCGTCCTCACCCCCTCGCCGTACCGCACGCTAGGCGACGCGTCCCCACTGGCCACTGTCGGCGACTCGCGTCGCCACCGATTTCATCGCCCCCATGTAGCGGTCGACCGACTTGGCCGCGATCGCGTTGTCCGGGTGCATGATCGCCATGGCCGTGCCCTCGCCGTAGCGGAAGATGTAGATCGTCAACTGGTACGAGTACCGGCCGTCAGGATAGATCCCGATGTTGTCGGCGAGCCCCATTTCGCCGGCCGCCAGGATCGCGTTCATCGGCGCCGCGCCCCCGTGCAGGAAGTTCGTCACCGGGAAGTTCGCCTGCGGCCACCGCAGCCAGGGCGCCAGCTCCAGCACGCGGTAGTAGGGCACCTTGGCCATGGCGAGCCCGGCGTCGAACGCCGACTGCGCCGACCAGGCGGCATCGGAGAACGAGGCCGCGCCGATCGGCACGACGATCGGGATCAGCCCGGTGAACCAGCCCTGGGTCATGAAATTGTCCGACGCGCTCCGCGAATCGCGGGGGGTCAGCCCGTAGTAGGTGAGCGCCCCCGTCAGCTCGTGCTCGACCTGGGCCAGGCAGGCGAACAGCCCGCCGACGAACCGGGCTCCGGCGCCCGCGCACGCGGCCTCGAAGCGCGCGGTCTGCGCGCTGTCCATCAGCATCAGTGACGTCATGGTGCTGCGCGTCGAGGCCTCCGGATCGCCGAGCGGCAGCGGGAACTCCGGGAAGCCGTCGGCGTTGTTCTCGGCGAAGTCGAGCCACGCCGTGACGCCGGGCGAGTCGGTCGTCAGCGCATCGGTGTATTCGCGTTCGCGCACACAGAAGTCGTCGAAACTGCCGGCGTCGGGCAGCTGGAGCGCCTGCCCGCCCAGGCTCAGTGCCGAGTACATGCCGTTGGCTTCCATCATCGTGGTGCCGATGAGCGTCGCGTCGCCGTGCACGTGATCCATCGCCGCGAAGAAGCTGAAGTGGTCCTCACCCTGGATCACGCCGAACGTGAAGCAGCCCCATTCCAGCGGGCTCGGAATGTCGATGACGTGGGCGTGGATCTGCTCGATCGTCATGTGGCCGCGCTCGACGGGGACGAACTCGATGTCGGCCGGATCGGTCAGGGCGTGCCGGACGAATCGGCCGTCCTCGGTCGGGGCGAACCAGCTGCGGAACGTGTCGTGGCGGCGCAGGTAGTTGTTCACGGCGTGGTCCATCGCCGCGATGTCGCACTGACCGGCGACGTCGCAGCTGGCGATGATCTGGCGGGAGAAGGTGAGCCCGGCTGCGTGCCGCTCGCTGTAGTTCCGCAGGTGCTGGCCCTGCATGTAGCTCACGGGCACCGGACTGACCGGCGCCTGCCGCGCCTTCTCGACGGCGGCCGGCGTCGGATGCCAAGACGTCACCTTGCCTGCGGCGACCGACCATTCATCGAGTGCGCCAACCGTGATCGTGCCGATGCGCACCGCGCCGTCCTCCCCGCTGACCAAGATCGAACAATGACGTTCGGGTGACATTGTGCACGATGCTCGCGCTAATCTGACCGCCGAGTAAGTTCACCGCTGATGAGGGGGGAAAGCGGCATGGTTTCCGCTGCAGATCCGAACGAGCCGGCAGCGCGCTTCGCGGTCATCGGGTACGCAGCCCGACTGCCCGGGGCGCCCGACGCCGACGCGTTCTGGGACCTGCTGAGCCAGGGCCGCGACGCCATCTCCGAGGTGCCGCCGGACCGCTGGAACGCCGAGGCCTTCTACGACGCAGAGCCCGGCAGCCCGGGCAAGGTGGCGACCCGGCGGGCCGGGTTCGTCGACGACGTCATCGGCTTCGACGCACCCTTCTTCGGGATGTCGACTCGCGAGGTGCGGCAGATGGATCCGCAGCACCGCCTGCTCCTGGAGACCTCGTGGCACGCGCTCGAACACGCGGGAATCGCGCCGTCGACGCTGGCGGGCAGCGACACCGGCGTGTTCGTGGGGCTGGCCACCCACGACTACCTGGGCATCATGTCCGACGAACTGGACTATCCCGAGATCGAGGCCTACATGGCCATCGGGACATCCAACGCCGCGGCGGCGGGCCGGATCAGCTACCGGCTCGGCCTGCAGGGGCCCGCGGTGGCCGTCGACACCGCATGCAGTTCCTCGCTGGTGGCGATCCACCAGGCCTGCCAGGCACTGCAGCTCGGCGAGTGCGACCTGGCGCTGGCCGGCGGGGCGAACGTGCTGCTGACGCCGGCCACGATGATCACGTTCTCGAACGCGCACATGCTGGCACCCGACGGCCGCTGCAAGACCTTCGACGCGGCCGCCGACGGTTACGCGCGCGGCGAGGGCTGCGGGATCATCGTGATCAAGCGGCTCGAGGACGCCCTGCGCGACGGTGACCACATCCGCGCGGTGGTTCGCGGCAGCGCGATCAACCAGGACGGTGCGTCGGGCGGTCTGACCGTGCCCAACGGCGTCGCCCAGCAGCGTGTCATCGGTGCCGCGCTACGCCGCGCCGGCATCGACCCGCGCGACGTCGACTACCTCGAAGCCCACGGCACCGGCACCTCGCTCGGCGATCCGATCGAGGCGCAGGCCGCCGGCGCCGCACTCGGTGATGGCCGCGAGGCCGACCGCCCCCTGCTGATCGGTTCGGCGAAGACCAACATCGGGCACCTCGAAGCCGCCGCGGGCATCGCAGGCGTGATCAAGGTGATCCTCGCGCTCGAGCACGAAACCCTGCCCAAGCACCTGAATTTCGAGAACCCGTCGCCGCACATCCCCTGGCACCGGCTGCCCGTCGAGGTGGTCACGGACACCACGCCCTGGCGCCGCGGCGACCGGCCGCGCATCGCCGGGGTCAGCTCGTTCGGCTTCGCCGGCACCAATGCGCATGTGATCCTCGAAGAGGCCCCCCTGCCCGAGACCGGCACCGATCAGGTTGCGCAGGACGGACCGCACCTGCTTCCGCTGTCGGCCCGGACACCGACCGCGCTGCGTGCGCTCGCCGGCGCATACCGCGACTGGTGGGCCGCACATCCCGACGCCACGCTTGCCGACGTGTGCTTCACCGCGGGCGTGGCCCGCGCGCACACCGAGCACCGGGCGGCCCTGGTGGCCGACTCCCGCGAGACCGCACTGGAACTGCTGGGTGCGGTGGCCGACGACCGTCCCGCGCCCGGACTGGTCCGCGGCGAGGCCCACGACGTGCCGAAGACGGCCTGGCTGTTCACCGGCCAGGGCAGCCAGTACCCCGGCATGGCGCGCCAACTGTACGACTCCGAACCGGTGTTCGCCGAGACCGTCGACGCCTGCGCAAACGCCGTCGCCGACCTGCTCGACACACCGCTGCTCGACGTCATGTTCGCCCTCGACGGTTCCGGTTCCGAAGCGGATGCGCAGGAAGCTCTGCGGCAGACGAGCTATGCCCAGCCCGCGCTGTTCGCGGTGGAGATGGGGCTGGCTCGGCTCTGGCAGTCGTGGGGTCTGCAACCCGATGTCGTGCTCGGCCACAGCGTCGGGCAGTACGCCGCGGCCTGCGTGGCCGACGTGCTCGACGTCGCGGCCGGCGCGCGGCTGATCGCGTTGCGCGGCAAGCTCTTCCAAAGCCTGCCCGCCGGCGGCCGGATGGCCGCGATCTTCGCGCCCGCCGACCGGGTCGAGGCCGTGGTCGACGAGATACCGACACTGTCGGTGGCCGCCTACAACGGCGCCAACACCGTGCTGTCCGGCCCGGCGGCCGATCTCGAGAAGGCGGTGGCCACGCTGGCCGCCGACAACATCCGCTGCGATCGGCTCGAAACCAGCCACGCCTTCCACTCCGCGCTGCTCGACCCGATCCTCGACGAATTCGAAGCAGCGGCATCACAATTCACGTTCGGCGCACCCCAGCGGATCCTGATCGACAACCGCACCGGCGCAGCGCTGGGCCGCAGCACCAACCTCGACGGCGCCTACTGGCGCCGGCACGCCCGCCAGCCGGTCCAATTCGCTGCCAGCATAAAAACTCTCGCGGAGATGAACTGCAAGCTGCTGGTCGAGATCGGGCCTCGACCCGTGCTGACCGCGGCCGCGCTGTCCGCCTGGCCCGACCCTGCCACCGCACCGCGGGTGATCGCGTCGCTGCGGCCCGCTGTCGAGGACCGCAGGCAGATCACCGAAGCGCTGGCCGACGCCTACGTGCTGGGCCACCAGCCCGACTTCGGTGCCGTCTCTGCCACGACGGCGCGGCTACTCGACCTGCCGACCTATCCGTTCGAGCATCGGCGGTACTGGTTCCGCGACGAGCAGGAGCGGACCGATGCACCGAAGGAGCGGGGCGCGCGCACCGCCGCCGTCGCGTTGCTCGAGGACGGCCGCATCGACGAACTCGCCACCCTGCTCGGCTCCGACGATCCGCATGTCCGTGACGTCCTGAGCAAGCTTGCTGCCCAACACAATCAGCAGCGCGACGCCCAGTCGATCAGCGATGCCCGCTACCAGATCCGCTGGGATGTCCTCCCGCCCGCACGCCTCGACCCCGCGGACGCACCGTCCTGGCTCATCGTCGGCGACGACACCGACGCCATCCGACCGCTGATCGACCTGCTCGCCGCCCGCGGACATCGCCACCGCGTCGTCGGGCTGCCCGTCTCCGACGCCGAGGAGGCCGCGTTCACCGAGACGGTCCGCGCGGCCGCCGGCGATCCGGCCCTGCGCATCCTGCACGTCGCCGCGCTCGACGCCGCCCTCGCGGATGGACCGCCCTCGATGCGCTCCCTGCTGCGGATGCAGCACAGCGTGCTGCCCGGAACGCGCCGGCTGTTCCGTGCCGCGGCGGCCGCCGATGTCCGCGCACCCGTGTGGATTCTGACCCGCAACGCGCAGCGCGTCACCGACGTCGACGTCGTGGCGCCGGACCAGAGTTGCCTGTGGGGTTTCGGCCGCGCCACCGCGCTCGAGGCGCCGCAGCTGTGGGGCGGTCTCGCCGATCTCGGCGCCGGCACCACCGAGCAATGGTCGGCGCTGATCGGCCAGATCAGCCAGGCTGCCGGCGCAGGCCCCCGCGAGGATCAGCTCGCGCTGCGCGCCGGCGGCGTGCACGTGCCGCGACTCACCCGGCGCACCGGTCAACCGGTCACCGATTCTCTGCCCATCCGTTCCGACGCAACGTATCTCGTCACCGGCGGGCTTGGCTCGATCGGACTGGAGGTCGCCGCCCACCTGGCCGCCCGCGGGGCCGGCCATCTCCTGCTCACCAGCCGGCGCGCACCCAGCGAGGCTGTCAGCGCACGCATCACCGCGCTCGCCGATCAGTACGGGTGCCAGATCGAGGTCGCCAGGGCCGACGTCGCCGACGCCCACGGCGTCGCCAAGCTGCTCGCGCCCAGTGCCGACCGCCCGCCGCTGGCGGGAATCGTGCATGCGGCAGGTGAGATCGGCGCCAGCCCGATGAGCGCCCAGGACGATGCGGAGATCGATCGGGTCTTCGCCGGGAAGGTCTGGGGTGCATGGCATCTCAGCGAGGCCGCGCGCGATCTGCCGCTCGACTTCTTCATCGGCACGTCGTCGATCGCCTCGGTGTGGGGCAGCTTCGGCCAGACGGCCTACGGGGCGGCCAACGCGTTCCTCGACGGGTTGTCCTGGAGCCTGCGCGACCGCGGCGTCGCCGCCACCGCCGTGAACTTCGGGCCGTGGGCGTCAACCGGCTTCGAGGGGATGGCCGATGCCCAGGCCCGGGCCCGGCTCGAGGAACGCGGCGTCGCGACACTGTCACCCGCCGACGCCCTCGCCGGCCTCACTGACGCCGTCGTCGGCGGTGCGGCACAGGCCGTGGTGGCCCGTGTCGAGTGGTCCCGCTTCCTGCCCCTCTACGAGCAGACCGGTCGACGCGGCTTCCTCGCCGAGCTGAATCACGAGGTTCCGCAGCAGGTCTCGACAGTGCATGGCGGTGGACCGACCGATCTGGTGAAACGCCTCACCGACGCCCCGCTGCAGCAGCGCCGCACGCTGCTCATCGGCTACCTGCGCGATGCGGTGGCCGAGGTCACTCGCGTCGACGTCGCCGAGATCCGCGAGGACGCCGGCTTCTTCGACATCGGCATGGACTCGCTGATGGCCGTCGAGCTGCGCCGCCGGATCGAAACCGGGGTGGGCCGGGAGATCCCCGCGACGCTGGCCATGGATCATCCGCGTATCGACGCCGTCGCCGACTACCTGCTCGGCGACGTCCTCGGTCTCACCGACGCGCCGACGGAGCGGCCGGTCACGGTCGCCGCCGCCCGCACCGACGAACCGATCGCGATCGTCGCGGTGTCCTGCCGATTCCCCGGGGCCCCCGATCCGGAGGCGTTCTGGGAGGTGCTCGCCGGCGGAGTCGACGCGATCCGCGAGGTCCCCGAGGACCGCTTCGACATCGACGAGTTCTACGACCCCGATCCCGACGCCGCGGGCAAGATCTACACCCGGTTCGGCGGATTCCTCGACGGTATCGACGGATTCGACCCCGAGTTCTTCGGCATCTCCCCACGTGAGGCCGTGTGGATCGAGCCGCAGCAGCGGCTGATGCTCGAAACCGTCTGGGCGGGCCTGGAACGGGCGGGGTATTCCCCTGCGTCGTTGCGGGGCAGCCGCACCGGGGTGTTCACCGGTGTCGCCGCCAACGAGTACGCGCACCTGCTCTCGGCCGAGTCGATCGACAAGATCCAACCGCACTTCATCACCGGCAACGCGCTGAACGCGATCTCGGGCCGGGTGGCCTTCGCGCTGGGACTCGAAGGCCCCGCCGTCGCCGTCGACACCGCGTGCAGCTCCGCGCTGGTGGCCGTGCACCAGGCCTGCCAGGCCCTGCACTCCGGAGACTGCGACCTGGCCGTCGCCGGTGGCGTCAACGTGCTGTTGAGCCCGGTGACCACGGTGGCAGCATCGCGTGCCCGGATGCTGTCGCCGGCGGGCCGGTGCAAGACGTTCGACGCGTCGGCCGACGGCTACGTGCGCAGCGAGGGCTGCGGTGTGCTGGTGCTCAAGCGGCTGTCCGACGCCCAGCGTGACGGCGATCCGATCGCTGCCGTCATCGCGGGCAGCGGCGTCAACCAGGACGGCGCGTCCAGCGGCCTGACCGTGCCCAACGGCGGCGCCCAGCAACGGTTGATCGGCTCGGTCCTCGCGCGCGCCGGTCTCTCCGGCGGCGACATCGACTACCTCGAGGCCCACGGCACCGGCACCCCGCTGGGCGATCCGATCGAGGTGCAGGCCGCCGCGGCGGCCTACGGGGACTCCCGCACGGAGCCACTGCTGATGGGGTCGGTGAAGACGAACATCGGGCACACCGAATCCGCCTCGGGCGCAGCCGGTCTGATCAAGGTCGTGTTGTCCCTGCAGCACCAGATGCTGCCCAAGAGCCTGCACTTCGACACCCCGTCTCCGCACATCCCGTGGGACACGCTGCCGGTCCGGGTGCTCGGCGATGCGATGCCGTGGCAGACCAACGGTCGGCCGCGCCGCGCCGGGGTCAGTTCGTTCGGCTTCACCGGGACCAACGCCCACGTCCTGGTGGAAGAGGCACCGCCGACGACGGCGTCCGAACCGGCGTCGGGCCCTACCGACACCGTGAGCGTGCTGCCGCTCTCCGCGCGGTCACCCGAGGCGCTGGTGGCGCTGGCGCAGCGGTACGAGGCATGGGTGAGCGCCCATCCCGAGGCCGACATCGCCGACGTGTGTCGCACGGCCGGCACGGGTCGCTCCCACTTCGAGCACCGCGCCGCGCTGGTCGTGGAGTCGATGTCCGACGCGCGCATCGCACTGGGCGATCTGGCGGCGAATCGCCTGCGCCCCGGCGTCGTTCGCGGTGAGCACACGCACCGCCCGACGACGGCCTGGCTGTTCACCGGCCAGGGCAGCCAGTACCCGGGCATGGCTCGCGAGCTGTACCAGACGCAGCCGGTGTTCGCCGCCACCGTCGACGAGTGCGCCGCGGCGATCGAGGATCTGCTGCCGACCCCGCTGCTCGAGGTTCTCTTCGCCACCGACCGGGAGACCGGCGGCCAGGCCGGAAAGCGACTGCGGCACACGTCGTTCGCGCAGCCCGCGCTGTTCGCCATCGAGATGGGGCTGGCCCGGTTGTGGCAGTCGTGGGGCATCGAGCCCGACGTCGTGCTCGGCCACAGCGTCGGCCAATACGCGGCCGCCTGTGTGGCCGGGGTGTTCAGCCTGGCCGACGGCGCCCGGCTGATGGCTCAGCGCGGTCGGCTGTTCGGCGAGCTGCCCGAGGGCGGCCGGATGGTGGCCGTGTTCGCCGACGCAAGCCGGGTCGAACAGGCCGCGGGCGCGCATCCGCGGGTGTCGGTGGCCGCCTACAACGGCCCCAACACCGTGCTGTCCGGACCGGGTGAGGATCTGGAGCAGATCGTCGCGACCTTCAGCGAGGACGGCATCCGGTGCACATGGCTGGAAACCAGCCACGCGTTCCACTCGGAGCTGTTGGACCCGGTCCTCGACGAATTCCAGGCGTACGCGGCGCAACTCGACTTCGCCAGCCCCACCCTGCCGCTGGTGTGCAACCGCACCGGCGCCGTGCTCACCGGACACGCCACGCTCGACGCGGAGTACTGGCGCCGGCACTCCCGCCAGCCGGTGCAGTTCGCCGAGAGCGTGCGCACCGTGGCCGGGTTGGGGTGCTCGGTCCTCATGGAGATCGGCCCGCAGCCGGTGTTGACCGGGGCGGCCGTGCAGGTCTGGCCCGAGCATCTGCCGGCGCCGCGTGCGATCGCCTCACTGCGCAAGGGTGTCGGCGATCAGCGCCAGGTCGCAGACGCGTTGGCCGGCGTGTACATCGCCGGCCACCGACCCGATTTCGCCGCGGTGAGCAGGCGCGAACGACGGGTCCTGGAACTGCCCACCTACCCGTTCCAGCACCGGCGCTTCTGGCCCAAGACGGCCGCGATCGCGGTGGACGGCGGCACCGCCGCGCAGGGTTCGGGCATCCTCGGCGCCGCACGCGAACTGGCCTCCGGTGACACGATCTACACCAGCAGGCTGTCGGTCAAGACGCAGCCGTGGCTGTCCGACCACGTCATCTACGGCACCGTCGTCGTTCCCGGCGCGACCTACGCGGCGATGGCGCTGGCCGCCGTCGGCACCCCGGCCCACGCCACCGATGTCTTCTTCTACGAACCGATCATTCTGCCGGAGAAGGCTTCCCGTGACGTTCAGCTGACCTTGCATCCGGCGGCCGACGCCGGGCAGTGGTCGTTCCAGGTGCACAGCCGCGCCTACGGCGAGCAGGGTGCGGAGTGGTCGCTCAACGCCGAGGGCACCATCGTCGCCGGGCGGGACGAGGCCGCCTCCGAGACAGGACCCGTCGAGGACGCACTCGAGCGGCTCACCCGGATGCGTCCGCAGGAGCTGTTCGAGACGTTCGCCGATCTCGAGTTGGCGTGGGGGCCGAACTGGTCGGGCTCGTTGAAGTCGCTGTGGCTGGGCGAGGGTGAGGCGATCGGTGACATCCTCGTCGGCGAGGAGTTGGCCGAGCACCTCGGCAGCGAGCCGATGCATCCGGTGTTGATGGATCTGTGCACCGGCGTCGCATTCCCCGCCTTCCCGGCGGTGCTGGCCGCCGAGCAGGGCGTCTCAGATCTGTACTTACCGCTGCGATACGGCCAGGTCTCGGTGCAGCAGCCGATGCCGCGGCGGTTCTACTGCCGCGCGACCTGGCATCAGAGTGCACTCGACAGCGAAACCCAGGTGTTCGACCTCGATTTCGTGGACCGTGACGGCCATCGTCTGGGTGGGATCCGCGAGTTCACCGTCAAGCGTGCGCCCCGCGAGGCGCTGCTGCGCGGGCTGGGCGGTGACACCGGCCGGCTGCTCTACACCGTCGGCTGGCACGAGGTGCCCCTCCCGGACACCGAGCCTGAGGCAGAGCCGGTGACCCCCAGCGGCACCTGGTTGATCGCCGACTTCGCCGAGCTCGCGGCCCTGGTCCCCGGCGCCATCGCCGTCGACCGCGCCACCGACACGACACCGCTGGGGCAGGTGCTCGCCGATGCCCAGCAGCGTGGCGTCGGCTTCTCCGGTGTCATCTGGCGTGCCGCCAGGTCGCAGGCGGGGGCGCTCGACGTCCGGCTCGAGCAGGAGATCGCCGAACTTCTGGGCGCGGTGCGCGCCGTGCAGAGCGGTGAGGTGAAGCTGCCCGGCGGATTGTGGATCGTGACCGAGCGGGCCGTCGCCTGCGAGTCGGGGGAACCGGTCGACCCCGTGCAGGCCGCACTGTGGGGCTTCGGCCGCACCGCGATCAACGAGGAACCTGCGCTGCGTGCCCGGTTGGTCGACTGCGACGGTTCGGACGAGGCAGTCCGCTTGCTGGCCGGCCTGGTGTCGGCGCCCGTCGACGAGCCGGAAATGGCTGTGCGGCAAGGCAAACTGCTGGCATCGCGGCTGCTGCCGTGGTCACGCAGCGGACACCTGAGCGTCCCGCGATCGAGTGACTACGTGCTGGCGCCCACCGAACGCGGTGCGATCGACAACCTGCGACTGACCGAGACCGAGGTCGAGCCGCCCGCCGGCGGTTACGTGCAGGTCCGGGTCGAGGCCGCGGGGCTGAACTTCCGCGACGTGCTCAACGTGCTCGGCCTCTATCCCGGCGATCCCGGGCCGATCGGCGGCGATTTCGCCGGCACGGTGACCCAGATCGGCGACGAGGTCACCGGCCTGACCGTGGGCCAGCGGGTCTACGGATCCATGCAGGGCGCATTCGCGAGCCGGTTCAACGTGCCCAGCCAGTTCCTCGCGCCGATACCCGACGGCATCAGCGCGGTGGACGCGGCGACGATCCCCGCCGCCGCGCTCACGGTCCGGCTGTCGTTCGACTGGGCACAGCTCAAGCCGGGCGACAAGGTGCTCATCCACGCCGCGAGCGGCGGCGTGGGGCTGGCCGCAGTCCAGATGGCGCAGCGCTGCGGGGCGGAAGTGTTCGCCACCGCGAGCACATTCAAACGGGACACGCTGCGGCGTCTCGGCGTCAAGTACGTCTACGATTCGCGCACAACAGAATTCGCCGACCAGATCCTGGCCGACACCGGCGGCGCCGGGGTGGACGTGGTGCTCAACAGCCTGACGAGCGAGGGGTTCATCGACGCCACGCTGCGCGCCACGGCTCAGGGCGGCCGCTTCGCCGAGATCGCCAAGCGCGACATCTGGACCACCGACCAGATGGCGGCCGCCCGCCCCGACATCGACTACGAGATCGTCGCACTCGACACGGTCATGTTCACCGAACCGGACCGCATCCGCGACCTGCTCACCGAGGTGTCCGACGGGCTGGCCCAGGGTGAGTGGACGCCGCTGCCCGCCGAGATCTATCCGCTGACCGAGGCGAGGTCGGCATTCCGGCGGATGCAGCAGGCCCGCCACATCGGCAAGATCGTGCTGCAGATGCCGACACCGCTACAACCACAGCCCGACCGGACGTATCTGATCACCGGCGGCCTCGGTGCGATCGGGCTGCACACCGCAGCCCACCTGGCCCAGTTGGGTGCGGGCGACCTGGTGCTCACCAGCCGCCGGGCCCCCTCGGCGCAGGCACAGCAGCTGATCGACGACATCACCGACCGGCACCGCTGCCGCGTGCACGTCGTCACCGCCGACGTGGGGGACTTCGAGGACGTGCGCCGACTGCTGGCGCACATCCGCGCCGAGCTGCCGCCCCTCGGTGGCGTCCTGCACCTGGCCGGCGTGCTCGACGATGCGCTGCTCTCCGGCCTGGATCTCGACCGGTTCCGGACGACGTTGGCGCCGAAGGCGTTCGGCGCCTCGCACCTGGATCGATTGACCCGAGACGACGACCTCGAGTTCTTCATCGTGTCGTCGTCGGTGTCGAGCGTGTTCGGTTCTCCCGGCCAGGCCAACTACGCGACCGCCAATGCGTACCTCGACGGCCTCGTCGCGCACCGCCGCGCTGCCGGCCTTCCGGCCACCGGGGTCAACTTCGGTCCCTGGGGCCGGGGCGGGATGGCGTCGTCGGAGGCGGTGAGCGCGAACATCAGCGCCCAGGGGTTGATCCCGCTGGAGCCGTCGGCGGCGTTGAGCGCGTTGGCGGAGGTGGTGGCCAACGGCACCGGGCAGGCGACGGTGATCAAGGCCAACTGGGCGCGCGCGGCCAAGGTGCTGGGTGCGGCGCGTCCGCCGATCCTGGATCTGGTGCTGCCCCGCGACGGCGGCGAGGTGAGCGGAGACAGTGAGCTGTTGCGTCAGCTGCAGGAGATCCCGGTGCCCGCGCGGGCCGGGTTCGTCACCGAGTTCCTGCAGCGGGAGGTGCAGAACTTCCTGCGTCTGGCGCAACCCCCGGCGGCGTCGTCGCGGTTCCTGGACCTGGGCACGGATTCGCTGATGGCGATCGAGCTGCGGAACCGATTGCACAGCCAGTTCGGCGGCGCCTTCACTATCAACGCCACCGCGGTGTTCGACTATCCGACCATCGGCGGGCTGGCCGAGTACCTGGTGGGCCAACTGCCCGATGCGGAACCAGCCGCCGACGCGGAGCAGTCCGGGTAAATCGAACAGAATGGGGACGTCCTGACCGCGCCGGCCGACGGCGCACACCCGCCCGGTAGGGTGAATCGGCATGGTTGACAGTTATCAGCCCACGCGCTCGAAAAGCGTTATCGCGCTCGCGATCTCGATTGCAGCCGTGGTCGTTGCGTCGACACTGGGCGGCCTCGCGTCGGCCACCTCCGCCGAGGATTACGCCCGGCTGCGGCAGCCGGGGTGGGCGCCACCGTCGTGGGTCTTCGGCCCCGTCTGGACGCTGCTGTACACGATGATGGCGGTGGCGGCCTGGCTGGTGTGGCGCAGCGGTCCGTGGCAGGACACCCGGCCCGCGCTCATCGTGTACGGCACCCAGCTCGTCCTGAATGCCGCGTGGACACCGCTGTTCTTCGGGCTGGGGTGGCGCGGCATCGCGTTCGCCGAACTGAGCGTGCTCGTGCTCATCCTGATCGGCACCGTCGTCCTGTTCTTCCGGCGAAACGCGCTCGCCGGGTGGCTGCTCGTTCCCTACCTGGCCTGGTCGGCGTTCGCGCTGTGCCTCAATTTCGCTGTCTGGCAACTCAATTCCTAGAAGGAGTAACGCATGACCAGATCGGTGTTCATCACCGGCGGAGCGACCGGTATCGGTCGGGCCACCGCCTTGCTCCTCGCCCAGCGCGGTTACTTCGTCGGCGCCTACGACATCGACGACGAGCGGCTGGCGATCCTCGAAGCCGACCTGGAGGCGGTCGGCGGCCGCGGTGTCGTCGGCCACCTCGACGTCACCGATGCCGAGGAGGTGGGTCGCCGGCTGGCCGAGTTCCACGAGACCGCCGGCGGCAGGCTCGATGTCCTGATCAACAACGCGGGGCTACTCAATGCCGGCCGCTTCGAGGAGATTCCGCTCGAGGTGCACCACCGCGAGGTCGAGGTCAACGTCAAGGGTGTGGTCAACGGGCTGCATGCCGGCTTCCCGTATCTGAAGAGCACCCCGGGTGCAGTGGTCGTCAACCTGGGCTCGGCGTCGGCGATCTACGGGCAGGCCGAACTGGCCAACTACAGCGCCACCAAGTTCTTCGTCCGTGCGATGACCGAGGCGCTGAACCTGGAGTGGGGCCGCCACGACATCCGAGTGATCGACATGTGGCCGCTGTACGTGAACACCGCGATGACCAAAGACGTCAGCACCGGCACCACCACCTCGCTCGGCATCCGGCTGACCGCGCAAGACATCGCCGACGGCATCGCGGCGGCGATCGAACCGACGCTGCCTCGAAAGGTGTTGCGGCAGGTGCACTTCCCGGTGGGCACGCAGGCCAAGGCGTTGGCGGCCGGGGCCAGGTTCTCCCCGGCGTGGCTCACTCGGCTGGTCAACAAACGCCTGGCCGGGCACTAGACCCAGCGCGTCGCCTCGACCTCCGGTGGTAGCGGAGGGTGCAGCGGGACGTCGAGACCGTCGTAGATGCCCGGCTTCTGGGTGACCAACCACCCGATGGCGCCCAGCAGACGGTTGGCCGCGGTGGTGTTGCCGCCGTCGGCGCGGGTGCCGCCGGGCACGTCGGCCCTCGTCACGATCGTTAGCTGCGGGTCACCATCGACGATCACACGGTGATCGCCGACCCCCTGATCGGGCTGCGGCCACTGCGGCGCGCAGCTGGGGTGGATGCGGGTGATGTGCTCGACGATCACCCGCTGCTGCCCGCCGGCCCAGCCGATCACACGCAGGAAGAACGCACCCTGCGTGCCCTTCTCGAAGCGGCCCATCACCGTGTCCACGGTGTCCTCCAGCGGTAACCGCTCGACCTCCTCGGTGATCTCGTCGATCTCCATGCCGAGACCGCGGCCGATGAGGCGAATGTTGCCGCCCCACACCATCGTCGGAACCGACGGCAACAGCATCATCGGCGTCTCGTCCATCGGCCCGCCGAAGCCGCAGGACACCCGGACCGCGTACGGCTGGTCGTAGGTGGAGTAGTCGAAGATCTCCTGGCAGGTGATCGTGCGGATGCGGGTGCACAGACCGGCAGCCGTCACGGCCAACGCATCGTTGGCCCAGCCGGGATCCACGCCACTGACCAGAAGACACGCCCCGCCCTCCTCGGCGGCCGCGGTGAGCCGCTCGACCCACTCCGGAGGGGCCGATGCCGGGTCGTAGAGCGAATACAGCGACGGGGTGACCACATGGGCGCCCGCGCGCAGGCAGCGCTCGATGTCGGCGACCGCGTCGTCCGGGCGGATGTCGCCGGAGGCCATGTAGGCCATTGCGTCGACGACGCCCAGCACGGCGTCGACGTCGGTGGTGGCGTCGATTCCCGTCGGTGCGTCCACCCCCGCGAATGACGCCGCGTCCCGGCCGGCCTTGTCCGCGGACGAGGTCAGCACCGCCGCCAGGCGCAGCCCGGGAAAAGCCATGATCGACCGGATCGCCGTGGCGCCCATATTGCCCGTTCCCCATACCCCGACACCGATGCTGGACGCCATTCATCACACCCTAGACAACCAAACGTGACAATCATCACAGGGGTGCATAGGGCCTGCTCAGGGGCAGATTTCGGCCGTGAAACCGAGCCCGGCCAACTGCTGGGTTGGTCGGTGAGCAGAAATTGCTCACAGTGTTCTTGCGTTGAAGTTACCGGACGGTATAGTAGCGCGCAGTTACTGGTGGGTAACTTAGCCGTGAGTACCCAACCGCATGTGGCGTTCTCGACGAGGAGGAAAAGTGGGCCACTACAAGAGCAATGTTCGTGATCAGGTGTTCAACCTGTTCGAGGTTCTCGGAGTCGACAAGGCGCTGGGCCAGGGCTCATACGCCGACCTCGACGTCGAGACCGCCGTCGACATGCTGGGTGAGATCTCCCGGCTCGCCGAGGGACCGGTCGCAGCCTCCTTCGAGGAGGGCGACCGCAATCCGCCGGTCTTCGACCCCAAGACCCACACCGTGACGCTGCCCGAGGCATTCAAGAAGTCGGTGCGTGCCGTCACCGACGGTGGCTGGGACAAGCTGTCGGTCAGCGAGGAACTCGGCGGCACGCCGATGCCGAGCGCGCTGTCGTGGGCCCTGCAGGAGCACATCCTCGGCGCCAACCCCGCCGTGTACATGTACGCGATGGGCGCTGGATTCGCCGACATCTTCTACCACCTCGGCACCGAGGAGCAGAAGAAGTGGGCCACGATCGCCGCGGAGCGCGGCTGGGGCTCGACCATGGTGCTGACCGAGCCGGACGCCGGCTCCGACGTCGGCGCCGGTCGCACCAAGGCCGTCCAGCAGCCCGACGGCACCTGGCACATCGACGGTGTGAAGCGCTTCATCACCTCGGCCGACTCGGACGACCTGTTCGAGAACATCATGCATCTGGTGCTGGCTCGCCCCGAGGGCGCCGGCCCCGGCACCAAGGGTCTGTCGCTGTTCTTCGTACCGAAGTTCCACTTCGATCCGGAGACCGGTGAGCCCGGCGAGCGCAACGGCGTCTTCGTCACCAACGTCGAGCACAAGATGGGCCTGAAGGTCTCGGCCACCTGTGAGCTCTCGCTGGGTCAGCACGGCACCCCCGCCGTCGGCTGGCTGGTCGGCGAGGTGCACGACGGTATCGCGCAGATGTTCGACGTCATCGAGCAGGCGCGAATGATGGTGGGCACCAAGGCGATCGCCACGCTGTCGACCGGTTACCTGAACGCGCTCGAGTACGCCAAGTCGCGCGTGCAGGGTGCCGACCTGACCCAGATGACCGACAAGACCGCCCCGCGCGTGACCATCACGCACCACCCGGACGTGCGTCGCTCGCTGATGACCCAGAAGGCCTACGCCGAGGGTCTGCGTGCGCTGTACCTGTTCACCGCCACGCACCAGGACGCCGAGGTGGCCAAGGCGATCCACGGCATCGAGCCCGAACTGGCCGTCAAGGTCAACGACCTGATGCTCCCGATCGTCAAGGGTGTCGGCTCAGAGCAGGCCTACGCGAAGCTCACCGAGTCGCTGCAGACCTTCGGCGGCTCCGGCTTCCTGCAGGACTACCCGATCGAGCAGTACATCCGCGACGCCAAGATCGACTCGCTGTACGAGGGCACCACCGCCATCCAGGCGCAGGACTTCTTCTTCCGCAAGATCGTCCGCGACAAGGGTGTGGCGCTGGCGCACGTGGCCGGCCAGATCGAGCAGTTCGTGAAGTCGGAGACCGGCAACGGCCGGCTGAAGGCCGAGCGTGCGCTGCTGGCGACCGCGCTGGAGGACGTGCAGGGCATGGCCGCCACGCTGACCGGCTACCTGATGGCCGCCCAGGAAGATGCCGCGAGCATCTACAAGGTGGGCCTGGGCTCGGTGCGCTTCCTGATGAGCGTCGGCGATCTGATGATCGGCTGGCTGCTGCAGCGTCAGGCCGCGGTCGCGATCGAGAAGCTCGACGCCGGTGCCACCGGTGACGAGCGCGCCTTCTACGAGGGCAAGCTCGCGGTGGCGTCGTTCTTCGCGAAGAACATGCTGCCGATGCTGACCAGCACCCGCGCCATCCTCGACAACCTCGACAACGAGGTCATGGAGCTGGACGAGGCGGCCTTCTAGACCCCTCGCCCGCGAGACGCCCCCGGACTCTTCCCGGGGGCGTCTTGTTTTGGGCGACCAGACGCGGACTCGAGTGTTATCGCGGCGTGTCTACTCGAGTTCGCGTCTGTCCCCTACTTCGTGGGGGCCCCACGCCGGAGAAACTCAGCCCTCGGAGCGGAGGAAGGCGCGGGTGCGCGCTCGGCCATCCTCGGAGGGATCGAACGTTGCCGCGACGAACTCGTCGACGCCGGCGGCTTCGAGCTCGGCGAGGCGGTCACGCACCGTCGCCTCGTCGCCGATGATCGCCGCGTCCTGCGGTCCCGCATACCCCTCGCGATCGAGCATCGCCCGGTAGGACGGCAGCGTGCCGTAGATCGCGAACTGCTCGGCGGCCGCGGCGCGCAGCGCGTCGACGTCGTCGGTGACCGCGATCGGCAACGCGGCGACGACGCGCACCGCATCCTCGGTGCGGCCCGCGTCGGCGGCCGCCTGGCGCAGCGACGGGCTGACGTGCCCGCTCAACGTCGCCGGCCCCGTCATCCAGGTGCAGGTGCCCGACGTCCGCCGGCCCGCCAGCCGCAGCATCTGCGGCCCCAGCGCGGCGATGTACACGTCGGGCCGCGGCGCTCCGGGAATCATCAGCGCGCCGCGCGTCGTCACCGTCTCACCCGGTGCGGAGGCCTGCTCACCGGCCAGCAGCGGCAGCAGCCCGTCCAGGTACTCGTTGAGGCGTCGCACCGGCTTGTCCCACGGGATGCCCCACATCCCCTCGGTGACGGCGGCGTGAGTCATGCCGAGGCCGAGCACGAAGCGGCCACCGGAGGCGAGGCTGGTGGTCAGCGCGGCCTGCGCCATGTGCATGGGGTGCTGGTTCTGGATCGGGATGACGCCGCTGGCCGCCTCGATCGTGTCGACCTCGCGCAGTGCGATCGCGAGAATCGTCAGGAGGTCGGGCTCGTGGGGCAGCTGGCTCATCCACACGCGGCCGAAGCCCTCGTCGCGTAGCTGCGCCAGATAGGCGATGGTGGCGTCGATGGGTGATCCGCCACTGGAGTCCATCGGGAGGCCGGAGAGCTGGCCGAACATGCTGATCTGCATGCTCAAAATGTAAGAGCCCCGTGTTGCCGTCGGGTCGGGGGGTCAGACGGCAACACGGAGCTATCAGGTGTATCGACGACCCGCACCGGGGCGTTACACGGTCTGCGAAAAATTTTTCGTGGGGCATATCGTCGGGAGGATGAGCACCCCCGAGAGCAGCCCGCGGCCCCGCATCGCTGTCCTCGACGACTACCAGGGCGTCGCGCTGACCTCGGCAGACTGGTCACCGGTCACCGCACGCGCGGACGTGACCACCTTCTCCGACCACGTGTCCGACGAGGACGAGTTGGTGGCGCGGCTCGCGCCGTTCGACGTCGTCTTCGTGATGCGCGAACGCACGCCGCTGCCGCGCACGGTCCTCGAGCGGTTGCCCCGGCTGAAGATGATCGCGTCGACCGGACCGGTCAACGCGTCGATCGACATGGCAGCAGCCCAGGAACTGGGCATTCACGTCAGCGGAACCGGCGGCAGCGTGGCGTCGACGGTGGAGCTCACCTGGGCACTGATCCTCGCGGCGTCGCGGCACCTGGTCGCCGAGAGCCGATCGATTGCCGACGGGGGATGGCAGACGACGGTCGGAACCGAGCTCGATCGCCGGGTGTTGGGCGTGCTCGGCCTCGGGCGCATCGGGTCGCGGGTCGCGCGCATCGGGACCGCGTTCGGCATGGACGTGGTGGCCTGGAGTGAGAACCTCACCGCCGACGCCGCGGCCGAGGCGGGTGCGCGCTACCTGCCGCGCGACGAGTTCTTCGCCACCGCCGACGTGCTGACCGTGCATCTGCGGCTCAGCGACCGTTCTCGGGGGCTGATCGGCGCCGCGGAACTGGCCGCGATGAAGCCGACCGCAGTGCTGATCAACACGTCACGCGGACCGATCGTCGACGAGGCCGCGCTCATCGACGCCCTGAACTCAGGCAGCATCGCCGGCGCCGGTCTCGACGTCTTCGACACCGAGCCGCTGCCCGCCGCTCACCCGTTGCGCACGATGGCGACCGTGACGGCCACGCCCCACATCGGGTACGTGGCCGACCGGTCCTACCGGATCTTCTTCCGCGATGCCGTCGCGGCGATCGCCGAGTGGCTCCGATCTCGTTAGCGCCGAGATCGACGAAAAGGTGACCTCGTCTCGCTCTTTCTCGCCCGAACGTCGGTTTGGGCGTAGTGGGGTTACGCCTCGAGGATCGCCGTCACGCCCTGGCCGCCGGCCGCGCACACCGAGATGAGGCCGCGCACCGGTTGGCCTGTCTCAGCTTTCTTCTCCGCGAGCTGCTTGGCCAGCTGCGCCACGATGCGCCCACCGGTCGCTGCGAACGGGTGCCCCGCCGCCAGCGACGAGCCGTTGACGTTGAGCTTGGAGCGGTCGATGGAGCCGAGTGCTGCGTCCAGCCCGAGGCGCTCCTTGCAGTACTCCTCGGACTCCCAGGCGGCCAGCGTGGCCAACACCACCGACGCGAACGCCTCGTGGATCTCGTAGAAGTCGAAGTCCTGCAGGGTCAGGCCGTTGCGGGCGAGCATCCGCGGCACCGCGTACGTCGGCGCCATCAGCAGCCCGTCGCGGCCGTTGACGTAGTCGACCGCAGCCGTCTGCCCGTCCACGAAGTAGGCGAGCACCGGGATGGACCGCTGCGCCGCCCACTCCTCGGACGCCAGCAGCGCCGCCGACGCACCATCGGTCAACGGGGTCGAGTTGCCCGCGGTCATCGTGGCGTCGCCGTTGCGGACACCGAAGACGGGCTTGAGCTTGGCCAGCTTCTCGGGCGACGAGTCGGGCCGCAGGTTGTTGTCGCGGTAGAGCCCGAGGAACGGGCTGACCAGATCGTCGAAGAAGCCGCGGTCGTAGGCGGCGGCCATGTTGCGGTGGCTCGCGGCGGCCAGTTCGTCCTGGTCGACGCGCTTGATGCCCATCTCTTTGGCCGTCACCGCGGCGTGCTCGCCCATCGACATGCCGGTGCGCGGCTCGCTGTTGACGGGGATCTCGACGCCCAGCGCGGCGGGCAGCTTGCCGACCAGCTTGAGGCGGTCGACGTTCGACTTGGCCCGGCGCAGGCTCAGCAACACCGAGCGCAGGTCGTCGCCGAGGGCGATCGGCGCGTCCGAGGCGGTGTCCACCCCACCCGCGGCGGCCACCTCGTAGCGGCCCGCGGCGATGCCGTCGGCGGCCGCGATGGTGGCCTGCAGACCGGTGCCGCAGGCCTGCTGCAGGTCGAACGCCGGCGTGTAGGACGACAGCGAGCTGCCCAGCACGCACTCGCGCATCAGATTGAAGTCGCGGCTGTGCTTGAGCACCGCGCCGCCGATCACCGCGTCCAGCGCCTGGCCTTTGAGGTCGAACCGCTCGGCCAGCCCGTCGAGGACGGCGGTGAACATGTCCTGGTTGGACGCGTTCGCGTAGGCGCCGTCTGAGCGCGCGAACGGAATCCGGTTTCCTCCGAGGACGGCTACCCGTCGGGTTGTCTTGCTGTCGGCCACGTCTGCCTCCCGGCGTCGCGAGGGTTGTAGGTGTCGAGGGTCATACTACCCACCGTTCTTACTCTGGAGTAAGTTCGTGATGGATACGACAGTGCTGGGTAACCCCACCCCGTCGACAGACATGTACCCGGATTCTCGAAAGGTAGCGCCGTGGCTTCCGATCTCCTCTCCCAAGTCGTCAACTCCGGACCGGGATCCTTCCTGGCCAAGCAGTTGGGCGTGCCGCAGCCCGAACCGCTGCGCCGCTACAAGGCCGGTGAGCCCCCGCTGTCCGGCTCGCTGCTGATCGGCGGCGAGGGCCGGGTGGTCGAGCCGCTGCGGGCCGCGCTGGCCGAGGACTACGACCTGGTGGTGAACAACCTCGGCGGACGCTGGGCCGACAAGTTCGGCGGGCTGGTGTTCGACGCCACCGGCATCACCCAGCCGGAGGGCCTCAAGGCGCTCTACGAGTTCTTCACCCCGTTGCTGCGCAACCTCGGTCACTCGGGCCGCGTGGTGGTCATCGGTACCACCCCCGACGAGATCGACGACGTCCACGAGCGCACCTGCCAGCGCGCGCTGGAGGGCTTCACCCGCTCACTCGGCAAGGAGCTGCGCAACGGCGCCACCGTCGGCCTGGTCTACCTCCACCCCGATGCGAAGCCCGCAGCCACCGGCCTCGAGTCGACGCTGCGCTTCCTGCTGTCGGGGAAGTCGGCCTACGTCGACGCTCAGGTGTTCCGCGTCGGCGCGGCCGACGCGACCCCGCCCGCGGATTGGGACCGGCCGCTCGACGGGAAGGTCGCGGTGGTCACCGGCGCCGCGCGCGGGATCGGCGCGACGATCGCCGAGGTGTTCGCGCGGGACGGGGCGAAGGTCATCGCCGTGGACATCGAGGGTGCCGCCGAGCCGCTCGCGGAGGTCGCCACCAAGATCGGCGGTACCGCGCTGACGCTCGACGTCACCGCCGCCGACGCCGTGGACCGCATCACCGAGCACGTCAAGGAACACCACGGCGGCACGCTCGACATCCTGGTCAACAACGCCGGCATCACCCGGGACAAGCTGCTGGCCAACATGGACGAGGGCCGCTGGGATTCCGTGATCGCAGTGAATCTCCTTGCGCCGCTTCGCCTGGCCGAGGGCCTGGTGGGCAACGGCACGATCGGTGAGGGCGGCCGCATCGTCGGGCTGTCCTCGATGGCCGGCATCGCGGGCAACCGCGGCCAGACCAACTACGCCGCCACCAAGGCCGGCATGATCGGGCTCACCGATGCGCTGGCCCCGCAGTTCGGCGAGAAGAACATCACGATCAACGCCGTCGCACCCGGCTTCATCGAGACCAAGATGACCGACGCGATCCCGCTGGCCACCCGCGAGGTGGGCCGCCGGCTCAACTCCCTGTTCCAGGGTGGTCAGCCCGTCGACGTGGCCGAAGCCATCGCCTACTTCGCGAGCCCGGCGTCGAACGCCGTGACAGGCAACACGATCCGCGTGTGCGGCCAAGCACTGCTGGGGGCATGACATGAGCGAGGGCGAGCAGCCGTCGGGGCTGCGCAACCTGGTCCTGGCCGCGGCGGGCGCACTGCCGTTCATTCCGCGCGGGGACACATTGCCCGAGCGGCGGCTGACGGTCGACGATCTCACCATCGATCCGGCGCATGTGGCGGCCTACGCGAACGTGACCGGTCTGCGGTTCGACAACACCGTGCCGCTGACCTATCCGTTCGCGCTGACGTTCCCCACCGTCATGGCTCTGATCACGGGATTCGACTTCCCGTTCGCCGCCATGGGTTCGGTGCACGTGGAGAACCACATCACCCAGCACCGCCCCATCGCGGTGACGGACACCGTGTCGGCTGCTGTGCACGCCGAGAACATGCGCGAGCATCGGCGCGGACTGCTCGTCGATGTGATCACCGACGTCACGGTCGGCAACGAGACGGCCTGGCATCAGGTCACCACGTTCCTGCACCAGCAGCGCACCAGCCTGTCCGACGAGCCGAAGCCGCCGCCGGCCAAGCAGCCCAAGCTGGGCCCGCCGAACGCGGTGCTGTCGGTGACGCCGGGCCAGATCCGGCATTACGCCTCGGTGGGCGGTGATCACAATCCGATCCACACCAACGCGATCGCAGCGAAACTGTTCGGTTTCCCGACCGTCATCGCACACGGAATGTGGAGCGCTGCAGCGGTTCTGGCGAACATCGAAGGCCAGCTCCCCGACGCCGTCACCTACTCGGTCAAGTTCGCCAAGCCCGTCGTGCTGCCCGCCAAGGCGGGGCTCTACGTGGACCGGCGCGGCGAGGGCTGGGAGTTGACGTTGCGGCACCTGTCGAAAGGGCATCCGCATCTGACCGGCACGGTCACGCCGGCCTGACGGACTCAGACCTGGGACACGGCATCCGCGTCGGACGGTGACTCCGATTGCGCGGGTGCCCCTTTCAGGCCCAGCCAGAACAGGTCGATCATCAGCGCCGCGGCCTCGTCGACGTCGGCGTCGCCGGTGCTCACCCGTGAGGCCACGGCCTCACCGGCTCCCACCAGCGCCACGGCCATCATGTCGAAATCGGTTTCGGGGCCGGGGAATCGGGTGCCGGAGCGCAGGAGCCGTCCGACGAGTTCGATGATCCGCTCGCGCCCTTCGCGCACGGTGTGCGCGAAGCGCTGCGAACTGGTCGCCTGGGTGTAGAGCACCATCCAGGACGAGCGGTTCTCGTCGATGTACTTGAGGAAGGCCAGCACGGCACTGCGCAGCAGTTCCTTCGGAGCGTCGTCGAAGTTGATCTTGTCGCGCACCTCGTCGACGAAACGGCGCAGCTCGCGATCGAGGCATGCGCCGAACAGCTCTTCTTTGGAGCCGTAGTACAGGTACAGCATCGGCTTGCTGATCTGCGCCTCAGCGGCGATCGCATCCATCGACGTCTCGTGATAGCCGTTGACCGAGAAGATCTGCACGGCCGCGTCGAGCATCTGCTGTTCACGGACGGCGCGGGGCAAGCGCTTGGTACCACCTGCCATGGCGCGCCTCCCTCACATCAACATGCGTACCAACACAGGGTAAGCATTGGCTGAAGAATCAGCCGCCGCAGCGCGGTGACGGCCCCTTCATGGCGGCCAGTTTGGTCACCGACGCATCGACCGCCGAGGAGGACAGCTCGCCCGCCGCGACGGCTTTCTCCAGCCGGTCCAGCACGGCGGGCACCTCGGTCGTGGTGATCCACAACGCAACGTCGGCGCCGGCCTGCAGGGAGCGCAGCACCGCGTCGGCGACGCCGAACCGGTCCGAGATGGCCTTCATGCTGGACAGGTCGTCGGTGAACACGACGCCGCCGAACGGCGGACCGCCGTAGTCACCGGAGCGCAGCAGCGCGTAGGCGGCGGGGCTGAGGCTGGCGGGCTCGCTGCCCGTCAGGCCCGGCACCTCCATGTGGCCGACCATCACACCGACGGGGCCCTGGGTGGTCAGCGTCCGGTAGGGAACCAGGTCGTTGGTCTGCAGATCGGCCAGCGGTGGCGTGACCACGCTGCCGGCGTGCGAGTCACCCGAGCCGTGCCCGTGGCCGGGGAAGTGCTTGAGCACCGGCAGCAGACCTGCGTCTCGCAGTCCGCGCGCGTACGCCCCGGCGTAGTCGGTGACGGTGGCAGGGTCGGCGCCGAAGGAGCGGTCGCCGATCACGGTGTCGTCGGGGGCGTCGGTGACGTCGACGACGGGTGCGAAGTCGATGGTGAAGCCCAGCCCGCGCATCTTGCGGCCGCGGTCCAGGGCGATCTGGTACACCTGCTCGGGCGTGTCGGTCGCGGCCAACTCCCGGGGCGAGGGCTGGCGTCCGATCACCGAGGCCAGCCGGGACACCCGGCCACCCTCCTCGTCCACGCTGACCGCCAGCGGCAGCGGGCCGGCGTTCGCGGCGATGTCGGCGAGCGGGCCGTTCAACATCGACAGGTCGGTCCAGCTGCCGATCATGATGCCGCCCACGTGCTGACTGTCGATGACGGCGCGGGCGTCGGCCGCGCCCGTCACCCCGACCATCAACAGCTGGGCCAGCTTGTCGCGGGTCGACATGGCGGCCACCTCGGCAGCGGGATCGCCACAGACGGGGGCCGGAGGGGCCTGCGGCGGTGACCCGGGCAGCGGGCCGGCGGCCTGGGCGACGGTCGAGGCCGGCGGATCGGCGTCGGGCGGGTTGGCGTCCGAGGAGGCGCACCCGGCCAACAGCACCGATGTCGCGAGCATTCCGGTCACGGCCCTGAACGCGCTTCTCGAGACAGCCATGACACTCGACCCTAACCGCAAGACATCGCCCAGCCATATTCTGAGCGCGACACGCGCGAGGAGGGCGACCGAGTGCGGCGCCCCGGGCACCGGCCGGTGCCGATCGTGCCCCCGGAGCTGTGGAGATCGCCGTGCTAGTTTGTGGCCCATGGATCGGTTCCTCGTCCCCGCGGCGGCCAGCGTCGTCGTCGGCCTGCTGTTGGGCGCGGCGGCCGTGTTCGGGGTCACGTTGATGGTCCAGCAGGACACCAGGCCCCCTCTGCAGGCGGGCGATCCTGCGTCCTCGGTGCTCAACAGGGTCGAGTACGGCGACCGTAGCTGAGCAGACAACCCAGCCGCTGTCGCGGCGCTGGTTGTGGGTGGCCGCCGCGGCGGCGCTGGTCCTGACGTTCGCCCAGTCCCCGGGCCAGATCTCTCCGGACACCAAGCTCGATCTCACCGCCAATCCACTGCGCTTCCTGACGCGGGCGTTCACGCTGTGGAACAGCGAGCTGCCCTTCGGTCAGGCCCAGAACCAGGCCTACGGCTACCTGTTTCCGCACGGCACGTTCTTCCTCGCCGGCGATCTGCTCGGCGTCCCCGGGTGGATCACCCAGCGGCTGTGGTGGGCACTGCTGCTGGTGGCCGGCTTCTGGGGCCTTCTGCGCGTCGCCGAGGCCCTGCAGATCGGCACCACCACCTCGCGGGTGATCGGCGCGCTGGCCTTCACGTTGTCGCCGCGGGTGCTCACGACGATCGGGGCAATCTCCTCGGAGACGCTGCCGATGATGCTGGCGCCCTGGGTGTTGCTGCCGGTCATTGTCGCTCTCCGCGGGGATCCGCGGGTGCGGCTGCTGGCGGCCCGGTCTGCGGTGGCGGTGGCGCTGATGGGCGCGGTCAACGCGGTCGCGACGCTGACGGCCTGTCTGTGCGCCGTGGTGTGGCTGGCGTGCCATCGCCCGGGGCCGACGTGGCGGCGCTTCGTGGCGTGGTGGCTGCCGTGCGTGGCGCTGGCGGTGGCCTGGTGGGTCGTCGCGCTGCTGCAGCTGGGCCGCATCAGCCCGCCGTTTCTCGACTTCATCGAGTCCTCTGGGGTCACGACGCAGTGGATGTCGCTGACCGAGATGCTGCGCGGCACCGGCGCGTGGACCCCGTATGTGGCACCGACCGCGACCGCGGGGTCGACGCTGGTGACGGGTTCGGCCGCCGTGCTGGCGACGACGCTGGTCGCGGCGGGCGGACTCGCGGGTCTGGCGCTGCGGAGCATGCCGGCCAGGGGCCGGCTGGTGACGATGCTGCTGGTGGGCGTGGTGCTGCTGGCGGCCGGCTACTCGGGCGGGCTCGGGTCGCCGATCGCGGCGCAGGTGCAGGCGTTCCTCGACGGCGACGGCACCCCGCTGCGCAACCTGCACAAGCTCGAGCCGCTGCTGCGGGTGCCGCTGGCGCTGGGCATCGCGCACCTGCTGGGCCGTCTCCCGCTGCCGGGCAGCGTGCCGCGGCCGGTGTGGCGACGCGCGTTCGCCCACCCCGAGGACGACAAGCGGGTCGCCGTCGGCGTGGTGGTGCTGGCGGCGCTGGTCGCGGCGACGTCGCTGGCGTGGACAGGGCGGTTGGCGCCGTCGGGCACGTTCGACGCGATCCCGCAGTACTGGCACGACGCGGCGGCGTGGCTGGACGACCACGACGCCGGGGGCCGGGTTCTCGTCGCACCGGGCGCCCCGTTCGCCACGCAGGTGTGGGGTAACAGCCACGACGAGCCGCTGCAGGTGCTCGGCGACAGCGCATGGGGGGTGCGCGACTCGATTCCGCTGACGCCGCCCGAGACGATTCGGGCACTCGATTCTGTGCAGCGGCTCTTCGCCGCCGGCCGGCCCTCGGCCGGGCTCGCCGACACGCTTGCCCGGCAGGGCGTTTCCTACGTGGTGGTGCGCAATGACCTGGACCAGGACAGTCGGTCGGCACGCCCGATCCTGGTGCACCGGGCCGTCGACGGCTCGCCCGGGCTGACGAAGGTCGCCGAGTTCGGTGATCCGGTTGGCCCGGGCACGCTGGAAGGTTTCATCACCGACAGCGGGCTGCGGCCCCGCTACCCGGCCGTCGAGATCTACCGCGTCGCCGGGCCACCCGACGCGATGGCGCCCTACGTCGTCGACGCCGACGCCTTGCCCCGCGTCGACGGCGCCCCGGAATCGCTGCTGCGCCTCGACGAACGCCGACGCCTGACCGGCCGGCCGCCGCTCGGCCCGGCCCTGCTCACCCAAGACGCGCTGCGCGCCGGGTTGCCCGCCCCGCTGGTGACGGTCACCGACACCCCGATGGCGCGGGAGACCGACTACGGCAGGGTCGACGATCACAGCTCGGCGGTGCGCGCCCCCGGCGATGTGCGCAACACGTTCAACCGCGTGCCCGATTACCCGTCGCGAGGTGCCACCCCCGTCCACGGCGCGTGGGGCGGCGGCCGGATCACGGTGTCGAGCGCAGCCTCGGATTCCACTGCGCTGCCGAATGTCTCACCGGCGTCGGGGCCACCCGCCGCGATCGACGGCGACTCGTCGACCAGCTGGGTGTCCAACTCCCTGCAGAGTGCGATCGGCCAATGGCTGCAGATCGATTTCGACCACCCGATCACCAACGCGACGTTGACGTTCACCCCGAGCGCCACCGCACTCGGAGCGCAGGTTCGCCGCATCGAAGTCTCGACGGTCACCGGCACCAGCACGGTGCGGTTCGACGAGCCGGGTAAGCCCCTGACCGTCGCGTTGCCCTACGGCGAATCGCCGTGGGTGCGTCTCACCGCGGTCGCCACCGACGACGGCTCCCCCGGCGTGCAGTTCGGTGTCACCGACCTGTCGGTCACCCAGTACGACGCGAACGGTTTCGCCCATCCGGTGAACCTGCGCCACACCGTCGACGTGCCCGGTCCACCGCCCGGTTCGGCTGTGGCGCAATGGGATCTGGGCACCGAACTGCTGGGACGGCTGGGGTGTGCGTCGAGCGCCACCGGTCTGCGGTGCGCGGCCGCGATGGCACTGGCCTCCGAGGAGCCCGTCAACCTGAGCCGCACGCTCACGGTGCCCGGCCCCACGCAGGTCAGCCCGACGGTCTGGGTGCGTGCCCGCCAGGGTCCGAAGCTCGCCGACCTGATCGCCCAGCCGGACACCACTCGCGCCGGCGGTGACGCCGACCTGATCGACGTCCAAGGGTCGGCGTACGCGGCCACCGACGGTGATCCCGGCACCGCGTGGACCGCGCCGCAGCGGGTGACCCAATCCCACTCCCCCGCCACACTGGCTCTGAAACTACCGTCGAAGCAGCCTGTTTCGGCCTTGAGAGTGACGCCGAGCGAGTCGACACTGCCGGCACATCCGAAGCTGATCGCCGTCGACCTGGGCGGTGGCCCCGAGGTGCGTCGCCTCACCGACGGCACCGAGACGCTTCGCCTGGCGACCCGCGTGACCGACACCATCACGATCTCCCTGCTCGACTGGCACGACGTGATCGACCGCACCGCATTGGGTTTCGACCAGCTCAAGCCGCCGGGCCTGGCCGAGGTGGTGGCCCTGGACCCGCGGGGACGGCCGATCGGCGCGGCGGATGCGGCGGCCAACCGGAACCGCGCCGTGACCCTCGAGTGCGGGCAGGGCCCGATCATCGCCGTGGCCGGGCAGTTCATCCAGACCTCGGTGCGCACCACCGTCGGCGCGTTGCTCGACGGCACCCCGATCCCGGCCCGGCCGTGTCGCGTCGAGCCGATCGCGCTGCCCGGCGGGCAGCAGGAGCTGGTGATCAGCCCCGGGCCGGCGCTCGTCGTCGACGGTGTCGTGGTGAACACGCCCCAGGCCGGTGAGATCCGCTCGGCTGCACCGCAATCCGTCGACCGCGAACACTGGGCCAACGATCGCAGGCAGGTGGGTGTGGCGGCGTCGGACACCGAGCGCGTGCTGGTGGTGCCCGAAAGCATCAACCCGGGGTGGACCGCCCGCGGCCCCGATGGCGCCGAACTGCGCGCCATCACCGTCAACGGCTGGCAGCAGGGCTGGCTGCTGCCGCCGGGCGCCGGCGGTGCGGTCACCATGGAATTCACCGCCAACACCCCGTACCGGGCCGGGCTGATCGGTGGGCTGGCGCTGCTGCCGCTGCTGTTCGTCCTCGCCGTCGTGCCGCTGCGGCGACGTCGTGCGCCCGGAGCACCCGCGCAGCCGTTGTCACCCGGCCGGGTCACCGTCGGCGTCGCCACCACGCTGGCGGTGACGGTGATCGCGGGACCGGTCGGCACGGTGTTGTCAGCGGGTGCGTTCACCGCGCACTACCTGCTCCGGCGCCGGGAGGCGCTCTGCGACACGGTCACCGTCGCCGCGGCCGCCGGCGGGCTGACCATGGCGGGTGCGGTGCTCAGCACTCACCCGTGGCGGTCGGTCGACGGCTATGTCGGCCATTCCCCGTGGGTGCAGTTCCTGGCACTGATCTCCGTGGTGGCCGTCGCCGTCTCCGCCGTTCCTCGCCGCGGGCAGGCGCACACCCCGCAGGATGGCTGACATGAGCGCACCAGTCCCGCCGATCAGCACCCAGGTGTCGGCGCTCGCCGCGCAAGACCCGGACGCGCCGGCGGTCACCTGCGCGGGCGTCACCGTCACCCGGGCCGAACTCGACGCGCTCACCAACCGGCTGGCCCGGGGCCTGGCCTCCCTCGGCGTGGGGGTCGGCGACTACGTGACGGTCGTGCTGCCGAACTCGCTCGACTGGGTGTACGCGGTGCTGGCCTGCTGGAAGCTCGGCGCGATACCGCAGCCGCTGTCCGCTCGGCTGCCCGACGCCGAGCTGGCCGCGCTGTTGGAGCTGCAGCGCCCGGCCGTGTTGGTCGGCCGCGTCGACCCGGCCGGTGTCACTCCTGACACGACGACCGCTGTGGCGCACGGCTTTTCGGATAGCCCGGTACCGGAGGCCGTGTCACCGGTGTGGAAGTCGATGGCCTCGGGCGGCAGCACGGGGCGGCCCAAACTCATCGAGGCGGGCAGCGACAGCCGCATCCCCGCGGCGATCGGCGCCCCACTGGGCGCCCAGGACGGCGACGTGTCGCTGATCTCGGTGCCGCTGAGCCACAACACCGGGTTCACGACGTTCGCGGTGGGTCTGCTGCAGGGCCACCACCTGGTGGTGATGCCGCGGTTCGAGCCCCACGAGTTCCTGCGACTGGTCACCGAACACCGGGTGACGTTCCTGACCACGGTGCCGACCATCATGCAGCGCCTGCTGCCCGTGTTACGGGCGAACCCGGACGCGTACGACCTGTCGTCGATCCGCCGGTTCTGGCATCTCGCGGCGCCGTGCCCGCCGGCGGTGAAGCGCGCGTGGATCGAGCTGCTGGGGCCGGAGGTTCTCTGGGAGCTCTACGGAGGCACCGAATTGCAGGCGTTGACGTTCATCTCCGGCGAGCAGTGGCTGAGTCACCCCGGCTCGGTCGGGGTCGTGGTCTCAGGGGAGATGACGGTGCTCGACGACGAGGGCACGCCATGCCCGCCCGGGGTGCCCGGCGAGATCTACATGCGTCGCGCCGCCGGATCGCGGCCCACCTACCGCTACGTGGGCAGCACCGCGAAGAGCCGCGACGGCTGGGAATCGCTGGGCGATCTGGGCTACTTCGATGCCGACGGGTTCCTGTACCTGACCGACCGCCGCGTGGACATGTTCACCGTCGGCGGGCGCAACGTCTATCCGGCGGAGATCGAGGCGGCGCTGGCGGAGCATCCGGGGGTGTTGTCCAGCCTGGCCGTCGGCGTCCCGGACGAGGATCTGGGGCAGGTGCCGTATGTGCTCGTGCAGGCGCCCGGGCTGGACGCCGACGAGGTACGGGCGTTCCTCGCCGAGCGGCTCGCGCCCTACAAGAGGCCGCGCACGATCGAGTTCACCGACCGGCCGCTGCGCGACGACGCGGGCAAGGCACGCAGGTCGGCGGTGCGCGACGAGATCACCGCGCGGGCCGCGCAATCGGATTAACGCGCGGGCCGCGCAATCGGATTAACGCGCGGGCCGCGCAATCGGACTAGCGTGCGACGGCGGGCTCGGTGACGTCGTCGACCGCACTGTCCAGCGGGGTGGGGTCGTTGCGCCGCTCCCAGCGCCGTAGTGCGTTGCGGCACGGCGACTCGACCAGCGCGTAACTGACCGCGGCGATCGCGAACCCGAAGCCCACGGTCAGCAGCAACACCGGCACGAAGTGGCCGTTGAACGCGAACTCGCCGAGCATCGGGAACACCATCGCCAGCGCGGCCAGGTGCCATACGAACAGGCCATAGGACCAGCGGCCCAGGGTGACCATGACCGGATGCCCGAGAAGCCGGTGGCCGGTGTCGGGGCGGTCGAGCACCAGCGGCGCGAGCAGCGCACCCGCCACGATCGCCCCCATGGCGGTCTTCATCGTCACCTGGCCGATGGTGCCGAACTGCAGGCCCTCCTTGCCGGCCAGCGGCGAGGCGGCCACCAGGAACGCGACCACCGCGATGCCGGCCGTCAGAACCCGGTGCCGCGCGACCCGGTGCGCCGGCCCGACCGGTGAGACGGTGAGTTCGGCGAGCACCATGCCGGCGGCGAACCAGGAGAAGAACGCGGGCGGCCAGTTCCACAGATTGTGCCCGGAGTCGGGATCGAACGGGATGCGCACCCAGAACAGGCTCGCGACCGCGGCGGCCAGGATCACCGGGATCCGGGCACGGACCGGGACGCGGCGCACCAGCAGCGCCAGGAACGGCAACGCGAGGTAGAACGCCACCTCCACCGACAGGCTCCACATCTGCGTCAACCCGGCGGTCAGCGTCAGCGGCACGTAGATCTGTGTCAACGTCAGGTTGGACAGCCAGACCGTGGCGTCGGCCTTCGCGTCCGGCAGCAACGTGAGGATCACCACGACCGCGACGAGGTAGCCCGGCATGATCCGGACGAAGCGGGACCGCAGGTAGTGCGCGGTGGCCGGGCGCTTGCGCAGCCCGCGGGCGGCAGCGGCGTGGCCGCGCCACAGCAGGAAGCCCGACAGCGCGAAGAACACCGCGACCGCCAGGTCGAAGCGGCCCAGCAGCCGGCCGGTGATTCCGGTGGTGTGGCCGGTCTGGAACGCGACATGGGTGACGACGACACCGATGGCCGCACACGCGCGCAGACCTTCGACGGCGGGCAGGAAGCTGTGCGTGCCGCCGACTTCCGCCGACTGGGTGGACGTCACGGCGACCAGTCTGCCCGACCCCCTACCGAGCCGGTCGATGGGACGGGGACGCCTCGAGCCGGAACAGCGGAAGTGCGCGGCACACGGCGGCGGTGTCGCGTCCGGCGGTCAGCACGGTGCGGTCGGGACGCACCACCGCCGTGGTGACGTGGTGGTCCTCGAGCCAGCGGGCGAGTTCGGTTCCCGGCGTGGCGCGGACGAGGCGCGCGCCACGTGCTGCGACGGTGTCGGCCTGCGCGGGGGTCAGCATCGCCGTGGTCAGCACACCGAACCCCAGGCCGAGTTCGTCGTCGAGACGAATGCCGTTGTCGAACAACATGTTCGGGCACAGGTGACCAGCGATGCCGCGGGTGCGCCAGGTCCGCCTCACCAGGCTCGAGGAGCGCAGCGCCGGGGTCTGCGAATCGGTGACCTTCGATCGCAGGCCCGGTATCCGGTGCAGGTGCGGCAGCACGAGCGCCCGGCCGGCAGCACCGACGCGGCCGCCCGAGGTCATGGCGCGGCCGATGTTGAGCGCCAGCGTGATCATGTGGCGGGCATGCGGGCGGCGCTCGGCCTCGTAGCTGTCGAGGGCAGAGGGTGCCAGCTCGCCGCGCAGCACGCCGGCGATTTTCCACGCCAGGTTCATCGCGTCGCGCAGACCGGCGCCCATGCCCTGGCCGATGAACGGCGGGGTCAGATGGGCAGCATCGCCGAGCAGGAAGACGTTGCCGCGGCGCCACGTGTCGGCGAGCTGGGCGCGAAAGGTGTACTCCGCGACGCGAATCAGCTGCAGGTCGGTGGCGCTGACCTCTTGGGTCCACGGTTGGATCAAGGGCTGCAGCGCGGTCAGCGTGGCGTAGTCGTCGACCGATTCGTGATCGAGAAGACGGAACTCCCAGCGGTAGCGGGTGGGTCCGATCCGCATGTAGGTGCCGGCGCGGTGGCTGTCGCAGAGCTGGTGCACGCCGTCCCACTGGTGCAGGTCGGCCTCGGTCGCGATGTCGATCACCAGCCAGCGCTGGTCGAACTTCATCGAGCGCATCGCGGCGTCGACGGTGCCGCGCACCATGCTGTTCGCGCCGTCACAGCCCAGCACCACGTCCGCGGTGATCAGCGACTCCTCGCCGCTGACCCTGTCGCGCACCCGCAGGTGCAGCGGCCCGTTCCCGGAGACGTCGAGCACCTCGGTGTGGCCGCGGAACCGCGCATGCGGATGGCGGGCCAGGTTGGCCCGCAGCAACTCTTCGAGGCGGGGTTGGTCGAACATGCTGGCTGCGGGAAAACCGTTGCGTGTCAATGCCGTATCGCGCCTGAACTCGGCCAGCACCGACATGTCCCGGTCCACCAGGCGTAACCCCTGCGCCGGATGGGAGATCGCGGCGAACTCCGCGGCGATGCCCAGCCGGGCCAGAATTCGGTAGACCTCGTCGTCGAGGTGCACCGCGCGGGGCTGCGGGTAGACCTGCGGCCACCGGTCCAGCACGAGGGTGTCGACGCCGTACTGGGCAAGCAGCGTGGCGGCGGTGATCCCGGTGGGCCCGCCGCCGACCACGGCCACCGGAACGTGCTCGGCCGTCATCGTGCGTAGCGCACCGACAGCCGCTGCGTGCCGAGGTCGATCGCCCCGTCGTCGGTGCCGACCGACGCCTCGACGACATCGCCGTGCTGCAGATACTTCGGGTTCTTGGCCTGCCGGGAGAAGAAGGCCTTCCATTTCACCGCGGGCGGCAGCAGGTTGCCGATCATCTCGATGGGCTTCGGCGGCGCCGTCAGCGCCGTACCCGCCGGGGTTCCGGTGAGGACCAGATCGCCGGCGGAGAGATCCTGGAACCGGGTGAGGGACTGCAGCGCCTGCAGCGGGCGGTACAGCATGTCGCCCTCGACGATCCGGTTCTGGCGTTCGTCGCCGCTGACGCTCAGCCGCAGCCGCAGGTCGCCGAAGCGGGCCAGTTCGGCCGCGTCGAGCAGCACCAGCGCGGGCCCGACCGGGGTGAACGTGGGATACGACTTGGCCTCGTAGAACTGGGTCTGCGGCAGCTGGATGTCGCGGGCGGACACATCGTTGGTGACGGTCAATCCGGCGATGATCCCCGGCAGGTCGGTTTCGGTGATCGTCGACCCGGCCGGCACGTCGCGCCCGATCACCAGCCCGATCTCGACCTCGTAGTCGAGCAGCGTGACGTGCGCCGGGCGGACGATCTCGCCGAACGGGCCGGTGATCGAGGCCGACGACTTGCGGAAGAAGGTCAGCGGCACGGTCTTGGGGTCCATCCCGGCGTCGACGACGTGGGATTCGAAGTTCGTCATCTGCGCGATCACCCGGCACGGCGTGGTCACCGGGGACAGCAGCGCCAGATCGGCGACGGGCACGGTGTCGCCGCTGCCGGCCGCCGCCTCGATGGCGGACCGCTCGGCCAGCAGGTCGGCGGTGGTCGTGGCCGTGGTGGTGATCCGGGCAGCGCCCGCAGGGGTCTGCACCCACCAGCCGTCGGCGGTGCGAAGAACGGAGGTCGTCATGAGATCGCTACTTTCAGCAGGCCGATGAGGCGGTTGAGGTCGAACTCGTTGTCGCCGCGCAGCGCGGTGACCATGGACGTGAGCTGGTGGCGGGCGGCGCGCGGATCGGCGTCGAGGAAGTCCTTGGTCGCCGGCGGTCCCCACTGGGCCAGCCCGGAGGCGGTGAACGGGGCCCAGCCGGGTTCGAGGGTGTTGTCGAACATGTCGCCGTCGGCGAAGTGCTCGACCAGGAACCCGTCGGGGTCTCGCCAGTAGTCGAACAGCTGGCTGCCCTGGATGTGGCGACCGATCCCCCACGAGCGGTGGTAGCCACGCTCCCGCAGGTATTCCCCGCCTGCGGCCAGCGCGTCGAGATCGCTGACCTGGTAGGCCGAGTGGACGTAGCGGTTGGCCGGTCCCAGCGCCAGCGCCAGCGTGTGATGGTCGGCCGGCACGGAGCCCAGGTCACAGCGGATGAAGCTCATCGCCGGTCCGCGCTCGCGCTGTCCGGGGAAGAAGAGGAAGTCGCTGACGATCATCCCGAACGTGTCGAGGTACCAGTTGAGCGTCTTCAGGTAGGTGGTGGACTGCAACACCACGTGCCCGAGGCGCTGCACGCGGGCGGGCACACGCGGGGGCCGTACCGTCGCGTTGATCCTGGTCAGCGCCCCGATGTTGGACACCTGGGGCGTCTGATCGGGATGAGCGGGCAGTTCCTGCATGCCGGCGACGACCTTGACCGCCATGCCGCTGGGGTCGGTCAGCCCGACCGCCACGCCGCCGATCGTCTCCGGCAGGGCGTGCACCCGGTTGCCGGTCTTCTCGGCGAGTCGCAGCACGTCGACCTCGTCGGCGGCTCGCAGTGCAACGCCGGCGAACCGGGTCCGTGGCCCACGCCGCAGGATCACGCACGGCGCACCGGCGGCGGTCCCGCGCAGGTGCAGCTCGTGCGGATCGCGCAGCGAGATGCCGAAACCGAAGGCGCGAGCGAATGCCTCGGCGCGGACGAGATCGGGTTTGTCGAACTCCAGCCAGGCGATGTCGGCCACCCGGATGATCGGGTTCCTGGCCCTGCCCGGGTGCTCGCCGCGCAGGGCACCGTGCTCGCTGTGCAGATCGGTGTGCGCGTCGCGGTGCCCGTCGACCTTCGGGATCGTCATCTGACCTCCTTAGTTGATGAAATCGTCACATACGACCGATCCGTCAGTCAAGGTTTTCTGACGGATTCCTCAGTGATGACGGGGCAGGACCAGCGGTGTCGACACGCGCACCCGTCCGGGGCGAGCACCGCCTGCGTGCGCCCCGTAATCCCTCGTCGCCGGTTGGGCCTTAATTTGTGCTGTTAGGGTCAAACGGGTTTTGCCGCGCGCGAAGGGAGACACGGTATTGAACCGCGCAGTTGCGCTGAGGTATGCCGCGTGCGGACTCATGGGCCTCGGCGCAGCGCTGCTCATCGCAGCGCTGCTCCTGACCACCTACACCAAGGGCAAGATCTCCAAGATTCCCCTGGACATCGACACCACCCTGGTCAGCGAAGGCACCGGTGACGTCTTCGACCCCGCCTCGCTGAACTCCCAGCGGTTCGTCGTCGACCAGGACGTCCCTGTGGTGATGCAGCAGCAGATCAGCGTCGAATCCCCCGCCAACGCCGATGTGGTGACGCTGCAGGTCGGCGACTCGCTGCGGCGCTCGGACCAGCAGGGCGACCGTGGCCTGCTGCTGGCGATGGTGGACACCGTGACCCTGGACCGCACCACCGCCGAGGCGGTCTCCAGCGAGTCCAACCCCGGCGGCGCCGTGCAGAAGCCGCGTGCCATCGAGGACCAGAACCCGCCCACCAACATCGCGCTGCCGCACGAGGGCCTGGCCTACCGCTTCCCGTTCGACACCGAGAAGAAGACCTACCCCTACTTCGATCCGATCGCGCAGAAGGCCTACGACGCCAACTACGCGGGTGAAGAAGACGTCAACGGACTGACCGCCTACAAGTTCACCCAGAACGTCGGCTTCGACAACGAGGGCAAGCTCGTCGAGCCCGTCAAGTACGCCTCGCTGTACGACGACGACGCCGACAGCCAGGTCACCGCACGCGCCGCGCTGTGGGGGCTCGAGGGCGATCCCGAGGAACAGATCACGATGACCCGGTACTACGCCGCCCAGCGCACCTTCTGGGTCGACCCGGTGTCGGGCACGATCGTCAAGGAAACCGACCGGGGCTACCACTACTACGCGCGTGAGGCCCTCAAACCCGAGGTGACGTTCGCCGACTACACGGTCACCACCAACGACGAGTCGGTGGAGAGCCAGGTCAACGCCGCGTACGACGAGCGCGACCGGGTCTCGCTGTGGGGCCGCATCCTGCCGATCACGTTCACCGCGCTGGGCATCGTGGCACTGCTCGGCGGCGCGCTGCTCGGCTCGTTCAGCCTGCGCGCGGAGTCGACCCTGATCGATCCAGGCCTCGACGACACCAGTAGTCGCTTCTACGGCGGCCGCGGTGACGAGGGTGAACCGGTGCCCGGCGCGGAGGCGAAGACAGAGAAACTGCCGGCGCAGCGGCCCACCGATCTACCCCCGGACCGACCGGTCTGATCCCCCGCGCCCGTCCGCTGGCGGCCCCGGCCTATGCGCTGGTGCTCACGCTGGCGGTGACCGCACCGCTGTTCGCCCCGGGTTATCTGCTGCTGCGCGACGCGGTGTCGACACCGCGGTCCTACCTCACCGATGCCGCGCTGGGGCTGACACAGGCCGCGCCGCGGGCTCTGCCCCAGGACGTCGCCGTCGCGCTGGCCTCGGCCGTGGTCGATGGCGGCGTGCTGGTCAAGGGGTTGCTGATCCTCGGGCTCTGGCTCGCGGGCTGGGGGGCCGCGCATCTGGCGACGACGGTGCTGCCCGGAGCCGGCCTGCCCGGGCAGTTCGTGGCCGTCACCGTCGCGGTGTGGAATCCCTATGTCGCCGAACGGCTTCTGCAGGGCCACTGGAGCCTGCTGGTCGGTTACGGCGCGCTGCCGTGGGTGGCGGCGGCCGTGCTGTCTCTGCGAGCCGCTGGGGCCACCGGCGTGGGGGCGCTGCTGTTCTGGCTCGCGCTGGCCGGGCTGACGCCGACCGGGTTGATGATGGCGGCGACGATCGCGCTGGCGTGCGTCGCCGCCCCGGGCGCGGGCCGTTCGCGGTGGTTCTGTGCCCTCGTGAGCCTGGCCGGGTCGACGACCGCGGCGTTGCCCTGGCTGGTCGCGTCGGCGCTCGGGTGGTCCCCCGGCGTCGATCAGGGGCCCGCGGTCGCGGCGTTCGCTGCGCGCGCGGAGCCCGGGCTGGGCACGCTGGGCAGCCTCGCCGGGCTGGCCGGAATCTGGAACGCCGACGCGGTGCCTGCCACGCGCACCACCCCGTTCGCGGTGGTGGCGACCGTGGTGCTGCTGGCGGTCGTGGCGACAGGGCTGCCGGTGCTCCTCCGGTACCGGGTCGCCCGGCCGCTGCTGGTGGTCGCCCTGATCGCCGTGCTGGTGCCCGCGCTGATGGCGACAGGACCCGGTCTGACGGCCGTCACGGCGCTGCTGGACGCGGTGCCGGGGCTGGGAGTGATCAGGGACGGTCAGAAGTGGGTGGCGCTGGCGATGCCGGCGTACGCGCTGGCCGGTGCGGCCGCCACGATCGCGCTGCGCCCGCGCGTACCTGCCCTCGCGACTGCCGCGGTGTGCTGCGCCGCTGTGATCGCGACGCTGCCCGACCTGGCGTGGGGGGTCGGCGGACGCGTGCATTCCGTCCAGTACCCGCCGGCGTGGCGGGAGGCGGCGGCCGTCATCAACGCCGAGCCGGCACCGGTGGCCGTGCTCCCGGTCGACAGCATGCGGCGCTTTTCCTGGGCCGGGCCGGCGCCGGTCCTGGATCCGCTGCCGCGCTGGCTGCGCGCCGAGGTGCTGACCACCGGCGACCTGTCGATCGGCGGCCGTCTGGTGCCGGGTGAGGGCGTCCAGGCGCGGGAGGTTCAGGCCCTGCTGCTCGCCGGTGCGGATCGGGCCCGGCTGGCCGACGCCGGGGTGGACTGGGTGGTGGTCGAAGGCGCGGGGACGAATCTCGACCTGCCCGTGGCGTTTCGGTCCGATGACTTGACGGTGTACCGAGTCGGCGGCGTGGGGCGGCCGTCGCCCTACCGCGGCGTGGCGTTGGCCGCGCACGGCGTGTGGCTGGCGCAGCTCATCGTGGGATTGGTCTTGATCGCGTTGCAGCGCAGTCGGATTCGAGAGGCGTGCCGAATGCGTCAGTGATCAGAACCAGCCATGGTTGTGATCACTCCCCTGTCGATGGCCCGGCTTTATCCTTGTGAGACAAGGGATTTCGCGAGGCGTTCCCGCCACCGGGACAGAGTCGAAGGGAAGTCGATCTGATCGGGCACCACGACCCACCAGTAGGAGTACCCGATGCCCGTGGTCAAGATCTCTCTGCTGAAGTCGTCGGCGTCGAGCTCCGCGGTGATCGACCCATCGGCCATACCGGCGCGAATACCATCGGCGATCACCTGGCGTACACGGATGAGCCACTGCCGGATCCGATCGCGCAGGGTGCCGGCGTCGTGTACCGCTTCGAAGTTGATGATGAACATGGCCCGCAGGAATGTGGGGTCGTCAGCCACGAATTGACAGAGCGCATCGACCGGCGCGATGGCTCTGTCTAAGCCGGTTGCATCCGAGGGAACGCCTGCGTCGATGCGACTCTCGTACTCGCTCAACACGGTGTCCAACAGAGCTTCCTTGCTGCCGAAGCGTTCGGCCACCATCGCCCGGCTGTACCCGGCCCGCAGGCCGATGTCCTTCGCCGTCGTGTGCGCATAGCCCTTTTCGACGATGAGCTCGATGGCCGCGGCGGCCAGGCGTCGAGAGGACTCGTCGACACGCTCTCGCTGGGTGCGTCGCTGCTTACCCTCAGTCATCGCTGGACGCGTACCGGTGCTCGCCGACGGCATCCCCACCCGAGCTCACTCTGCGGCGAACATCGCCGACGTCCGTGTCCGCCACGAGGAAGCGCCATGGTGGGAGGATAGTTGCTGGCTTCGATCACGGACAAGTCTTGCTTGCCTGAATGCAGACAAGTAAGTTACCCCGTGTGGAGCTACGCCAACTGGACGCGTTCGTTGCCGTGGCCACTGAACTGCACTTCGGCCGTGCCGCAGAGAGTTTGCACATCAGCCAACCCACTCTCAGCGACCTGGTCCGTCGACTGGAACGCGAAGTGGGCACCCCACTGCTGACGCGCACGTCGCGACGGGTGGCGTTGACCAACGCCGGAGCCGAGATGCTCCACCGCGCCACCTTGATCCTCGAGCAGGCCGGAGCCGCCGTCGCGGCGATGCACCAGTGGGCCGACGGTGACGCCGGGGTCGTACGCCTCGGTGTCGCCCCGCCCGTTGCGCCCGTGCTGACTCCCCACCTCGCCGCCGCTCTGCGCGCCGAGGCACCCGATGTCGAACTACAGGTACGGCGAATGTGGCCCTACGACCTGGAGCGCGCAGTCGCCGACGACACTGTTGATGTCGCGATCACGTGCGGCCCCGTGCTCGCGACCATGGGCGTGGTGAGCACTGTGTTCTGCGGCGAGCCGTGGTTGGTCGGGTTGCGTCCCGATCACCGACTCGCAAGCCGCGATGCTGTCACACTGGCTGATCTCCGCGATGAAACACTCGGGATGCACAGCGAGACACTGTTTCCCGCATGGACTGTGGCCCAGAAGCAACTTCTCCGCGGCGCAGGGCTGTGCCCGGCGATCGTCGAACTCGCCGATACTGATCTGTCTGCGTGGAAATGGCCGGCCCAGTCCGACGTCGACTGGATCCTCACGACAGCGTCGGTGGCCGTAGCGGATTGCACGGTCGCGATCCGACCGATCACACCGCAGCAGGTGGTCCCCTTCATGCTGCATTGGGCTCCTGGTCGGGCTTCCAATCCGGCGGTGGGTCGATTCGTGCGATTGACCTTGGACGGCGAGGTGCCGTCAGGATTGGTCCGACTGACCGACGAGTCGCGACGGAGCAGAGCTTCGTGAGCACGTGCTGGGCGACCGAGTCATCAGGCAGCTTAACCGCAGAATGAGAGTCATTGGAGACGAGCCGGTTTCACGCGATACCGGGCTCCGATGACCCACCCCGGCCGGGACCGCCACGGCATCGTCTCGACATCGCCGAGCCCACGGTCGCGATCTCATCCGGCAATCCTGGGGCTGACCGCGGCAGCGACCGTCGTTGTCGCGATGGTGCTGTTGGCGGGTCTTCAGCGAGCGCAGACCGCGATGCCGGCGGTCATGCCGGGGACCAGAACCTGGACGGGCCACTACTGCGATGTCGGAGCGTTCCTTCTGTGGACCCTCGGCGACACAACCGAGCCGGGCTTCGCACACTCAGCACTGGCCGGCGCCCTGATGCTGCTCGGTGGATACACCTCCCACGGGGCCTCCATCCGCAAGAGTCGCTGGGCTGGGTTCCCCGTCGCGTCAGGCACCGCGTTGCTCCCACGGGCCCTGGGCAGCGCGGCCCTGGGATTGGTGCTCAGCAACGTGGCGTGGGGCTGGACCATCGGCGTGTCCGGGACCTGGCAGCCCACCTTCGTGCCTTTCGCCTCCGTGTCCGCTGCGGTCGTGCTGATCTACGGCGGCAGTACGCCGGTGCTCCTCACCGGCGCCGCACTCGGGGCATGCCTCACCACACCTCTTGCGCTCGCGGCGGTGAACTTCGCCTGTCGCCCGCTGGGGCTGCCCACCGTCATCGGGGCCACCACCGGCATGTGGGTCAGTGCGCTCGTCGCCTTCGCACTGTGTCGCCATCTTCGGTGGATGCCGAAGAGGCTCGTCGCCGTGCCCCGCTGCCGGGCGACGTCACCACACACATTCCGAGACTCCGCACCGCTGGGTCCGAAGTGGCTGGCCCGCCGCATGTTGGCCGATTTCACCGAAGCGCAGTTCATCGGAAATGAGACAGCCGGCGCTGCACTGCTTTTCGGCACCGCCCTCTCCTATCTGCTGTCTCCCACGCTGACCAGCGGTGCGGGAGAACTCCTGCCGCAGCTCCTGGGCGCGCAGATCATGACCTCGGCACTGTCGGTGACGCTGTGGCACCGACAATGGGCGAAGCACGGCTGGTACCCGACGTTCGTCCCAGTGGTGTCCATCGCTCCCGCCACCGTGCTCATGGGCGGCGGTTCGCTGTCGTCGATCGTGGTCGGCGCAGTCGTCGGCGCTGTGATCGGACCGCCGCTCGCAGCGGCGATCGCGCGCCGACTGCCCGCAGATTTCCATCCGTTCATCGGCAATGTCGTCGCCATGTCCAGTGCCACCGCACTGGTCGCCATCGTCTGGGCGTCGTCACACTGAGAAACGTACGGACAGGTGAAGGCCACCGAACTCATCGATGGACGGACGCGAGGAGTCGTGGTCCTCACCTCATGATCGACGAGAACTCCTGCTCTCAGCGATTGCGTCACGCACCGCGGGCACGATGTCATGGGCAAACCGTCGCGTCTGGTCGAGATCATCGTCTGGGGCACCGAAGATGAACGTGTCCATACCGGTCTCGACGGCGAGCTCCGTCAGGTCATGGGTCCATTGGGCGACCGTTCCGCGGAACGGTTCGCTGGACTCGTGGTCGCTGATTTCTCCGAAGACGTTGTACGCGCGCACGATTGACGCCGGGTCGCGGCCGGCCTCGGCTGCGCCGCGGTCGATCTGCTGGTTCATGCCGTCGAGCGCCTCCGGCGGGAAGTAGGAGTTCGACGGTAGCCAGCCGTCTGCGTGGCCACCGAGGTACCTGAGCAGCTTGGGTCCGCCCACTCCCAACCAGATCTGCATGTCGTGGGCTGGCCGAGGCCCCGGGTGCACGCCGTGCACCCGGTAGATGTCTCCGTCGTATCTGACCGACCGCTGCCCCGACCACATCAGTCTCGTCACTTCGACCGCGTCGCGCAGGGCTCGGGCCGCCTCGCCCGGCGTACGCCGCGGACCACCCATGGCCACGATCGCATCCCAGAACGCTCCCGCCCCGAGAGCCAATTCGACCCGACCGCCGGAGATGACGTCAAGGCTCGCTGCCGTCTTGGCCAGAACCGCGGGGTTGTGCAACGGGAGGTTCGCCACGTCGGGCACCAACCGTACGCGGTCGGTCCTAGCCAGCAGTGTGGCGATGAACGCCCAGGCTTCCAGGAAGTCCTTCTGATAGGGATGGTCCTGTACGCCGATGAAATCCAGGTGTTGGTCGGCGAGCTCAGCGATGGCGTAACTGTTCTCGAGGAGGCCAGGGCTCGGGGTCACGAACACCCCGAACTGCAGTTCGCGTCCGTAGTCGGTCATCGCATCCACCCGCCTGCGACGTCCAGCGTGGAGCCGGTGATGTAGGAGGCCCGCTCGGACAGCAGGAAGCAGACCGTGTCCGCGATCTCTTCAGGGCGCGCGAGCCGACCGAGGGCATTCATCGAACGGGTCACGTCGTCCGGGGCGACGTGGGCCAGCGCGGGATGGACATAGTCCGCCCCGTTCTCGGCGGCCATGTCGGTGGCAGTTCCGCCGGGGGCAACGGCGTTGACAGCGATACCCGCCTCGGCCAATTCCGGTGCCAGGTTGAGCGCCATCGCCGAGACGGCGGCCTTGCTGGCGGCGTACAACGCGTGGTGATGCACCGCGATGCGGGCGCTGACCGAAGAGGTCAGCACGATCCGACTTCCCGGCGGCATGACGGCCGCCGCTGCCTGTACGGCGAACAACTGGCCACCGACGTTGGTGCGGAACACATTCTCGAAGTCGGCGGCGGTGATGTCCGCCAGTGGGGCGAAGTGCTCCACGCCTGCGTTGCTGGCCAACAGGTGCAAAGCGCCGAACTCCTCGACGACGCGGGCGACGACATCGGCGATCTGAGCGGGGTCGGTCACGTCGCCGCCGAACGACGCCGCGCGGTGTCCGCGCGCACGCAGCTCGTCGACGAGTTTCTCCGCTGCGCCGGCGTTGGCCCGGTAATTGACCGCGACCGCGGCGCCGCCGTCGGCCAGGCGCGACGCGATCGCGGCACCGATACCCCGGCTTCCGCCGGTCACCAGCGCGACGCGGCCTTCGAATGTCGAACTCATGTCGCTCTCCTCTTTCTCTGTGGCTCGACGTCAGGCGGTCGGTACGGCATCCAGCGTGGGGTAATCGGTGTACCCGCGATCGTCACCGCCGTAGAAGGTGGCACGGTCGGGAGTGTTGAGCGGCGCACCGGTGGCCAGGCGCAGCGGCAGATCGGGATTGGCCAGGAACGCGGCTCCGAACGCCACGAGGTCGGCGGTGCCGTCCTCGGCGAGGCCCAATTCGCTTGGACCGGTGATGCGTCCAGGTGTTGCCGGGTTGAGGATGAAGGTCCCGCCGAAGCGGTTGCGCAGCTCGTTGGTGAAGTCGCGATCACCCACTTCCATCACGTGCAGGTAGGCCAACTTCCTCGGCGCCAGAGCGTCGACCAGCGCGCGATACGTCTCGTGGTAGTCGTCTTCGTGAATGTCGTTGAGCGGGTTGGCCGGGGAGATGCGCAGACCGACGCGGTCCGCACCGATCGCGGCTGTCACGGCCTCGACGACACGCAGAGTCAAGCGGAGGCGATTGTCGACCGACCCACCCCACCGGTCGGTGCGCAAGTTGGCGTTGGACGACAGGAATTGATGCAGCAGATAGCCGTTGGCTCCGTGCACCTCGACGCCGTCGAATCCGGCGGCGACGGCGTTGCGTGCGGCCTGCGCGAAGTCGAGCACTGTCTGGGTGATCTGATCTTCGTCGAGCTCTTCGGGAGTCACGAAGGGCTGCATGCCCTCGAGGGTGAACACTTCGCCTACCGCAGCGACCGGTGAGGGACCCACGGGGACCATCCCGGGCGGGAGCAAGCTCGGGTGTCCGACGCGACCCGTGTGCATCAGCTGAGCGAAGATCACACCGCCGTCGGCATGCACCGCGTCGGTGACTGCCCGCCATGCCTGCACCTGTTCGTCCGAGTGCAGGCCCGGGGTGTTGGGATATCCCTGACCGATCACCGACGGCTGCGTGCCCTCGGTGATGATCAGACCCGCGCCGGCCCGCTGCCGGTAGTACTCAGCCATGCTGGGTGTTGGCGTCGCACCCGCGCCGTACGCACGGCTGCGGGTCATCGGCGACATGACGATTCGATTCTTCAGTGCGATACCGCCCACCGTAATGGGGTCGAAAGCAGTGGTCATGATTCTCCCTTTCATCAAGATGTCTCGGATACCTGTCCGAACAGGTAAACCGAGGCGTTCATTCCCACCGGCGAAAACCCATGAAAAAACTGTTTTTCTCCTTTTTGCGGAGTGACTCCGGGGCTCACCGGGGCCGAGTAAGCTGCCTGGACATGAAGCGCTCATCGGCTGCCGGTGACCCATCGGGGGCTGAGCTCGAATCCAGCGTCCCGGTCCCGGCGGCCGCGGAGAGTGGCCCCATCAGCCACGCGATCTTCCGGGTCGCACGGCTGCACCGGATGATCGCCGGACACCTGCTCAGGGAGGTGGGGCTGCATCCCGGGCAGGAGATCGTGATGATGCATCTGTGGCAGGCAGGCCCGCAACGGCAAGTCGATCTCGTCCGCGTCCTCGACTCGGACGCTGCCACGATGACGAGAACGATCCGACGATTGGAGAGCGCAGGATTCGTGCGCCGCGTCCCGACGCCGACCGACAAGCGGGCCTCGCTGATCGAACCCACGCCGGCGAGCGTCGCTCTGCGTCAGCGCGTCGAGCGCATCTGGGCCGAACTCGAAGACGCTGCGGTCGGCGGCTTGGATGCCGCATCCTGCCAGGCGATCGAGGAAAGTCTCCTCACCCTCGAGGAACGATTGAACCGTGCCGCAGACCGGCTGGGGCGCTGAGGCATTCACTCGTCGGCAGCGTCGTCGACGAGGCGGATCAGCACCCTGCCGGATGCGGTCCCGGCCTCCACGGCGAGGTGTGCGTCGACGGTACGCGCCAGCGGCACCACCAAACCGATCCGGGGACGAAGACCCCCGTCGCGCAGGCAGTCTCCGATGTCGGCGACGGCGGCTGCCTTGCCCTCCACGGGCACCGTGTACACGTAGACGAAGCGCACGGCCGCGTTGGCGACCATCGCCCGCACGATGGGCAGACAGACCTCGTCTGACGGGGATTCGGTCGCGTAGGCGCTGATGACGCCGCCGTCGGCCAGTGCGGCGAGATCGGTGTCGAGGTTGACACCGATTGCCACGTCGACGATGCGGTCCGCGCCACGGCCGCCGAGAATTGTTCGCAGCTGCGACATGTCGTCACTTCCGGCGACGACCACTGACTCGGCGCCCGCGAAACGCGCCGTATCCGCGTGCTCGGCTCTGCGCACCGTCGCCGCCACTGTGGCGCCCCTCCAGGTGGCGAGTTGAATGGCCGCCAGGCCCACCGCCCCAGCTCCACCGTGAACCAGAACCCGGCGACCTTCGAGACGACCGTCGGCGAACAGGCAGCGGTGCGCGGTCATCGCCGGCACGCCCAGCGCGGCTCCGATCTCGAACGAGATCTCATCGGGCAGTGGTACGGCGGGCCAACCGGCCGCCGCGCCACCGCCGGGCAACGAGGCCGTCCTGCTGGCCCCCGCGTTGGGGCCATGACGACGCCGTCGACGCTGCCCCGGGCATGGCTGGCGGTTCTCGCGCTCCTCACCGCGGTTGGCCCCCTCTCGGTGGACTTGTACCTGCCGACGCTGCCTGCAATGGCGGGCGAGTTCGGCGCCGACGCGTCCCGGATGCAGTTGACGCTGCTCGGGTTCATGGTCGGGATGGCGGTCGGTCAGTTGGTCGGTCCGCTGTCGGACCGGTGGGGCCGACACCGCTTGCTGATCGCCGGCACGCTGCTGAGCACCGCGGCCGGCGCGGCCTGCGCACTCGCCCCGTCCCTGGAGGTCCTGGTCGGCTGTCGCATCCTGCAGGGCCTCGGCGGAGCCGCCGGGGTTGTGCTCAGCCGGGCGATCGTCGCGGACCGATCCGAAGGTGCTTCTGCGGCAGGGGCATTCAGCTTGATGATGATCATCAACGGGGCCGCGCCCATCGTGGCGCCGTTGATCGGCGGGTCCGTCGCCGGCATCATCGGGTGGCGAGGAATCTTCTGGATCCTGGCCGCGCTGAGTGCCCTGATGGTTCTCGGAGCGACGATCGTGTTGTCTGAAACCTGTCCGGCGGCAGCACGTTCCGAGCGAGCAGGCGCCGGCATCCTGGGGGTGCTCGGGAACCGGTCCTTCCTCGGCTGTGCGTTGACGTTCGCGTTCGGTTTCTCGGTGATGTTCGCGTTCATCTCGGCGTCCCCGTTCGTCCTGCAGAACGTGCTGGGACTCTCGCCGGTGGGTATCGGAATCGCCGTCGCCGCCATCGCGTTCGGGCTGCTCGCATTGAACGCGGGAACGCGCGCATCGTGGCGAGGTTCGGGGCGCCCCGGCTTCTGAAGACCGGGGCCATGTTGGGTGCTGCTGCTGGCGCTCTGGTGCACGGTGGCCAGCTTGGGTCTGTTTGTCGCAAATGCCACATCGCCGGCACTCGATCAGGTGCGCCGCGCCGCGGACGCGGGTTCGGCGGCCCTCGGGGTGCTCCAGTACGCCCTGGCTGCCGTGGTCTCACCGCTCGTCGGGCTCGCCGGCAGCCACACCGCCGTGCCGATGGCGATCACGATGGCCGCATGTGCGGGCGTCGCGGCGGTCGCGTTGACCCTGCTCACACCAGGCCGCTGACCCGGCCGCCCGCCTGCACCGCGCCGAGCACAGCCGCCATCGCGTCGGCGCTCTGCTCCCAGGAGAATTCCGAGCTGCGCACCCGAGCTTTCGCACCGAGCTGTTCGCGCAACACGTGATCGGTCAGCAACCGGTGCAGTCCGTCGACCAGATCGTCGACGTCGTCGACCAGCACCCCGGTCACCCCGTCGACGATCGAATCGGACAGCCCACCCGAGGAGCGGTACCCGATCGTCGGCACCCCGTGCTGGGCGGCCTCGATCACGGCCAACCCCCAGCCTTCCTTGCGAGACGGCAACAGGTTCACCCAACTCTGTTGCAGCAGATCGTGTTTGGTCGCATCGTCCACGTGGCCGTGGAACGTCACCGCGTGGGAGATGCCCAACTTCTCCGCATGATCGAGCAAGGGCTGCGCCCACCAGCCGCCGCCCACCACGTCGAGGTGCAGGTCCGGAATCCGGCCGCGCAGTCGCGCGACCGCGTCCAGTGCGTCCTCGATCTGCTTGTGCGGCACCAGCCGCGACAGCACGACCACGCGGGGCGTCGCCGAGCGGGGCGCCGTCAACGACTCCGGCGGCGCGTCATCGACGCCGTTGCGCACCACCGCGACGTGGTCGGCGCGCACACCCAGATCCGTCAGGTCCCGAGCCGACGGCAGCGACACCGTCACGTACTGATTGCGCCGGTGCAGCCGCGGCGACAGGCGCGATTCGACGAACCACCCGATGCGGCTCTTCATCGGGCCTGCCACCGGCCACTGTTCGCGGTGGCAGTGGTGCACCAGCACCACGGCGCGGCGGCCGTAGGCCAGGCGGGCCAGGAACGGCAGGCCGTTCTGCGTGTCGACGACGACGTCGGGCTTGGCCCTACGCAGTGGGCCCACACCCAGCCGGCCGGCCACCATGGCCAACCCCGCCCGCACGTACACCGAATAGGGCCCGCCTCGGCGCTGGATCTCCACACCGTCGACCACCTCGCGGCGGGCGGCGCCGGGGTAGCGGGCGGTGCGCAGCGTGACCCGCACCCCGGACTCGGCGAGGTGCGTACCGATGCGCTGCAGATACGTCTCACTGCCGCCACCCTGCGGGTGCCCGGTGTCGCGCCAGCACAGCAGCAACACGGAGTTCAGGGGGGCGGACATCGGTGTTCAGACTAGCGGTGTGCCTAGGGTGGCCGGGTGGTCGCTACGGAACTGTTCGCCCGACGGGCGACGCTGGCGCGCTCGTTGCGGTTGCTGTCGGCCTTTCGCTTCGAGCAGAGCGACCCGGACCGGTTCTACGGCGCGCTGGCCGACGACACCGTCGCACTCGTCGCCGACCTCTGGACCGGCGTCACCGGGGCCGTCACCGCCGGCCGGACCGTCCTCGACGTCGGCGGCGGCCCCGGCTACTTCGCGTCGGCGTTCACCGAGGCCGGGATGCGCTACGTCGGCGTGGAACCCGACCCGCGGGAGATGCACGCCGCGGCGCCGCGCACCCACGAGCGCGCGGGATCGTTCGTCCGCGCCTCCGGTACCGCGCTGCCGTTCCGCGACCACAGCGTCGACATCTGCCTGTCCTCCAACGTCGCTGAGCACGTCGCGCAGCCGTGGCGCCTGGGTGAGGAGATGCTGCGGGTCACCCGGCCGGGCGGGCTCGCGGTGCTGTCGTACACGGTGTGGCTGGGACCGTTCGGCGGCCACGAGATGGGGTTGACGCATTACCTCGGCGGGCAGCGCGCCGCCGACCGCTACGCCCGCCGGCACGGCCACCGACCCAAGAACGACTACGGCTCGTCGTTGTTCGCCGTGCATGCGCGCGATGGCCTGCGCTGGGCGCGCGGCACCGGCGCGCTCATCGCGGCATTTCCGCGCTACCACCCGCGATGGGCCTGGCGCGTGGTCCGGTTGCCGGGGCTGCGGGAGTTCGCGGTGAGCAACCTGGTGCTGGTGTTGTCGCCGTCCTGAATCGGCGAACTGCAACAGGTTCTACTTAGCGCTGTTCGTAGGTAGTGTGACGTCTATGACACAGAGCACCGCATTCCGGACCGAGTGGGACAAGTTGTTCATCGGCGGTAAATGGGTCGAGCCGGCCACCTCGGACGTCATCGAGGTGCACTCCCCCGCCACCGGTGAGCTGGTCGGCAAGGTGCCGCTGGCGTCTGCCGCGGACGTCGAGGCGGCCTGCGCGGCCGCCCGCAAGGCCTTCGACGACGGCCCGTGGCCGCAGATGTCGCCTGCCGAACGCCAAGAGGTGCTGGCCCGCGCGGTCAAGATCCTCGAGGAGCGCGCCGATGAGCTGAAGTTCCTGCTCGCCGCGGAGACGGGGCAGCCGCCGACGATCGTCGACATGATGCAGTACGGCGCCGCGATGTCGGCGTTCCAGTACTTCGCCGGCGCGGCCGACAAGTTCACCTGGCAGGAGATCCGCGACGGCATCTACGGCCAGACCCTGGTGGTGCGCGAGCCGATCGGTGTCGTCGGGGCTGTGACCGCATGGAATGTGCCGTTCTTCCTGGCGGCCAACAAGCTGGGCCCGGCGCTGCTGGCCGGGTGCACGATCGTGCTGAAGCCCGCCGCCGAGACCCCGCTGTCGGTGTTCGCGATGGCCGAGGCGTTCGCCGAAGCCGGGCTGCCCGAAGGCGTGCTGTCGATCGTGCCGGGTGGGCCGGAGACGGGCCGGGCGCTGACCAACAACCCGGAGCTGGACAAGTTCACGTTCACCGGGTCCTCGGCAGTGGGCAAGGAGATCGCCAAGATCGCCGCCGAGAAGCTCAAGCCGTGCACGCTCGAGCTGGGCGGCAAGTCCGCGGCGATCATCCTCGAGGACGCCGACCTGGATTCCACACTCCCGATGCTGGTGTTCTCCGGCCTGATGAACTCCGGACAGGCGTGCGTCGGACAGACCCGCATCCTGGCGCCGCGCTCGCGCTACGACGAGGTGGTCGAGAAGCTGTCGGCCGCGGTGTCGGGGATGCTGCCGGGGCTGCCGACCGATCCGGCCGCGATGATCGGCCCGCTGATCAGCGAGAAGCAGCGCGAACGGGTCGAGGGCTACATCAAGAAGGGTGTGGAGGAAGGTGCCCGCGTGGTCGTCGGCGGTCAGCGTCCCGAGGGTCTGGACAGCGGCTGGTACGTGCAGCCGACGGTGTTCGCCGATGTCGACAACTCGATGACGATCGCCCAGGAGGAGATCTTCGGGCCGGTGCTGGCGGTGATTCCTTACGAGGATGAGGACGACGCGGTACGCATCGCCAACGACTCCGTGTACGGCCTGGCCGGGTCGGTGTACACCACCGATCACGATCGGGCGCTGCGCATCGCGCGGCGAATCCGCACCGGCACCTACGCGGTCAACATGTACGCCTTCGACCCGGGGGCGCCGTTCGGCGGGTTCAAGAACTCCGGCATCGGGCGCGAGAACGGCACCGAGGGCATCGAGGCGTACTGCGAGCCGAAGTCGATCCTGCTGCCGTTCGGCTACACCCCGGCCTAGTTCTCCCCGCGACCAGACGCGAACTCGAGTGGTCTCTCGGCGTGTCCACTCGAGTTCGCGTCTTGTCGCGCTAAGGGGTGTGGGGCATCGAGTGGTGCTCGTGGGCGATCAGCCACGCGCCGTCGACCTTGCGCATGCCGAACGTGCTGCGCAGCCGGTTCTCCGGATGGGCCGCGATGTCCTCGGGCATGCCGGCGCGGAACAGGCCGAACGCGTAGGCGACGGTGTCGCCGGCGATGACGTCGAGCATGAGTAGTTCGAGCACTGCACCGCCGGCGATCCATTCGAAGAACTCCGGCCAGGTCTGCCGATACGCATCGATGCCGTAGACGCCCTCTTGAGGTGGCGGCACGTCGTACAGCACGACGTCGTCGGTGTGCGCGGCGATGACGCCGTCGATGTCACGCGCGCGAATCGCCTCGATCCAGCGGTCGATGACGGTGCGGATGTCGGTGTCGTCGGTCATGCGGATGCAGACCGGCCCGTTGCGGGAAACTCATCGGGGCCGCGAGGGCTCACTTTCTTCCCGCGAGAAGACGCGAACTCGAGCGCGACACGCCGCGAAGAGCTCGAGTTCGCGTCTGGTCGCCGAAAACACGGGACCCTAGAACGCGGCTTCGGGGACGTCCATGGCCGTCAGGTCGACCGCCTCGAGGATCGCCCGCCGCGCCGTCAGCACCGGCAGCATGTTCTTGGCGAAGAACAGCGCGGTCGCCACCTTGCCCGTGTAGAAGTCGCGATCGCGTGCGCTCGGCGAGCCGTCCAGCGCAGTCAGCGCGATCTCGGCCTGATGCAGCAGCTGCCAGCCCAGCAGCAGGTCGCCGACCGCCAGCAGGAACGGCACCGACTCCAGCCCCACCCGGTACAGCTCCTGCGGGTTCTGCTGCGAATCGATCAGGTACTTCGTCATCGCCGCGACCATGGCCTGCACATCCGCGACCGCGGTCGCGAGCAGCGCGCGACCCTCTGCCAGTTCCGGACGGGCCGCGCCATCGTCGAGGAACGCCCGGATCTGCGTCACCACATGCAGCAGCGCGCCTCCTTGATCGCGGGCGATCTTGCGGAAGAAGAAATCCTGCGCCTGGATCGCGGTGGTGCCCTCGTAGAGCGAGTCGATCTTGGCGTCGCGGATGTACTGCTCGAGCGGATAGTCCTGCAGGAAGCCCGAGCCGCCGAGGGTCTGCAGCGATTCGGTCAGGCACTGGTAGGCCCGCTCCGACCCCACCCCCTTGACGATCGGCAGCAGCAGGTCGTTGACCCGGTCGGCCATCGACGCGTCGGCGCCCGACACCACCGCCGCCACCGCCGGATCCTGGTGGGCGGCGGTGTAGAGGTACAGCGCCCGCAGCCCTTCGGCATACGCCTTCTGCGTGAGCAACGCCCGGCGCACGTCGGGATGGTGGATGATCGTCACCCGCGGCGCCGACTTGTCGGTCATCTGGGTCAGATCGGCGCCCTGCACACGCGACTTCGCGTACTCCAGCGCGTTCAGGTACCCGGTCGACAGGGTCGCAATCGCCTTGGTGCCCACCATCATTCGCGCGTACTCGATAACCTTGAACATCTGTGCGATGCCGTTGTGGGTGTCGTTGACCAGCCAGCCCACCGCCGGGGTGCCGTGCTGGCCGAACGTCAGCTCGCACGTCGCCGAGGCCTTCAGACCCATCTTGTGCTCGAGCCCGGTGACGAAGACACCGTTGCGCTCGCCGAGCTCACCGGTCTGCGGGTCGAAGTGGTACTTGGGCACGATGAACAAACTCAAGCCCTTGGTTCCCGGGCCTGCACCCTCCGGGCGAGCGAGAACCATGTGCACGATGTTGTCGAACAGGTCGTCGCCGTCGCCGTTGGTGATGAACCGTTTGACGCCGTCGATGTGCCAGGTGCCGTCGGGTTGCTCGACGGCCTTCGTGCGGCCGGCGCCGACGTCCGAACCGGCGTCGGGTTCGGTGAGCACCATCGTCGCGCCCCAGTCCCGCTCGATCATCAGCGAGGCCCAATGCCGTTGCTGCTCATTGCCGATCGCGTAGAGGATGTCGGCCATCTTGGGGCCGGCCGAGTACAGGAACACCGCGGGCTGCGCACCCAGAGCGAACTCGTTGATCGCCCACTCGACCATCGACGGCACCGGGACGCCTCCGATGTCGGACACCATGCCGACCCGCGACCACTCGCCGTCGCGCCAGGCGCGGAACGTCTTCTTGAACGGCTCGGGGATGCTGACGACGTGGGTGGCCGGGTCGAACGTGGGAGGCGTGCGGTCGGTCTCGGCGAAGGATTCGGCCAGCGGACCCTCGGCCAGCTTGGCGGCCTCGTGCAGCATCTGCCGCACCGAGTCGCCGTCGAGATCGGAGAAGTCACCCGTCGCGAGCACCTTCTCCAGCGCCAGCGTCTCGAACAGGTTGAACTCGATGTCGCGGACGTTGCTGCGGTAGTGGCCCATGGTGGGCCAGACTATGCCGAAACGGCGCTCCCGTCAGGCTTTACGCCAGTGCGCGCAGACGAAATCGGCGTTGCGGGCCGTGGAGACCAGCGTCCACTCCGAGCGCGCAGGCAGCACCGGCGAGCCGGCGCCCAGCGTGCACGGCGCATACGACACGATCATCTCGTCCACCAGTCCCGCCCCGACGAACTGCGCGGCCACCTCGCCGCCGCCCACCACCCAGACGTGCCCATCTCCGGCCGCCTCGACGAGCGTCGGGAACAGGTCGGTGACCTCGCCCGCGAACGTGTGCACGGCGTGGCCGGGGTCGACGATCTCCGGGCGGTGCGTCATCACCCAGGACGGCTGGCGGTACATCCACTCCCCCGGGTGGTTGGCCAGAATCCACTCGTAGGTGTCGGCGCCCATCACGAGCGCGCCCACCGACGCCAGGAACGGGTCGATGGCGAAGGGACCGTCGGCGTCGATGTCGCGGGTGACGAGCCACTGCAGGCTCGCGTGCTCGTCGGCCACGAAACCGTCGAGGCTCGAGGCGGTGTAGTAGATGCATGCCATGTCAGGTCCTCATCCAGTCCAGGGGATCGCCGCGGCCGGTGTCGACGCCGTGCTCGGCGAGCATCGTCCGGGCCAGTTCCCGGCGGTGCGCCGAATAGGTCAGGACGTGCGCGACGATCCCGTACAGCGGGAACGATTCCGGCGGTTCGCACAGGGCGTCGATGACGGTGTCGCCGAGCCTGCCCGCCGCGGCGTAGTCCGCGATCGTTGTGCGCCAACGCTTTCCGATGTCGGTGTGGAAGGCCGCGAGAGCAGCGGCGCCGACCGACCGGGTAGGGGCCCGCGCCGGGAAGTCCTCTCCGGCGATGGTGGCCAGCCACACCTGTTTGCTCCAGACGATCGCGCCGAGCACGGCCCCGACGCTCGGTTCGGGGCCATCCCAGTCCAGCACCGTCTGGCCCGGCCGGATCGGCGCCGTCCACTGCTGCGGGCTCAACCGCGTGGCGCGGCCGAGCAGGTGCTCGGTGTCGGCGAGGTCGTGGTCGATCATCAGAGCCGTCACATCCGGCACGGCGGCCGGAGACGGCGTGCTGTCGATCCAGAGCGCCTGCGGCGGGTGGAAGTGCAGCCCGTTGGGCGCGGGCAGACGGAAGTGCACATCGGCGGCCTGCGAGGGTGGGCGGCCGTAGGTGCGCCGGAACGCCCGGGAGAACACCTCGGCGGACGACCAGCCCTCCGCGGCGGCGACGGCCGCCACCGGTTCGCCGCGCTGCAGCCGCCAGGCCGCCCGTTCGAGCATGACGCGGCGCCGCAGCGCCGCCGGGGATTCGCCGGTGAGCCGCCGCACCTCCCGCGAGAAGTGGAATTCCGACGCGTGGCTACTGCGGGCCATCGACCCGACATCTCCGTTGTCCGCGGCGGTGACCGCGTCGAGGAGTTCACGCAGCCGATCGCGCCCCGAAGGTTCCGTCACGGAATCCGAGTATCGTCGCCGATCGCCGTGGCCACCATGACGATTCCTGCTGTGCCGCGGGACCGAAACAGGCCGGAAAGCCCTGTGGCGGGAGCCCCCGACCGGGTCCCGCCACATTGCGCATCAACCTACCGTCCGGTGCCCTCCCCCGCGTTCTTTTCGATGCCGGACTTTTCGGCGACCCTCCTGCGTTCAGTGTGCTATACCCAGCAGTGACATCAAGGGAGCCCGACATGACCACCGACCACATCACCGCACTCGTCACCGGCGCCAACCGCGGCCTCGGCCGCCGCTTCGCCGAACAGCTCCTCGAACGCGGAGCGACCGTGTACGCCGCGGCGCGCAACCCGGAGAGCGTCGACCTGCCCGGGGCGATCCCGCTGCAGCTCGACATCACCGACCCCGAATCCGTCCGCCGCGCCGCCGAGACCGCGAGCGACGTCAACGTCGTGATCAACAACGCCGGGGTCTCCACTCAGGCGGGGCTGCTCGACGGCCCGATCGAGGACATCCGGCTGGAGATGGAGACTCATTACTTCGGCACCCTTGGCGTCACCCGGGCCTTCGTGCCCGTACTGGAACGAAACGGTGGCGGTCGCATCCTCAACGTGCTGTCCGTGCTCTCCTGGTACCACCCCGCGACCAGCGGCGCGTACTCGGCGGCCAAAGCCGCCGGCTGGGCGCTCACCGATGCGGTACGCGCCGAGCTGGCACCGCGCGGCATCCACGTCGCGGCACTGCACGTCGGCTACATGGACACCGATATGGTCAGCTACATCCCCGCAGATCAGAAGACCGATCCGGCGGTCGTCGCCCGGCTCGCCCTCGACGGCCTGTTCGCCGGCGACAACGAGATCCTCGGTGACGAACTGACCCGAACAGTGAAGGCACACCTGGCCGGCACGCCACAGTGACAGGATGGTCGGCACGGCGCCGGCCATCCCTTGGGTAGACTGGCCAAAACTAGAACACGTTCCAGTCATCGCGCTCCAGGGGGTCCCGTGAACTCGACCGACATCACGCCGTCCGAGATCACGCCGTCTGAGATAACGAAGTGGGACCCCGTGCTCACCGAGCGGGTGATGGGGCTGCTGCGCCCCTTCCTGAAGGGCTACCACCGAGCCGAGGTCCGGGGTCTGGACACCTTTCCCGCAGGCGGGGCGCTGGTGGTGTCCAACCACTCGGGCGGGCTGTTCGCGATGGACGTCCCAGTGTTCGCCAGCGGCTTCTACGAGAAGTTCGGCTTCGATCGCCCCGTCTACACGCTCAGCCACGACATGCTGATGGTCGGCCCCACGGGCGCGTTCTTCAAGAAGGCCGGCTTCATCCCGGCCAATCACCGCAACGCCGACGAAGCGCTGCGCTCCGGCGGCGTCGTCGTGGTGTTCCCTGGTGGGGACTACGACGTGTACCGACCCACCCTGTCGGCCAACAAGATCGACTTCGGCGGGCGCACCGGGTACGTGAAAGCGGCCCTGAACGCCGGCGTGCCGATCGTGCCGACCGTCGGGATCGGCGGACAGGAAGCTCAGCTGTTCCTGTCCCGCGGCACCGACATCGCCAAGGCCCTCGGCCCCATCGCGCGTGCGTTCCGCACCAAGATCCTGCCGATCTCGTTCGGCTTTCCGTTCGGCCTGTCCATGGTGGTGCCACTCAATGTGCCTCTGCCGGCGAAGATCACGATGCAGACGCTGCCGCCGATCGACATCGTCGCCGAGTTCGGGGAAGACCCCGACATCGACGAAGTCGACGCACATGTCCGGCACGTGATGCAGCGGGCCCTCGACGACCTGGCCGCCCAGCGCCGGCTGCCGGTGATCGGCTGATGGGCCTTCTCGATCCGATCACCAGCACCGCCGGGTTCGTGTCGACCCTTGTGCGCGCCGGCGTGATCGCGCCGATGCGGCCGGACAAGTACCTGCGCATCGGCGCCGCCATGCAGCGCGAGAACATGGCGGTCACCTCCGGATTCGCCGCCGCCGCCCAGCGTTGCGGCGACCGGGCCGGATTGGTCGACGAGCTCGGTGTGCTGACATGGCGCCAGATCGACCGACGCGCTGACGCATTCGCCGCCGCACTGCAAGCCCAGCCCGGCGGCGCGCCCGACGTCGTCGGCCTGATGGCCCGCAACCACCGCGGCTTCGTCGAGACGATGATCGCGGCCAACCGCATCGGCGCCGATGTGCTGCTGCTCAACACGTCGTTCGCCGGCCCGGCGCTGGCCGAGGTGGTGGCGCGCGAGAGCGAGGGCCGCTCGCTGGTGCTCGTGTACGACGAGGAATTCACCGACACCGTCGACCGCGCGCTGGCCGAACACCCCGACACGCCGCGGATCGTCGCGTGGACCGACACCGACGATCACGAACAGACCGTGGAATCGATGATCGAGGTCCATGCCGGGCAGGAACCGCAGAGGGCGTCGACCAAGAGCCGAACCATCCTGCTCACCTCGGGCACCACGGGAACACCGAAGGGCGCCAGCCATTCCGGGGGCGATCCGAGCGTGCTCAAGTCCATCCTGGACCGCACCCCCTGGCGAGCCGAACAGCCCGTCGTCGTGGTCGCGCCGATGTTCCATGCATGGGGCTTCTCGCAATTGGTGTTCGCGGCGTCGATGGCGTGCACGATCATCACCCGCCGCAAGTTCGATCCGGAGGCGACGCTCGATCTGATCGATCGGCACCGCGCGACCGGATTGTGCGTGGTGCCGGTGATGTTCGACCGCATCATGGAGCTGCCCGACGAGGTGCTCGACCGTTACAGCGGGCGGTCCCTGCGGTTCGCCGCGGCGTCGGGCTCCCGGATGCGCCCCGATGTCGTCATCGCGTTCATGGACCGGTTCGGTGACGTGATCTACAACAACTACAACGCGACCGAGGCGGGCATGATCGCGACCGCCACCCCGCGCGACCTGCGTGCCGCGCCGGACACGGCGGGCCGGCCGGCCGAGGGCACCGAGATCCGCATCCTGGACAGCGATTTCCGGGAACTGCCGGCCGGTGAGACCGGCGCCATCTACGTACGCAACTCCACGCAGTTCGACGGCTACACCTCCGGGGCAACCAAGGATTTCCACGACGGGTTCATGTGCTCCGGTGACGTCGGCTACCTCGATGACGAGGGCCGACTGTTCGTGGTGGGCCGTGACGACGAGATGATCGTCTCCGGTGGGGAGAACGTCTACCCGATCGAGGTGGAGAAGACGCTGACCGGCCACCCCGATGTGGCGGAGGCGGCCGTGCTCGGCGCCGACGACGAGAAGTTCGGTCAACGTCTGGTGGCCTTCGTCGTGCTGAAGCCGGGTTCGTCCGCCGATCCGGACTCGCTCAAGCAGCACGTGCGTGACAACTTGGCGAATTACAAAGTGCCGCGCCAGATCACGATTCTCGACGAGCTGCCCCGCAGCATCACCGGCAAGATCTCCCGCAAGGACCTGCAGAACCTCATCGACCATGCCTAAACCCCGCCCGCTGCTGCGGGCTGTCGCCGAACTACTCAACGCGGCCAACGGTGTCCGGCCGCTGGCCCGCGAGGGCTACCTCACCATCGGGGTGTTCGCGTTCGGCTGGCCCACCTCGGAGATGTCGGTGCTCTACATGGCCGGTTCCATGGCCGATGCGGTACGCCGCGGCCTGCGCGGCGATTTCCGCGGCACCCGCGGCCGTATCGCGCTGGCGCTGACCGCCGTCGCGTGGGCACTGCTGTGGCTCATCCAGCGTCGAAACGTGGCGTCCCAACCGCACTTCGAAGACCCCCTGCGGGACGCGCTCGGCGACGACTACCAGGACATCGCCGACAAGGCCAAGGCTCGTCGGCGCCGATTGATCGGCATTCCGCCCAACGACTTCGTGCGCCGGCGCTACGTGGAGAAGGCCGCCACCGTGTCGTACGGACCGCACGGCGGCGCCAACCGCGCCGACATCTGGCGTCGCGCGGATCTCCCACGGGACGGCAAAGCACCTGTGCTGCTGCAGGTCCCGGGGGGCGCCTGGTCGATCGGGATGCGCCGCCCGCAGGCCTATCCGATGCTCAGCCATCTGGCCGACCACGGCTGGGTGTGCGTGTCGATCGACTACCGGGTCAGTCCGCGCAACACCTGGCCCGACCACATCGTCGACGTCAAACGGGCCCTGGCGTGGATCAAGGACAACATCGCGGACTACGGCGGCGATCCGGACTTCGTCGCGATCTCCGGCGGCTCGGCCGGCGGGCATCTGTCGGCGCTCGCCGCGCTGACCGCCGATGATCCGACGCTGCAACCCGGATTCGAGGACGCCGACACCTCGGTGGTGGCCGCCGTCCCGATCTACGGCCGCTACGACTGGGTGTCCGCGGAAGGCAGCGGCCGCAAGGAGTTCATCGCGTTCCTGCAGAAGTTCGTCGTCAAGCGGCCGTTCCGGACTGACCGGGCCGTCTACCGTGACGCGTCGCCGATCCTGCGGTTGCGCGCCGACGCACCGCCGTTCTTCGTGCTGCACGGCCAGGACGATTCGATCATCCCCGTCGGGGAGGGGCGGAAGTTCGCCGAAGCCCTGCGCGAGGTGTCCAGCTCACCGGTGGTCTACGCCGAGATCCCGCACGCGCAGCACGCGTTCGACTTCTACTACGGATCGCCGCGCGCCCACTACACCGCCCAGGCGGTCGAGGAGTTCCTGTCCTGGGTGCAGGCCACCCGCGTGAAAGGCTGACCGTCAGGGCGCGAGCGCGGTGTCGATCTCTGTCAGCTGCTCGGAAAGCCCCGCGGCGCGGCGGATCTCGATGAACGCCTGAACCATGGCGTCGGTCAGTTCGTGAGGGTCCTCGAGTGTCTTGCCGTCGGCCAGTACCGAGATGTTGAGCTGGTCGACATAGCTCCACACCGTGATGTTCAGACCGCTGCCCGCGGTGAGCGGTCCGACCGAGTACAGGCCCGTCACCAGCGCACCACCGACCTTCGCGCGCTCACGCGGCCCCGGCACGTTGGAGATCGGCAGGTTCATCACCTTGTTCTGGCCGTCCTTGGCCGAGAGCCACCGGAACATCGCCTCGGCGGGGGCCGGTGGGAAGTAAGCAGACCAGCGGCTGACCAGCTCCGGCCCCAGCAGGGTGTTGCTCTCCTTGCCGGCCGCCGCGGACTCGTGCGCGGCGCGCACCCGTTCCAGCGGATCCTCCACCTCGACGGGCAGGCTGACCAACACACCCGTGAAGTAGTTGCCCGAGATCCGGTCCGGGGAGAAGTCGAAGCTCACCGGCACCGACGCCAGCAGCGGGTGATCGGCATGACCGTCGTAGCGCAACAACAACTCTCGAAGGGCGCCTGCCGACATCGACAGCACCATGTCGTTGATCGTCACCCCGAGGTGCTTGGCGGTCTCCTTCACGTCGGCCAGCGCCACGGTGGCCGTCGCGAACCGGCGGGTCGCGTCGAGCATGTGATTCATGAAGGTCGGTGGCGGGGTGAAGGGTCTCGTCAGTTCGGGCGACAACTTGTGCTGGCTCTCGCGGACCCGGCGCACCCCCTGCGCGGTGTAACTCACCACCGACGGAAACCGTCTGATCTGGCGGAGGTGGTCGGTGAACGCCGACCGGACCAACTCGCCGCGGGTGGGGGCCGGATCGGTCGCATACGAATCGCGATCGACCTGCGTACCCTGCAGGTCCATTCCTCGCGCCAGCAGATTCGCCGACGCCACACCATCGGCCAGCGCGTGATGGATCTTGCCCAACACCGCAATCCGGCCTTCGGCCAGACCCTCGATCAGATACATCTCCCACAGCGGCCGGCTGCGGTCCAACGGGGTGCTCGCGAGCCTGCCCACCATCTCGTCGAGCTGGCGGCGGCCCCCGGGCTCGTCCACCCGGCAGGACCGCACGTGGTAGTCGAGATCGACCTCGGCGTTCTCCCGCCACATCGGATGGTGGAACTTGAACGGGATGTCGATGAGCTCGTAGCGGAAGGGGTCGAGCTTGTAGAGCCGGCTGTGGATGACCGTGCGCAATTCCTCGACACCGAAGCGTGCCCCGTCGAGCCCGGCGAGATCGATGATCGCCAGCTTCAGCGTGTGCATGTGGACGTTCGGCGTCTCGCTGTACAGAAGGACAGCGTCCCACCCGCGGAGCCTCTTCACAGTCCCGACACCTCTCCTCCGAGGTGTCTATATAACCTCTTTGGCCCCGAGGAGACTGCGATTTCGATGGATGTGGTTGAGGAACAAGCCGATTGCCGTCGCAGCCGCACCGGTGCGGGCGCCGTCGGTCATGTCGAAGCCGTGTCCGGCACCGGGCAACTCGACGTAGCTGACCACCGACCGAGACACCTCCTTCAACCGGTCGACGAAACTGCGGGCCTGCGCGACCGGGATCACGCTGTCGCCGGTGCCGTGCATGACCAGGAACGGCGGCGCCTCGGCATGCACACGGGCGATCGGTGATGCCTTGCGGAAGATGTCGGGATGCTTGGCCATCGAGCGACGTACCACCACCCGCTCGAGGAAGTCGACGAACCGGACCCGCTCGACCGTGGACTTGTCCTCCCAGTCGTAGCGGCCGTAGATGCCGATCACCGCGTCGACCGACGTGTCCGACCCCTCGGGCAGCTCACACTGCATCTCGGGGTCGTTGGCCGTCAATCCCGCCAGCGCAGCCAGGTGCCCGCCTGCCGACGTGCCCGCGATGGTCACGAAATCGCGATCCCCACCGAACTTGTCGACATTGGCCCGCGCCCAGGCGATCGCCGTCTTCACATCGGTCAGGTGCGCCGGCCAGGGGTGGTGCGGCGCGACGCGGTAGTCGATGGACAGACAGACCCAGCCCTTCTCGGCGAGATGGGACATCAACGCATAGCCCTGCAGCATCCTGCTGCCGTGCACCCATGCCCCACCGGGCACGAACAACAGCACCGGGGCCGGCTGCGCCGGCAGATCGTCACGGCGCCAGACGTCGAGCAGCTGCGTGGGGCGCGGACCGTACCGCACGGAGGTCCGGTGGACGTTGCGCCGGTGCTCCCGCATCTTCCAGACCGGCGGGGTGCGCTCGGCCGCCGGCCAGTCGATGTCGAGGTCCTTGGCCGACACCACACTGCGCAGCGCCGCCTGGGTGACCTCGTTGGTGCAGTCGCGATCGCGCTGCTTCGACTCGGCGTCATTCGGCGTCAGCAGGCCCTTGACCGTGGCGTTCAGGAACTCGGGTGCGTGGCGGGCACCCCAGATGCCGGCGGCGGTGAGAGCACCGAGTGGTTCGAGGTGCTTCCCGATCACCGGCAGGGAGGCACTCGCGACACTGGCCGCCAGCAGGTAATCGCCGGGGCCCGCCTTCATCAACCACTGCAAACGCGTGGTCAGGGTGGGCCCGGGATACCGGATGTCCGGCCTTTCGGTCATGGCGGCTACCGTACCCCCACCCCTGCTGCTCAAACTGACATTCGGCACAGGGTTGTCTACTGTTTTCCAGCTGTGGTCCATCTGTGACGACATCTCGACTGAATCTGCAGGTCAGGGGCTCCCCAGGGGATCCGCGGCGATACTGCGCATACTGAACCGATGGCCCGCTCCAAACCCGTCATCGATTTCCACCCTGAACTGCGCCGTAGCGCACGTCTGCTGCCCAAACAGATGATCACCCCGGTCACGCTGCCGTTCGTGCGGGCGGCGTCACGACTGATGTGGCGCTCCGCCCCGGCGGACGTCGACGTGCTCACGCTGGGCTCCGGCGTGTCGGTCCGGCTGCACCGGCCGGCCGGCGTGTCCTCCCCCGGCCCGGCGCTGTTGTGGATCCACGGCGGCGGGTACGTCATCGGCGACGCCGCTCAGGACGACGAGCTGTGCCGGCGCTTCGCGCGGGAACTCGGTGCGACCGTCGCCGCGGTGAATTACCGCCTGGCACCGGAACATCCGTACCCGGTCCCGCTCGACGACTGCTATGCCGCGCTGTCGTGGTTGAGCGAACTGCCGTCGGTCGATCCGGCCCGGGTGGCGATCGGCGGCGCCAGCGCCGGCGGCGGCTTGGCCGCCGCGCTGGCCCTTCTGGCCCGTGATCGCGACGAGATCCCGCTGGTGGCACAGCTTCTGGTGTATCCGATGCTCGACGACCGCACCGTCGGGCGCGCCGATCTGGAGAATCCCGGCCATCGGCTGTGGAACCAGACGAGCAACCGATTCGGCTGGCAGGCCTATCTGCGCGACGCGGACCCCGACGTGGCCGTCCCCGCCCGGCGCACCGATCTGGCCGGGTTGCCGCCGGCGTGGATCGGGGTCGGCACGCTGGATCTGTTCCACGACGAGGACCTCGCCTACGCGCAGCGGCTGCGTGATGCCGGCGTGTCGTGCGAGGTGACGGTGGTGCCGGGCGCGTTCCACGGCTTCGACGGCATCGCTCCGAAAGCCGATGTCTCGCAGTCGTTCTTCGCCAGTCAGTGCGCGCTGCTGCGGAGCGCCTACGCGACTTCGGCGGCGTGAGGCTCAGCCCACCAGAGCGGTGAACACCCAGTCGAGGACCGCGCGGTCGGCCCCGTCGCCGTCCACGTCGTCGGTGACGGCGTAGACGACCGAGCGTAGCCGCACCGTCACGCCGTTGCCGTCGGCACGCGGTTGGGACGCCTCGATCGTGAGATCGCTGTAGAGAGTGTCGCCTTCGTGCACCGGCGCGGTGTGCCGGCAGGACTCCCACCCCTCGACGACGACCAAGTTGGGGAGCAGCCGGGTGGCCTGCGCCAGCGCGAGGCCGATGGTGTGGCCGCCGTACACGAGCCGCTTTCCCGACACCCTCGAATCATGATGCGTTGCAGCGATATTGAGCGTCAACCGGGCCAGTTCGGGGGCGCTGCTCACCACGTCGGCCGAGCTGCGCAGCACCGTGCCGACCGCCGGGGTGGACCCGGAGCCGGAAACCCGGGACCGAAAGGCGTCGATGTCCCAGTGGGCGACGAGATCGGCGGGTGAACCGGCCGCGGCACCGATGGCGTCCATGTCATCGCGGTTCCCGGTACTGACGGTGTCGGCACTGAGCGGCAGCATCGCGCAGCGGTGGAAGTCGAGCACGAGCCGTCCGTCACCGTCGGTGGTCGTCACGCGCAGCGCGGCCAGACCGGTGGCCCGACGCCCGGGCTTGGCGGAATTCTGCTTCAGACCAACGACTTCCGTTCGGGTGGACAACGTATCGCCGATGACCGGGAAGCGGTGGAACGTCAACCCGCGGTAGAACAGATTGGCCATGACCCGCTGGGTGACGTGTGTCGACTGTCCGATCGCCACGTCGCAGACCAGCGCGGGATGAGCCAGGGGCGCGACCTCACCCGTCACGGCGGCCGAGAGCCCCGCATCGAGGGGGAGCCGCATCCGGTCGCCGAGGATCGCGTGGTGCGTCGCCGCCACACCGGAAGTCAGCGTCATCGACGGTGCGGAGTCGAAGACCTGACCGACGTGCAGATCGTCGAAGAAGGGCCCGCTTGCGATTTGGCCGTACAAATCCACAAGCCGCATGCTGGCACTTCTCCGCTCAGCATGTCAACATCGATGCCATGGCCGTACATATGCTCGACGCCGACGAGGCGATGCTGGTCGACACGGTGCGGTCGTTCATCGATCGAGAGGTCAAGCCCGGCGTTCGGGAGATCGAGCACGCCAACACCTATCCCGAGGAATGGATCGAGCAGATGAAACAGCTCGGGATCTACGGCCTGGCCGTGCCCGAGGCCTACGGCGGCACCCCGGTCTCCACCCGCTGCTACGTGCTGATCACCCAGGAACTCGCCCGCGGGTGGATGAGTCTGGCCGGTGCGATGGGCGGCCACACCGTGGTCGCCAAACTGCTCGCCCTCTTCGGTACCGAGGAACAGAAACAGCGGTATCTGCCTGCCATGGCCACCGGGCAACTCCGCGCGACGATGGCGCTGACCGAGCCCGGCGGTGGCTCGGACCTGCAGAACATGACCACCACTGCCCGCCCCGACGGTGACGACCTCCTCATCAACGGCGCCAAGACATGGATATCCAACGCCCGCCGCTCCGGGCTGATCGCGCTGCTGTGCAAAACCGATCCCCACGCGACACCACGGCATTCCGGCATCTCCATCGTGCTGATCGACAACCCCACGCCCGGCCTGACCGTCTCCCGCGACCTCCCCAAACTCGGCTACAAAGGCGTCGAATCCTGCGAGCTGTCGTTCGACACCTGCCGCGTCCCCGCCACCGCCATCCTCGGCGGCCAGCCCGGCCACGGGTTCGCCCAGATGATGAAAGGGCTGGAGACCGGCCGCATCCAAGTCGCCGCCCGCGCCCTGGGGGTGGCCACCGCCGCCCTCGACGACGCGCTGGCCTACGCCCAGTACCGCGAGAGCTTCGGCCAGCCGATCTGGAAACACCAAGCCATCGGCCACTACCTGGCCGACATGGCCACGCACCTCACCGCCGCCCGCCAACTCACTCTGCACGCGGCCGACTGCTATGACAGCGGGGCGCGTGCCGACATGGAGGCCGGCATGGCCAAACTCTTCGCCTCCGAGACCGCGATGACCATCGCTCTCAACGCCGTTCGCATCCACGGTGGTTATGGCTACTCGACCGAATACGACGTCGAACGCTACTTCCGCGACGCCCCCCTGATGATCGTCGGCGAAGGCACCAACGAGATACAACGCAACGTCATCGCCGCCCAACTCGTCGCCCGCGGCGGCATCTAGATGAAGCCCGCACCGGCATATCGGGTACTGCGCGACCGGCTGCGCGACGAGATCCGCAGCGGCCGGTACGCCGGGGGCGCGCGGCTGCCGACGGAGTCGGAACTATCTGCGCTGCACGGTCTTTCGCGTCAGACCGTGCGGCGCGCATTCCAGGATCTGGTCGCCGACGGCATGGTGTACCGAGTGCCCGGCCGGGGCACCTACGCGGGTGGGGACCGCCGCCGCTACCTACGTAGCCTCGGCTCGATCGACGATCTGATGAGCCTGTCCGACGACACGACGATGGAAGTGCTCGACGGACTGCGCCGCCGCGTCGACATCGACGCGGCCAGCAGGCTACGTCTCGACGGCGACGTGGTCCACACGGTCGTCTTCCGCCGACTGCACGACGGGATACCGTTCGGTCACACCGTCGTTCATCTGCCGCCGGAGGTGGCGTCGATGGTCACGGCATCGGCCGACCTACGCACCGGGGCACGAAGTAGGCACACGGTGATCGGGCTGCTCGAGCCACACCTGAGCAGCCCGATCGCCGAGGCTGCGCAGTCCATCACGGTGGGTGCCGCCGACGCGGGGTCGGCGACGGCTGTCGGATGCGAAACGGGGCATCCGATGCTGCGTGTCGACCGGCTCTATCGCGACACCGAGGGCCGCGCAGTCGAACTGGCCGTCAGCCATTTCCTCCCCGAGCAGTACACCTATCGCGTCACCCTGCACCGTTCGAGCTAGGTGCCTGGGTGCACCGCACCCTGGATCCCGGTCACGCGGCCCGTGAAGCTCGTCTCATGAGCGATTCCAAGATCATCATCGTCACCGGTGCCAGCAGCGGGATCGGCGAGGCCGTGGCCGAACGGCTTGCCGCCGAGGGCCATCACGTGGTGGCCGGCGCGCGGCGGGCCGACCGCCTGGAGGCGCTCGTCGAGCGCGTCAGGGCGAACGGCGGCAGCATCGAGGCCCGCACTCTCGACGTCACCGACCGGTCCGCGGTCGGTGCCTTCGTGGACGCGACGGTCACCGCGCACGGCCGCTTGGACGTCATCGTCAACAATGCCGGGGTGATGCCGCTGTCGCGGCTCGACGCGTTGTCGGTCGACGAGTGGAACACCATGATCGACGTCAACGTGCGTGGCCTGCTGCACGGCATCGCCGCCGCCCTACCGCACTTCCAGCGTCAGGGCGCCGGCCACTTCGTCACCGTCGCGTCGATCGGGGCCCACGAGGTGGTGCCCACCGCCGCCGTCTACTGCGCCACCAAGTACGCCGCGTGGGCGATCACCGAGGGGCTGAGGCTCGAGGTGGACCCGTCGATCCGGGTCACGACAGTGTCTCCCGGCGTCATCCAGTCCGAATTGGCCGACACCATCACCGATTCCACCGCAGCCGCCGCCATGCGGGACTATCGCGCGGCCGCGATCCCGCCGGACTCCATCGCCCGCGCGATAGCGTACGCAGTCGGCGAACCGGCCGAGGTGGACGTCAACGAGATGATCATCCGGCCGGCACGCCAGCGCTGAGGGCTCAGGAGTACTTCGCGATCAACTCCTGCTTGTACAGCTTGCCGGTGTCGGTGCGCGGCAGCTGCGCTTCGAACGAGATGGATCGCGGACACTTGTAGTGCGCCAACCGATCTCGTAACCACGCGACCAGCTCGGCGGCGAAGGCGTCCGTGGCGTCGGCCGGATCGACGGTCTGCACCACGGCCTTGACCTGCTGGCCCATCTCGTCGTCGGGAATCCCGAAGACGGCGGCATCCATCACCAACGGGTGTGTGACGAGCAGGTTCTCGGCTTCCTGGGGATAGATGTTGACGCCGCCGGAGATGATCATGTGGTGCCGGCGATCGGTCAGGTAGAGGAAGCCCTCCTCGTCGAGATATCCGATGTCGCCGACCGTCTTCCAGCCGCGCGGATCACGTGACTTCTCGGTCTTGTCGGGATCGTTGAGGTACTCGAAGTCGTTGCCGCCCTCGAAGTAGATCTCTCCAGGGTGCCCAGGCGGGAGCTCGTTGCCGTCCTCGTCGAGAATGTGGACGACACCGCCCAGCGGCTTGCCGACCGACCCCGGGTGGGTCAACCAGTCCTCGGCGAAGATCAGCGTCGAGCCGTGCGCCTCCGAGGACGCGTAGTACTCGTCGACGATCGGCCCCCACCAGTCGATCATCTGCTTCTTGATGTCGACGGGACACGGTGCAGCGGCGTGCATCACGCGCTGCAGGCTGGACACGTCGTAGGAGGTGCGGACGTCCTCGGGCAGCTTCAGCATCCGGGTGAACATGACCGGCACGAACTGCCCGTGCGTGACCTCGTGCTTCGCGATCGCGTCGAGAGCGCCCTCGGCGTCGAACTTCTCCATCACCACGGTCGTGATGCCGGCGGCCTGGGTCTGCATCGACCACACCGATGGCGCGGTGTGATAGAGCGGCGCGGGGCTCAGATACACGGCGTCGGGGTGCATCCAGAACTGCACGAGCGCAGCCATCAGACCCGGCGCCTCGGACGGCGGAACGTGCGGCAGTGCGCGTTTGATGCCCTTCGGCCGGCCTGTCGTACCCGACGAGTACTGCAGCAGATCGCCCTCGATCTCGTCATCGATCGCAGTATCCGGCTGTCCCGCAACACATTCCGGGTAGCTCTGCCAGCCCTCCAGCGAACCGTCGGTGACGATGCGCACCGGCGGCAGACCGTTCGGCAGTTCGGCTTCCAGGCCCGCGAGGGTGTCGGCGAGCTTGCCGGACCCGACGATCGCCTTGGCCGAGCTGTTGTCGATGATGTAGGCCGCCTCCGCGGCGGTCAGGTGGGTGTTGATGGGGACGTAGTACAGCCCGGCGCGACGCGCGGCCCACATGACCGCGTGCATGTGCTGGTTGTTCTCCATCAGGATCGCGACGGCATCGCCCTCGACCAGACCGGCATCGCGGAACAGGTGCGCCAACCGATTGGCCCGGGCCTCGAGCTCGCCGAACGTCACCACCGTGCCGGATGGATACATGATGATCGCGGGCTTGTCGGGGGTGGCAACAGCGGTGTCGCGGATCTGCATGCAGAGAGGATACGTCGAGATACTTGACAGGTGTCAAGCAGGCTCCGAGCGTGCTCTCAAGCCCCGCGAGCGCGCGCAAAATGCCACGCTGAGCGGCGCGTCGGCGTGCAGACACGCGCGCTCGCGGGACAACGGGCTCTACTTACTCCGCTTCGGCGAGGCGGGTCTTCAGCGCGTCGAACTCGTCCTTGATGCCGGTGGGCAGCTTCTCGCCGACGAACTCGAACCACTCCTCGATCAGCGGCAACTCCTTGCGCCACTCCTCGGGCTTGACCACCAACGCCTCGTCGACGTCGGCGGCCGACACGTCCAGACCCTCGAGGTCCAGATCCGCGGCGGTGGGCACGATGCCGATCGGGGTGCTCTTGCCGTCGGCCTGGTGCTCGATGCGCTCGATCGCCCACTTGAGCACCCGGCTGTTCTCACCGAAGCCCGGCCACAGGAAGCGGCCGTCGTCGCCGCGCCGGAACCAGTTGACGAAGAACACCTTCGGTAGCTTGGACTCGTCGGCCTCCTTGCCGATGTTGATCCAGTGCTGGAAGTAGTCGCCGACGTTGTAGCCGAGGAACGGCAGCATCGCCATCGGGTCGCGGCGGACGGTGCCGACCTTGCCCTCGGCGGCGGCGGTCTGCTCGGAGCCGAGCGTGGCGCCGATGAACACGCCGTGCTGCCAATCGCGGGCCTCGGTGATCAGCGGCACCGTGGTCTTGCGGCGGCCCCCGAACAGGATCGCCGAGATCGGCACGCCCTGCGGGTCGTCCCACTCCGGCGCCAACGTCGGGCACTGCGAGATCGGCGTGCAGTACCGCGAATTCGGGTGCGCCGCTTTGGTTTCGGTTTCCCGCAGGATGTAGTCGTTGCCCTTCCAGTCGATCAGGTGATCGGGCTCGCCTTCCAGACCCTCCCACCACACATCACCGTCGTCGGTCTTGGCGACGTTGGTGAACACGGTGTTGCCCGCCGCGATCGTCTTCATCGCGTTGGGGTTGGAGTCCCAGTTGGTGCCGGGCGCGACGCCGAAGAAACCGAACTCGGGGTTGGTCGCGTACAGCCGGCCGTCCTTGCCGAACCGCATCCACGCGATGTCATCGCCGACGGTCTCCGCGCGCCAGCCCGGGATCGTGGGCTGCAGCATCGCGAGGTTGGTCTTGCCGCACGCCGACGGGAACGCCGCGGCGATGTAATAGGCCTTGTTCTCCGGCGAGATCAGCTTGAGGATCAGCATGTGCTCGGCGAGCCAGCCCTCGTCGTGCGCCATCGCCGAGGCGATGCGCAGCGAGTAGCACTTCTTGCCCAGCAGCGCGTTGCCGCCGTAACCCGAGCCATAGCTCCAGATCTCACGGGTCTCGGGGAAGTGGGTGATGTACTTCGTGTCGTTGCAGGGCCAGGGCACGTCCTTCTCGCCCGGTTCCAGCGGCGCACCGATCGAGTGCAGGGCCTTGACGAAGAAGCCGTCGTCGCCCATCTTCTCCAGCGCCGCCGCACCCATCCGGGTCATCGTGCGCATCGACACGACCACGTACTCACTGTCGGTGATCTCCACACCGAGCTTCGGGTCCTCGGCGTCGAGCGGCCCCATGCAGAACGGCACCACCCACATCGTGCGGCCGCGCATGCTGCCGCGGTACAGACCGGTCATCAGCTCCCGCATCTCGGCGGGGTCCATCCAGTTGTTGGTCGGTCCCGCGTCGATCTCCCGCTCGCTGCAGATGAAGGTGCGCGACTCCACGCGGGCGACGTCGGAAGGGTCGGACAGCGCCAGGTAGGAGTTGGGTTTCTTGTCGGGGTTCAGCTTCTGGAAGGTGCCGGCCTCGACGAGCTGATCGCACAGCCGCTCGTACTCCTCCTCGGACCCGTCCGCCCACGCGACACGATCGGGCTGTGTCAGCTCGGCGATCTCGCGCACCCAGGCGAGCAGCCCCTCGTGCTCGGTGGGTGCGGAATCCAGTCCCGGAATGGTCGCTGCGGTCATTGGCGTGTCGTCTCCTGCACTGTTCCGGCGCGTCGGCCTGTGCGGCCCGATCGAAGATCCTGGGAGGAACGTACGCCGCCGTCACCGACCTGGACGTGGTCTTGACAAACCGGTTCCGACCCTCCTGACCTTCGAGGTTAACGCGGGTGACATACCCGGGGAAATCCAGGATCATGTCCGATCACTCACAGGAACGATTCAGATGAGCTCACGTCGGCCCGGGTCGTCCAGCTACCGATCGGTAACCACGAAATCCGTCGCCTCCTGCCCACGCGGGGGCGCTCTGGGCGGCGTCGAGCGCCAGTAGTCGGCCCGCCACCGCGTCCTCGAGCTCGATGCGCAACGCGGCGACGACATCGCCCGCCCAGCGCTCCCAGTGGGCGCGGTCGTGCAGCAGACGCCGGGCTCGCACCACCCAGGCACTCAGCGCGATCCCGGCCACCCCTCCCGCTGCGGACGCCCAGCCCGGCCCGACGGCGAACGTCGCGGTCAGCCGGGCCACCACCAGCGCCACCCCGACACCGAAGCCCACGCCCAGCACCGCCATCAGCTGGGTCTCCAGCCGCCGCCCAGCCGCCGGAAGCAGCATCGGCGGGCACCCCGGCACACCCGGCGTGAGGGTCGTCTCTCCGACCCCACGCATGAACTGCGTCTCGACGTCGGCCCGCACCTGCGCACAGCGGGCGTGAACCCGGTCCTCGACCTGTCCACGGCGCCGCATCGTGGACACTTCGGCGACGAGCTCGGCGCGCGCCGCGATGCACCGCTGTCGGACCGTGGACGTCAGCTCGATGCGCAGCTGCTGGAGCTGGTAGCGCCGGCGGGTGTGCGCGGCCCGCTCGGTCTCCCGGGCGCGTGCCGCGCTGCGCCGGGCCAGCGTCGGATCGGCCAGCTGCGCCGCGAGCGCGGCGGTCAGGTCGTCGACGCGCGCCGGTCCCAGCCGCGGCGCCGCCGCAGCCGTCACCCAGGTGAAGCGGGGTAGCCGGGCAGCATTGGCGGCCAGCACCTGCCGCCAGGCGCGATGGTCGTCGATCTTGTTCACGACCGCGATGGCGGCGTCGCAGGCGGCGGCGACGGTCGCGGCCAGGCCGCTCTCCGCCGGTGTCATCGGCGCGGTGGCCGACACCACCCACACGACGGCGACGGGGGCGTGGCCGGAGGGCAGCTCGTGCACCTCGACGAACCGGTGGTCCGGCATGCGCTCGTGCAGACGCGCGACGACGCTGCTCACCCCTGCCCGAGCGGCTCCGGCCACCAGCACCACGGGCGCCCGGGCCTCGACGCGAACCGGCTGAGCCACCGCACGACTCGAGCAGCCGGAGGCTGCCACGCCTGATGTCGGCGGCGCAGCGGCGGTGCAGCTCGTCGAGCGGACCGCGCGACAGGTGGTGGAAGCGCAGCGCCCGGCGCAGGTGGGCGCCGGGACCGGCGTCGGCGTCGCCGCGATCCACCGTGGCGCCCGCGGCCTCGACCAGCTCGACAGCCGCAGCCATCACCGCGACCACGACGTCGTCGCCGTCCAGTCGCGCCGCGAGCTGCTCGTCGTCTCGCTCCGCGGCGAGCAGACGCAATGTGTGCACCGCCGTCACGCAGCGCCGATAGTGGACTGCCGCAACGGTCCTGCCGATTGCGGCGCGCAGGGCGTCGACGCCGCTGAGCGCGCGCAGCCGGGCGGTCACCTCGTCGCCGGCCATCCCTGCCGACACGGCGAGGATCGCGTGCGCCAGCCCGAAGCGGTCCAGTCGATCGATCAGATCGCGGCGCACCTCGGTCGGCAGCGGGTGATCGCAGCACGTGAACGCGTCCACCGACGACACGTCCGCCGGCGTCTCCACCAGCGCGCGCAGCGCCGCGATGTCGTCCTCGCCGATCCGCACCCCGGCCAGCAGCGCGACCGCCGGCACCACCGGTACGCCCAGCATCACCTCGAACTCGACGGCCGCGGCCTGCGCGGCACGCAGAGGTCCACCCGCGACCGCGCCACCCAGATCGGCCTTGTTCAGCACCGCCACCGTCGCGTCCGTCACGCCCGCACGGTCCTCGTCGGTGAGCGCCTCCGCGACGACGAGCACGTCGACGTCGGCGGTCTCGCCCGGGGCGGCGGCCCGAGCACCGACAGAGCAGGCCACCGTCCTGACGCCCACCCCGGCCCGCCCGCGCACGGCTACCCTGACGGGAGCACGCAACAGTCGCTCCACGTCGGCGACATCGGGATCGGGTCCCTCGGCGGCCAGCGCGGCCACCACCTCAGCCAGCTCACCCGGCATACCTCCGCCCCCGTCCGGTGGGCCCCCGCCCGCCTGTCCAGTGATCGTGGCATCCGAATCGACCAGCTCGACGCACCAGTTGTGCCCGAGCCGGCTCATACCAGCCGAAGGCAACTGTTGGGTATCAATCTGTAACACGATGCAGGGAGTGACTCCGCGATGAGCGACGATGGATCGATGCGGGTGCCAGGTTCCAGTGAGGTCGATGACGACCTGGACAGGGACACACCGGACAGATCGGCACCTGCGGTGCACCATCCCCGCCGGGTCACCAGCTTCCGCGCCCGCCGGTCCACGATCTCCGATCGCCAGCAGGCCGTCTGGGACGCCCGCTGGCCCGAGCTGGGGCTCCTGGCCCGCACCGGGGACGAACCGCCCGCCCCCCTCGACACCGACGCCTGGTTCGGCAGGCACGCCCCGCTGGTGCTGGAGATCGGCTGCGGGACCGGGACCTCGACGCTGGCGATGGCGCAGGCCGAGCCCGACCTCGACGTGATCGCCGTCGAGGTCTACAAGCGCGGATTGGCCCAGTTGCTGTCCGCCATCGACCGCGAGGACGTCGGCAACATCCGGCTCATCCGCGGCGACGGCGTCGACGTCCTCAGCCACATGCTCGAATCCGGGTCGCTGACCGGCGTGCGCGTCTTCTTCCCCGATCCGTGGCCCAAGGCCCGCCACCACAAGCGGCGCTTGCTGCAGCCCGACACCGTCGCGCTCATCGCCGATCGGCTGCGCCCCGGCGGGATCTTCCATGCCGCCACCGATCACCAGGGCTACGCCGAGCAGATCGCCGAGGTCGGCGACGCCGAGCCCCGGTTGCGGCGCGTCAGTCCGGATGCCGACTCACCCATCTCGCTCCCCATCTCGGTGGACCGGCCCGAGACCAAGTACGAGCGCAAGGCCCTCGCCGGACCCGTCGTCACCGAACTGCTGTGGGCAAGGTCATGAGCCTGACGAGCGACATGGCCGATCACATCGCCGATGACGACGGCACCGCCCCCACCGCGCCGGCGCGGGTGCTGCTGGTGTGGGACGCCCCGAACCTCGACATGGGCCTGGGCGCGATTCTCGGCGGCCGGCCGACCGCGGCGCACCGACCCCGCTTCGACGCGCTGGGGCGGTGGCTGCTCGCCCGTACCGCCGATCTGTCCACCCAGAACCCGACCGGCACCGCGCTGGAGCCCGAGGCCACGGTGTTCACCAATATCGCGCCCGGCAGCGCCGACGTCGTGCGCCCCTGGGTCGAGGCGTTGCGCAACGTCGGTTTCGCCGTCTTCGCCAAACCCAAGATCGACGAGGACAGCGACGTCGACTCCGACATGCTCGCCCACATCGCGCTGCGCCGTGGGGAGGGGCTGGCCGGGCTGATCGTGGCATCGGCCGACGGTCAGGCGTTCCGCCTTCCGCTCGAGGACATCGCTCGTGACGGGATCGCTGTCCAGGTTCTCGGATTTCGCGAACATGCCAGTTGGGCGTTAGCGTCGGATACCTTGGAGTTCGTCGATCTGGAGGACATCCCTGGTGTCTTCCGGGAGCCGCTACCGCGAATCGGGCTCGATTCGCTACCCGAGCAGGGCGCGTGGCTGCAGCCGTTCCGGCCGTTGTCCTCGCTGTTGGCGTCTCGTGTCTAGAACAGTGGGTAAGCCTGGTCGCGATGTGCGCGCCGATGATCACAGACTCAACAACGACTTAATGAGGAGCTGACCGTGTTCGCCTGGTGGGGTCGAACGGTGTACCAGTACCGATACATCGTCATCGGTGTCATGGTCGCACTGTGCCTGGGTGGCGGCGTCTTCGGCATCAGCCTGGGACAGCACGTCACCCAGAGTGGTTTTTATGACGAGGGCAGTCAGTCCGTCCACGCGTCGGTGATCTCCGACGAGGTGTACGGGCGTGACCGCACCAGCCACGTGGTGGCGATCCTGACGCCGCCGGACGGCAAGAAGGTCACCGATCCGGCGTGGCAGAAGGAAGTCACCGGCGAGCTCAACAAGGTCGTCGACGACCACAAGGATCAGGTGGTCAGCTGGGTCGGTTGGCTGCGGGCGCCCGACACCACCGCCGAGACCGTCCAGCAGATGAAGACGGCGGACGGCTCCAAGACCTTCGTCAGCATCCCGCTCAAGGGCGACGACGACGACACGATCCTGAAGAACTATCAGACCGTCGAACCGGAGCTCGAGAAGGTCAACGGCGGCAACATCCAGCTGGCCGGGCTCAACCCGCTGGCCAGCGAACTCACCGGCACCATCGGTGAAGACCAGAAGCGCGCCGAGGTGGCTGCCATCCCGCTGGTCTGCGTGGTGCTGTTCTTCGTCTTCGGCGGTGTGGTCGCAGCGGCGCTGCCCGGCATCATCGGCGGCCTGACGATCGCGGGTGCCCTGGGCATCATGCGGTTGACCGCGGAGTTCATGCCGGTGCACTTCTTCGCCCAGCCGGTGGTGACGCTGATGGGCCTCGGTATCGCGGTCGACTACGGCCTGTTCATGGTGAGCCGGTTCCGAGAAGAGATCGCCGAGGGCTACGACACCGAGACCGCGGTCAGGCGCGCGGTGATGACGTCGGGCCGCACGATCATGTTCTCCGCCGTCATCCTGGTGGCGTCGTCGGTGCCGCTGCTGCTGTTCCCGCAGGGCTTCCTCAAGTCGATCACCTACGCGATCATCGCGTCGGTCATGCTGGCGGCGATCCTGTCGGTCAGCGTGCTGCCGGCCGCCCTGGGCATCCTGGGCCACAACGTCGACGCCCTCGGCGTGCGCACGCTGTTGCGGGTGCCCTTCTTCCGCAACTGGAAGCCGATGCGGGTCTACCTGGAGTGGCTGGCCGCGAAGACCCAGAAGACCAAGACCCGCGCCGAAGTCGAGAAGGGCTTCTGGGGCAGGTTGGTCAACGTCGTGATGAAGCGGCCGATCGCGTTCGCCGCACCGATCCTGATCGTGATGATCCTGCTGGTGATCCCGCTGGGTCAGTTGGCGCTCGGCGGCATCAGCGAGAAGTACCTGCCACCGGACAACAAGGTCCGTATCGCGCAGGAGGACTTCGACAAGACGTTCCCGGGCTTCCGCACCGAACCGCTGACGATCGTCGTCGAACGCCAGGACGGCCAGCCGGTCACCGACCAGCAACTCGCCGACGTCCGCGCCAAGGCGATGACGATCAGCGGATTCACCGACCCGGACAACGATCCGACCAAGATGTGGCAGGAACGGTCCGTCCAGGAGGGCGGCTCCAAGGATCCGTCGGTGCGCACCATCCAGAACGGTCTGGTGAGCCGCAACGACGCCCCGCAGAAGATCGAGGAGCTGCGCTCGATCACGCCGCCGCGCGGCCTCGACATCTCCGTGGGCGGCACCCCGGCGCTCGAACAGGACAGCATCCACAGCCTGTTCGACCGGCTGCCGCTGATGGTGGTGGTGCTGATCCTGACCACGACGATCCTGATGTTCCTGGCGTTCGGCTCGGTGGTGCTGCCGATCAAGGCCGCGCTGATGAGCGCACTGACGCTCGGCTCGACGATGGGCATCCTGACGTGGATGTTCGTCGAGGGCCACGGCTCCGGGCTGATGAATTACACGCCACAGCCGCTGATGGCACCGATGATCGGCCTGATCATCGCCGTGATCTGGGGTCTGTCCACCGACTACGAGGTGTTCCTGGTCTCCCGCATGGTGGAGGCGCGCGAACGGGGCATGTCGACCGCGGAGGCCATCCGGATCGGCACGGCCACCACCGGCCGGTTGATCACCGGTGCCGCCCTGGTGCTGGCGGTGGTCGCCGGGGCGTTCGTGTTCTCCGACCTGGTGATGATGAAGTACCTGGCGTTCGGCCTGCTGATCGCGCTGCTGCTGGACGCGACGATCATCCGGATGTTCCTGGTGCCCGCGATCATGAAGCTGCTCGGTGACGACTGCTGGTGGGCACCGCGCTGGATGAAGCGGGTCCAGGAGAAGTTGGGCCTGGGCGAGACGGAGCTGCCCGACGAGCGCAAACGCCCGACCGTGCGCGAGACCGCACCGGCCGAGGCACTCGTCGGCGCCGGCGCACCGGTCGCCGCTGCGCCGCGGCCGCTGCCGCCGCACGACCCCGGTCATCCCAATCCCGACCGGGCAGGAGTGACCACGCGCATCGCCACCGGGCCGCGAAGCGGCGGACCCGCAGGGCCCTCCGGCGCCGGGACGACGCGCCTGCCGGGTGCCCCGGTCCGTCCGCCCGCGCGCGACGACGAACCGCAGACCACCCGTCTGTCGGTGGCCCGCAACGCCGTCCGCAACGCGGTCAGCAGCGCGGCCGACGCCGTCACCCAGCGCGGGCAGCGGCCCGAGGCGCCCTCGACCCCGCCTCAGCGCGACGACCGGGAGATCGAGTCCTGGCTCGGTGACCTGCGGGGTACGGGCGGTTCGGCCGCCACACCGCCGGCCCCACCGCGCCCGTCCGGCGAGCCGACCCGGGCCCTGCATGACTCCGGGCCCGATCCCGACGCCGCCGATGCGACCACCGCGATCCCCGCGCAGCGAGCCGAGGACGAGGACACCGACGACGCCACCCGCGCGATCCCGACCGCACGGGCATCGGATGCGGACACGGCGACCGAGAAGCTCAACACCCGGCGCGGCGGCGGCGGGCTGAGCGCGCAGGAATTGCTGCGCCGCGAAGGCCGCCTGTAGCTACTTCGGTTCCACGTCGTCGGGTTCGGCGTCGATTATGGGGCCGTCGTCGGCCTCGGCGGCGGCGTGTACCTCGGCGGGGTCGTCGGCGACGAGCACGCGGATCGCACTGTTGAGGAACGCCAGTACCGGCACCGCGAGCAGCGCGCCGACGATGCCGGCGAGCACACCGCCGCCGGCGATCGCGAGCACGACGGCCAGCGGGTGGATCGACACCGCGCGGCCCATCACCAGCGGCTGCAGCACGTGCCCTTCCAGCTGCTGCACCGCGAGGATCAGCCCGAGGGTGATCAGCGCATAGATCAAGCCCTTGGTCAGCAGTGCGACGATCACCGCGAGGAACCCCGTGACCACCGCGCCCACCAGCGGGATGAACGCGCCGAGGAACACCAGCGAGGCCAGCGGCAGTGCCAGCGGGACGCCCATGATCGCCAGGCCGACGCCGATGCCGAGTGCGTCGACCAGCGCCACCAGGAACGTGGCCCGCACGTAACCGATCAGTGAGTGGAAGCCGGCCCGGCCCGCGTCGCGGACCCGCCGGCGGGTGCCGGCCGGGAAGATCCGGGTGACGAACTCGAAGATGTTGCGGCCGCCGTGCAGCAGGAAGATCAGCGTGAACAGCATCAGCAGGGCGCCGGTGACGATCTCGGTGATGGTGCCCGCGGTCGACAACGCGCCGCTGGTGACTCTCTCCTGGTTGTCGCGCAGCGCCTGGATCGCCGAGTTCCCGGCGTTGTCGATCTGTTCCCGGCTCAGGCCCAGCGGTCCGTCGATCAGCCAGCGCCGCAGCCCGTCGATGCTTCGGGTGACCTGGTCGACCAGCGCCGGCGTGCCCTCGATGAACTGGCTGACGACGAAGCTGAGCATGCCCCCGACCAGCGCGAGACCGCCGAGAAGGATCAGCGCGACCGCTCCGCCGCGCGGCGCGCCGCGCCGGTCCAGGAAGTCCACGGCGGGCATCAGCAGCGCGGCGGCCAGCGTGGCCAGCGCGACCGGGACGACGATGACCTCGACCCGGACGACCACCCACAGCGCCGCGAACACCGCCCCGAAGATGACGAGCAGGCGCCACCCCCACGCGGCACCCTTGCGGACCAGCGGGCTGACCGATTCATCGGCGGACGGGTCCACAAACGGACGCGCAGACATTCCGGTAGCGTAACGGCACTTTCTCCCACCGGTTTCGCTGTGCGGGTTCCGGCGGGTCAACGCCTTACCCTGTAGGGCGTGTCACACGACGCTCCTCCGATGCAGCCGCACGCGGCCGGCGCCGGTCCGGAGCGGCCCGCCCGGGGCAAGTACTGGTGGCTGCGATGGGTGCTCATCGCCGTCGCGCTCATCGTGCTGGCCGTCGAGCTGGTGTTGGTGCGCGACCAGCTGACCAAGGCGTGGAAGAGCCTGTACTCCGCGAACTGGTGGTGGGTGGGCGTCGCGGCGCTCGCCGCGATGGCGTCGATGCACAGTTTCGCCCAGATCCAGCGCACCCTGCTGGCCTCGGCCGGCGTACGCGTGCACCAGTGGCGCAGCGAGGCCGCGTTCTACGCCGGCAACGCACTGTCGACCACGATGCCGGGCGGTCCCGTGCTGTCGGCGACGTTCATCTACCGGCAGCAGCGGCTGTGGGGCGCCTCCCCGCTGGTGGCGTCGTGGCAGCTGGTGATGTCGGGTGTGCTGCAGGTCGTGGGTCTGGCGCTGCTCGGACTCGGCGGCGCGTTCCTGCTGGGCGCCAGCAAGAACCCGCTGTCGCTGATCTTCTCGCTCGGCGGCTTCCTCGCGTTGGTGCTGCTGGCGCAGGCCGTGGCGACCCGCCCCGAACTGATCGACGGCATCGGGGTGCGGGTGCTGAGCTGGTTCAACTCCGCCCGCGGCCGGGCACCCGACACGGGCCTGACGAAGTGGCGGGAAATTCTCTCCCAGCTCGAGTCGGTGCAGCTGGGCCGCCGCGATCTGTCGGTCGCGTTCAGCTGGTCGCTGTTCAACTGGATCGCCGACGTCGGCTGTCTGCTGGCCGCCTGCTACGCCACCGGGGGTCACCCGTCGCTGGCCGGCGTGACCGTGGCCTACGCCGCCGCGCGCGCCGTCGGATCCATCCCGTTGATGCCCGGCGGGCTGCTGGTGGTGGAGGCGGTCCTGGTACCCGGTCTGGTGTCCAGCGGCATGTCGCTGGCTTCGGCGATCTCGGCGATGTTGATCTACCGGCTGATCAGCTGGATCTTCATCGCCGCGATCGGGTGGGTGGTGTTCTTCTTCATGTTCCGCACCGAGGGGGACCTCGACAGCGACATCCCGTCCGACACCGAGACGCCCGCGGCCGCGCCGGCCACCGTCGAGGAGATCTGTCCGCAGTTCAGCCCCGATCCGGATGCGCCGCATCCGCCGCCGCCCGAGGAGACCCAGCAGGCCTCATGACGTTCCCCCGAACCCTCGCCGTCCTGACGATGGCTGCAGTCACTGCGTTCTCTTCGGCCTGCTCGCAATCGTCCTCCCCCGAGACCTCCACCTCGACGTCCGCGTCGAGTACGACGCCGACCTCGGCCGCCGCGGCGCCGAGCCCCACACCCCGCCCCGGCCCGGCCGAACCGTCGGTGGTCACCCCGGTGCTGGCGCAGGCAGTGGCCGAACCGATTCCGGTTCCGGCGACCGACGGCAAGACGCACCTGGTCTACGAGCTCACCCTGACGAACACGCTGTCGCAGGAGGTGTCGCTCACCTCGCTGGAGGTGCGCGCCGGCGACCAGACCCTTTTGACACTGCCCACCGATCGTCTCACCGCCGTCACGCGACTGGCCGGAAGTCCGGCTCCCACAGGCGTTTTGGGACCCGCGCAGACCGCACACGTGTGGCTGGACGTCGCGCTGCCCGCCGACAGCCCGGCACCCGAGCGGCTCGTCCACGCGCTGGGGCTGTCGGTGCGCCGCCCGCAGCCACCGCTGATCCCGGCGGCGTTGGTCGAAGAGGTGGCGCCGGTGGCGGTGCAGAAGCGCAAGCCCATCACCATCGACCCGCCGCTGTCAGGACCCAACTGGCTCGACGGCGACGGCTGCTGTGGCATCTCCGGGCACCGCGGTGCACTCAATCCGATCAACGGAAGCACTTGGGTCGCCGAACGATTCGCGATCGACTACGTGCAGCTGATGCCCGACGGCAAGCTGTTCACCGGCGCGCCCTCGGATCTGACCGGCTTTCCGTACTACGGCACCGACGTGCACGCCGTCGCCGACGGTCCGGTGGTCGCTGTCGTCGACGGGATGGCCGAGGAGACGCCGTTCGCCGCGCCGAAAGGCCTGACACTGGACCAGTATCCGGGCAACCACGTCGTGCAGGATCTCGGCGGCGGCAACTATGCGCTGTATGCGCATCTGCAAACGGGGAGCATCACGGTCAAACCGGGTGACCGGCTCACCGCCGGGCAGTCGTTGGCCCACCTCGGCAACACCGGCAACACCGACGCCCCGCACCTGCACTTCCACGTGATGAGCACGCCCGATCCGCTGCGCTCGGACGGTCTGCCGTTCGTGTTCTCGTCGTTCGACCTGCAGGGCAGGGTGCCCGACTCGCAGGACCCGCTGAGTGCGGGGCGACCCGTCACGCTGCCGCCCGCCACGGATGCCAAGCCGCAACGCGACGTCATGCCGCTGCAGGACGACCTGATGACCTATGCGGGCCGGTAGCCGCGCACCGGCCGCGTTGGCCGCCGACGTGGTCTGCGTCCTGGTGTTCTGCGCGATCGGGCGCCGCAGCCACGCCGAGGGACTGACGGTGGCGGGCGTGGCACAGACGGCGTGGCCGTTCCTGGCCGGCACCGCGCTCGGCTGGGTGCTCGCCCGCGCGTGGCGACGCCCGGTGGCGCTGGTACCGACCGGCGTCGTGGTGTGGGTGGCGACGGTCGTCGCCGGGATGCTGCTGCGCAAGATCAGCGGCCAGGGCACCGCGGTCAGCTTCATCGTGGTCGCCACGCTCACCACCGCGGCGCTGCTGTTGGGTTGGCGGGCGATCGCCCGGTCAGTCCGCTGAATCTGCCTGCGGCACAGGCTGTGTCGATACCGTGAGGGTGGCTCGCAGGCCACCGAGGGGTCCGTCGGACAGTTCGATGGCGCCGCCGTGCAGCGCCGTCTGCTGCGCGACGAGGGCCAACCCGAGACCCGATCCGCCCGGGGCGGCGTTGCTGCCGCGGGAGAAGCGGCCCAGCACGCTCTCGTGCTCGTCGACGGGCAGCCCGCGGCCGTTGTCGTCGACGACGATCGTCACGACGGTGCCGTCGTCTGTGGACCGCCGGTAGGAGGCCAGCACGATCCGGGTGGCATGCCCGTGCGTGATCGCGTTGCGCACCAGGTTGTCGACCGCCAGCCGCAGCCCACCCGGCCAGCCCAGCACGAAACCGAGGGTGTCGGCGGCGTGCACCTCGATCGTGACATCCCGGTTGACCCGCATGTTCTCCCGGGCCACCCGGTCGAGCATGTCGGTCACGTCGATGATCTCGCGGTCCTCGGCCTGCGCCAGCTGACCCGACGCCAGCTGACCCAGCGCGGTGATGATGCCCTCCACCCGGCGCTGCGCCCGGGACAGATCGGCGACCACCTCGTCGCGCTCATCGGCGGGGAGATCGTGAATGCGCAGCGTGTCCAGGTCCGCACGCATCGCGGTCAGCGGAGTGCGCAGTTCGTGGGCGGCGTTGGCCGCGAAGTCCTGCGCGGCCTGCAGCGAGTTGCTGGTGGCGCGCTGCGCGGCGGCGAGCCGGTCCAGCATCGCGCTCATCGCCTCGGACAGATCCTCCGCCTCGCGGACCCCGCGCACCTCCGGCATCGTCTCCGAGCCCTGGCCCAGGTTCTTGGTGTGTTCGGTGAGCCGGCGCAACGGCCGGATCGCCGGCCCGGCCAGCAGCCAGCCCAATCCGGCGGCGATCAGCACCGTCACCACAGCCACGGCGATGGCCAGCGGCACCCGAGCCCGGTTGAGCAGGATGCTGTCGGCGCGGATGCCGATCGACATCAGCACGCCGCCGTTCTGGTCGACCGGCAGGGTGCGCACCCGGTATTCGACCCCGTTGACCGTGACGGTCTGGGTGCCCGGCGGCAACGCGGGGAGCTGGAAGCCGCGCTGATAGACCACCTGTCCCGAGGAGCGGGACCGGCCCGTCTGGAGTACGCCGCGGCGCTGATCGGTGAGCTGCTCGGGATACACGCTGGCATCGACGATCGCATCGAGACGGCGATCCAGCTGTGCCGCGTCGTTGTTGGCCAGCACGAGTGAGGTCAGGATCGTGAACGCCGCGACCACCGCGGCCGCGGCGGCCGCCGACGCGATGGCGACCCTGGTGCGAAGCGATGCCGACCGTAAGGCGCGCGGAAGCCTCACCGCGCGCCCGGGACCAGGCTTCTCACGGTTCCTCCCGCAGCACGTAGCCGATGCCGCGCACGGTGTGGATCACCCGCGGCTGGCCGTCGCGCTCGAGCTTGCGCCGCAGGTACGAGACGAACACGTCGGCGACGTTGGTGTCGACGTCGAAGTCGTAGCCCCACACCAGTTCCAGCAGCCGCTGCCGACTCAACACCACGCCGGCGTTCTCGGCCAGCGCGGCGAGCAGATCGAACTCCCGCTTGGTCAACTCGACGCGTTCGCCGGCGACGAACACCAGCCGGCGCGACGTGTCGATGGTCAGCGATCCCACCGTCATCGTGTCCGACATCGGATCGGAGTGATGGGCACGGCGCAGCAGCGCGTGCAGGCGTGCCACCAGCTCACCGAGATCGAACGGCTTGGTCAGGTAGTCGTCGGCGCCCGCCTCCAGGCCCGCGATGCGGTCGTTGACGGTGTCGCGCGCCGACAGCACGCAGATCGGGATGTCGTTGCCGAGGGCACGCAGCGCCGTCACCACCGCGACGCCGTCGAGTTCGGGCATCTGCACGTCGAGCACCAGCGCGTCGTGCGACTCACTCGAGAGCAGCCGCAACGCTTCCTTGCCCGTCGCGGCGACCCTGACGTCGAACCCCGAATGCCGCAGACCGCGAGCCACCGAGGTCCGGACATCCGGGTCGTCGTCCACCATCAGCACCGTCCGACCCGCGCCGTCCTGGGCGGACAGCTCCCCCCCACGCGTGGGCGAAGCATCCACCCTGTCTCGCATGGCGCCTATGGGAAGAGCGGTCCGTTGGTGTCCTGCTCCGAGAAGCCGCACCGGTTCTTGATGTCGATCAGCGGCTGCCGAATCGCCGTCATCTCCGCCTTGACCTGAGGATTGGCGTTCATGTAGTCGACCACCTTGGGGCGGAGCTGATCCATCGGCAAGCCCTGCAGACCGGAGAAGAAGTCGTTGACCTGCGGATGGGTGAACAAGTACGCCGAGGTCGACGCGGAAACGCCGGAGGCGACCCCGGCGAAGTCGGCCGCCGTGCAGTTCGGCGGCAGCGCCGGCTGCGCCGAAGCCATCGGCATCGCGCCGAACAGCGAGGCGCCGGCGACCGCGCCCGCGCCCAGTGCGCCCGCAACGGCGCGGCGCAGGATGGGGCCCGAGATCAACATGAAGTCTCCTTCAGCAGTGGTGGAGCCGGCGCCTGTCGGGCCGGTCTGCCGACCATCCTAGAAAGCTAAGCAGACCGGTAGCCGACTTTCCTGCCGAGCAATTAACGGTTGGTGAGAAATCTCCTCACCGCAGCGGCGCCGTCGGGGCCTCCCCGGGGGTGGCTTCGGCCGCCCCAGCACCCATGCTCGCCGCGGCAGGAGACGACACGGGCGACGCTGGCGAGGCGGCGCCCGGCGAGGCGGCCTGCACCAGACCGAGCAATTGCGGCAACGTCACCGGCAGCTGACATTGAGCGGCCAAGGACGTCAACGGCTTCTGCAGGCGCTGGAGATCGGCCTGAACGAGAGGGTTGGCGTCCAGGTAGGACTTGAGTGCGCCCAGGGACTGCGCTCCACCCTGCTGCTTGGCGATCAGCGTCAGCGCCTGGTTGGTCTGCGGGTGGGTTTCCAGATAGGTGCCGGTGTCGGTGGCCACCGCACCTGCGGTCTTGGCGACCTCGCTGGCCGCGCACGGGTCCGGCCCGGCCTGCCCGGCCGGCGCGCCCGGCCCGGCCATCAGCACCGCGGCACCACCGGCGGCGACGACGACCGCGGTCGCGGCGCCCACCCGGCGCGCGGTGGACATCGTGCGTGCAAACATGACGAACTCCTCACGGCCCGCGGGCGCCCGGTGACGCCGCAGGCGTTCCTACGGTCAACAGCAAAGATCCCCGACCGACGGACATCATCTAGCCCACCTCGAGGCCATCGTGCCATCACCGGCGCCCGACGCCCAATCGAGCGATCGGGCAGGGCGCGAATTAGAGCTGCATGAGGCATCTCCGGCAGGAGCATTTGCGCAGGTGTCCTCACAACCGACTGCTGTACCCTTTCGCTACGAAAGGCCGGGGAGAAAGTGGGGACGTCCCATCCAGCAGTTCATGATGCGCGTGAGCAGCAACCTGCGCAGATTCCGCTGGGCGGTCTTCGCGGTGTGGCTGCTGCTCCTCGTCCCCTCGATCTACCTCGCGATGAACCAGTCGGGCAACCTGACCGGCGGCGGTTTCGAGGTCGAGGGCTCACAGTCGCTGTACGTGCAGCGCCAACTCGAGGCACAGTTCCCCGACCAAGGTGCATCCCCGTTGGCGCTGGTCGCCGCACCCCGACCGGACGCCTCCTTCGATGACATGAACGCCGCGGTGGCGTATCTGGAGAAGATCGCCGCCGAGGTGCCCAGCGTCACCGTGATGCCCAACCCGGGTCAACCACCACCCCAGCCCGACCGGCCCTATGTGATCACGCTGCAGCTCGGGTTCGAGAACACCGGCGCGGTCGACATCGCCAAGCAACTGCGCCAGAAAGTCGGCATCGTCGGCGAAGACCCGGGCCAGACCGAGAACGGCAAGGTGCGCTTCTACGTCATCGGGCAGGGCGCGTTGGGCGCCGCGGCGACGCTGGCCACCAAACACGACATCGCCCAGGCCGAGCGGTGGAACCTGCCGATCGTGCTGATCGTGCTGCTGGCGGTGTTCGGGTCGTTCGCCGCCGCGGCGATGCCGCTGCTGTTGGGTGTGTGCACAGTCGCGGTCACGATGGGCCTGGTCTATTGGCTCTCGATGTACACCACGATGTCGGTGTTCGTGACCTCGACCGTCTCGATGTTCGGCATCGCCGTGGCCATCGACTACTCGCTGTTCATCCTGATGCGCTTCCGCGAGGAACTGCGCGCCGGCCGCGAGCCGCAGGACGCTGCCGACGCCGCGATGGCGACGTCGGGGCTCGCGGTGGTGCTGTCGGGTCTGACGGTGATCGCGTCCGTCACCGGCATCTACTTGATCAACACGCCCGTGCTGCGGTCGATGGCCACCGGCGCGATCCTCGCCGTCGCGGTGGCCGTCCTCACGTCGACGACGCTGACTCCCGCGGTCCTGGCCACGTTCGGCCGTCGGGCCGCGCGACGCTCGTCGTACCTGCACTGGGGCCGCGGCATCGAGGCGACGCAGTCCAAGTTCTGGACCCGCTGGACGGGCGGGGTGATGCGCAGGCCGTGGTTGTCGGCGCTGGGTGCGGCGGCGCTGCTGCTGGCCCTGGCGGCGCCGGCCTTCTCCATGGCGCTCGGCAACAGCATGCAGCGACAGTTCGATCCCACCCACGAGATCCGCGGTGGCGTCAACGCCGCAGCCGAGGCGCTGGGCCCCGGCGCGCTCGGCCCGGTCCGCGTGCTGGTCACGTTCCCCGACGGCAACGCCGCGTCCGCGCCGGCCAAACAGCCGCTGCTCGACGCGATCCGGCAGAAGATGGCCCAGGCGCCGAACACGGTGTCGGTGTCTCCGGCGGTGTTCGGCACCGACTACCGCAGCGCGCTGCTCTCCGCGGTGCTGTCGGTCGATCCGGAGGACATGGGCGCGCGCGACACCGTCGACTGGATGCGGGCACAACTACCCGCGGTGGCGAGGGGCAACGCGACGATCTCGGTGGGCGGGCCCACGGCGTTGATCAAGGACTTCGACGACAGGGTCGCCGCGATCCAACCGGCGGTGTTCGCGTTCGTCGCGCTCATCGCGTTCGTGATGCTGCTGGTGTCGATCCGCTCGGTGTTCCTCGCGCTCAAGGGCGTGGTGATGACCGTGCTCTCGGTGGCGGCCGCCTACGGCTCCCTGGTGGCGGTCTTCCAGTGGGGGTGGTTGGAGGGTCTGGGCTTCAAACAGCTCTCGTCGCTGGACAGCACGATCCCGCCGCTGGTGCTCGCCCTGACCTTCGGCCTGTCGATGGACTACGAGATCTTCCTGCTCACCCGGATTCGGGAGCGGTTCCTGCAGACCGGTAACACCCGCGACGCGGTCGCCTACGGGGTGTCGACCAGTGCCCGCACCATCACCAGCGCCGCGCTGATCATGATCGCGGTGTTCATCGGATTCGCGTTCGCCGGCATGCCGCTGGTGGCCCAGCTCGGCGTGGCGTGCGCGGTCGCGATCGCCGTGGACGCGACGGTGGTGCGGCTGGTGCTGGTGCCCGCGCTGATGGCGATGTTCGACGAGTGGAACTGGTGGCTGCCGCGCTGGCTGGACCGGGTGCTGCCGTCGGTGGACTTCGAGAAGCCGTTGCCCAAGGCAGACATCGGCGACCTCATCATCATCCCCGACGACATCTCGGCACTCGCGCCGTCGGGGGCCGACCTGCGCACCGTCGTCAAATCGGCGGCGAAGCTCAAAACCCTTGCGCCACAGGCAATCACGGTGGCAGACCCGCTGGCCTTCAGCGGCTGCCAACCGTGCGGCAAGTTGGTGCCGGGACGGTTGAAGAACGAGGGACGGGTGCCGGCGGCCATCAGCAACCGGGCGCACGGCAAGACCGTCGCAGTGAAGCTGCCCAAGCATCCGGTCACCATGTGGCGGGGCCGCCTCGACGTGGCGCTCGACGCCCTGGCCATAGAAAGAGCCACCGAAAGAGCCGGTCCCGCGCAGTTGGAGCGGATCAGCCCGATGGAGACCACCAACGTGCTGCTGCCCACCGGAGACCGGCTGCAGATCCCCACCGGTGCCGAGACCCTGCGGTTGAAGAGCTTCCTGATCATGGAGCGCAACAGCGCCCGCGACTACTCGGAGTTCGCCGAACTCGTCGCCTCGATGGACACGCAGACCGCGGCGGAAGTACTCACCGGCATGGACCGGTACTACTGTGGTCAACCGGCGCGTGAGCACTGGGTGGCCACCCAGTTGGTGCGCCGCCTGGCCGATCCCCGGCCTTCCGACGGGCCCGACGTCGCCGCCTCGGGGCCCGACGCGGAGACCGAGTGGGCCGCAGCCAGGCAGCGGTGCCTGTCGGTCGCAGTGGCGATGTTGGAGGAGGCGAGGTGACTGTGTCGTCCGAACAGCGGTCGTCGCCGGAACAGCGGTCGTCGCCGGAACAGCGGTCGTCGCCGGGCACGCGCTCCGACGACCGGCCCGTCGAGTTCTGGCCGACGGCTGCCATCCGGGCCGCGCTCGAGCGTGACGACCTCGCCGTCTGGCAGCGCATCGTGGTGGCCATCAAGCGCGATCCCTACGGCCGTACCGCCCGTCAGGTCGAAGAGGTCCTCGAGACCGCCGAGCCGTACGGGGTGTCGAAGGCGATGTCGGAGGTGCTGGTGCGCACCCGGGAGCATCTCGAGGCCAACGAATGCGCCGAGGTGGGCCGTCACGTGCGGCTGCTGCTCGAGCGCTCGGGCCTGGGCGAGCAGGAGTTCGCCTCGCGGATCGGGGTGGCTCCCGTCGACTTCGCCGCCTACCTCGGCGGCACCGTCAGCCCGCCGGCGTCGCTGATGATCAGGATGGGCCGGCTGTCGGAGCGCTTCGCGAAGATGCGCAGCCAGCGCTGACCCACCTCGCCGCGGAAGCGCATTCCCGGTCGTGATCGGGGCGCCGATCACGACCCTGGCTTCTCACTGGCGTACCAGCATTGACTAGCGGGAGTGCAGCGGCGAGACGTCTTCGACCAGCCAGCGGCCGTCGGTCTTGACCAATGACACCCGCAGCGCGAGCACCGCGCTGTCGGTCGGTTTGCCCGGCGAACTCTGCGTACCGCGCAGCACCACGGCCACGCTCGCCGCCTGCGGCCCGATGGCCTCCACGCCTGCCGACACCGTGCTGGCCTGCGCCGACACATTGCGCCCGCCCAGATCCTTGGCGACAGTGGCGAAATCGGCCTTGAACCGCTGCGCGCTCTCGGGCGACATCATCTGCGTCGCGCGGTCGATCGAGGCGGTCGGATCCTGCGGCGTGAACGTCGCCGACGCCTCGGCGACACTGCTGGCGATGCCGTTGACCTCGACACTGTCGGAGTTCAACGTGCGATCGGGCACCGTCCACTGCGTGTAGCCGACCACCGCCGCGGCGATCAGTGCGGCCGCCGCCGTCCCGATCACCGCCAGCCGCAGCCCCGGCCCGTCGTCGTCGGTACCGACAGTCACCGCGTCGCGGCGGGCGAGCACGATGTTGACGATCACGCCCTGGACCACGAGCAGGCACAGCACCGAACACACCGACACCCACCACAGCGGCCAGGCCAGCGCCATGCCGATGTAGATCAGTGCGGCCACGGCGGCCAGCGGTGCGAGCACATCGAAGAGCGCGACGCGCAGCAGGTTCTTCATCGGATGGGCTCCAGCCGGGAGATCAGCAGTCTGCCGTCGACATCGGAGACGTCGAGGCGCAGCGTCCACCGCACGGTCTGGGGTGTGTCGGTGCCTGCGTTCTCGCTCAGCGATGTGGCGACCACCAACACCGTGTCGGTCCGGCTGGCGAACCCGGCCAGCTCGGGCGGCGGCGGTGCGGCGGGCATCCCGGGCGCAGCGTGGTAGACGCTCTCCAGCGCGACGGCGTTGAGCTGGCCCGTAGTGCGTGACTTGAGTGTGCGAACCAGCTGTCGGTAGGGCTCGACGGTCCGCTCGAAGTCGGCGTTGAGCTGGCCGACGGTGCCGTCGTGCAGGGTGGCGAGATCGGTGTCGACGGTGTCGGCGGTCATGTTGATCAGCACACCGGTCCACTCGGCGGCCGCCTGCAGCACACGGGTGCGGTAGGCCCGTTCCTCGGTCTCGTTGTGATGGCCGGTCCAGATCATCGCCGACAGGACGACAGCGACGACGGCGACGACGGCCAGGACCGCCGAGGCGATGCCGTAGCCGCTCACGGTGCGGTGCGGCGCCCCCTCCTCACGGTCGGGTTCGGGGCCCGCGCTGGATCCGGGCTGGTCATCGGGCATGCCGGTGAGGGTACCCGGGCAGTTCTGGAAGGATGTCGGGGTGACGGTAGAAGCGACATCCCTCAAGTCCGGTATCGATCTGCGCTACGTCGACGGCGACGCCAGACCGCAGGACGATCTGTTCGGTCACGTCAACGGCCGCTGGCTCGCCGAGTACCAGATCCCCGCGGACCGGGCCACCGACGGCGCGTTCCGCACGCTCTACGACCGCGCCGAGGAGCAGATCCGCGACCTCATCACCGAGGCGGCCGAGGCGCACGCGCCGGAAGGGACCGATCAGCAGCGCATCGGCGATCTCTTCGCGAGCTTCATGGACGAGGAGACGATTCGCGAGCGCGGGCTGACCCCGCTGCTGGAGGAGCTGGCCCTCGTCGACGCCGCCGACACCCCCGAGGCGCTGGCCCGGGTGCTCGGCGAGCTGCAGCGCACCGGCATCGGCGGCGGCACCGGTGTGTACGTCGACACCGACTCCAAGGACTCGACCCGCTACCTGCTGCACATGACCCAGTCCGGCATCGGCCTGCCCGACGAGTCCTACTACCGCGACGAGCAGCACGCCGAGATCCTGGCCGCCTACCCCCGCCACATCGCCGCGATGTTCGCCCTCGTCCTGGGAGGCGACCACAGCGACAGCGCATCGACGATCATCGCGCTGGAGACCAAGCTCGCGGCCGCGCACTGGGACGTGGTCAAGCGCCGCGACGCCGACCTCACCTACAACCTGCGCACGCTGGCCGACGTGGTCGCCGAGGCGCCGGGCTTCGACTGGCGCGGCTGGCTGGGCGCGCTGGGCGCGTCCCCGGCCGAGGTGGTCGTACGCCAGCCCGACTATCTGACCGCGTTCGCCGCGCTGTGGTCGAGCGAGTCCCTCGAGACGTGGAAGACGTGGCTGCGCTGGCGGCTCATCCACGCCCGCGCCTCGCTGCTGACCGACGAGCTGGTCGCCGAGGACTTCGCGTTCTACGGCCGGCTGCTCTCGGGCACCGAGCAGATCCGCGACCGCTGGAAGCGGGGCGTGTCGGTGGTCGAGTCGCTGATGGGAGACGCGCTGGGCCGGCTCTACGTCGAGCGGTACTTCCCGCCCCAGGCGAAGGCGCGGATGGACGAGCTGGTGGCCAATCTGCGTGAGGCGTACCGGGTGTCGATCAACGAGCTGGAGTGGATGACCCCGGCGACGCGGGAGAAGGCACTCGCCAAGCTCGACAAGTTCACGCCGAAGATCGGCTACCCGGCGAAGTGGCGTGACTACTCCTCGCTGGTCATTGCCCGCGACGATCTCTACGGCAACTACCGCCGCGGTTACACGTTGGAGTACGACCGCGACCTCGCCAAGCTCGGCGGCCCGGTCGACCGCGACGAGTGGTTCATGACGCCGCAGACGGTCAACGCGTACTACAACCCCGGCATGAACGAGATCGTGTTCCCCGCGGCGATCCTGCAGCCGCCGTTCTTCGACGCCGACGCCGACGACGCCGCAAACTACGGCGGCATCGGCGCGGTGATCGGGCACGAGATCGGGCACGGCTTCGACGATCAGGGCGCCAAGTACGACGGTGACGGCAACCTGGTGGACTGGTGGACCGACGAGGACCGCACTGAATTCGGTTCGCGCACAAAGGCTTTGATCGAGCAGTACGAGACGTTCACCCCGCGCGGGCTCGAACCGTCACATCACGTGAACGGCGCGTTCACCGTCGGCGAGAACATCGGCGATCTCGGCGGACTCTCGATCGCACTGCTGGCCTACCGGCTGTCGCTGGGCGGCAGGCCGGCGCCGGTGATCGACGGGCTGACCGGCGAGCAGCGCGTGTTCTTCGGCTGGGCCCAGGTGTGGCGCACCAAATCCCGCGAGGCCGAAGCGATCCGACGCCTGGCGATCGACCCGCACTCCCCGCCGGAGTTCCGCTGCAATGGCGTGGTGCGCAACATGGATGCCTTCTACGAAGCCTTCGACGTCAGCGAGAGCGACGAGCTGTACCTGGAACCCGAACGGCGCGTGCGTATCTGGAACTGACTCAGCTGACGGGCAGCCGCAGGACGTAGCCCGCCTCCAGGGCGACCCACAGGCCGCCGTCGGCTGCCATCAGGAGTCCGTGCGGTTCGCTGCCTGCGGGCAGGTCGATGGTCGCGACCTCCCCGTCGGCGGCGACCCGTGCGATCTGGTCGCTTTCCCAGAGGCTGACCCAGACCGCGTCGGCGTGGTCGGCCACCACCGCATGGGGTTTGCCCGGCAACTCGAGTTCCTGGATCGCCTCGTTCATCGGGATGCGGCCCAGCCTGTCTGCGCGGATCTCGGTGAACCACACCGCATCGTCGTGGGTCGCCGCGATGCCGACAGGTCCGGCCGCCGGGGTCGGTGTCGGCCGGACGCTGACGTTTCCGGTCATGTCCACCCGCCCGACTGCGCTCTTCTCGTTCAGGGTGAACCACATCGCGTCGTCGGGACCCGCGGTGATCATCGACGGGGTGCCGCCGGGCACGGCCACGACGTCCACCTCGTCGTCCGTGCCGAGCCGGCACACCGTGCCCGAGGTCATCGTGGTGAACCACAGCGCTGCGTCGGGTCCGACGCAGAGCCCGAAAGGTGCACTGTCATGCGGGAGTTCGATCTCGCGCTGCGCACCGTCGGTCCCGATTCGCCCGATCCGGTCGTCACCGCTGCGGGTGAACCAGATGCCGCCGTCCGGCGCTGCCACGATGACCGCCGGCTTGCTCTGCGGGTGCACGGGGTGGACGTCGACGTCGCCGCCGGGTGCGATCCGCGCGATCTCCCCGCTGTGGATGAGGGTCACCCAGATGGCGCCGTCCGGACCCTGGGCGAGCGCGTAGGGGCCGCCGGGGATGGGGATGTCGAGGGCGCGGCTCACGCCACGACGCTACGGCACGACTCAGCACAGGAACCCGCACCTCCGGCTTCGCGACGGCCGGCATCGAGGTATCAGGTGCTCGGTCGATCGGGCGTGACGAACGGCCGCACCGCCACCAGATAGGCGACCAGGAGCACCAGCGGCGCGGCGAGCGGTATCCACGGCAGCTCGACGGGCACCGCGGCGACGAGAGCAGTGGTGACGGCGAATGCGACCACCGTCGTCATCGTCGGCACCGTCGCGGCGTCGTGCCGGGTGACCAGATAGGCGGCGGCCGCGAGGCCGGAGAGGGCCACGGCCAGCGGCGGGGTGCCGGCGAGCAGGACGGTGAGCACGGTTGCCACCACCGCGGCCGTGGCCGCGGGGCGCCACCAG
>NZ_JAKRFN010000020.1 GCF_022348085.1 Mycobacterium sp. PSTR-4-N | reverse complement strand
GGCGACCCCCACCCGTTGCGCGCCCACCCGCTGCGCGCCCACCTGTGGCCCCGACCCCGCCGCGACGCCCCCCGCGCCGCCCGCGGCGCTGGCTACGGGTGATCCCGGTCGTACTGCTGGTGGCGGTCCTGGCGCTGCTCGGTGCCGGCGTCTGGATCGACACCACACTGCGGCGCGTCCCGGCTCTGACGGACTACGCGGACCGGCCCGCGCAGGGGGCCGGGACGACATGGCTCCTGGTGGGTTCGGACAGCCGCTCCGATCTGACCCCCGAACAGCAAGCCGAGCTCGCGACCGGTGGAGACCTCGGCAACAGCCGCACCGACACGATCCTGCTGGTCCATCTGCCCGGACTGGGGTCGAGCACCCCGGCCACGATGGTGTCGATCCCCCGGGACTCGTACGTGCCGATCCCCGGATACGACAGCGACAAGATCAATGCCGCCTTCTCCCTCGGCGGCCCGGCGTTGCTCGCCCAGACGGTCGAGCAGGCCACCGGACTGCGCGTCGACCACTACGCGGAGATCGGTTTCGGCGGCTTCGCGGGTCTCGTCGACGCGGTCGGCGGCGTGACGGTGTGCCCACCGGAACCCGTCAACGATCCGCTGGCCGGCATCGACCTGCCCGCCGGCTGCCAACACGTGGACGGACAGCAGGCACTCGGGTTCGTGCGCAGCCGCGCCACCCCGCGCGCCGATCTCGACCGGATGGCCAATCAGCGCGCCTTCATGTCCACGCTGGTGCACCGCGCGGTCAGCCCGTCGGTGCTGCTGAACCCGCTGCGCTGGTACCCGATGGCCACCGCGGCGGCCGACACCGTCACCGTCGCCGACGGCGACCACGTGTGGGATCTCGCGCGGCTGGGCTGGGCGTTGCGCGGCGACCTGCAGAACATCACGGTGCCGATCGGCGAGTTCACCGAGAACGGCTCCGGTTCCATCGTCGTGTGGGACAGCGAGGCGGCGCAGCAGTTGTTCTCCGCGCTGGCGTCGGATGCACCGATCCCGCAGGACGTGCTCGATGCCGCGAACCCCTGACCGTCAGTCGCGACCCGCGCCCTTCAGGCCGTTCTGCAGCCAGTCCTTGGTGCGCCCGGGATGGTTGGTCGCGATCCACGCCACCCCGAGGTCACGGCAGTACTGCACGTCCTCGTAGTGGTCGACGGTCCAGCAGTAGAGGGCACGTCCCTGCGCCGCGGCACGGTCCACCAGTTCGGGATGCTCGCGCAACGTGGCGATCGACGGGCCGACCGCGGTCGCGCCGACCGTCGTCGCCGCACTGCCCCCGAGGAATCGGGACGTCTCGCCCAGCAGCACCGTCGGCAACAGCGGAGCCGCCCGCCGAATCCGCCAGACCGCCGCGGCGGAGAACGACATGACCACTGCCCGGGAGAGATCCGCCGACGCGGGTGAGGCGATGCCGTACCGGTGCAGCAGCGCGAGCACCTTGCTCTCCACCAGTGCGCCGTAGCGGACGGGGTGTTTGGTCTCGATGAACATCTTCACGGGCCGGTTCCAGTCGAGGACCAGCGACACCAGATCGTCGAGAGTGAGCAGCCCGGTGTCGCCCTGGCTGCCGTCGGGACGCCAACTCGGATGCCAGGAGCCGTAATCGAGTTCCCGCAGCTGGGCCAGGGTCATCTCGCTGACCAGTCCGTTGCCCGTCGACGTGCGGTCCAGCCGACGGTCGTGCACGCACACCAGGTGCCCGTCGCGGGTCAACCGCACATCGCATTCCACCGCGTCGGCACCCTCGTCGAGCGCCCGCGCATAGGCCGCTCTGGTGTGTTCGGGCAGATCGGCCGAGGCGCCACGGTGAGCCACCACGAACGGGTGGCCGTCGGACGTCCCGCCGGAACTCATAGGGCTATGCTGCCGGGTTCTGCCCTTCCGGCTCAACCGCACGCGCCTGATCGTCGCCGGGAGTTTCGGCCACCGCCGGTGCCGTGACCATCAACCACCGCTTCGACGGCCGTTCCACCGGCTGGCGTTCGAAGCCCAGGAACACCTGCAGCACCAGGAGCAGAGCCCCCGCGGCGAACAGGTAGGCCACGATCGTGGTGACGGTGTTGTCGGCGATGCCCTGAGGGTCGGTGGTGAAGCTGGTGGCGATCGAGAACACCGACACCGCGGTGCTGACCACCCACACCACCCACCACACCGAGATGGGTCGTCTCAGCCAGTTCTGCCGGCCTTCGACCTGTGCCAGTTCGAGCACGAACACCGGCGCCCAGAAGAGGTTCACCAGCGGCAGAAGGCAGCACAACCGCAGCATCCAGGCCGGGCGAGGATCGTCCTGCCCGTGGTGGGCGTAGGCGGCGGCGCGCCGGCTCACCAGCCATTGCGTCAACAGCAGGATGCTGGCCACCGTGGTGAACAGGGCCACCACGCTCACCGCCACGCCGCCCCAGGTGGCGATACCGGCCACCCACGGATTGAGCAGCACCGTGCGGTTGACGATCAGCAGCACGTAGCGGATCAGGTGCACGAATGCGGCGGCGCCGAGCACCGCAGCGGTGGTCACCAGGGTCATCTGTACCGCGGTCAGGGAGGGGCCGGTGCGTACCGGTTTCTCCTCGGCGGGGGTGTCGAAGTGCTCGACGAGACCCCACCTCGGGATCACCGAATACCGGGGCGTCGGGCCGAGATCGCGGCGGGGAGGGCGCGGCGCCGGGGGCGCGCCGGGCCGCACGGCGATCCACTTGAAGCCCGGCGGCAGGCCGGGGGTGGGCCGCCGCTGCGCGGGCGCAGGGTCACGCCGACCCCATTCCGGTGCCGGTGCCGAGCTCCCCGGGGCGAGCAACGTGCCCCGACAGCGTGGGCACCAGACCCGCTGCCGATCACGCACGTTCCATCGCGTCCCGCACTGGGAGCACACCTGGATCATCCGGCCAGCTTAATGTCGCCGGCTGAAAGGCTGATCAGAAGGAGCCCGACACCAGGATCAGACGGTGCCCGGACGGCCGTCATCGGTGATCACCGGTCGGCCCGCACCGGCCCAGGCCGACATCCCGCCGCTGACGTTAACCGGCTGATAGCCGTTGCGGACCAAGTAGTCGGCGACGCGCTGGGACCGACCACCGGCGTGACAGATGACGTACAGCTCGGCGTCGGCCGGAATCTCGGCCATCCGGGCAGGCACCTCGCTCATCGGGATGTGCCGCGCGCCCGGGGCGTGCCCGAGCCGCCACTCGTCGTCCTCACGGACGTCGAGCAGGACGGGGCCGTCCGATCCGGTGTCGAACTCGGCCGGGATCTCGCCGACGCCCGCTTGCCTCACCCCGGTGTGGTCCATGTGGCCATGCTGACATGTTCCGGGTCGGCGGCACCACCGCGCCCGGTCGGCAGCGAAATCGATCCCGGCACCGACCTATCCACAGATTCCACAGGTTCATCCACAGGCTGTGAGGGCAATTGTCAGCGCCGTCTCGGCGGGCTGTGGATGATCGCGCGCCGAAACATCCCGAGAATTCACAGCCGGTTGCCAGTCCAGGAAACGAACTGAGCGAAATGTCTCGGCCGCCTAACGATTTCGACGACGCTGCCGCTGATGTCCGGCCGATTTTTCCGAGTAGGACAAATGAGGTTATGATCGCGATCACATGGTTCGTTTGTGACAGATGTCACTGGGGTGCGCACGTGGGGGCAGCAGCATCAACGTGCAGGTGAGGAGCATCTGATGGCCCAATCATCCACAGGGCCGGGCTCGGCGTTTCCGCCGTCGGAGTGGCAGTCGTCGTCGCGCGCCTACACCCGCAGTCAGTTGATGGCCTTCATGAGGGCCGGCGTGATCGCGCTGGTGTTGCTCGCCGTTCTGGCGCTCATCGTCCTGTTCTGAGTCACGTGGGACGGCGGCCGGCCCGGCGCACGGTCCACACCACCCGGTAGCTGCGATCGGCGGCGATCCAGCCGAACGTTCGAGAATCGACCACGCCCGGCGCGTGGGCGTTGTCGGACACCGCCTCGAACATCAGACCACCCGCATCGCGGCGCACTCGGCCCACCCGCTTGACCAGATAGCGCGACGAGCGCGACGGGTCGGGAAACACGCGTAGTTGGCCGGAGCTCATGTGTCGGCAGCGCAGCGCGAGCAGGCCGTCCCCCGGCTGCAACGTCGGCCGCATCGAGTCCTCGACCACCAGGAACCGACGCACCGGCGGACCGTGCGGAAATACCGGCCGTCCGAGGTTAAGCCCCATGATCTTGAGGGTAAGTTAAAGCCATGCTGCATCGACTCTTCGACTCCGTGTTCTCCAATGCCACTCCTGCCCATGCGCACTGCGATCTGTACTGCGGCGTCTACGACCCCGCCCAGGCCAAGATCGAGGCGATGTCGTGCCTGAAAACCATTCAGAAGTACCACGATTCGGATGACGACCATTTCAAGACCCGCGCGATCATCATCAAGGAGCGCCAGGCCGAAGAGGTCAAGCATCACCTGATGGTGCTGTGGGCCGACTTCTTCACCAAGGAGCACTTCGAGCAGTTCCCCAACCTGCACCAGTTGTTCTGGGACGGCGTGCACGGCGCCGGCGACGTCAAGAAGTCTCTGGACGCCGCTGTCGCGGAGAAGCTGCTCAAGACCATCGACGAGATCTCCGACATCTTCTGGCAGACCGACAAGGGCAAGCAGATGGGTGTCTACCCGCCTGCGTGACACCACACCCGTCACCGGCCCGGTCCTCGTGGACCGGGCCGGTTTTGTGTCCGCGAGGTATCGATGCGCCGTGTCCACTTGCGTGCTTGCCGAGGGCTGCCGCATCCTGAGCGAATCGACCCACAGACGTGTCTGGCTGTTGCTCACCGATGCCGGGAGGCGAGATGGATTTCGGGTCCGGTCGGGCGATCGAGATCGCACCGTTTCATTCGCGTGGGTCCCTCAAGGGCTTCGTCGTGTCGGGCCGGTGGCCTGATTCGACGAAGGAGTGGGCGCAGCTGTTGATGGTCGCGGTGCGTGTCGCGTCGCTGCCGGGCCTGCTGTCCACCACGACGATCTTCGGAGCGCGCGAGGAACTGCCCGACGAGCCGGAGCCGGGAACGGTGGGGCTGGTCGTGGCCGAGGGCACGGTCGTGGGGGATGCCGCGGTGGCGCCCGGGCACTTCGCAGAACGGCAGCCGCCCGCGCTGCTGATGCTGCATCCCCCGTCGGAGACCACGCCGTCGCTGCCCGAGTGCACAGGGGCGGCGTCGGGGTGCGTCCTGCTGCCCGGGCTGCCCCATCTGGGTCTCGAACACCGCGCGGCCTGGGTCGAGGCCGAGTCCGACGGCACCGTCACATCGATGGTGAGCCGAGTGGGTCTCGATCCGATCAGCCATCCCGATACCGCGATTCTCGCGATGCTGCTGGCCGCCTGACCAGCCGGGAAGACTTCTCGCCCGGTGCCATTGGCTACTGACAGCGTGGCACTGTCAGCGACGGTGGCGGCCGCCGCGGTTTGCGCATCACCGGGCGTGCAGCGCGGCTCACGATCCGGTCGGGATCGTGACAGACCGAACACCTAGCAAATTCCTGTGTGTTCGCCTCGCCCCGTGGCGCGTGGTTGCCAACCACCTTCTGGTCACCTGCGCGGGCAACCCGTCCGGGAAAGCCGCACGTACCCTTGCTACGGAGGCGTTATTATTTGCCTAGCTGCATCGTGCCCCGCCCGTGGCAGATACCGCGTCCACGCCGTTCACAGCAGCAGCGGCGGCCAGCGACGCAAGCCCTGGTTTACTTTTCCGTGGTTTGCACTTGGTTGTGGACACATCTGTCGCTACGATGATCAGCAAATACGCCGCCCCTGAAAAACGCTCGTCAGTATGTGGAGGTCAATCCCATGAGCAACACGTTTGCCGCTCGCCTGAATCGCTTGTTCGACACCGTCTACCCGCCCGGACGTGGCCCCCACACCTCGGCCGAGGTGATCGCCGCACTCAAGGCCGAAGGCGTCACCATGTCTGCGCCCTACCTGTCGCAGCTGCGTTCTGGCAACCGAACCAATCCCTCGGTCGCCACGATGGCCGCGCTTGCCAACTTCTTCCGCATCAAGCCGGCGTACTTCACCGACGACGAGTACTACGAGAAGCTCGACAAGGAGCTGACGCTGCTCGCCGGGATGCGGGACGAGGGTGTTCGCCGCATCGCAGCCCGCACGGTCGGCCTGTCGGCCGAGGCGAAACAGGACATCGTTCAGAAGGTCGACGAGCTGCGGCGTAAAGAGAACCTCGACGTGTAGCCTGACCCGCTTCCGCGGGTCGGACCGGCGAAGGCGGGCCTACGAGCCGCCCGAGTCGAGAGCACGGTACTGACGGGCGATTTCCAGGATCCATTCGCGGTCGGAATAGCTGGCCGGCTGTCGTAGCCACGACAGACCGGGGAAATCCTGCTGCTCGGCGATCCACGCCGCGATCGCAGCGGCCTGCTCCACCGGCGTCACGTCGGGCGGCCGCACCTCTGTGTGCCCGTCGGGCTCGTCCCCCTCTGCGGAGTCGGTTCCCGCCGAGCCGGCGTCGACGCGGCGCAGGGCGCCCGCTGCGGCGGTCGCCTCGAGGAACAGCGCATCGGAGATCAGCGACATGCGCTCGGCCACCCGGAACACCAGCGGTCCGCGCGGGCGGACTCCGATGCCGACGTCGGGGTGACGACGTCCGAGTTCGGTCAGGATCGGCCGGATGATGCGCAGTTCACGCCGCGCGCCGAACCAGTCCTCCAGGCTCGGCAGCAGCGAGCCCGCCGCCACGATCAACATCGCCGCGCCCAGCAGCGTGGCCGCCGCGCCCACCCCGACCGCGCCACTGGTGCCGACCGCACGCAGCAGGAAGAACGCGGACGCCGCGACGATGAGGGCGATGCCGACGGTGAACACGAACAGCGCTCGTCCCCGGCGGGTCCTGTTGCTGTGCCGCAGTCCCGCCCACGCGACCAGGCTCAGTGCCAGCATCACGTAGAGCAGCGGCAACAACCACGGCAGAGACGCTCCCTCACCGCCGAGGCTGCGCCGCAGATACTCGCGGGGAGCCATCTCGGTGCCTCGGCCCGCTGCGAAGAACACCGCGAGGCTGGCCACGGCGATCGCCCCGGCGACCCCGTACTGCACCATCGCGATCTTCCTGGCGGCAGCGGGCGACCGGTTGCTCGACACCGTGGTGATCATCACGCAGCTGCCCGCGGCGCAGGCGATCAGCGCCACCTGGCTGAGTCCCATCGCGATGTTCGGCCAGTGCAGCAGCGTGTCGATCAGCAGCGCCAACGGCTGCCAATTGAGCGCTGCGACCACCCCGAGGCTGCCCAGCGCCAGGATCATCGCGGAGCTGACCAGAGACTGCTTGTTGACCAGCGCCCAGCCGATGCGAAGTCCGGTCGCCAACCCCAGGAGACCGGCGATCACCCAGACGATCAACCAAACGCCTCTCCGAGGCGCACCTGGACGATCGACGACCGATCCGACGGCAACCGGCCCAGCCGGTAGATCAACAGCGCCGCGAAGTCCTCCGCCTCCTGCTCGGCGTCCTCGCCGGCGGGACCCATGCATCCGGTGCGTTGGTTGAGCATGTAACCGATCAGCTCCGAACTGGCCAGCTCGGTGCTGTCGCGGGCCGCCTCGGCGACCGGAATGCCCTCGTGCCCGAGCACCAGATGGCCGAGTTCGTGGGCGAGGGTGCGATCCCAGGCGGGCAGACCCTGCTGAATCAGGAACACGTCGTGATCGGTGTACTGGCGCCATTGACCGCAGACGCCGGGCGGCAGTTCGGCGGTGGTGAGTTCGATGGAGCGGCCTCGGTGTTCGCTGACCGCCTGGACCAGACGCGGCAAGGTGATCTCCCCGTGCCGCGGGGCCAGGTCGAGCACCTCCCCCACCGCACGGGTGACGTGGCGACTCGCAGGCATCGCGCCCCCCTCTCAGACCCTCTCCGACTCGTCGGACCCCATTGGCGACAGCTTTACTATGCGCCGCTTACCCCAAGCCGGCACGCATATCGTCTCAGTTCATGAATCGCGCTGTGCTGCGGGCACGAACCGTCTGCCCGGCCTTGGCCTGGCGGTAGCCGACCACACCGCCGAGCGCCGTCAGAATCAGGATGCCGACGACGCCGGGCAACGCCAGCGCGGCCAGCTGCGATGTGCCTGCGGTGCGCAACGTGTCGCCGTAACCGACCCGGGTCGGCGCCGGTGGCCGGGACCCGGCGAGGGCGTTCTCCACCGGCTCGACCGGCCGGGCCGGGGGCGGTTCCTGTGCGACGCGGGGCGGGGCGGCCGGTGCCGGCGGGGCCTCGACAGCTCGCGGAGCACCGATACCCGGCCCCGCTCCTGCTGCCGGTGCGACGACCGGCAGCACCGGCAGCGTGATCGGCGCGCCCGCCCCGGTCGCCGGCAGTCCGACGCCCGGCACGACGTCGAGTACGTCGGGGTCGAAGGGCAGCTCGATCGGAGGCCGTGTCTGGGGTGCGCCCACACCGGGCGTGCCGATCCCGCCGGGGCGCGGCGCGACCACCGGTCGATCGCTGACGCCACCATGCTCCGAGGGTGCCGGGATGCCGGGTGGTTCCGGATCGTCGGGATCGGACGGCGGCCAGGGCCAGCCCGGACCACAGTCCTTACCGCCGTTGTCGCAGCAGGGATCGTTGGGATCACGATCCTGCCGGTGGACGACGCGGTTGGGGCGGCGCCACTTCGTGCCGAGCCCACGACGGCTCGACGGCTCCTCCGCTGCCGGGGGGCGGTTGACCCGCGGCGGGTCCTGGCTGCGTTCGCCGGAGGCGGCGGGACCGGTCGCGTCGGCAGGCTCGGCAGATGCCGTCGCGCCGGAGCCGCAGACCCAGAGCCCACCCGCGGTCAGACAGGCGGCTACGGCTCTGCGCGCTCGCGGACCCACGTCGTCACCACCTTCCCGGGCGTCGGGCGGAAGGAGGTCCCGGGTGATGTTCGATTCTCGCACAGCGGTCCCTGCCCTCCAGGCGGTTCATCACCGGAAGGCGGACGCTAGTGTGGGTCACCGCCGGCTAGAGAGAGTGGAGAGGGCCCAGGGATGAGTCTGTTCAAGCGACGTAAGTCCCGCGCCACTCGCAGAGCCGAGAGACGCGCGATCAAGACCAAGGCGAAGCTGGAGGCCAAGCTCTCGGCCAAGAACGAGGTACGCCGCTTCAAAGCCGAGCAGAAGTCCGCGGCGAAGGCGCTGCGGGCGCAGCTGCGGGCACAACGCGACAGCGATCGCGCCGCGCTGAAGGTGGCCGAAACTCAGCTGAAGGCCGCTCGTGAAGGAAAGTTGTTCACTCCCACGAAGATTCGCAGGGCGTTGACGGTGTCGCGACTGTTGGCGCCGGTCGTGATCCCGCTGGTGTACCGCGCGTCGATCTCCGCTCGGGGGTTGATCGACGAGCGTCGCGCCGACCGCCTTGGCATTCCCGTCAGCCAGCTCGGGCAGTTCTCGGGGCACGGTGCGGAGCTGTCCGCACGGATCGCCGGGGCGGAGCATTCGTTGCGCCAGCTGACCGAGAAGAAGCCGAAGGACGCCGAGACCAAACAGTTCGCCGCGGCGATCAGCGAGCGCCTCACCGATCTGGCGGCCGCGGTCACGGCCGCTGAGAGCATGCCGCCCGCTCGCCGCAAGCCGGCCCACGCGGCCATCGCCCAGCAGCTCGACGGTATCGACGCCGATCTGTTGGCACGCCTCGGCGTGGCCTGAGCCCCACTCGAGAACCCGGCCCAGACCATGCCCGACGCCCGCCAGCCGGTCCTGCTGCGTGGCGGCGCTGCGGGCCTGGTGACGGCGGCGCTGTCGCTGGCCGCTCACGCGACCGGCGGTGGCCATCTGGCCGTCGGCCCCGGCATGGTCGGGCTGCTGCTCGTCGGGGTGACGGTGGGCGCGGTCGCGACGGCGACCCCCCGTGCCCGGAATGTGGGTCCGATGGCCCTTCTGCTGTCGGCGGGACAGCTCGTGGGCCACGCGGTGCTCGCGGTCGGCCACCCTCACGCCGCTGCCGCGACCCATGGGCCGATGCTCGCCGCGCACGTGGGCGCAGTCCTGGTGGGTGCCCTGCTGATCAACGCCGGCGAGCGGCTCTGCCGGCTGCTGGGCCGCGTCGTGCGGCGGACCGCCGTCCCGGCGGAGGCGACGGTCTCCGACACCCCGGAACGCGTCCTCTGTGCTGCCGACCAACCGTTGTTCGCGGAGTTGCTGCTCGCCACGTCGATGTCGCATCGAGGTCCGCCCGTCGCGGGCTGACCCCGATCCCGACAGAACCGACACAGGAAGCAGACAAACGAATGCACGTACTTCACCGTGGGCAGCCGCGGCTCGCCCACCTCTTCGCGATCGCGGCAACCGGACTGGTCCTCGTCCTGGCCGCGCTGATCAACGCCGGTCCGGCGTGGGCGCACGCCGCCCGCCTCGCCGGCGATCCCGCCGACAACGCTGTCCTGCCCCAGGCCCCCACCCGGGTCAGCGCGACGTTCAGCGAGACGATGCAACCCGAGTTCGCCGCGATGACGGTCGTCGGCCCGGACGGCACCCAGTGGGCCGACGGCGAACCCGCAGTCGACGGCGCCGTGATCAGCGTCGGGGTCCGCTCCGGCGCGCCCGCCGGCACCTACACGGTCAACTACCGGGCGACATCAGCTGACGGTCACGTCGTGACGGGGTCGTGGCCGTTCCAGGTGTCGATTGGTGCGCCCGCAGCTCCCCCCACGCCGGCCGCGTCCGGGGCGGCCGCGCCGTCGCCGACACCGACTGCGTCGGAAGCTGCTCCGGACTCGCCTGCGGGGCCGCCGGCGTGGCCGTTCGTGGTCGGCGCGCTCGCCGTGGTGGCCGCGGGTGCGGTGTGGGCGGTCCGCCGCAGATCATGACGCGTGGCAGGGCGGCGGCGGGCGGTCTGCTCGTCACCGCCGCGGCCTGCGTGCTGGCGTGGGCGCTGGCCTTCCCGGGGGCGTCGCTGTCGACAGCACTGGTCCGGGCGGTCGCCGACAGCGCCGCGGTGGTGACCGTGGGATTGTCGGTGGTGCCCGCGCTCGATGGCCCACGGCATCGCGATGAGCTGCTGCGACGCGCCACCGCGCCGCTGCTGGCCGCCTCGGCGGTGTGGCTGGCGGCTGAGCTGCTGCGGCTCGTCCTGGCGACCGCTGAGGCGGCGGGCCGCAGCGTCGCCGGCGTCGGTCTGCACATCGTGTGGGACTTCAGCGTCGACACCGCTCCCGGGCGTGCCGCGCTGGTGACGATCATCGCCGCGGCAGCGGTCGGCGTCGCGGCGGCGTTCGCGCCGCGGACCGCACCGGTGGCGGCCGCCACGGCGGGGGTCGCCGCCATCGGTGTGGTGGGCCACCCGTTGACGGGGCACCTGGGTGAGGACGCGGTCGGCGGTGTCGCTGTCGCAGTGCACACGCTCGCTGCAGCCGTCTGGTGTGGAGCGCTCGCGGCACTGGTGCTCACCGTGTCGCACCGGGGGCAGTGGGCGCGGGTGCTGCCGCGTTTCTCCCAGCTGTCGCTGGCGAGCGTCGCTGTGCTGCTCATCGGCGGTGTGGTGGCAGGCCTGGCGGTACTCGAGACACCCACGCAGCTGGTGTCGAGCGGGTGGGGCAGGGTGCTGTGCGCGAAGGTGGCGCTCACAGCCGTCCTTCTGGTGCTGGCCTTGCGCAATCGCGCGTCCTGGTTGCCCGACGCGCGGGCCCACCGGTCCAGCGCCGGGCTCTCGCGCACCCGTGCCTACACCGAGCTGGGGTTGATGGCGGTCACGCTGGCTGCGGCGGCGACGCTCGCGGTGACCGGCTGACACGGCACACCGACGGGCAGGCGGGCCTGGCATGATGAATTGACGCGCAGGCCTGGACAGTCGAAGGAGCGGTGACATGGAGCAGTCGGATCGGCCCGAAGACCGATCGGATGCTTCGCCCCCCGACGGCGATCCCGCAGCCGTTCCGGCCAAGAAGACACCCGCCAAGAAGGCCCCGGCGAAGAAGGTGCCCGCCAAGAAGGTGCCGGCGAAGAAGGTAGCGGCCAAGAAAGCGCCGGCGAAGAAGGCGCCCGCCAAGAAAGCCCCGGCGAAGAAGGTTCCGGCAGAGAAGGTCCTCCCGCCGCAGGACGCCGACGCATTGGCCACTGCCGCCAAAGAGGTTGCTGCGCAGGCTAAATCGACTGTCGCGACAGCCAGCCCCGCCGTCACGGCCCCCGTGCCCGTCAGCCGGGAGGAGTCCCGGTCGGCTCGTCTACCTCTCGCCGCCGCGGCCGTCACCGGGATTCTCGCGCTGGTCGTGGTTCTGCTCGCCGCACGGCGCAATCAGGATTGAGGCCGCGGCATAATGGCGCGGTGACTGTGACTCCGCGCCCCACCGCTGACCTGGTCGACGAGATCGGCCCCGATGTGCGCAGCTGTGATCTGCAGATGCGTCAGTTCGGTGGGCGCACCGAGTTCGCCGGCCCGATCACCACCGTGCGCTGTTTTCAGGACAATGCGCTGCTCAAATCGGTCCTCTCGGAGCCCGGCGACGGTGGCGTGCTGGTCATCGATGGGTCCGGGTCTGTGCACACCGCACTGGTGGGCGACGTGATCGCGGAGTTGGGCCGGGCCAGCGGCTGGTCCGGGCTGATCATCAACGGGGCGGTGCGGGACGCTTCGACGTTGCGGACCCTCGACATCGGCATCAAGGCGCTGGGCACCAACCCGCGCAAGAGCACCAAGACCGGCGACGGCGTGCGCGACGAGGCCGTCGAGTTCGGCGGTGTGGTGTTCACCCCGGGTGACATCGCCTACAGCGACGACGACGGGATCGTCGTCGTCGCCGGCTGATCATGCGGAACTGCGTACTGCCGCGCGGTGTTTGGTGAACTCGAGGGCGGAGTCGTCGACCTTGCCGCGCCGGATCAGTTGCAGGTCGAGCAGGTAGTTCTGCTTGAGCCGCCAGGGGGTGCGCGAGCCGGATTTGGGCAGATAGTCCAGTGCGCGCAGCACGTATCCCGGCGTGAAGTCCATCAGCGGCGCTTCGTCGACGGTGGAACCGGGATGCCTGGGCTCGACGGTGTCGTAACCCTTGTCCTGCATGTGATTGATGACACGGCAGAAGAACTCCGACACGAGGTCGGCCTTCAGCGTCCACGACGCGTTGGTGTAGCCGATGGTGAACGCCATGTTCGGCATGTTCGTCAGCATCATGCCCTTGTAGGCCATCGACTCGTTGAGCACCAGCGGCTCGCCATTACGTGAGATCGTCGCACCTCCGAAGAGCTGGAGGTTCAATCCCGTTGCGGTGACGATGATGTCGGCATCCAGGTGCCTGCCCGACGACAACGCGATGCCCGTCTCGGTGAAATGATCGATGGTGTCGGTGACGATGTCGGCCTTGCCCGCGCGGATGGTCTTGAACAGATCTCCGTTGGGAGCCAGGCACACTCGCTCGTCCCACGGGTTGTAGCGAGGGTTGAAGTGCTTGTCGACGTCGAATCCTTCGGGCAGCCGGTGCCGGGCCATCGTCAGGAGTTGCTTGCGGAAGAAGTCGGGGAAGCGCCGGGCGATCTGATACTGCGCGGACTGGGCGAGGATGCTCTTCCAGCGGTTCAACACATAGGCGGCCTTGGCGGGCAGGCGTTTGTTGGTCGCGACGGTGAACGGGTCGACGTCGGGAAGCGCGGCGATGAACGTCGGCGATCGCTGCAGCATGGTCAGATGTCCGGCACCGGAATTGGCAAGGGCGGGAATCAAAGTGACTGCGGTGGCACCGCTGCCGATCACCACGATGCGCTTGCCGGCGTAATCGAGATCGGTGGGCCAGTGCTGCGGGTGCACGATCGGACCGGTGAAATCGGCGGCCCCCGGAAACTCCGGGGCATAACCCTGGTCGTAGTTGTAGTAGCCACTGCAGGCCATCAGGTAGCGGGCGGAGATCTCGACCTGTTCACCGTCGCGGTCGACGGTCACCGTCCAGCGGCTCTCGTCGTCGGACCAGTCGGCATTCGTGACGGTGTGCCCGTAGCGGATGTGCTTGTCGATCCCGAATTCGGTGACCGTCTCCTCGAGGTAGGCCATGATCGACGGTCCGTCGGCGATGGCCTTGTTCGACGTCCACGGCTTGAACCGGAAGCCGAGAGTGAACATGTCGGAGTCCGAGCGGATTCCGGGGTACTGGAACAGGTCCCAGGTACCGCCGAGGTGGGCCCGCCGCTCGAGGACGACGTAGCTGGTGCCGGGGCAGCGATCCTGCAGGTGCCATGCGGCGCTGATGCCGGAGATGCCGGCTCCCACGATGACGACGTCGACGAACTCGGTCATGGAGGCAAGCTATCAACGCCGCGTCGAGTCAGTCAACACCGCGTCGACAATCTCAACAGAGTGTAAAGTTCAGGGAGTGACCACCACCAGCCATGCGCGTGCCGGCCGCGGCCGGCGCAGTTCGCGCCCGTCCGGTGACGACCGGGAATTGGCGATCCTGGAGACCGCCGAGCGGCTGCTGGAGCACCGCCCCCTCGCCCAGATCTCGGTCGACGACCTCGCCAAGGGCGCCGGGATCTCGCGGCCCACATTCTACTTCTACTTCCCCTCCAAAGATGCCGTCCTGCTCACACTGCTCGAGCGGGTGATCGCCGAGGCCGACGCGGCACTGGCCGAGATCATCGCGACGCGGCCCGTGGATCGCCGGGCGTTCTGGCGCCGCGGTATCGACGTGTTCGTGCGCACCTTCGGCGCCCACCGTGCGGTGTGCGCGGCGACCGTCGGAGTGCGCAGCACGGACTCGGCCGCGCGCGAGATGTGGGCGCGGTCGATGCAGCGCTGGATCGATCATTCCGCGACCGTCATCGAGGCGGAGCGGGCCGCCGGTGCGGCGCCGGTGACGGTGCCCGCGATCGAACTGGCGACTGCGCTCAACCTGATGAACGAGTCGGTCATGGCGGCCACGTTCGTCGGCCAGCAGCCTGCTGTCCCCGATCACCGGGTGCTCGACAACCTCGTGCACATCTGGACCACCAGCATCTACGGCGACTCGGACTAGCTGTTCGGCCGTTCTGTCGGCCCTCGATGCGAACATGTGTTCGTGTCCGGGGAAGCCAGCATCCTCCACGCTGATCTCGACTCGTTCTACGCGTCGGTGGAGCAGCGGGACAACCCTGCGCTGCGCGGTCAGCCGGTGATCGTGGGCGCCGGCGTCGTGCTGGCAGCCAGCTATGAAGCCAAGGCGTTCGGGGTGCGGACGGCCATGGGCGGTCGGCAGGCCCGCGCGTTGTGTCCACAGGCCATCGTGGTGCCGCCACGCATGTCGGCGTATTCACAGGCCAGCGAGGCGGTGTTCGCGGTGTTCCGGGATACGACGCCGGCCGTGGAGCCCCTCTCGATCGACGAGGCCTTCCTCGACGTGTCCGGGCTGCGCCGGGTCTCGGGCACACCGGTGCAGGTCGGCGCACGGCTGCGGGAACGGGTGCGCGACGAGGTGGGGTTGCCGATCACCGTCGGGATCGCGCGCACCAAATTCCTCGCCAAAGTGGCCAGTCAGGAAGCCAAGCCCGACGGCCTGCTGCTGGTGCCGCCCGATCGGGAGCTCGCCTTCCTCCACCCACTGCCGGTGCGCCGGCTGTGGGGCGTCGGGGCGAAGACCGCAGCCAAGCTCCACGAGCACGGCATCGACACGGTCGCCGACGTCGCCGAACTGAACGAGGCCACGTTGCGATCGATGGTGGGCGGGGCGATGGGCCGCCAATTGTTCGCCCTGTCGCGCAATCAGGATCGCCGTCGGGTGGTGACGGGGCAGCGCCGCCGATCGGTGGGAGCCCAGCGCGCGCTGGGGCGGGCCGGCAACACGATGTCGCCGGCGGAGGTGGATGCAGTCGTGGTCAACCTGGTCGATCGGATCACCCGGCGCATGCGGGCGGCCGACCGGACGGGACGCACCGTGGTGCTGCGCCTGCGGTTCGACGATTTCGGCCGGGTGACCCGGTCTCACACGCTGCCCCGGGCCACGGCGTCGACGGACGCGATCCTGCAGGCGGCCCGGGCCCTGGTGGCAGCCGCGGCGCCGTTGATCGCCGAGCGGGGCCTGACGTTGGTGGGGTTCGCCGTGTGCAACATCGACCGCGACGGTGCGCAGCAGATGGAGCTGCCGTTCTCGCACTGCGAACTCGCCGCGGACACGACGAGCATCGACGCGGCGATCGACCAGGTGCGAGGACGCTACGGCAATGCCGCCGTGACGCGGGGAGTTCTGGTGGGCCGGGACACCGGCTGGGAGATGCCGATGCTGCCCGATTGACGCGTCAGGCTCGCGTCCAGGCGAGCAGAGTGTCCGCATCCCAGGTGTTGACGATGCGCTCGGCAGTCAGCCCGGCATCGAGCGCGCGCTGGGCGCCGTAGCCGAGGAAATCGAGTTGGCCAGGTGCGTGCGAGTCGGTGTCGATGGAGAACACGCAGCCGATGTCCATCGCGAGGGTGAGCAATCGGGTCGGCGGATCGCGCCGTTCCGGCCGCGAGTTGATCTCCACCGCGGTGCCCGCATCGCGGCACGCCGTGAACACGGCGTCAGCGTCGAAGCTGCTCTCCGGGCGCATTCCTCGTCCGCCGGTGACCAGTCGGCCGGTGCAGTGCCCGAGGATGTCGGCGTGTGGGTTGGTGACGGCCGTGATCATGCGCCGGGTCATGGCAGGGGCATCCATCGCCAGCTTGGAATGCACGCTGGCCACGACGACGTCGAGCCGCTCGAGCAGTTCGGGCTCCTGATCGAGTGAGCCGTCCTCGAGGATGTCGACCTCGATCCCGGTGAGAATGCGCATGGGAGCGACGGTTTCGCGGACCTCGTCGATGACGGCGAGTTGGTGGCGGAGTCGATCGGGTGAGAGCCCGTTGGCGATCTTCAGGCGCGGTGAGTGGTCGGTCAATGCGCAGTACTCGTGACCGAGGTCGCGGGCGGCGAGCATCATCTCCTCGATGGGCGCCGAGCCGTCCGACCAGTTCGAGTGCACGTGCAGATCCCCGCGCAGCGCTGCCCGGATCTCACCGCCGCCGAGATCCTCTGCAGATCCCCGCAACTCGACCAGCACGTCGGGCTCCTGCCCGGCCCACGCCTGGGCGATGACCTTGGCGGTCTTGGGTCCGATCCGGGGCAGCGATTGCCAGCTGTTGGCGGCGCCGTGCCTCTCCCGCTGCGCGTCGGTGAGCGCCTCGACGACGTCGGCGGCGTTGCGGTAGGCCATCACTCGGCGTGGGTCCTCGCGCGCACGGTCTTTGTAGTAGGCGATCTGGCGCAGAGCAGTGACCGGATCCATACCACCAGTGTGCCCCTATCCGAGGAGAGAAATTCGTGTCAAGACCCCTCTTGTCCGGTTGTTAGTGTTTTTCCAACGGAAGGGGGTGCACCACTCCACCATGGGCCTCTGGGACGAGCTCGCCGACGTGGTCGACGATGCCAAGAAGTTTCTCGACGGCATCGACGGACTCGGGTCCATATCGAGAGTGCTGGACCCCCTCGACGCCGTCGGCACCACCCTGCAGGTGGCCGGCATCGGGTACGCGACGTCTCCTCCGCTGCTGATAGGTCAGCTGCAGATCGACGCGATGAAACTCACTATGGGCATCGGCGATCCCGAACGAGCCGAAGGTCTCGGCACGTCGGCCGAGGAATTGAACGACGCCGGCGAGATCCTTGTGTACGCCGATCCCCAGTCCGACCGGTGGAACGGAACGGCGGCAGATGCGTACTCATCGGCTAATAGCGATCATCGACACCAGACGTTCGAAATCGCCGAGGCTGACAAGGTGCTCCACGCAGAAATCGAAACGAACGCTGACGAGGTGGCCAAGGCGCGGCGCCTGCTTCAGGACAAGTGGGATTTTCTCTCTGACTTCGACTCGGCAACCGCCTGGATGAGCAAGGTGCCGGGTCTAGGTCAGGTGAAAATGGCCGCCGACACCGCGGTCGCGCTCGAACAAACGACTGAGGCTCGGATCACGACCGCCGAACTCGGAGCGAGTTCGATTGGACGCGCGTCGCGAATCAATGCGCTACTGCAGCGTTACCACGGCGCTGCCGACGAAGTGGTCCCGGACAAGTTTGGCCAATGCGGGGACCCGTTCGGCGACGAACACGCGCCCGGCGCGACACTGCCGAATCGAACGCAGGCGAACACGCCCTATACGCCCCCGAACCCCGTTCCCACGCCGACTCCGCCAGTAACACCGTACGCAGCGGCGCCCAGGCCCGCCGCGCAGCCATCCGGGTCAGCCGTTGCCGGGCCACAGAGGCTCCCGCGCGCATCGAACACCTGGGCGCCCGCCGGCACGAGCCCGTCTGATGACCGGCGCGTCAGCAATGGCGGCCCCTCAGCTGCTTCCGGTGCTGCGTCGAGTTCGAGAGGGGAAAGCGTGCCAGTCAGCGCCAGCAGGGATCGACAGCAGGACACACCACCTGTGCCGAAAACGACGAACACCGGAACCGGGGAGTGAGAAGACGCAGTGTCTGAGCTAGAAATGAATCTCCGCGTTCTGACCGAGCATGTTCGCGAGCTGGCTCACAAACAGGAAGCCGCAAGCGGGCGCTTTCGTTCTGCTCGGCAGGCTGTTGCCGAAGGTCTCGGGGATCGATTGTGGACGACTCACGGCGTTGTCTCGGCAGCTGTGAACATGGCGGTATCGAATGCGGAGTCTGCGCGTATGGACGCCATCACCACGCAGTATCGGCTCGGCCATGATCTGAACGAACGATTGAATAATGCGGCCGACAACTACGAGAACGCGGACTGGGTGAGTGGCCGCAACATCGGCGCCTGCGGCCTGTGACTCTTGATGAATTCCTGGGGCGATGATCCGTACCTCGACGACGATGATTCGGTCATAGGGGTACTCGACTTCCTGGCCAGCAGTCCTGCAAAGGACGCTGGCGCACCGACGTTTATGTTCACTACGACCAGTCCGGACGGATACATCAGTGTCACAGCAACGTTCGCAGGACGGGTGGATCGAGTTGATCTCTCCCCCGGTGTCGCGACAAGAACCGAAGCAGACCTGGCGGCTGAAATTCTCCGCATCGCAAATCTCGCTCAGAGAAGGGCCCTCGCAGGCATGCACGCCATCATCGCGGAGAATCTCGCCCGCCGTGGCCACGACCGATTCGGAGTGGGCGCATGGATAGAGCGCACGCTCGGGTTGCCCTCGCCGACAACAGTTCAGCAGGAAGCCGCCGAGGTGTTCGCCCACTACGCGGATCGCGGCGAATGAGCCGGACGCGCGTCGGGTTGGTCGCGACAATCACGGCACTGATCGCCGCGGTCGTGGCTGGCCTCCTGTGGTGGCAACATTCTCGCCCTTCCCAATCGCGCGGTGCGTGGAATCCACCACCGCAGATACTCCTTCCGTCTATGCGCGCCCAGCCAGTAACTGGATGGCGCTTGTCTGCAGCAGATCTCGGACTTCCACCCGACACCATGTTCGTCACTGCTCCTTCGGTCGGACAGTCGAAGCCATTGATCGGCTACCTCGACAACAAGGCGTACTTCCTCGCTTCGCGACTCGACGATCATGACTGGTGGTTGGTCGGCGTCGACGTTGCCAGGGGCAGGCCACTGTTCCCACCCGTCCCTCTGGCGTCGGACACCATCTATCGGCCAGATTGTTTCCTGAACGGCCCAAACGCCTTGCTGTGTCTGCGGCTCGACGGAACCTCTACGATCGCGTGGACCATCCACGCCGAGACAGGAGCTGTCACCTTCCGAGGACCGACAGCGTTGACGCAGAACCCCGGTCACAACGGTGTCGACCAGGTGGGTATCTACGCCATTGCCTCCGAGCAGGGGCGCGGTGTGTCCGGTATTGGGAATCGCGCGGAGCTCACGTGGTTCGTCGGCGGACACGGCGACGTCGATCAGCGGTACCGGGCGCAGAGCGACCTCGGTGATCCCACGATCGCAACCCAAGGCGTCGGCGGTCCGGCGACTGTGCGCAAAGTGGCTTTCAGCCTTGTCGACGGCAAGGTCCTCAGTCCCGATCTCGGCCCGGAGAGGCAAACCCTCGATGCAGTCGTCTACCCGGGAGGCTTCGCGACGGAGGCAGGACCTTCCGGGAGACTCGCTGACCCCGACGAGGTTCTGTTCTATAACGCGCAGGCGCAACAGGTGGGACACCTCGAGAGTGGAGGACGGCTGGCCACCAGTTCGCGGGATGTGCCCATAATGGTGAAACCCTCCGGTACAACGGTTTACACGCAGAGAGGTGATCCGTTAGCTCGCATCAGTTCCGACGGAGCCGAGCCTGACACGGTCCTCATCGGCACGCGTCTATTGGTCAACGCGGGCGGCGGCAGCTCGTTCCCGAAGTGGACGCAATACGATCTGCGCACCGGCAAGCAGGGGCCCACGTGCGAGCACAATTACGGCAACTATCTCGGCACCGACGGCACGGTCACGGTACTGCGGGTTCTCGATCCCGATAGCGGTCGCGTCGCCAAGGCAGTCGATCTGGCGACGTGCAACAGCCTGTGGACTATTCAGGCGGGCGTCGATTCCGATGCGCAAGTCTGGCGAATCAACACCACACTGGTCCAATTGTCCGACGATGGAACGGAATTGATGTCGCTCGTCGCCCCCTAGGGCTTCCAGGCCGGGTTCCGTCCGGTGAGTGCGATCACCCGATCCAACAGTGGCGCATCGTCGTTCACCGGTATCGCCGCGGCGAACAATCCCTCGACCGGCGCCCCGGAGGCGAACTCCGTCACGTGCGGAAGCACTGCCCGCAGGACGTCGTCGTCCACCGCGTACGGCCTGCCGGTGGCGCGGGCCAGATCCCACCCGTGCACCACCACCTCCGTCAACGCGATCCTGCCCCCGACATCGGCGGGGAAGTCCACCCCGCCGGCACGTGACATCCCCTCCCACGCTGCCGGGTCACCCCACGCTGCGGCCATCGCCATCAGCCGCTGCGGGTAGGAGACCCGCCAGCCGTCGTCGAGCAGCTCGCTCACCGCCGGTGGGGAGTCGGTCAGGTCACCGAACTGCTTGGCCGCGGCCGCCGTGAACGCCGCCGCCAGACCGCCCAGGTGCGACACCAACGCCGCTCATCTCCGAACAGGGCGTCGGCCCCGTCAACTCGTCATCGCCGACGGTCCGCACCAGATCCGCCGCGCTCGCACACGCCGAGGTCATATCGATCATGTGCATGCTGACCCGGATCAAGTGCTGAACTCATCGACGCGTCCTAGAGTCGACATAGTGAGATTCGCCTTCAAGACATCCCCGCAGAACACCACATGGTCGGACATGCTCGCTATCTGGCAGGCCGCCGACGACATCGACGTCTTCGAGTCCGGCTGGACCTTCGATCACTTCTATCCGATCTTCTCCGACTCGACCGGACCCTGTCTGGAGGGCTGGATCACCCTCACCGCGCTGGCCCAGGCCACCACCCGGTTGCGCGTCGGTGTGCTCGTCACCGGCATCCACTACCGGCACCCGGCCGTGCTCGCCAACATGGCCTCGGCCCTCGACATCGTCTCCAACGGCCGCCTCGAGCTCGGTATCGGCGCCGGCTGGAACGAGGAGGAGTCCGGCGCCTACGGCATCGAACTCGGCAGCATCAAGGAGCGGTTCGACCGCTTCGAAGAGGCCTGCCAGGTGCTCAAAGGTCTCCTGACCCAGGAGACCACCACTTTCGACGGCCGGTTCTACCAGCTCAGCGAGGCCCGCAACGAGCCGAAGGGGCCGCAGCAGCCGCATCCGCCGATCTGCATCGGCGGTAACGGCGAGAAGCGCACTCTGCGCATCACCGCCCAGTACGCCGATCACTGGAACTACGTCGGCGGCACACCGGAGGAGTTCGCCCGCAAGCGAGACGTGTTGAAGCGGCACTGCGCCGACGTCGGGCGCGACCCCAAGGAGATCATGCTTTCGTCGCATGTGCGGCTCGAGGAGCGCAACTATCGCAAGCTGATGGAGGACTGCATCGCACTCGGCGCGGAAGGCCTCGATCTCGCGATCATCTATCTGCCCCCGCCCTACGACCCCGCGGTTCTCGAGCCACTCGCCGAGGCGATCCGTGACTCGGGGCTGCTCAGCAAAGATCGGTGACGGTCACGATTCGGTAACGGAAGGCAACATTGCGGGTTGCCGCGTCCGTGCCCAGATCGACGGACGCGACAAAATTCGCTAGAAGCCGAACCGAACGAGCTCGTCGGGCGTGATCAGACGCTCTGCTTTGGCGGGAAATTCACGGCTCTTGACGGGGTGTCGGAACAGTGACCAGGCAATACGACTGATCCGTGTGCGGGTAACCGGGTTGATGGACACGGTGATTACTCCTGCGGTGTACGTATAGCTGAACCGGGGAGCCACCTTACCGCAGCGCCCTCACCGAGTCATTAGATACCTGAACGCTGGCAAACTCTCGAAGCCACGCCGAAGAAAAATATGCTGTTTCTGGTGTGACTCATGTGACTGGTGTTAACGCGGCGACACAGGTCCTTGACCGTCTCGTGCACTGAGCGTGCCGTAGCGGTTGTGAAATCGATGCGTTCACAGCCGGCTCGTGGCCACATGCCGTAGACGGACCCGTCTACCGCCTCCGGAACAGCTCCGGTGGTCTGCCGCGGCCTATCGCGATCCGATCCCCGGTGGCCGTGAGCTGATGTTCCATGGCGCGGCGGAAGGTGTCGCGCTGCAGCGGCGCCCCCGCCACCGCCTCGTGCACCAGCCGTAGATCGCGGAGCGTGAACGTGTCCCCCAACAACCGGTCGGGGTCGGGGGCGATCGCGTACCTCGCGCGAACCTCTTCGACAGCCATCTCGATGATCGCGCGGTGGTCGTAGACCAATCGGCCGGGGGCGCCCACCGGCATCAGCCGGGTCGCAGGCAATCGCCCAGCCAGCCGCCCGGGCGGGACGACGGCGACGTGCGCGACCGAGAGCACCCAGCCACGATCATCGCGGTTCGGCGCGTCGAAGACGTGCAGTTGTCGTGGCTGCAAGCCGCGTATGCCGGCCTTCTCGCCCAGCGACCGGTTGACCGCCTCGGCGAGTACCTCGCCTTCGTGCAGGAACGTGCCCGGCAAGGCCCAGCCTCTGCTGTCGCGCCGCGGAACCTGCACCACCACCAAGCCAGGTTCGGAACCCAGCGTGAGAACTGCGGTGTCCACGGCCACCGACGGCCTCGGGTAGTCGCCGAGGCTCTTGCCGTCGCTGTCCCGGTGCCCATCGTTGTTCATGTCAGTGGGTCAGCGTAGCGTCGATTACAATTAGCGCACTATCGCTCAAAATAGATCGGGGGTGGCGATGACATCACTGAGGGATCGCGTGGAAGGTGTTCTGGTCGGTACGGCGGCGGGCGACGCGCTCGGCGCGCCCTACGAATTCCAGCCACCCCGCGGACCTGGGTTGCCCGTCGAGATGGCCGGCGGCGGTCCGTGGCGACCCGGTGAGTGGACCGATGACACAGCGATGGCGATCGCCATCGCCGAGGTCGCAGCAGCCGGCAACGACCTGCGCGACGCGGCGGCACAGGACGCCATCGTGGCGCGGTGGTATGACTGGTCGCGCGACGCCAAAGACGTTGGTATCCAGACTCGATCAGTACTCGACCGGTGTCGCGGCGCGTCGGCACACAGTGCGCGGAACGCGGCCACTGCGGTGCACGCCGAGACCGGACGCTCCGGAGGAAACGGCTCGCTGATGCGCACGGCGCCGGTGGCTCTGGCCTATCTGGATGACGAGCCCGCCTTGATCGAGGCTGCGTGGGACATCAGCACGCTGACCCATGCAGATCCTGAGGCAGCCGAGGCAACGGTGCTGTGGTGCTGCGCCATTCGCCACGCCGTCTTGAGTGCCGAACTGGACGTGCGAATCGGGTTACCGCACATCGCCGCCGGCCGCCGCGACATCTGGACGGAGCGCATCGAGCAGGCTGAGCGAGCGCGTCCTGCAGATTTTCCGGAGAACGGCTGGGTGGTGCACGCCCTGCAGGCAGCGTGGTCGGCGATCGCCGTGACCGCCACCGGGGCCGGCCATCTATCGCGCGCCCTGGATGCGGCGGTGCGCTGCGGATTCGACACCGACACCGTCGCGGCGATCGCCGGTGGCCTGGTCGGCGCGGCGTACGGGGCCTCTGCGATCCCCGTCCAGTGGCGTCAACAGCTGCACGGGTGGCCGGGATTCACCGCAGAAGACCTGGCGCGCTTGGCCGCGACGATCGGAGGAACGCTGTGATCGACTGGCTGGCAACCCTGGTTTCCCCGCTGAACCAGACGTTCTTCACTCTCGGTGGCGATTCGGTCAGCTGGGCCGAGTTTCTCGGATTCGTCACCGGCGGTTGGTGTGTGGCGCTGGTGGTGCGCCGCAACATCCTCAACTTTCCGATCGGCATCGCCAACAACGTGTTCTTCCTCGTGCTGTTCGCTTCCGCGAGTTTGTGGGCGGCGTCTGGGCTGCAGGTGCTCTACCTGGCGTTGGGGTTCGCCGGCTGGTGGCAGTGGCTGCACGGCCGGGCCGACGACGGTGAACTGGTGGTTCACCGCATCGGGCTACTCGAATGGACGCTGTGTGCAACGTTTTTGGTGGTCGGAACAGGGGCGCTCGTCCTCATCCTCACGGCCGCCGACGATTCGGCACCATTCCTCGATGCAGTCACCACCTGTCTGGCGTTGGTTGCGCAATGGCTGCTCAACACCCGCCGTATCGAGAACTGGTACTTCTGGATCGTGGCTGACTGCATCTACATACCGCTGTACCTGAGCAAGGGGCTTGTGCTGACGGCGATGATCTACGTCGTCTTCCTCGCGCTGTGTGTCGCGGGGCTGCGGTCCTGGACTCGGGTACGACAGTCCGCCGCGCCGGTCGCGCTGACGATATGACCGACTTTCGGCACGGCCTGATGGTCGGCAAGTTCTACCCACCGAGGATCGGACATCACGAGGCTATCCGGGCGGCGGCTGCGCGCTGCGATGAGTTCACGGTGCTCGTGATGGCATCGGCGTTCGAATCGATCCCTCTTGCGCAGCGAATGGCGTGGATGGCCGACGAGCACTCCGGGGAACCGAATATCCGGATCGCGGGGATCCGTTGTGACGCCCCGGTGGATGTGACGGACCAGCGAGTGTGGGTGGCGCAGGTCGGCGCGATGCGGGCGGGCTTGCGTTGTGGCGGGGCGACAGCGGATGTCGATGCCGTCTTCAGCGGCGACGACTACGTCGTCGAGCTCGCTCGGTGGTTCGGCGCCACCGCCGTGCGCACGGGTCGTGTCGGCAGTAGTACAGCGGTCCGACATGATCTCGCCGGCCGCTGGAGCGAGTTGGCGCCCGCCACACGGGCCGGACTGACCACTCGGGTGGTGGTGGTCGGCGCGGAGTCGACGGGCACGACCACGATCGCGCAGCTCCTGACCCGGCACTTCCGCCGCAGGGGTGGGGTGTGGGCGGCCACGCAGTGCGTGCCGGAATACGGCAGGGAGTACACCCAACGCAAACTCGACGAACACCCTGGTACCGCGATCGATGAACTGATCTGGACTGCAGGAGATTTCGACATGATCGGGCCCGAGCAGACGAGGCGCGAGAACCGTGCTGCACGCACCGGGTCTCCGGTGCTCATCTGCGATACCGACGCCTTTGCCACCGGGATCTGGAAACGCCGTTACCTCGACGATGCATCGGGCGGGCCCTGGACCGCGGTACCGCCGAGAGCGGTGTACCTACTCACCGACCATGACGGCGTGCCGTGGCACGACGACGGTATGCGCGAGGGCGATCTGGCCGTTCGCGCGGCGATGACCGACTGGTTCGCCGACGCCCTCACCGCAGCCGGGCACTCGTGGGTGCTCCTGACCGGAACCCTGGACGAGCGCCTGGCTCTCGCCGTGCGCACGATCGAGCCACTGGTGCAATTCAGAGCCCGCTTCGGTGAGCCGTTGCGGGGGCCGGGATTCGAACCGACCCCCTCCGACGAACTGCCTGACTGACTACCGCTGCGGCACCGCGGTGGGCTTGATGGGCGCCGGCAGCGCCGTGTGCCCCATCAGGTATGTGTCCACCGCGGAGGCCGCCGCGCGGCCCTCCGCGATCGCCCACACGATCAAGGACTGGCCGCGGCCCATGTCGCCGGCGACGTACACCCCGGGCACGGACGTGGCGAACTTCGAGTCACGGTTGACGTTGCCGCGCTCGCTCATCTCGACCTTCAGGTCGGCCAGCAAGCCCTCGCGCTCCGGGCCGGTGAAGCCCATGGCCAGCAGCACGAGGTCGGCGGCCATCTCGAATTCGGTGCCGTCGACCTTCTCGAACTTGCCGGCCTTCATCTCGACCTCGTAGCCGCGCAGGCCCGTCACTCGGCCGTTCTCACCGAAGAACTCTTCGGTGTTGACCGAGTACACCCGCTCGCCACCCTCTTCGTGCGCGGAGGTGACGCGGTACATCAGCGGATAGGTCGGCCACGGTGTCGAATCCGCGCGGGTCTCCGGCGGCCGCGGCATGATCTCGAACTGGTGCACGTGCTCGGCGCCCTGGCGGTGCGCGGTGCCCAGGCAGTCGGCGCCCGTATCACCGCCGCCGATGATGATGACCTTCTTGCCTTTTGCGGTGATCGGTGGCTGATCGTCGTCGTCGACGACGGGATCGCCGAGCTGGACGCGGTTGGCCCAGGGCAGGTATTCCATGGCCTGGTGGATACCGTCGAGGTCGCGCCCGGGGATCGGTAGATCCCGCCGCGCCGTCGCGCCGCCGGCCAGCACCACCGCGTCGAACTGCGATCGCAGTTGCGCGGCGGTGATGTCGACGCCGACGTTCACGCCGGTGCGGAACTTCGTACCCTCGGCCTCCATCTGCTCGAGACGACGGTCGATGTGGCGCTTCTCCATCTTGAACTCGGGGATGCCGTAACGGAGCAGGCCGCCGATCCGGTCGTCGCGCTCGAACACCGTCACATCGTGACCCGCGCGCGTGAGCTGTTGCGCCGCAGCGAGTCCCGCCGGACCGGAGCCGACGACGGCCACCTTCTTGCCGGTGAGACGATCGGGCGGCAACGGAACCACCCAGCCCTCGTCGAAGGCGCGGTCGATGATCTCGACCTCGACCTGCTTGATGGTCACCGGGTCCTGGTTGATGCCGAGCACGCACGAGCCCTCGCACGGGGCGGGGCACAGCCGCCCGGTGAACTCCGGGAAATTGTTGGTCGCGTGCAACCGCTCGATGGCCTCCCGCCACCGGTCGGTGCGCACCAGGTCGTTCCACTCCGGGATCAGGTTCCCCAGCGGACAGCCGTTGTGGCAGAACGGGATACCGCAGTCCATGCATCGTGCGGCCTGAACCTGCAGATGGTCGGGAGGGAAATCCTCGTAGACCTCTTTCCAGTCCCGCAGCCGCAGGTCGACGGGGCGACGCTGCGGGGTCTCCCGGTGGGTGTACTTCATGAAACCGCGCGGATCAGCCACTTGCGGCCGCCATGATCGCCTCGTTCACATCGTCTCCGTTGCGTTCCGCATCGGCGATGGCCTGCAACACACGCTTGTAATCGCGGGGCATCACCTTGGTGAAATATCCGGACTGGGCGTCCCAGTCGGCCAGAATCCGTTGGCCCACGGCCGAATCGGTGGCGTCCACATGCGCGGCGATGATGTCGCGCAAGAACTCGGTGTCCTCGTCGTCGAGGCTCTCGAGAGCCACCATGTCGCCGTTGAGATTGTCGGCGAGCACGTTGTCGGGGTCGTAGACGTAGCTGATGCCGCCGGACATGCCCGCCGCGAAATTGCGGCCCGTGGGGCCGAGGATCACGACCCGTCCACCCGTCATGTATTCGCAGCCGTGGTCGCCCACGCCTTCCACGACTGCGTGCGCGCCGGAGTTCCGCACGGCGAACCGCTCGCCTACCTGACCGCGGAGGAACATCTGCCCGCTGGTGGCGCCGAAGAGCACCACGTTGCCGGCGATGATGTTGTCCTCCGCCACATAGCCCGAGGGCGCCGCGTCCGGTGGGCGCACCACGATGCGTCCGCCGGAAAGACCCTTGCCGACATAGTCGTTGGCGTCACCGTAGACCCGCAGCGTGATGCCCTTCGGGACGAACGCGCCGAAGCTGTTGCCCGCCGAGCCCTCGAAGGTGATGTCGATCGTGCCGTCGGGAAGACCCTGTCCCCCGTAGGCCTTCGTCACCTCGTGACCGAGCATGGTGCCGACGGTGCGGTTGACGTTGGCGATCGTCGTGGAGAAGCGCACAGGCGCACCGCCGTCGAGTGCCTCCCGGCACTGCACGATCAGCTGCTGGTCGAGCGCCTTGTCCAATCCGTGGTCCTGGCGCGAACTGCAGTACAGGTCCTGGTTCATGAACGCCGACTCGGGTTCGTGCAGCACGGGAGCCAGATCGAGCTTGTGGGCCTTCCAGTGCTCGGCAGCCTTGGCGGTGTCGAGTGCACCGACCTGGCCGACCATCTCGTTGACGGTCCGGAAGCCCAACTGCGCCATCAGCTCCCGAACCTCTTCGGCGATGAACATGAAGAAGTTCTCGACGAACTCGGGCTTGCCGTTGAAGCGCTGCCGCAGCAACGGATTCTGGGTGGCCACACCCACCGGGCAGGTGTCGAGGTGGCAGACGCGCATCATGATGCAGCCCGACACCACCAGCGGTGCGGTGGCGAAGCCGAACTCCTCGGCGCCCAGCAGCGCCGCGATCACGACGTCGCGGCCCGTCTTGAGCTGGCCGTCGACCTGGACCACGATGCGGTCGCGAAGCCCGTTGAGCAGCAGGGTCTGCTGCGTTTCGGCCAGCCCCAGCTCCCACGGCGCGCCGGCGTGCTTCATCGACGTCAGCGGGGTGGCGCCGGTGCCGCCGTCGTGCCCGGAGATGAGCACCACGTCGGCGTGCGCCTTGGACACACCCGCGGCGACGGTGCCGACGCCGTTCTCGCTCACCAGCTTCACGTGCACCCGCGCCTGCGGGTTGGCGTTCTTGAGGTCGTGGATCAGCTGAGCGAGATCCTCGATGGAGTAGATGTCGTGGTGCGGCGGCGGCGAGATCAACCCCACGCCGGGCGTGGAGTGCCGGACCTCGGCCACCCACGGGTACACCTTGTGCCCCGGAAGTTGGCCGCCCTCACCGGGTTTCGCACCCTGCGCCATCTTGATCTGGATGTCGGTGCAGTTCGACAGGTAGTGCGACGTGACGCCGAAGCGGCCCGAGGCGACCTGCTTGATCGCGCTGCGCCGCCAGTCGCCGTTCTCGTCGCGGTCGAAGCGCGCGACCGCTTCGCCGCCCTCGCCCGAGTTCGACCGGCCGCCGAGCCGGTTCATCGCGATGGCCAGCGTCTCGTGGGCCTCCGCCGAGATCGAGCCGTAGCTCATCGCGCCGGTGGAGAACCGCTTGACGATCTCGCTGGCCGGTTCCACCTCGTCGAGCGGAACCGACGGACGTTCGCCCGCACGGAATTTCAGGAGCCCGCGCAGCGAGGCCATCCGCTCGCTCTGGTCGTCGACCAGCTTGGTGTACTCCTTGAACACCTCGTACTGGCCGGTGCGCGTGGAGTGCTGGAGCTTGAACACGGTGTCCGGGTTGAACAGGTGGTACTCGCCCTCGCGCCGCCACTGGTATTCACCGCCCACCTCGAGCTCACGGTGCGCCCATTCGTCGGGACGGTCCAGGTACGCCAGCGAATGCCGGGCGGAGACGTCGGCCGCGATGTCGTCGAGGTCGATGCCGCCGACCGGGCAGGACAGCCCGGTGAAGTACTCGTGGAGCAGCTTCTGGCTGATCCCGATGGCCTGGAACAGCTGCGCACCGGTGTAGGACGCCAGCGTCGAGATGCCCATCTTCGACATCACCTTGAGCACGCCCTTGCCCGCGGCCTTGACGTAGTTGGCCTTGGCCTGGTCGCTGCTGATTCCGCTGATGACGCCCCTGTCGACCATGTCCTCGATTGACTCGAACGCCATGTAGGGGTTGATTGCGGCGGCGCCGAATCCGACGAGGCACGCCATGTGGTGCACCTCGCGGGCGTCGCCGGCCTCCACGACCAGACCGACCTTGGTGCGGGTCCGGTCACGGACCAGGTGGTGGTGCACAGCGGCCACGGACAGCAGCGACGGGATAGGTGCCATCTGCTCGTTGGATTCGCGGTCGGAGAGCACGATGATGCGGGCGCCGTCGCGGATGGCGGCCGACACCTTGGCGCGGACGTTGTCGAGGGCCTCCTTGAGTCCCTGGCCGCCGCGGTTGACCGGGTACAGGCAGCGGATCACCGCGGCGCGCATGCCGTGCTTGTGGCCGCGGATCTCGTGATCGGGGTCGACGCACATCAACTTCGACAGCTCGGCGTTGCGCAGGATCGGCTGGGACAGCGCGATCTGGCGACACGATTCGGCGTCGGGGTTGAGCAGGTCACCCTCCGGGCCGACCGTGCCGGCCAGGCTGGTGACCACCTCTTCGCGGATGGCATCCAGCGGTGGGTTGGTGACCTGGGCGAACAGCTGCTGGAAGTAGTCGAACAGCACCCGGGGCCGCGCCGAGAGCACGGCGATCGGGGTGTCGGTGCCCATCGAGCCGAGAGCCTCGGCACCGGTGCGGGCCATCGGCCCGACGAGCATGTTCAGCTCTTCGTAGGTGTAGCCGAAGATCTGCTGCCGCAGCACCACGCGATGGTGCGGCATCCGGACGTAGTCGCCGGGGGGGAGCTCTTCGAGCTGGAACAGGCCGGCGTCGAGCCAGTCCTGGTACGGCTGCTCGGCGGCCAGCTCGGCTTTGATCTCTTCGTCGTCGACGATGCGCCCCTGCGCGGTGTCGACGAGGAACATGCGCCCGGGCTGCAGACGCATCTTCTGCACGACGGTGGCGGGGTCGACGTCGAGGACGCCGGCCTCCGACGCCATCACGACGAGTCCGTCGCTGGTCACCCAGATACGCGACGGCCGCAGACCGTTGCGGTCCAGGACCGCGCCGATCACGGTGCCGTCGGTGAAGCAGACGGCGGCGGGGCCGTCCCAGGGTTCCATCAGCGAGGCGTGGTACTGGTAGAACGCCCGCCGCGCGGGGTCCATCGACTCGTGCCGCTCCCAGGCCTCCGGGATCATCATCAGCACCGCATGCGGCAGGCTGCGGCCGCCCAGGTGCAGGAGCTCGAGTACCTCGTCGAACCGGGCGGTGTCGGACGCTCCCGGCGTGCAGACGGGGACGATCTTGTCCAGGTCCTGGCCCGAGCCGAACACGTCGGTGTTGATCAGCGCCTCGCGGGCGCGCATCCAGTTCTCGTTGCCGGTGACGGTGTTGATCTCGCCGTTGTGGGCGACGCGCCGGAACGGGTGGGCCAGCGGCCACGACGGGAACGTGTTGGTCGAGAACCGGGAGTGCACGATGCCGAGCGCGCTGGTGAGGCGCTCATCCTGCAGGTCGAGGTAGAAGGCCTTGAGCTGCGGTGTGGTCAGCATGCCCTTGTAGACGAAGGTCTGGCCGGACAGGCTCGGGAAGTAGACGGTTTCGCGGCCGGGGCCGTCCTGGCCCGGTCCCTTGGTGCCCAGTTCGTGTTCGGCCCGCTTGCGCACCACGTACGCGCGACGTTCGAGGTCCATTCCGGTGGCGCCTGCGAGGAAGACCTGCCGGAAGGTCGGCATGGCGTCGCGGGCCAGAGCACCCAGCGACGATTCGTCGGTGGGCACATCGCGCCACCCCAGCACCTGCAGGCCTTCGGCCTCGGCGATCTTGCCGACGGCTTCGCAGGCCGTGGCTGCGTCCTTGGACGACTGCGGAAGGAACGCGATACCAGTGGCGTAGCTGCCCGGCTCGGGCAGATCGAAGTCCACGATCGCCTGGAAGTACTCGTGCGGTACCTGCAGCAGGATGCCCGCACCGTCGCCGGTGTTCGGCTCCGCGCCCTGGGCGCCTCGGTGTTCCAGGTTGAGCAGCGCGGTGATGGCTTTCTCGACGATGTCGCGGCTGCGGCGGCCGTGCATGTCGGCCACCATGGCCACGCCGCACGCATCGTGCTCGAATGCGGGGTTGTACAGGCCCTGAGGACTGGGCGCCATTCCCACCTACCTTATTTCTTCAGACACCTCGGCGCGAGAACGTTAGCCGGGGCGGCGGCAGAGGGGCTTCCGTGCAGCACTGAACGGCGGCCCTTTTTCCACTCGCCACAAGTGCTCAAAACGATATGACAAAGGGCCCCTGACATGCCAACTTAGTGGAGCCTAACGAGCATCGTCCGGCGCGGCCCCGGTTTGCCGACTCTGCGGCCAGGACACGGACGAATAACGTTGCCATGGACAGTCTTTCACCCCGATGCCGATCGAGGGTGACAATTGAGAGCCAGATCACATCTCGGCGACACACCCGTCATACATTTGCCGCATAACGACAACGTGTCCTTTGAAGTGCGGATAGAGTGGCATGCAAGTTTGCCGAAAGCCTGGCGAGATTCTTAGAGTTAGCACCCGAGTCGCCGGCGGTGATCGCGACGGCGCACGACGCGGGCAGGTAACGCGAAAAAGGCTGCGCAGCAACGTCATTGACTACGCCAGCCACCCCACCGTGAAGCGGCCGCGGCGCACCGGTCAGGCTGACCGGGTGCGTTATCCGCTGAACCACCCCCTGGGACGTTTCGGGATCGAAACCGACGACGACGACCCCGACGCGGCAACCGCATCCGTTCCGACCGCCGGCCTGGTCAATCCGCTCACCGGGCTGCCCACTGTCGCTCCGCTGGCGATGCTGGTCGACCATGTCGCCGGCACGGCGAACCACGCCCGCCGGGCGGCCGGCGAATGGACGGTGTCGAGCGAATTGGCTCTCGAGATCGCACCCGGCGCCGTTGACGTCATCGCGGCTGCACCTGACCACCCTGTGGTCGGAGTCGCGCGGGCCGTGGGACCGAAGGCGACGACAGCACTCGCGCTCTGCGAGCTGTGCGTCGATGACACCGTGATCGCCACGGCCACGGTCCGTTCGTTCTTCATCCCCGCACCCGAGACGTTCACGACGTGGTCTGAGGCTCCTGATGTGGCGGCGATCGGACCGCGCCTGGCCGATCGCATGGCCGTCGAGGTGGGCGAGACCGGCGGCTCGGCGACAGTACTGGTGCAGCGCGATGACCCCGCGCTGTACAACGGCGTCGGCGTAATCCACGGCGGGGTGTCCTCGATGGGGCTCGAGCTGGTCGGATCAGCAGCGCTGAACCCCGGTGACGGGCCGGAGTTCGCCACCGGGTCGCTGCGAGTGAACTTCCTGCGCCCGATGCATGGGGGCGCCGGAGCGCACTACAGCGCCACGCCGACCCGAGTGGGCCGGCGTAGCGCTGTGGTGGATTCCGTGGCGATCGGTTCGGACGGCCGCCCGGCGCTCACCGGGCGCCTCACGGCGTACCGGTGAACCAGACCGCTCAGCCGTTCTTCGCGGCGTCGGCCGCAGCCTTCTCCGTCTTCTGACCGTCGTTGGCGAGATGCCCACCGGAGTTCTCCAGATGGGCACGCACGAACCACTGGAACTTCTCCAGCTCGCCGGCGTGGCCGATCAGCATGTCCTCGGTGACCGGGTCGAGCTCACCCGAGCGCTCGATGCTCTTGCGGGTGTCCTCGATGACGCCGGTGTAGACGAGGTCGAGAGCAGCCAGGTGCGCCTGCACCGTGTCGCGGCCGACCGAATAGTCGTCCCAGGTGCGGTCCTTCTGGATGGCTCCGGGTGTGCCCTGCGGCGACGCGCCGAGGGCGGCGATGCGCTCGGCCACTTCGTCTGCGTATCCGCGCACGAGTTCGACCTGCGGGTCGATCATCTCGTGAACCCCGATGAAGTTGGGGCCCACGACATTCCAGTGCACGTGCTTGAGCGTCAGGTGCAGATCGTTGTACCGGCTCAGCGCCTTCTGCAGCAGTTCTGCGACCTCGGCCCCCGCCTTGTCGGACAGTCCGGGCACGGTGAACGTCGTCATGTAACAACTCCTTCGCTTGTCGCGTGGGGTGTACCCGGGCCGTCGGCGCGATAATCGTCTGCGCTCGACGTCACAGTTCGGCAAGATTCGGGATGGCCGCCCGCGGCCCGAATCGCGGATTCACCGCGAGCCCACTGGCTTCCAGCAGTCGGATCGCGCGGTGGCGGTGCGGCGACAGTGGCGCCAGCAGCGCCACCATCGCGTCGTCGTCGATGGGGTGGCCGAGCAGACTCCAGCCCACCATCGTCGCCAGGTGATAGTCCCCGATCGACAGGGCGTCGGCGTCCCCCATGGCGCGCTGGGCGACCTCGGCCGCCGTCCACACACCGACGCCGGGCAGCGATGCCATCGCGGTACGCGCCGCCTCGCACGACCGGTGGACCAGCCGCTCGAGGGCGTCCGCACGCTGCGCGGATCCGACCACCGTCCGCGCGCGGCCAGGATCGACGTTCGCGAGGTGGAACTCCCAGGACGGCACCCGACGCCACGCCTCGGCCGTCGGCGGCACGCGCATGTGGGTGGGTGCAGGACCGGGGGCAGGCGCGCCGTACTTGCCGACGAGGGTGCGCCAGGCACGCCGGGCGTCCTTGCCGTACACCCGCTGCTCCAGAACGGCCGGCACCAGCGCCTCGAGCACACGCCCGGTGCGGCCCAGACGCAGGTGCGGGACGCGCTGATGGGCCTTCGCGATCGTCGGCTCCTGCGGGTCGAACCCGGTCGTGTCGTCGTCGGCCCCGAGCAGGGCGGGCAGCTCGTCGATGAACTGAGCGGCCCCCGGGCCCCACGCCTCGCATCCGACGGTGTCGATCGCGTCGCGGGTGATGCGCGCGGTGACGGGCCCACTCGCCAGCAGGCTGGTCCGCCAGATCGCCCCGTCGGGCGCGTCGTGGTAGCACGGGTCGGCCCGGCCCCGGCGCAACGGTGACAATGTCAGCGCCGGACTCGCGGGGCCGGCGAAGGTGACGCTGGTCGTCCTGCTCTCCCCCACGGGCTAGGGCTCCACCACGACATCGGCCTTGTTCGGGTAGAACGCGACGTGCCCGGCGATGGCCGAGACCGCGGGATAGGGCTGCTCGTAGGTCCACACCGCGTCGGTGACGGTGTCACCATCGGTTCTGACGTGGTAGTAGCCGGCGTCCCCCTTGAAGGGGCAATAGGTGGCGGTATCGCTGCGCTGCAACCGGTCGGCGCTCACGTCTGAAATCGGAATGTAGTGCACCGCAGGGTAATCGGACTCTTGCAAGGTGAGCGCGGCTGTGGTGTCGGCGATCACCTCGCCGGCGATCCGGACGACGACGCGGTGCCCGGTCGGGGTCACGGTGATCGGGTGTTCGCTCGACGGTTCGAGTACAGGGCGGTCGGTCATGACTCCATTGAACGCCTCGGTCCCGACTAATGCGGCCGGCCGGCGATCTTGTCCGCGACGACGGCGATCGGCGAGGTTCCGGCACGGCCCCGCGCCTCGTGCCAATCTGCGGCCTTGTACGCCAGGTACATGCCCCGCACTCCGAGCCAGCGCAGCGGTTCGGGCTCCCACTGCTTGGACCGGTGGCCCACCCAGGGCAACTCGGTCAAGGGGGCCGAGCGGCCGAGCACCAGGTCGACGAGTGTGCGGCCGGCCAGGTTGGTCGCGGTGACGCCGTGGCCCACGTAGCCGCCGGCCCAGCCCAGCCCGCTGGTCCTGTCGAAGTCGACGGTCGCCTCCCAGTCCCGCGGCACCGCCAACACGCCGCACCAGCCGTGCGCGATGCCGATGTCGGACACCTGTGGCAGAACCGTGCGCAGCGTGGCGGTCAGTGCGGTGATGGTGCGCTCGGGCACCCGGCCGTCCCGGTCGGTGCGGGAGCCGAACCGGTAGGGCACGCTGCGCCCGCCGATCGCGATGCGGTCGTCGACGGTGCGCTGCGCGTAGAAGAAGCCGTGCGCGGTGTCGCCGAGCGTTTCCCTACCCTGCCAGCCGATCTCGTCCCACACGTGCGCCGGGATCGGGTCGGTCGCGATCATCGAGCTGTTCATCGGTAACCAGCGGCGTTTCAGCCCGGGCAGCCCCGCGGTGAATCCCTCGGTGGCACGCAGCACGATCGGGGCGGTGACGGTGCCGCGCGGGGTGACTGCCCGACCGGCCGCGATCTCGACCACCGGTGAGCGCTCGTAGATGTCGACGCCGAGCGCGGCGACGGTGTCGGCCAATCCGCGCACCAGGCGCGCCGGCTGGATCCGGGCGCAGTGCGGGTTGTGGTACGCCGCCACTACGTCACTGAGCTGGATGCGTTGCCGCGCTTCGTCTCTGGAGAGTTCCTCGATACCGTCCACCTGCCAGCGTCGCTCTGCGGCCGCGGCGGCGGCCAGCCGACTGGCCTGCGCCCGATTACGGGCGACTTCGAGCGTTCCGCCCTTGACGATGCCGGCGTCGATGCCCTCTGTCGCGGCGACGTCGATGACCTCGTCGACGGCCTCGTTGAGCGCACGCTGCCACGCCACCACACCGTCGCGGCCGTACTGCCGCGCCATGCGCTCACGATCGCCGGGCACCAGACCCGACAGCCAGCCGCCGTTGCGCCCCGAGGCCCCGAATCCGGCGAACCGGGCCTCGAGCACCACGATGCGAAGGCTCGGGTCCGCCTTCTTCAGGTAGTAGGCCGTCCACAACCCTGTGTAGCCGGCGCCGACGATGCAGACATCGGCGTCACGACTGCCTGGTAGCGCGGCGCGGGGAGTGGGCAGGCCGTCGTACCAGTGCGAGATGTAACCGTTGAGCACCGACAGATTGTGGCAGGGCCTACCGTTTCGCGGAGCGCAGGTCGACCCAGAATTTCGCGGCCTCCCGGATCGACTCCTCGACGGGCCGGGGCTGCCACCCCAGTTCCCGCCTGGCCTTGCTGCAGTCGACGGGGGCTTCGGCACGCATCAGTCGTACGGAGTCCAGCGAGAGACGCTCGTCGGTTCCGGTGAGCCGCGCCTTGAGACTGCCGATTGCTGCCATCGCGTAGGTCAGCGGCAGCGGGATCGTTCGGCTCGGCGCCGGGACCCCGACCGCCTCGGCGGCGATACGCACCACCTCGGCGTTGGAGATCATCTTCTCCGAGATCAGATAGCGCTCGCCGACCCTGCCCTTCTCGGCGGCGAGCAGCAGGGCGGCCGCCGCGTCGTCGATGCCGACGGCCTCGAGCTCGATGCTCCCCAGCACGAACGGCAGCTTGCCGAACGCGGCGCCGGCGATGATCGCGCCGTGCGGGGTGCGGCCCCAGTCCCCCGCGCCGTATGTGGTGGACACGCACATCGCCACCGCGGGCAGGCCGCGGGTGCGGGCGTACTCCAGGACGAGCCGCTCGGCCTGCACGCGCGACTGCACGTACGGGGTGAGCGCACTCTCGTCGCTGATCACGTCGTCCTCGGTCGCGGTGTGGCCGCGCCGCCGGGCGACCGTGGCGTAGCTGCTGGTGAACACGAACTTCCGCAGCCCAGCCGCGATCGCCGGTTCGACCGCCACGTCGAGTACTCCGCGGGTGCCCTCGACGTTGGTGCGGAACAGCGGTGCCGGATCGCGCAGCCACCCGCGGGTGTCGACGACGCAGTAGTAGACGACGTCGACACCGGTCATGGCCTCGCGTAACACCGCGTGGTCGAAGATGTCGCCGACGAAGCGCGTCACGGCACCTTGTCCGATGAGGTCGTCGATACCGATCGTGTTGGCGCCGTCGCGGACCATCACGCGCACGTCTTCTCCGGCGTCGACGAGCTGTCGGGTCACATGGCTGCCGAGGTAGCCGTTGGCCCCGATGACAAGTGCGCTCATCGCGTCACCTGCGCCATCCACTCGGCGGCCTCGTCGGGTAGGGTGCCGAGCTCCTGGGCTCTGCGGCACCACTTCAGGGTGGCCTTGACGAAGCGCAGTGGGTTGTAGATGTCCTCCTGCCGGCACCACTGACCGTCACCGGCATAGGTGACGATCGAGATGTTCGTCGCGCTGATGATCGTTCCGTCACCGGGGTCGCGCATCGGGTTGTCGAGCTCGCAGATCACCCGCCCGGTGTCCTCGTCGAACACCTTCCACCGCGACGGGAACGACGTCATGTAGCTGCCCGGGAACGTTTCCATGGTGTTCCAGATCCAGGGCCGCACCTCCTCGCGGCCACGCATCGTGCCGGCCGCGTGCTCGATGTAGAGCACGTCGTCGGTGTACTGCGCGACCCAGGGGTCCCAGTCGCGCGTGGTCGCCGCGCGATCGACCGTCTTCTCGAACTCGGCGAACGCGTCGATCAGTTCGTCGCGACTGAAAGTGCTACCCGTCACACCCAGAACTAGAACACGTTCTACCTGGTCTTGTCGACCGGTCGTATCGTCCTTGACGTGAAGACGTCGCTCGCGACGACCATCGGGGTCATCACCATCGGGGTCATCGTCGCGCTCGCAACCGCTCCACCCGCCCTCGCGCAGGACTTCGCCGGGCTGATCGACATCGGCAACGGTCGCAGCCTCTATCTGAACTGCCAGGGCAGCGCCGCTGCGGACTCGCCCACCGTCTTCGTCATTCCCGGCATGGGCAGCTACGCCCAGGCATGGAACGCGTCGATCGCGCCGGACGACCCGGTTCGCTCCCAGCCCTACGACCTCGTCGAAGAGGCCGCGATCGACTACCCCACCGACCTCGCGGCGCAGCCGATCGTCGCGCGCACGACGCGCATCTGCTCCTACGACAGACCCGGCACCCGGCCCGACGGCCCGGATCGGTCGACCCCCGTCGCGCAGCCGCACACTGTGCAGCAGGACGTCGACGACGTCGTCGCGTTGATCGCCGCGGCAGCGCTGCCGACCCCGATGGTGTTCGTCGCCCACTCCTACGGCGGCCTGGTTCTCGACCTGCTGGCGCGACAGCATCCGGAACTCGTCAGCGGCCTGCTCTTCTCCGAGCCGACGTCGGAATTCCTGCTGAGCGTCGGACGGCCCGACCAGAACGACGCCTTCGACGCCGACGGGCGCAGCAAGCCGCCGGGAGAGGAAGCGATCCTGCCGTACGACGCGTTCGCGACGATCGCGGCCGCACCCCCGCTGCCCCGCGTCCCGGCCGTGGTCCTGAGCGCCGACAAATTCGCCGCGCCGAAGAACCTCAAGCCTGACAACTACACCCAGGCTCAGGTCCATCAGGCGAACGACATGTTGGCCGCCGCGCTCGGCACTGCCAACGTCATCGTGCCGGGGACCGGACACAACCAGATGCTGTACCGGCCGCAGGCCGTCGCTGACGAGATCGTGACGCTGGTCGACGAGGTACGTAACGGGAACTAACGGCAGACCACTCACGGTTGTACAAGTGCCAACCCGAGGAGGTCCCGTGACCCAGACCTACAACAGAAATCCCGACGCGGTCGGCGCACTGTCGCCCGAGCAGTACCACGTCACCCAGGAGAACGGCACCGAACGCCCCTTCACCGGCGAGTACTGGGACAACCACGAACCCGGCCTCTACGTCGACGTGGTGTCCGGTGAGCCGCTGTTCGCGTCGGTCGACAAGTTCGAGAGCGGCTCGGGATGGCCGAGCTTCACTCGGCCCGTCGACCCGGAGAACGTCATCCGCAAGCGCGACTTCTCCCATCTGATGATGCGCACCGAGGTCCGCTCCGCCCACGGCGACAGCCACCTCGGACACGTCTTCACCGACGGACCGCGCGAGGCGGGCGGCCTGCGGTACTGCATCAACTCTGCGGCGCTGCGGTTCGTCCACCTCGACGACCTCGAGGCCCAGGGCTATGGGCAGTACCGTGAATTGTTCACCGAATCCACCGAATCCGACGAGGAGCGCGCATGAGTGACTACAAGCGGGCCGTGCTGGCCGGCGGCTGCTTCTGGGGCATGCAGGATCTGATCCGCCGCCAGCCGGGCGTGGTGTCCACCCGCGTCGGCTACACCGGCGGGCAGAACGATCACCCGACCTATCGCAACCACCCGGGGCACGCCGAGGCCGTCGAGATCGTCTACGACCCGGCGCAGACCGACTACCGGGCTCTGCTCGAGTTCTTCTTCCAGATCCACGATCCGACGACGAAGAACCGGCAGGGCAACGACGTCGGCTCCAGCTACCGCTCGGAGATCTTCTACGTCGACGACGAACAGCGCGAGGTCGCGCTCGACACGATCGCCGACGTCGACGCCTCCGGCCTATGGCCGGGCAAGGTGGTCACCGAGGTCAGCCCCGCACCGGATTTCTGGGAGGCCGAGCCGGAGCACCAGGACTACCTGCTGCACTACCCCAACGGCTACACCTGCCACTTCCCGCGGCCGGGCTGGAAGCTGCCCAAGCGCACGCAGGTGTAGCTAGCGGCGGTGGTCTACTTCGCCTGGCGGCGGCGGCGGACCACGATCCGTCCGCCCAGCTTCGGCGTGTGGGCGACACCGCGGAAGTGCGCCTTCTCCGCCGGCTCGGTGGTCGATTCGATGGTGAAGTGGCGCAACACCGTTCGTAGCACGACGTCCATCTCCACGTTGGCGAAGGTGGCCCCGACACAACGTCGGGTGCCGCCGCCGAACGGGATGTGGGCGAAGGTGGAGGGTCGCTGACCGACGAAGCGTTGGGGGTCGAACGTCAACGGATCAGGGAATTCCTCTGCGCGGCGGTGCATCTGCGCGATCGCCACGAGGATCGAGTAGCCGTGCGGGATCACCCAGTCGCCGAGCTCGAACGACGGTGCGTACACGTGCCGTCCCGCGAAGTCGATGATCGTGCGCGTGCGCTGCACCTCGAGGATCGCCGCCTGCCGGTAGGTGTTGTCCTCGGTGTCGGCTTCCGCGGCGAGCGCCTCGAGCACCTCGGGGTGGCGACTGAATCTCTCGAAAGCCCACCCCAGGGTCGCAGCAGTGGTCTCGTGCCCGGCGGCCAGCAGGGTGAGCAGTTCGTCACCGACGTCCTCCCGTGACATCGCTGAGCCGTCGTCGTAGGAGCTGCGCAGCAGGAGCGAGAGCACGTCGTCGCGTGAGTCGAGGTTCGGATCGGCGGCGACGGCGTCGATCAGCCGGCCGATGATCTCGTCGTAGGTCTTGCGGTAGGCCGCGAGCCGGCCCCACGGGGTGAACCGCCCGTAGGTGTGCGAGGGCATCGGGAGCACGGCCAGCCTCGACCCCAGCGTGACCCAGGGCGGGATGCTGCGCCGCAGCTCGTCCAGGTGTGCGCCGTCCGCGCCGAACACCGCGCGCAGGATGACGTTCAGCGTGATCCGCATCATCGGCTCGAGCGTCTCGAATGACGAACCCTCCGGCCATGTCTGGATCTCGCGCAGCGTCTCCTCTTCGAAGATGCGCTCGTAGTTCTTGATGCTCTTGCCGTGCAGCGGCGGCGTCAGCAGCTTGCGCCGCAGTCGATGGTCGGCGCCGTCGAGGGCGAACACCGAACCGGGGCCGAGCACGCGCGACAGATTGGGCGAGATGTTGCCCACGTCGTCGGGGTCGGCCATGAAGACCTGCTTCGCCAGCACGGGATCGGCCACGATCACCGACCGCCCGAACACCGGGAGGCTCAGTGTGAACACGTCACCGCACTGGCGCGTGGCCTGGCGCACCGTCCATTTTCGGGCGAACGAGAACCCGAGTCCCTGCAGCGCAGGCGGGATTCGCGGACCCGGAGGAAGGCGATCCGTGGCCGCGTCGCTGGTACTGCCGTGTACCACAGTCATGTCCGGTACGGTACCGGTTGGTACCAGGGAACCGCAAGAGGTGACGATGACCGAGCCAGCAGTGCCGATGTCGATGCCGACACTGGACCGATTGCTCGACGGGTTGGCCGCGTCGATCGGCGAGCGCGGTTACCGCGACAGCACCGTCGCCGACATCGTCCGGCACGCACGCACCTCGAAGCGCACCTTCTACGAGCACTTCGCCGGCAAGGAGCAGTGCCTGATCGAACTGCTCAGACGCAACAACGCCGAGCTGATATCGAGTATCCGCGGCGCCGTTGCGCCAGAGGATGAATGGAGATCGCAGATCCGGCAGGCGGTCGACGCCTATGTGGCCCATATCGGGGCGCGCCCGGCCATCACGCTGTGCTGGATCAGAGAAGCTCCCGCCCTGGGAGTCGTCGCACGGCCGCTGCACCGCCAGGTGATGGGCGACCTCACCGAGCTGCTGACGACGCTGACCGCCAGCCCGGGGTTCCAGCGGGCCGGGGTGCATCCACTGCCCGCCACGACCGCGCTGATCCTGCTCGGAGGATTGCGCGAGTTGACGGCCTTCGTCGTCGAAGACGGCCGCGACGTCGCCGAGATCACCGAACCGGCAACCGCCGCGGCAGCGGCACTGGTCGTCAGCTGAGCCGCTCCCAGGAAAGTCGCCGCGCGTTCAACTTCTGAGAAACTGCGCGCTGCAATGTGTTCCGGATCCCTATGTGCGAGGCCCGTACATTTCCGTCCGTCCTGACACCCCTGTATGAAGGCGACGGTATGCACTCGTCCATTGGCAAACCCCTCGTGACATTCGTCTCGGCCGCCTGCCTGGCGGCTCCGGCGATGATCCCGACCACCACCCCCGATTCCGTGCGCGCCATCGCGACGATCCCCGTCGAGTTGTCCGCCGCGGTCACCACTTTCGACCCGGTTCCGCCGTCGCTTCGAACGCTGAATTCGCCTGTCGCACCGGCAAACGAGGCCACGCTGGTGGGGGCGGTCGACACGATGGCCGAGTTGTCCGGCGTCGACCGGGCCACGCTACTGCTGCAGCTGCTCACGGCTCCGTACCACAATGTTCTCGGTGTCTCCAAGGCCGTCGGCAGTGCCGTCAACGCCTACCTGCAGGTCGCGTCGCTGCCGTTCTCGGTCGCCACCTACGTGCTGACCAACCGCGCAGGCGAGATCCCCGATTACATCGCCACCGTCCGAAAGAACGTCGACGGTGCGCTGCCCGGGATCTCCACAGCGATCAAGAGTGAGATGCAGTACGACCTCGACCTGCTCTCGCAGGTGTTCAGCCCGAAGGATCAGCTGCCGAACGTCGCCGCGTCCGCCACCACCGTTGCCGCAGCAGCAGATCCGGTGGACCAGGGCACGCTGCTGCTGCAGCTGCTGACGATTCCGTATCACAACTTCCTGGGTGTCTCGAAGGCCGTCGGCAGCGCGGCCAATGCCGTCGTCCAGCTGGTGTCGCTGCCCCTCTCGGTGGTCACCTATGTGCTGACCAACCGCACCAGCGAGATCCCCGCGTACGTCGACACCGTCAAGGCCAACCTCAAGGGCGCCCTGCCCGGCATCTCCACCGCAGTCAAGAGCGAGCTCGCCTACAACAAGAGCATCATCGACCAGATCTTCGGCGGCAACGATGCACAGGTGGCACTGCAGGCGCGGCACGCCCCGAACCTGCTCGCCGGCGACGACACGGCGGTGACCGTGCTCGACAGCCCGCACCCGTTCCTGTCGCAGCTGAGCGCCGGCCACGGCGTCGCTGACGAGTCCGTCGAGTCCGACACCGCGGAGACGCCCAAAGTGCTCGGCGGCAAGCACCGTGCCGTCGAGGTGAAGGAGTCGTCCGAGCCGACCGTCGACGAGGCAGCCTCGACATCGGACACGAAGGCCGACAACGCCTCTGACACCGACAGCACCGATCAGACGACATCCGAGACGAAGAAGGCGGAGACCCACTCCCCAGCAGACGGCAAGACCGCGACGAAAGACGACTCGAAGAAGAAGAAGGCTGCTCCGTCGCTCGGCGGCAAGCACCGCAAGCCCGAGGCCGACGCCGCCTGACCTCACACAGCGATCGGCCCCCACGAACCGTGGGGGCCGATCGTCGTATGACTGGTACGTCGCGAAAGTGCTCACACCGCGGCCGCGAACGTCAATTCACAGCACAGGGAGCACTTTCGCGCAGCACGGTCAGGGCGGTGGAGGGGGTACTGCCGGATCGGGCAGGAACTGCACCAACCCCGGCGGGATGTTCGTCCCGGGAGGCGGAGCGGTCCCCGGCAGCGGCTCACCGAGTTGTTGCTGCGGCAACTGACCCAACAGCGAACCCCTCAGTCGCCCATCGCGGTACAGGTCGATGTAGCGACCCAGCCAGGTACGACCATTGACGTCGGCGTTCTCGTCCCCGGGCGCGACGTCGAACTGCTGGCCCTGTCCCGGCGCCGACGGCACCTCGTTCTGCGGCACCCCGTAGGCGTTGTTGAAGGCCCGCAGGTTCGGTACGACACCCGGACCGGCGCCCGGCGCCGACGGCACCGCGTTCTGGCCGAGGACCGTGGTGCGGTCGATGCCGGAGATCGGCGGAGCCCCCAGCATTCCCGGAACAGCGGGTTGGTCCGCCTGAGCGAGCATGTTCCAGCCCTGCGGGCCGAGCGGAGCACCGATCACCGGGATGGTCGGACCCGGCGCCGGCGCAGGCGCCGGTGCGGGCGGCAGTGGCTCCGGCGGCGCCGGCGGCTGGGCGTTGGCCACCGCCGCGAAGACGACAGCGGCACCGGCGGCCAGAAGCGCCGCCGGTGCCTGCCGGATCACCAGGGTCATACGGACTTCGTGACGCCGTAGTACGCCACGATGTCGTCGGTGTCGGTCGTAGAGCTGGTCAATGTCGCGTAGGACCGCAGGAACGACTGTCCCGCACACCCGTCGACCTTGATGTGTACGTCCTTGAGCGTGACGCGGGCGGGCGCCGCCTTGAACGACTTCTTGTCCACCGACACCTGGTTCACCGTGCCGGGCTTGAGGTGGATCTCGAGGGTGCCGGAGATCGGGAAGTTCACGCCCGTCGGCACGAGACCCCCGGTCAGCGTCGACCCCGACGTGCCGACACCCACCGAACCGATGAGCCGGACCTGGCCGAGCTCGATACCGCAACCGATCTGGTAGCCAGCCTCGAGCACGCCGCCGTTGAGCTTGGTCTTGCCGTTCCCGGTCACCGTGCCGACAAACGTTCCGCCGACCAGGTATTCGCGCGAGGACACCGCGGTGGTCAGCGGGGCGATCGGCAGCTGGGTCTCACCGGTGGCGGCGACGCTGAGCTGCCATCCGTCCGGCGACATGACCACTCCGGGCGGCGCGGATGCCACGACACCGTTGTCCGGCGGCGGCCCGGCGTCCGGCGGCGGCGCACCGTCGACCGGCGGCGGCAGTGGGGCCGGCGGAGCCGGCTGGGCGAGCGCGGTGGGTACCGCGAAAGCCGGGAGGACGAGGCCGGCGGCGGCCAGCGCGAGGAGCTTCTTCTTCATGGATACGATTGCCTCTCAGAGTCTTTCGGTCAGCGAAGTCTGTGATGACGAACGAGGGTCCGGGTGGGCCTACACCGCCTTCGTCACGCCGAGGTAGGTGACGACGTCGTCGGTGTTGTCAGTCGAGCTGGTCAACGTCGCATAGGACCGGATGAAGGACTGACCCGCGCACTGATCGGTCTTGACCCGCACACCGGTCAGCGTGATACGGGTCGAGGTGCCCTTGAAAGACTTCTTGTCGAGTGCCACCGTCGTGACCGTGCCGGGCTTGAGGTAGACCTTGCCCTGCAGGCTGAGGGAGGCGCCGAACGCCGGGTTACCCGTGAACGGGATGCCGATGCTGGGCGTGATGCTCGCGCCGGGGTTGATCTCCGTCTCGTCGGAGATGATGCCGCAGCCGATCTGCTCACCGGCCTCCATCGACCCGCCGGCCAAAGTGGTCTTGCCCTTGCCGGTGATCTTGCCCGTGAAGGTGCCGCTCACGAGGTACTCGCGCGACGAGATCGCGGTGGTCAGCGGCGCCACCGGAAGCTGGGTTTCGCTGCTCCCCGACACTTCCAGGTGCCAGCCGTCAGGGGTGTCGAGGATTCCGGGAGGGCCGGACGGGACCGCTCCGTCGGGCGGCGGCGGGACAGGTGCCGCGTCCGCGACAGGCTGTACACCTGGATTGGGAGGAGCCGGCTCCGCTGCGACAAGCGGCGCGGCCCACACCGGTGCCGCCAGGCAGACAGCGGCGAGCGTGACATAGCGGTTCAACATTGGTTCGACGACGCCTCTCGTGGATGCGGGGAACGGGATATCGCCATTGACCCGCAGAGCGTCCACTGGCCGGGTGTCGTTCTGGTGAACGTGCGGCGACGGCCTCGAGCCCGGCGCCTATCGAGTGCACCTCTTTGCTGAAAGTACGCTGTGAGGTTCACTGTGAGCTTGTCGCCAACCTCTGAATAGTCCACAGCACGCCTCTGCCAGTTCGCCATCCGTTCACCTTGACCGCATTGAGTGCATCCACCGTGCGCCAGGAAACGTTGAGTACGAACGTTTCCCGTCGATCAATCAGGACTGTGAAGGAATCGGAGAACACCGTGACAATCGAACGCATCGTCGCGAAAGCCCTCTTGCCCGCGTGCGTGAGCGTGTGCGCAGTTCTGTTGCTGTCATCGCCTGCCAATGCACAACCCGTCGACGCGATGGCCGATCCGGGCGCGCCGGCGATCCAGGTGGCCACTCCGGGCTCCGACAGCGCGGATCCCGCGGCGGTCGCAGCCTGCAGCCAGTTCGCCCAGGTGCTCGATTCCACAGCGACCTACTATGGGGACTTCGCCGACTCACTGGACGGCTACGCGACCGAGAACTACTCCGATCCCGCGGTGGAGAGCAGCAATGTCCTGGGCCGCACCGCGTTACGCCAGGGTGCGGCCGTCGCGATGTCCGCCGCGAACACCCCGGGCGTGCCGCCTGGCGTGGCCGATCCGATGCGACGGTGGTCGGTCGACGCCACCAAGCTGCTCATCAAGATGGGCTTGCGGGGAGGCCGCGACACGCTGAACACGACCGCCGACGAGCTCAACAACGATGCTGTCGCGGCGCAACAGGCCTGCGCTGCCGCCGGCACACACGCATGAGACGACGGCGACGACGCTGGGCGGCTCTGGGCATCGCTGCGGTGGCGACGCTTGCAGCGGGGTGCAGTCATGCTCAACCGGCAGCGAATCCTCCTGTAGTCGTGCCTGATTCGGCATTGAGCGATCTTCTGTTGAGCACCAACGACGTGCAGTCGATGATGAACGGTGCTCCGTTGATCGCCCAGCCGGTCGACACCGCCATGGACGACAACCGCAACCTGCTCCCGAACGTGAACTGCCTGGGTGTCTGGCATCCGGGGGAATCCGCGATCTACGGCACGTCCGACGACGGGACGTGGGATTCCGTGCGACGCCAGTTGCTTCGCGCTCCGGGCAACGATCAGTGGCGGTCCTCCGTGGTCCAGTCGGTGGTGTCCTATCCGAGCGCCGATACCGCGCGCGATTTCGTCACCCGGTCTGCCGACCGCTGGTCCAAGTGCACCAACCACACGGTCAACATCACGCTGAACGATCAGCGCCTCCCCCGTTGGCGCAGCGGTGATCTCGATACCGGCACCGATCGTCTCCGCATGACCATCAGCCGGTCGGCCGGCGCCAGCACATCGTCGTGCGAGCATGTGATCTCCGCACGTGCCAACGTGGTCATCGACGTGCTGGCTTGCGTTCCGAACACCGTCGAGGTGCGTCAAGCAAGCCAGATCGCCGATCTGATCGCCTCCCATGTCCCCACCACCGGGTAGTGAGACCCCCACCGGCCGACGCTCAGGCGGCCTACTACCTGACCATGCTCACCACGCGCTGGCAGGAGCTCGAAACCGAGATCGTCGAGCGTTGCACCGAACTGCGGAAGTTGCCGCCTGCAGCCCGGAAGTCGGAGCGGGGACGCAACATTCGTCGGCTGATCAAGCTGCGGCAGACCGAGGTGGCTTCTGTGCGCGCGATGTGCGCCGCACTGGTCGAGCGCGCCGACCGGGGCTAACCCAGTAGAAGGCGTGCCGCGGTCGCCAGTCTCCGAGCGATCTCCTCATAGGAGGCGTATCCCATGCCCGCTCTCACCAGCGCCCCGGAATACAGCAGTTCGAGCGTGTCGACGACACCGGGGTCGGCGTCGGCGCCGACGGCCTGCGACAGTCGGTCCCTGATGTCGCGACCGATACGCAGGCGCAGCACCTCGACATCGGGGTCACGTCCGAGCAGCGCTGCTGTCACCGCGCCGGCGAACTCCGGCTCGTCGGCCACCGGCTGGGAGATGTGACCCAACACCTCGATGACCCGTACGGCCGGATCCTCGGATTGGTGCGGTACACAGGGAGATCCGGCGAGGCGGCGCCAGAAGACCTCGGCCACCAGATGCTCTTTCGACGAGAAGTACGTGTATGCGGTCGCCGCGCCGACGCCGGCTTCAGCGGCGACTCGCCGCACCGTCAGACCGGCGAACCCCTCACGGCCGAGGACGGTGACCGCGGCCTGCCCGAGCCGCTCCACGGTTTCGACCTGCTTGGCCGTCAGGCGCCGTCGAGTCGACTCGCGGGCCGGATCGGACACATGTCCGGACGCTACTACAACCCACTGATGCCAGCAACGGTAGGTTGAAGGCCATGACGATGCCGCCCGCCGCCGCAACACTGTTCGAGCTCGCGCAGCGGGTCACGGGATTCATGCCCGCCGACGAGGGCCGAGCGCTCTACGACACCGCGCTGCGCTACCTGGGCGACGGGGTGGCCGTCGAGATCGGCACCTACTGCGGTAAGTCCACCGTGATGCTGGGTGCGGCCGCGCAGCAGACGGGGGGTCTGGTGTTCACCGTCGACCATCACCACGGCTCCGAGGAGCACCAGGCGGGCTGGGAGTACCACGACTCGTCGCTGGTCGACCCCGTCACCGGCCTGTTCGACACCTTGCCGACCCTGCGTCACACACTCGACGCGGCCGGCTTGGACGAGCACGTCGTCGCGGTGGTCGGCCGCTCCTATGTCGTGGCGCGCGGGTGGCGAACACCGTTGCGGCTGTTGTTCATCGACGGCGGCCACACCGAGGAGGCCGCGCAACGCGACTTCGACGGCTGGGCCCAGTGGGTGGAGAAGGGCGGTGCGCTGGTGATCCACGATGTGTTCCCCGATCCGGCCGACGGCGGTCAAGCGCCGTTCCACATCTATCGGCGCGCTTTGGACTGCGGCGACTTCCGCGAGGTCGCTGCGACGGGTTCGATGAGGGTGTTGGAGAGGGTCACCGGCGGGGCCGGGACGCTCGGCGGACGCTAGCGCTCGCTGATCGCGCACTCGCAGTCGTACTCGCCCTCCAGGCCCCGCGGCAGATCGGTGCCGCGGAAGATGCCGCTGCCCGGAGTCGCCGAGGACAACGCGTCGGCAGCCAGGATCACCGCCGCCCCCGTCCAGGTGGTGCGCTCCACGGGCCAGCGCTTTCCGTCGGCGTACACCAGACCGGTCCAGTAGGAGCCGTCCTCTTCGCGTAGATGATGCATCGCCGTGAACTGTTCATGGGCCCTGCTGCGGTCACCCATCGCCTCGAGTGCCAGCACCAGCTCACACGTTTCGGCACCGGTGACCCAGGGCCGGTCGTCCACGCAGCGGATGCCCAGACCGGGGACGACGAAGTCGTGCCAGCGGGCGTCGATGCGCTCCTGCGCGCGCGGGCCTCGGACGGCGCCGCCCAGCACCGGGTAGTACCACTCCATCGACCAGCGGTCCTTGACGGTGAATCCCTCGGGGTGCTCGGCGATGGCGTGCCCGAGACGCCCCACCGCGACCTCCCACTCCGGTTGCGGCTCGCCCAGATAGTCGGCCAGCGCCAGCGCACATCGGATGCTGTGGTGGATGCTCGAGCACCCCGTCAGCAGAGCTTCCTCGGCACGGCCGGAAGGACCTGCCGCCCAAGCGATCTCGCCGGTACTCTTTTGCAGGCTCAGGACGAAGTCGATGGCTTTGGTGACCACCGGCCACATCGATTCGGCGAAACCACGGTCGCCGGTCACGAGCACGTGGTGCCACAATCCGGTCGCGATGTAGGCACAGAAGTTGCTGTCGCTGTGGGGATCCTCGACGACGCCGGCACGAAGCTGGATCGGCCAGCTGCCGTCGGCCCGCTGCATGACCCGCGACCACTCGAAAGCCGCTCGCGCGTTGTCCAGCAGGCCGGCTGCGGTCAGCGCCATCGCGTTCTCGATGTGATCCCACGGGTCCGTGTGTCCACCCACCGACCAGGGAATCGCGCCCGAGGACTCCTGCGTCGCGGCAATGGATTCCGCGGTCTGCAGGCACTGTTCGGGCGTGAAGACGCCTGCCACGTGGGGGACGTCGGCCATCAGCTCGGCTTGGTGAAGTAGAGGGCGACGCTCTTACCGATGACCGGGTTGAGAACCGCCTCGGCGGTTCGGGTCAACCAGGGGCGACTCATCATGTCCCACACCAGCATCTTGTGGTATGCGCCGACGGCGGGATGGCCGTCCCGTTCCGTTCCGACGGCGCATTTGAGCCACCAGTACGGCGAGTGCAGCGCGTGCGCGTGGTGGGTGTGCGTCAACGTCAGTCCGTGACCGAGCACCTTGTCGCGCAGTTCATGGGCCCGGTAGATGCGGATGTGGCCGCCCTCGTTGGCGTGGTAGGAGTCCGACAGCGCCCAGCAGATGCGCTCGGGCAGCCAGCGCGGAACCGTGATCGCCAGTGCTCCACCGGGTTTGAGGACGCGCACCAGTTCTGCGATGGCACGGTCGTCCTCGGGGACGTGTTCGAGGATTTCCGAGGCGATCACGCAGTCGAATGTGGCGGCAGGGTACGGGAGATCCAGAGCGTCACCCTTGACGACCTCACCTCTGGCCGATGAAGGCGCCTCCCCCTGCTCCTTCATAGCCTGCAGGATCGCGTCGACGTCGTTCAGGTCGGCGGCGTTCTGGTCGAATCCGATGACGTCGGCGCCGCGCCGGAACGCCTCGAACGTGTGCCGGCCGGCTCCGCAGCCGACGTCGATCACCTTGGTTCCCGCACCGACACCGAGGCGGTCGAAGTCCACGGTCAGCATGCAGCGACCCTTTCCCGAGCTTGTTGGTACACCGCCACCGTCTGTGCGGCAACGGATTCCCAGCTGAACACATCGAGTGCGCGGCGCCGTCCGTTGGCACCGAGCCTGCGCAATTCCAGTGGCGAGTCGAGCAGCTCACCCAGCACGGCGGTCAACTCGTCGACATTGGCCGGAGTCACCAATCGTGCACAGTCACCGTCGGCGCCGACGACCTCGGGTAACGCCCCCGCCCGGCTGGCGACGATCGGGGTGCCGCTGGCCATCGCCTCCACGGCCGGCAGCGAAAACCCTTCGTAGAGTGAGGGAATGCACGCGACCTCGGCTGAGGCCAGCAGGTCGGCCAGTTCCGTGTCGGACAGCCCGCTGGAGCTGTGCACGATGTCGGAAATGCCCAATTCGGCGATGAGCTTCTCCGTGGGCCCGTTGGGTTCGAGCTTGGCGACCAGTTGCAATTCCAGGTCCCGTTCCACGCGCAGTCGGGCGATCGCGTGCAGGAGATGGCTCACGCCTTTGAGGGGCACGTCGGCGCTGGCGATCGCGATGATCCGGTTGCGGACCCGATGTTCTGCCGGACCGAAGAGCTCGGTGTCCACTCCGAGGGGTACGACGTGCAACTGGCGCGGGTCGACCGCGAAGTCCTCGGCGATGTCGGTCGCCGACGTCGAGGAGACGGTGACGAGTTCGGGGATCCGGCGCGCGACCGCCTTCTGCATCTCGGCGAAGGCGTACCAGCGACGTACGAGCGGCTTGCGCCACCACGGCGCCGCTGCCACCTCGACGACACGGTCGCGCGTGATCGGGTGATGGACGGTGGCAACGACGGGCATTCCCGAGGCGGCGATGTCGAGCAGCCCGGTACCCAGACACTGGTTGTCGTGGACGACGTCGAAATCGTCGAGCCGATCGGCGAGCAGCCGGGCCACCCGCTTGCTGAACGTCTTCGGCTCCGGGAACCCCGCCGTCCAGGTGGTCAGCAGTTCCTCGAGGTCGATGCTGGTCCGGATCTCGCTGGGCCGCGGCACGCGGAAGGGATCCGGCTCGCGGTAGAGGTCGAGACTGGGCACCTTGGTCAGGCGCACGCGCGGATCGAGCCCCTCGGGATAGGGCTGTCCGGAGAAGAGCTCGACGTGGTGGCCGAGTTCGACCAATCCGCGGCTGAGGTGGCGCACGTAGACGCCCTGCCCGCCACAGTGTGTCTTGCTCCGATAGGACAGCAAGGCGATACGCATCGTCAGCTCACCTATGCCGGAGTAGGAAGATGGGTGCGAGTCCAGCGCGAGGAACCGCTGCGAGCTGGCCGAATCATGTGGCGCAAGGAATCCGAACCCCTCCTGGACATGTGTCCAGACTATAGTTTGACGTGCTAGCTGATGCAACGCGTCTGCTAGCTCTGACTACCACAATCGGTGCCGGCCGTCCTGCCCGACCCTCTCGGTCACGACGGCGGGAAGCCGCCGGTGGCGACCGGACCCCACCGTTGCGGCGTGACCCTGATCAGGCACTTTCCTTGGTCCACCATCGCCTGCCGGTACTCGTCCCAGTCGGGGTGTTCACCGGCCACCGCGCGGAAGTACTCCACCAGAGGCTCGACCGCCGCCGGCAGTGAGATCACCTCGGCCGAGCCGTCGACCTGCACGTAAGGACCGTTGAACTCATCGCTGAGCACCAGAACGCTGGCGCGCGGATCCCGGCGGATGTTGGCCGCCTTGGCCCGCTGCGGATAGCTGGCCACCACGATGCGGCCCTGCTCGTCGAGACCGCCGGTCACCGGCGACGTCTGCAGCGACCCGTCGGCACGGAACGTGGTGAGCACCATCCGATGACGCGGTCGGATGAAGTCGTGCAGTTCGTCGGCGGCGACGGTGTCGGCAGTCGCATACTTTCGGGCCATCACCGCAGGATATTCGACGTGTCGGTGGTGCCCCATAGAGTGTCGAACATGAGTTCGAATGATGTGTTCACCGCCCTCGACGCCCTCGATACCGCCTACCGTGCGCTGGCCGACCTGCCGCTGCACGAACTCCGCCCCACCGATCTGCGCGCGCTGATGGTGCGGCTGGAGGAGCTGGACAAGGCGGTCGTCGCCCTCCAACGCCGCATCATCCGTCGGCTGGTGAGCGGGCCTACGCCGGCGGAGCTCGGCGGCGGTTCGTGGGCCCAGGTGCTGTCCCGTCGATTGCGCATCTCCGTCGGCGAGGCGCAACGGCGCATCGTCGAGGCCGGCGGCCCCCCGCAGGCGTTGTCCGCGTGACCGGTGGATTTCGATGTCACCGTGGGTACCCCGTCAGCCGAGGCGCAGGGAAAAGGCGGTGGTGCGCATGTTCGGATCGATCGGCCGGCCGACAACTGAGGTGACATCCGTGCTGATGTCCGCGGGGGTGCCGTCGTGACCTTCGACATCACCCCGACCGTCGCCCAGCACGACTTGGCAAGGCGCACACACGAATTCGCAGAGCAGGTCGTTCGACCCGTAGCCGCCGAGTACGACCAGCGCCAGGAATTCCCATGGCCGGTTCTCGAAGAGGCGGCGCAGAGGGGCTTCTACAGTCCGCTGTTCTACCGAGATCTCATCGGCGACCCGACCGGTCTGTCCCTGCCGATGTTCATGGAGGAACTGTTCTGGGGCTGCGCCGGCATCGGACTGGCCGTGGTGATGCCCGCGCTGGCGCTGTCGGCGATCGGACAGGCCGCCTCACCCGAGCAGATGCTCCAGTGGGCGCCGGAGTGCTTCGGCACCCCCGGTGACATCAAGCTCGCCGCGCTGGCCATCTCCGAACCAGAGGGCGGCAGTGATGTCCGGAATCTGCGGACGACGGCCCGGCGCGACGGTGACGGCCCGGATGCGGACTGGATCATCGACGGCCACAAGATGTGGATCGGCAACGGCGGCATCGCCAATGTGCATGTCGTGAATGCCGTCGTCGACCAGGAGCTGGGCCACAAAGGTCAGGCGCTGTTCATCGTGCCGGGCGGCACCCCGGGCTTGGAGATGGTCCGCAAGCTCGACAAGCTCGGCTGCCGCGCTTCGCACACCGCCGAGCTGAAGTTCAACGGCGTGCGAGTGCCGGCGGAGAACCTCCTCGGCGGACACGAGAAGCTCGAGCACAAGCTGGCCAAAGCACGCGAAGCCGTCGAGGGCGGCAAGCACTCGGGCTCCGCCACGCTGGGGACGTTCGAGCAGACGCGGCCGATGGTCGCCGCCCAGGCGCTCGGAATCACCCGGGCCGCACTGGAATACGTCACCGAATACGCCAAGCGGCGCGAGGCCTTCGGCGGGCCCATCATCGACAACCAGGGCATCGCGTTCCCGCTGGCAGATCTGGCCACGGGGCTGGACGCCGCCCGGTTGTTGACCTGGCGGGCGTCGTGGATGGCGGCCACGGGAGTGCGGTTCGAACGCGGCGAGGGCTCGATGTCGAAGTTGGCCGCCAGTGAATTGGCGGTGCGGACCACCGAGCGGGCCATCCAGACGATGGGCGGCTGGGGCTACATCAAGGACCACCCCGTGGAGAAGTGGTACCGGGACGCGAAGCTCTACACCATCTTCGAAGGCACCAGCGAGATCCAGCGGATCGTCATCTCCAACGCGCTGGGGGCCGCTGAGGGCAGACCACCACTGCACGTCGACCTGGAACCCACCGGCGGTCCGCTGAACCGCATGTTCGGGCGCGGTACACCCGCGCGCACGCAGGCGGCCAACACTGCGCTCGCGATGAAGGACCGGGTGCCGGCGCCGGTGATGAACGCTGCCATGAAGGTGCTGCGCCCGCCCAAGAAGTGACGCCGTGCCGCAAACCCGCGGGCGTGGTTGCCAGCAACACATCGAGGCGGGGGCGCGCGGACAGAACTGGCGCCCGTGGTGTGATCGTCGGCTGCGCCGGGCGCCGGACGTTCGCACGCATGCACCAGGCAGTGGCAGCAGCGACGTCACGAACGCGTCAAGATGTCGGTTGGTGAAAAAACCCGATACCCCTGGTTTCACCTGAGGTGCTTCTGGCAACATTACCGCCCAGTAAGGACTCCATCGGCACGGGTGAACAGGAATGACGATGACGCATTCTCGACCGGACGTCGCGGTGCTCGCACAGGGCAGCGAAGGTGGTGGCGCCGAACTCAGCCAGGTGTTCGGCCTGTCCGCGGTGGCTCTCGCCGTCACCGCGGTCCTGCTGTGGATCGGATATCTGCACCGCCAGCACAGGATCTCCTGGCTGGCCGACCTCGCCGAGTGGTTGGGCCGTAAGTTCCACCGGCCGGGATGGGTGGCACTGCCCGTCGCGATCTTCGTCAGCGCGATCATCTGCGCGCTGTTCGGCTTCATCTGGGACGTCAGCCTGCACATCGGCAAGGGCCGCGATCCCGGTCCGCTGGCCAACCCGGCGCACTACTTCATCATCATCGGGCTGTTCTTCGTGTTCATCGCGGGATGCACGGCGATCGTGCTGCCCTTCGACAAGCCGGGTCCGGCCGCCGTCCGCATCACCGACAACTGGTACGCCCCGGTCGGCGGCATCGTGATGGCCGGCTGCGGCATGTACGCGCTGATCGGCTTCCCGCTCGACGACGTGTGGCACCGCATCTTCGGCCAGGACGTCACGCTGTGGGGTCCGACGCACCTGATGATGATCGGCGGCGCCGGCTTCTCCACGATCGCCGCGGCCTATCTGGAAGTCGAAGGCAAGCGAGCGGTCGGCGCGGACGCCCCGCGCGACGGCATCGGGCTGAAGTTCATCCAGTACCTCGCGTTCGCCGGTGTGCTGATCGGCCTCTCGGTGTACCAGATCGAATTCGACTTCGGCGTACCGCAATTCCGGCAGGTGTTCCAGCCGATGCTGATCGCGGCGGCGGCCGCGGTGGCTCTCGTCGCCGCCCGCATCTTCCTCGGTCGCGGCGCGGCGATCATCGCCGCCGTCGTGGCCATCGGTCTGCGCGGGATCATCGCGTTCATGGTCGCGCCTCTGCTCGACGCGCCCGTGAACTGGTTCCCGCTGTATCTCGGCCCCGCCCTGGTCGTGGAGTTGGTGGCGCTCACACCGCTGTTCAAACGTCCGGTGCTCTTCGGCATGGTCAGCGGCCTGGGCGTCGCCACCGTCGGGCTGTGGCTGGAGTCGCTGTGGATCGACGCCATCTACCCCTACCCGTGGCCGACCAGCATCTGGCCCGAGGCGCTGGCGATGTCCGTGCCCGTCGCGATCCTGGCGGGCGGCTGCGGAGGCATGATCGGCATGGTCCTCACCGGCCGGAAACTGCCCGGCCGCGCGATGTCCATCGGCCTGGTCGTGCTGACCGTGCTCGCGATCGGAGGCGCCACCGCCAACGGCCTGCGATATTCGGTGCCGCAGAACGAGACTGCGACCTTCGCGCTGACGGAAACCCAGGGGCCCGGCCCCGGACGCTTCGTGACCGCCGACGTCCGCTTCAACCCTCCGGACGCGATCAGCGACGACCCCAACTGGGTGTCGGTGCTCGCGTGGCAGGGCGGGCTGGCCAACGAACGCGGCCAGTTCATCGATCACCTCGACCAGGTGGGGCCGGGCCATTACGTCTCGACCAAGCCGATGCCCGTGTCGGGGCAGTGGAAGACGCTGCTGCGCGTCCACGACGGCACCACACTCACCGCGGTGCCCATCTTCCTCGCCGGAGATCCGGGCATCGGCGCCGAGGAGGTACCGGCCGAGGCGCAGTTCACCCGGCCGTTCGTCTCGGAGATCACCATCCTCCAGCGCGAGCGCAGCCCCGACATCCCCGCCTCGCTGTGGCTCATCGGCTGCCTCATCGTGCTGGTCTGCACCCTGGCGATGATCGCCGGGATCAGCTGGGGTGGTGGCCGCATCAACAACAACGAGCCGACCGGCAGCGAGAACGAGCTGCAACCCTCCGCGCAGGCATGACCCCGGCGGCGGAGGTGGTGATCCTCGCGGATCACTCGATCTGGTTGGCGCTGCCCGCGTTCGCCCCGGCGTTCGTGGTGGCCGGCGTGGTGTTCTACATCGCCAGGAAGAACCGCAAGAAGTCCGACGAGACAGGGGAACCGTGAGAAGACTTCTCGTGCTGAGTGCCGCTGCGGCTGTGCTGATCGCCGGGTGCGGAGGCAACAAGAGTGACGACGCCGGCACCGCGAGTTCCAGCGCGGGCGGCCCGGCGCCGACGCAGATGACCGACGCGCAGAACCCGCCGCAGCGGGTCGTGGTCGACGTGACGATCAAGGACGGCCAGGTCACGCCGACCAACGAACAATTGCAGGCGAAGGTCAACCAGCCCATCGTGATTCAGGTCGACAGTGACGCCGTCGACGAACTGCACGTGCACTCCACGCCCGAGCATTCGTTCCCGATCGCCGTCGGTCCCGGCCAGACATTCCAGTTCTCCGCCGACGTACCCGGGCGCATCGACATCGAACTGCACGAGCTGAACAAGACCATCGCCACCATCGCCGTTCAGTGACCTCCCACGTGCTCGCCCACGGGTTGGGCGGCTCGACCGATCTGCCGATCCCGTTCACGTACGCCCTGATCGGTGCGGCCTGGGCACTGACGTTCACGTTCGCCGTCGTCGCGCTGGCGTGGCGGACACCGAAGTTCGACGCGACGCGGCCGGGCCGGGCTCTTCCCGGCGTGGTCACGCGTGTCGTCGACGCGACGGCGACCCGCTGGATCGTGACGGTGCTGACACTGGTGTTGACGGCGTGGGTGGCGATGGCCGCCGTCTTCGGGCCGCAGACATCCGACAACGCGCTCCCCGGCGTGTTCTACGTGCTGCTGTGGGTGGGGCTCGTCGCGCTGTCCCTGCTGTTCGGCCCGGTGTGGCGGGCCATCTCGCCGGTCCGTGCCGTGCACCGCGTCATCGGCAGACCCTCGCTGGGACGCAGCTACCCCGAGCGGCTGGGGTACTGGCCGGCCGCGGTGGGCTCGTTCGCATTCGTCTGGCTCGAGTTGGCCAGCCCGGATCCCGGGTCCCTGCACGCGATCCGGATCTGGCTCCTCGTCTACCTGGCCATCACGTTCGCGGGCACGCTGTGGTGCGGCACCCGATGGTGCGCCCGCGCGGATCCGTTCGAGGTCTACAGCGTCGTCGCGTCCCGGCTCTCTCCGATGCGCCGCAATCCCGACGGCCGGATCGCGATCGGCAACCCGTTCGATCACCTGCCGACGCTGCCGGTGCGCCCCGGCGTCGTCGCGGTGCTGTCAGTGCTGCTCGGCTCGACCGCGTTCGACAGCTTCTCCGCGACGCCCGCGTTCCGCAATTTCTCCGACCGGGTCACGGACTCGGCGGCGACGGCCAGCCTGCTGCGGACGGCGGGTCTGCTGCTGTTCGCCGTAGTGGTCGCGGGGTCCTTCACCCTGGCGGCCCGCTGCACCGGAGGCGTCGATGCGCAGCGGCGGCGTGAACTGCCGGCCGAGATGGCCCACTCGCTGATCCCGATCGTCATCGGTTACGTGTTCGCCCACTACCTCACCTACCTGGTCGAGCGCGGGCAGGAGGCGATCATCCGGCTGGCGGACCCGCTCGGTCGAGGCTGGAATGTCCTGGGCCTGGCCGACAACGAGGTCAGCTACCTGCTCTCGATGCATCCCGCGGTGGGCGCCACGCTCAAGGTGGGCTTCGTCGTCGCCGGCCACATCGCCGGTGTCATCGCCGCGCACGACCGCTCATTGGCTTTGCTCCCGCGGGCGCATCAGGTGACCGGGCAGCTGGCCATGATGTTGGTGATGGTCGGCTACACATTCCTGGGGTTGTATTTGCTGTTCGGTGGCTGACTTCGCATACCGGGGGCGTCTCCGACGCTATCGTGCTCGATGTGCCCGGCGTGGACTCAAAAGAGCAGGCGCTCGACGGTGACGAACCGCAGCGCGTCGGATGGTTCACATTCCACTTCGACGACGAGCGCTGGGAGTGGTCGAAAGCGGTGCAGATCATGCACGGCTACGAACCCGGCACGGTGACGCCGACCACCGAACTCGTGCTCTCCCACAAACATCCCGACGATCGTCAGACGATCGCCGCGACACTGGAGGAGATGCGCCGAGCCCACCGGCCGTTCTCCACTCGGCATCGCATCGTCGACACCCGCGGTGACATCCGCGACGTCGTCGTGGTCGGCGACCGGATGACCGACGAGCAGGGTCAGGTGGTCGGCACACACGGCTTCTATGTCGACGTCACCTCGACCGGGACGATGACCCAGGAGATGGTCACCGCCGCGTTGGCGGAGATCGCCGAGAACCGCGCGGTGATCGAACAGGTGAAGGGCATGCTGATGCTCATCTACCGGGTGGACGGCGACGCCGCGTTCGAGTTGCTGCGCTGGCGCTCACAGGAGTGCAACGTCAAGTTGCGCGCACTGGCCGAGCAGCTGCTCGCCGACTACCAGCAGCTCGACTACCGGGACACACTGCCGAGCCGGGAGACGTTCGATCACCTGCTCCTGACCGCCCATCAGCGGGTCAGAGGCAACGGCGATACCGTGGGTGGATGAACGCGCTCATCATCGTCGACGTGCAGAACGACTTCTGCGAAGGCGGATCGCTGGCCGTCGAGGGCGGTGCCGCCGTGGCGCGCGCCATCACCGGCCTGCTGGGCGGCGAGCACGGCTACGACCACGTGGTGGCCACCAAGGACTTCCACATCGACCCGGGTGAGCATTTCTCCGATCACCCGGACTACGTCACGTCCTGGCCGCGGCACTGCGTCGTCGGCACCGACGGCGCCGAGTTCCACCCCGATCTGGATGCCACGCCCGTGGAGGCGGTGTTCCACAAAGGCCGGTACTCGGCCGCCTACAGCGGCTTCGAGGGCGTCGACGACGACGGCACCTCGCTGGCCGACTGGCTGCGCCGGCGCGATGTGGACACCGTCGACGTCGTGGGCATCGCCACCGATTACTGCGTCAAGGCGACCGCCGCCGACGCCGCCGCCCACGGGCTGACCACCCGTGTGCTGCTCGATCTCACCGCCGGCGTCGCCTCCGCGTCGACCGACGAAGCCGTCGGCGCCCTACGAGCCGCCGGCGTGACCGTCCACTGACGACGAATCTGTGACCCATCGGACGGTTGCACCGTCCCCGTTCTGGGCATCCGCTACCGCCACCAGCCGATCGAACACCAGGAGAGTTCCTTGACTCAGACCGCCGCCTCGCCGGACACCTCCTTTCCGCTCGAGGTGTGGCCCGGCAAGGCCTACCCCCTCGGCGCCACCTACGACGGCTACGGCACCAACTTCGCGCTGTTCAGCGAGGCCGCCGAGAAGGTCGAGCTGTGCCTGTTCGACGCAGCCGGCGACCAGACCGCCTGCATCACGCTGCCCGAGGTCGACGGCTTCGTCTGGCACGGGTTCATCCCGAGCATCGAGCCCGGCCAGCGCTACGGCTACCGGGTGCACGGCCCCTACGACCCCGAGAACGGTCTGCGCTGCAACCCCAACAAGCTGCTGCTCGACCCCTACGCCAAGGCGATCGACGGCACCTTCGAGTGGGATCAGTCGCTGTTCAGCTACAACTTCGGCGACCCGGACAGCCGCAACGACGACGACTCGGCCGCCAACATGCCCAAGTGCGTTGTGATCAACCCCTACTTCGACTGGGGCGTCGACCGGCCACCGAACCACGAGTACGCCGACTCGGTGATCTACGAGGCCCACGTCAAGGGCCTCACCATGACGCATCCCGACATTCCGGAACAGATCCGCGGCACCTACGCCGCCGTGGCGCACCCGGCGATCATCGAGCACCTGAAGTCACTGAGCATCACCGCGATCGAGCTGATGCCGGTGCACCACTTCGCCAACGATTCGACGCTGGTGGACAAGGGGCTGTCGAACTACTGGGGCTACAACACCATCGGCTTCTTCGCGCCGGACTTCAAGTACAGCTCCAACCCGAACCCGGGGGGACAGGTCCAGGAGTTCAAGGCGATGGTGCGGGCGCTGCACGAGGCGAACATCGAGGTCATCCTCGACGTGGTCTACAACCACACCGCCGAGGGCAACCACATGGGTCCGACGTTGTCCATGCGCGGCATCGACAACGCCGCGTACTACCACCTCGTCGACGACGACAAGCGGTTCTACATGGACTACACGGGCACCGGCAACAGCCTCAACGTCAGCCATCCGCACACGCTGCAGCTGCTGATGGACTCGCTGCGGTACTGGGTGACCGAGATGCACGTCGACGGGTTCCGCTTCGACCTGGCCTCGACACTGGCCCGCGAGTTCTACGAAGTCGACCGCCTGGCCACGTTCTTCGAACTCGTGCAGCAGGACCCGACGGTCAGCCAGGTCAAGCTGATCGCCGAGCCGTGGGACGTCGGCCCGGGTGGCTATCAGGTGGGTAACTTCCCGCCGCAGTGGACGGAGTGGAACGGCAAGTACCGCGACACCGTCCGCGACTTCTGGCGCGGCGAAGGCGCCAGCATCGACGAGTTCGCCTACCGGTTGACCGGCTCCTCGGACCTCTACGAGCACACCGCGCGCAGGCCTGTCGCGTCGATCAACTTCGTCATCGCCCACGACGGGTTCACGCTGCGCGACCTGGTGTCGTACAACGAGAAACACAACGAGGCCAACGGCGAGGACAACAACGACGGCGAGAGCCACAACCGGTCCTGGAACTGCGGGGTCGAAGGGCCCACCGACGATCCGGAGATCAACGCGCTGCGCGCCCAGCAGGAACGCAACTTCATGGCCACGCTGCTGCTGTCCCAGGGCGTGCCGATGATGTGCCACGGCGATGAGCTCGGACGCACCCAGGGCGGCAACAACAACGGCTACTGCCAGGACAACGAGATCACCTGGATCGACTGGTCCACGGTCGACGAGGGCCTGCTGGACTTCACGCGCGCGGTCGCGGAATTGCGGGCCAATCACCCCGTGTTCCGGCGGCGCCGGTTCTTCTCCGGCAAGCCCGTCGGCCGCCGCGGCGTCGCCGGACTTCCCGACATCGCGTGGTTCAGTCCGGACGGCACCGAGATGAGCGGCGAGGACTGGGAGGCCGGCTTCGCCAAGTCGCTCACGGTGTTCCTCAACGGCCACGGCATCCCGGACATGGATGCGCGCGGCCAGCGGGTGATCGACGACTCGTTCCTGCTGTGCTTCAACGCCCACTACGAGCCGATCGAGTTCACGTTGCCGCCCAAGGAGTTCGGGAAGGCGTGGGTGCAGGAGATCCACACCGCCGAACTCACCCCCGACGGTGAGCCGGCCGAAGCACACCCGGCAGGGGCGACGCTCGAGGTGCCGGCGCGGGCGACCGTCGTGCTGCGTGCGCAGACCGACTGACCCCCGTAATGAAAGACGTTGCGCGGCATCGCGCTTAGCGGCCGGGTTCAGCGTCTTTACCGCATCGATGTGTTAGCTTGAGAGAGCTGTTGCAGCCGTGGCCGCCTGTTGGTGGGCGTCATGACGCCATGCCACCGGTCGGGCGGGCCGGAGTAGGAGCCGTAGAGCGGCGGTGACCTACCGGGTGGCCACGGTTGCCAGCTTGTTCGGCCCTTCAGCTCGCCACGATGCGCTCGATCGACCGCATCGGGATCGGCAGCCACGTCGGCCGGAACCGGGCCTCGTACGCCGCCTCGTAGACGGCCTTATCCAGCTCATAGGCAGCCAGGATGTGCCTCGCCGCAGCCGGATCCGACCCGCCGCCGGCGGCGTACCCGTCGCAGAAGGCGGCACTGTTGCGCTCCACCCACTGCCGCGCCCGCTCCGCGAGCTCGCGGCCACCTCCGTCACCGTCACCGCGCTCGACCACCAGCTGGTAGGCGGCGTACTCGAACGACCGCAACACCCCTGCCACGTCACGCATCGGCGAGTCCGGTCGACGCCGCTCCTCGAGCGGCGCTCCGGGTTCGCCCTCGAAGTCGATGAGCACCCAGCCGTCCTCGGTCCGCAGCACCTGGCCCAGATGCAGATCTCCGTGCACGCGCTGCACGAGCATCGTCTCGCCGGCCAGGGCGCGATAGCGCGCCTCGATCCGAGGCGCATGCTCGGCCAGCGCGGGCGCGGCGTCGACCGCGGTGCGCAACCGGTGCAGCACCGTGTCGACGGGGAACGGGACGGTCGAGGTTCCCAGGGCCTCGGCCAGCGCGGCGTGCACCGAGGCCACCGCCTCCCCGAGTGGGCGGGACTCGGCGGTGAAGTCGGAGAAGTCCTCGCGGGTGCTGGCCGTCGCCATGTCCCAGCCCTCGCAGCTGCCGGCCGCGAACGCGGTCACCATGCCCAGCGCGGACGGCTCCGCCGGATCGGTCTCGGAGGTGGTCTCGAACGATCCGAACAGCGTCGCGACATGGCTGTTGTGTGCGCGCGCCAATACCTGGTTCAACTCGATGTCGGGATTGATGCCTGCTGTCACCCGGCGGAACACCTTGAGGATGGCGTCGCTGCCGAAGATCACGCTGGTGTTGCTCTGTTCGGCTCCCGACACCCGGGGCGCCGCGTCGAGCGGCAACGTGGCGCCGGGCTCCTTGGCGAACGTCAGCGGACCCGCCGTCGCCGACTCGTCGATCAGGGTGAGCAGACGGCTGGCCGCGGCGGGGTCGAACATGGCGTCGTAGGCGAATCGACCCTCGTCGGACCCGATGGCCGCGAGGTCACCGAACTCGGGCACCGGGGTGTCGCTCCAGCGGATCAGCACCTGGTAGCGCTCGGTGGTGTTGTCGGCGTATCCGACGTCGAGCAGGACGTGGTCGAGATCGGCACCGAGGGAGGTCACGGCGGCGGGTTCGGCGCGGGTCAGTTGGCGGGTGCGACCGGCGTACCAGCGCTGTCGCACGATCCAGTCAGCGAACGGCAATCTCATCACGGTGTCTCTAGTACCCGTTCCGGCGCCGTGGACCTCACGCTCAGGCGAGGAAACGCTCTGCACCGGCAGTGCGCACGAAGCGCAGGCTGTTGGCCTGCCGGTAGCCGACCACGCCGCCGCCGAAGGTCAGCAGGATGAGGCCGGCGAGCCCGGGAAGCGCCACGGCGGCGAGCTGCGCGACGGTCGGACTCACCATGGAGCGTGGCATCGATTCGGGCCGCGGCCCCGCACCGGTGGCCATCGGTCGTGCGGTGGCGCCGGGCGTCGGGGCGATCGAACCGCGGATCGTCGGGGTGCTCGCCCCGGCGACACCGGGGGCGGTCACGCCCGGTTCGGCAGCGACGGCGCCGGGTGTGCGGGCGCCGGCCCGGGCTCCGGTTCCGGCGGCCGTGATGGCGCGGGGAACGGTCACGACCAGCGGCGCGTGCAGCACCGCCGGGTCACGACCGGCGCCGCCGCCACCCCCTCCGCCGGCGGTGCCGGTGGCGGCGTCCACCACCGGAGCCTCCTCCTGGGTGCGGAACGACGGCCCCGGCGGCGGGGCGGGCGGCACGATCGACAATGCCGACAGGAACTGCGTCAGGGTGGGTACGGGGATCTCGACGGTGGTGTAGAAGTTGCGCGGCAGAGGGAGCTGGCCCGACGGGATCTCACCGGGGGCGGGTAGCCGCAGCATCGGGAGCGTCAGCGAGCGGCCGGAGTCGGCCTTGCCGGACTCGCGCGAGGACGGCGGGGAATCGGGTTCGGAGGGTTCGCGTGAGCCCCCGCTGCGCGTGGGTTCGTCGACGTCGGTGTCGACGGAGACCGACGAGTCCGTATCGGGAGGGTCGATCGACGCCGTCGAGCCACCGGTGGAGGTGTCGGTCGACGTGTCCTTCGGCGCCTCGGAACCGGAATCCTTCTCGCCGGAGTCCGACGTGGTCTGCGAGGAACCGTCGCCGTCCGACGGCTGAGCCAGGACGGGTGCGGCGCCGATCCCGCTGAGGAAGACGACCGTGACGAGCGCACCGGCGGCCGCGAAGACACGCGATGCGGGCCGCCCCATGATGTCCCCTCATTCAGCCGGACGCAGTACCGAACCCGGGATCGAATCCAAGCCGTTGACTATCTGGGCAATTCTCGCACATCAGCACAAGCCCACGGCCGGTTCGGAGTTTGCTGAGAGCCGCCGGAAATCGACGCGTGCGTCAGCGGTTCATGGTGCCAGCTATGGTGCCGTGGTGACGTCCGGAAGCCGACCCCGCGATCACGGCGACCCAGGCGATGCGCCGACCATTCCGCCGCCGCTGCGCGAACCCGTCAATCCGGCCCGCCCGTCGGCGGCCGAAGAGGCCCGCACGATCGCGGCGTCGACGAATTCCGCCACGCTGGCGACGCTGACCGCCGACGGCGACCCGTGGGCGTCGTTCGTGACCTACGGCCTGCTCGGCGGCGCCCCGGTGCTCTGCGTGTCGAATCTGGCCGAGCACGGCCGCAACCTGGCGGCAGACCCGCGCGCGAGCCTCGCCGTCGTCGCCCCCGCCACCGAGACCGATCCGTTGGCCAACGCGCGCATCACGATCGCCGGACATGTGGAACGGCCGAGCGGCGACGAGCAGGCCGCCGCGCGCGACGCGCACCTGGCGGCGGTCGCTGCGGCCAAGTACTACATCGACTACTCGGACTTCACGCTGTGGGTGTTGCGGGTGGACCGCGTGCGGTGGGTCGGCGGCTACGGCCGCATGGAATCCACGACCAGCGCCGATTACGCCGCCGCCGAGCCGGACCCCGTCAGTCCGCACGCCGCGGGCGCGATCACCCACCTCAACGACGATCACGCCGACGCACTGGCGGCGATGGCACGCGAACTGGGCGGCTACCCGGACACCACCACCGCGTCGTGCACCGGCGTGGACCGATACGGACTCGACCTGCGTGTCATGACCGAACGCGGAATGGCCTACACACGAATCGGTTTCGCCGCTCCCCTGGGTTCGATCGACGAATTGCGTTCCGCCGCGGTCGAGTTGACGCGTCGGGCCCGCGGGCAGTGATCCAGGGCGGGCACTACGATCGCGCTATGTCCGAGCAGATGTCCGAGCAGATGCAGCGTCCCGAGACCTGGCAGGCCGCGTTCGAGCTGATCCGCACCCGCGGGCACGAACGTCGTGAGGAGCCGTTCCGGCTGGCCAGCGGCCAGCTCAGCCACGACTACATCGACGGCAAGTTCGCCGTCGACACCGGGGAGCGGCTGTCGGTGGTGAGCCGCGCGGTGGCCGATCTGGCCGCAGCTCACGGCATCGAGTTCGATGCGGTCGGCGGCCTGACGATGGGGGCCGACCCGCTCGCGCACGGCGTGGCGATGGTGACCGGCAAGGCGTGGTTCTCGGTGCGCAAGGAGCAGAAGAGCCGCGGTCGCGAGCAGTGGATCGAGGGCACCCGGTTGCAGTCCGGGGACCGGGTGCTGCTCGTCGACGACGTGATCAGCACCGGCGGTTCCACCGAGCTGGCACTGGAGCGCATCGCGCCCATCGGCGTCGTGGTGACGGGCGTGATCCCGATGGTCGATCGCGGGGACATCGCCGCGGCCCGTTTCGCCAAGCGCGGCATCCCGTTTCACGCGCTCGTGAGCTACCGCGACCTGGGTATCGACCCGGTCAAGGACGTGTGACCCCTCCCCGCCCAAACCGACGTTCGGGCGGGAAAGTGCGAGGAGATCCCGCCATTTCGTCGAACTCGGCGCCCGTCAGGCCCGGGTGACCAGCACGCCGTCGCTGTCCACGCGCAGCGCCACCCGCTGCCCCGGCTGCAGATCCCGGGCAGCCGAACTGGCCATCTGAGCCATCAGCGCGGCGCCGTCGGCGGCCGTCAGGTGAACCCGCGAGATCGCCCCGAGGAACGACACCGACGTCACCGTCGCGCTACCCGACGGGTCGGCGGTCACGCTGACCGACTCCGGCCGCACCATCGCCACACCTTCACCGTCGACCGAACCCGGTGCCGCGGGCAGCGACAGACCCAGCAGCGACGCACGACCACCCGACACCGAAGCGGGCACCTTGTTGTTGAGCCCGACGAAGTCCGCGACGAACGGCGTCGCGGGGTGCGCGTAGAGCTCGGCGGGTTCGGCGAGCTGTTCGAGCCGGCCCTTGTTCATCACCCCGACCCGGTCGGCGACGGCCAGCGCCTCCTCCTGGTCGTGGGTGACGAACAACGTGGTGGTGCCGACGTCGAGTTGCACCCGCCGGATCTCGTCGCGCAGCTGGGTGCGCACCTTGGCGTCCAGCGCCGAGAGCGGTTCGTCGAGCAGCAGCACCCGGGGCTGGATCGCCAGCGCGCGGGCCAGCGCCACACGCTGCTGCTGTCCGCCGGAAAGCTCTTTGGCGTAGCGGCTGCCCAGCGCCCCCAGGCCCACCAGCTCGAGCATGTCGGCGGCCCGGGAAAGCCTCTCGCCCTTGGCTTTTCCCCGCATCTTCAAGCCGAAGGCGACGTTGTCGAGCACGGTCAGGTGCGGGAACAGGCTGTAAGCCTGGAACACCATGCCCATGTCCCGCTTGTTGGCGGGCACCCTGCTGACGTCGACGCCGCCGACGGTCACCGTGCCCGACGTCGCCTCGTCGAGGCCGGCGAGGATGCGCAGTGCCGTGGTCTTGCCGCAGCCCGAGGGGCCGAGCAACGCCACCATCTCGCCCGGCTCGATGTGGAGGGTGAGCCCGTCGAGCGCCCGGGTCTCACCGTAGAGACGGGTCAGCTCGGTGAGCTCGACGGCAACTCCGGTCACGTGGTCACTCCTGTCTGGTGGCGGCGGCCGCGGGTGACCAGGGAGAGGATCAGCAGCAGCGCGAAGCCGAACAGCAACGTGGCGAGCGACGCGGCCACCGAGGTCGGCCCGTTGCTCTTGCCGATGGTCACGATCTGCACCTGCAGCGTCTCGTATCCCGACAGCGAGGCGATGGTGTACTCGCCGAGCACCACGGCGATCGAGATGAACGCGGCCGACAGGATGCCCGACCAGATGTTGGGCACCACGACCCGCAGGATCGTCGTCGCCCAGCCCGCACCCAGCGATCGCGCCGCCTCGGAGAGCGTCTGTAGATCGATGCTCGACAGCGCGGCATCCAACGCCCGGTAGGCGAACGGCAGCACGATGACGACGTAGACGAACGTCAGCGTCAACGCGGACTCCCCGAGGAAGTACGTGACCCACAGGTAGACGTTGCGCAACCCGACGACGATCACCAGCGCGGGAATCGTCAGCGGCAGCAGGCAGAGGAACTCGATCATGCCCTTGGCCCACGGTGCGCGCAGCCGGACCCAGATCATGGTGGGCACCAACAGAATCAGCATTGCGAGCACGGTCAGCACCGCCAGTGACAGCGAGACGATGATCGCCTGGTAGAGCGCCTCGTCGGCGATCAGGTTGGCCCAGGCCTGCCCGGTGCGCCCGCCGGAGATCAGGTCGCGGGTGGAGAAGTCGGCCATCGCGTAGAGCGGGAAGCAGAAGAAGAGTCCGAACAGCACCCACAGCAGCCCGCGCACCATCCGCGTCATGACAGCCACCGCGCGCTGCGCCGCACCAGCCGGTTGTAGGCGATCATCACCACGGCCACCACGACGATCATCTCCAACGCCAGCGCGTAGGCGAAGCCGGCCTGCCCCAGGACCACCTCGCTGACCAGCGACGCCCGGATCAGCAGCGGCAGGATCGGGCTGCCCTGACTGACGAGTGCGGCAGCCGTCGCATAGGCGGCGAAGGCGTTGGCGAACAACAGCAGCATCGAGCCGAGGAACGCGGGTGTCAGCAGCGGTACCGCGACCTCGCGCCAGTAATCCCACGTCGAGGCGCCGAGGCTGACCGCCGCTTCACGCCACTGCTCCCGCAGGCCCTCCAGCGCGGGCACGAAGACGATCACCATCAGCGGGATCTGGAAGTAGGTGTAGACGAGGGTCAAACCGCTCAGGCCGTACAGCCACCCCGAGCCCGCGAGGTTCCAGCCGGTGGCCTGCTGCACCCACAGCGTCAGCACACCGTTCAGCCCGACCGTCGCCAGGAACGCGAAAGCCAGTGCGACGCCGCCGAACTGGGCCAGCACGCTGCACAGCGAGAGCACCGCCCGGCGCACCATCGACGTCGGCGGGCTGCTGACGATCAGCCACGCCATCAGCGCACCGAGCACCGCACCGAGCACGGCCGTGGCCGCGGACAGCAGCACGCTGTCGCGCAGCGCCGACAGCGCCGTGCCGGTGAACAACGCCGCGATGCGATCCAGCGAGAACACCCCGTCGAGGTAGACCGCACCGACCACGACGGTGACCGTCGGGATGATCAGGAACACCACGACGACGGCCAGGAACGGCACCAGCGGCAGGCCGTCTCGGACGCGGCGCATGTCAGCCAACCGCGGCAGCCCAGTTCTCCGACAGGTACTTCGAGGCCGCTTCCGTCTGCTGCGGGGTCGGCACCGTGACCGGCCCGTCGACCACCGGCAAGGCCTTGGCGACCTCGGCGTCCAGCGTCTTGTCGGCGATCATGGTGTCGGCGCGAACGGGGCGGACGCCGCCCGCAGCGTAGAGGTTCTGCCCCTCGTCGCTGTAGAGGAACTCCTGCCACAGTCGCGCGGCCGCCGGATGCGGTGCCTCCTTGTTGATCGCCTGGTAGTAGTACCCGGCGACCGCGGCGTTCGGCGGCACCAGCACCGTCCAGGACGGAAGCTTCTTGGTCTCAGCGGAATTCGTGTAGTTCCAGTCGATCACGACAGGGGTCTGCCCCGACTCGATGGTTGCGGGGGTGGGATCGACCGGCAGGAAGTTGCCCGCCTGCTTGAGCTTGCGGAAGAACTCGACTCCGGGGGCGATGTCGTCGGCCGAACCGCCCTGCGACAACGCCACCATCAGCACACCGGAGAACGCCGCGCCCGCCTGGGTGGGGTCGCCGTTGAGCGCGACCTTGCCCTGGTACTCCGGCTTGAGCAGATCGTTGACATTCGTCACCGGCGGCACCTTTGCCGAGTCGAATCCGATCGACATGTAACCGCCGTAGTCGTTGACCCACGTCCCGTTCGGATCCTTGAACGCGGCCGGGATGTCGTCGAACGTCGCCACCTTGTACGGCGCGAACATCGCGGTGTTGGCCAGCGCGACGGACTGGCCGAGGTCGAACACGTCCGGCGCGCTGCTGCGGCCCTTCTGCTGGTTGGCCGCGTTGATCTCGTCCTGGCTCGACGCATCGGGTTGCGCGGAATTGACCTTGATGCCGTACTTGTCGGAGAAGGCCTTGATGATCGCCCCGTAGTTGGCCCAATCCGGTGGCAGCGCAATCACATTGAGCTCACCCTCGCCCTTGGCCGCCTCGACCAGGCCGTCCATGCCGCCGAAGTCGGCGGCCGAGGTGGCCTCGGCGGCCTTGACACCGGACTGCGTCTGAGAGCCGGAGTCGTTCTTCTCCGGCGGGGCACATGCGGCGGCACCGACGACCAGCAGTGCGGAGGCGGCGCAGACGAGGAACCGGGACAGTCGTCCAGTGGTGTTGGCAGAGGGCATGGTTGAGACCTTCCGGTGAGCAGGAGGCGGCGCAGTGGCGCAGCGATTACCTGGCCGTGTCATCGCGGTGAACCATAACCTGGCGGTGCTGCTCGCGCCTAGGGTTGAGCAGGTGAGCATGTCCGGGCCGGTCACCGCATTCGCCCGCGCGCCGGTGGCGGTGCTCGCCACCGTGCGGCCCGACGGCGCCCCGCACGTCGTCCCGGTGGTGTTCGCGATGGCTCCCGGTCGAGACGACATGGTGTTCACCGCCGTCGACGCGAAACCCAAGTCGACGCAGCGGCTGCGCCGGCTGGACAACATCGCGCACCGGCCCGAGGTGAGCCTGCTGGTCGAGCACTACGACGACGACTGGTCGCAGCTGTGGTGGGTGCGCGCGGACGGCACGGCGACGATCCACCGGGCCGGCCACACGGTGACGGCGGGGTACGCTGCCCTGCGCGCGAAGTACCCGCAGTACGAACGGGTCGCGCTCGACGGGCCCGTGATCAGCATCCGGATTCACCGCTGGGCGTCCTGGGGTGGGGGTTAGCCGGTAGAGGCCGCGGTGGTTGTCCGCCGTGCGGTTGGGGGTCAGCCGGGCAGACGCGGTGCGTGTCCCGGCGGAAGAGTCGAGGGCAACATCCACGCACGCCGAGGAGCCCCGATGACCGATCGCCGCCAGCTCACCGAACGATTCGAACGCGACGCGGTGCCGCTGCTGCGGCAGCTGCGCGGGCATGCGGTGCGGCTGACCCGCGACCCCGTCAGTGCCGAGGATCTCCTGCAGGAGACGGCTGCCAAGGCGTTCGCGGCATTCGACGGGTTCTGTGAGGGCACCAACCTGGCGGGGTGGCTGTACCGCATCATGGTCAACGCGCACATCAGCGAGCACCGCAAGGCGCAGCGGCGGCCGGCCCTGGAGTTCACCGACGAGTTCTCCGAACGCCAACTGCTGAGCCACCATCGACGCGCGGGCGTCGCGGGCTCCCCCGAAGAACAGGTGCTGGCGCTCATCGGCGACCCGGCGATCGCGGCGGCGATGCATTCCCTGCCCGAGAAGTACCGCACCGCGGTCTACTACGCCGACATCGAGGGCCTGGCGTTCCGCGAGATCGCCACCCGGCTCGACATCCCGATCGGCACCGTGATGTCGCGCCTGCACCGCGGCCGGCTGCGGCTGCGGCTGGCGCTGCGCGACGTCGCGGCCTCCGTCGGCTACTCGGTGCCCGAGGCGGCCTGACCGACAGACCCCGCGGACTCGGCGTCGGCGGGTGCGATCAGTTGTTCCTCGTAGGCACCTTCGTCGCGGCCCAGCGCGATCGTGCCGGCCGCCATCGCCAGCGTCGAGATCGCCAGCGCCACCGCGTCGAGGCGGCCGACGTCCAGGTGCTCGCCGAGCACGACCGCCCCGAGCACGACCGCGATCACCGGCTCCAGCGTCAGCATCGTCGGCACCGACGTCTGCAGGGAGCCGGCGTGGAACGCCGACTGCTGCAGCAGTACCGCGATCACCCCGAGCACCACCAACAGGTAGGGCACCGGTGTGACCAGGACGGCGAGGAATCCCTCGTGGATCAGGACGTGCATGACCAACTTCGTCAACACGGCGACGACGCCGAACAGCACACCCACCGCGACGGCGAGCAGCACCGCGCGCCGCCAGTCGGCACTGCGCAGGGCGACCACGACGCAGGCCATCACCAACACCGTGCACACGACGGCGACGATCGCCGACGTCCCGAGTGACGCCTCGTAGTCACCGGGGCTGGGTTTGGCGAGCACCACGAACACCGCCAGCGCCGCGGTGAGCAGCAGCGCCCACGCCCACTCCGCCCGGGTCACCCGGCGATGCGCCAGACGGGCCGACAGCGGCAGCGCGAACAGCAGTGCCGACACCAGGATCGGCTGCACGAGGAGCAGCGACCCGTTGGCCAGCGCGAGCGCCTGGAACACATAGCCGGCGACCGCCGCCGCGGTTCCCGCCCACCACAGCGGTCTGCGGATCAGCGTCAGCACCATCACCGAGCTGACGCCGTGCTCGGCCGGCACGTCGAGGGTGGCCCGCTGCCGCACCACGATGCCGATGGCCAGAAACACCGCCGCCAACAACGACAGCAGGACGGTCACACCATGGCCGATCACCCGACTAGGACAGCACATCGGAGGGCCTGCTGCCCACCCGGCTCGGCGCGTGCCGGAGATCGATCTTGTTTCAGCTCCGCGGAACTGGGCACTCCCTGCGCCATGAATCTGCGGAGATTGGTCATGCTCGTCGGCGCGGTGGTCTTGCTCGTCGGAGTCATCGCGCTACTCGTGCCGGTGTCGGTGCCCGGGCCGCAGGGTGACATCGGGTGTGGCAACGCGATCGCCTCGGATCTGTCGCAAGCGCGAGACGTCGACGGGCAGAACCCGGCCAACCTGCCCGTCCTGAACGAGCTCATCCCCCACAAGGATTTCGTCGCCGAATGCGAATCGGCGCTGTCGTCGCGGCGCTCCTGGTCCATCCCGGTGGCCGTCGTCGGCCTGGTCGTGCTCGCCGGCTCGTTCTTCGTCGGCGGCCGGACCGGTCGGGTGCGAACGTAGCCGGCTGCTAGCTGGCGCGCTCGCCCTTGACCACCCGCAGCCGGGGCCGCTCCTGCGGCGCCGGCTGCGCCTGCGGTTCCGGTGCGATCCTGTCGGTGACGGTGGCCGCCACGGAGTCGATCCGGTTGACGGCGCGGTCACACAACCCGCGCACCCGATCCCCGGCGGTGTCCACGGCCGTGTCGACGTCGTCGGCCGCGCTGAGCAGGTAGGCCCGCATGTTCAGCCGCCACCGCTCCCCGGCGCGCCGCATTCTGCGCTGGAGCCGGTCGTCCACCTCGACGGTGACATACGGCAGCACTCGAAGCTTCATCTCCCGTGCCTCCCCTGTGTGGATGCCTGGGCCCAGGGTAGCGGGAATCAGCGCGCTGATCTCGCGGCCCTGACGGCCGCTGCGGCCTCCCGGCTCGCGTGCTTGCCGGCCGAGTAGGCGTCTTCTGCGGCGCGCAGCGCCGTTTCGGCTGCGCCGAGCGCCTCTTCGGCGGCGGCGAGGCGGCGCCGCGCGTCCTCGGCGCGCAACCGGGCCGCGGCCAGATCGGACTGCAGCTCCGACAGAGCGGAATCGGCGTCGGCCTGCCGGGCCAGTGCCGCTGTGAGCGCCGGCGACGTCACCGGCCGGGCCGGGGCGGCCCGCGGCACGGGTCGGCCCGGGCCACGCGTGGCCGTCACCGCCGTCGCGACGCCGAAGTCACCGAAGCCCGACCACTGCTCGGCCTTGGTCAGCCGACCCAATCGAGCGAGCACGTCCGGGTCGGCGACCGCGGCTTGCAGGGTGGACACGACATCGTCGCGCATCCCTGGCGACGGCTCGGTGATCCCGGCGGCGGCGAAACCCGCCCGGCTCAGTTCCTCGACGAGGCGGCGCTGCTCGGAGGTCAGGGCGCGGATCGCCTCACCGTCCATCGCCGCGTGCGCATCCCGCAACCGCGCGCGCAGGTCGGCCAATCGTGTTCGCGCGGTGCTCGTGAGCGCCAGCAGGTTCACCACCCACGCCGCGGCGGTGGGTTTACGGCTGCCGCCGATCTGTTTCGCGGCGGAGCCGTCACCGGCACGCTTGGCCGCCGCCGCCAGCTCTTTCCGGCGCGCGGTGAAGTCCTCGGGGCGCGCCGCATAGAGCGCATCGAGTGCGTCTGCCACCGCGTCGGTCACACTGTCCACTATCACCGAGAACACTGGTCGTCATCCACTCCGCCCGGCCATCGTGGTCGGCGCACTCGGTGTGGTGTTCGGCGACATCGGCACCAGCCCGATCTACACACTCGCCACCGTCTTCGACCCCCACGACCCGCACCCGGTGCCGGTGTCCCGCCCACATGTCTACGGCGTGGTGTCGTTGATCTTCTGGTCGGTGATGATGATCGTGACGTTCACCTACGTCACGCTGGTGATGCGCGCCGACAACCACGGTGAGGGCGGCATCATGGCGCTGATCACGCTGGTCAAGAAGTTCTCGAAGCCCCCCGAGTCGGGGGCGAGGCGAGTGTCCGCGGTGCTGGCCGCGCTGGGAGTGTTCGGCGCGGCGCTGTTCTTCGGCGACAGCATGATCACCCCGGCGATCTCGGTGCTCTCGGCGGTCGAGGGTGTCAAGGTGATCGACCCCGGCTTCGCCGACTTCGTGGTGCCGGTGACGGCGGTCATCATCGTGGTCCTGTTCTCCGTGCAGCGGCGTGGCACCGAAACCGTCGGCCGGTTCTTCGGTCCGGTGATGATCGTGTGGTTCGCCGTGATCGGTACGTGCGGCATCCGCGGCATCGCCGCCAACCCCGACATCCTCTGGGCGCTGTCACCGACGCACGCACTGGAGTTCCTGTCCGAGCATTTCCACATCGCGTTCTTCGCGCTCGCGGCGATCGTGCTCGCGGTCACCGGCGCCGAGGCGCTGTACGCCGACATGGGGCACTTCGGCCGCAGAGCCATCACCGTGGGCTGGCTGGGGCTGGTGCTGCCGGCCTGCACGCTGAACTACTTCGGGCAGGGCGCCCTGGTGCTGTCCGACGAACGTGCCGTCGCCGCACCGTTTTTCCTTCTGGTACCCGGGTGGGGTCGCATCCCGATGGTGGTGCTGGCGACCGCGGCCACGGTGATCGCCTCACAGGCGGTGATCACCGGCGCGTTCTCGGTCGCGTCGCAGGCCGCGAAGCTGGGATACCTGCCGCGGCTGCGCATCCACTACACGTCGGCCACCGCGATGGGCCAGGTCTACGTGCCCTGGATCAACGGGATGCTGATGGTGGCGGTGTTGATCCTGGTGTTCGCGTTCCGCAGCTCCTCGGCACTGGCGTACGCGTTCGGGATGGCGGTCACCGGCACGATCACGATCACCACCCTGCTGTTCCTCTACCTCGCCCGGACCCGCGCCGGAGCACCGCTGTGGCTGGTGCTCGGCGGTGGAGCGGTGTTGTTGACCGTCAATCTGATGTTCTTCGCGGCCAACATGACCAAGCTGGTGCACGGCGCGTGGCTGCCGCTGCTGATCGCCGTCGTCGCGTTCGTGGTGATGACGACGTGGCAGCGGGGCCGGGGCATCGTGACCGAGGAACGGCGCCGCGTCGAAGGCCCGATGCAGGAGTTCATCGACGGGCTGGCCACGATGGATCCGCCGCTGGTGAGACTGCCCGGCACGGCGGTCTTCCTGAACAGAGGCGACGACACGGCACCACTGTCCATGCGCGCCAACGTCGAACACAACCACGTGCTGGCGACCCATGTGGTGATCATGACTCTCACCACCGAGCCGGTGCCGCGGGTCCCGGATTCCGAACGGATCACCGTCGACCGGCTCGGCGCGAGTGATCACGGGATCGTGCACGTGGTGGCCCGGTTCGGGTACATGGAACACATCAACGTGCCCAAGGCGCTGAGCCTGGTCGAACCCGAGCAGACCGAAGGCCCGCTCGACCTGGCGCACGCGACCTACTTCTTGTCGAAACTCGAACTGTGCGAGGGACATCGGCGATCGATGGCGCGGTGGCGCACCCGGTTGTTCATCGCCACGTCCTACATCACCTCCGATGCCGCCGCCTACTTCGGGCTGCCACTGGAGCGGACCGTCGTCATCGGCTCACGCCTCGAGGTCTGATTTCTTCAAGTGCCTGCGCATGGGCTCCCGCCCGGGTGGCTGGGTCGGCGTCGGCAACAGCGGGGTGATCGGCTTGACGGACACCGTGGTGGGCGAGTCGGTGTTGATCTCCAGCGGTTCGCCGGCGTGGCTGATGGTCAGGCGATGGTGCGGTCCGTCCCGCAGCGTGTAGGTGACCGACGAGTGGTCGGCTTCGACGGTGACGCGAAAGTTGCGCCAGCGCAAGCGGAACGAGAGTCGCTTGATTCCCGAGGGAAGATGCGGGTTGAGGCTCAGCATGCCTTCGTCGTCGCGCAGCCCGCCGAAGCCGCCGACGAGTGCGGTCCAGCTGCCCGCCAGCGACGCCAGATGGAGCCCGTCGCCGGTGTTGTGGTGCAGGTTGCGCAGATCGATCAACGCGGCCTCGTAGGCGTAGTCGTGCGCGAGCTCGAGATGGCCGACCTCCGCGCACATCACCGCCTGGGTGCACGCCGACAGAGACGAGTCACGAGTGGTGCGCTTCTCGTAGTAGTCGACGTTGCGGGCCTTCTGCTCGAGGGTGAACGCGTGGCTCTGCCACTGCATGGCCAGCACCAGATCCGCCTGCTTGACCACTTGCGACGGGTAGAGGCGTACATACGGTTCGTGCAGCAGCAGGGGGTACTCGGCGTTCGCCGAGAAATCCCACTCCCGCAGCGTCGTGAAGCCCTCGCACTGAGGGTGCACGCCGAGCTCGTCGTCGTACGGGATGTGCACGGCCTCGGCGGCATCTCGCCACGCCGCGGTCTCCTCGTTGTCCACGCCGAGTTCGCGTGCAGCATCGGGGTTTCGGTGGCACGCGTTGGCCGCGATGCGTAGGTTGTTCGCCGCCATCAGGTTGGTGAACACGTTGTCACGCACCACCGCGGTGTACTCGTCGGGGCCGGTGACGCCGTCGATACGCCAGAGCCCGTTGCGGTCGTGATGTCCCAATGACAACCACAGCCGGGCGGTCTCCACGAGAACCGCCAGCCCGCACTCCTTTTCCAGCGAGTCGTCGCCGGTGACCACCCGGTAGCGGTCGAACGCCATCGCGATGTCGGCGTTGACGTGGAATGCGGCGGTACCGGCGGGCCAGTAGGCGGAGCACTCCTCGCCGGCGATGGTGCGCCACGGGAAGCTGGCACCTTTCAGGTCGAGTTCGGCAGCGCGGTCACGGGCCAGATCCAGCGTCGAGGAGCGCCAGCGCAGTGCATCGGCGGCGGCGTGGGGTGCGGTGTAGGTGAGCACCGGCAGCACGAATCCCTCTGTGTCCCAGAAGGCGTGGCCGTCGTAACCGGTGCCGGTGAGGCCCTTGCCTGCGATCGCGCGACGTTCGGCGCGGGCACTGGCCTGTATCACGTGGAACAGCCCGAACCGCACCGCCTGCTGGCAGTCGGCGTCACCGTCGACCTCGACGTCCGCGCTGTCCCAGAAGTCGTCGAGGTACTCGCGCTGGGAGGCGAGCAGACCGTCCCAGCCGGTGTAGCGCGCTCCGGCGATGGCCGCGGCCACCTGATCGCGCAGCGCGGGCCGGGACCTGATGCTCGACCAGCCGTACGCGAGATACTTGACCAGGCGCAGCTTTTCCCCGGGCTGCAGTCCACAGACCACGGTGGTGCGGGCCCAGTCCCCTCCGGCGTCACCGCTGATGTCGACGCGGCCGGGGGCGTCGACGACGTGGTCCATCGCGGCGGCCATCATCAGGTTGCTGGTCCGGGTGCGGTGGATCAGGACCGCACCGTTGTCGCTGACCTCGTGCTGAATCGCCTCGAGCGGCTTCCTCAGCACCGACGCGACCCGCGGATCGTCAGACGGCTCGGGCTGGTCCTCGTTGGCCACCAGCTCGGACTGCAGGGTGACGCGCACCGGATCGTCGACCGCCTCGACGATGTACTCGATCGCGGCCAGCCCACGCTGCGCCAGTGACACCAGCCGCACCGAGGTCACGCGAATGTGCTTACCCGCGGGCGATTTCCACTCGACGTCCCGGGTCAGGGTGCCGGCCCGCATGTCGAGCACCCGCTCGTGGGACAGCAGGTGGCCGTAGCGGACGTCGAACGGTTCGTCCTCGACCAGCAGGCGGATCAGCTTCCCGTTGGTCACGTCGACGATCGACTGACCGTCCTCGGGATAGCCGAACCCGGCTTCGGCGTAGGGCAGTGGCCGTGTCTCGTAGAACCCGTTGAGGTAGGTGCCGGGCAGCCCGAAGGGTTCGCCCTCGTCGAGGTTGCCGCGTAAGCCGATGTGGCCGTTGGACAGGGCGAAGATCGACTCGGTCTGCGGCAGCAGGTCGAACACGAGCTGGGTTTCGCGGATCTGCCACGGCTCGACCGGGAAGGCCTCGTCGGTGATCATCATCGGTCGAGCAGCTCCTCGAGGTCGGTGACCACCGTGTCGGCGCCGTGCTCGCGCAGTTCGTCGGCCTGCCCCACCCGGTCGACGCCGATGACGACGCCGAAGTGTCCGGCGCGGCCCGCGGCCACCCCCGACTGGGCGTCCTCGAACACCGCGGCCTCGGCCGGTGAGACGCCGAGCAGCTCGGCGGCCCGCAGGAAGCTGTCGGGTGCGGGCTTGCCGGGCAGATGTTCCTCCCGCAGTGTCACACCGTCGACGCGCACCTCGACGTACTGCGCCAGGCCGGTGATCTGCAGGACCTGCTCGGTGTTGGCGCTCGAGGACACCACGGCGCGGCGCAACCCGGCCTCGGCGACGGCCTGCAGGTACCGCCGCGAGCCGTCGAACACCTCGACCCCGTCCTTCTCCAGCGTCTGCTGGAAGGCGGTGTTCTTCTTGTCGCCGAGCGCGCGCACGCAGTCGTCGTCCACGTCGATGTGTCGGCTCTGCAGGAACGAGCGCACCCCGTCCCCACGCGGTTTGCCGTCGACGTAGTCGTCGTAATCGGAGCCCGCGTCGAACGGGGTGAAGTCGTCGCCGTCGCGCTGCCGGAGGAACTCGTCGAACATCGCCTTCCATGCCCGCTTGTGCACGCTGGCGGTGTCGGTGAGCACGCCGTCGAGATCGAACAGGCAGGCACGGATCTGATCGGGTAAGCCGAACACCCTCCCTTTCTACCCAGACGGACGATTTTCCACGCCGCCCGTGGCCGGCACGGCGGTACGCATATCCGCCCTACCCCGGCGCCGGGGGACCGACAGGTACTTGTACTCGAGGAATTCGTCGATCCCCACCTTGCCGCCCTCGCGTCCCAGGCCGGACTGCTTGACACCTCCGAAGGGTGCGGCAGGGTTGGACACCACTCCGGTGTTGACGCCGACCATGCCGACGTCGAGACGTTCGCTCAGGTCGAAGGCGCGATCGATGTCCTGGGTGAACACGTATCCGACGAGACCCCAGTCGGTGTCGTTGGCCCGGGCGATCACGTCGTCCTCGTCATCGAACGGGATGACGGGTGCGACCGGACCGAACACCTCTGTGGTCATCAGTTCGGAATCGGGTGGCACGTTCGCGAGCACGGTGGGTGGATAGAAGTATCCCGGACCGTCGGGAAGGTGACCCCCGGTCAAGGCGGTGGCACCGCGGGCGAGCGCGTCGTCGACGAGGTGCTGGACTTTGGCCCGGCCCCCGGCGTCGATGAGCGGCCCGACGTCGGTGTCGTCCTCGAGGCCGTTGCCCACGTGCAGTTCGGCCATCCTCGCTGCGAGTCGCGCGCCGAATTCCTCGGCGAGAGAACGGTGGACGTACAAGCGGTTCGCCGCGGTGCACGCCTCCCCCATGTTGCGCATCTTGGCCGCCATCGCGCCGTCCACCGCGGTGTCGATGTCGGCGTCGGCGCAGACGATGAACGGTGCGTTGCCGCCCAGTTCCATCGACGATCGCATCACCGTGTCGGCGGCCTGGCGCAACAGGACCTTGCCGACCCCGGTGGACCCGGTGAAGCTGATCTTGCGGGCTTTTCCGCTGCTCATCCAGCGCTGCACCACCGCCGCTGCATCGGTGGTGGTGACGACGTTGAGCACCCCCTCGGGCAGACCGCTCTGCTGCAGGATCGCCGCCAGAGCCAACGAGGTCAACGGAGTCTGCGGCGCAGGTTTGAGGACCATCGTGCAGCCGGCGGCCACGGCGGGCGCGATCTTTCGGGTGCCCATCGCCAGCGGGAAGTTCCATGGCGTGATGAGCAGACACGGTCCCACCGGTTCCCGCGTGACGATGATGCGGTTCGCACCGTCGCCGGTGGTGGTGTGGTCGCCGGAGATCCGGACTGCTTCTTCGGAGAACCACCGCAGGAACTCTGCGGCGTAGGCCACCTCGCCTCTGGCCTCCGCGAGTGGCTTACCCATCTCGCAGGTCATCACCTCGGCCAGCCAGTCCTGCCTGGACATCACCAGATCGTATGCGCGCTCTAGGATTTCGCTGCGGACGCGCGGGGCGGTGCGAGCCCATGCGCCCTGCGCCGCGACTGCGGCCTCCAGCGCCGCGTCAGCGTCCCCGGGCCCGGCGTCGGCAACGCTGGCCAACAGCTCTCCGGTGGCGGGGTTCTCCACCTCGAACACCGCCCCGTCGCTCGCGGCGCGCCATTCCCCACCGATCAGAAGCCCGGTGGGTATCCCCGCGAGACCAGGGTTCAGCGTGGTCGACGTCATCGTTGGTTCTCCAATGTCGGGTCGAGGATTTGAGCGAGGTGCAGGGAGCTGCGGGTGGTCGGAGCGTTCGCCAACTGCCTGGCCTGCATGTGGCAGCTGAAGCCGTCGGTGAGCACCACCGCGTCGGGGTCGGCGCGCAGCGCCGGAGCCAGAGCCAGTTCGGCGACCGCCATGCTGACGTCGTAGTGCCGGCGCTCGAAGCCGAAATTGCCTGCCACCCCGCAACATCCGGTTGCCTCACGTACCGTGTCGACGCCGACAGCGGCAAGAGCGCGGCGCTGGGTGGCCGCGCCGAACACTGCGTATTCGTGACAGTGGGTCTGCAGGGTGACAGCTTCGGGCAGAACCGGTTTCGGCGTCCAGCCGCTCTCGCTCTGCGCAGTGATCTGCTCGGCGAAACTGCGGATACGCCGCGACACCCGTTGGGCGGCATCACCGGGGACGAGTTCAGGGAGGTCCTTGCGCAGCGCGGCCGCACAGCTCGGCTCGGTGACGACGATCGGCCGGTCGGTGCGGTCGTCGAGGGCGGCCGCGGTGCGCGTCAGGCGTTTCCGGGCGTGGCGCAGTTGTCCGGTGGAGATCCAGGTGAGGCCACAGCACACGTCGGTGCGCACCTCGGCACGGTGGCCGGCGTCCTCGATGACCCGACGCGCCGCTCCGGCGACCTCGGGGCGAAACCCCTTGGTGAACGAATCCACCAGCAGGACCACGTCGGCGGAGCCGCCACTCGGCGCGCCGACGTGGGCGAGCAGCTCGCGGCGAGACGCGAAGGTGGGTAGCGGTCTCTGCGCGGTCAGGCCGCCGAGGCGCAGCGCCGGCGATCGCAGCGGGCCGGCCAGGACGGCGTTGACGGCGGGGGCCGTCCGCGATGTGATGGCCAACCACCGCGGTAGCCACCCCAGCGAGTAGTGCGACATCGGGCGGATACGTCCGCGGTAGTGGTGGTCGAGGAATTCCGCCTTGTAGGTGGCCATGTCGACACCGGTCGGGCAGTCGGTGGAGCAGGCTTTGCAGGACAGGCACAGGTCCAGCACGTCGCGGACGTCGGTGGAGGCCCAACCCTGCTCCGTCGTGCGGGCGCCGCGCACCATGTCCTGCAGAACGCGGGCGCGTGCCCGCGTCGAGTCCTTCTCGTCGCCGGTGGCCCGGTAGCTCGGGCACATCACGCCGCCGCTGTGCGAGCGGCACCTGCCCACCCCGATGCAGCGCTGGACGGCCTCGGCGAACGGGCTGGAACCTGGCTCGGCGGAGTCCTCGAGGGTGAAGGTCGTCTGCCAGGGCAGTGCCGGGATGCCGGCCAGTGCGAGCTGCTCGGTGACCGGTTCGGGCGCCACGATCATGCCGGGGTTGAGGATGTTCGTCGGGTCGAACAGATCCTTGAATCCGGCGAACGCCTCCATCATCGTCGGCGAGTACATTTCGGGCAGCAGCTGCGAGCGGGCGCGTCCGTCGCCGTGTTCGCCTGAGAGCGTGCCGCCGTGTTCGACCACCAAGCGGGCTGCGGCGGTGAGGAATTGCGCCATCACCTCCCGCCCTACCGGGGTGCGTTGATCGAACGTGATGCGGATGTGCATGCAGCCGGCGCCGAAGTGGCCGTACATCACGCCGATCAGCCCGTGTCGTTGGAGCAGGAGCCGGAAATCGGCGAGGTAGTCCGCGAGGTTCTCCGGGGCGACGGCGGAGTCCTCCCAGCCGGGCCACGAGGTCACGGTGGTGCCGTCGGCCAGTTGCAGTCGAGACGACAAGCCGGCGCCGTCCTCTCGGACGCGCCACAACGTCGCACGTTCGGCGGGATCGCGCACTTCACGGGACTGCCGAGCGCGTCCGTTGACATGGAGTTCGGCAGCGAGGCGCTTCGCGTATTCGGCGACGGTTTGGTCGTCGTCACCGTCGAGATCGATGTAGAGCCAGGCGCGGCCGGCGGGCAATGCGGCGACGGAAGCGTCGCCGCGCCGCGCTCTCATCGTGGCGACGATCTGTTCGTCGATGCCTTCGATCGCCGCCGGCGAGTACTTCAGGATCGTGGTGACGTCACGGGCGGCGTCGACGATGTCGTCGTAGGCGACGATGAGCAGCAGCGCCGAGGGCGGCACGTCGACCAGGGTGACCGTGGCGCCGACCACGACGGCGCACGCACCCTCGCTTCCCACCAGTGCACGCGCGACGTCGAAGCCGTTCTCCGGCAACAGATGAGCGAGATGGAATCCCGACACCTGCCGGGGGATGCGACCCAGTTCCAGCCGGAATTGAGCCATGTACCGGGCTGCCAGGGTGCGCAGGTCGGCGGAGAGGGCACTGGCTCGCTCAGCGGCGAGGGTGTCCGCCGGATCGGTGGCATGCAACCCGGCGCGGGTGGCCGTCACGCGGGTGCCGTCGGCGAGCACCAGGTCCAACGACACCACGTGGTCGCCGGTACGCCCGTAGCGGACCGAGTGGTTTCCGCAGGCGTCGTTCCCGATCGAGCCCCCCACGGTGGCGCGGTTACGGCTGGACGGGTCCGGTGCGAACGTCAACCGGTTGGAGGTGCTCTGCTGCACGGCCGCCGCCAACTGCGCCACGACGACGCCGGGCTCGACGACGGCGGTTCTGGTGGCGGCGTCGATGTTCACGACACGGTTCATGTGACGCGACAGATCCAAGACGACTCCGCGGCCGACGGCGTTGCCAGCCATCGACGTGCCGCCACCGCGCGCCACCAGCGGGACGCCGAGTTCCGCACAGAGTCCGACGGTCTCGCTGACCTCCGCCGCGTCACGGGGAAAGACGACGGCCGACGGCACCACCCGATAGTTCGAGGCGTCATAGCTGTACTCGGCCAGGCGCCTGCTGCTGGTGTCGACCTCGACGGAACGGGCGGTCAGCCGCTGTACGAGCGTGGAGGTCAATGCAGTTCCTCGGCGAGCACCGCCGCAAGATTCTCCAGCAGACGGTCGGCGTCGGACATCGAGAACGGCAGTGGCGGGCGGACTTTGAGGACACTACCGCGCGGTCCCGACGCCGAGATCAGCACGCGGCGCCGGCGCATGTGGTTGACCACACGCAACGTCGCGTCTCCGTCGGGGGTGTGGGACTCACGGTCGGCGACGATGTCCACCCCCACGAACAGGCCGGCTCCGCGGACCTCGGCGATCTGCTCGTAGGCGGCAGCCATGGTCGCGATCTCGGCTGCGATGTAGTCGCCCACCGTGTCGGCGTTGTGCATCAACTCTTCGTCGTTGATCACGTCCAACACCGCCTGCGCCGCCGCGATCGACACGGAGTTGCCGCCGAAGGTGTTGAAATACCGGATGTTACGGCCGAACTCCACGAGCAGTTCGGGCCGGAAGGCGGCGGCGGCGATGGGAATGCCGTTGCCCATCGGTTTACCGGTGGTCACGATGTCGGGGGTGAGGCCATGTCGCTGGAAGCCCCACCAGTGCCGGCCCGTGCGGCCGAAGCCGGGTTGCACCTCATCGGCGATGAACAACGCGCCGGCGCTGTGGATCTCCTCGATGACGGGCTGCAGGAAGCCCGCGGGGTCGGCATAGATCCCGTCGGAGGAGAAGATCATGTCGGCGATGAAGGCCGCCACACCGAACCCGTGGCGCTCCAGATCCGCGATCGCCTCGCGCACCTCGCTGCGCATCTGCGCGACCAGATTCTCATTCCCGCCACGGCGCAGGCGATCCGGTGCGCTGACGGTGCGCACGTGCGGTCCGAGGGGGACGCCGACGCCCAGGGACGGTGAGAAGGCCGACACGTCCGAGGTGAGTCCGTGGTAGGCGCCGGACGTGACGATGATGCCCTGGTTCCCGGTGTGATACCGGGCCACCCGCATCGCGAGATCGTTGGCTTCAGAACCGGTGCAGGTGTACATGACGTGCCCGATCGCGGCGGGCATGGTGGCCAGGAACTGCTCGCTGTATTCCAGTATCGACTGCTGGATGTAGCGGGTGTTGGTGTTCAGCGTCGACAGCTGCCGGTGGATCGCGTCGACGACATAGGGGTGGCAGTGCCCGACGCTGGCCACGTTGTTGTAGACGTCGAGATAGTCGGTGCCGTCGGCGTCGAAGAGCAGCGTCCCTTCCCCGCGCACGATCTCCACGGGGTCTTCGTAGAACAACCGGTAGCCCGGCCCGAGGAGACGATCCCGGGCCTGCACCTGGTCGCGGGTGCGCGAGGGAAGCTCGTCGATGCGCGACCTGTCGAACCCGTTCACCATCGGCTCGGATGCTCGCGGCGTGAACGCCTCTCTCATCGTCGGTGTGCTCCTGTCTGGGTCGGCGACGCGGCGGTGGTCGATAGCAGTTCCTGCACGGTGGGTGTGGCCATCGACAGCGCAGATCGCAGTCTGCTCCAATCTCGTGCCGAATGGGACAACCCGTAGTCACGGCTGCGCGGATCCACCGCCGCGCGCCAGCCGAAGATCAAGGCGCGCAGCAGAAGCCGCGCGGGTCCAGCGATCGCCAGCAGCGCCACGTCACGCTCGGACATCGGTCGGACCGCACGGTAGCCCCGGACGATCTCGAGCGCACTGTCCCAGGGCCGCCGATCGTCGATGCCGATGTGATTGGCGACCGCAACGGCCAACTCGAACACCACGGGACTGCGTACGACATCACCGAAATCGATGACGCCGACCACGAATTCGTCTGCCGTGGGGTCGACGACCACGTTGAAAGGGCTGAAATCACCGTGGATCATCTGCGTCGCGAGGGTGCCGAGCCGGGGTGCGACCAGAGCATCGAATTGATCGAAGATCCAGGACGCCATCGTCACATCGTCGCGGTCGTTGACCAGCTCCAGTAGCGGCCGCATGTGCATGAAGTTCTTCAGATCCCAGATCAGCGAACGTGATTCACCGGGATGACGGAAGTTGATCAAGCCCGTGTCGAGACGCGCCAGCGTGGCACCGACTTGCTGGAACTGGGTCGTGCTCGGAGTGACCGACGAGAGAAGTGCGCCATCGAGATAGCTCATGACCCGCATGATGCGCGTCCTCCCGCCCGGATCGATCACGCTGGATTCGACTTGGCCGTGCACTCCGCGGATCAATCGCTGGGCGCGAATGGGAGGACGACTCTTCTCCAGGTGCAGCATGACCGCGGACTGCAGATTGACGATCTGGGCGGTCTCGGTCGCTGGAGCGATCTTGACCAGAAACCGTCCGACGTCGGCGTCCAGCCGGAACGTGTCGTCCTTCTCGGTGGGGATACGGATCAGCTCACCGGCGAGCTGATACTGGCGCTGCAGTTCGGCGTCGACTCGATGCTCCGGGAAGCGCTGCTCCGTGGACTCACCGAGCGCACTCTCCCGTGCGATGCGATCCAGTGCCGCTGAGCCCTTGATCACGTTCACATCCCGCGCAGGCGCCCGCACCGGGGCGACGAGGGCCCCGTCGTCGAAAGCGTCCGTCATTGGAATCCTGTTCTCCTGCCGAAGGGGCCCGCAGTCTCCGAGCGCACTGGGGTCTGTGGCTGAACTGTAGAACATTAGAGCAGGCTGAGTCCAGCCGCCCAGCGTGCTGCGCCGACGAGCGATCGGAACGGCTGTTCAACAGTTGTACGCTGAAGCCATGTCCATCGCCGAACGGATTCAGATCGTCGGGCGCAGTAGTGCGCAGCAGATCGCCGATGGATTGATGGACATGATCCTCGAAGGCGAACTCAAACCCGGTGAGCGCATCCGGGAAGCCGTGGTCGCCGACGCCCTGGGCATCTCGCGCAACACCGTGCGAGAAGCCGTGCGACTCCTGCAGGGCACCGGGCTGGTGCGCTACACCTTCAACCGCGGCCTGGTGGTGTGGGACCCCTCCGATGAGGAGGTTCTCGACATCTACCGCGCTCGTCTGCACTTGGAGACCGCGGCCGCGGCGTCACTGGGACCCGAGACGGATCTCGAGCCGTTGCTCAACGCCATGGAGGCGCTGAAAAGTGCCATGACGACCCACGATCCGCGCATCATCGTGGAGAAGGATCTGGACATCCACCGCGCCATCGTCGGTCTCATGAACAGTCCGCGGCTCGACAAGTTCTACTCCGAATTACTCGGCGATCTCCGCTATTTCCTGCTGGTTCTCTCGTTGGATCACCACGAGTACGAGACCGGATCCGGACTCGAAGACGAGCACCAGCGCATCGTGGCGGCCTTCACCTCCCGGGATCCCGTCGCAGCTCGCGACACGATCGCCGAGATCATCACCGAGAACCGTGACGAAGTTCGCAAGATCCTCGCCGCCCGCAGTGCGGGCTGAACCGGACTCGCGTCGGTAGTCGCCGCGCCGGCGCGACGCCCGCGCTGATGACGCCCGTATCACCACCACGATTTTTCTGACCGCTCGTCTTGCGGACACCTGAACCCTGTGCTTAAGTTCTCCATGTCAACTGTTCAACACTTGAGCATGTCCGCTCGGCGGGCCTACCTCTCTCACTGACTTGGAGAAGAACTTTCATGGCCGACGGCCCACTCATGTACGTGGCAGGAGAGCATGTCCCCGCCGCCAGCGGCGCACTCGAAGCCGTGATCAACCCGGCGAACGGCGAACAGATCGCCACCGTGCCGCTGGGCGATGCGGCGGATGTCGGTCGCGCGGTCAGCGCGGCCGAGAAGGCGTTCGACGATTGGGCGGCGACCACACCCGGCAAGCGCGCCGAACTCCTGTTGAAGCTGGCCGACCGTCTGGAGGCTCACGCCGAGGAATTCGCCCAGCTGGAGTCGCGCAACGTTGGCAAGCCGATTTCAGTGGCGCGCGACGAGATCCCCTTCGGTGTCGACAACATGCGATTCTTCGCCGGCGCCGCGCGCGTGTTGGAGGGCCGCGCCGCGGGTGAGTACTCCCCCACCCACACCAGCATCATCCGGCGCGACCCGCTCGGCGTGGTCGGCAGCGTCGCGCCGTGGAACTTCCCCCTCGTCATGGCGATCTGGAAGATCTGCCCGGCGTTGATGACCGGAAACACGCTGGTGCTCAAGCCCAGTGAGCAGACGCCGCTGACCACGCTGCGCCTCGCCGAATTGGCCGCCGACCTGTTCCCGGCCGGCGTGTTGAACGTCGTCACCGGCCACGGCGACACCGTCGGTGCTGCACTGACCGGTCACCCACGGGTCCGGATGAGCTCGCTGACCGGCGACACCGCCACCGGAAAGGTCGTCGCCCGCACCGGCGCCGACAACCTCAAACGGCTCCATCTGGAACTCGGCGGCAAGGCGCCGGTGCTCGTCTTCGACGACTGTGACGCCGAACTCGCGATCGCGAAGATCTGCGAAGGCGGTTACGGCAATTCCGGTCAGGACTGCATGGCCGCTTCTCGCGTGTACATCGCCGACGGCATCTACGACGAGTTCGTCACCGAACTGACCCGCGCCGTGAGCAAGGTGGCCATGGGTGAGCCCGCCGACGAATCCACCGAGATGGGCCCGGTCATCTCCGAACGCCAGCGCGACCGGGTGGCCGGCTTCGTCGATCGCGCAGTCGCCTCCGGCCCGGCTTCGCTGGCGGTCGGCGGCATCGGCTCAGGCCCCGGATTCTGGTACAAGCCATCCCTTGTCGTCGACGCCGCGCAGGACTCCGAGATCGTCCAGAAGGAAGTCTTCGGCCCGGTGGTCACCACTACCCGCTTCAGCAGCGAAGAGCAGGCCTTCGCCTGGGCCAACGACATCGAGTACGGACTGGCGGCATCGGTCTTCACCCGCGATGTCGGCCGGGCGATGCGCGCCGCGCGCACGCTGCAATTCGGCACGGTCTGGGTCAACGACCACCTGCCCATCGTCTCGGAGATGCCGCACGGCGGATTCAAGCAGTCCGGACACGGCAACGACATGTCGATCTACTCCGTCGAGGAGTACACCGAGATCAAGCACATCATGATCAATCTGGCCAGCTGAACGAAACCCCGAGCTGCACAACGATTTCAGAGGTCCTGCGATGACTGTTCACAACCGCACGGTGGTAGCGGTGAATCTGTTCTCCATGTTGCCCGGCGTCGATCCGGCCGAGTTCGAGCGGTTCTCCACCGAGCTGGACCGGCCGACGTGCCTCGCCCGCAGTGATCTCGTTCGACGCTTCGAAGCGTTCCGCGTCAACGATGCACCTGACGGTGCTCCGGCCGACATCCTGGAGGTCATGGAGGTCACCGACTGGGCCGATTGGGAGCAGTTCCGCGACCACCACCCGAGCATGAAACCCGTCATCGCGGGGTTCGACCGACTCGTCGACCCGGCCACCGTCCGCACCTACTTCACTCACGCCATCCCGGGAGAACACCAATGACATCCACCACCGCCCCCGACTACGACACCATCGTGATCGGCGCGGGCCACAACGGTCTGATCACCGCCGGATATCTGGCCCGTGCGGGCAAGAAGGTCCTGGTCCTGGAGGCCCGCGATGTCGTCGGCGGCGCGTGTACGAGTGAGGAACTCATCGCCGGCGCCACCTGGTCGTCGTGTGCGTTCATCGCCAGCCTGCTGCGCCCGGAGATCATCGCCGATCTGGAGCTGGAGCGCTACGGCTTGGAGATGTATCAGACCGCAGCCAGTGAGGTCAGCATCTTCCCGGACGGCAGCCATCTGTTCGTGTGGAAGGACATGGACAAGACCCTCAGGGAGATCGAGAAGTTCTCCGCGCGCGATGCCGCCGCCTTCCTCGAATTCGGTTTGCGTGTCAAGAAATTCGCGTCCATTCTCACGCCGTTCCTGCTCTCGCCGGCCCCCAGCCGCTCCCAGGTGCTGGCCGCCTTCGAGGCCGCCGGCGCCGAGGATCTCTTCAACGAGATGGTGTTGCTCTCGACGAAGGATCTGCTGGACCGGTACTTCGAGAACGAACACATCAAGGGTCTGTTCACCTTCTTCGGCATGATCTCCGTGTGGGGCGGCCCGTCCACCCCCGGCACCGGCTACGTCTACGGGCATCACTCGGTCGGAGAGTTCAAGGGCACGCTCGGCCAGTGGGGTTTCGTCAAGGGAGGCATGGGCGGCATCACCCAGGCCATGGCCCGCAGCGCACAGGCACATGGCGCCGAGATCCGGCTCTCCTCCCCGGTCGAACGGGTCGTGGTCAGCCGAGGCCAAGCCACTGGCGTGAAACTGGCTGACGGACAGATTATTTCGGCGCGCACGGTGATCTCCAACGCCGACCCGCAACGCTCCATGCTGCACCTGCTACCGGCCGGTGCCGTCGATGCGAAACTCACCGCCAAACTGCAGGACTACGACGCCCGCGGCTCGATGGCCCGCATCCACCTGTTGATCGACGAGCTCCCCGACTACATCGGCTTCCCCGCCGGCGTGCAGGGGCCCCAGCACCAGGCGCAGGCGATCATGGGTGCCTCGATCGAGAACTTCGAGCGCGCCTGGGAAGCCGAGCGGCGCGGTGAGATCCCGGACGACTTCGTGATCGAGGCTGTCATCCAGTCCACGCACGATTCGACCCTGGCTCCCGAGGGCAAGCACACGATGACGCTGGGCGTGCAACAGCTGCCGTTCGAACTGGCCGGCACCGACTGGGACACCATCCGCGAGGACTGGGCGGACCGTGTGCTGGAGGTGCTGTACAGGTACGCGCCCAACCTGCGCGGCCACATCCTCGAGCGGGTCATCATCACCCCGAAGGACCTCGAACGCGACTACGGGCTGACCGGCGGCAACATCTTCCACGGCGCGATGTTCTTCGACCAGCTCTTCAACAACCGGCCCACCCCCGAACTGGCCGACTACCGCACCCCGGTCGACAACTACTACCTCTGCGGCTCCGGCACTCACCCCGGCGGCGGAGTAATGGGCGCCAACGGCCACAACGCCGCTCAGGTCGTCATCGCCGACCTGAACGGAACCCCCGCACCGACTGCGCAGCGCGTCGGCCCGGCGCCCAAGGCCGGTGTCATCGACCGTGCCATGGAGACCGTCATGGACACCAAGACCGGCAAGAAGCTCGGCTACACCGTGGCGAGCAGCCCCGCCCTGCGCAAGGTCGTCAAGTTCGCGGCACGCAGCAAGACCACCCGTTAACCGACCCCACTCAACCCCCGAAGGACCGCCATGCTGCACCAGGATGACCCCCAGTCGTTGGCCACCCTGAAGGACTCGCCTGACGGCTCGGAAAGCCTGGCTCGCAACCAGATCGGTGTACTCGGCATCGTGTTCTTCGTGGTCGCCGCTGCCGCCCCGCTGACTGTGGTCGTGGCGCTGTTCCCGGTGATCATCGGCTCCGGCAACGGCGTCGGGATCGCGGGCGCCTTCGTCGCCGTGGCGGTCGTGCTGACCGTCTTCGCGGTCGGCTACGTCGCCATGAGCAAGCACATCACCAACGCCGGCGCCTTCTACGCGTTCATCACCCGGGGTCTCGGCAGACCGATGGGTCTCGGGTCGGCCTCCCTGGCGATCTTCGCCTACAACGCCATCCAGCTCGGAGTCATCGGCGGCTTCGGCTACTACGCAGCCGAATTCACCTCTCGGCACACCGGTGTCGGCGTCCCGTGGTGGGTCTTCTCGGGTCTGGCCATGGGTGCGTCACTCTTCCTCGGCGTCCGCCAGATCCACGCGGGTGCCCGCGTGCTGGCTGTGCTGTTGACCCTCGAGACCGGTGTCATCCTGGTGCTCAACATCGGCATCCTCGTGAACTCACCCAATCCCCTCAGTGATTATTCGCTCGAACCGTTCGCTCCCTCGGCGGTGTTCGCCGGTGCGATCGGTGTCGCGCTGATGTTCGCTCATGCCTCGTTCATCGGCTTCGAGGGCACGGCCATCTACGGCGAAGAAGCCAAAGACCCCAAACGCACCGTCCCGCGCGCCACATACGCCGCGGTGATCTTCATGGGGGTGTTCTACGCCGTCACCGCATTCCTCATCGTCAACGCCGTGGGCGTCGGGAACATCGTCGAGCTCGCCGGAACCGAAGGCGGCAACCTGGTCTTCGCCGTGAGCGACAGCGTCCTCGGCCGCGCCGGCACGGAGGCCTTTCAGCTCCTGGTCATCACCAGCCTGTTCGCCGCCATCCTGACGTTCCACAACAACGTCGCCCGCTACCTGTACTCGCTGGGTCGTCAGGGCGTCATCTGGTCTCGGCTGGGCACGACCCATCCGACACGCAAATCGCCGGCACTGGCCTGTTACGTGCAGATCGCCATGGTCGCTGTCGTCGTCGCCGTCTTCGCGATCTTCCGGCTCGATCCCTACACCACCCTGTTCACCTGGTGGACCGGCGTCGGCGCCGCCGGCATCATCCTGCTGCAGACCATCGCCAGCATCGCCATCTTCGTGTTCTTCCGCCGGTCGAATGTCGACAAGCGGCCCTGGAACACCTTCATCGCCCCCCTGCTCGGCGTCGCCGGACTGCTGCCGTTCCTCTGGTACGCGATCACGGGCATGGACGTCCTGCTCGGCGGGGGAGGGTGGCTGCAGATCACCTTCACCACCATGCTGTTCGCATCCCTGATCATCGGCGTCATCGGTGCGTATGTGATCCGCGCGCGCTCCCCGCGCCGCTATGCAGAGCTCAACTCCACGCTCGGCGACCGCATCTAGCCGGCCGCCGATCGGCTATAGGCCGAACGTCGCCCGCAGGTCGGCCGTACGCCACAGCACTACGGCGACGATCAGGACCAGGATCGCGGCGCTCGCGCCCAGCTGCACAGCCGTGCGCTGGGCGCGCGGCGCGTAGGCGTAGGCGGCGGCCACCGCGGCTCCGGTGATCAGCCCGCCGATGTGGCCCTGCCAGCTGATGTTCTGCCCGCTGATCAGAGGGAAGACGAACGTGAACGCCAGGTTCAGCACGATCACCGCCATCACCCCGCGGACGTCCATGTTCAGGCGCCTGCCCACCACGAACGTCGCGCCGAACAGACCGAACACCGCCCCCGAGGCCCCCGCGGTCAGCGCGTTGAGCGTCAGCAGATACGCCAGCGCGGCGCCCCCGAGTGCACTGAGCAGATACAGCGCGGCGAAGCGCAACCGGCCCAGTGCGATCTCCAGGGGCGGACCCACGAAGTACAGCGCAAGCATGTTGAACGCGATGTGGGCGAACCCGAAGTGCAGGAACGCCGACGTCAGCAGCCGATACCACTCACCGTCGGCGACGGCGACCGGCCAGAGCGCCAGGGCGCGCTCCAACCCCGGCAGAGCCATCTGCAGGACGAACATCGCGACGTTGATCCCGATCAGCGTGTACGTGACCGCCGGCGTCGTCGACCGGCGCGCCACCGCGCCGAACGGGGTGGTCGCCTGACGCACCGATCGGGCGCCGGCGCCGACACACTCGGCACACTGGTGGCCCACTGCGGCACTGTGCATGCACTCGCCGCAGACGTAGCGGTTGCAGCGGGTGCAGCGCACGTAGGTCGGCCGGTCCGGGTGGCGGTAGCACATCGCCGGCGGCGGGGGTGGGTAACCGGGCTGACTCACAGGGTGCCGAACAGCTCGATGTGGTTGCCGTCGGGGTCGGCGACGAACATGAACCCCATCCCGGGCACCGGCGCGAACTCGGTCGGTGGCTCGACGACCTCGTAGGGCGACGCCTCGAACGCGTCAGCGACGCCGCGCAGCCCGGTGACCCCGATCGTGAAATACCGCAGGCCGGCTTGGGTCCGGCCGCCGCCGGGCACGGCCGGCGCCGGCGGGGTGGTGTAGGTGACCAGCTTGAGGACACACGCCCCCAGGGAATAGCGGCGCTGAGACCCGCCCGAGAACTCGATCTCGCCCTGCGGTTCGAGTTCGAGGAAGCCTTCGTAGAACGCGGTCATCGCGTCGAGGTTCGTGGTGACGAGTCCCACCTCGATGCCGGGCATCAGCAATTCCAACTTCACGCCACCAAATTAGCCGTCGGCGCATAACGATTCGGACACAACCCAAATCACGATCAGCTAAGAGTGTGGTTGGAATTCTGAGAAAACTCACCGAGCACCCAATCTCCCCGGCCGTTTTGTTGCCGATGTCACGCCCAGGGGTGTAACACCGCGGCACCCCCGCCGACCACCGTTCCCTTCTCCTGTTTGAGCCCCTCGGCGCGCGGCTACCGTGGTTTACGGGCGGGGACGAGCAACACGATCGACATTCGAAGAAGGACCACAACACCATGAATTCCAGTGCTATCAGCGTGCGCAAGAACCTGGCTCGCGTCGGGGCGGCATGTGTCTTCGGCGGGTTGGCCGCAGCCGGCGTGGCCGCGCCGGTCGCGTCGGCCCAGCCGGCCCCGGGCTGCACCGCCAGCCAGGTCGCGGGCACCGTGGGTTCGGCGACCACCGCCGCGCGGCAGTACCTCGACAGCCATCCCGGCGCCAACCAGGCCGTGACGGCCGCGATGAGCCAGCCTCGTCCCGAGGCCGAGGCCAACCTGCGTGGCTACTTCACCGCGAACCCGGGCGAGTACCACGATCTGCGGGGCATCCTCGCGCCGATCGGCGACACGCAGCGCACCTGCAACGTCACCGTGCTGCCCGCCGATCTGCAGTCGGCCTACGACACGTTCATGGCCGGCTGACGCCGGCAGGACACCGAGGCTGCGGCGGCGGGTTCACGCCCGCCGCCGCAGCACTTAGACTGGCTTTCTATGAGGCTGTACTCATGACATCGATGCGTCTGGCCACCGCCGCGATCGCCCTCGCGGGCTCCTGCGTCGTGGTCCCCTTGGCTCACGCTCAGCCCGCCCCGCCCGCGCCCGCACCTGCCGGCGAGGGCCCGAAGACCACCATCGACGCCAACGGGTCGTACGCCGTCGGCAAGGACATCGTCCCCGGCGTGTACTCCTCCGCCGGCCCTGTCGACAACGGTGCGTGCTACTGGAAGCGCTCGGCTGGAGACAAGCTGGTCGACAACGCTCTGACGAAGAAGCCGGCGTTCGTCCAGATCGACGCGACCGACACGACGTTCACCACCAGCGACTGCCAGACCTGGCAGCTCACCAACGCCCCGATGCCGCCCCAGCCGGGTCCGGGCGACCTGTTGGGCGCGCTGACCCAGGCGATCGGCAGTGGCATGTTCAACGGAGGGCCTCGCTGAGCTCCGCCGCGGACGGCCGGATCGCGGTCCCCGACGACCTCGATGCGGTCACCTCAGTCGGCACCGAGGACCACACCGGCGTCGATCCCGCCGCGGTCGAGCGCATCTGGCAGGCCGCTCGGCACTGGTACGCCGCAGGAATGCACCCGGCGATCCAGGTGTGCATACGCCGCGACGGCCGCGTCGTCCTCGACCGGGCCATCGGCCACGCCTGGGGCAACGGCCCCGCCGATCCGCCCGACGCCGAGAAGATCGTGGTCGGTACGGACACCCCGTTCTGCGTGTACTCGACGGCCAAGGCGATCACCACGACCATCGCGCACATGCTCATCGAGCGCGGAGTGTTCTCCCTCGAGGACCGGGTCTGCGACTACCTGCCGACCTACACCAGCCACGGGAAGGATCGCACCACGATCCGGCACGTGATGACGCACAGCGCCGGGGTGCCCTTCGCGACCGGTCCGCGCCCCGATCTGAAACGGATGGACGACAGCGACTACGCACGCGAGATGCTCGGCAAGATGAAGCCGGTGTACCCGCCAGGTCTGGTGCACATCTATCACGGTGTGACGTGGGGGCCGCTGATGCGCGAGATCATCAACGCCGCGACCGGGCGCAGCATCCGCGACATCCTGCGCGAGGAGATCCTCGCGCCGCTGAACTTCCGGTGGACGAATTACGGCGTTGCACCACAGGATGTTCCGCTGGTGGCACCCAGTCACGTCACCGGCAAGCCGCTACCGGCACCGATCGCGAAAGCCTTCAAGATCGCCGTCGGCGGCACGCCGCAGCGGATCATCCCGTTCTCCAACACCCCGGCGTTTCTGACCAGCGTGATCCCGTCGTCGAGCACGGTCTCGAACGCCAACGAGTTGTCCCGGTTCGCCGAAATCCTCTGCCGTGGCGGTGAACTCGACGGCGTTCGGGTGATGTCGCCGGCGACGCTGCGCACGGCGACCAGAGAGGCGCGCCGGTTGCGGCCCGACCTGGCGACCGGCTTGAAGCCGATGCGGTGGGGCACCGGATACATGTTGGGCTCCGGGCGGTTCGGCCCGTTCGGCCGCGACGCGGTGGGCGCCTTCGGCCACACCGGCCTGACCGACATCGCGATGTGGGCCGACCCGGACCGCGCGCTGTCGGTCGCGGTGGTCAGCAGCGGCAAGCCGAGTGGGCACAAGGAAGCCAAGCGCTACCCGCAGCTGCTGGACCGCATCAACGCCGAGATGCCCCGGGTCTGATCACCGGACTCACAACAGCGCCTCCACCGTGATCGGCAGGTCGGTCACTCGCCGGCCCGTCGCGTTGAAGACGGCGTTTGCGATCGCCGCAGGCACCCCGACGATCACCACCTCTCCCAGCCCTTTGACGCCGATGGGGTCGGCGATCATGTCCTGCCCGCCCAGGAACGCGGCGTCGAGTTCGGGTACGTCGGCGTTGACGGGCACCAGATAGTCGGCCATGTTGGCGTTGACGATTCGGCCGTCGCGGTGGTCGAGGTGGGTGGCCTCGAGCAGCGCCATCCCGATTCCCCCCACCATCCCGCCGATGGCCTGGCTGTGCGCCAACATCGGGTTGATCACTCGTCCGGCGTCGTAGCACCCGTAGATCCGGCGCACCCGCACCGTCCCGAGCAGTTCATCGACCGCGACCTCGGCGAAGACCGCGCCGTAGGCGTTCATCGAGAAGCGGGTGTTCGCGTCGTCGGGCGACCAGTCGTAGCGCGCCTCCAGATGGGGCCAACCCCGCCGGCGCAACAGATCCTGGTAGGACTCACCGCGGCCAGGGTCGGTCCGGGCTGACATCCGGCCGTCCGTGACCGTGACGGCCTCAGGCGCCAGACCGTTCAGCGGTGAGCCGGGATCCACCACCGCGGTCCGCACCAGCCGGTCTCGCAACATGACGCCGGCATGGTTCACTGCCGACCCGACGCTGGCCATGGTCATGGAGCCGGCGTGGATCGGAGCGGGCGGCATCCGAGAGTCGCCGAGGTCGAAGCGGACCCGGTTCATCGGCAGGGCAAGCGCATCGGCGGCCATCTGGGTCATCGAGGTGTAGGTACCCGGGCCCATGTCACTGGTGGCGGTGTCGAACTCGGCCGTGCCGTCGGAGTTCATCTTCGCGTGCACCGAGCACTTGTTGCGGTTGGTGTGGTAAATCGCTGCGGCCGTGCCCATTCCGATCAACTGGGTACCGTCGCGCACCGTCCGCGGCTGCTGGCTGCGGCGCGACCAGCCGAACGCCGCGGCGCCCCGGGTGAAGCACTCGGTGAGCCGGCGGGTGGAGAACGGCAGCCCCTCCTCCTGATCCCGGTCAGGCTCGTTGCGCCGGCGCAGTTCGATGGGGTCGATGCCGAGCCGGTGCGCCAGATCGTCCACGCCGGACTCCAACGCGAAGGCGCCGGTGGTGTCGCCTGGACCGCGCATGTAGGTCGGCGAGTTCACGTCCAGCGGCACCACCCGGTACGTCGAGCGCATGTTCGGGGCGGCGTACTGCATCCGCGGCGCACCGACGATGCCGTCCTCGTAACCGATGTCGCGCGAGGTCTCGACCCGCCCGTCGTGGACGATGACCGAGATGCGCCCGGTGCGGTCGGCGCCGATGGCCAGCCGCTGCCGGCTCGTCGGCCGGTACCCGACCGTGGTGTAGAACTGCTTGCGCGTCAACATCAGCTTCACCGGACGGCGCACCTGCTTGGCCGCGAACGCCGCCAGCAGCTGGTGCGGCCAGACCCGGCCCGCCGAGCCGAAGGCACCGCCCACGAACGGCGAGATCAGCCGCACCTGCTCGGCCGGCAGCCCGAACGCCTCGGCGTAGGCCTCCTGGGATCGCGCGACCGCCTGGGTCTTGTCCCACACGGTCAGCCCGTCACCGTCCCAGCGGGCGATGGTGGCGGGGATCTCCATCGAGTTGTGGTTGTTGCGCTCGATCGCGTAGGTCAGGTCGGACACCACCGCGGCGGTCCGCAGTGCGGTATCGGCATCACCGCGGCTGTAGTCGCGGGTGCGGGTACTCGGTTGTGGAACCGCTTGCGGCGCATCGATGTCGGTCACCGAAGGCCCCGGCGAGTAGTCGACGGTGACCAGCGACGCGGCGTGGGAGGCGGCCTCGAGAGTGGCGGCGACGACGATCGCCACCGGTTGGCCGAACGAGGCCACCTGCGTGGGGTCGTACGGCAGCTTCACCCCGCCGAAGTCGGTCAGGACGGCCACCACGTCGGGTTGGCCCTTCGCCTCGGCGGCGTCGATGCGGCCGACGCCGCCCCGCGCCACGGTGGCGCCGACCAGGACGGCGTACAGCAGGTCCGGGATCGGGTGATCGGCGGCGTAGGCGGCTTTGCCCGTCACCTTCAGGCGTCCGTCGACCCGGGTGACGGGTTGTCCGGCCACGGGCCGCGAGCCGGTCATGGCATACCGGCCACGGTCGCGAGCTGGCGTTCGACGGTCCGCTTGACCAGCTCGACCTTGAATCCGTTCTCCGACAGCGGTTTTGCTCCATCAGCAGCCGAGGCGGCCGCCGTGGACCAGAGCCGCGCGCTGGGCCGCTGCCCCGTCAGCGCCGCCTCCACGGACGGCAGCCGCCACGGCACCGTGCCGACGCCGCCCACCGCGACGCGGGCGGTGCGGATCACCCCACTGGAGATGTCCATCGCTACCGCGGCCGAGGTCAGCGCGAACTCGTAGGACTGCCGGTCGCGCACCTTCAGGTAGCCCGACCGTGCGGCCGTGGCCGTGACCGGGACTTCGAGGGCGACGATGAGGGCACCGGGCGGCAGGTTGTGTTCCTGGTCGGGCCGGCTGCCCGGTTGGCGGAAGAAGTCGGCGAGCCGGATCGTCTGCTCGCCGTCTCGGTCTCGAACGACCACAGCGGCGTCGAGAGCCACCAGGGCAACCGCGAGGTCGGACGGGTGTGTGGCGACGCACGCGTCGCTGGTGCCGAGGATGGCATGGTGGCGATTGCGGCCGCCGATGGCCGAGCACCCCGCGCCAGGGGTGCGTCGGTTGCAAGCCGCGGTCACGTCGCGGAAGTACAGGCACCTCGGCCGCTGCATCAGATTGCCGCCGATCGACGCCATGTTGCGTAGTTGCGCCGACGCGCTCAGTTCCAAGGCCTGGGTGATGGCGGGGAACCGCTGCCGCACGTCGGCGTGCGCGGCGAGTTCCGACATCCGCACGAGCGCACCGACACGCAGCCGTGATGCGTCGAGGGAGATATCGCGGTACGGCAACCCGTTGATGTCGACGACTGCGTCCGGTCGCTCGACGGTCTCACGCATCAGGTCGATCAGCGTGGTGCCACCGGCGATGTAGCGGGCGCCGGCGGCAGCCGCGTCGAGCGCCCCGGCTTCGTCGGCGGCCTTCGAGAACGCGAAGGGGAACACGGCTATGCCTTGTCGGCCGCTTGTGTCACGGCGGCCACGATGTTGGTATAGGCGCCGCAACGACAGATGTTGCCGCTCATCCACTCTCGGATCTCGGCGGGTGAGCCGGTGTGGCCCTCCCGGATGCAAGCCACCCCCGACACGATCTGTCCGGCGGTGCAGAACCCGCACTGGAACGCGTCCCTGTCGATGAAGGCCTGCTGCAGCGGGTGGAGCCGGCCGTCTGTTTCCAGGCCCTCGATGGTGGTGATCTCGGCTCCCTCGTGCATCACCGCCAGCGTGAGGCAGGAGTTGGCCCGCTGCCCGTCGATGAGAATGGTGCACGCGCCGCAGGCACCCTGATCGCAGCCCTTCTTCGTGCCCGGCAGGCCTGCGCGCTCGCGCAGCATGTCGAGCAGCGACGTGCGGTTGTCGACCGCGATCCGGCGTTCCTCACCGTTGATCCTCAGCGTGACGTCGGTGGTGCCGGCCGGACCCGCGGCCGGTTCCCCGTCACCCTCGTCGTCACTACACCCGGCGAGTAGCGAGCCACCGACGAAGACACCACCGACAACAGCGGTGGTCCCCACGAACGTCCTGCGGTTCATCCACGCCGGGTAATCGTGATCCGGGGTCGATCGCGTCTCTTCGTTCCCTGTGTCTTCGTCCACTGCTCACCACAGTAAGCGCGTTTCCGGACACGGCCGCTCGACGCATAGGGAACTCATAACTCCGACACATTCGTCGCCGCGGCGGGGATGCGGGGTCAGCGCGTCCTGATCCCCCGGTAGATTCCGCGCGCCACGATCATGCGCATCAACACCCGCTCGAACGACCAGGCCGGGAAGCGGAACGCCCGCCCGTTGGGCGCGAACACCTCCAACCCGTCGGGCTGGATGCCGAGCACCGAACCCCAACGCCGAGTGGGCGGCTTGTACTCACCGAGCTCGCCGCCGTCGAAGAACGCGCGCACGTTGCGGGCCAGCAGGCCGTCGGCGCGGTTGCGTGCGGAGCTGCGCAGCGGATCGGTCGCGGCGACGTCACCGATCGCGAACACCTCCGGGTGCCCGGGTACTTGCAGCGTGGAGGTGACGCGCACGAAGCCCTCCTCGTCCAGGAGGTCGGCGGGCAACCAGCCGGTGTTGGGGACGACTCGCCCGATCGCCCAGAGCACCACGTCGGCGGTCGAGGGTGGCTGGCCGGTGCGCCAGTGCACGGGATCGGTCGTCAGCTCGGCCGGGGTCTGGTCCACGTCGGCCCGATGGCCGGGGTGCAGCCGCACTCCTGCGTCGGTGAGCCTGCGCTGCACCGTCTTCCAGGTCCGGGGATGGTGCCCGACGAGCGCGCGTTCGCCCGGGTAGTACAGATCCACCCGGGTCTCGGGCCAGGTCGTCGCGATCTGCGCGGCGCTGCTGACCGCGGCCGCGCCACCGCCCACGACGATCACCGACTGCGCCTCGGCGAGCTTCTGATGGGGTGCGCGCAGATCCGCGTCGACCTCGTCGGCAGCCTGGAGCACGGGCGTGCGCCAGAACCCGTTACGCACCCCGGTGGCGATGACGAGCGCGTCGTAGGGCACCTGCTGTGCGGTGCCGTCGGCGAGTTCCACGGCGACGCAGCGGGATTGGAGGTCCAGCGCGGTGAGCGTGCCGTGCACAGTGGTGACCCGGTCGAGACCCCGGAACCGTCGGTAGGGGATCCAGTTGTGGCGGGCCCACTCGTCGGGCCGGGCCAGCCGCCAGCCCAGCTCTTGCCCACTGACGAGGCCTGGCTTGCTGCAGATTCCGGTGACCTGTGCGTGGCGGGCCAGCTTGATCGCGGTGAGCACGCCGGTGTCGCCGAGGCCTGCGATCACCACCCGCTTCACGCGCGCACCTTCGCCGGCGGCCTGGGCACGAACCGGGGGACACGGTCCATCACCGCTCGGTAGTCCGGCCGGCGCGCCAGGCTGCGCTCCTCCATCATCGGGATGCTCGCGCCGAGGAACATCGCGAGCATCGCGGCCGCGCCCGCGAACAACCACCACGCCGTCGGCCATGCCGCCACGCCGAACAGGGCCACCGCGAACCAGAACCCGAACTCCCCGAAGTAGTTCGGATGCCGCGACCACGCCCACAGCCCGCGGTCCATCACCTGACCGGGCCGCCGGTCGCGCACGAAGCGGTGCATCTGCGCGTCGGCGACGAATTCGAGTGCCACCGCGGCCATTCCGAGCACGAACGCGACGATGCTGAGCCACGCCAGGCCGCGCTCCGGCCTCGTCACCGCGATGTAGGCGGGGACCATCGCGAGGAACACCTGCAGCGTTGGGATCAGGTGGATCGCCACCAGGTCGACCACGAACTCCCAGCGACCGGCCCGCTCACGGAACATCGGGTAGCGCCAATCCTCGTGGTGCAGGCCGGGAAACGCGTAGAGCCAGTTGCCCGTGAGGCGCACCGCCCACACCACCACCAGCACGGCCAACAGCCACGAGCGCAGCGTGTCGCCCTCGCCCTGGCTCCACCAATAGAAGAGCAGCAGCGGGGGGATCACGCTCCAATACGCGTCATAGAAGCTGGAATTGCCGTAGGCGCGGCTGAACGCGAACACCACCAGCGTGGCGAGCACGTCGGCGATCAGTGTGTCCAGCCACAACCGCCCGGTGCCTGGGCCCCACAGCAGCCACGCCGCGGCCACGGCGACCGCCAGGACGTAGGCCACGGTCACGATGGACAGCGAGCGCGCCTTGCTCATCTCGGTCACCGGCGTCACCCCAGCCTGACCCGAAAGGTGGTCGGCCAGTACTTGCCGGTCAGCAGGAACTCGTCACCGGCGACGTGCGCGATACCGTTGAGCACCTGCGCCGTCGGTGGGATGCCGCGCGCACGCAACCCGCTCGCGTCGACCGCGAGATCCACCACGCCGGTGGCCGGATCGATCCGAACGATCTGGTCGGTGGGCCACACGTTCGCCCACACCCGGTCGCCGACGCACTCCAGTTCGTTCAGGCCGGTGACCGGCCGGCCGTCCTTGGTGACGTCGACCCCGCCCGTCTCGGTCAGATCGGCAGTGGTCTGGAAGCGCAGCCGGGCGGTGCCGTCACTGCGGATCAGCCGGTCACCGTCGCGGCAGAGCCCCCAGCCCTGCGGCGCGAGCGGGACTTCCCGGATCGGGGTCAGCGTGGCGCGATCCCATTCGACGGCCACGCCGTCGGTGTAGGTGAGCTGCCAGATATTGTCACCGACGACGGTGACGCCCTCGCCGAAGTAGCGGCCGGGCATGTCCACGGCCTTGCGGACAGCGCCGGTGTCGGGGTCGAGCTCGCGCAGCTGGGAGGTGCCGACCTCGCCGGTGCCCTCGTACAGCACATCGCCGTCGATCTCGAAGCCCTCGGTGAACGCCATCGGGTCGTGCGGGATCTCGCCGAGCACGACGGGCTCGACGATCGGCACGGCGGCGGTCCCCGGTGGCGGCTGAGGCTCGGCGTGCGCGCCCGGCACGACGGTGACGACGGCCAGCACCGCCAGTGCGATCCCCGCCCACTTCTGCCGTCTGGTCATACCGTTGTTCTACCGTGCGACGATGGGCCGATGAAAGCGGTCTCCTGTGCGCACGGTTCCCTCGACGTGGTCGAGGCGCCCGATCCCGTCCCCGCCGGGGGCCAGCTGGTCCTCCAGGTGCTGCGCTGCGGCATCTGCGGATCCGATCTGCACGCCAGGAACCACGCCGACGAACTCACCGAGGTGATGGCCGAGGGCGGCTACACCGACTTCATGCGCAGCGACACCCCGGTCGTGATGGGCCACGAATTCTGCGGCGTGGTCGCCGAGCGCGGCCGCAAGGTGGGCAAGGAGTTCGCCCCCGGCACCACGGTGGTGTCGTTCCCGCTGCTGCGCGCCCACGGCGGAGTGCACCTGACGGGTCTCTCGCCGCTGGCGCCGGGCGCCTACGCCGAGCAGGTGCTGGCCGAAGCCGCGATGACGTTCGCGGTGCCCAACGGGCTGGACCCGGCGACCGCGGCTCTGACCGAACCGATGGCGGTGGCGTATCACGCGGTGCGGCGCAGCGAGATCGCCACGAAGGACGTCGCGATCGTGCTGGGCTGCGGGCCCGTGGGTCTCGCGGTGATCTGTCACCTCAAGACACTCGGCGTCCGCACGATCGTCGCCAGCGACTTCTCCCCCGGCCGGCGGGCGCTAGCCGCCCGCTGCGGCGCCGACGTCGTCGTCGACCCGGCCGCGGACTCGCCCTATGAGGCGGTGCCCGCCAAACAACGCGGGATGACCGAACTCCCGGCGCTGTACGAGTTCGGCATGGGCTCCATGGAGAAACTGCGCAAGGTGCCCGGTTGGTCGCACGTCTACCGGTTGGCCGACCGCCTGGGCGGGACGGCGCCCAAGCGGCCGGTGATCTTCGAGTGCGTCGGAGTGCCCGGGATGATCGACGGCGTCATCGGCGCCGCCCCGCTGGCGTCGCGGATCGTCGTGGTCGGCGTGTGCATGGGCGACGACAAGATCCGGCCGGCCATGGCGATCGGCAAGGAAGTCGACGTCCGGTTCGTGTTCGGCTACACGCCGCTGGAGTTCCGCGACACCTTGCACATGCTCGCCGACGGCAAGCTCGACGCCTCGGCGCTGGTGACCGGCACGGTGGGCCTCGACGGGGTCGCCGCGGCGTTCGACGCCCTCGGCGATCCCGAGACGCACGCCAAGATCCTCATCGATCCGGCGAGTGCTGCCGTCGCCCCCTAGAGAGACAGCGCCGCGTTCTCCGAGTCGAGGTGTTCGACGGTGGTGAACACCAGCTCGGTGTCGCCGACGTTCTCGATGTCGTGCAGCAGGAATTCCCCTGCGGCAAAACGGAAGTGGCGGGTCTCGCCGGCGGCGTAGGACACCTCACGGGTGGTGCCGTCGGCAGTGTGCTGCCTGCTGCGCCCGGCGTTGACCGCGGTCCAGAAGTAGTCGAGCACGTGGCGGTGCGCATGCCAGCGCTCGCCCGGTGCGAGCCGGATCTCCCAGACCCGGACGCGGTCGTTCTCGCTGAGCAGCCGGGAACCGACATGCCCGTCGTGCGCGTGCTCGGCGAACTCGGCGCGCAGGTCGTCGCTCCAGCCGTCGAAGTCGGTACCCACCAGCGTCCCCGCCAGCGGGGCTTCGGTGAGGAACTCACGGGTACTGGTCATGGTCTCTCCTTGAGTCAGTGGCCCGGGCCGTACAGGCCGAATCGGTTGTCGGGGTCGCCGGGCACCCAGGTGCAGTCCACCTGCGAGCGGGTGCCCATCTCCTTGACGCGGCGCAGCAGCCGCTGCCCCAGCTCGAGCTGGCCGGGCTCCCATTTGGCCAGCGCCTCGGCGATGTCGGCGCTGTCGGAGAGTGCGTCATACAGAGCCCACGCGTTCGCGGCGGCCTTGGCGGTACCCGCCGCGGCGTGCGGCCGGGCTGCGCTGGCGGCGTCGCCGACGAGCGCCACTCTGCCGAGTGCCATCTGGGACACGCCGACGTCATAGACGGCCTGCAGGTAGGGCTGCTCGGTACGCAGCACCACCTCGGCGGCGGAGGGTGCGAGCAGTTCGGTTGCCGCCGAACGCATCTCGTCGACGAAGCGGTCCTGCACCTGGCCGGGATGCAGCGACACCCCGGCCACGAAGCCGCGCTTGTCGGTCATCAGCTCGTCGAGCTGATGGCCCTCGGGCACGTTGCGGTACCAGACGTAGTTGAGCAGCCGCTCCCCTACGGCCAAACCGCCCCCCGGCGCGGGGATCGGATACACGTTGATGTGGGTGTGCGGCGCGACGCTGTAGCTGATCGAGTCATGCAGCAGCTCGAACGTCTCGGGTGACACCTCACGCTCGGGCACCGTGCCGCGCCAGCCGACGTACCCGGAGTACTCCATGCGCGCGTCGGGCGCGATGCGGCGCCGGCTCGGTGACCCGATGCCGTCGGCGAACACGACGATCTCGGCGGATTCGATTCTGCCCGAGGCGAACCGCACCGTCACGGCGTCGGCGTCCTGGTCGAAGCCGGCGGCGTACTCGCCGAGGTGATAGTGGCCCGTGCCCGCCGCATCAGTGAAGTCGGTGAGCAGGGCCCGGTAGAAGGTGCCCCATGACGTGTAGCTCCACGGCGCGTCCTCACGATGGACGACGGTGTTGTCCGGCCCGAGGTACTGCACGAAATGTGTTCTGGTGCTCACTGTCTCCGGGTGCTGGGTGCTGCATTCGGCGAACCAGCGCAGTGTGTCGGGCTGCAGGACGATGCCTCCGCCGCGCCCGTCGAGATCGGTCGGCGTGCGTTCGTAGACGTCGACGTCGAAGCCGAGGCGGCGTAGCAGCAGCGCGGCTGTCAGGCCTCCGATCGATCCGCCGATCACCAGCGCCCGGTGCCCGCTCCAATTCACGTCACTCATGGTGTTCTCCTGTGTCGAGCCCGAGGAACGCTCGGGCGTTGGCCTCCAGTGCGGCGTCGTCGATGCCCGCCGCATGCGGGAGGTCGAGAGGGGTGGGGGTGCCCATGTCGAACGGGTAGTCGCTGCCGGCCATCATGTGAGCCGGATCCGCATGCGCGAGCAGCATCTGCAGTGCCGGCACGTCGTGGGTGAGCGTGTCGAACCACAACTGGGAGAACATCTCCCGCGGTGGCCGGGTGCCGGCACCGCGTACGTCGGTGCGCTGCTGCCAGCCGTGCGCCCAGCGACCCACCAGGGCGGGCGCGCAGCCACCTCCGTGCACCAGGCAGATCCGCAAGGTCGGGAACTCGTCGAGCACACCGCCGAGGGTCAGTGCGGCTGCCGCCGTGGCGGATTCGACGGGGTTGCCGATCAGGTTCGCCAGGTAGTGCGACGACCATTCCGGCCGGGGCAGCTGCATCGGGTGCACGAGTACCGCCAGACCGAGATCCGCTGCGGCGCCGACGATCTCCCGCATCGGGTCGACATCGAACGACGCCGTGCCCAGCAACGGCGGCATGGCGATCCCGCACATCCCGTCGGTGCCGGCCAGCGCCGCCATCTGCTTGGTGGCCGCCTCCGGATCGTGCAGTGACACCAGCCCGATACCCACCAGCCGGCCATCGCTGTCCCGGCAGACCTTGGCGAGGTCGTCGTTGTAGGTACCGACGAATGCGTCGACCTCGGCTCCGGGGCCAGTGCCGGCGACCGGGAACGCGAACGGCGGGGCCGACAGCACGCGGGCGCCCAGGCCCGCGGCGTCGGTGTCCGCCAGCACCCGGGACACGTCGCTCATCGCCTCGGTCTCGATGGACAACGGCAACTCGCCCAAGTGCAGTTCGCCGTGGTGATCGCGCAACGGGGGCAGCGGGGAGCCGGGAGCGAGCCCGAACAGGTGCTGCGGCAACCAGTGTGCGTGGACATCGATCGGTCCGGAGCGCACGGTCATGCCGCCGAACCCATCGCCTCGAGCGCCTCGAAGCGGGCCAGCACCTCGGCCTGCAGCAGAGCCACCGCCGGATCGGAGGCGCGGCGCGGGCGCGGCAGGTCCACGTCGATGATCTCGTGCACCCGACCGCCGGGGGCGAGCACGACGATGCGGTCGGAGAGCTGCACCGCCTCGGTGACGTCGTGGGTGACGAACATGACCGTGCGGCGCGACTCCAGCCAGATTCGTTCCAGATGCTCGCGCAGGGTGCGCGAGGTCATCGCGTCGAGGTGGCTGAACGGCTCGTCCATCAGCAGGATGTCGGGCTCGACGGCGAACGCGCGGGCGATGCCGATGCGCTGCTGTTGACCACCGGAGAGCTGCGCGGGGAACCGGTCGGCGCAGTGGCTCAGGCCGACCAGGTCGAGGTAGTGCCGCGCGCGGTCCTGCCACCCGTCGCGCTCGTGCTGGACGAAGCCGAGGTTGGCCATCACGGTGCGCCACGGCAGCAGCCGCGGATCCTGGAACACATAGCCGACCCGGGCGTCGCGCGAGCCGGCCCGCAGCGACACCGTGCCGGATGTGTGGGACTCGATGCCGGAGACGATGTTGAGCAGCGTGGTCTTACCGCTGCCCGACGGGCCGACCACCGAGACGAAGGTCTCGCCCGAGATCGTCAGGTCGACCTCGTCGATGACCCGGGTGACCGCTCCGCGGCGGTCGGTGAATTCCTTGATCAATTTCTGGATTTCGATTGCAGCCATGGACTTTCTCGCTTTCTAGACGGTGCGCCAGCGGGTGGTGCGGCGCTCGATGGGACCCAGGATCAGCAGATCGGCGACCACCAGCAGGGCGATGAACACCAGCACCCAGGCGAGGAACCCGTCGAGTTGATTGGCGTCGTACCAGTAGCGGGCGCGCCAGCCGACGCCCGAGGTGGAACCGAACCATTCGGCCAGCAGCAGCCCGTTCCAGGCGCTCATGATCGCGAAGCGCACGGCGGCCACGGTGGACCCGGCCACCGCCGGTGCGACGATCTGGCGCAGCACCTTCGCCCGTGACACCCCGAACGCCCGTGCCATCAACACCAACTCCGCGGGCACAGCCCGGGTGGCCTTGGCGATGTTGACCACGACGAAGGGCAGCCCGGACAGGAACACCGTCACCACCGGGGTGAGCCAGCCGAAACCGAACCACATCGTGGTCAGCAACGCCCAGATCACCGCGGGGATGGCGAGTCCGGCGGCGGTCAGATCGGAGAAGGCCAGATCCGCCACCCGGGACAGTCCCATCAGCACGCCCAGCGCGGCGCCCACCACCAGCGCGGCCGCGAGCCCGAGCACGAATCGGTTCATGCTGATCGCCAGGTTGCCCCAGAGTTCGCCGGCGGCGGCTTCAGAACCCAGCCGGGTCACCGCGTCCGGCAGTGATGGCACGCGATTGCCGAGGACGACGGCCAGCTGCCAGGCGGCCAGGATGCTCGCCACGGCGGCCAGAACCGCTGTGGCCGAGAGTGATCCGCTCGAGATCCGGCGGGTCATGGTGGTCATGCGATCTCCTTGCGCCAGGCGAAGAAGCGATTCTCCAGCGCGGCCAGCCCGCGCTCGATCAGCACCATCGCGACGATGAAAAGGGTTGTCCAGGCGAGCATGTCGTCGACGCGGAACTCTTGGTAGGCCTTGCGGATCATGAAGCCGACGCCGCTGCTCGCGCCGAACACCTCGGTCAGCGCCTCCACCTTCCACGCCATCGCGAACCCGTATCGCACGCCGGCAAAGACGAACGTCGTCACTGCAGGGAGGTAGAGGTGGCGCAACACGTCGGTGCGGCTGCGGCCGAAGGCGTGGCACATCGACAGCAGCTTGCCGTCCACCGAGCGCACTCCCTCGGCGACATTGATCGCGATGAACGGCAGCGCCACCAACGCGGAGACCACGATCGGACCGCCTGCGCCGACACCGAAGATGAGCAGTCCGAACACCGCGTACGTCAGCCCCGGCATGTTGCCGAGAACGAACAGCGGCAGCGAGAAGTACGCCGTCATGAACCGGCTGCGACCCATCAGGAATCCGATGACCAGGCCACCGGCCATCGCGATCACGAACCCGGCGGCGATCTTGGCGATGCTGACCGTGAAGTTGGACAGTGCCTCGCCTGAGACGACGATCGCGCCCACCTGCTCGGCGACCCCGGCGGGACGGGGGACGATCGGGTCGTCGATCCACGCGGCGACGGCCGCCCAGATCGCGACCGCGAGGACCAGTGCGGTGCCCGAGGCCAGCCACCGCAGGTTCGCGGTCAGGCCGGGGCGCCGCCGGCGGGGGCGCCGGGTGGCGGACGCGGGTACGGACGGCGAATCCGGCGGGGCGACGGTCGAGGTCACGGCTGAACTCCTTCGGTCGGCAGGAACTTCGGATCGGTGACGTCATCGCCGATGACGCCGGTGGCGCGCATCAGGTCGAAGACGGAGCTCTCGTCGGCGGCCCACTTCGGGTCGAAGCGCACCTCGTCGACCACCCAGTCATGTTCTGCGACATAGGCCTTCATCCACGCGATGTCTTCGGGCGTGCTGACGGCGAAGTGCTGGGGGTAGCGTTCGATCATCTCGTCGCGGTGGGCCTGCCATTCGGCCAGGCCGCGGTCCCACAGGTCGAGGAAGGCCGACACCTCACCCGGGTGGGCGTCCACCCAGTCCTTACGGCCCACGAAGACGTTGCCCATCGGGCCGTCGTGGCCCGGCGCGTTCAGTTCGGCGAACAGATCGGCCGATGACTTCCCGTCGTAGAGCGGGCGCACCGAGCCATCCCGCAGCTCGCGGGCGGACAGGTCCGGATAGCAGATGCAGGCGTCGATCTCGCCGCGGGCCAACAGGTTCGACAGGTTCTGGATGTCGGCGACGATGATCTGGTAGTCCCCGTCGACCAGCTGTGCATCGTGCATCTGCTTGACCAGGGCGCTCCACACCAGCGTGCCCGACACCGTGGTGAACACACCGAGCCGCTTGCCCTTCAGATCGGCGAGCGTCTGTGCGGGGTCGTCGGCGCGCACCAGGATGCGGCTGCGTTCGGCGTTGTAGCGGCCGATGATGACGGTCTCGCGCCGGGTCTGCTCTTCGAGGCCGGGCACCTCGAACGACGCGGTGGAGATGATGTCGGCATGACCGCCGGCGAAGAGGCCGAACTCGTCCCACGTCGCGCTGGTCTCGATGCGGTAGCCGGTGTCGCGCTCCCACTGCGCCACCACGCCGGTCTCGTTCATGTAGTCCCAGATCGGGTCGGGGGCGAAGGTGAACCGGATGACGCCGTCACGAGCGGTGCGTGACGATGCCGGCCCGCCCAGCCCGGCCGCGCAGCCGGTCGCGGCCAGCAGGACCGCGCTGACGACCAGGGCGAGCGCCGCGCGCGCCCAGGTCCGAATCGAAAGTGTCACCGGCTACCTCCTTGGTCTGTGACCGCGGTCACGACTCTCACTGTGGAGGTCGGCGCCGGCAGAGGCAATGTCTTGACAGACATACTTACGCTAATTCTCATGTCGGTTGACACATACAGCGGCGAGAGTCAGCTGGAGGTCTGGCTGGCCGCCCTGGCGGACATCGGGGAAGCCGTCGGCGGGAACACTCCGGTGGAGGCCGTCCTGGACAGAGTGGCCGAGACCGCCTGCACGCTGCTCAGGTACGACTTCTGCGCGGTGTTCCTGCCGACCGCCGATCGCACTGCGCTGACGATCGTCGGCTCGCACGGACTGTCGCCGGACTACGTCGCCCAGGTCAACGCCGACCGACCGATCCTGCTCGACGTGCGTGACGAGTCCGAGGCACCGACCAGCATCGCGTTTCGGACGGGCGAGGTGGTGACGGTCGACGACATCGATCGCAAACCGCACTTCACCTGGAGTGGGGTGGCGCACGAGCAGGGCTATCGGGCACTGATCTCGGTACCGCTGCGCCGCTCGGGTGCCGTGGTCGGGGCACTCAACGGATACCGCGCCGGCCCGCACCGGTTCGATCGAGCGGAGGTCGGACTGGTCAGCACGCTGGCCACCCAGGTCGCCGTCGCGCTCGGCACCGCCCAACTGCGCGCCGCCGAACAGGCGACGATCGCCGAATTGCGGCGCGCCGCGGAGGTGCACACATTGCTGACCGCGACGGCCCTCCGTGGTGAGGGGGTCACCGGTGTCGCCGAGGCACTGGCCGGACTGCTGGGGCGGCCGGTGCTGATCGACGACGTCTATGGCGAACAACTGGCCGCCGCCGGCTCGCCCATGGACACCGAGCCCACGACCGTCACCGACGTGATCCTCGACGGCGCCCCGGTGGCGCACATCCACGTCGCTGCGACGGACGAGCCGTTGTCTGCCGTGGACGTTCGCGCGGTCGAACAAGCCGCGGTCGTCACCGCACTCGAGCTGCTGCGTGCGCGCACAGCGGCTGAAGTCGAACAGCGCCTGCGGGGTTCACTGGTGGCCGACGTACTCGGCACCGATCCCGGCGGGCTGCCCGCGATCATCGACCGGGCCCGGCGGTTGGGCTGGGATCTCGCCGGCACACAGACACTGATCGCGTTGCGCTGCAACGACAGTGAGACTCTGCTGGCCGCGGCCGACCGCTTCTTCCGGCACACGACGCAGCGCCCGCTGTCCGCCGTGCACCGCGGCGACGTGATCCTGCTCTGGCCCCACGGAAATGCCATGAAGACAACGCGCCGGCTGCTCGACACCGTCGCCGTCCCGGGGGTGATCGCCGCTGTGTCGAGAACAGTCGACGCCGCGGGATTGCCCGCCGCATTCCGGGCCGTCCGTGGCGCCCTGGACCTGGCCGCCGGCGCGGGGGCCCCGGCCGTGATCGACCTGACCCAGCTGACGGTCGACCAGCTGCTGCTCGAGCTGGGCGACACGGCGCGCCTGACCGAGTTCGCGACATCCGTGCTGGGCCGCGCCATGGACTACGACCGCACCCGCTCGACGGCGCTGCTCGACACGGCCCGAGTGGTCATCGACGCCGGGCTCGACCGGCGCGCCGCCGGCGCACGGCTGCACCTGCATCCCAACACGGTGGCCCAGCGGATGCGCCGCCTGGAAGAACTGACAGGGTTGGCGATGTCGCGTCCTGCCGACCTGCTGCAGCTGACGTCGGCGCTGACGGTCGCCCGAATCGCCGCGCTGGGGTGAGCAGTGTCAGGCCGTGATCGCGTCCAGCGCGCGGTAGATCCGCTGCTCGCTCACCGGGCGGGGCGTACCGAGTTGCTGCGCCCACAGGCTGACCCGCAATTCCTCGATCATCCAGGCGATGTCGCGCACGTCGGCCGCGGCCGCCCGGGTCGGGGACAGCGCCGCGACCACCTCGTCGTAGGCGTCCTGCATCGCATCCACCCGGGCCATCCGTTCGCGGTCGGCGACCGGCGCCTGCGGTAGCCGCTCGAGCCTGCGGCTGATCGCGGTCAGATATCGGGTGAGGTCGGCCAGCCGCGGCGCCCCCGCCGCTGCCACGAAGCCGGCGGGCACCAGCCGCGCGAGCTGGGCACGGATGTCGGCGATCGCATCGGCCTGCGCCGCCGACGGCGTGTCGGGCAGCGCGAGCGACACTTCGTGCAGGGCGGTGACCACCTTCTCCGCCCGGCGCGCCACGTCGAGGGTGGTGGGCACCAGCTCCCGGGTCACGCGGCTGCGGGCCTGCTCGAATTCTGTTCTTGTCCAAAGGGGTTCGGGTACCAGCAGCTGCATCGCGGCGTCGGCGCAGTCCTCGATCAACGCCGCCAGTGAGCCGTCCGGGTTGGTCCCCAAGGACAGCCGGGTTCGCATGTCGAGAGCCTTCTCGACCTGCTTGGCCACCGATGGCCCCGTCAGCCGCAGCAGGCGCCGGGTACCGGCAGGCGCCGCGACGGCCTGCTCGGCGGCGCTCGCGAACACCCGCACCGCCACCGACGCTCCCTCGTCGACGAGCGCGGGGTAGCCGCGCACCGTGTTGCCGGAACGCCCCGGTCGTTCCACCACGCGCGGTAGCTCGTCCGTGTCGGGCCACGCCCGCAGGCCCGTGCGCTCCAGGTCACCGGCCGCGGCCGCCACCGCATCCCGGGCCGGCGCGGCCAGCGTGTGCTGCAGTTCGGTGAGATCCTTTCCGCGAGCCACCACCGTGCCGTCGGCGGTCTCCACCGCGAACGTCACCCTCAGATGCGCCGGGATCTTGTCCAGGTCGAATGCGTCGATCGGAACGAGAACGCCCGTGCGGCGCCGCAATTCGCGCTGGACCGCGTCGAGCAGCGGGCCGTCATCGGGCGTGATCGACGACAGCAGCGCGCGGGCGGTGTCGGGCGCGGGCACGAAATTGCGACGAAGGTCCTTGGGCAGCGACTTGATCAGCGCGGTCAGCAGTTCCTCGCGCAGGGCCGGTACCTGCCAGGCGAACTCGTCACCACCCAACCGGGCGAGGACGTCGACGGGCACGTGGACCGTGACACCGTCGTCTGTGGCACCGGGATCGTACCGGTAGGACAGGGGCAGCGCGACGTCGTCGGCCTGCCAGGCGTCGGGCTGATCGGCACCGGACTCGTTGCGCAGCAGGTCGTCTCGCGTCAGCGTCAGCAGCTCGGGGGTACGGTGCCGCTGTTTGCGCCACCACCCGTCGAAATGCCGTGCCGACACCACGTCGGCGGGGATCCTGGCGTCGTAGAACGCGTAGATCTCCTCGTGACCGACCAGCAGGTCACGACGGCGGGCGCGCTCCTCGAGATCGGCGAGTTCTGTTCTGAGCCGGGCATTGTCGGCGAAGAAATGGTGTTTGGTGCGCCACTCCTGGTCGACGAGGGCGTGGCGGATGAACAGTTCGCGGGCCACCGGCGGATCGATCTGCGCGTAGTTCACCCGCCGCCGTGCCACCAATGGCAGCCCGTAGAGCGTCACCTTCTCGTATGCCATCACCGCGCCACGCTCGGCATCCCAATGCGGCTCGCTGTACGTGCGGACGACCAGGTGCCCCGCCACCCGCTCGACGGCCTCGGGATCGATGCGGGCCGCGATACGCCCGTAGAGCCGGCTGGTCTCGACCAGGTCGGCCACCACGACCCAGCGCGGTGGGCGGCGGGTCAGCACCGAGACGGGTGCCAGCACGAACCTGGCGTTTCGCGCGCCCAGATAGTCCCGGGCGTCGCCCTCGCGCATCCCGATGTGCGACAGCAGGCCCGCGGTCAGTGCCGCGTGCACCCGCGCCACGTCGGCCGGCTCGTCGGATTCGGTGATGCCCAGATCGCGGCAGATGCCCCGCAGCTGCCCGACCAGGTCCTGCCACTCCCGAATCCGTAGGTAGTGCAGGAACTCATCGCGGCACATCCGCCGAAAAGAGCTGCCGGAACGCTCCTTTCGCTGCTCGCCGAGGTAGCGCCACAGATTTAGGAACGACACGAAGTCGGAGTGTTCGTCGGAAAAGCGCGCGTGTTTCTGCCGGGCTGCCTCCTCCCGATCGCTGGGCCGCTCCCGCGGGTCCGGGATGGACAGCGCTGCGGCGAGCACCAGCATCTCGCGCACACAGCCCTCCGCATCGGCCTGCAGGATCATCCGGCCCAGGCGCGGATCCACCGGGATCTGCGCCAGCCGGCGGCCGAGAGGAGTGAGCTCACCGTCGGTGAAGGCGCCGAGTTCGGTCAGCAGCGCGATGCCGTCACGGATACTGCGCGCGTCGGGCGGGTCCAGGAAGCCGAACCCCTCGATGTCGCCGAACCCGAGTGCGGCCATCTGCAGGATCACCGCGGCGAGGTTGGTGCGCAATATCTCCGGATCGGTGTAGCGGGGCCGGGATTCGAAGTCCTGCTCCGAGTACAGGCGGATACACACACCCGGAGCGGTACGCCCCGATCGGCCGGCCCGCTGCGCGGCCGACGCCTGGGAGATCGGTTCGATCGGCAACCGCTGCACCTTGGTCCGCCGGCTGTACCGCGAGATCCGTGCGGTTCCGGGGTCGACGACGTAACGGATGCCGGGCACCGTCAGCGATGTCTCGGCGACGTTGGTGGCCAGCACCACTCGCCGGCGGGCCCGGCTCGGGGTGAACACCTTCTGCTGCTCGGCGGTCGGCAGGCGGGCGTAGAGCGGCAGGATCTCGGCCCGCTCGCCGAGGTCAGCGCGCAACGCCTCTGCGGTGTCGCGGATCTCGCGTTCGCCGGACAGGAACACCAGGACGTCGCCCGGGGGCTCGCTCGCAAGCTCGGCGACGGCGTCGACGATCGCCTCGGTCGGATCGCGCACCTCGGTGCGCACCACCTCGTGGTCGGGATCGTCGGGATCCTCATCGTCGATGACCACGGGGACTTCCAGTGGGCGATAACGGATTTCGACGGGGTACGTGCGTCCGCTGACCTCGAGGATCGGGGCGGGTAGGCCGTCCGTGGCGAAGTGTTGGGCGAAACGCTCCGGCTCGATGGTCGCCGACGTGACGATCACCTTCAGGTCGGGCCGACGGGGCAGCAGCTGACGCAGATACCCGAGCAGGAAGTCGATGTTGAGGCTGCGCTCGTGCGCTTCGTCGATGATCAGGGTGTCGTAGCGCAGCAAGCGGCGGTCACGCTGGATGTCGGCCAGCAGGATGCCGTCGGTCATCAGCTTCACCAGCGTGCGGTCACTGGCCTGGTCGGTGAAGCGCACGGTGTAGCCGACCGCCTCACCCAGCGGGGTGCCGAGCTCGTCGGCGATCCGCTGCGCCACCGTGCGCGCGGCCAGCCGGCGCGGCTGCGTGTGCCCGATGGTGCCGCGGATCCCGCGGCCCAACTCCAGGCAGATCTTCGGCAGCTGCGTGGTCTTGCCCGACCCCGTTTCGCCGGCCACGATCACCACCTGGTTCGCCGCGATCGCGCCGGCGATGTCATCGCGGCGCTCGCTGACCGGCAGATCCGGGTAGCTGATCGTCGGAACCGCAGCCCTGCGGGTGGCGACCAACGCCTCGGCGGTCGCGATCTGCTGGGTCAGCCGGTCCAGCTGGGCGGGCTCGGGAGATCTGAGCTGGCGCAGCTTGCGGCCCAGCCGCGACGCATCCCGCAGCGTCAGGCCGTCCAGCCGCGCGCGCAGCGCACGGACCTGTTCGGATCTCGCGTCGGGCATCTCAGCCGGCGGTCACCGCGGTCAGGCAGAACGGATGACCGACCGGGTCCAGCATCACCCGCCACAGCGTCGGCTGAGGCTGCACCTCGGCCTGGCGTGCGCCGAGCCGCTCGGCGGCTGCCACCGCGGCCTCGACATCGGTCACCGACACATCGAGATGCATCTGGGCCGGCACCTTTAGGTCCGGCCACGTCGGTGGGACGTAACCGTCGACACGCATCAACGCCAGGATGGCCTTTCCGTCGGTGATCGCCACGACGCCGCCGTCGGGCGTCTCCACCAGCCGTCGCATGCCGAGCAGGGCCGAGTAGAAATCGGCCAGCTCGCCCGGGTTCGGGCAGTCGATCGACGTCGAGCCCAGCGTGCCGACGGGGGTCTGCGTCATGGGGTATCGGGCGCCCAGTAGGCGAGCATTTCGGCGAACGTCTCGAACGCCGGGGTGTTGATGCCGTAGGTGGCCTCGAAGTGAATGCTCAGCGGGAAGCCGAGCTCGCCCACGCCGTCGACCACGCGCTTGTACAGGTCGACCATCAACTTGCGCCGCTCCACCGGCTCCGCGCCGGCCAGCTGCTTGACGAACTCCTGCTCGGCGGCGACGGCCGCGTTGCCGGGGTCCTGGATCAGCCAGTTGATCAGGCCGACCTTGGTCTCCACCGCCGGCACGAAGCCGAATGACAGCAGGATCTCGGGCCGGTGCTCGCTCGTCGCGGCGAACTCGGTGAGGAAGCCGACGATCGTGTCGGAGTACAGCAGCTGGGTCATGCCGTAGGTGGCGCCGCGGTCGCACTTGAACGTGAAGCGGCCCTGCTCGCCGTCGCGGGTGGGGATGAGGATGACCCCGCGGTTGTCGACGACCTCGTCGAACATCGTCAACGCATCCGTGGGCGCCACCCCCGAGCCCTCACCGTCGCTCAGCGTGCGCGGCACGCCGACGAACGCGATGCCGTCGAATCCGCTGTCACTGAGCTCGGTCAACCGGCCGCGCAGCGTCGGCTCGTCCATGAATGCGGTGACCTGAGTGCACAGCCCGCGCACACCGGGCAGTTCGGGCTTGATCATCGACCAGAACTCGAGGACGTCGAGCTTGGGCTTCATCTCGAGGGGACGGTCGTCGTCCTCCTCGATCATGCCCGGGATCATCACGTGCCGGACCCGACCGCCGACGCCTGCCTCGGCCGAGCAGCGCAGCACCTTCTCGGCGTCGGAGAGAGCCTGCTCGCGACCGCGGTCGACGTTCGGCGGCACCAGCTCCAAAGCGATGGTGTTCAGACTCACAGCGTTGCTCCACATCTGAGGTTCTCGAGTCCGGCTGTCCGGCCGACGTTGCTCGTCAGCCCACGATTCCCCCGTCGCCGGCGAGCAATCACCATACCGAGCGGGGCGGCGCGGGGCGCGCCGCGCACCCACCCTGCGGCCCCGATCGGCCTTTTCTTCGGCTTACATGGAGAGCGATCCCCTATGAGAAATTCGTTCCGACCCGCCCTCACCGCCGCGCTGTTCGCGCTGTTGACCGTTCTGGTCGCGGCGTGCAGCGGCATGCAGTCACCGCCCGGGCCGACGTCATCGACCAGCACCGACCCTGCTGCGCCACAAGTCACCTCGCCGTTCGATCCGTCGACGACCCCGACCGCACCCACCGGCCCGATGCTGGCCTACCGCGCCGCCGACGAGATCGGCCTCGTCGACGGCACCACCAAGATCGCCACGGTGGCCGGCGCCTTCACGCCCAACAACGATCTGATCACCACCGAGGACGGCCGATTCGTCTTCGCCCGCACCGTGGACAACCACGTCGCCGTCATCGACGTGCAGAACCGGCGGGGCGGTATCCGCCAGGTTCCGGTGGGCCCGACGCTGGGTACCGCGGGCGGCAGCACGATCGTGTGGTGGGAGCAGCCGAACCGGCTCATGAGTCTCGACCTGTCCGCATCCGACGCGACACCGCGGCTGCTGCAGACCGTCGACCTCCCGCCCGTCCCGGCGGGCGACCCCCGGCTGATCGTCGCGCGCGGCGGGACCGCGGTGCTGGCCCGCGTCGAAGGCACGCCGTCTCCGTTCGGCGGCCCGGACACCCTCTATGCGGTACGCGGCTCCGGCCCCCCGACGTCGCTGGGACAAGTCGACGCGAACAGCCCGGTCTCGGTCGCCCGGCTCTCCCCCGACGGCGGGTCGCTGGCCTACGCGGTCTACCGGGCGACCGGCGATGCCTGCGGAACGGCGGCGGTGGTGCAGTCCGATGCCGACGGCAACCAGCAGACGTTCGACGTCGCCGCCACCGACCCGGCGGCGGGATTCCGGATCACCAAGCTGTGGTGGCCCCGCGAGGGTCCGCCGAAGCTGAGCCTGACGACGTGGCGCTGCGGCCAATCGCAGGCCGCGCCGCCGGTGGTGTGGCAGTTGACGGGGGATCACATCGCGCAGGTCACCCCGCCGACGTCGGCATTGCAGACCACCGAGCTGGCTCCGGGGCAGCGGGCGCTGGTACTGCCGCACAGCGACGGGTACGGCGATCCGGCCGGTGCGCTGGTGGTCGAGGAGAGTTCCCGCAGGATCCCCGTCGAGGACGACGTCGACGCCATCGCGCTCGTCGAGCCGTCTCCGTAGGCTGGGAAGGATGAGTATCGCGCTGCAGGACACGTTCGTTCGCGACCTGCCCGAACTCGCGGTGCGATGGCAGGCCGAGGACGCGCCCCACCCGACGCTGCTGGTGCTCAACGAGGCCCTGGCCGCCGAGTTGGGTGTGGACCCGGAATGGTTGCGCGGGCCCGAGGGGGTGCGGCTGCTCGCCGGCACCGCGGTCCCGGCCGACGCGACGCCGGTGGCGCAGGCCTACGCGGGTCATCAGTTCGGCGGCTTCGTCCCACGGCTCGGCGACGGGCGGGCGCTGCTGCTCGGCGAACTCGTCGACGCCGACGGGCAGGTGCGCGACCTGCATCTGAAAGGGTCGGGGCGCACCCCGTTCGCGCGCGGCGGCGACGGCCTGGCTGCGATCGGACCGATGATGCGGGAATTCGTGATCAGCGAAGCGATGCATGCGCTCGGCATCCCGACCACCCGTTCGCTGTCGGTGGTGGCGACCGGACGGCCGGTGTACCGCGAGACCGAGCTGCCCGGGGCCGTCCTCGCCCGGGTCGCGGCCAGCCATCTACGTGTCGGCAGCTTCGAGTACGCGTCGCTGATCGCCCGTCAGACCAAGGACATCGGTGTGCTGCGCCGGCTGGCGGACTACGCGATCGCGCGTCATCACCCCTCCTGCGCGGACGCGGAGGTTCCCTACCGAGCCCTGCTCGAGGCGGTCATCGATGTGCAGGCCGACCTGGTGGCACAGTGGATGCTCGTCGGCTTCGTGCACGGCGTGATGAACACCGACAACATGACGATCTCGGGCGAGACCATCGACTACGGGCCGTGCGCGTTCATGGAAGCCTTCGATCCGCAGACGGTGTTCAGCTCGATCGACCACGGGGGCCGCTACGCCTACGGCAACCAGCCGGGCATCGCGCTGTGGAACCTGGCGCGCTTCGCCGAGGCACTGCTGCCGCTGCTCCACGCGGACATCGACACGGCCGTGGGCCAGGCCGAGGAGTCGCTGGGGCGGTTCCGCGACCGTTACCTGGCGCGGTGGAATCGGGGCATGCGGGCCAAGTTGGGGCTCGCCGGCGCACCTGCTGATGCAGCCGATGCGCTCAGCGAAGAGCTGCTCGTTCAGATGCAGAACAGCGGCGTGGACCACACGTCGTTCTACCGGCGGCTGGCCGAGGCGGCCCGCGGGAACGCCGAGCCGGTGCGCGGTGAGTTCGTCGATCTCGCCGGGTTCGACGTCTGGCTGGCCCGCTGGCGCGCGCTGGATCCCGATCCGGCGGCCATGGACGCGGTGAATCCCGTTTACATCCCCCGCAACCATCTGGTGGAGGAAGCCCTGGCCGCCGCCACCGTCGGCGAGCTGGGCCCGGTGGAATCGTTGCTCGCCGCGGTGCGCTCACCGTTCGAGCCGCGTCCGGATCTGCAGCGCTACGCAGAGCCCGGCCATCAGGAGTTCTCCGCCTCGTTCCGAACCTTCTGTGGGACCTGAGAACACCGCGTACCGTGGCGGCGTGAGCGCCACCAGCAAGAGGCTCGGTCTGCAGGACCTGCTGTTCATCTACGGGGAAACACCGAGTTCGAAGATGCACGTGGCCGGCCTGCTGCCGTTCACGCCGCCGCCCGACGCGACGACCGATTACCTGCGCGAGATGATCGCCGAGGCGCGCCGCCAGGAGGTGATGCGGCCGTGGAACCTCAAGCTCGCCCACCCGCGGTTGCAGTTCAGCCCGTTGCACAGCTGGGTCGAGGACACCGATTTCGACTTCGACTACCACGTGCGCCGCTCGGCACTGGCGAGCCCCGGTGACGAACGCGAGCTCGGCGTCCTGGTCTCGCGGCTGCACAGCAACCACCTCGACCTGACCCGGCCGCCGTGGGAGCTGCACGTGATCGAGGGCCTCGAAGGCGGCCGGTTCGCGCTGTACATGAAGATCCACCACGCCTTGGTCGACGGCTACAGCGCGATGCGGATGCTCGCCCGCAGCCTGTCCACCGACCCGGAGTCGCGGGACACCCGGATGTTCTTCAACGTGCCGCTGCCCGCCCGTGAACGGCCGCTTCCCAGCACCGAGACGGTGAACCCGATCTCCGCGACGCTGCGCGCGCTGGGCGGCATCGGCTCGACGGTCACCGGCGGCGTGAGCTCGGCGGTCGACCTCGCGACCGCGGTGGTGAACACGCAGATCCGCCGTGACGGCGAGTACGCCCAGATCGCCGGTTCGGCGTCGGCGCCGCACAGCATCCTCAACGCGCGCATCAGCCGCAATCGGCGATTCGCGACTCAGCAGTACGACTTCGACCGCCTCAAGAAGCTGAGCTCCCAGCACGGCGCGACGATCAACGACGTGGCGTTGGCGATCCTCGGCGGCGGTCTGCGCAAGTTCCTCTCCGAGATCGACGAACTGCCGGACCGGTCGCTGATCGCCTTCCTGCCAGTCAACGTCCGACCCAAGGGCGATGAGGGCGGCGGCAATGCCGTCGGTGCGATCCTCGCGCCGATGGGCACCGACATCGCCGATCCGGTGGAACGGCTGAGCACCATCACCGCTGCGACGGGAGCGGCCAAGGCCCAGCTGCAGAACATGTCGCCGGCGGCGATCATCGCCTACAGCGCCGCTCTGCTGGCGCCCGCGGGCACCCAGATCGCCGGCGCCCTGACCGGTGTGAAGGCGCCGTGGCCCTACACGTTCAACCTCTGCGTCTCGAATGTGCCGGGTCCGCGGGAACCGTTGTGGTTCAACGGCTCTCGGCTGGAGGCAACCTATCCGGTGTCCATCCCGATCCACGGCATGGCGCTGAACATCACGCTGCAGAGCTACGCCGACACTCTGAACATCGGGTTCGTGGGCTGCCGCGACCGGCTGCCCCATCTGCAGCGCCTGGCCGTCTACAGCGGCGAGGCCCTGGCCGAGCTCGAGGCGGCCTCCGAGGGCTAGTCGGCACTCACGCCGCTTCGTTGTCGGGTGGTGCGGGTCCGCCGGGTTCTGACGGATCGGCCGATTCCTGGGTGGGTCCTTCCTCGTCGTCGGGTGGTCGGAGGAGTCGTTCGGGGGTGTGGTGGGTGTTGATGCGGGTTTGGCCGGTATCGAGCTCTTCGGGTGGGGCCCATTCGACCTCGTGGCGGGTGTTCATCGAGGTAGTCCAGCCGCCGGGTCCGACGCTGCGGTTGTCGGGTGGGCAGGCCAGGCCGAGGTCGTCGACGTTGGTGAGCCCACCATCAGCCCAGTCCTGGGTGACGTGGTGGACCTGGCAGCCGTAGGCCCCGACGGGGCAGCCGGGTTTGGTGCAGCCCCCGTCGCGGGCGATCAGCATGACCCGCTGCGCCGCCGAGGCCACCCGCCGTGTCCGGAACAGGTCCAGAGCGGCACCGGTGGCCCGGTCGAACACCGCCAGATAGTGACTGCCGTGCGCGCCCATGCGGATCACGTCCTTGATGGGCAGCCGGGTGCCGCCACCCGTCGTCCCGATCCCGGCCCGGGATTCCAGGTCCTGCAGGGTCGTGCGCACGATCACGGTCACCGGTAACCCGTTCAATTGACCGAGCTCACCACTCATCAGGGCGATCCGTCCGACTGCGACCAGCGCATCGTGCTGGCGCTGGGCCAGGCTGCGGTGATCACCATCGATCTGGGCCTGCGTGGGTGTCCCCGACGTACACGGCTCATCATCGTCGGGGTTACACATGCCCGGGGCGGCGTATTTGGCGAAGATCGCCTCCCATATCGCCGCCGCCTCCGGGGTCAGATCGGCCCGCCACGCGGTCATCCCGTCCCGGCCCTGCCGCGACTTGCTCAGAGCCCGCTTCCGGGTGCGTTCGGTGTCGTCGGGTTCGGGGCCGTCCTGGTCGAGGAGAAACAGTTCCAGTTCTGCGGCGTCGTGGGTGGCTTTGGGCCCGGCGCCGGTGGCGATGCGCACTACGTCAGCTTCGAACTGCTCGCGGGTGGTCGTGTCGCAGAAGCCGGGCAGCTTGTCGACGGTTTTCCGGATGATCTCGACGTGCTCGGGCGTGATGCGCCCCTGCGCCTGCGCAGAGGCGGTCGCCGGCAACACGGGCGGCAGGGGTGCTCCGGTCATCGACCGCCGCGGTGCGAGCAGCGCGGCCTCGGTCAGGCGGCGATGCGCCTCCGACCCGCTGATCCGGTAGCGGGTCGCGAGGACGTCGCGCCAGTTCTTGGCCCCCATCTGCACCGCAGACGTCTCGTCCTGCAACCGCGCCAACGCCCGGTGCCGGGCCGCGGGCAGGCGGCAGCCGGCGGATTCGAGCTCGTCGAGCAGCTCGGTGATTTCCGGGGCGGTCGAGAGATCGAGATCGGCGGCGAGCACGGCATCGACGGCGGCCCGTAGCCCCGCCACCGCCTCCCGCGCCTCCGTGTCTTGAGTCAAGAAAGTGGCAGGTTTTTGTTGGCGAGGTAGGCCTGTTTGGGGGTGTGGTCGGCCAGTGCTTGGTGGGGTCGGATGGTGTTGTAGATGATGCGGAAGCGGTGAACTTCCATG
>NZ_JAKRFN010000001.1 GCF_022348085.1 Mycobacterium sp. PSTR-4-N | reverse complement strand
TCCTTGTGGTTGCGGTTGGTGTGGTAACCCCGAAACCTAGAGGCACACCGCGTGCGCGTCCCTCAATTCACCCAAGGAACGCCGATCCCGTTGTATCGCACCGCAAAACCTTGCTGACCAGCATGAACGCGCCCATGAGAACACTAGGAGCGCCACTAATGTTCGATATATGGATGTGGTCGCGGACGCGGTGGAGGGTATGCGGGCTCGACTGCAGATCCTGCACGACGCCTGCGACGGGCTCTCGCACCGCGAGCTCGTGGCCCTGATGGCGGAGGTCACGACGCTGGTGCGGTCGGTACCGGCGTTGGAGCACCAGATCCTGGCCCGGCTGACCAGCGAGACGGAGCCGCGCCGCCTCGGGGAAGCGTCCTGGAAGAAAGTACTCACCACGACGCTGCGGGTGTCCGAGCGTGAGGCGAAACGGCGCCTGGCTGATGCCGCCTCGTTGGGGCCGCGGCAAGCCTTGACCGGGGAACCCTTGGCCCCGCTGTGGGAGGCGACCGCGGCCGCGCAAGCGGCCGGATCGTTGGATGTCGAGCATGTCGCGGTGATCGCGAAGTTCCATGACGGGCTGCCGGTGTGGGTCGATGTCGATACCCGCGCCGCCGCCGATCGGCAGCTCGCCTCGCTGGGGGCGGGGCTGACGCCGGAGGATCTGCGTGAGGCTGCGGATCGGTTGGCGGCGATGATCGACCAGGACGGGCCCGAACCCACCGACGCTGACCGGGCCCGCAAGCGCGGCATCAGGCTGGGTGAGCAGCAGGCTGATGGGATGAGTCGGCTGACGGGCTGGGTCACCCCGGAGTTCCGCGCGCATTACGAGGCCATTCAGGCGAAGTTGGCCGCACCGGGCATGTGCAACCCGGATGACGAGACACCCTGCGTCGACGGGGAACCCGCAGAGCAGCAGCGCCGTGACGACACCCGCAGCCCGGCGCAGCGCACTCACGACGCGTGGCTGGCCGTCGGGCGGATGGCGTTGACGTCGGGAGAGCTGGGGCAGCACAACGGGTTACCGGTCACGGTGATCGTCTCGACGACCCTGCAGGACTTGGAGAAGGGCGCGGGGGTGGCGGTCACCGGTGGCGGCTCGCTGCTACCGATGACCGATCTGATCCGGATGGCCGCCCACGCTCACCCCTATTTGGCGGTGTTCGACGCCCACACCAGCCAACCGCTCTACCTCGGCCGCAGCAAGCGGCTCGCCTCCCCGGCGCAACGGATCGTGCTGCACTCCTCAGCGCGCGGCTGCACCCGGCCCGGATGCTCGGTGCCCGGGTACTGGGCGCAGGTGCATCACGTCCGGGACTGGAAAGACGGCGGGGCCACCGACATCACCAACCTGACACTGGCCTGTGGGCCGGATAACCGGATGGTCGAGCAGACCGGCTGGACCACGAAGGTCAACCACCGCGGCCAGACCGAATGGCTCCCCCCACCCGACCTCGATACCGGAGGGCGCCGAACCAACGGCTACCACCACCCCGAACGCCACCTCCTGCCCGAAGACGACCAGGGGCCTTAGGTGCGCAGGGATTCGGCGAATGCGACGCACTCGTCCCATGTCGGCAGGACGCCGCTGGATTGCGCGTCCGCCAGGCTCGGCGCCGCGCGATCGCGGTCGGACAGGATCAGCTTCTCCGCCGGAAACCAATCGGTCCAGGTGATGCCGATCGCCGGATCCAGGGGATCGACGGTGTGCTCGCGGGCAGGGTCGTAGCCGGCCGAGCACAGATAGGTGACAATCGAATTGTTTTGCAGCGCAAGGAAAGCGTGGCCCAGACCCTCGGACAGGTACACCGCGCGATGGGTTTGGTCGTCCAGCGTCACCGCATCCCACGTCCCAAAGCTGGCCGAACCGACCCTGATGTCCACGACGACGTCGACGACAGCGCCGCTCATGCAGGTCACGTACTTGGCCTGGCTCGGCGGCAGTTGCGCGAAATGCAGGCCGCGCAACACCCCGGGCGAGGACACCGAGCAGTTCGCCTGCCTTAGATTGAGCGAATGCCCCGTCATCGCAGTGAACGAGGTGTCGGTGAACCATTCGAAGAACGCGCCGCGGGAGTCACCGTGCACCGTCGGCGTCAGCTCCCACGCGCCGGGAACCGAGAGCTCGCGCACCTTCATCCTTCGCGCACCAGGTAACGCGCTTCGACCGCATCTTTCAACGGCGCCCACCACGACTCGTTGTCGCGGTACCACGCGATCGTCTCGCGCAGCCCCGCCTCGAAATCCGTGTGCCTTGGCGCCCAACCCAATTCGTCACGCAGCGGCCCGGGGTCGATCGCGTACCGCAGGTCGTGGCCCGCCCGATCGGTGACATGGTCGAAATCGTCGTCGGCCCGGTCCATGAGCCGAAGGATCGTGCGCAACACCGTGAGGTTGTCGCGCTCACCGTTCGCGCCGATCAAATAGGTGCGGCCGATCTCACCGTCGGTGAGGATGCGCCACACCGCGCTGTTGTGGTCCTCGACGTGAATCCAGTCCCGGACATTGGCTCCGGCGCCGTACAGCCGTGGCCGCCGCCCGGTCAGGATGTTGGTGATCTGCCGCGGAATGAACTTCTCGACGTGCTGATACGGCCCGTAGTTGTTCGAGCAGTTCGACAGCGTCGCGGCCACGTCGTACGACCGCACCCACGCACGTACCAGCATGTCGGACGATGCCTTGGTCGACGAGTACGGGCTCGACGGGTTGTACGGCGTGGACTCGGTGAACCTGATCGGATCGCCCAGCGGCAGGTCGCCGTACACCTCGTCGGTCGAGATGTGGTGCAGCCGAACGTTGTTGGCGCGCACCGCTTCGAGCACCGTGAACGTGCCCAACACATTGGTGTGCACGAATGGCGCCGGATCGGCGAGCGCGTTGTCGACGTGCGTCTCGGCGGCGAAGTGCACCACCGCGTCGGACTCGGCCACCAGGCGGCCGACCAGGTCCGCGTCGGTGATGTCGCCCTCGACCAGGCGGATGTCGCCCGCCACGGGTGCGAGCGACTCGCGGCTCCCGGCGTAGGTGAGTGCGTCGAGCACAGTGACGTGCACGTCGTCGCGCTCACGCACCGTGGCTTGGACGAAATTTGCACCGATGAAGCCGGCGCCCCCCGTGACCAGCAATCGCATGGTCGTCGACTCTATCGGGCGGGGATCAGCCCTGCTGAAGACCCAGGGGACGGGCCAGCTCTTCGAGAGTCGACATCAACTCGTCGCCGCCGCCGAGCACCTGGATCGCCACGTGGTCCGCCCCGGCCTGCAGGTGCTCGTCGAGGCGCGCCGCGATCTCATCGGGGGAGCCGTAGGCGACCACCGCGTCGATGAAGCGGTCGCTGCCCGGACGCTCCAGGTCCTCGTCGGTGAAGCCCAATCGCTTCCAGTTGTTGACGTAGTTGCTCAACCCGAGATAGAAGTCCACGGTCTGGCGCCCGACCTCCCGGGCGGTGGCCGGGTCATCGGTGAGCACGACCTTGTGCTCGGGCGCCAGGAGCACCGTCGGGCCGAGCAACTCGCGGGACTGACCGGTGTGCACCGGGGTGGTCAGGTACGGGTGCGCGCCGGCGCTGCGCTGGGCGGACAGTTTCAGCACCTTCGGGCCGAGCGCGGCGAGCACGCGGCGGCTGGTGGGCACCTTCGCGGCGTCGAGCACGTCGAGGTAGTCCACGAGCGCCTGGTACGGCTTGGTGTACTGCTGCTGATGCTCGGGATGGCCCACGCCGACGCCGAGCAGGAACCGGCCGGGGAACGCCTCCTCGATGCGGTGGTAGGACTTGGCCACCTCGTTGGCGTCGGCCGTCCAGATGTTCACGATGCCGGTGGCGACCTGCAACGTCTCGGTCTTCTCGAGGATCGGCTCGACGAATTCGAGGTCCGCGGCGGGCGACGCCCCCACCCACACGGTGCCGTAGCCGAGTTTCTCGATGTCGACGGCCTGCTCCGGGCTGACCGGCTGGCCGGTCCACACCCCGTATCGACCCAGCGCGGGCTTCAGTGACGGGCCTTCGGATTCGGGCACTCGGTTCCCCTTCAAGTCGGTCGTGGCACGTTCTCGCTCAGGTCACTACCCGGTCGCGGGCTCGGTCATGCCGGTGGCAGCCGTTTCGGCAGGCGCCGGCGCCTCCAGCGGCAGGCAGACGATGAACCGGGTGTCGCCGGGCCGCGACTGCACCGACAGATTGCCGTGGTGCTTCTCGACGACGATCCGCCAGGCCAGGTCCAGTCCGAGCCCGGTGCCCTCACCGAACGGCTTGGTGGTGAAGAACGGGGTGAAGATGCGGTCCACGATGTCCTCGGGGATGCCGGGCCCGTCGTCGCAGATCTCCACGCGCACCGTCGACTCGTTCTCGCGCATCGTCCGGATCGTCAGGTTGCCGTGGCCGTTCATCGCCTGGATCGCGTTGTCGATGATGTTGGTCCACACCTGGTTCAGGTCGCCCGGGTAGCAGAGCAGCTCGGGCAGGGTCTTGTCCTTGTCCCAGTGCAGCTCGACCGGCTTGTCCTTGCCCAGCTTGTCGCCGAAGATCGTCTTGACCGTGCTGAACAGGAGCTCGTGGATGTTCGCGCTCTGGTATTCCGCGCGATCCATCTGCGAGTACTGCTTGGCGCCGGCCAGCAGCGCCGAGATGCGCTTGCTCGCCTCGGCGATCTGGTTCATCAGCAGCTCGGTGTCGATCGTGTACTTCAGCCAGCCGATCGCGCCCGGGAGCGTCGCCGAGCAGTCGACGTCGTCGATGGTGGCCTCGACACGCTCCAGCCAGTCGACGTCCAGGCCGGCCTCCACGAACGTCGGCGCGTAATCCCACGCGCTGCCGATGCCGTGCTCCTCGAGCCAGTCGCCGATCTGGTCCTCGCGGTCGGAGGTCTCCAGCGCCGTCAGCTCCTGGGACTTCGACTTGGCCACCTGCTCGGCCACCTCATCCTGGATGCTGATCAGCACTTTGAGTGCGGCCGGGGTGAACTTGCCGTCGGCGAGCATCGCGAGCTTGTGCCGCATCTTGCCGACACCTTCGCGCAGGTCGGCGACCGCGCGGGCGGTGGCACCCGCCGGATTGTTGAGCTGATGGGTCAACCCCGCCGACAACTGACCCAGCGCCAGCAGCTTCTCCCGCTGCCCCAGGATCTGGCGCTGCCGTAGGCCACCGACCATGTGCCCTTCCAGCAGATGCACGGCCATCGGGAATTCTTTCTGCATGAACTCCGCGAACGCGTTGGCGTCGAGGACGAAGAACTTCGACGGGCGGGTCACCCGTACCGACGCCTGATAGACGTGTTCCTCGCCGGGGATGTAGGCCGACCACGCGCCGCAGTACACGCCGCGCTGCGACGTGCGGTTGGTCTCGATGTCGACCCCACCCGAGCGCTTCGACATCACCAGTTCGCCCTCGATCAGGACGTAGAAGCACGTCGCGGGGTCGCCTTCGGTGTGGATGGGGCCCGGTTCGAAGGTCGCGATGTGGCCGTTGGCGCACAGCGTCGACAGCTGCTCGTCGTTCAGGTGCTCGAACAGGAACAGCGTGCGCAACTCGTCGGGAAGGCACTTCTCGCCCATGTCAGGTTCCTCCTGGTGTCCCGATCGGCAGTGACCATATGAAACGCCTGCTGCCCGGAGTTGATTCCACGAACGCCTATGTTTCGGCCAGATACCGGTGCACCAGCATGACCGCCATCGACCCTTCCCCGACCGCCGCGGCGACCCGTTTGGCCGACTCGGAGCGCACGTCGCCCGCGACGAACACCCCCGGCACGCTGGTTTCCAGGTGATGCGGCGGGCGGTCCAGCGTCCAGCCGCTGATGTCGCGCAGGTCCGGGCCGGCCACGATGAAGCCGTGGTCGTCGCGCACGACGACACCGTCGAGCCAGTCGGTGCGGGGTTCGGCGCCGATGAAGATGAACATGCGGCCGCAGGCGAACTCCTCGCGTTCGCCGGTCTCGCGATGCTCGAGGCAGATGCCCTCCAGATGCCCGTCGCCCTTGACCGCGTGGACGACGGTGTTCGGCATCTCCTTGATGTTGTCCTGTGCCCTGATCTGCTGGATCAGGTAGTGCGACATGGAATCCTCGAGGGTGCGGCGGCTGACGATCGTCACCGACTTCGCGGTCCGGGACAGATACATCGCCGCCTGACCCGCCGAGTTCGCACCGCCGATGACGTACACCTCGTCGTCGTCACACTCCGAGGCCACCGAGGTCGTCGCGCCGTAGTACACACCGGCCCCGGTCAACGTCTCGCACCCGTCGGCAGGCAACTGCCGGTACTCGACCCCCATCGCGAGGATGACCGCGCGGGTGCCGATGGCCCGGCCGTCGGAGAGGTGCACGGTGCGGGCGTTGCCGTCCACCTCGAGGGCGACGACCTCGGCGGCGGTGATCAGCTCGGCGTCGAACTTCTCGGCCTGACGGCGGGCACGCTCGGCGAGTTGGGCACCGGACAGACCGTCGGGGAATCCGAGATAGTTCTCGATGCGTGAGCTCTGCCCGGCCTGCCCTCCGGTGGCGGTGCGTTCGATCAGCACGGTCTTGAGTCCTTCGGAGGCGCCGTAGACCGCGGCCGCCAGCCCGGCCGGGCCGCCGCCGATCACCACCAGGTCGTAGAAGTCGCCGGACGGCGTGGTCGTCAGCCCCAACGTCGCGGCCAGCTCGGCATCGGTCGGGTCGACCAGCGTCTCGCCCTGCTCGGTGATCACCACCGGCAGCGTCAACCCGTCCTGGCCGGCCGCGTCGAGCAGCGCGGCACCCTTGGGCTCGTCGGACCGGAACCAGGTGTAGAAGAGCCGATTGCGGGCCAGGAATTCGCGCACCTCGGAGGACCGGGCGCTCCACGGGTGCCCGATGATCTTGGTGTGGGGGATGGCCCGTTCGCCGGTGGCACGCCACGCGTCGATCAGCGCGTCGATCACCGGGTAGAGCTTCTCCTCCGGCGGATCCCAGGGCTTGAGCAGGTAGTGGTCCAGATCCACGACGTTGATCGCGTCGATCGCGGCGTGCGTGTCGGCGTACGCGGTGAGCAGCACGCGTCGCGCCATCGGGAAGATGTCCATCGCCGCTTCGAGGAATTCGATGCCGCTCATCTGCGGCATCCGGTAGTCGGCGACGAACACTGCGACGGTCTCGCCGCGCAGCTTCAGTTCGTTGAGGGTCTCCAGGGCGTCGGGGCCTGATTCGGCTCGCACGATGCGGAACTTCTCGCCGTAGTGGCGGCGCAGGTCGCGCGCGACCGCGCGGGAGACCGCGGGGTCGTCGTCGACTGTCAGAATCACGGGTTTACGGGGCGCAGTGGCCGGGCCTGTCATCGCCTCCAATTATGCGCGGGCTGTCCAGCCGATATGCGCTCAGTCCGATGCGTCCACCTAGGGCACGGGATGCGCGGTGCGTATCCCCTCGACGATCTGTGCGCGGCGAGTGCGCTCGGCGCGTGCGGCGATACCGCGCATCATCTTCTGCTCCATCACGAAGTGGGGGATGTCGAACCAGAAGTGGCCGACCGCCTCGCCGCTGCCGCGCACCAGGAGTCGCGTCCAGGTCTGCTCGGGCCGCAGTACGAAAGACCAACTGCCCAAAGCTTTCTCGCCGCGCTCGAGCCGTTGGTTGTCGGCAGGGGAAACCAGCACCAAATATGATTGCGGTTCGACCGCCGCGACGATCATGGATGCCCGGCGCCCGTAGCGCCGCGCCAGCCAGACGGTGTCACCGACATCGAGCCGCTGCCACTCCGGATGGATCGTGTCAGCGTTGTGGATGTCGGCACCGACCGCGCGCTCGAGCAGTGAGTAGCTGTAGAACCCGCCGCGGTTCTCGCCGAGTTGAACCAGCCACGCCCACACATCGGCCGGCCGGGCGTCGATCGTCACTGCTCGCGTCGTCCGCAGCGCATCGGGGTCGACCAGCTCGTCACCGGGTAGCACCGCCGTCATCTCCTCCCGGCGCGCGCCCCAGGTGTGTATCCAGGGGGCCACGTGGTGGCGATAGAGGGCGGCGACGCCGATCGCGGCCATCGCGTCGGTGAGAAGAGGCCGTTGTTTGCCCATCGTCGGTGTCCTCGGTTGTGCAGTCATGGCGCCCCCTTCCGAACGTGGATGTCCTGCGTGACTCCAGCGGATCACCGAGCAGCAACCACGCACCAGGGTCCGAAGTCCCCGGACACGGTGGTCGATGTGCCGATCGGTCGGGCGCGGGAGTCGCGCGAAAGGACCACCGGCCCTAGTGGATTGCCTGACGGCGAAGCACGCTGAAGCCATGACGCACAGACTGGTGCCGATGCTCGGCGCGGTGGGAGTGCTGTACGCGGCCCGCCGCTATTTCCGTGATTGGGGCACGACCAAGGCCGAGTCCCAGGACGTCCTGCCCGGTGACGAACGGGTGCGGCCGCCGATGCTGCGGACCACCGAGGCGGTCTCGATCGACGCCCCCGCCGAGCAGGTGTGGCCGTGGCTCGTGCAGATGGGCCAGGACCGTGGCGGCTTGTACGGTTTCGAAGCGATCGAGAAAGTCCTCGGGCTGCGGTACCGCAACGCCGATCGAATCCATCCGGAATGGCAGCACATCGCCGCCGACGACGAGATCCGACTGGCGCCGAAGCGGTGGATGAACCTGCCCGACGGTGTCACCGCTCGCGTCGTCACCGTCATCGACGGCCGCGCCATCGTGCTGCGCATCGATGCGCTACGCAGCGTCTGGGATGTGGTGTGGTCGTTCCACCTCGTGCCGCGCGGCGACGACCAGTGCCGTCTGCTGTTGAGATCGCGGCTCGCCCTGCGACATCCGGGCGAGGTGGCGGTTGCGGAGCTGATGGGACCGGCGCGCGCGGTGCTGACGCGCGGCATGCTCGTGGGGATCAAGAGGCGGGTCGAATGTCAGCGTCAAGCCGAGGCGGCCGCTGCGGCGGCCAGCGCGAGCCTGCACCACACCGGCTGATCAGGCCGACGTAGCCATCGCAGCAGACCCCCAGGAGACGACGATGTCCGCACGCCCCTCTTCGCGTGGTGTGCTCGTGGGTGTCGACGGTTCGGCGTCGGCCACCGCGGCGCTGCGCTGGGCTGTCGCCGAAGCACGTGTGCGCGCAACCACTCTGTGCGTCGTCCATGTCGCAGCGGACACCGACGACGTCCTCGACGAGGCAGTGGCGATCGCGACGACTGACACCGTCGACGAGGCACCGCACGTCACCGGCGTCCGGCTGGCCGGGTCACCGGCGGGGGTGCTCGCTCGGCAGTCGCAGGATGCGGAAATGGTGGTGGTGGGCCGGCACGGGGACGCGACGCGGCTTCACCGCCTGCTCGGTTCGGTCACCACCGGAGTGCTGCATCACGCGCACTGTCCGGTGGCGGTGGTGCACGCCGACCCGACCCCAACGGGTGCTTCGATCCACACGAACCGTCAACCGGTGCTGGTCGGTGTCGACGGTTCGCGGTGGTCGGCTGCTGCCGTGGAGGTCGCGTTCGCCGAGGCGTCCGCGCGGGGCGTGGGCGTTCTGGCGCTCTATGTGTGCGACGAGGCGGAGCAGACGCCGGAGGCGAGGCGCCGATCGTCGTTCTGGATCGAAGAGGGTCAGGAGATCCTCGCGCAGGCGTTGGCGCCACTACGGCAAAGGCATCCCACGGTGCCGGTGCACACGCTGATCCGGTTCGAGGACCCGGCCCGTCAACTGTTGACCCAGGGCGAGAGGGCGCAGCTGATCGTCGTGGGGAGCCACGGCCGCGGTGCGGTGGCCGGCTTGCTGTTGGGCTCGGTCAGCACCGCCGTGGCCAGTGAGATGCGCAACCCGGTGATCGTGGTGCGGTGCGGGCACCGCGCGACGTGACAAACGATGGCCCGATACCCCCGAGGAGGAGTCGCGCATGACACCGACCCGACGCGCCGACACGTCTGCGGCTGCGATGGACAAGATCGCGTGGCAGTTCCTGTCGTCCGAGTTCGCGGGCTCTACCTACGCGGATCTGTCGCTGGATCGACGACTCGACATCTTCCTGCGTCACAACGGATACCGGGCTCTACACGACAACGGGACGGCTTATCAGGATCTGCTCGACCACGTCATGGACAACATCTCGGTCGCCGTGCGCAACGGCGCACTTCCGCTGAGGGAAGGCCGGTCATGAGGTCCGCCATCTCGCTCGGGACACTGGACGACGTGATCTCCTTCGTCACGGCGCGCGCTGGTCGTTCAACTTGTCGGCGATGACGACCATGCGCGCGTGGCGGGTCGGGACGCCCGGTCCGGTGCAGACCCGGCCGCTCGAATTCGTGACCGCCGAGGTGCCCGAGCCGGGTGCCGGAGAGCTGCTGATTGCCGTCCATTCCTGCGGCGTGTGCCGGACCGACCTGCACGTCGCGGAGGGTGACCTACCGGTGCACCGAGCGCACGTCACGCCGGGGCACGAGGTGGTGGGCGAGGTGGTGGCCCTGGGTCCCGGTGCCGGTGGGGTCTTCGCCACGGGCGATCGAGTGGGGGTGGCGTGGCTGCGGCACACGTGTGGTCACTGCCGGTTCTGTCTGCGGGGCCGGGAGAACCTCTGTCCGGAGTCTCGGTACACGGGCTGGGATGCCGATGGCGGCTACGCCGAATTCGTCACCGCGCCCGAGGCATTCGTGCATCGCCTACCGGGCGGGTACTCGAACAGCGAACTCGCCCCGCTGCTGTGTGCCGGCATCATCGGGTACCGCTCGCTCCTGCGCGCTGAGCTCCCGGCCGGCGGCCGGCTGGGGATCTACGGTTTCGGCGGCAGCGCCCACATCACCGCACAGGTGGCCCTGGCGCAGGGGGCGGAGGTGCACGTGATGACGCGCGGCGCCGACGCGCGGGAGCTCGCGCTGGCGCTCGGGGCGGCGTCGGCGCAGGGTGCGGCCGATCCGCCACCCGTGAAGCTCGATGCCGCAATACTTTTCGCTCCTGTCGGTGACCTCGTCCTGCCGGCGCTGGAGGCTCTCGATCGGGGCGGCACGCTGGCGATCGCCGGGATCCACCTCAGCGACATCCCGTCGCTCGACTACCAGTCTCACCTGTTCCAGGAGCGACAGGTGCGCTCGGTCACCTCCAACACCCGGGCCGACGCGCGCGAGTTCCTCGAGTTCGCCGGACGCCACCGCATCGAGGTGACGACTCCCGAGTACGGGCTCGATCAGGCCGCCACCGCGCTGGCCGACCTGAGCGCCGGACGTGTCGCCGGTGCGGCCGTGCTGATCGTCTAGCGGGTCGTATCTCGAGACCGACACGTGTACGGTCGATCCTGTCAGATATACCCACGGGGGTATTGGGAGAGGAAATTGTCGTGACCGTCGTGATGACACTGGGCATGGGTGCCGTCATCGGTGTCCTGCTGGGCGTCCTCGGTGGTGGCGGCTCCATTCTCGCCGTTCCCGCGCTGGTCTACGGCCTCGGTTTGACCATCGACCAGGCCATTCCGGTGTCGCTCATCGTCATCGGGGTGGCCTCGGCGGTCGGTGCGCTCCCCAGGATCCGAGCCCGCCAGGTTCAGTGGCGACTGGCCGCGATCTTCGCGGTGGCCGGCGTACCGGGCGCCCTGCTCGGCACGGTGATCGGGCGGCACCTGCCGCAGGCGGCCCTGATGGTCGGTTTCGCGGTGGTGATGATCGTGGCCGGGGCGAGGATGTTGCGGGACGCGTCGTCGACGGGGACGGCCTGCGAGGTCGGCGACGACGGGATCAACTGGCGCCGGTGCGCCCCGCGGTCCATCCCGACCGGGTTCCTCGTCGGACTGCTGACGGGTCTGTTCGGCGTCGGCGGTGGCTTCCTGATCATCCCGGCGCTCGTCGTACTGCTCGGCGTCGAGATGTCCACGGCGATCGGCACGTCGTTGCTGATCATCGTCTCGAACTCGGCGGCGGGGATCGCGTCCCATGTGAACAGCGTGGCGATCGACTGGCGCGTCACGGCGGCGTTCGTCGGCGCCGCGACGGTGAGTTCCCTGGCTGCAGGTCATCTCGGGGCGCGTGCGGACACGAGTCGGCTGCAGCGCTGGTTTGCCGTCCTGGTCTTCGCGGTCGCCGGATACGTCCTCGTCGACACGCTCGTCGTCAGTTGAGTCGATACCTACATCGAGAAGGAGAGCTCGGAACATGGACATCTCGATCATCGAGACGTCGTCATTGGGCGACCGGAGTTATCTGGTGAGCCACACAGGCACCGCCGTGGTCATCGACCCGCAGCGCGATATCGACAGAATCCTGCGTCTCGCAGATGATCTCGGCGTCCGCATCACCCATGTCCTCGAGACGCATCTGCACAACGACTACGTCTCGGGTGGGTTCGAGCTCGCCCGTGTGGTCGGAGCGGAGTACCTGCTGCCGGCAGGCGACCGGGTGGACTACGAGCATCGGGCAGTGTCCGACGGCGATCGGATAGACACCGGCGCATTCCGATTCGGTGCGATGCACACTCCCGGCCACACCCACCACCACATCAGTTACGTCCTGCACGATCCCGCCGACAGGGTGGTCGCCGTCTTCACCGGCGGCTCGATGTTGCACGGCACCACCGGGCGGACCGACCTGCTCGGTGCCGACCACACCGATGAGCTGACCCGGGCCCAGTACCACTCGATCCGCCGGCTGGCCGCCGAATTGCCCGCCGACGCAGAGGTCTATCCCACCCACGGCTTCGGGAGCTTCTGTTCAGCGACGCCTGCCAGCGGTGACTCGTCGACGATCGGCGACGAGCAGCGCACCAATCCTGCGTTGACCCGCGACGAGCGGACCTATGTCGAGGAACTGCTCGCGGGCCTGTCGGATTATCCGGCCTACTACGCACACATGGGAGTCATCAATGCTGCGGGCCCCGCGCCGGTGGATCTGTCGATGCCGCAGCCGTGCGATCCCGACGAGGTCGCGCGCCGCGTCGGGGCGGGGGAGTGGGTCGTCGATCTGCGGAACCGTCGCGCCTTCGCCGCCGGACACCTCTGTGGCACTGTCGGCTTCGAGTTGTCGAACTCCTTCGTGACATATCTGGGTTGGTTGCACAGGTGGGGTGCTCCGTTGACGTTGATCGGCGAGAGCCATGATCAGATCGCCGAGGCCCGGCGGGAGTTGGTTCGCATCGGCATCGACGAGATCACCGGTGCGACGGTCGGTGATCCGCAGAACTGGGCCATAGGCGAGGTGCGGTCCTATCCCGTCGTCACGTTCGAGGATCTTGCGGCGATCATGTCGACCGATCGGATCGCGGTGCTCGATGTCCGGCAGCGCTCGGAGTTCGGCGAGGGCCATGTGCGCGGCGCGGTCAACATCCCGCTGCACGAACTGACCGGGCGTCTCGACGAGGTGCCTTCCGGTGAGGTGTGGGTGCACTGCGGTTCGGGCTATCGGGCCTCGATCGCCGCGTCCCTCCTCGATCGGCGAGGTGACCGGGCGGTCACGCTCGTCGACGACGGCTACGATCGCGCCGATGCGTTGGGACTGACGACGTGACGTCGCGAGCATGGAATCGGCGACCGCGAGGACTGAAGCCGTCGCCTGCGGGAACTCCCCAGTTGTGGGGACGGGGAACCGGCAGCTCTCGCTGCGTCAGCTGATCTGGATCTGCCTGGCAGTGGTCAGTGTCGTGTTCCTCGCCGTGTCGGCGGCCTCTATCCTCGGCCGGGCCACCGTGACCCGCGCGGTCGACGAGCTGGTCGGCCGCGTGGCGCCCCTGCAGGACGAGGTGGAGGCACTGCGACGCGCGTACACCGACCAGGAGACGGGGCAGCGCGGATACCTCCTGACCGGCAATCCGGTGTCGCTGCAGCCGTATGACGCCGGCACCGAGGCCGCTGCGTCTCTGACCGAGACGCTGGCGGCGCGGCTCGCCGGCAACGAGCGGGGTCGCGAACTCCTGGCCGAGGTGACGGCAGCGGCGGCGCACTGGCGGACGCAGGTGGCGCAGCCGCAGATCGCTGCCCGCCGTTCCGGTCCGATCGCGCCCGAGCAGCAGACCGCCATGACGCTGGAGGGCAAGCAGCAGTTCGACGACCTGCGCGCGCCGCTCCGGGATCTGGCCGGATACAGCAGCGAGATGGCTCAGGCCCAAGTGCGCAGGATCGAGGACGCCCAGCGGGTGGCCAATGTGATCCAAGGCGTCGGCGTGGTGGTGCTGGTCATCGTCATCATCGGTGGGCTGACGCTCGTGCATCGCCGCCTCACCCGACCGGTAGAGGACCTGTTGGTCGAGGTCACAACCGTCGCCGCCGGCGACTACGACCAACCGATCCACCCCACCGGTCCCCGGGAGACCGCCGAACTCGCCCGTGCCGTCGAACAGATGAGGCTGAGCCTGCGGGCCAGCACCAACGTGCTCATCGACGGCGAACTGCGCGACGAGCAGGCACGCATCGCGGCCGACCTGCACGACCGGGTGATCCAGCGGGTGTTCGGTCTGGGGCTGGGTCTGACCTCGGCTGCGGCCCGGCGCAACCCGGACCTCGAGGGCTTCATCGACGAGACCGATGCGATCATCCGCGACCTGCGAGAGGTCGTGTTCAATCTGCATCAATCCATCTCCGCGCCGGTGCGGTCCAGCCGCCTGCGGTCGGCGATCATCGACGTCGTCGAGGGCAGTGTGGGGGCACTGGGTTTCACCCCAGCATTGCAGTTCGAGGGGCCGGTCGACGACGCGCACGTCCGTCCCCCGGCGCACGCGGCTGCGTTGGCCGTGGTGCGCGAGGCGCTGAGCAACGTGGCGCGCCACGCCCGAGCCAGCACCGCGTCGGTCACCGTCGCGGTGACAGGTCTGGATCTACGGATCATCGTGCGGGACAACGGCATCGGTATCTCCGACAACAACACGATGGGCCACGGCAGAGCGAACATCACAAGCCGGGCTGTCACTCTGGGCGGTAGCGCCAAGATCTACAACGCCAGTCCTGGCCCTGGGGCCGTCGTCGAATGGGCGGTGCCGCTCGATCTCCCGTGAGTACCGTCAATCCCCGGCGGTCAGTATGCGGTGCAGAGCATCGGAGGTGGTGTCGGCCGCGGAGGCGAACGGCTCGAGTACGACCTCGACGCCGGCGGCGCGCAACTGCTGGGCGTCGTGGCCGGTGTGCGCGGTGAGCGCGACAGTGCCGGAATAGCCGTGATGGCGCAGACCGTGCAGCAACGCGAGGTTGGTCCTCAGCACCGGAATGGCGCTGATGACGTACTTCGCCTGCGCCAGCGGCAGTGCGTCGAGTAACGCTGCGTCCTCGGCGCTGCCGAATGTCGCGACGACGCCCCGCTCCCGATGCCTCGCCACCTCATGGGGATCGAAATCGACACCGAGGACACGGTGTCCGGCACCGATCAACCGCTCGGCGAGATGAGACCCGAACCGGCCCAAACCGAACACGACGACGTCGATGGCATCGCCGGACGCGTTGTCCTGCACGCGGATGCCGTGCCGACGCTCCAGCTTCGACAGCCACCGCTGCAGCCGGGCGTAGAGCTGCTGGTCATAGGTCGTCAGGTAGGTCGACGCTGCGATCGTGATCAGACCGACGACGGTGATCAGGCTGACGGTGGCATCGCTGATGTGCCCCAGCGCCGATCCCAGCGCTGCCAGAATCAGCGAGAACTCAGAGATCTGTGCCGCCGGCACACCCACCTGGAAGCCGACCTTCACCGGATAGCGCATCACCGCCATGATCGCGATGATGATCAGGGGCTTGATCAGCAACACGAACGCCGACAGCACGAGTGCTGAGGTCAGTTGCGCTGCCACGTCGGTGAATTGCAGGCCCGATCCCAGCGTGATGAAGAAGAACAGCAACAGGAAGTCCCGCAGGCTCACCAGCCGGGCACCCAGAGCGTCCCGAAACGGGGTGCCGGCCAGGGACACTCCCGCCAGAAACGCTCCGACCTCGGCGCTGAACCCCAGCCACTCGCTGCCCGCGGCGACCGACACCGCATACGAGACCCCGAAGAGCACCAACAGCTCCTGGGAGCGCGCGATGTGAGGCATCAACCGTGGCAGGAGCAGACGTGTGAGGAGCCACAACATGAGCAGCAGCGCAGCGCCTTTGCCGATGACCGCAGCGATGCCCGCGCCGACGCCCGCCGGCTGCCCTTGTCCGAACGCGGTCAGCCCGATCATCACCAGCACCACGACCATGTCCTGCACGATCAGCAGGCCCACCACGATCCGCCCTTGCAACTGGTCGAGTTCATGCTTGTCCGACAGCAGCTTGACGATGATGATCGTCGACGAAAACGACAGCGCTACAGCAACATACAGAGCTGACACCGGGTCGATGCGGAGGGCGAGCGCAGTCAGGAAGCCCAGGACGGTCGTGATCGCGACCTGTCCGAGCCCGATCGCCACCGCCACCGAACCTGTGCTGCGTATCATGTGCAGGTCCAAGCGGAGGCCGACGAGGAACAGCAGGACCGCCAGGCCGACTTCGGCCAGCAATTCCAGCGTGTCGGCGGTGGACACCCACCCCAAGCCGACCGGGCCGACCGCGACTCCGACCAGGATGAAGGCGACGATCAGCGGTTGGCGCAATCGCGTCGCGACGAGGCCGGCGACCGTCGCGATCAGCAGGATGAGCGCCAGGGTCGGGAACTGGGGCAGATCCACGTCGCGCCGTCAGTCCGGGCGGGCGACGATCACCGGGACGCGAGCTGCCTGCACGACCGCGCTGCTGACCGAACCGAGCAGGGTGCTGGCGATGGCTCCCTCCCCGCGGCTGCCGACCACGATGAGCTGTGCTGTGTCCCCACGTTCGGCGAGCCGGCGCGCCGGCTGGTCAGGGACCGCCACCGGCTCGACTTGCACCTCGGGATAGCTCTGCTGCCAGGTGGTGAGGTGCTCGCCGAGTTGGCGTTCCACCCCCGGACGCATCTCCTCCCAGTCGAAGCCGGGGAATTCGAATGCTCCGGGCGACCACCAGGCATACATCACCGTGAGCGTGACGCCCCGTCGGGCGGCTTCGGCGAACGCGATCTCCACGGCCGCTCGCGAGTCGGCCGAGCCGTCGAATCCTACGACGACAGGCGCATCGGCCGCGGGTTTCGCACCGTCGTGGACCACCGCGACCGGCCCGTGCGCGCGGTGCACCAGTCCGGTGCTGACGCTGCCGAGCATGGTGCGGGCCAGCGCTCCGCGTCCCCGCGACCCCACCACGACGAGCTTCGCCGTCCGGGACGCCTCGACCAGTCCCGCCGTCGGGGTAGCCGCGGTGAACTCCGACTTCACCGGCACCGACCCTCCGGTGATGTCCTTCGCGATCTGCTCCGCGTCGGCGAGGATGTCCTTCCCGACCTGCAGCTGCCACTCCAGCAACCCCGCGGGTACGGAGGCCGCCGGCCAAACAGACACCGGTGGCGGCGCGGCGTAGAGCAGGGTCAGAGGTGCGCCGTGCAGCCTCGCCTCCTCGGCAGCCCATTCCAATGCGGCCTGCGAGGACGGTGAATCATCAACTCCGACAACGATTTCAGATCCTCGCGCAGGATGGCTCATCGCGGTTCCTCCCCGTCGTGTGGACAAGACGGAACCTTACGGCCGGCGGCTGGGCGGGCCAAGAGGCCTTCGACTCTTTCCGCCGACCTCGCAGCGATGCGCCGCAATCCTGTCTGTCCGCGGCCGCGAAGTCGCCATACTGATGAGATGGTCCGTGTCTTCCTGGTCGACGATCACGAGGTGGTGCGACGCGGGTTGATCGACCTGCTCAGCGCCGACGAGGAGCTCGAGGTCATCGGTGAGGCCGGTACGGTGGCCGAGGCGCTCGCCCGCGTCCCCGCCCTGCAGCCCGACGTGGCCGTGCTCGACGTGCGGCTACCCGACGGCAACGGCATCGAATTGTGCCGCGAACTGCTGTCCCGGCTGCCTGAACTGCGCTGCCTGATGCTGACGTCGTTCACCTCCGACGAGGCCATGCTCGACGCGATCCTGGCCGGCGCCAGCGGCTACGTCATCAAGGACATCAAAGGCATGGAGCTGGCGAAGGCCGTCAAGGAGGTGGGGGCGGGGCGTTCGCTACTGGACAACCGGGCGGCTGCGGCGTTGATGGCCAAGCTGCGCAGCGCCGCTGACCGCTCCGATCCGCTCTCCGGGCTCAGCGACCAGGAGAAGGTGCTGTTGGACCTCTTGGGAGAGGGACTGACGAACAAGCAGATCGCGGCGCGGATGTTCCTCGCCGAGAAGACGGTGAAGAATTACGTGTCGCGGCTGCTGGCGAAACTGGGTATGGAGCGGCGCAGTCAGGCCGCGGCGTTCGTGTCCCGGCTCGACCGCCCTCACCGGCCGGAATCCGATTGACCGGTAGGGTCAGCACGCTGGGCGATTCGGCGATTTTGGGGCTGCTCGCCGAGCGAGTAGTATGGATCGGCGGTGCGGTTTGCGCGCCGACTTCTTGCGTGTCCTGTCGGGAATTCCCGAGCTCCGGCCCACGTTGCTAGTCGGACCTGAGCTGTACCAAACCAGGCCAGCACTCCCATACGAAACGAAAAGCAAGGATCGCTAACCAGTATGGCCAAGAAAGACGGTGCCATCGAGGTCGAAGGCCGCGTTGTCGAACCTCTGCCCAATGCGATGTTCCGCATTGAGTTGGAGAACGGACACAAGGTCCTCGCCCACATCAGCGGCAAGATGCGGCAGCACTACATCCGCATCCTCCCCGAGGACCGCGTCGTGGTGGAGCTCTCTCCCTACGACCTGTCCCGTGGCCGCATCGTGTACCGCTACAAGTAAACGCAACCGACGAGAAGAAGGATCGACGACAGCCGTGAAGGTGAACCCGAGCGTCAAGCCGATCTGCGACAAGTGCAGGGTGATCCGCCGGCATGGGCGAGTCATGGTGATCTGCTCCGATCCCCGCCACAAGCAGCGGCAGGGCTAGTTCGCAGTAACAGCCCGCACCACAACTGAATGACGAACTCCCAGCACCACTGAAGGCATACGGCCTTCGATCGCGTCCGGCACGGAGGCCGGACCCCGCCAAGAGCGCGGGAACGGGCTGGGACCAGACCTCCGCATAGAGAAGGAAACACCCCTGTGGCACGTCTCATGGGCGTCGATCTGCCGCGCGACAAGCGCATGGAGATCGCGCTGACCTACATCTACGGCATCGGCCGTACCCGCAGCCAGGAGATCCTGGAGGCGACCGGTATCAGCCGGGACCAGCGCACCAAGGACCTCACCGACGATCAGGTGAGCCAGCTGCGCGACTACATCGAGGGCAACCTCAAGGTGGAGGGTGATCTGCGCCGTGAGGTGCAGGCCGACATCCGCCGCAAGATCGAGATCGGCTGCTACCAGGGCCTGCGGCACCGTCGCGGCCTGCCGGTGCGCGGCCAGCGGACCAAAACCAACGCGCGCACCCGTAAGGGCCCGAAGCGCACCATCGCCGGCAAGAAGAAGGCCAGGTAACCCGAGATGGCACAAGCCAAGAAGGGCGCGCCCAAGAAGGGTGCCGCCAAGACCCGCCGCCGGGAGAAGAAGAACGTCCCGCACGGCGCCGCGCACATCAAGAGCACGTTCAACAACACGATCGTGTCGATCACCGATCCGCAGGGCAACGTCATCGCGTGGGCCAGCTCGGGTCACGTGGGCTTCAAGGGCTCGCGCAAGTCGACGCCGTTCGCCGCCCAGCTCGCCGCCGAGAACGCTGCCCGCAAGGCGCAGGAGCACGGTGTCAAGAAGGTCGACGTGTTCGTCAAGGGCCCGGGTTCGGGCCGCGAGACCGCCATCCGCTCGCTGCAGGCTGCCGGCCTCGAGGTGGGCGCGATTTCCGACGTCACCCCTCAGCCGCACAACGGTTGCCGTCCGCCCAAGCGGCGCCGGGTCTAAGGGATAGGGAGAACTAGAACTCATGGCTCGTTACACCGGACCCGTCACCCGCAAGTCGCGCCGCCTCGGCGTCGACCTCGTCGGTGGAGATCAGTCGTTCGAGAAGCGCCCCTACCCGCCCGGCCAGCACGGCCGCGCGCGGATCAAGGAGAGCGAATACCGCACCCAGCTGCAGGAGAAGCAGAAGGCCCGCTTCACCTACGGCGTCATGGAGAAGCAGTTCCGTCGCTACTACGAGGAAGCGGTGCGTCAGCCCGGCAAGACCGGTGACAACCTGCTGCGCATCCTCGAGAGCCGGCTGGACAACGTCGTCTACCGGGCCGGCCTGGCCCGCACCCGCCGCATGGCGCGTCAGCTGGTCAGCCACGGCCACTTCACCGTCAACGGCGTGAAGGTCGACGTGCCCAGCTACCGGGTGTCGCAGTACGACATCATCGACGTCAAGGACAAGTCGATCAACACCCTGCCCTTCGAGGTGGCCCGGCAGACCGCCGGCGAGCGCCCGATCCCGGGCTGGCTGCAGGTGGTCGGCGAGCGTCAGCGCATCCTCGTGCACCAGTTGCCCGAGCGCGCGCAGATCGACGTGCCGCTCACCGAGCAGCTGATCGTCGAGCTCTACTCGAAGTAAGACATCCGCGGGACCAACCGGTCCCACGGATCACCTAACGGCATCAAATAGCGGTTGCCGAGAAGGAGAAAAGAAACACCATGCTGATTTCTCAGCGCCCCACACTCAGCGAAGAGGTCATCGCCGAGAACCGGTCCCAGTTCGTCATCGAACCGCTGGAGCCCGGATTCGGTTACACCCTCGGCAACTCGCTGCGTCGCACGCTGCTGTCGTCCATCCCGGGCGCAGCGGTGACCAGCATCCGCATCGACGGCGTGCTGCACGAGTTCACCACCGTCCCAGGAGTCAAGGAAGACGTCACCGACATCATCCTGAACCTCAAGGGCCTGGTCGTGTCCTCGGAGGAGGACGAGCCGGTCACCATGTACCTGCGCAAGCAGGGTCCGGGTGCCGTCACCGCCGGCGACATCGTGCCGCCGGCCGGCGTGACCGTGCACAACCCCGACATGCACATCGCGACGCTGAACGAGAAGGGCAAGCTCGAGGTCGAGCTCGTCGTCGAGCGCGGCCGCGGCTACGTGCCCGCCGTGCAGAACAAGGCCTCGGGTGCCGAAATCGGCCGTATCCCGGTCGATTCCATCTACTCGCCGGTCCTGAAGGTCACCTACAAGGTGGAGGCCACCCGCGTCGAGCAGCGCACCGACTTCGACAAGCTGATCCTCGACGTCGAGACCAAGAGCTCGATCACCGCGCGTGACGCGCTCGCCTCGGCGGGCAAGACGCTGGTCGAATTGTTCGGTCTGGCACGGGAACTCAACGTCGAGGCCGAGGGCATCGAAATCGGACCCTCGCCGGCCGAGGCCGACCACATCGCCAGCTTCGCGCTGCCGATCGACGACCTGGACCTGACGGTGCGTTCGTACAACTGCCTCAAGCGCGAAGGCGTGCACACCGTCGGCGAGCTGGTGGCCCGCACGGAGTCCGACCTGCTGGACATCCGCAACTTCGGCCAGAAGTCCATCGACGAGGTGAAGATCAAGCTGCACCAGCTCGGTCTGTCGCTGAAGGACAGCCCGGCCAGCTTCGATCCGTCCGAGGTCGCCGGTTACGACGTCGCCACCGGCACCTGGAACGGCGACGCCGGTTACGAGTCGTCCTACGAGGCCGACGACAACACCGACTACGCCGAAACCGAACAGCTCTAACCGGGTCTGTTCCCACCCAAACCGTCCCGGCCCTACCTGATACGGGGGTCGGCCCCACATAGGAGACAGTCGCAATGCCCAAGCCCACCAAGGGACCCCGCCTCGGCGGTTCGTCGTCGCACCAGAAGGCGATCCTGGCCAACCTGGCCACCTCGCTCTTCGAGCACGGCCGCATCAAGACGACGGAGCCCAAGGCGCGGGCGTTGCGTCCGTACGCCGAGAAGCTCATCACCCATGCCAAGAAGGGCTCGCTGCACAACCGGCGTGAGGTGATGAAGAAGATCCGCGACAAGGACGTCGTGCACATCCTGTTCGCCGAGATCGGGCCGTTCTTCGCCGATCGTGCCGGTGGCTACACCCGCATCATCAAGGTCGAGAACCGCAAGGGCGACAACGCGCCCATGGCGGTCATCGAGCTGGTGCGGGAGAAGACGGTGACCAGCGAGGCCAACCGCGCTCGCCGCGCCGACGCTGCGCAGAAGGTCGCGGCGGCTGCCGCCCCGCAGGCCTCCGTCGAGCCGGAGGCTGCTGAAGGTCCCAGCGCTGACGAGGTCGAGGCCGTCGACGAGACTCCGATCGCCGACGAGTCCGATGTCGAGGTCGAGGCCCAGGAGGCCGCCGAGGCCGAGGCCGCCGATGGGGAAGCCGACGACAGCAAGTAGTAGCAGTTCCGTGAACGAGCCCGTCATCGATCCCGATGGCGGGCTCGTCACATCTGTCCGCCTGCGCCTCGACATCGCCTACGACGGAACAGAGTTCGCGGGGTGGGCGACGCAGGCCGGGCAGCGCACCGTGGCCGGCGTCATCGACGAGGCACTGACGACGGTGTTCCGCACTCCGGTGCAGACGCGTGCTGCGGGCCGCACCGATGCCGGCGTCCACGCCACCGGTCAGGTCGCACACGTCGACGTTCCCCCACAGGCTGTTTCGCATGCCTACCCGCGCACCTCGCGTGCCGGTGAGCCCGAATTCGGGCCGCTGGTGCGCCGACTCGGCCGGCTTCTGCCGCTTGACGTTCGGGTGCTGCAGATCGCCCGTGCTGCAGCGGGTTTCGACGCGCGGTTCTCGGCGCTGCGCCGGCACTACATCTATCGATTGTCCACGGCTCCGTGGGGGGTGCTACCCGCGCATGCACGAATCGTGACCGCGTGGCCGCGCCCGCTGGACACCGAGGCGATGTCGGCCGCCTCGCGAGAATTGTTGGGGCTGAGAGACTTTGCGGCGTTCTGTCGTCATCGCGACGGCGCGACCACGATCCGCGACCTGCAGCGGCTCGACGTGGTGCGCACGGGAGACGAGATCTCGATCCATGTCAGCGCCGACGCGTTCTGCTGGAACATGGTGCGCTCGCTGGTCGGCGCGCTGCTCGCGGTGGGGGAGCATCGCCGCGACGCCACCTGGTGCGCAGCGCTGCTGGCCGAGACGCGACGCTCCAGCGATTTCGCAGCGGCACCGGCGCGGGGACTGACGCTCGTGGGGGTGGACTATCCGCCCGACGAGGAACTGGCAGCGCGCACCACCGTCACCCGGGATCTGCGCAGTATCGACGAGGTCCGTTAGAGCCGACCCGCGACGAAGTCGGCAGCCTGGGTCACCATGCCGGCCTTGATGTAGGCCGGGGCGAGGTGTTGGGGCCAGTAGTCCTGCCAGTTGTTGGGGTCGGTCGGATTGCAGATCGGGTCATCCCCGTGGCACAGCTCGATGATCTTGTCGCGCAGCGCCGGGTTGGTGAAGTTGGCGATCGGGCCCACCCACTGGCTGCCGTTGCCGAACAGCGTGATGGCGGCGATGTGCTGATCCGCGCCGTCGGGCATCGGCCGCTTGAACCCGAACGCGGCGATCGGCACCGCCACCACCACGTCGGTGACGGCAGCACCGAGTGAGTAGCCGCCCAGCACCAGCCGGGTGTCGGGGCAGGTGTCCGTCATGTAGGAGATGCGCCCGCTCATGTCGTTGGCGCCGATGTCGACCTCGGTGTCGGCGGGGTAGTTCACCGCGTAGAGACGGATGTTCTTGCCGGTCTTGCTCCGCAGCGCCGAGGCGAGCGCGTTACCGATCTGTCCGGCGCCCGGCGACTCGAGGCGTCCACGCGCGAAGATCAGCTCGGCCTGCGGGCACGACTCGGCCGACGCGGCGGGGGCCGCCGGCCCCACGAGCCCCGCCACCAGGGCAGCCGCCGCCGAGATGGCGGCACGGCGGAGCGAGACGGTCACCTTGCGATGATAGGTCAGACCCGGGCTGCGGCGAACCCTGCAGCTTGGCCGATGAACGGTGAGGTCTCGTAGTGGGTGTGCGCGAACGGGTTCCGGCCGTCCGAGCAGATCGGGTCACCGTCAGCGCAGAGGTCGATCGCCTTGCCGGCGAACGCCCCGGCGCCCGAGACCGGGTTGCCGAACTTCGCGGCGGGGTTGCCGAACACCGCGACGGCGTCGACGTTGCCGACCAAGCCGGACGCCAGCGGAGGGGCCGAACCGATCTCCCCGATCTTGTTGCCCAGCGGTGGAACCCCGGCGAGCATGTCGACCACTGCGGCGCCCTGCGAATACCCGCCGAGCACGATCCGGGTGTTCGGGCACTGCGCCGCCAGCGAGGCGATGCGGCCCGCGGCGTCGGTGGCGCCCACCGCGGTGTTCAGGAAGTCGTAGCTGGCGGGGTAGTTGACCGCATAGGTGCTGACCGAACGACCGCCCAGCTGGGTGTTCAGCGCATCGGTCAGCGCCTGCCCCACGCGCCCGATTCCGGGCGGCTCACTGGTACCCCGGGCGAAGATCACCTCGACGTCCGAGCAGGGTTGGGCCGAGGCGGCGGGGACGGGCAGGACAGCGGAGCCGGCCAGTGGCAGGGCTGCCGCGGCGGCGGCCACGACGAGGCGGCGCAGTCGATCGGATCGCACAATGCACCGTAACGTATAGCTGGTCTACAAAAGTCCCGCGACGAAGGCGGCGGCCTGATCTGTCAGTCCGGACGGTCCGTAGTTGCTGTGCGCGGGGACGTCGTTGCCGCCCGAGCACACCGGGTCGTTGGGCGTGCACAGGTCGATGGACCGGCCACCCCAGACGGGGCTCGAGGTCAGCGGGAGCCCGATCTTCGTCGATGGATTGCCGAACACCGCTATCGCGGCCACATGGTCGGGGGCGTTCGGGGGCAGCGGCGCGGTGAAGCCGGCACCCGGCACCGGGACCGCGGCGATGACGTCGATCACCGCAGCGCCTTGTGAGTAGCCGCCCAGCACGAGCCGCGTGCCGGGGCAGTTGGCGATCATGTACTGGATGTGCCCGCTCGCGTCGTTGGCGCCCGCGGCGACCTGCAGGAAGTCGAACGACGCCGGATAGTTGACCGCGTAGGTGCCGACGGAACGGCCCCCGACGCGATCCCTCAGCGAATCGACGAATGCGCCGCCGACACGGCCGAGTCCCGGCGGCTCGTCCGTGCCGCGGGCGAAGACCACTTCGATGTCGGGACAGCCCTGGGCGGCCGCGATCGGCGCGGTGAGGGCCGGTGCCGCGACCATGGCCGCCCCGGCGACGGCGGTGGCGACGAACCCCGCCACCCGGCGCACATCAAGATCGATCATCACCTCGACGATGTTAGTTCACCGAGCGGGGCGTCCGGCCAGGTCGCGGCATTCGCCGTCGCGAGTTCACCGCGGTCACCCTGACGGGCCAGCGCCAGTCCGGCGAGCACGATCGCACCGCCCACGGCCTGGGTGGCGGTCACCGCTTCCCCCACCAGCACCCACGCCGCCAGCACGGCGAACATGACCTCGGACAGGCCCACCAGCGACGCGAATCGCGGCTTGAGCCGGGCGATGCTCACGATGCCCAGGGTGTAGGCGATCGCGGTCGGGAAGAGGGCCAGCGCGATCACCGGGAGCACCCATGACATGGTCATGCCGGCCACCACGGTGTCGTTGGCGGTGAACCTCATTGGCATCACACCGGTGACGCCGATGAGCGCGACCGCGGCTGCGCCGACGAACAGGCCCGCCGTGGCCAGCGTGATCGGGTGCAGCGGGGTGTCGGCGTCGCCGTCGGTGTCTGTTCCGGACACCCTTTCCGACATCACGAAGTAGCAGGCCGCGCACACGGCCGCGGCCAGGCCGAACGCGACGCCGACGAGATCGAAGTGCACCGGAGAGAAGCCGTGGGGGCCGACCAGCCCCAGCACAGCGGTGATGCCGGCGATCGCCAGCACCACGCCGGAGAACGTCAGTACGCTGGGCCGCCGCCGAGTGGTCGCCCACAGCCAGCCCACGACCAGGATCGGCGCCGTGTACTCGAGCAGCAGCGCGACGCCGACCGTCAGGTGCGCGACGGCGTTGTAGTAGAACAGCTGCGCACCCGCGATGGGAATCAGGCCGTAGGCGACGATCGTGCGCACATGGTGACGCGCGTCGCGCAACCACCCGGGATGTGCAACGGTGGCGAACACGGCCATCGCCAGCGCACCGCCGGCGAGCCGGGCGGTGACCGCGGCCGTAGGGCTCCAGCCTGCGGTCATCAAGGCTTTGCCGAATGGACCCGAGCAGCCGAAGGCGAACGCCGAGGCGACGGCGAAGAGGAGGCCGCTACGGAACCGCGAGCTCGGCGTCAGCACGGCCATGAGTGCACCTCCGCAATTCTGATCTGCGATGACATGAGTAAACTGAACTTCGGTCGTGACGCTACCGCCGGAAGGAGTCACGAGTCAAATGCTTTTCAGTCATGACACCGAGCTGACGCTGCGGGCGGCGGCCGTGCTGATCAACTCCGACAGGGTCGACGGCGAGCAGCTCGCCGACCTGCACGCGCTCGACGAGTACCTGGACAGTTTCGGCTGGACCGGACGGCGGGACCGGGATGTGGCCGAGCTGGAGTCGGTACACCGCCTGCGCGCGCGGCTGGGCCTGATCTGGGAGACCGCCGACGACGAGGCCCGGGCCGTGGGCCAGGTCAACGCGCTGCTCGCCGATACGCGGGCGGCGCCGTGGCTGACCCGCCACCCCGAGATGCCCGAGTGGCACCTGCACCTGGCCTCGGTGCACGATCCGCTGTGGCAGCGCATGGGCGCGGAGATGGCCATGGCGCTGGCGGATCTGATCCGCGCCGGCGATCTGCGGCGGCTCAAGATCTGCGCCGCACCGGATTGTGAGGCGGTGCTCATCGACCTCTCGCGCAACCGGTCGGGAAAGTTCTGCGACACCGGTAACTGTGGCAACCGCCAGCACGTCGCGGCCTACCGGGAACGGCGCTCCAACAAGTGATCTGACCCCCGTCGGCGGCTCGCTAGGCTGGCCGACGGGGGTGTCATGCGTCAACCGACGACACGGCTGCAGGTCAGCGGCCACCGCTTCACGATGCGCCGCATGTCCCACGCGCTGGTTCGGGGCGATGCCAGAATGCTCGACGATCCGCTTCGCGCACAATCGCTTTCCCTCACCGCCGGAGCGGTGCTGGCGGTCGCCGGAGTGGCGGTATCCGCCGTCATCGGGCTGATCCAACCGGCCGCGGACATCGGGGACGCGCCCGTCGTGATGGTCCGCGACACCGGGGCGCTCTACGTGCGCATCGACGACGCTCTGCACCCGGTGTTCAATCTGGCGTCGGCGCGGCTGATCACGGGCCGGTCGGAACCGCCGCGGGTGGTGTCGCAGTCCGCGGTCGATGCCCAGGCCCGAGGTGCTGTCGTGGGCATCCCCGGAGCGCCGCAGGACATGTCGCCGGCACCGCCCGCGGACTCGGCGCTGCTGTGCGACGACGGCGGAAGAACCACGGTGATCGTCGGGGCGCCGACCCCTGCCGTCGCGGTGCCGGAGCGGGCTCTGCTCGTCACGCCCCGCGGCGCGAGCCCCGCGCTGACCTATTTGCTCTACGGCGGTCACAAGGCGCGGGTGGACCTGCGCCACCCCGCCGTCGTGCGCGCACTCCACCTCGACGGTGTTGCGCCGCTGCCCATTTCCGAGGCCGTGCTCGCCGCGCTGCCCGAGGCGCCCGCTGTCGTCGCCCCGCACATTCCGGATCGCGGCGCGCCGGGGCCGCGCCCGTTGAGCGACCGCCCGGTCGGAACGGTCGTCACCGTGTCCGGCACCGACGCGCAGTACGTGGTGCTGCGCGACGGGCTGCAGCGCATCGGCGCGGTCACCGCCGATCTGATCCGCTACACCGACGGTCGGGTGGGCTCCGCGGCATCGGTGGTGACTCCTGATGTCCTCGGCACGCTCGCCGTCGTGGACTCGCTACCGGTCACGACATATCCCGATCGTGCCGGGGTGCGGTCCGCTCGAGTGGTGTGCGCGCAGTGGCGGTTCCGTGCCGACGAATCCGGTGATCACAGCGCCGTCGTGATCGCCGACGCCGCACCCGCATCCGGTGCCGACCTGGCCCAGGCCGACGCCGCCGGACCCGCCGTCGACGCGGTCGCCCTGTCCGGCGGTGGCGCGCTGCTGGTGCGATCGGTGCCGCTGGGTGGCGGCACCGGGGACGCCGGACCGCTGTTCCTCCTGGCCGACTCGGGGGTGTTGTTCGGCATCGAGACCGTAGACGCGGCAACGCGATTGGGTCTGACCCCGCCGGGTTCGCCGATTCCATGGGTCTTCCTGGCGGGCCTGCCGCGGGGGCCAGAGCTGAGCGTGCGGGCCGCGTCAGTCGCTCGCGACGTCCTGGCCGCGGGGTCGTGACCGGCGCAGCGCCGAACCGATGACAGCCACCGCGCCGATGAGACCCGCGCACAGCAGCACGGCACGCACCGGCGAAGCAGACTCGTGCCGACGCGGCTCGGTAGGCATGTCCGAGATCGCCGTGGTCGCCAGAGGTGCTGGAGACGCCACACCGTCGCCCACCGCGGCCAGGACATCGACGACCCCACGACCGACAGCGGGGGACCAGCCGCCCGCCGTCGGGCGCGCGGTGTCCTCGATGCGGGCCATCACCTGCCGGGCCGTCAGCTCGGGATGCCAGGACCGCACCAGCGCGGCGATGCCCGAGACCAACGGCGCCGCGTAACTGGTGCCGGACAGCGGAGCGCCGCTGACCGAGGAGTCCACCAGGCCGTCGGCCGCAGACGCCAGGGACGCCACGTTCTCGCCGGGTGCGGCGACGTCGACCCACGGCCCGGCGAGGCTGAACTCGGAGGCGGACCCGTCGGCGCGCGACGAGCCGACCGTGAGCACGTAATCGTCGTACCAGGCGGGGCTGGCCACCACCGTCACGTCGCCGCTGTTCTGGTGAGGGCACTGCCCGGTGCCACCTACGTTGCCCGCCGCACTGACGACGACGGCGTTGGCGACATCGACGGCATAGGCCAAGGCCGCGCCGAGGGCGCGATCGTCGAGGTCTGCGGTGGCGGGCAAGCAGGCCACCGACGAGATGTTGATGACCGTGGCGCCCTGGTCCGCTGCGAGCCGGACCGCCGCGGCCAGGGTCTCGACATCGCCTACACCCGATCCCGCAGAACCGCCGTCTCGGGTGCCGGAGACGTCGAACTTGTTGCTGGACTGGCGAATCGACAGCAGGGACGCATCGGGTGCCACGCCGGCGAAGCCGTCCGACGGATCTCGGCTCGCGCCGATGATGCCGGCGACGATCGTGCCGTGGCCGTCACAGTCCGCGGTCCCGTCGCCGGTGCTGACGAAGTCACCGCCGGGAACGAGGTGGGGCAGGCGGCGATGGCGGGCCACCCCGGTGTCGATGACCGCCACCGTCTGACCGGCACCACGCGTGAGCGGCCACACCAACGAGATGTCCTCCAGGACGCGGCCTTTCGTCGTCGCCGCTCGCACGGCCACGCAGTCGACCCGCTGCTCGGTCGGTTGCCGCGGACGTGCGGACCCCGCAGGCGGGAGCCGGTGGTCATCGATCGGAGGAGGGGAGACCGATGCGCCGGCGGGCGCGATCGGGGTCATCCCGACGGCAAGCGCGGTCACTGCCAGCAGTCGACCGACACGCATCACGGCAGATCCACCGTAGAAATCGCGTCGTACGCACCGATGAGCCAGGCGCACAGCGGGACGAGGGCGACCGTGGCGACGTACTCGAGCCCGCGAAGCACACTGTGTACAAGTGGATTCCATTCTCGCCGGGACAGCGACAGCAGGGCGGCACCGGTCATCGCCACACCGCAGCACCACCACGGCGCCGTGGGCGGGTCAGTGGTCACCGCGACGACCAACGCGATCACCAGGGTCGCGGCACCCGCCCCGCTCAGCGTCCTTCGACGGACGGGATCGGTGTGCACCCTCTGCCGCAGGATCAGCAGGACTCCCAGCACCACCGCGAAGATGCCTGCCGCTGCACGGGTTTCGTCCGCGGTGGCGGCGACGAGCGCGCAGCCGGCGACCGCGGTCCCGGACCAGCCCGCCGTCAGGCCCGTGAGCGCTCGGTGCGCCGCCCGGGCGCGGCGCGGGCCGACGGCTCGTCGCGTCGGCCCGATCCCGGTCACCGTCATCGCCATCGGAGCGGCAGCCCCGAGGGCGGCCACCGAGAAACCGGTCAGCAGGGCGCCGATCACCCCGGCGTCGTCGGCGGCCCACACCCCGACGGCGCCGGCGAGCACAGTCGCGCCACCTGCCGCCGCGCATCCGGCGAGCACGGAATCCAGCCGGGAACCGTTGTGCCCCTGCAATATGTACAGGCACACCGCCATGGCCGTGGCAGCAGCGGCAGCGAAGGTGACCACGACCGCCCCGGCGGAACCTGCTGCGGCGAGAGCTCCCGCGACGGCCGAGTGGCTCACCGCTCCGACTCCGAGGGCACTCGAGAGCGGAACTGCGACCCGGCCCCCGACGGCCGCCACCGCCGCGGCCACCGCGATCGCCGCACCCACCCACAGGGCCGATTCCTGACCCCCGGCGCATCCCGTCCACCCGAGAAGCGCTGCGAGCACGAGGAGTGCGATGGCCGCGACCGCCGCCTCCCATCCACCGTCGCCCGGGACGGGCTCGCGGCAGGCGGTGATGATCGCAGCGGTGGTGCCGCCGGCGCGTACCCGCGGCGACGGCATCGGATGGTCGGTCAGGAGCATCAGGTCACCGTCGCGAATACCGTTGTCGTTCAGACTCTTTGCCGGATCGAGCGGCGGCCCTGCGGCGGGAGCCAGGTACCACCGCGCCGCGTCCGTCTCGTGCGCGGCTTCGCCCACGACGCTGTCCACCAGGGCGGGCAGGAGCAGCGCGACCGGGCACGCGGCCGGCAGTACGAGATCTGCGCTGAGCTGTTGCCGGGGCAGGTGGACGGCCACCCGGCGCACCGTATCGGTCACCACAGCAACGTAACTGGCATGCGCGGGGTGGTGACGCACCGATAATTCTGGTCACCGGAGGGAACCGCGCAGCGTGGTGATGCGTCTGTTCCTACATGGAAGCTCTGCGCCGGCCGGGCGTTCGGATCGCCCTCGACGCGCCTCCGCCGCTGCCCGAGGCGACACCGGTCAGCCCGCTGGCCCGGTTGATGCCGATCGCGATGGTCGTCGCCGTGGTCGGCATGAGCGCGTTGTACCTGCGGTCGGGCGCATCGTCGTCACGCAGTCCGATGTTCCTCGTGCTTCCCGCGATGATGCTGGTCTCGGTGATCGGGATGCTGACCCACGGCGGTCGTGGCGGTGCCCGCACCGCCGAGATCAACTCCCAGCGGGCCGAGTATCTGCGTTACCTCGACACCATCGATGCCGCCCTGCAGGCCGGCGCCGCTGACCAGCACTCGTGGTCGCACCGCCACCACCCTGACCCCGCGGCGCTCTGGCCGCTCGCCGGCACGCAGCAGATGTGGCAGCGCGACGACACCCACCCCGAATTCCTCCAAGTGCGGCTGGGAATCGGTGACGCCGCTGCGACGACGTCGGTGGTCCTCCCCGATCTCGGGCCCGACGACGGCGCCGACCCGGTGACAGCCACGGCGGTGCGTGAACTCGCCACCCGACGGTTGTCAGTGCACGACGTGCCGGTGCTGGTGTCGTTGTTGCAGGCCAGAGCGGTGACCATCACCGGTGAGCCCAGCGCATGTCGTGCGGTGGTCCGGGCGCTCGTCTGCCAGGCTGCCATCGCCCATTCGCCCACGGTCCTCAGCATCGCGATCGCTTCGGGGGACAGCGCCGACTGGGACTGGCTGACATGGCTTCCGCACACTCGCTCGACCGACGCGGTGCGGCACCGGCTGGTCGTCGCCGACGGCGGTGCGCCACCGGTCGCGGACGGGGTGACCATCGTCCGCGTCCGTGCCGCACGCTCACCGGTCGTCGTGGACGCCGACGGCGTCGTGATACCCGCCCGTCACGACCTGCTCTCGCGACCGGAGGCACTCGCCTGCGCCCGCCGCGTGGCCCGCTGGTCGCCGCAGCGCGCATCGTCGCGCCGGGACGGTTGGCCAGCGCTGATGGGCATCGGTGATCCGGGCACCTTCGACCCGATCGCCCGGTGGTCGCAGCCCACCGGTGCGTCGCTGCGTGTGCCGATCGGGGTGGGGGAGGACGGATCGGTGGTCGAACTCGACATCAAGGAGGCCGCCGCCGGCGGCATGGGGCCGCACGGATTGTGCGTCGGGGCGACGGGCTCGGGCAAGTCGGAGTTCCTGCGCACCCTGGTGCTCGGCATGATCACCGCGCACCCGCCGGACGAGCTGAACCTCGTCCTGGTCGACTTCAAAGGCGGCGCAACGTTTCTCGGCCTTGAGACCGTCAACCACGTCTCGGCGGTCATCACCAACCTGGCGGACGAGGCACCGCTGGTGGCGAGGATGCGCGACGCGTTGTCCGGGGAGATCACCCGCAGACAGGAGCTGCTGCGCGCGGCGGGCAACCTCGCCGACCTCACCGCCTACCGCGATGCCCGCACCCGCGACCCCCTGCTGGCGCCGCTGCCGTCGCTGTTCGTCGTCATCGACGAGTTCTCCGAACTGCTCAGCCAGCATCCCGATTTCGCCGATCTGTTCGTCGCAGTGGGCCGGCTCGGTCGCTCCCTCGGTGTGCATCTGCTGCTGGCCAGTCAACGCCTCGACGAGGGCCGGCTGCGGGGACTCGAGGCGCACCTGTCCTACCGGGTCTGCCTGAAGACGTTCTCGGCGGCCGACTCTCGCGCCGTCCTCGGCGTGCCCGACGCTCACCAGCTTCCCGCCCGACCCGGCGCCGCGTTCCTCAAGACCGCCGCCGGGCAGCTGACCCGCTTCCAGGCGGCCTTCGTCTCCGGACAGGTGCCCGTCGCCGCGCCGATGTCGGAGAGCAGGCGCATCGTGGTCCGCCCTCTGACATCGGGGTGGGCGAATCCCGCGGAGCAGACGGAGCAGTCGCGGCCATTGCTGACGACCATGCTGGCTGCGCTGCGGGGATGCGGCCCCGCGGCGCACCGCGTGTGGTTGCCGCCGCTGCGCCGCTCCCCGCTCCTCGACGACCTGCTCGACGGATTCGAGCCGAGTGCACTGCGGGTGCCCATCGGTCTCATCGACCGCCCGTTCGAGCAGCGATACGAGCCGCTCGTCGTCGACCTGTCGGCAGCCGCGGGCAACGCCGCGATCGTCGGTGCGCCCCAGTCCGGCAAATCGACCGCGCTGCGGACGCTGGTGACCGCACTCGCCACCCATCACGATGCTGCGGCCGTGCAGTTCTACTGCCTGGACTTCGGCGGCGGAGCGCTGACCACGCTGCGGGACCTCCCACATGTCGGGTGCGTGGCCGGCCGGCACGAGGCTGATCTGTGCCGTCGCACCGTCGCCCACCTCGAAGCCGTCCTGCGCGCCCGAGAGGGTCGCTCCCCGGCCGGCAACGATCCGGACGTGTTCCTCGTCGTCGACGGATGGTCCACGGTACGCAGTGAATTCGAGGCGCTCGACGCCGCGATCACCGGACTCGCGACACGCGGGCTGTCCTACGGTGTGCACGTCGTGCTGGCTGCCTCTCGGTGGGCGGATCTCCGCCCCGCGCTCAAAGACCAGATCGGCACGCGGATAGAGCTGCGCCTCGGGGAACCCGCCGAGTCGGAGATGGATCGCCGCCGAGCTCGCGAGTTGAGCACCGCCCCAGCCGGGCGCGGCCTGACCCGCAGCGGTCACCAGATGGCGATCGCGGTGCCGGGCGCCGCCCACGTCCGCACCCACGCCGATGGGCAGCGTGCCCCGCGCGTCGAATTGCTGCCCACCACAGTGCATCACGACACGATCACCGCCCCGCCGCGTCCTCGTGGCCACGTGCTCGTCGGCCTCGGCGAACGTGAGCTCGGCGCCGTGACCCTCGATCTCGCCGAGCACCCGCATCTGCTGATCCTCGGCGACGGCGAATCCGGCAAGTCGGCCCTGCTGCGCACCCTGTGCACCGATCTGGTCCGATCGCACTCGCCGGCGGACGTGTCACTGGAGCTCGTCGACTATCGCCGGACACTGCTCGGCGTCGTCGAAAGCGGCCATCTCGCCGGCTATTCGGCGTCTCCGGTGGCGCTGGAAGCCCGACTGGGCGCACTGACCTCCCGGCTGACCGCACGTATGCCCGATGAACACGTCACCCAGCGCGAGCTGCGCACGCGGTCATGGTGGTCCGGGCCCGACATCTACGTCGTCGTCGACGACTACGACCTGGTGGCCGGAGCCACCGGCAATCCGCTCACTGCACTGGCCGATTTCCTGCCCCATGCCAAGGACCTCGGCCTGCACGTCGTGGTCGCCCGTCGATCCGGCGGTGCGGCCCGTGCGATGTTCGACCCGGTGCTGACGCGTCTGCGCGAGATGGGTTGCAGCGGCTTCCTGATGAGCGCCTCGCCGGAGGAGGGAACGCTACTGGGCAGCACCCGGCCTGCACCGCTGCCGCCCGGGCGGGGAGTGCTGTCGGTGCGCGGCCGCAGCGACGAGCTGGTCCAGGTGGGGTGGCTCGACCCGCCGTGACACCGGTTGTCGTCGAGGTCGGGCCGGTGACGGTGCGGGGGCCGGGCAGTCTGCCGGCGGGGTGGGCCGAGGCGGCCGTCGCGGGGCTGGGTGACCGGCTCACCGTGGTGGACGACCGCGTGGTCGAGGTGGCCCACGTGCTGCGTGACGTCCTCGTCACGGCGGCAGGCGGGCGGACGCGATCGCTGGCCGTGGTGGTGCCCAGCTGGTGGTCGGCCCGGTGGACGGCCACCGTCGCCGCTGCTGCCCGCACGGTTGCCGACGACGTCCGGCTGTATCGGCGAGGGCCGCTGCTCAGTGCTGCTCTGCAGGTGACAGTCGCGGAGATCGGCATCGACATCGTCGCGATCGCAGAACCGGGCCGGCCGGTGCGCGTGCACGGCCGCGACGTTGTTGCGCTGCCGGATTCGGCCCTGATCGATGTACCGCCCGGGGTCGTCATCCCGTCCTCCACCACCACCGACCGGTTCACTCGGCGAGACGACGTGGAGGCCGCGGTGAGCGAGACGCTGGCGAGGGCGCGGCGGCGAATCCGGCGACCTGCGACCGTCGCCCTGGCTGCTGCCGTGGCGACCGCGTGCCTGCTGCCGTGGGTGCCGCGGGACCGGGCACCGGGGCAGTGGAGAGTCCTCACCGAGGGCCGTGCCGCGATCGAGGTGCCTGCTGACTGGGCCGCGGAGCGCATCACATCGGGGCCGGGTTCGGCCAGGGTGCGGATCTCCGCCCCCGGCGGGCTCCCGGCGCTGCACCTCACGCAGTCTCTCGGGCCGCCCTCGCTCGGCGCCATCGCCGAATCTCTGCGCCGGGCAATGACGTCCGCTCCGGCGGAAGTGTTCGTCGACTTCCGCGCCGACGGTGCGGTCGGCGATCGCGCCGCGGTGACCTACCGCGAAGTGCGCGACGGCAGCCAGACACAGTGGGCGGTGGTCGGCGACGGCGAGGTCCGCATCGCGATCGGGTGCCAGAGCGCGCCCGGAGACGCCGACGCGCTCGCCACGGTGTGTGCCCGCGCGGTACTCAGCGCCCACGCCGTGCGCTGAGACGGAACCGATCGGCGGTCTGATGCGTCCAATCCTGTAGAGAGCCAATCGAACCGAACACCAAAGGAGGGTCTGCCATGCCGATCCCGTCAGGAGCCACCGGTGGGGCGCTCGCCACCGACTTCGACCTCATGGCCGCGGTGGCCGGCACAACCGATGCCCGTAACGAGGAGATCCGCGCCATGCTGGCCTCGTTCATCGGTCAGATGAGCAGTGTGCCCGCCTCGGTGTGGGGCGGCGTCGCGGCCGCCCGCTTCCGCGACGTGGTCGACCGCTGGAACGCCGAATCACTACGGCTGCACGCGGCGCTCCAGCGCATCGCCGAGACCATCCGCGACAACGAGCGCACCCTGCGCCACGTCACCGACAGCCACGCCCAGGCCATCGGTTCGGCGACCGCCCACCTCTAGGAGACTCCGACATGGACCCGATGCTGTCCTACGATTTCGCCGCGATCGAACACACGATCCGCCAGCAGATCCACGCGACCTCGGCTCGCTTCAACGCCGCGCTCGACGATCTGCGAACGCAGATCGCTCCGCTGCAACAGGTCTGGACCCGCGACGCCGCCGAGGCCTACCGGGTGGAACAGGCCAGATGGGAGCAGTCGGCGGCCGCGCTCAACGACATCTTGTTCCGGCTGGGCAATGCGGTGCGCGACGGCGCCGATGACGTGGCGGCCACCGATCGCAGCGCCGCCGCGGCCTGGGGTGCATGACGCACCCCACCACACGCTGTGCGACCCCCGCGAGGAGGGGAGCCGACCGGGGGTCGCACAGTTCTGGACCCTGCCGTCATGCCTGGTGGGATAAGGTGGTGGCCAGTGTGATGGCGGACACAAAGGATCGCCGCGTGGCAATGTCGAAGACAACGAACGGTCGGGCGGGCTCGCGCCCGTCTCCGGCGACCCTGCGTACCGTCCACGAACTGTTCATCGCCGGCGAGGTCGACGCTCGCGACCTGGATTCCTCGGTGCGGCCGGTCGTCGCGCAGAGCTGGGAGCGCAGTCTGGCCGTCGGCGTCGACCCTGATCTGAACGGCGCCCGGCCCGCTGAAGCCGTCGCCGCGATCGCGCGACTGCGCGACACGCACCCTCTGGCGCCGGCGCTGCCGGTCATCCGTCGGCTGCTGGTCAACGACGCGATCGATTCCGGTGTGGTGGTCGCGGTCAGCGCAGCCGATGGCACGTTGCTCTGGGTCGAGGGTGACCCGAACGCCTGCCGCCGGGCCGAGGCGATGAACTTCGTGCCCGGCGCCGACTGGAGCGAACGCGGCGCCGGCACCAACGCCCCGGGAACGGCACTGGCGCTGGACCGGGAACTGCAGATCCACGGCTCCGAGCATTTCTCCCGCATCGTGCAGCCGTGGAGCTGTACCGCAGCCCCCGTGCACGACCCGACCACCGGCGCTCTGCTCGGCGCGATCGACCTGACCGGTGACGCCCAGGTCGCGTCGTCGCAGACCCTGGCGCTGGTGCGGGCCACCGCCGTCGCGGTGGAGAACCATCTCGCACTGCTGCGGGTCGCCGGCATCGGCCCCGAACCCGCGGCGCGCAAACCGCACCTGGTGGTCCTGGGAGGGGATCGACCCCGCTGGGTGACCTCGGATGCGTACGGGCACCTGCAGGCCACCTACCTGACGGGCCGGCACGCCGACATCCTCGTGCTGCTGAGCAGGCACCCCGAAGGGTTGTCCGCCGACCACCTCGCGGTCCTGCTCGACGACAAGGACCTCGACGTCGTCACCGTGCGCGCGGAGATGTCGCGGCTGCGCAAGGTGATCGGCGCCGAAAACCTGGGCTCGCGGCCCTACCGGCTGCTGGCGCCGATCACCAGCGACGTCGGCGAGGTGTTCGACGCGCTCGATGCCGGCGACGTCGCGACCGCGCTGGACAGATATTCGGGACCGCTGTTGCGGCAGTCGGTGTCCCCGGCGGTGGCGCGCCTGCGCACCGCACTGTCGACCACACTGCGCGAGGCGGTGCTGGCCGAGAGTCGCCGGGGTCGCGCCGACCTGCTGCGGCGCTGGCTCGATCTGCCCGAGGGCCGCGACGACCGCGACGGCTGGCAGGCGCTGCGGGACTGCTCGGGGCTGAACGCCGTCGCGCGGGCGCAGGCGCGCGGGCATCTCGCCGGTATCGACTACGAACTCGGCTGACGTTCCGGCCGAGGTGCCGGTCGATGCAACCGTGCTGCAACGGTGATGCGCGTAGGTTGCGGTCAGGTCCAGTGACGCACACCACACGAGCAGGAGTTACCACCATGACTGTGTACGCCCGACCGGGGACCGACGGCTCGCTGATGTCGTTCAAACCCCGCTACGAGAACTTCATCGGCGGCCAGTGGGTGCCGCCGAAAGCGGGTCGCTACTTCGAGAACCCCACGCCGGTCACCGGTGAGGCGTTCACCGAGGTGCCGCGCTCCGACGAGTCCGACATCGAAGCCGCCCTCGACGCCGCGCACGCCGCCGCCCCCGCATGGGGCAAGACCTCGGCCGCCGAGCGCGCGGTGATCCTCAACAAGATCGCCGACCGCATCGAGGAGAACCTCGAGTCGATCGCGCTGGCCGAGTCCTGGGACAACGGCAAGCCGATCCGCGAGACGCTCAACGCCGACATCCCACTGGCCGTCGACCACTTCCGGTACTTCGCCGGATGCATTCGCGCGCAGGAGGGTTCGCTCTCGGAGGTCGACGACGACACCGTCGCCTACCACTTCCACGAGCCGCTCGGCGTCGTCGGCCAGATCATCCCGTGGAACTTCCCGATCCTGATGGCGACCTGGAAGCTCGCCCCGGCCCTGGCGGCGGGCAACGCGGTGGTGCTCAAGCCCGCCGAGCAGACTCCGGCGTCGATCCTCTACCTGTTCGAGGTCATCGGCGACCTGCTGCCCGCCGGTGTGGTCAACATCGTCAACGGGTTCGGCGTCGAGGCCGGCAAGCCGCTGGCGTCGAGCAACCGGATCTCCAAGATCGCGTTCACCGGCGAGACCACCACGGGCCGGCTGATCATGCAGTACGCCTCGCAGAACCTGATCCCCGTCACGCTCGAGCTCGGCGGCAAGAGCCCGAACATCTTCTTCAACGACGTGATGGCCGCGGCCGACAACTATCAGGACAAGGCGCTCGAGGGCTTCACGATGTTCGCCCTCAACCAGGGCGAGGTGTGCACCTGCCCCTCGCGTTCGCTGATCCAGGCCGACATCTACGACGAGTTCCTGGCGCTGGCCGCGATCCGTACGAAGGCCGTGCGTCAGGGAGATCCGCTCGACACCGAGACGATGATCGGCGCGCAGGCGTCCAATGATCAGCTCGAGAAGATCCTGTCGTACATCGAGATCGGCAAGAGCGAGGGCGCGCAGCTGGTCACCGGCGGTGAGCGCGCACAGCTCGGTGGCGATCTCAACGGCGGCTACTACGTGGCGCCGACGATCTTCACCGGCCACAACAAGATGCGGCTGTTCCAGGAGGAGATCTTCGGGCCCGTCGTCGCCGTCACCTCGTTCAACGATTACGACGAGGCGATCAGCATCGCCAACGACACGCTGTACGGCCTGGGTGCCGGGGTGTGGAGCCGCGACGGCAACACCGCCTACCGCGCCGGCCGCGACATCAAGGCGGGCCGCGTCTGGACGAACTGCTACCACCAGTACCCGGCGCATGCTGCGTTCGGCGGCTACAAGCAGTCCGGCATCGGCCGCGAGAACCACAAGATGATGCTCGACCACTACCAGCAGACCAAGAACTTGCTGGTCAGCTACAGCGACAAGGCGCTCGGCTTCTTCTAGACCGGCATCAGCCGGCAGGTCGGACCCCGGCGCGGAGAAATCCGTGCCGGGGTTTTTCCGGCTATCTTTTATGGTCGGATAACCGACCTTTAAAGCTCCCGAAACACGAGACGGATAGAGGTAGACGTCATGCCGCAGAGTGCGATGTTCGACCCGGCCGAAGGCCGACTGACGTGAGATTCCACCAACAGGTTTCGGGAACGACCTACAGCTTCCACGGGCTGGTCGACCTGCTGGCCAAAGCGACCCCGCTGCGGTCGGGCGATCAGCTGGCGGGGTGCGCCGCCGGCAGCGACGCCGAGCGTGCCGCAGCGGCCTGGGCGTTGGCCGATCTCTCGCTGGACGTGTTCCTCACCGAACTCGTCGTACCCTACGACACCGATGAGGTCACCCGGCTGATCATCGACAGCCATGAGCGACAGGCTTTTTCGGCGATCTCCCACCTCACCGTGGGCGGCCTGCGGGACTGGCTGCTCGACGCCGCGGCGCGTGACGACGGTGCGGCGCGGATCGCGGCGATCTCGCCCGGGCTCACCCCCGAGATGGTGGCGGCGGTCAGCAAGATCATGCGGAACCAGGATCTGATCGCGGTCGCCGCTGCGACCGAGGTCAGTTCCGCGTTCCGCACCACCGTCGGCGGCGCCGGCACGCTGGCCACCCGGCTGCAGCCCAACCACCCGACCGACGATCCGCGCGGCATCGCCGCCGCGGTCCTGGACGGGCTGCTGATGGGCTGTGGCGACGCCGTCATCGGCATCAACCCGGCGACCGACTCGCCCCACGCCACCGCCGACCTGCTCCACCTGCTCGACGCGATCCGCGCCCGCTACGACATCCCGGTGCAGTCGTGCGTGCTCTCGCACGTCACCACGACGATCGGTCTGATCGAGCAGGGTGTGCCCGTCGACCTGGTGTTCCAGTCCATCGCGGGCACCGAGGGCGCGAACACCGCATTCGGTGTCGACCTCGCGGTGCTGCGCGAAGGCAACGAGGCGGCCCGCTCACTCGGGCGCGGCACCGTCGGCGACAACGTGATGTACCTCGAGACCGGACAGGGTTCGGCGTTGAGCTCCGGTACCCATCTGGGCACCGGTGGCCGGCCCGTCGACCAGCAGACTCTGGAGGCGCGGGCCTACGCGGTGGCGCGGGATCTGCAACCGCTGCTGGTCAACACCGTGGTGGGGTTCATCGGTCCGGAGTACCTCTACGACGGCAAGCAGATCGTGCGTGCCGGTCTGGAAGACCACTTCTGCGGCAAACTGCTCGGGCTCCCGATGGGTGTCGACGTCTGCTACACCAATCACGCCGAGGCCGACCAGAACGACATGGACACGCTCCTCATGCTGCTCGCCGCGGCCGGGGTGGCTTTCGTCATCACCGTGCCGGGCGCCGATGACGTGATGCTCGGCTACCAGAGCCTGTCGTTCCACGACGTCCTGGTGACCCGACGCACGCTGGGGCTGCGGCCGGCGCCGGAGTTCGAGCACTGGTTGCAGTCGGTGGGCATGATGGACGACGCGGGCCGGGTGCTGCCGCTCGACGTCACCCGCTCGCCGCTGCGTGCCCTGGCCGCCGCGGAGACCTCATGAATTCGGTTGCCGCTCAGGCGTTCTGGGACGAGCTGCGCGCCACGACCCAGGCCCGGATCGGCTTGGGACGCGCGGGTGACGCCATGCCCAGCCGCGAGGTCCTCCAACTCGCTGCGGCGCATGCCGCGGCCCGCGATGCCGTGCACCATCCGCTGGACGTGGACGCGGTAGCAGCCCAGGTGCGTGTCGTCGGTATCGGAGAGCCCGCGGTGGTGTCGAGCCGCGCCAGCTCCCGCGCCGAGTATCTGCGCCGGCCGGACCTCGGCCGCCTGCCCGCCGACGTGTCGCACGTGCGGCGCACCGGCGCCGACATCGGCATCGTTCTCGCCGACGGCCTCTCACCCACCGCGTTGGCTCTGCACGGCCCGGCGTTGCTCGGCGCGCTGGTCACTGCGCTCGCGCCACGCCACACGCTGGCACCGCCGGTCATCGCGACCCAAGCCCGGGTGGCGCTCGGCGACCACATCGCCGTCGCGGCCGGCGTCCGGACGGTACTGGTCGTCATCGGGGAGCGCCCCGGCCTGAGTGTGGTGGACAGCCTGGGCATCTACCTGACGCACCTGCCGCGTCTGGGACGCACTGACGCCGAACGCAATTGCATCTCCAACATCCACCCGCCGGGCGGACTGGGCTACGTCGAGGCCGCACGTATCGCGGCCGGCCTGGTCGACGGCGCGGTGGCGTTGGGGCGTTCGGGCGTCGACCTCAAGGACACCTCGCGCGGGGTCGCGGTCGAGGGGGGCCGGACGGCGCTCGGGTGAGGGCCAAAGTCCCCTGTCGCGCAGTGCTTTCCTCCCGTGGGATGAAGGCATGACCGAGAACACGATGCGTGCCGCCGTTGTCCACCAGCTGGGTTCGCCGCTGACGATCGACGAGCTCGACCTGCCCAAGCCAGACGACGGCGAGGCCCTGGTCAAGCTCGAGACCTCCGGGGTGTGCCACACCGATCTGCACGCCGCACACGGTGATTGGCCGGTGAAGCCGACCCCGCCGTTCGTTCCCGGGCACGAGGGCTACGGCACCGTCGTGGCCGTCGGGAACGGAGTGGACGACCTCGAGGTCGGGGACAAGGTCGGCAACGCGTGGCTGTGGTCGGCATGCGGCCGATGCGAGTACTGCCGCACAGGCTGGGAGACGCTGTGCGAGCACCAACGCAACGGCGGCTACACCGTCAACGGCAGCTTCGGGTCCTACATGCTCGTCAACGCCGCGTACGCGGCACGCATCCCCGACGGAGTCGACCCGATCGAGGTGGCGCCGATCCTGTGCGCGGGCGTCACCGTCTACAAGGGGCTGAAGGTGACCGACACCCGGCCCGGACAGTGGGTGGCGATTTCGGGCATCGGCGGGCTCGGCCACGTGGCCGTGCAGTACGCGATCGCGATGGGGCTGCGTGTCGTCGCGATCGACGTCGACGATGCCAAGCTCGAACTGGCCACCCGGCTCGGCGCGGAGGTCGCCGTCAACGCCCGCACCGCCGACGTCGTCGCCGAGGTGCAGAAGGCCACCGGAGGAGCACACGGTGTTCTGGTCACCGCCGTGCACCCGGAGGCGTTCGGTCAGGCCATCGGGTTGGCGCGCCGCGGCGGCACGATCGTGTTCGTCGGGTTGCCGCCCGGGGACTTTCCCGCGTCGATCTTCGACATCGTGCTCAAGGGCCTCACCATCCGCGGATCGATCGTCGGAACGCGCCAGGACATGGTCGAGGCCATCGACTTCTTCGCCCGCGGCCTCATCCACCCGACCGTGCACACCGCCACGCTGGACGAGATCAACGACGTCTTCACCCGGATGGAGCAAGGGCGCATCGACGGCCGGGTGGTCATCGACTACCGCTGATCTCGCCGGGGGGTTTACTCGCAGACGGTTTTGAGCAATCTCACAGCGGAGACTCAGAAACCGAGGCGGGGAGCGCACCCATGTCCGAGCAATCCGAGGATTATCTGGCCCAACGGCAGCTGAAGACCGGGAGCGCGGGATGGCTGCTGCTCGCCGGTCTCGGTGTCGGCTACGTCGTCTCGGGGGACTACTCCGGCTGGAACTTCGGACTCGCCCAGGGTGGGTTCGGTGGCTTGGCGATCGCGGCGGTGATCATCGCCGCGATGTACCTGGCCCTGGTGCTCGGTATGGCGGAATTGTCGTCGGCGCTGCCCGCCGCAGGCGGCGGCTACACGTTCGCCCGCCGCGCGCTCGGGCCGTGGGGCGGGTTCGCCACCGGCACCGCGATTCTCATCGAGTACTCGATCGCCCCCGCCGCCATCGCCACGTTCATCGGCGCCTACGTCGAATCACTGAACCTGTTCGGCATCAGCAACGGCTGGTGGGTCTACCTGGCGGTCTACGCCATCTTCATCGGTATCCACCTGGCCGGGGTCGGCGAAGCCCTGAAGGTGATGTTCGTGATCACGGCCGTGGCGCTGGTCGGTCTGGTGGTGTTCGCGATCGCGGCGGTGGGGCGCTTCGATGCGGCCAACCTCACCGACATCCGGTCACCGACGCCGCCGGAGCGTCGTCGGTGTTGCCGTTCGGCTACCTCGGCGTCTGGGCGGCGCTGCCGTTCGCGATCTGGTTCTTCCTGGCCATCGAAGGTGTGCCGCTGGCGGCCGAGGAAGCGACCCGGCCGGAGCGCAACGTGCCGCGCGGGATCATCGCGGCGATGGGCGTGCTGCTGGTCACCTGCGTGACCGTGCTGGTACTGGTTCCCGGCGTCGGGGGCGCCGAGGCGATGTCGCAATCGGGCAACCCGCTGGTCGAGGCTCTCGGCAGCACGACCGCGGCCACAGTCGTGAACTACATCGGCCTCGCCGGTCTGATCGCGAGCTTCTTCTCGATCATCTACGCGTACTCGCGGCAGCTGTTCGCGCTGTCGCGGGCCGGCTACCTGCCGACTGCACTGTCGGTGACCAACCGGCGCAAGGCGCCGACGTTGGCGCTGATCGTGCCCGGGCTCATCGGTTTCGCGCTGTCGCTGACCGGGCAGGGCGATCTCCTGCTCAACATGGCGGTGTTCGGGGCCGCGCTGAGCTACGTGCTGATGATGGTCAGCCACATCGTGCTGCGGCGGCGCGAACCCGACATGGCCCGTCCCTACCGGACGCCCGGGGGCACGGTCACGACGGGTTTCGCACTGGTCATCGCCTCGCTCGCGGTGATCGCCACGTTCCTGGTCAACGTCGTCGCCGCGCTGTGCTGCCTGGGCGTGTTCGCCCTGTTCATGCTGTACTTCGCGGTCTACAGCCGGAAGCGGCTGGTGTCGAACTCTCCCGACGAGGAGTTCGCGATGGTCGCCGCGGCCGAGGACACCCTGTCCTGACCGTTTTGACCTGCGACGACGGCCGCGGGTAAGCTGCGTCGTTGGCGTGCGCTGCGCTTGCCGGAACCTCGGGTCTCCGTCGGTCGCCGAGGCAACGAGAGCGTACGCCTGACCGGCACCCGGAACCCCGGGATCCACGCGAGAAGAAACAGAGGTAGCGCTGTGCCCACGTACACGCCGAAGGCGGGTGACACCACGCGCACGTGGTACGTCATCGACGCCACCGACGTGGTCCTCGGCCGGCTCGCCGTCGAAGCAGCCAAGCTGCTGCGCGGCAAGCACAAGCCGACGTTCACGCCGAATGTCGACGGCGGTGACTTCGTCATCGTCATCAACGCCGACAAGGTCGCCATCAGCGGCGACAAACTGACCAAGAAGTTCGCCTACCGCCACTCGGGTTATCCCGGCGGTCTGCGCAAGCGCTCCATCGGCGAACTGCTGCTCAAGCACCCGACCCGGGTCGTGGAGAACGCGATCGTCGGCATGCTGCCGCACACCAAGCTCAGCCGTCAGGTGCAGAAGAAGCTGAAGGTGTACGCCGGCCCGAACCATCCGCACGCCGCGCAGCAGCCGATTCCGTTCGAGATCAAGCAGGTGGCCCAGTGACCGAACCCGAGTACACGACCGAGAGCGTCGAAGCGGACGTCATGACCGAGGCGCAAGACGCCCCGCGTGAGCCCGTGATCATCGACCGTCCGATCCAGACCGTCGGCCGCCGCAAGGAGGCCGTCGTCCGCGTCCGCCTGGTGCCCGGCACCGGCCAGTTCCATCTGGACGGCCGCACGCTGGAGAACTACTTCCCGAACAAGGTGCACCAGCAGCTCATCAAGGCGCCGCTGGTGACCGTCGACCGGCTGGAGCAGTTCGACGTCTATGCCCACCTCGACGGTGGCGGCCCGTCGGGTCAGGCCGGCGCGCTGCGCCTGGCCATCGCCAGGGCGCTCATCCTGGTCCAGCCCGAGGATCGTCCCGCGCTCAAGCGTGCCGGCTTCCTCACGCGTGACCCGCGCGCCATCGAGCGCAAGAAGTACGGTCTGAAGAAGGCCCGCAAGGCGCCTCAGTACAGCAAGCGCTGATCAGTCCGCTCGCAGGCGCCCGGTTGCTCTTCGGAGCGGCCGGGCGCCTGTCTTTGCCGTGTGAGCGTCCGCGGGGCATTAGGGTGCTCGCAGAATCGTGTGAGAGGTTGTCACCATGGCTCGACTGTTCGGCACCGACGGAGTGCGCGGCGTCGCCAACCAGGACCTGACCGCCGAGCTGGCGCTGGCACTGGGCGCGGCGGCGGCGCGCCGGTTGACCAGGTCCCATTCCGCGGGGCGGCGGTTGGCCGTCGTGGGGCGCGATCCCCGGGCCAGCGGCGAGATGCTCGAGGCGGCGGTGATCGCGGGCGTGACCAGCGAGGGCGTGGACGCGCTGCGCGTCGGTGTGCTGCCCACCCCGGCGGTGGCCTTCCTGACCGCTGCCTATGACGCCGAGTTCGGCGTGATGATCTCCGCCTCCCACAATCCGATGCCCGACAACGGCATCAAGATCTTCGGCCCCGGTGGGCACAAGCTCGATGACGACACCGAGGACCGCATCGAGGAGCTGGTGCGCCAGGGTCCCGGCGAGCGACCGACCGGCTCCGGGGTGGGCCGCGTGATCGACGCCGAGGATGCGCTGGAGCGCTACATCACTCACGTCGAAACGGCCGCGCGCGCACGACTCGACGGGCTGACCGTCGTCGTCGACTGTGCACACGGGGCGGCCTCGGCCGCGGCTCCGCTGGCCTACCGGGCCGCGGGGGCCAACGTGATCCCGATCAACGCCGATCCCGACGGGTTGAACATCAACGACGGCTGCGGCTCCACCCACATGGATTCGCTGCGCTCGGCCGTCGTGTCCTACGGGGCGGATCTCGGCCTGGCCCACGACGGCGACGCGGATCGCTGCCTGGCCGTCGACGCGCACGGGCGCGTCATCGACGGGGACGCCATCATGGTCGTGCTTGCGCTGGCCATGCGGGACTCCGCCGAGCTGACACGCAACACGCTGGTCACCACGGTGATGAGCAACATGGGATTGCACCTGGCCATGCGGGAGGCCGGCATCGAGGTCCGCACCACCGGGGTGGGGGACCGCTATGTCCTCGAGGAATTGCGCGCCGGAGCGTACGCACTGGGCGGGGAACAGTCCGGCCACGTCGTGCTGCCGGCGTTCGGCACCACCGGCGACGGCATCGTGACCGGGCTGCTGCTGATGGCCCGGATGGCGCAGACCGGCCGCTCCCTGGCCGACCTCGCGGCGCCGATGCAGACGCTGCCGCAGGTGTTGATCAATGTCGCCGTGGCCGACAAGGCGACGGTCGCCGATGCCCCCTCGGTGCGTGACACCGTCGCCGAGGTCGAGGCGCAGCTGGGTGACACCGGCCGAATCCTGTTGCGTCCCTCCGGAACCGAGCAGGTGGTACGGGTGATGGTGGAAGCCGCCGACGAGGACACCGCACGCCAGCTCGCGGCGCGGGTCGCGCAGTCGGTCAGCGCCGAGTCCTGAGGGCAGGGAACCGCTGCGTCGTCCCGTGCGTCGAAATGAAGTATGGGGAGCACAGGTGTCGACGTCGCCGCGCTGCGCGCGGCCGCGCGGGAGTACGAGCGGGCCGCCGAGATGGTCGATCGATCGGTGCGAGACCATCTGTGCCATCTGGCCTTCGGTGCCTCGACGGCCGGACGGGCGTACGTCGCCCACGGTGAGGCGCTGCAGGCCGCGCTGCGGAGCCTGACGAGTTCGGTGTCGGAGTGGTCCCGCGCGGCCGGTGAGATCGCGACGGCCCTCGACGTCTCGGTCGACCGGTATGTCGACGCCGACGAGCGTGTCGCCGAGCGGGTGGGGTAGTGGCCGACACGTCCGACGTGCCCGGCCGGTTGGCGCAGGGCCGCCCGGCGGTCGAGGCGATGTCGGAGTATGTGTGGGCGGCTCATCAGATGGGGTTCACCGACCCCGATCTGACGTTGCATCCGGGGCAGATGCGTGACTGGTACGGCACCGAAGACGGGATGGATTTGGTTGTGCTGCAGCGTGATTGTGCAGCCCTCGATGCCGCGGTGCGCGCGACGCGGGAGGCGCTGGCCATCCAGGAAGATCAGGCCGGGGTGGTGTCGGGCGCCTGGTACGGCTCAGGCGCGCAGGCGGCGCGGCAGTTCCTGCACCGCCACGGCGTGGCGTCGGCGTCCGTCGCCGAGGCCCTCGCCGGCGCGGCCGCGACTCTGCGCCGCACCGTCGAGCAGTTGTGGCGCGCGGTGGATGCCAAGGTCGAGACGACCGTCGCCATCGAGTCCGAAGTCGGTGCGGCCCGCGAGCAATGGTTGACGGCCGCCACCACGGTCACCTCAGGGGTGGGTGACCGCGTCGCGGCGGCCGAACTGGTCGACACCGCGGTGAAACCGTTCGTGCAGAACAGGATCGGCGCGGAATGGCTCACCGCCGTGCAGGCCACCGGCGCGAGCGTGGCGGAGGCCTACCGTGCTGCCACCGCCGAGATCGGCGGCCGCGCCCCGGCCGTGTTCGAGATCCCCGGCGCGCTCGGTCCGACTCCACCCACCATGCCGATCGCACCGGCGCCGCCGGCCCCACCCGCTGTGCCGGCACCTGCCGCTGCGGCGCCCGCAGCAACGGCGCCCGCGGCATGGACAGCGCCCGTTCCGTCGCCCGCCCCGCCGCCTGCGACCCCGCTGCCGCCTGACCCGTCACCTACGACCCCGCTGCCGGCCGCTGCGCCGCCGCCGCTCGCACCGCCGGCGGCGCCGCTGTCGGATCTCGGTGGCGGTGGCGGAGGGGCGATACCGGCTGTGGGACAACGGTTCGCCGACGCCCTGAGTGGATTGCTGGGCGGTGGCACCGGAGACGAGGCCGTGGGTGGTGCGATCGACCCGCCGGTCGACATCGACCCACCTGAGCCGCCCGAGCACGACGACGACGAAGTGGAGGACGACTCCGAGGACGGCGAAGCAGAGGACGAACCCGAAGACGACGAAACGGACGAGGCCCCGGACGACGAGCCGGCAGAGGAACCCGAGGCCGAGCCGGGCGCAGAGGAGCCAGAACCCGAGGCTGCCACGCCCCCGGCGCCCACGCCCCCGCCGCCGCCTGCCGAAGCACTGCCGCCCCCACCGCCGGCCGATGAGCGCACACCCTGTGACATCGCCGCCGACGAGGTGCCGCAGGTCGGCCCGCCGCCGGCTACCGGGCCAGGTGGCGGCTGATCACCAGGCGTTGAATCTGGTTGGTGCCCTCGAAGATCTGCGTGATCTTCGCCTCGCGCATGAACCGCTCGACCCGGTAGTCACGGGTGTAGCCCGCGCCGCCGAGCACCTGCACGGCATCGGTGGTGACTTTCATCGCGGCGTCGGTGGCGATCAGCTTCGCGACCGACGCCTGCCGCGAGTAGGTCAGCCCGGCGTCGCGGCGTCGGGCCGCATCGAGGTAGGTGGCCCGCGCCGAGTCGACCGCGGCGGCCATGTCGGCCAACACGAACGCCAGCCCCTGATGGTCGATGATCTTGCGGCCGAACGTCGTTCGCTCCTGGCTGTAGACGACCGCCGCATCGAGTGCCGCCTGCGCCAGCCCGACGGCGACGGCCGCGATGCCGAGCCGTCCGGCATCGAGCGCGCTGAACGCGATCTGCAGACCCTGACCCTCGGCGCCGATCCGCCGATCAGCGTCGAGAAATGCACCGTCGTAATGGGCGGCGGTGGTGGGCACGGCATGCAGGCCCATCTTCTCCTCGGGCCTGCCGAAGGTCAGGCCGTCGAGGTCGCCCGGCACCAGGAAGCACGAGATGCCTTGTGAGCCTTCGCCGGTGCGGGCGAACAGCGTGTAGAAGTCGGCGACTCCGCCGTGGGTGATCCACGCCTTCTCGCCGGTGATGCGGTAGCCGCCGTCCGCGGCGGTCGCCCGGCAGGTGAGCGCGGCCGCGTCCGAGCCCGCCTGGGGTTCGGAGAGGCTGTAGGCGCCGATCGTAGACCCGCCCAGCATGTCGGGCAGCCAGCGCGAACGCTGCTCGTCGGTGCCGAAGGTCATCAGTGGGTGGCAGGACAGACCGTGCACGCTCACGGCGACTGCGACGGCCGCCCATCGCGCGGCGAGTTCCTCGAGCACCTGCAGGTAGACCTCGTAGGGCTGACCGCCGCCGCCCCATTCCTCGGGATACGGGAGGCTGAGGAGCCCCGCCTCCCCGAGCGTGGCGAACACGCCGTCGGGGTAGCTCTCGTCCTTCTCGTGCTGGTCGACGACGGGGTCCAGCACTTTGTCCGCGATCGTGCACGCGAGATCGATGAGGTCGCGGGCCTCGTCGGTGGGCAGCAGCCGATCCACTGGCATACGTGGGACAGTACTACAGGACCAAGTGCAGTACTATCGGCTCGATGAGCACGCCGACATTCGCCACTGCGCGGCGCTCCGAGCTCTTCGATGCCCTGGTCTCGCTGTTGCTGGCCGAGGGCTTCGCACATCTGACGCTCGACGACATCGCCGCACGGCTGCGCTGCTCGAAATCGACCCTCTACACGCTGGCCGCCAGCAAGGAACAGCTGGTCACGGCCGCCACCGTGCACTTCTTCCGCACGGCGACCGATTCCGTGGAAGAACGCGTCGCCACCGCCGACGGTGCCCGCGAGCGCGTCACCGCGTATCTGCACGCGGTGGGCGAGGCACTCGATCCGGCGTCAGATCAATTCATGGCCGATCTGGACGCCTTCGCCCCGGCGCGCGACATCTACGAGCGGAACACCCGCATCGCGGCACGGCGGGTGCAGGAGTTGATCGCGGCGGGGGTGGCAGCCGGCGAATTCCGGGATGTGCACGCCGCGTTCGCGGGGGAGCTCGTCGCGACGATGATGGTGCGCATCCAGCAGCGCGCGGTCCGCGACCGCGCCGGGCTCGACGACGCGGCGGCCTACCGCGAGCTCGCCGCGATCCTCACCAGCGGAATCCAGGCGTGATCAGTTCGCCAGGTCGAACGCCTTGAGAACCTTCGTCGGGGTGACGCGGACCAGCAGTTCGCCCGGCACGCCGTTGCGTCGGCCGAACTCCTCGGCGCGCTCGGCTCCCATGTACCGTCCGCCGATGCGGGTGGCGAAGGCACGCACCTCGTCGACATCCTCGCTCGTCGTCGCGGTGCCCTGCACCTGGACGAAGGAGAACGGGGGCCGGTCGTCGTCGCAGCACAGCACCACCCGCGGATCGCGCGCCAGCGCGCGGCCCTTGGCGGTGTCCTTGCCGGTGTTGAAGACGAGCTGGCCGTCGTCGACCACGAACCACACCGGGGCGACGAGCGGCCGGCCGTCGGCGGCGACGTATCCCAGCTTCGCCGTTCGCGTGCCGTGGGACAGAAACGCGATCACGTCGTCGGTCAGCTCGGTCATAGCAGCGACTGTAATTCCTCCACGAAGGCGACGGACTCGCGTCGGTCACCGGTCAACGGATGCACCAGCAGGGTCGTGACGCCGGCCTCGGCGAACGCCGCCACTCGCTCGGCGACGAAGCCGCGCGGCCCCACCAGTGACACCTTGCGCACCAGGTCGTCGGGCACCGCGTCGATCGCCTCGGCCTTCTTGCCGGCAAGGTAGAGATCCTGGATGTGATCGGCCACCTCGCCGAAGCCGTAGCGCGTCGCGAGGTTGTGGTAGAAATTGCGGCCGCGGGCGCCCATCCCGCCGATGTAGAGCGCCAATTGCGGTTTCGCCCAAGCCAATCGGTCCTCGACGGCATCGCCGATCGCCAGGCTCGCGCTGACCATCACGTCGAGCGGGCCCAGTTCCGGATCGCGTCGGGCCGCACCGGCGCGCAGCGCTGCACCCCACACGTCGTCGGCTTTCTCCGGATAGAAGAAGACCGGCTGCCACCCCTCGGCGATTTCGGCCGTCAGCTCGACGTTCTTGGGGCCGAGGGCCGCGATGGTGATCGGAATACGTTCGCGGACAGGCTGATTGATGATCTTCAGTGGCTTGCCCAGCCCGGTGCCGCGGTCGGGCGGCAACGGCACCTGGTAATGCTTGCCCTCATGGGTGAGGCGCTCGCGCCGCCACACCTGCCGGCAGATCTCGACGACCTCGCGGGTGCGTCCGAGCGGCGCGTCGAACGGCACACCGTGGAAGCCTTCGACCACCTGCGGTCCCGAGGTGCCCAGTCCGAGGCGGAACCGGCCGTCGGAGACGTAGTCCAGTCCGGCGGCCGTCATCGCCATCAGCGCCGGGGTGCGGGTGTAGATCGGCACCACGCCGGTGCCGAGCTCGATGCGCGAGGTGCGCGCGGCCAGGAACCCGAGCTGGCTGATCGCGTCGTAGGAGTAGGCCTCGGGCACCAGCGCGATGCCGATGCCGATCTTCTCGAGTTCGACGACCTCGTCGACCGCCTCGAGGAACCCACCCGCGTAGTTGAGGAAGATGCCCGTGCGCATGCCCTAGATACTCACACGATCACGGTTTGAGGAGCGCAACCACCTTGTTCTCGAGGTCCACCGGATCGTCGGCGAAGGGGTCCATGATCTGCGTCTTCGGCAGCGCCCCGTCGGGGTCGGCAAAGGCGCGGTAGGGCCCCTTGTCCTTCTCGCCGGCCAGCATGTGCAGCAAGTAGCCCGTCATCAGGGCCCGCACGATCCGCTGGGTGCCCTTGTCGGCCCCGGGAAGCCCGACGGCCGTCGCGAGGCGTCTGCCCTCGACCAGCCCGCCGGCTTTCGTCTTCGACGTGGACCGCAGCGTGGCCGGCTTCCAGGCGCGGGCCAGCTCCACGGCGTTGGAGCGCAGCGTCATGGGGTCGCCCGGATCGGCGAGGATCAGCCCCGGCACCGTCAGTCCCGCGGCCGGCTTCTCGGCGGGCGGGCTGCTGACCAGGGGATACGCAGCGACGACGGCCTTGACCTTGCTCGGCATCCCGGCGGCCGCGAACACCGCTGCCGACGCGCCGAACCCGTGGCCGGCGACGCCGAGCTTGCCCGGATGCACGCTGATGTCACCGCCGCCCAGTCGCACGCCGGCGATGATGTCCAGCGCGGTGCCCAGGTCGTATGCCAGTGACAGCACCGACGGCGCGAGTGACGTCTCGGTGTCGGGCGCCGCCGCGACGATGCCCCACGACGCCAGGTGCTCCAGCGTCCCGCGGTAGCGCCCGGCGGATGTGATCCAGTCGTGGCCGAACGCCACACCCGGCAGGTTCTTCCCGCTCGCCGGGGTGTAGACGATGCCGGGCAACCCGGCAAAGGCCAGGTCACCGCACAAAACCTTGTGCGGCCCGCGGCGGGTCAACGCGCGGAAGAGCTTCTTCGTGCTGGCCACCCGACGACCGTATCCCACCCGGCATCCCGACCGGCAGACGACGTCGTCTGCCGTACCCTGGTTGGCTATGTGCGGAATCGTCGGCTACGTGGGGCAGCGCCCCGCCTGCGACATCGTCGTCGACGCGCTGCGGCGGATGGAGTACCGCGGCTACGACTCCTCGGGAGTGGCGCTGCTCGACGGGCGTGGTGGGCTGACGGTGCAGCGCAAGGCGGGCCGGTTGGCGAATCTGGAGGCGGCGCTGGCCGAGCAGGGTCGCGAGAATCTGGTCGGGTCGACGGGGGTTGGGCACACCCGCTGGGCCACCCACGGACGGCCGACCGACCGCAACGCCCACCCGCACCGCGACGCCACCGGCAAGGTCGCCGTCGTGCACAACGGCATCATCGAGAACTTCACGGCGCTGCGCGCGGAGCTGGAAACCGCCGGTGTCGAGTTCGCCAGCGACACCGACACCGAGGTGGCTGTGCACCTGGTGGCCCGCGAGTACGACGCGGGCGAGCACGCCGGTGATTTCCCGGCGGCGGTGCTGGCGGTGCTGCGCCGGTTGGAAGGCCACTTCACGCTCGTGTTCGCCCACGCCGACGATCCCGGCACGATCGTGGCGGCCCGGCGGTCCACGCCGCTGGTGGTCGGGGTCGGCGAGGGCGAGATGTTCGTCGGCTCCGACGTCGCGGCCTTCATCGAGCACACCCGCGAGGCGGTCGAGCTGGGGCAGGACCAGGCCGTCGTGGTCACCGCCGACGGATACCGCATCACCGACTTCGACGGCCGCGAGACCCAGGACTACCGCGCGTTCCACATTGACTGGGACACCTCGGCCGCCGAGAAGGGCGGCTACGACTACTTCATGCTCAAGGAGATCGCCGAGCAGCCCTCGGCGGTGGCGGACACCCTGCTGGGTCATTTCGCCGACAACCGCATCGTCCTCGACGAGCAGCGCCTCTCCGATCAGGAACTGCGCGACGTCGACAAGGTGTTCGTGGTGGCCTGTGGCACGGCGTATCACTCGGGGCTGCTGGCCAAGTACGCGATCGAGCACTGGACCCGGCTGCCCGTCGAGGTCGAGCTGGCCAGCGAGTTCCGCTACCGCGATCCGGTGCTGGACAGCCACACCCTGGTCGTGGCCATCTCGCAGTCCGGGGAGACCGCGGACACCCTCGAGGCGGTGCGCCACGCCAAGGAACAGAAGGCCAAGGTGCTCGCGGTGTGCAACACCAACGGCAGCCAGATTCCGCGCGAATGCGACGCGGTGCTCTACACCCGCGCCGGCCCGGAGGTCGGGGTGGCCTCGACCAAGACGTTCCTGGCGCAGATCGCGGCGAACTATCTGGTCGGCCTCGCGTTGGCGCAGGCGCGCGGCACGAAGTACCCCGACGAGGTGGCTCGTGAGTATCGCGATCTGGAGGCCATGCCCGAGCTGATCTCCCGGGTGCTGGCCTCCAGCGAGCCGGTCAGGGCGCTGGCCACCCGGTTCGCGGCCGCGCAGACGGTGCTTTTCCTGGGCCGCCACGTCGGCTACCCGGTGGCGCTCGAAGGTGCGCTCAAGCTCAAGGAGCTGGCCTACATGCACGCCGAAGGGTTCGCCGCCGGTGAGCTCAAGCACGGTCCGATCGCGCTGATCGAAGACGATCTACCGGTCATCGTGGTCATGCCGTCGCCGAAGAACTCGGCGACCCTGCATGCCAAGCTGCTGTCGAACATCCGGGAGATCCAGGCCCGCGGCGCGGTCACGATCGTGATCGCCGAAGAGGGCGACGACACCGTCGCGCCGTATGCCGACCATCTGATCGAGATCCCGGCCGTCTCCACGCTGATGCAGCCGCTGCTCTCGACCATCCCCATGCAGCTGTTCTCCGCCGGTGTCGCCCAGGCCCGCGGCTACGACGTCGACAAGCCCCGCAACCTCGCGAAGTCGGTTACCGTCGAGTAACCTTCTGACCAGCGCGATTATGACTCTCCTGTCAATTTAAGGAAGAATTAAGGGCGCTCTGTTAACGCCGTCCTCCCCGGGACCGATAAACCGAGTAACAACCGTTCTGCAAGCAGCGGTCGCCGGAGCCACGCGCCCGGCGCACGACGGAAATCCCCGTCACTGCGGCCCACTGCCGCATGAAATACAGGCACGCACGGTCTTCACGGCTGTGCGCTGGTGCCTGTCCGACCCTCGGGGGCACAGGATGAACGTGCAAGAACATCACCGCGGCCGCTTCGTGGTCCGCCCGCAGCGCGACGGCACGACGGTCGTCCTGCAGGTCGAGGGCGACCTCGACGTGCTCACCGCACCCACCCTGGGCACGCACCTCGACGTCGCTCTCTCCGATTCCCTGACGTTGTTGATCGTCGACATCACCGGTGTCGGCTTCCTGTCGTCAGCCGGTATCAGCATGCTGGTCGAGACCCATCGCCTCACCGAGAAGGCGGGTATCTCACTGCGCGTCGTCGCTGAAGGACCCGCGACCGCCCGCCCACTGCGGATGATGAAGATCGACGAGATCATCGACCTCTACCCGACGCTGTCGGACGCCCGCAGCGGCACGAAAGCGCAGTAGCCGCACGACGTACCGTGGGGCGATGCGGCACTACTACTCCGCCCAGCAGATCCGCGACGCCGAGGCACCGCTGCTCGACGCATTGCCCGACGGCGTGCTCATGCGCAGGGCCGCCTTCGGGCTCGCCACCGCGATCGTCCGCGAGCTCGGTGCGGTGTCCGGCAAGACGGTCTGCGCCGTGGTCGGTTCCGGGGACAACGGCGGTGACGCGCTGTGGGCCGCCACGTTCCTGCGACGCCGCGGTGCGGGCGCGTCAGCGGTGCTGTTGAACCCCGACCGAGCGCACGCCGCGGCGCTGGCCGCCTTTCGCAGAGCCGGCGGTCGCATCGTCGAAAAGGTGCCGCCGGCAACCGATCTCGTGATCGACGGGGTGGTGGGTATCGGTGCCACCGGACCGCTGCGCCCCGCCGCGGCGGAGGTGTTCGCCGGCACCGACGCGCCGGTGGTGGCGGTCGACATCCCCAGCGGGGTCGACGTCGCGACCGGCGCCGCCGACGGTCCGCATGTCAGCGCTGCCGTCACGGTCACGTTCGGTGGCCTCAAACCAGTGCACGCGCTGGGGCCATGCGGCCGTGTGGAACTCGTCGACATCGGCCTCGATCTGCCCGCCGCCGACATCCGGGGATTCGAGGCCGCGGACGTGGCCGCCCGCTGGCCGGTGCCGGGCCGCAGCGACGACAAGTACACCCAGGGCGTGACCGGTGTGATGGCCGGTTCCGCGACGTATCCGGGCGCGGCGATCCTGTGCACCGGGGCAGCCGTGGCCGCTCACTCCGGCATGGTTCGCTACGCGGGAACTGCTGCGGCCGAGGTGGTTTCGCACTGGCCCGAGGTGATCGCGACGAAGGACTTCACCAGCGCCGGACGTGTGCAGGCGTGGGTCGTCGGCCCCGGCCTGGGTACCGACGCAGCCGGTGAGGCCGCGCTGGCCTTCGCACTCGGCACCGACCTGCCCGTGCTCGTCGACGCCGATGGTCTGACGATCCTGTCGACCCATCCCGATCTCGTCGCCGGCCGGGACGCCCCGACCGTGCTGACCCCGCACGCCGGCGAGTTCGCGCGCCTGGCGGGCCACCCGCCGGGCGATGGTCGCGTCGCCGCCGCCCGCGGGCTGGCCGACCGGCTCGGTGTCACCGTTCTGCTCAAGGGCAACGTGACCGTCATCGCCGAACCGGACGGCCCGACCTATCTCAACGTCGCAGGACAGGCGTGGGCGGCGACCGCGGGTTCCGGTGACGTGCTCTCCGGGGTCATCGGGGCGCTCCTGGCCGCGGGTCTGCCGCCCGGTGAGGCCGCCGCCGCAGCCGCGTTCGTGCACGCGCGCGCCGCCGACCTCGCCGCCCGCGATCCCGGGCCCGCACCCGCGCCGACGTCGTCCTCGCGCATCCTCGCTCATCTGCGAACGGCGCTCGGCTCGATCCTCTAGAAAGGACCACATGCCCAACGTCTCGCGCCACTCCTCGCTGACCCCCGCGTATTGCGGCCGCCTGTCGACCTCCCCGATCCCGGCGCTGCGCCTGCCCGACGAGTCGATGGATCCCGAGCAGACCTACCGCTTCATCCACGACGAACTGATGCTCGACGGCAGCTCCCGGCTGAACCTGGCGACCTTCGTCACCACGTGGATGGACCCCGAGGCCGGGCAGCTGATGTCGGAGACGTTCGACAAGAACATGATCGATAAGGACGAGTACCCGGTCACGGCCGCGATCGAGCAGCGCTGTGTGTGCATGGTGGCCGACCTGTTCCACGCCGAGAACCTGCGCGACGACGATCCGTCCAGCGCGATCGGCGTGTCGACGGTGGGCTCCAGCGAGGCGGTGATGCTCGCCGGCCTGGCGCTCAAGTGGCGGTGGCGGCAGAAGCTCGAGGCGGCCGGGCAGGACTGGAAGGGCCGCACGCCGAATCTGGTGATGGGATCCAACGTCCAGGTGGTGTGGGAGAAGTTCTGCCGCTACTTCGACGTCGAGGCGCGGTACCTACCGATGGACCACGGCCGCTACGTGATCACCCCGGAGCAGGTGCTCGACGAGGTCGACGAGAACACGATCGGCGTGGTGGCGATCCTGGGCACCACGTTCACCGGCGAGCTGGAACCCGTCGGCGACATCTGCGCCGCACTCGACGGGTTGGCCGCCGACAAGGGCCTCGACATCCCGGTGCACGTCGACGCGGCCAGCGGCGGCTTCGTGGTGCCGTTCGTGCATCCGGACCTGGTGTGGGACTTCCGGTTGCCGCGGGTGGTGTCGATCAACGTCAGCGGGCACAAGTACGGGCTGACCTATCCCGGCATCGGCTTCGTCGTGTGGCGCAACGCCGACCACCTGCCCGAAGAACTGGTGTTCCGCGTGAACTACCTCGGCGGGGACATGCCGACGTTCACGCTGAACTTCTCCCGGCCCGGCAACCAGGTCGTCGGGCAGTACTACAACTTCCTGCGGCTGGGCCGCGACGGCTACGCCACCGTGATGCACTGCCTGTCCGACACCGCGCAGTGGCTGGCGCGGGAGCTGGCCGCGATGGATGTCTTCGAGGTGATCTCCGACGGGTCGGCCATCCCGGTGGTGGCGTTCACGCTGGTCGAGGACACGCAATTCACGGTGTTCGACGTGTCGGCGCTGCTGCGCAGCTACGGCTGGCAGGTGCCGGCCTACACCATGCCCGACAACGCCACCGACGTCGCGGTACTGCGCATCGTGGTGCGGGAAGGGTTCTCGGCGAACCTGGCCCGCGCGCTGCGCGACGACATCGTCGAGGTGCTCGAGAAGCTCAACCGCACCGGCGTGGGCGGGTTCTCCGACGAGGCTCACTTCGCCCACTGACCCACCGCCGGCAACGGCCTGGGAGAATCGGCGACGGTGATCAACGCTCCGAACACGACCCAGCATGTGCCGACGGCGATCGTCGATCTCGACGCCATCGCGCACAACATCTCCGTGCTGCGCGAACGCGCCGGCTCGGCCGCAGTCATGGCCGTCGTCAAGGCCGACGGCTACGGCCACGGCGCGACCGCCGTCGGGCGGGCAGCGCTGGCCGCGGGCGCAGCCCAGCTGGGCGTCGCGACCGTCGACGAAGCGCTGGCGCTGCGCCGCGACGGCATCACGGCGCCGGTGCTCGCCTGGCTGCACCCGCCGGGGATGGACTTCGCGCCCGCGGTGTCGGCCGACGTCGAGCTCGCGGTCTCGTCGGCGCGACAGGTCAGCGAGGTGCTGTCGGCGGTCGAGCGGACCGGACGTACGGCCACCGTGACCATCAAGGCCGATACCGGTCTGAGCCGCAACGGAGTGTCACCGGAGGATTTCCCGGCCGTCGTCACCGCGCTGCGCAACGCCGCATCCGACGGTGCCGTGCGCATCCGCGGCCTGATGAGCCACCTCGCGCACGGGGACGCGCCCGAGCACCCGTTCAACAGCGTGCAGGGCCAGCGGCTCGGCGAGCTGGCCGCGGCCGCGCGCTCGGCGGGGGTGGGCTTCGAGGTCGTGCACCTGAGCAACTCCCCGGCGGCGCTGACGCGGCCCGACCTGGCGTTCGACATGGTGCGGCCGGGCATCGCGGTCTACGGGCAGACGCCGATCCCTGAGCGTGGCGACATGGGGCTGCGGCCGGCGATGACGGTGACGTGCCCGGTGGCGATGGTGCGCTCGATCCGTGCCGGCGACGGCGTCTCCTACGGGCACACATGGGTCGCGACGGCGGACACCACGGTCGCGCTGATCCCCGCGGGGTATGCCGACGGGGTCTTCCGCTCGCTGAGCAACAAGATGACGGTGCAGATCAACGGCCGCCGCTACCCCAACGTCGGACGCGTCTGCATGGACCAGTTCGTCGTCGACCTCGGACCGGGTCCGGTCGAGGTCAGCGAGGGCGACGAGGCCATCCTGTTCGGCCCGGGCACCCGGGGCGAGCCGACGGCGCAGGAGTGGGCGGATCTGCTGGGCACGATCAACTACGAGGTGGTGTGCAGCCCGCGGGGCCGGATCACCCGCGCGTACCGAGGGGGCGTGCGATGAGCCCGCGGGCGGGCTGGCTCGCGGGTGCGGCGGGAGTCGCCGCCGTCGGCTCGGCCGCCGGGGTCACGGCGGCGCGGTCGTTGCGCCGCCGCGTGACGGACGTCGATCCGCACCGCGACGAGGATTTCGAGCTCCTCGACGCCGATCGCAGCACGGTCGTCACGACACCGGACGGGGTGCCGCTGGCGGTGCGCGAGGTCGGCCCCACCGACGCGCCGCTGACGGTGGTGTTCGCGCACGGCTTCTGTCTTCGCATGGGCTCCTTCCATTTTCAGCGAGCCCGGCTCAGCGAGCAGTGGGGCGCGCAGGTGCGCATGGTGTTCTACGACCAGCGCGGCCACGGCCAGTCCGGGGAGGCGCCCCCGGACACCTACACAGTCGAACAGCTGGGCCGAGACCTCGAGAGCGTGCTGGCGGTCATGGCCCCGCGCGGACCCGTGGTGCTCGTCGGACACTCGATGGGCGGGATGACGGTCCTGTCCCACGCGCGCCAGTATCCGCAGCGCTATCCGACGCGCATCGTCGGCGCCGCGATCATCGCCTCTGCTGCCGAAGGGGTTTCGCGATCACCGTTGGGGGAGATCCTGAAGAACCCCGCGCTGGAGGCGGTGCAGTTCACCGCTCGCTACGCACCGAAGACGGTGCACAGGTTCCGGGGTGCCGCCCGGTCGATCATCGGGCCCATTCTGCGGGCAGCGTCCTACGGCGACGAGAAGATCAGCCCGAGCGTGGTGGCGTTCTCCGAGCGGATGATGCACGACACGTCGGTGACCACGCTCGTCGAATTCCTGCACGCGTTGGAGGTGCACGACGAGACCGCGGGTTTGGTTACGTTGCAGAAGGTGCAGACTCTGATCGCCTGCGGTGACCGAGATCTGCTGACTCCTGCCGAGTATTCACGGGAGATGGCGGCGGCACTGCCGAAGTCGGAACTGGTGATCGTCGGTGGCGCAGGACATCTCGTGCAGTTGGAACAGCCGGAGATCATCGACGAGGCGCTGGTGCGGCTGGTCGAGCGGTCGATGCCGTCGAAGCTTGTCGCCTTGACCCGGCGGGTGCGGGAGCGGGTGCGCAACAATGGCTGACTCGGGGGTGCAGCAGCTGGCCGGCGCCGAGGACACCTTGGCGTTCGGGGCGGAGCTGGGCCGCGGGTTGCGCGCGGGCGACCTGGTGGTGCTGTCGGGTCCACTCGGGGCGGGAAAGACCGTGCTGGCCAAGGGAATCGCGCAGGGCATGGACGTCGAAGGTCCGGTGCTGTCACCCACGTTCGTCCTGGCGCGCGTGCACCGGGCGCGTCGGGCCGGAGCGGCGGCGATGGTGCACGTCGATCTGTACCGCCTTCTGGACGAGAGCTCGGTGGACCTGCTCGCCGAACTCGACTCCCTGGACCTCGACACCGATCTCGACGAAGCGGTCGTCGTCGTGGAATGGGGCGAGGGGATCGCTGAGCGGCTGTCGGAGCGTCACCTCGACATTCGGCTGGAGCGCACGGCCGGCAGTGACGTGCGCACGGCGATGTGGCAGTGGAGCAAGCCGTGAGCAGGCTCGTGCTGGCCGTCGACACCGCCACCCCGGCGGTGACCGCTGGTGTGGTGCGGCTCGACTCCGGGATCGAGGTGCTGGCCGAACGGGTGACGCGCGATCCGCGCGCGCACGCAGAGACGTTGACGCCCAATGTCGTCGGAGCCCTGGCCGACGCCGATGTCGAGGTGAGCGCACTGACTGCTGTGGTGGTCGGGTGCGGGCCGGGACCGTTCACGGGGTTGCGGGTGGGCATGGCGACCGCGGCGGCGTTCGGGCATGCGCTGGGGATACCGGTGCACGGTGTGTGCAGCCTGGATGCGATCGCGGCGGGGACGACGGGAGAGCTGCTCGTGGTCACCGATGCGCGCCGGCGCGAGGTGTACTGGGCGAGGTATCGCGACGGGGTCCGGGTGGATGGGCCCGCGGTCAACGCCGCGGCCGACGTGCCGGCCGGTGCGGCCACGGTGGCAGGCTCGCCCGAGCACGCGGCACTCTTCGAGCTGCCGCGGCTGGCGCCGGTGTCTCCTTCTGTGGCGGGACTCGTTGCCGCCGTGGCAGATTGGGATGCCGAACCGGAGCCCCTGGTGCCTCTGTATCTGCGCAGGCCCGATGCGAAGCCGTCGGCGGTCCCGCGATGAACGTGGAATACGCCACACTGGTGGCCGCCGACGCGGCGCGGTGCGCCGAACTCGAGGCGCAGGTGTTCGACGGGGACGATCCGTGGCCGGAGCGTGCCTTTCTGGCCGAGATCGCGGCCAAGCAAAACCACTACGTGGCGGCGCGCGCCGACGACAAGCTCGTGGGGTATGCCGGCATCGCGCGACTCGGGCGGAGCAAGCCGTTCGAGTACGAGGTGCACACCATCGCGGTCGATCCCGCCTATCAGGGCCACGGCATCGGCCGGGAGATGTTGCGCAGGCTGCTCGCCTACGCCGACGGCGGCGCGATCTTCCTGGAGGTGCGCACCGACAACGAGGCCGCGATCGCGCTGTACGAGAGCGAGGGTTTCACGAGGATCGGGCTGCGCAAGCGGTACTACCGCGTCAGCGGTGCCGACGCCTATTCGATGAAGCGGGAGCCGCGATGATCATCTTGGCGATCGAGAGTTCGTGCGACGAGACCGGAGTCGGTATCGCGGACCTGAGCGACGACGGAACGGTCACGCTGCTGGCCGACGAGGTCGCCTCGAGCGTCGACGAGCATGCCCGATTCGGCGGTGTGGTGCCGGAGATCGCGTCGCGGGCGCATCTGGAGGCGTTGGGTCCGACGATGAGACGTGCGCTGCAGACGGCGGGAATCGACCGGCCGGACGTGGTGGCGGCGACGATCGGGCCCGGACTCGCCGGTGCGCTGCTCGTGGGTGTGGCCGCGGCCAAAGCGTATGCGGCGGCCTGGCAGGTGCCCTTCTACGCGGTGAACCACCTCGGCGGTCACTTGGCTGCCGATGTCTACGATCACGGCCCCCTGCCGGAGAGCATCGGGCTGCTGGTCTCGGGTGGGCACACGAACCTGCTGCACGTGCGCTCGCTCGGGGAGCCGATCGTGGAGCTGGGCTCGACGGTCGACGACGCGGCGGGGGAGGCCTACGACAAGGTGGCGCGACTGCTGGGCCTCGGCTACCCGGGTGGCAGGGTGCTCGACGACTTGGCCCGCGAGGGCAACCCTGCTGCGATCACGTTTCCCCGCGGGATGACGGGTCCGCGCGATGACCGGTATGCGTTCAGTTTCTCGGGGCTCAAGACCGCGGTCGCGCGCTACGTGGAGAGTCATCCGGAGGCCTCGCAGGCCGACATCGCGGCGGGCTTCCAGGAGGCGGTCGCCGATGTGCTGACAGCGAAGGCGGTGCGCGCGGCCGAGGAGCTGGGTGTGTCAACGCTGCTGATCGCCGGCGGTGTGGCGGCGAATTCGCGTCTGCGGGAGCTGGCCGAGGAGCGCTGCGCGGCAGCGGGATTGACGCTGCGGGTGCCGCGTCCGCGGTTGTGTACCGACAACGGGGCGATGATCGCGTCGTTCGCGGCGCACCTGATCGCGGCGGGCGCGGAGCCATCGCCGCTCGATGTGGCCAGCGATCCAGGGCTGCCGGTGGTGCGGGGGCAGGTCGCGTGAGTGATCGTTCGGTGATCACCGAATTGCTGTACCGCTACGCCGAATTGATCGATGCGGGCGACTTCGACGGCGTGGGTCAGCTGTTGGGTCGGGGCAACTTCATGGGTGTAGCGGGCAGCGAGCCGATCGCGGCCCTGTTCGCCGCGACGACCCGTCGTTTTCCCGATCGCGGCAACACCCCGCGCACCCGTCATCTGGTCCTAAATCCCATCGTCGATGTCAGCGGCGACACTGCGGCCGCGCGATCCACGTTCTGCGTCGTCCAGCAGACCGATACCGTTGCGCTGCAGCCGATCGTCGTCGGGCGGTACGCCGACACCTTTGCCCGCGACGGGCACGGCTGGTACTTCACGGAACGCACCGTCGACGTCGAGATGATCGGCGACGTGTCGGACCACCTGCTCATGAATCCCGACCAGCTTCGCTAGAACGGCGGCGGGTCATCGCCGGTGGGTGGGGTGGAGTAGGTGCTCCAGTTGTGTTGTGGTGGGGCGGTTTCGGTGTGTTGTCGGGTGCGTTCGCGGTGGTTGAGTGCGCGTTCTCTTCGGATGTAGGCGGTGTGGTTCTGGGTGCGGCTGCGGTGGCGGGTGGGCATCTTGAGGTGGCGGCCCGGGGTGGGTCGCTGCGCGGTGTTGGTGGGGGTTGGTGGGGGTCCGGTGCGGGTGTTCCAGGACGGGAACAGCAGCGCTGATAGCGGGGTGGTGGTGTAGCTGTGGCCGGTGGGGCTGATCAGGTGTAGGCGCCCGTCGGGGGTTTGTTGTTCGGTCCAGCCGTCCCAGAACGTTTTCAGCAGATGATGGTGGCGGCACAGGCATTTGGTGTTGGCCGGATGGGTCGCCCCGGTGGGGTAGGGCACGGTGTGGTCGATGTCGGCGTGGGTGGCGGGGCGGTCGCAGCCGGGGAAGCGGCATGTCAGGTCGCGGGTGCGCACGAACCGGTCCAGCGCCGTCGACGGGCGGTAGCCCTCGGTGGCCAGACCGTCGGTTGCCCCGACGAAGCGGACTGTGGCGCCGTGGGCGATGAGTTCGGCCAGCAGCGGTGCGGGCACGATGCCCCCTCCGGGGCCCACGATCAGCGCCGCACGACGGGGTTGTGCGGTGGCGGGTGGTGCCGGCTGCGGCGGGGTCGGCTGGTCCGCCTCCAGAGGTGCTGCCGGCTCCGGCTTCTGCTCGGCTTTGTCGGTCTCGGCGGGGGTGGTGTTGCGTGGTGTGTAGTTCGGTGGGGGTGCTTCGCCGTGCAGCTGCGGATCGGGGTGAGCGTCAAGGGTGGCGTGGTCGGCGATCACGGTGACGGTGATGGACGAGGCGCGCCCGTCATCGATCTGGGCGGCCGCGCAGTCGGGGCGTCCGCAGCGGCACGCCAACGCGGTGGCTCCGGCGGCGATCGCGCCGACAGCATCGGCGCGTTTCTGATCCCGGGTGCGGGGATCGTGTTCGCAGACTGAGGCGATCATCATCGCCAACCGGGTCGCCAGCAGCGCCGCATCGGGGGTGGCCAGCCGCCCGTACACCTCGGTGACGCCCGAGCTGTCATGGCGATCCCCGATGGTGAACGACCGATCCCGTGAGCGCTGACGCACCCGCCGTACCGCGTCGGGGTCATAGGTCTGGATCCACACGTCGATGGCGGCCTCGAGCTTCTTCTGCGACAACACCCCCCACCCCGCCACAGCCTCGGCGAAATGGTGGTCGAGCAGCCGCAGGGTCGACGGGTCGAGCACCAGCGCGGTCCGCGACACCACCGCCCTGACCACGTCCAGGCTGACCTGCCCGTCGGCCAGCAGTGCCCCCAGCCGGGGGAAGCGGTCACGCATCGCCACCGCCAGGTCCATCTGCACCGACGCCCGCCCCGCACTGATCCCCAGCGCGGCGCCGACCTCGGCGGCCGCGGCATCCCAGCCCGCGCATACCCAGCGCTCCCGCTCGGGGCGGCGGCGCCGCCGCCACAGTTCGGCGATCGCGGCCAGCTTCATCGCCTCCGCCCGCGCGGCAGCGGCTGCGGAGCTGGTCATCACCTCGACCAGATCCGCCTCCACCACCCGCGTCAACTCGAACACATGTACGAATCTACCCACCGTCACCCCCGCTCGAGAGCACCAAAAACCCAGCCTGGGGATAACCCGGAGGCTGGGGATGAATCCGTCGGCGTTCGCCCGAGGCGTACACGCGAACCCCGACCTTGAGCACCTAGCACTCTCATGTATAGAGTGCTAGGCGGCAGTCGGTTCAACCCTGTGTCGGCACCCGCGACGACGGCGCGAGGGCGGTCACCGACCGCCGTGTACGCACACCCACATCAATACTGAGTGAAGGGGCTCCAATCGTGGCAGTCAACATCAAGCCACTCGAGGACAAGATCCTCGTTCAGGCCAACGAGGCCGAGACCACGACCGCTTCCGGTCTGGTCATCCCCGACACCGCCAAGGAAAAGCCGCAGGAAGGCACCGTCGTCGCAGTTGGCCCCGGCCGCTGGGATGAGGATGGCGAGAAGCGGATTCCTCTGGACGTGTCTGAGGGCGACGTGGTCATCTACAGCAAGTACGGCGGCACCGAGATCAAGTACAACGGCGAGGAGTACCTGATCCTGTCGGCCCGCGACGTGCTGGCTGTCGTCTCCAAGTAAGCGAATCGTGTTCCGCCCCGGACGTTCCCGCATAGACGGGTGATGTCCGGGGCGGTGCGCGTCATACCCGACTTGAGGGAAAGAAACTTATGAGCAAGCAAATCGAATTCAACGAGACCGCGCGTCGCGCCATGGAAGTCGGCGTCGACAAGCTCGCCGACGCGGTGAAGGTGACGTTGGGCCCGCGCGGCCGCCACGTCGTGCTCGCCAAGGCTTTCGGTGGCCCGACGGTCACCAACGACGGCGTCACGATCGCCCGTGACATCGACCTCGAGGATCCGTTCGAGAACCTCGGCGCCCAGCTCGTCAAGTCGGTCGCCACCAAGACCAACGACATCGCCGGGGACGGCACCACGACTGCCACTGTGTTGGCCCAGGCCATGGTGAAGGCCGGTCTGCGCAACGTGGCGGCGGGCGCCAACCCCATCGCCCTCGGCTCGGGCATCAGCAAGGCCGCCGACGCCGTGTCCGAGGCGCTGCTGGCCGCCGCCACCCCCGTCAAGGACAAGAAGTCCATCGCTCAGGTCGCCACCGTCTCCTCGCGTGACGAACTGGTCGGCGAGCTGGTCGGCGAGGCCATGACCAAGGTGGGGACCGACGGCGTCGTCACCGTCGAGGAGTCCTCGACGCTGAACACCGAGCTCGAGGTCACCGAAGGCGTCGGCTTCGACAAGGGCTTCATCTCGGCCTACTTCGTCACCGACTTCGACAGCCAGGAAGCGGTTCTCGAAGACGCACTGGTGCTGCTGCACCGCGAGAAGATCAGCTCGCTCCCCGACCTGCTGCCGCTGCTGGAGAAGGTCGCAGAGGCCGGCAAGCCGCTCCTGATCGTCGCCGAAGACGTCGAGGGTGAAGCGCTGTCGACGCTGGTCGTGAACGCGATCCGCAAGACGCTCAAGGCCGTCGCCGTCAAGGCGCCGTTCTTCGGGGACCGTCGCAAGGCCTTCCTCGATGATCTCGCGGTCGTGACCGGCGGTCAGGTCGTCAACCCCGACGTGGGTCTGGTGCTGCGCGACGTCGGCCTCGAGGTGCTCGGCACCGCGCGCCGTGTCGTCGTCAGCAAGGACAGCACCGTGATCGTCGACGGTGGCGGCACCCAGGACGCCATCGAGGGCCGCAAGGCGCAGTTGCGTTCGGAGATCGAGGCTTCCGATTCCGACTGGGATCGGGAGAAGCTCGAGGAGCGCCTGGCGAAGCTCGCCGGTGGCGTCGCGGTCATCAAGGTCGGTGCGGCCACCGAGACCGACCTCAAGAAGCGCAAGGAAGCCGTCGAGGACGCCGTGGCAGCTGCCAAGGCAGCCGTCGAAGAGGGCATCGTCGTCGGTGGCGGAGCCGCGCTGGTCCAGGCTCGTAGCGCCCTCGACTCGCTGCGTACGGAACTGAGCGGTGACGAGGCGCTCGGCGTCGGCGTGTTCGCGGCCGCGCTCTCCTCGCCGCTGTACTGGATCGCCACCAACGCCGGTCTGGACGGTTCGGTCGTCGTCAACAAAGTGGCGGAACTGCCTGCGGGACAGGGCTTCAACGCCGCGACACTGGAGTACGGCGATCTGATCGCCCAGGGTGTCGTCGACCCGGTCAAGGTGACCCGGTCCGCCGTCGTCAACGCGGCGTCGGTGGCGCGCATGGTGCTCACCACCGAGACCGCCGTCGTCGACAAGCCGGCGGAGCCTCAGGACGACGGTCATGGCCACAGCCACGGCCACGGTCATCACCACCACTAGGACGTAGCGCCAGAAACACCCCCGGTCCGTTGGGCCGGGGGTGTTTTGGTACCACGGTGGCTGCGCCAGCCTTAATCTCGGTCATGGACCGCATCTGGCAGTGGGCCTGGGACCGATTCGGGGCGAGACACCGCTGGGCGGGGCTTGCCGTGGTCGTGCCGGCGGGACTGCCGATCTACCTCTTCTTTTCGTTTCTCATCGTCGGTCTCGAACACTCCCGCCACTATGTCGAGGCCGTCGTCGTGACCCTGGCCGTTCTGCTGGGGATCAATGCATACGCCGGGGTCGCCGATCGCAAGAGCTACCGCCCTGTCGAGCGATGGGCGGATGGCCACGACGTCGATCGGGCGACAGCGTTGGAGGCCACCTACACCTTCGCCCGGAGCGCGGCTCTGCGCGCCGTGTGGCTGGGTGCGGTCGGGTTCGCCGTGATGTCGGTGGTCGTCGCTGTGTTCGTGGGAGCGGATGGACCACGCCTGGCGCAGTACGGACTGCTCGGCGCCGCGGTCGGAACCGCCACGTACCTCATCAGCGTGCACAGCATGTTGGAGGCGACGGCTCGACCGGCGCGACTCGCGATTGCCGGAAACACGAATATCGGTGACTCCCTACCCCGCGCCCGACCGACGATCGCCTGGTGGTCGAGCATGACGGTGCTGGGAACTGCGTTCATCTTCTCCGTCGAGGGCGCGATGTTGGGAGCCGCGATCATCGGGGCCAGTCCAGCGCCGTTGCTGTTCCTCGGTGTCGGCGCTGCGATGACCGTCGGGTTCGGAATCCCGATGGTCGTGGGCGTCGGTTTCTCGCCGTCGATGCGGCCGATCCGCGATCTCACCGAGGGAACCGAACGGGTCACTGCCGGCGACTACGGCATGCGGGTACCGGTGGTGCAGGATGACGATCTCGGAGTGCTGGCGGCGTCGTTCAACCGCATGCAGGCGGGACTGGCTGAGCGGCAACGACTTCAGGCCGCCTTCGGGGCGTACGTCGACCCGGTTCTCGCCGCGCGGTTGCTCGAGCAGGGTGATGACGTGTTCACGGGCGAACGGCGCGAGGTCACCATGATGTTCGTCGACATCCGGGACTTCACGCCGTTCGCCGAGCAGAACACCGCCGAAGACACCGTCGCTCGACTCAACGCCCTGTTCGAGATCGTGGTGCCGGCAGTCGTCGATGCCGGTGGGCACGTGAACAAGTTCCTCGGTGACGGTGCGATGGCCGTCTTCGGCGCGCCCAACGATCTCGCTCACCATGCCGACGCCGCGGTCAGCGCCGCTGTGCAGATCCACCGCCTCGTCGCCCGTCGCTTCGACGGTGAGCTGCGGATCGGAATCGGGATCAACACCGGCACGGTGATCGCCGGCACCATCGGCGGTGGCCACCATCTCGAATTCACGCTGATCGGCGACACGACGAACGTCGCTGCCCGCGTCGAACAACTCACCAAGACAACCGGCGACCCCATCCTCCTCACCGAGCGGACCGTCCAAGCGATGGCCTCTCGCCCAGCCCACTTGATCGATCGTGGATCGCATGCCCTCAAGGGCAAGTCGGCCCCCACTGCGGTATTCGGTCTGGACCCTACGCAGGGCGGTCAGCGGCGGTCCGAGAGCTGATCACGATCTTCGCGCACTCGGCCGTGGGCGAACGCGCTCCACTGCGCGCGAACACGGACAGCCAACTCCTCGTCGACGCCGTCATCGCCCAACATCGGTGCGTCCGACCAGGTTTCGCGAGACCCGAACAGCAGCGGCAGCTCGATGCAGTGGCACGCGCCCAGCGGGCCGGGTGTCCAGTCGACGCGGTACGTCTGTGCACGACCGCCGGCTGCGCGCCACGAGTGGGCGAGCGCGATCGCGGGCGCGCCGAACGCCCGCCGGGTGAGCGCCCGTCCCGCCGCCGACGCGGCCGCACCGCCGACCGGGCCCAGCCGGCGTAGCCGAGCGCCGCGCGGATCGAGCAGCACGAATGGCAGCGCGTCGTCGCGGGTGTATCCGACCAGGATGTCGACGCGCGGGGCCGCCGCCGTCGTCGCCGCAGCCACCGGCGGCATGCTCACCGTCGGCCCGAACGGCATCTTGCCGACCATGCCGAACGGCGCGGCAGCATTGAGGGCTGCCACTTGCGCCTCCAGTAGCAGGTCGATGTCGGCACCGCCGGGCGTGACGCCCCTCAACCGTGCCACGGCAGCCTCGCGCATGGCCGTGACCATCGCGGTGCGATCGACACCGTGAATCCCCAGGGGCGCGCTCTGCAGGATGGCCCGCGAGAACAGCGTCTCGGTCTCCGGGCACATCATCAGCGCCAGCGCCGAATAGCCGCCCGCGGACTGGCCGAACACCGTGACGCGGCGGGGGTCGCCGCCGAACGCGGCGATGTTGTCCTGCACCCACCGCAGTGCGGCGATCTGATCCCGCAACCCGAGGTTGTCGCAGTCGGAGTCGGCGAGGTCGAGGAAGCCCAGGATGCCGAGCCGGTAGCTCACCCGCACGACGACCACGCCGCCATCACGCACCAGATCGTCAGGGTCGTAGATGGCGGCCTCGCCACTTCCCGACACGTAGGCCCCGCCGTGGAACCACACCATCACCGGCAGGCCCGCTGCGTCGGCCGGCGCGGTGACGCTCAGGACCTGGCACCGCTCGCTCATCGGGAGTCCGTCGACCACCGGCCCGGTGACGAAGGCGAGCCGCGAGGGGAGTTGCGGGCAGGCGGGACCCCGCGTTGTGGCGTCGACGACGTCAGGACATGCCGGCACGGGGATGGGTGGCGCGAACCGTTCGGCAGTCGCGTACGGCACTCCGCGGGCCTGGATCAGACCGTCGACCTCTTCGACCAGCAGCCGGCCGCCCGTCGAGGAGATCAGACGCGTGGACACATCTCCACCCTAGGGCGGTGTGCCCACGCTCACCCTGACAGCCCCTGGTCAACGGGCGTGCCATGAGTAAAATGAATTTTGCTCATGACCTTTCGACGGCTGAGCGAATCCGACGAAGCAGGAGGGTACGGCCGTGGGCGCGCAGTCACGTCAGCGCGGGCTTCTGAGCCGAATGGTGCGGGAGACCGACCCGCCGACCGGCGCCATGCCGCGGCTCCCGGCCGCGCACGCGGATATCGACGAGGCCTACTACGCCCGCGTCGGCGAGGTGCTCGACCTGGCGGGCAACATCGGCGCCATCCTGATGGCGTCCGGCACCCCCGCCACCGCCACCATGGATCAGGTCACCGCGATCACGTCGGCCTACGGCGTCGAACGCTGTGAGGTCGATGTCATCAACACCACGATCCACATCGCCGCCTACCGCGGACCGTCGTCGCCGGTCAGCACGCTGCACATCGTGCAGTCCCGGTCCATCGACTTCAGCCGGCTGGCGGCCGTGGACCGATTGATCGCCAAGATCCGCGCCGGCGAGATCTCGCCGACCGATGCCCGCGCCGAACTCGACGAGATCATCATCGCTCCGCACCCGTACCGCCGGTGGATCGCCACCCTGGCGTGGGGCGCGCTGGCCTTCGCGACCGCGGGCACGCTCGGCGCGGGCTGGCTCGGCTGTGTGATCAGTGCGCTGAGCACCATGACGATCGACCGGGTGAACCGCCGGCTCAACCGGCACGGGCTGCCGTTCTTCTTCCAGTACGCGGTGGGCGGGATGATCGCCGCCGCGCCGCCGATCATCCTGTACTGGCTCACCCCCCGACTGGGTCTGCACTTCGAGCCGAGCATCGCCATCGCCGCCGGCCTGGTCGTGCTGCTCGCCGGGCTGTCACTGGTGGGGTCGGTCGGCGACGTGATCAGCGGAGCGCCGGTCACCGCGGCCGGACGCTTCTTCGAGCTGGTGATGATGACGGGAGCGACGATCGCCGGTGTGGCGCTGGTGCTGCATCTCGCCAACCGCTTCGGTGCGCCGTTCGTGGCCATCGACGCGCACGCGCCGCCGGCACTGGCCGAGTTCCCCGCCCGCGTCGCGTTCGGTGCTGCGAGCGCGGCGGCCTACGCGCTGGCCTGCTACGCCGAACGGTCGGCTGCCATCGCGGCCGCGTTCGGTGGGGCGGCCGGCACCATCGCGTTCCTGCTCGCCCAGGGTGCGGGCCTGGGAGCCGTGGTGGCCTCGTTCGTGGCAGCCGTGCCGATCGGACTGGTCGGACGGCTGATGGAACGTCGCAACCTGGCGCCGCCCATGGTCGTCTCGATCGCGGGCATCGTGCCCCTGCTGCCGGGTCTGTCCCTGCTGCACGGCATCTACGCGATCCTCAACGACCAGAGCGCCGTCGGTTTCGCGTCGGTGCTGGGTGCTTTCGCCATCGGCACCGCGCTGGCCGCGGGTGTGACGCTCGGCGAGTGGAGCTCGTGGAAGGTCCGCCGCCGGCGGCTTCAGGCCCGGCGCACGAACAGGAGCTTGAAGCTGCCGGGACGCTCGCCGCTGAGCTCCGCGGACTAGGTGGCCTCCAGGCGGGCCCGCACGGCGGCCATCCGCTGCTGCAGGTCCGCCTCCGAGATCACCCCACGCGCCATCAACGAATGCGCGAGAGCGACGAGCTGGTTCTCCGGGTAGGGCAGATCCGAGTAGGTGCTCGCCACCAACGCGTCCTCCTCGTCCCGGCGTTCCTGGAACGTCGGCACGTCGGCCTCATCCGCCGCGTGGTCCAGCGCGTCGCACAACCCGTCGAGGCTGGTCTTCCACGGCGGCACCGGGTTGTCCACGCCGTACTTGGCCGCCACCCGCGGCCACACGTGGTCGCTGTCCACCATCTGGCGCAGTACCGAACCGTCCACCGTCACTCCGCGATCGGGTGCAGCGCGGGCCGGGTAGCGGTGACGACGTTGGTGGTCACGCCCGGTTTGGGCAGCGCGACACCGATCAGGCAGTCGCGGGTGACGATCTCGGCGAGCTGATCTTCGGTCCACCCGTCGGTGCCTGCCGGACGCATCGGCATCACCATGAAGCGGTGCTTCTGGTTGGAATCCTGCACGCGGACCTCGACGTCGTCGGGGAGGTACAACCCGAACTCGGCGAGGACCTGACGGGGCCAGCGCACCAGCCGACGGCGATAGTTGGGGGTGCGATACCACTCGGGCGAGTTCCCCAGGATCGGCCGGGGATAGCACGAACACAGCGCGCACACGATGACGTGGTGCACCCCGGGAGAATCCGCCAGGATCTCGAAAGCGGTGAAATCGCTGGGTGTTCCGAAGCCGGTCGGTTCCATCCAGTCGACCCCGACCGCCTTGCTGGCCGACATGGGTTCGGTCAGCGCGAGCTCCCTGAAATCCGGATCCAGCCATGCCCGGGCCACCAGCCGCGCGGCCGGTGTCGGACCGATCTGCTCGGCGAACTCGGTGAACCGCCGGTGGTCCTCCGCGGTGAAGATGCCCTTTTCGATGCAGAGCTCGCGCAGCGCGATCTCGAGCACCTCGAAATCGGTGATCTCGTCGACCATCGGCTTGACGGTCCGGTCGTGATCGTGATCATGCGAGTGGTCATGCGGCACGGTCGATTCCCTTCTCGGACAGAGCAATTCAGCGCGGCGCCAGCCAACGCTCGGGCAACTCGGTGCGCAACGTGTCCGAGGCGGTGCCGGTGTAGCCGTCCCAGAGCTCGCTCTGGATGAACTCGACGACGTAGAACCACTCGGGGCGGGCGTCGGGGCGGTCCCAGGTCTCGTCCTCGGCCGCCGGACTCTCGTAGGCCACGGTGGCGATGCGCCCGGATGCGCCGCGCACGTACTCGGGCGTGCGGGTGTAGAAGATCACCGGCAGGTCGCGCACGACGACCTGATCGCCGACGGCGAAGCGCGGCGGTCCGGCCTGTCCGGCGTAGACCTGAGGGTCACCCTTGCCGACGGCGTGCCGGTGGTGGGCGTTGCGGGCGACTCCGGCGCCGTCGCCGTGCGATTTCGGTTGTGCCTCCGGCGTGCGTCCCGCCAATCCACCGGCGTAGCGCTGCGCGACCTCGGCCATGCGCTCGCTGAGCTCACCGAGGCTGATGTGGTGCTTTTCGACGAGCACCCGGGCCACGGCGAGCAGCCACCGACCGTAGTAGGGCAGCCCCAAATACTCGGCGCGGCCCACGTCGACGTTGCCGATGCGGCGGCGTTCCTCGGACAGCCAGATACCCCGTGCGGCGAGCACCTCGCACATGACGTAGGTGAGCTCTTCCCACTGCTCGTACTGCTTGTTCTCGTACTTCATCGGCGCGTCGGGTTCGCCGCCGACGTCGTGAACTGGCTTGAGATAGGCCTTGATTCGCGCCGCATCGAGCAGATCGGGCGGGGGAGCGTCGGGCAGTTCAGGGAACGCGGACTTCAGCCGCGCCACCAACTCGAGCTGCGCGGCGCGCTCGGCGGCAGTACTCATCCCTTGCGACCCCCAGGGTGGCGACGTTGCCTGGCGGTCCGAGCCTAACCTCGGCCCACCCGGCCCCGGGTGGTTTCGGGTCGATCAGGCCGAGCGGCGAATGCCCCGCTTCAGCAGGAGTTCGCGCTCGGATTCACTCAAACCGCCCCAGATGCCGTAGGGCTCACCCACAGCAAGCGCGTGCGAACGGCACTGCGTGATCACAGGGCAACTGCGGCACATCTCCTTGGCGCGCATCTCGCGCTGTGCACGGGCGCGACCACGCTCGCCGTCGGGATGGAAGAACATCGCGGAATCGACACCCCGGCAAAGACCCTGCATCTGCCAATCCCAGATGTCGGCGTTCGGACCGGGAAGCTGCTGCGGCTGTGGCACTGCGAAACCCCTCTCTGCACATCCCTTTTCTCACTCGTGGATGCGTCAGTCGTGGAACGAATCCGAGCACAGTCGCCGATGACCACTCGTGCACACAACGTAGAAGGGCTTCGGATTTTCCGTCAATAGCCGCCCCTGTGCGAAAGCGCATAGGGCCAGGCCCAGAATTAACATCACGTTCATCGGTGGTAATCCTTCGCAACGACTGAGGTGATAGGCGCTTCGGGCCCACCGCCCATTTCGGCGTCATTTGGCCCGGTCAGTTAATGTCACGTTGCGAGAACGGAACTCGACACCCGTCGACCAGTTTTCCTGTTCGTAACAAGACGAGCATGAACTGTTAACTGACGGCCGTATCAGATTCGCCGGAGTTGATAACGTCGGCTCTCGACATGGGCTCCGACACGGACACCGGATGGGACACCGGACTGAATTCGGCGGCGTTCGGCAGCAATCCCGGCGTGTGGCCGCTGCCGGCTGCGACCACCCCCGAGGAGCGGTGGCTGCGTGCCGTCGCTGCCGGCGGACAAGGCCGCTACGCCGCCGCGGTGGCCGACCTCGATCAGCTACTGCGCGCCGTGGACCGCGGGCCGCTCGCCTCACTCGCGCTGAGCACCCGAGGTTCGTTTCTGCGTCAGCTCGGCTGGCACAAACGGGCCCGCTCGCTCGACGGTGCGGCATGGGGCCGGTCGGACGGAACCGGTGATGCGGGGGCGGACGCACTGATCGGGCTGGCCGCCGACGCTCTGGGCGTCGGCCGGTTCGCAGCATCTGAACGGGCGCTCGTGCGAGCGGCCGAGGTCCTACCGACCGCGCGGTCTGCGCGCCTACCGATCCGGCTGGCATGGGTGTCGGCCGAGCTCGCGATGGCACGGGGTGACGCCGCCGCCCTCGACCACGCGCAACGAGCAGTCGAGCTGGCAGGCCGGATCCCGTCGGTGCGGCACCGCATCAAGTCGCTCCTCGTGCGGGCCGCGGCGCACTGCGCAACCGGTGACATCGACGCGGCCCGCCGAGACGGCGATCGCGTCCTGTCGCACACCGCGGAGCACGGGCTGGTCCCGCTGCGCTGGGCGGCTGCGTCGCTGCTGGCGGGCATCGGAAGCGTGGACTTCCCCGAACGCGAGATCACAGACGTTCGCTCCAGTTGCGCCGAAACCGTGATCAGACGTGGCGGCGTGTGGCGCTCGCGCTAACGGGGTTGCGCCCCGAGCGGTCGTTATTGTTTAGCTGAGCCACACAACCGACACCTGAATCCGGTGTCCCCGACGTAACGCTGGAGAGCCTGCTCACGATGACAATTTCGGGAGAACGTCTCGATGCTGTCGTGGCAGAAGCCATCGCCGGCAACCGGGATGCACTCCGGGAGGTGCTGGAGACCATCCGCCCCCTCGTCGTCCGGTACTGCCGGGCACGGGTGGGAACCGCGGAACGCAGCGGTCTGTCAGCTGATGACGTTGCTCAGGAGGTGTGCTTGGCTGCCATCACGGCGCTGCCGCGGTACAAGGATCAGGGACGACCGTTTCTGGCCTTCGTGTACGGCATCGCAGCGCACAAGGTTGCCGACGCACATCGGGCCGCCGGACGAAACCGGGCCGACCCGATGGAGGTGGTGCCGGAACGCTTCGCCGGTGAGGCCGGTCCCGAGCAGATGGCCATCGACTCCGAGTCGTCGGCCAGGATGAACGCCCTCCTGCAGATCCTTCCCGAGAAGCAGCGCGAGATCCTCATCCTGCGCGTCGTCGTCGGCATGAGTGCCGAAGAGACCGCCGAGGCGGTCGGCAGCACGGCGGGTGCGGTCCGGGTGGCCCAGCACCGTGCGCTGTCTCGACTCAAGACGGAGATCATGGCGACGGGACGTGACCATGCCTGACTTCGGACGCTGGAACAACAGTGGTGGGGATCCGTCGCTGAACGAGATCAACCGCACCGACCAGTTCCTCGACGCATTGGCCGGTCAGCAACCGACCTACGCGACCGACCGCGGCGAGGCCGAACTGGCCCGCTTGCTGGCCGGCTGGCGCGACGACGTGCGCGAGACACCGATGAACGACGTGCTGACGATGCAGGACGCCGTCGCAGCCCTCGATCGGGTGAATTCGCCCGGTCGCCGGCGCCGTCTGTCGCTGGCCGTGGTCGGTTCGGCCGCGGCCGCGGTGCTGTGCCTCGGTGGGTTCGGCGCCGTGATCGCAGGCTCCGGCCCGGGTGATGCGCTCTACGGTCTGCGCACCGTGCTGTTCGGCGGACAGGAACAGACGCGCGACGACGCGGTCGCCCTGGCCGCGCAGACCGAGATGCAGCAGGTACAGAAGCTGATCGAGCAGGGCGACTGGCAGGGTGCCCAGGCCAAGCTCGAGGCGGTCACCACGACGGTCGCGACGGTCGGCGACGATCAGCGCAAAGCCGAGCTGGTGTCCCAGTGGCAGGAGTTGACGGTCAAGGTCGAGGCACAGGATCCCGCCGCGACCGTGGCGCCGGGTGTGCCGCTGCCCACCTTCCCCGCCGTCAGTGTCGATCCGAATGCCGTCCTGCCGTCCTCGCCGACGGAGACGTCGTCGGTGACCTCTCCGTCGGACACGTCGTCGGTGACCTCTCCGTCGAACACGACCTCGGCGACCTCCCCGTCGAACACGACCTCGGTGACGACCTCGGGAGGGGCCCCGTCGTCGAGCACTGATGCGACCCAGCCCTCGGCCACCCCGTCGGCCACGCCGTCGTCGCCGCTGGAGGCGACCCCGTCGAGCACGGCCGTCCCGGCCCCGTCGTCGACGACCCCGCGTACGACTGCCGCCCCGTCCTCGACGACCTCGCCGTCGACCACAGCGGCGGTCACGCCCACCACGACGACATCGGTCGTGGTTGCGCAGTCGACGACGACGGCAGCCTCGCGGGCGACCACGGCGGCTCCGACGTCAGTAGCTCCGACGCCAGTGGCTCCGACGTCAGTTGCTCCGGCGAGCACGACCGCACCGGCAGTCGCGGTCCCGTCGAGCGCACCCGTCACGGTAGAGCCGGCGGTTCCGACCACGACGACACTGCCGGTCGAGCCGCAGGAGCCCAACTGACGACGGGCAGATTCAGCCCTCAGCGATAGCCGTCGGACTCCGAGGCCGCCTCGTTCAGCGACGCATCGGCGTAACCGCGGCAGTAGTCCCAGGTGACATACGAATCCGGCTCGGGGTCGTAGGCCGGTTCGTGCGGGCGGACGGTGCCGTCGACGAGCAGCTGGAGCAGGTTGGCCCGCAGCATGTCCCAATCGTGGTAGTGGTCCTGCTGGCATTCGTCACAGCAGACGACGAGGCCGCGAATTCCCTTGTGCGCCAACAGCGCCTCATACACGGCCAGGTCGGCCAGGTCGGCCTCCACGGCGGTACGTTCCTGCGGATCCAGCGGCTGCCCCGGCTCGAGCGCATCGAGGGCTGCCGACGGATCGCTCGGGTCGTCGGCGAACGGGTCAGGCGGCAATCCTGGCGGCAGGTGGTCTCGCACGCCACAAGACTACGCAGCCCTGCGGGTATCGCGCCAGCACTCTCGCGGCACGTCATGGCGAACACAAATGCCGAGCTTGATGCCGATAAGATGGGCTTTTCAGGTCGCGTTCGTTTCTCGATCGCATGGCCTGTCCCGCGTTGTGTTGATGGAGGCTCCCATGTCGATCGCCGAGAGCAGCATTCCCCTGGCCGTGCCCGTGCCCACCGGCGGTGATGACCCGACCAAGGTGGCCATGGTGGGTCTCACGTTCGACGATGTCCTGCTGCTGCCCGCCGCGTCCGATGTGATTCCCGCCACGGCGGACACGTCCAGCCAGCTGACCCGCAAGATCCGGTTGAAGGTGCCGCTGGTCAGCTCGGCGATGGACACCGTGACCGAGTCGCGGATGGCGATCGCGATGGCGCGTGCCGGCGGGATGGGGGTGCTGCACCGCAACCTTCCCGTCGCCGAGCAGGCCTCGGCCGTGGAGACCGTCAAACGATCCGAGGCCGGCATGGTGACCGACCCCGTCACCTGCTCTCCGGACAACACGCTCGCCGAGGTCGACGCGATGTGCGCGCGCTTTCGCATCTCGGGCCTGCCGGTGGTCGACACCGCCGGCGCCCTCGTCGGGATCATCACCAATCGCGACATGCGTTTCGAGGTCGACCAGTCCAAGCCCGTCCGGGAAGTGATGACCAAGGCTCCGCTGATCACCGCGCAGGAGGGCGTCTCGGCCGAGGCGGCGCTGGGATTGTTGCGCCGCAACAAGATCGAGAAGCTGCCGATCGTCGACGGCAACGGCAAGCTGACCGGTCTGATCACGGTGAAGGACTTCGTCAAGACCGAGCAGTTCCCGCTGGCCACCAAGGACAGCGACGGCCGGCTGCTCGTCGGTGCAGCCGTCGGCGTCGGCGAGGACGCGTGGACCCGGGCGATGACGCTGGCCGACGCCGGAGTGGACGTGCTGATCGTCGACACCGCCCACGCCCACAACCGCGGGGTGCTCGACATGGTGCACCGGCTCAAGGCCGCCATCGGTGACCGCGTCGAGATCGTCGGCGGCAACGTCGCGACGCGGGCGGCCGCCGCAGCGCTGGTCGAGGCGGGGGCCGACGCGGTCAAGGTCGGCGTCGGGCCCGGTTCGATCTGCACCACGCGTGTGGTCGCCGGCGTCGGCGCCCCGCAGATCACCGCGATCCTCGAAGCCGTGGCCGCGTGTGCGCCGCACGGCGTGCCGGTGATCGCCGACGGGGGACTGCAGTACTCCGGCGACATCGCCAAGGCGCTCGCGGCGGGGGCATCGACGGCGATGCTCGGCTCGCTGCTCGCCGGCACCTCGGAGTCGCCCGGTGAGCTGATCTTCGTCAACGGCAAGCAGTTCAAGAGCTACCGCGGCATGGGCTCGCTGGGTGCGATGCAGGGTCGTGGGGCGGGTGGCAACCTGCGCGGTTCCTACTCAAAAGACCGGTACTTCCAGGACGACGTGCTGTCGGAGGACAAGTTGGTGCCCGAGGGGATCGAGGGCCGGGTACCGTTCCGCGGTCCGTTGTCCACGGTGATCCATCAGCTCGTCGGCGGCCTACGCGCGGCGATGGGGTACACCGGCTCGGCCACCATCGAGGCTCTGCAGCAGGCGCAATTCGTGCAGATCACCGCGGCCGGTCTCAAGGAGAGCCACCCCCACGACATCACGATGACGGTGGAAGCCCCGAACTACACCACCCGCTAGGGTCGTCGCGGGATCAACAGGGGAGTGGACAACATGCGAGACATGGTCGAGATTGGTATGGGCCGAACCGCGCGCCGTACCTACGAGCTCGGCGACATCAACATCGTGCCGTCGCGGCGCACCCGGTCGTCCAAGGACGTCTCGACGGCATGGCAGCTCGACGCCTACCGGTTCGAGATCCCGGTGCTGGCCCACCCGACCGATGCGCTGGTGTCCCCTGAGTTCGCGATAGAGCTGGGCCGCCTCGGTGGTCTGGGCATCCTCAACGGCGAGGGTCTGATCGGCAGGCACGCCGACGTCGAGGCACGCATCGTCGAGGTGATCGAGGCCGCTTCCAAGGAGTTCGATCCGTCGGCGTCGGTTCGGCTGCTGCAGCAATTGCATTCTGCGCCAATCGATCTCGATCTTCTCGGCGCCGCGGTTGCGCGGATTCGGGAGGCCGGCGTCACCACCGCGGTGCGCGTCTCGCCGCAGAACGCGCAGGCGTTGACGCCGACGCTGGTGGCGGCCGGGATCGACCTGCTGGTCATCCAGGGCACGATCATCTCCGCCGAGCGCGTCGCTTCGGACGGCGAGCCGCTGAACCTGAAGACCTTCATCTCCGAGCTCGACGTGCCGGTGGTCGCGGGCGGTGTGCTGGACCACCGCACCGCACTGCACCTGATGCGCACCGGCGCCGCCGGTGTGATCGTCGGATACGGCTCCACCGCCGGGGTCACGACGTCCGATGAGGTGCTCGGCATCAGCGTGCCGATGGCCACCGCGATCGCCGACGCGGCGGCCGCTCGGCGGGAGTACCTCGACGAGACCGGCGGCCGGTATGTGCACGTGCTCGCCGACGGTGACATCCACACCTCGGGTGAGCTGGCCAAGGCCATCGCCTGCGGCGCCGACGCCGTCGTGCTCGGCACCCCGCTCGCGTCAGCGGCCGAAGCGCTGGGCGGCGGCTGGTTCTGGCCGGCTGCGGCCGCCCACCCGTCACTGCCGCGCGGCGCGCTGCTGCAGGTGGAGTCCGGGGAGCGGCCCGCCCTCGAACAGGTGTTGAACGGCCCGTCGGACGACCCGTTCGGTGCGTTGAACCTGGTCGGCGGCCTGCGGCGGTCGATGGCCAAGGCGGGCTACTGCGATCTCAAGGAGTTCCAGAAGGTCGGTCTGACCGTCGGCGTCTGACCACCATTGTGTCGCGGGCCACTTTACAAAGTTGGCCGTCATGTCGAGAGGCCGCATAATGGACGGCATGAAGCCTGACTACGACGTCGTGATCATCGGTTCGGGGTTCGGCGGCAGCGTGAGCGCGCTGCGACTTACCGAGAAGGGCTACAAGGTCCTGGTCCTCGAGGCGGGCAAGCGCTACGAGGATCCCGACTTCGCCAAGACGTCGTGGAACCTGCGCCGATTCCTGTGGGCTCCGCGCTTCGGCATGTTCGGTATCCAGCGCATCCACCTGCTCAACAACGTGATGATCCTCGCGGGTGCGGGGGTCGGCGGCGGCTCGCTGAACTACGCCAACACGCTGTACGTGCCGAGGGAGCCGTTCTTCAACGACCCGCAGTGGCGCGACATCACCGACTGGCGTTCCGAACTGCTGCCCCACTACGACCAGGCGCAGCGGATGCTCGGCGTCGTCACGAACCCGACGGTGACCGACGCCGACCGCATCATGCAGGAGGTCGCCGAGGACATGGGCTGCCGAGACACGTGGGTGCCGACGCCGGTAGGGGTCTTCTTCGGCCCCGACGGTGAGAAGCGGCCCGGTCAGCTCCTGCCCGATCCGTACTTCGGCGGCGCCGGGCCGGCGCGCACCGGCTGCATCGAGTGCGGGTCGTGCATGACGGGCTGCCGCTTCGGCGCCAAGAACACGCTGATCAAGAACTACCTCGGGCTGGCCGAGAAGGCCGGCGCACACATCGAGCCGATGACCACGGTCACCGACTTCAGCGAGCGCCCCGACGGCACATGGCAGGTCCGCACGGTGCGCACCGGCAGTTGGGTGCGGCGCACCCGTCGCACGTTCACCGCGAACCAGGTGGTCGTCGCCGCCGGCACCTACGGCACGCAGCGACTGCTGTTCAAGATGCGTGACACCGGCCGTCTGCCGAAGCTCTCGGATCGCCTCGGCATGCTCACCCGCACCAACTCCGAGTCGATCGTCGGGGCCGGCCGGTTGCGGGTCGCCGACGACTTGAATCTGACCCACGGGGTGGCGATCACGTCGTCGATCCACCCGACCTCCGACACCCACGTCGAGCCGTGCCGGTACGGCAAGGGGTCCAACGCCATGGGTCTGCTGCAGACCCTGATGACCGACGGGGCCGGACCGGAGGGCACCGACGTGCCGCGCTGGAAGCAGCTGGTCCGCACCGCCCGCGAGGATCCGAGAGGCACGCTGCGCCTGCTCAATCCCCGCCGGTGGAGCGAGCGCACCATGATCGCGCTGGTCATGCAGAACCTCGACAACTCGATCACGACGTTCACCAAGCGCACCCGGTTCGGCTTCCACCGCTACCTCAGCAAGCAGGGCCACGGCGAGCCCAACCCGTCGTGGATTCCCGTCGGCAACGAGGTGACGCGGCGCATCGCCAAGAAGATCGACGGTGTCGCCGGCGGCACGTGGGGCGAGCTGTTCAACATTCCCCTCACCGCGCACTTCCTCGGCGGTGCGGTGATCGGGGACAGCCCCGAGCACGGGGTCATCGACCCCTACCACCGGGTGTGGAACTACCCGACGCTGTCGGTGGTCGACGGTGCGGCGATCTCGGCGAATCTCGGTGTGAACCCGTCGCTGTCGATCACCGCGCAGGCCGAACGCGCGGCCTCGCTGTGGCCGAACAAGGGCGAGCAGGATCTGCGGCCCGCCCAGGGTGAGCCGTACCGGCAGCTGGCTCCGATCGAGCCCGCGCATCCGGTGGTCCCCGCAGGCGCACCCGCCGCTCTGGACTGGGGCGTGAGTGCCGAGACCGTCAATCGGCGCGACCCCACCACCGCGGAAGCGCAGGGCGCCTGACCCTGGAAGCACCCCACTAGACTGTTCGGGTGGATTCTGCTGCTCCCCGCCCGGTACTGGTCGTCGACTTCGGCGCCCAGTACGCCCAGCTCATCGCACGGCGGGTGCGGGAGGCGCGGGTGTTCTCCGAAGTCATCCCGCACACCACGACCGTCGACGAGATCAAAGCGCGCAACCCGCGCGCAGTCGTGCTCTCCGGCGGACCGGCCAGCGTCTACTCCGACGGTGCACCGCAGCTCGACCCGGCGCTGTTCGACCTCGACATCCCGGTCTTCGGCATCTGCTACGGCTTCCAGGCGATGGCGCAAGCGCTCGGTGGCACGGTCGCGCACACCGGGACCAGTGAATTCGGCCGCACCGAGCTCAATGTGGTGGGCGGAGAGCTGCATTCGGATCTGCCCGCGAGGCAGCCGGTCTGGATGAGCCACGGTGACGCGGTCACCGAGGCTCCGGCCGGGTTCGACGTCGTGGCCACCAGTTCGGGCGCCCCGGTCGCGGCGTTCGAGAACCGGGCGCGCGGATTGGCGGGCGTGCAGTACCACCCGGAGGTCATGCACAGTCCGCACGGCCAGCAGGTACTCAGCCGGTTCCTGCACGAGTTCGCCGGCATCGACGCGACGTGGACGCCGGCCAACATCGCCGACGCGCTCGTCGAGCAGGTCCGCACCCAGATCGGCGACGGACGGGCCATCTGCGGGCTGTCCGGCGGAGTGGATTCCGCGGTCGCGGCGGCCCTCGTGCAACGCGCCATCGGCGACCGGCTGACGTGTGTGTTCGTCGATCACGGATTGCTGCGCGCCGGCGAGCGCGCCCAGGTGCAGCGCGACTTCGTGGCCGCCACCGGCGCGAACCTCGTCACCGTCGACGTGGCCGACCGATTCCTGGAAGCGCTGTCGGGAGTGACGAACCCCGAGGGCAAGCGCAAGATCATCGGCCGTGAGTTCATCCGGGCGTTCGAGGGCGCTGTGCGCGACGCGCTGGAGAGCCCGAAGGGCTCGGATGTCACTGTCGAATTCCTGGTCCAGGGCACGCTGTATCCCGACGTCGTCGAATCGGGCGGCGGCACCGGCACCGCGAACATCAAGAGCCATCACAATGTCGGCGGCCTGCCGGGAGATCTCAAGTTCAAGCTCGTCGAACCGCTGCGGTTGCTGTTCAAGGACGAGGTCCGCGCGGTTGGCCGCGAACTCGGCCTGCCCGAGGACATCGTTGCGCGCCAACCTTTTCCGGGGCCCGGGCTGGGTATCCGGATCGTCGGCGAGGTCACCGCGGACCGGCTGGACACGCTGCGCCGCGCCGACGCGATCGCCCGCGAGGAGCTGACCTCGGCCGGCCTGGATCACCAGATCTGGCAGTGCCCGGTGGTGCTGCTCGCCGACGTGCGCTCGGTCGGCGTGCAAGGCGACGGCCGCACCTACGGGCACCCGATCGTGCTGCGCCCGGTGTCGAGCGAGGACGCGATGACCGCGGACTGGACCCGCGTGCCCTACGAGGTGCTGGAACGGATCTCGACCCGCATCACCAACGAAGTTCGCGAAGTGAATCGGGTCGTCCTGGACATCACCAGCAAGCCGCCGGGCACCATCGAGTGGGAGTGACGGTCGGTCCGGCTTCCGACACTTGATCAGTCGCCGGAGGCACTTTTCTCGATGAGATCGCCGAGCATCGTCGCGACTGTGGTCTCCACCGCGGACTCGATCGAAAACGCCAGTGTCGCACTGACGGCACCCACGGCCTGGGTGCGGAACCGCACCAGCGTGGTGATGAGTTCGGCGACCTTGACGTCGTCGGGCATCGCGGCGCCCGGATTGATCTTGTCGACGACCTCCTCGAGGCCGGCCTGCACGAGGATCGCGCTGATCTGGTCCAGCAGCGGGCTCACCTGTTCGTGGATGTCGACGAGCTTGTCGTACGCCACGCCGTAGCGGTGGATCTCGGTGAACGCCGCGACCAGCGTGGGCCGCACCACCGTGGCGTGCTCACCGTCGACGCGGATGATGTCGAGCGAGACCATGCGATCGAACGCGGCATCGTCGCCGATGGTCTCCCGAGCCTCGGCGAGTGCCATCCGCTGCGGCTTCTCGGTGGCCCAGCTGCCCGCGATCGCCGACTCCAACCCGAGCATGTCGCCGATGTCCTTGCCCTGCTCCCATGTCGAGAGCATCTCGTTGACGTGGGCCAGGTTGTAGCCGCGGTCGAGCAGAGACGTGATCAGCCGCAGCCGGGTGAGGTGGGTGTCGTTGTACAGCGCGATCCGGCCGACCCGCAACGGCGGGTGCAGCAATCCGCGATCCCGGTAGACACGGACGTTGCGGGTCGTCGTCCCACCCAGGCGGGCCAATTCGTCGATGCGGTATTCACCGGATTCCGTGACACCGTGCGGTTGCACTGCGGCGTCGAACAACTGGGACACCGCGGCCTCGACGACGTCGCGGGAACCGCGGCGGATCCGTCGCAGGATCGTCGGGATCGGTCCACCGGACCTGGGCTGGGACATCGCGGTCGCGGTCAGGCGGTGGAGGGCACGGCGCGTACTCGCGCGCCGTGTGCCACCGCGGCGTAGTCGTCGAACCGGAATTGGCGCATCTGTCGAAGATACTGTGTCGCCAGTCCCGGGTACATCGACGCGTTGAAGCCGTCGGCGGTCAGATACCAGCTGCGGCATCCCGACATCCACGTCGTGTTGGCCAACCGCCGCTGGATGCCGGCGTTGTAGCGGCGCTGCACATCGGCGCGCACGTCGAGGTAGCGCAGGTTCTGCTTCAGGATCGTGGTGATGCCGGCAACCGCGTAATCGATCTGCCCTTCGATGTAGACGAGCAGAGAGTTGTGGCCGGGCCCGGAGTTCGGGCCGGTCATCAGGAACAGGTTGGGATAGCCGTGCACGCTGGTGCTCTTGTGCGCCTCGGCGTGTGCAGCCCAGTCCTGCTGAAGTGATCGACCTCCGAGGCCGGTGACGGGAAAGGGCGGTCCGGACAGGTGGACGTCGTAACCGGTGGCGAACACGATCGCGTCGAGGTGGTGTTCGATGCCGTCGCTGGTGCGGATCCCGACCGGGCTCAACGTCGCGATCGGCCAGTCGATGAGCTTGCAGTTCTCCCGTTGCAATGCGGTGTAGTAGTCGTTGGAGATCAGCATCCGCTTGCACCCGGGGGTGAAGTCCGGCGTGAGCTGGCGGCGCAGCCACGCATCCTTGACCCGCAGGCGCAGGTGTGCGCGACCCAGTACCGACACCAACCCGGTCAGCGGGGTGTTCCACACCAGCGCGGCGGCGCACGCCTCGTGCCCCCAGAACAATGCTTGGCGCGTCAGCTCCTGTGCGGCAGGTACTTTGGCGAACAGCTGTTGGATCGAATCGGGGATGCCGACATCGGGGCGGGGCAGTACCCAGCCGGGAGTGCGCTGGAACACCTTGACGAAGGCGGCGTCCTTGGCCAGTTCGGGAACGAGCTGCACGGCGCTGGCGCCCGTGCCGATCACGCCGATCCGCTTACCGGTGACCTCGAAACCGTGATCCCACGAGGCGCTGTGGATCTTGGTGCCCGTGTACGTCTCGATCCCCCGGATGTCGGGCAGGCTGTGATCGGCCAGCGGGCCCGAGGCCAGCACGACGGTTCGCGCTCGGATCTTCCTGCGGCCGTCGACCGTTGCCGTCCACACCCCGGTGTCCTCGGCGAAGCTCAGGCCGGTCACCTCGGTGCCGAATCGGATCAACCGGCGCAGACCGTGCTGATCGGTGAGAGCTTCGATGTGATCGCGGATCTCGCCGCCGGAGGGGTACATGCGTGACCAGGCCGGGTTACGGGCGAACGAGAACGAATACAACATGGTGGGGATGTCGCAGGCCACCCCGGGGTAGGTGTTGTCCCTCCAGGTCCCGCCGACCTCGTCGGCGCGTTCGACGATGGCGATGTCCTCGACACCTGCCTGCCGTAGTTTGATGGCCGCGCCCAGCCCCGTGAAGCCGGCGCCGACGATCAGGGTGTCGTGTACGCGTGTCAGGGCCATGGGTCAGGCCGCCGGCTCGTGGGTGAGCTCTTTGAACCAGGAGGGGATGGGCCGCAGCAGCATCTTGGGGTAGTAGTCGGATGCCCACACCATGGGGTTGGCGAGCCAGTGGTAGGGATTGCGCGGATTGATGACGGCGCGCCCGTGATACTTGAGCAGTTGGTATGTCGGTACCCGCCAGGTCTTTTCGCCGCGTTCGCCGAGGGTCTGGAAGCGCTTCATGGCGTTGTAGAGCTTCTCGGGCTGCAGACCCATCTCGATGATGTTGTTACGCATCCGGTTGAGCAGCGGGACGTACAGCATCATGCCCATGATGAGGCCAGGCGAGGCGATGTTGCCGACGAACTGTACGAGCAGATGGCGCAGATCACCGTGGCCGATCATGTCGAGAACTGCGAAATCGACGGCGATATGCCGGGATTCGTCGTTGTTGATCTTCTCGAACACCTGGTGGCAGACGGGGTCGTGCACTTCTTCGAGGAGGAACTTGAGCAGCGCCCCGTCGAGGGCCACCTCGAGCATCGGGATGACGGTGCCCAGGATCGACAGCGACATGTCGTCGGAGTAGGTGTCGAGCCAGTCGATGGCCAGCCGGATGTTGACATTCGGTTCCGGCATCTCCCCGTCGTCGAGCATGCCCCACCGCTTCATCAGCGCCAGTTCGGCATTGGCGTGGCGCTGCTCCTCGGCGTGGAAGTACCGGTAGATCTCGGCGATGGTCGGGGTGGGAGCCTTCTTGGCCAGCGCGGCGAACCCGCGGGCTCCGACGTTCTCGATCCAGCACAGGTCGGCCATGAAGGCCTTGAGCTTGGGCCGCATCTCGTCGGTGATCGTCTCGGCGCCCGGTGCGTCCCAGTCGATGTCGGCCAGTGCCCACTGCCGGTCCTTGATCTTGGCCAGCATGGCGTCCATGTCCATCGTGGCTTGTGCCATCGGTGTCTCCTCCTAGGTGGTGACGCGGGTGATCAGACCGGCGGCGCGGGTGTACACCGTCGGGGTGAAACGCTTGATGCCCCAGCCGATCCGGGCCTCTGGTTGGGGCATGCAGTACAGGCCGCCGCGGTCGAGGGTGTCCAGGCACATGCGGGCGACACGGTCGGGCGAGAAGCCGATCCAGCGCATGAGGTTGTCGGCGAGATGGGTGGATGTCTCGGATATCCGGCCCGCGCTGACGATATTGGTCTTGACGAACGTGGGGCACAGTGCCGTCACGGTGATGCCGGTGCCGGCGAGTTCGGCCGACAGCGTCTCCGACAGCGACAGTGTGCCCGCCTTGCTCACGTTGTAGGCGGCCATCCCCGGCGCGGCGCCGAAAGCGGCTGCGGAGGCGACGTTGACGATGCCTGCCGGGCGGCCGGCGTCGCGCAGGATCGGCGCGAACACGTGGCAGCCGTGGATCGGACCCCACAGGTTCACGCCGAGCACCCACCTCCAGTCGGCGAGGTCGATCTCGCCGATCGGGGCGCCGCCGGCACCGACGCCGGCGTTGTTGATGACGACGGTGGGTGCGCCGCCGAAGAACGAGTGCGCCGCGTCGGCGAGGCGGTGCACGTCGTCGACGTCGGTCACGTCGCACCGGAGCGCCGATGCGTCGGTTCCGGTGCTGCGCAGCAACTCGGCCGTGGCGGTGGCGGCGTCGAGATCGATGTCGCTGCACAGCACCCGGCCGCCGCGACGAGCCAGCTCGGTGGCGAACGCGGCGCCGATGCCGCTGCCCGCGCCGGTGATCACCGCGTCGGCGCGATGACTGCGTTTGGTGCCGAAGAAGCCCATCTACCCGGCCTGTTCGATCACGGGCTCGGCGAGGACGTCTGCGATGAAGCCGGCCACGTCGCGCATTGCGGGCACCGCTTCGGGAGTCAGCCGTGGCAGGGCCTGGAAGACGTGGACCTGGTCGGGCCAGATCTGCAGATGCGCCTCGCCGCCGGCGGCCCGCAGCCCGTCGGCGAGCGCGATGGCATCGGCGGCAAGCATTTCGGCGCCGCCGGTCTGGATCAGGGCAGGTGGCAGCGTTCGTCCCCCGGCGACATCGAGTGTCAGCCGGGGATGGGTGGGTTCGATTCCCCGGCAGTACAACTCGACCAGTCGAGCGGCGTCACGGGAGCGGATCGCGGGGTCGGGGCGGCTGCGTTCCCGCGACCGGGCCAACGCGAACGTGAGATCCAGCAGCGGCGACATCAACACCATGCCCGCGGGGTGGCGGATGTCGGACTGGAGCAGGAGGTCGGTGATGAGGTGGCCGCCGGCGGAATCGCCGGCGATCACCATGCGTTCGGGCGCGATGCCCTCCTCACCGGTGAGCCATTCCCAGCCCCGGCGGACATCGTCTGCGGCGGTGGGGAATCGGTGCCGCGGTGCCAGCCGGTAGTCGATGCTGAAGACGCCCATTCCGGTCAGCCGGGAGAGCCAGGACACCAGTCGGCGGTGCGTGCGGGTGGAGCAGAGCGCGAAACCGCTGCCGTGGACGAAGTAGATCGCCCGGGTGGTGTCGCGCGGAACGCCTCGGCCCCAGACCCATTCGCCGACCACACGTTCGCCGTCGGAGGTGCGGACGTCGACGGGTTCTGTCCGGGTGCCGGCCAGTGAGGGCCCGAACGTGTCCATCAGGCGGGCGACGATCTGCCGGGAGGTCCACAGCCCCCATGGCTGATCGGGCGGGAGGACCAGGCTGAGCTGACGCAGGGTGAGGCCGGCGAGTGCGGCGGCGCGGCGGGAACGGTGGGAGCCGCGGTGGGGTAGTTCGGCGGTGAGCACGGTTGGATACAACGCCCAATGATGACATTTGTCAATGACACTATTTTGCGATGGCACGGTCGCGGTGCGGATGACTGGTTGACGATGTCGGAGGGCGGGTGTTTACTGGCGGAGTCGAACAAACATTCGAACATCGGGTGAGGCGGATGATATGCACGGTGCAGTTGTGACAGGGGTGAAGGCGGTGAGTCGATGCCCTGTCACCCGTGCTGAGCAGCTGGAACAGCTCCGTCGGCAGATGGCGTCGGTGTCGGGGAAGGTGGGAGGCAGTCGTCGGCCCGCGCCCGTGGCGGCAGTCCCGGTGGAGACATCGCAGCCCACAGATTCTTTGCTGGAAGTGTCGGATCTGGGGTCACTGCCACGCGGAACCGTGGCAGTGATGTCGGGGGCGCGGTCGCTGGAGTTGAAGATCGTCGCTGCCGTGACGGCCGAGGGGGGTCATGTCGCGATCATCGGCCAACCGGACGTGGGGCTGCTTGCGGCGGTGGAGATGGGGGCGGATCTGAGCCGGATCGCCGTGATCCCGGAACCGGGGGCGGATCCGGTCGAGGTGGCCGCGGTCCTGATGGACGGGATGGATCTGGTGGTGCTCGGCCTGGGCGGTCGGTCGGTGCCGCCGTCCCGGGCCAGGGCAGTGGTGGCTCGTGCACGCCAGCGGGGATGCACGCTGCTCGTCACCGACGGCACCTGGCAGGGCGCCTCCACTCGGCTGGAGGCCACGGTGAGCGGGTTCGACATCGCCGGTCCGGGCGGTGGGGCCCCCATGCCGGGCTGCGGGCGGATCAGCCGGGTGCATCTGGCGATGCGTGCCCGGGGGCGGTTGGCCGGGCCGCGTGTGGTGAACGGTTAGATGGCCGCCTCCCGATCGTCGGGCAGGGTGCTGGCGCTCTGGTGCATGGACTGGCCGGCGGTCGCGGCTGCGACGGCGGCCGGTCTTCCACCGACGGTGCCGGTCGCGGTCACTCTCGCCAACCGGGTGGTGGCGTGCTCGGCGGCGGCGCGGGCTGCGGGGGTGCGCCGCGGGATACGACGACGGGAATCGCAGGCCCGGTGCCCGGATCTGCATGTCGTCACTGCCGATCCGGCGCGCGATGCCCGGCATTTCGAACGGGTGACCGTGGCCGTCGACGAGCTCGTGCCCCGTGCTGAGGTGTTGCGGCCGGGCCTGCTGGCGCTGTCGGTGCGCGGGGCCGCCCGGTATTTCGGGTCGGAGCAGGTGACGGCCGAACGGCTGGTCGACGCAGTGGCGGCGGTCGGTGCCGAGTGTCAGGTCGGCATCGCCGATCAGCTGCCCACTGCCGTGTTCGCGGCCAGAGCGGGACGGATCATCGACCCGGGGGCGGATGCGGAGTTCCTGTCGGGGTTGTCCGTCAAGGCGCTGGCCACCGAACCCAGCCTGGCCTCCGGCACGCGAGCAGAACTCGTGGATCTTCTGTGGCGCATGGGAATTCGGACGATAGGACAATTCGCCGAGGTGTCCCGCAGCGATGTGGCGTCCCGCTTCGGAGCCGACGCGGTGGTCGCCCACCAGCTGGCGCGCGGTGAGCCCGGCCGGGGGCCATCGGGGCGCGAGCCCGATCGGGAACTCGACGTCGAGATGGACTGCGATCCGCCCATCGAGCGGGTGGATGCAGCGGCCTTCGCCGGGCGGGCGCTGGCCGGCCGGCTGCATCGCAGCCTCGAGGCGGCGGGAGTGGGCTGTACCCGACTGGCGATCCATGCGGTGACCGCGAACGGTGGCGAGCTCGAACGGGTCTGGCGATGCGCCGAGCCGCTCACCGAAGACGCCACCGCCGACCGGGTGCGGTGGCAGCTCGACGGATGGCTCAACCGCCGGCGGGAGCAGGACCGTCCCGGGGCGCCGATCACGATGCTGCGGCTGCGCCCGGTGGAGGTGGTCTCGGCCGAGGCGCTGCAGCTCCCGCTGTGGGGTGGGATCGGGGAGGAGGATCGGCTCCGTGCGCGTCGGGCGCTGGTGCGGGTGCAGGGGTTGCTCGGGCCCGATGCGGTGAAGGTCCCGGTCCTCAGCGGCGGACGGGGCCCCGCCGAGCGGATCACCCTCACCCCGCTCGGCGACGAGCTCGTCCCCCGGGCCGATCCCCGGCAGCCGTGGCCCGGGCAGCTTCCCGAGCCCTCGCCGTCGGTGCTGCTCGACGACCCGGTGGAATTGCTCGACGAGCACGGCGATCCGGTCCGGGTCACCTCGCGGGGATTGTTCTCCACCGATCCGGCCCGCCTGGCCGCGCCCGGCCGGTCCGGTCGGCTGTCCTGGTGGACCGGACCGTGGCCGGTCGACGAACGGTGGTGGGACACCGCGGCGGCCGGCGGCGGCCGCACCGCGCGCGCCCAGGTCCTGCTCAACGGTGGTGATCGGCAGGAGGCGCTGCTTCTCTGCTACCGGCAGCGCAGGTGGTACCTGGAAGGGAGATACGAGTAACACAATATTGATTGCACACAACTCAATTGCGTCCTATTGTTCAGGTGCATGCCCTGTTCACTCTGAAAGGACGACACGTGAAGACGCTCTACACCGCAGAGGCCCTCGCCACCGGGGAAGGCCGCGACGGCCACGGCCGGTCCTCAGATGGTCGGCTCGACTTCGATTTGGCCATTCCCACGGAGATGGGCGGCAGCGGCAACGGCACCAACCCCGAGCAGCTCTTCGCCGTCGGCTACGCGGCGTGCTTCCACTCCGCGCTGCGCCTGGTTGCCCGCCAGGACAAGGTCGACGTCTCGGATTCGGCGGTGGGCGCCCGGGTGTCGATCGGTCAGCTCGACAACGGCGGATTCGGCCTGGCGGTCGAACTCGAAGTCACGCTGCCCAACGTCGACGCCGAGACCGCCCGCCAGGTGACCGAGAAGGCCCACCAGGTGTGCCCGTACTCCAATGCCACGCGTGGCAACATCGACGTGAAGCTCACCGTTACCGACGACTGAGCGTCCGCGCGAACGCCCCCACCCGCTCGATGAAGTGGTCGAAGAACGCCGCCGGATCGACGTCGATGCCGATCAGGGCGTTGGGTTCGCGGCCCCAGTGGCCGCTCCAGTCGGCGATCGTCATACCGCGCGTCAGAGTTCCGGCGAGCTCGACATCGACGGGGGCAGTTCGGTAGGTCACCAGACCGGGGTCCAACGCCACTGCCGCGGCCAGCGGATCGTGCAGGTGGGCCAGGTACCCCTCACCCTGATCGTGGTGGAATTCGAAGTAGAACCGCATCGCGTCTTCGAGCACCCGGATCACGGGGTTCTCGGCCGTCGAGGCGGTGCCGCGCGGGTCGTGCACCGACATCGCTCGCGACGGCGCGCCCGCGGCCTCGGCGAGCCGGCTGAGCAACTCCGGGGTCATCGCAATGTTCTCGGTGACGTTGAGCCCCAACACGATCGGCAGATTGTCCGCACCGTCCCAGGCTGCGAACACCTCGGCCGCCGACTCCGGGTCGACGCTGGTGTTCCACTCCGCGACCGGGGTGGTGTTCCCGCGATAGTCGAACGAACCGCCCATGATGACCAGTCGGCGCAGCAGTTTCGGCAGCTCCGGCTCCGCGCGTACGGCCAGCGCGAGATTGGTGAGCGGTCCGGTGGCCAACCCGATCAGCTCGCCCGGACGGGCGTGCGCGGCCCGCACCCAGGCCTGCGCGGCGTCGTGGTCGGTGAGGCTCGCCGTGGGGGCAGGTAGCTGCGCATAGCCCAGTCCTTGCGGGCCGTGGGTGTCCTCGGCGGTGCGCAACGGCGTCGCCAGCGGCGCATCCGCACCCTTGGACACCGGAACCCCTGTGATGCCGCACAATTCGAGAAGGCCGAGGTTGTTCTGGCATACCTGTTGCACACCGACGTTCCCCGCGGTCGAAGCGATACCCACCACCTCTGCCTCGGCACTGCCGAACAGGTACACCAGCGCCATCGCGTCGTCGACGCCGGTGTCGACGTCGCAGAAGACCGGCAGACGTGCTGCCTTCACCAGTGCACGCCGGGCACCAGTCGCACCGCCTGCTTGACCGGACGCGGCACGCGCACCGACGGCACCGTGCGCCGCGGCCGCCGGGAACGAGGGGCCACGGCAGGCCGGTGCTCGGCGACACCGCGGGCGGCAGGCGAATCCGGATAGCCCAGATACAGCTGGTGCAACACCCGCCGCGAGAGCCGAGGCGTGAAATACGTACCGATATCGGAGAGCGTGCCGACCGGCGTGTCGATACGCGGCGGCTTGTCGACCAGCCCGCGGATGACCATGGCGGCCGCGTGTTCGGCGGTGATCGGAGGCATCGGGTTGAGCCTACGCGACGGCGCGATCATCGGGGTGGCGACAAGGGGCATGTGGATGTTGGTGAACGTGATGTGATCCGAAAGGGTCTCGGTGCCAACGACTTCGGAGAACGCATCCAACGCCGCCTTGCTGGGGATGTAGGCGCTGTACTTCGGGTTGCCCGCCTGCACGCCGGCGCTGGAGACGTTGACGACGTGACCGAACTGCCGCTCGCGCCAGTGGGGGAGAAGGGCGAGCACCATCCGCACCGGGCCGAAGTAGTTGACCGCCATCACGCGTTCGTAATCGTGCAACCTGTCCGTCGATGCGATCACCGAGCGCCGGATCGATCGCCCGGCGTTGTTGACCAGGTAGTCGACGTGCCCGAACCGCTCGAGGATGTCGGCGACGGTGTGCTCGACGGCCGCCGAGTCGGTGACGTCGCAGCAGAACGCGTGGGCAGCTCCGCCGGCGGCGCGGATCTCGGCCACCACCTCGTCGAGTGCGTCGGCGTTGCGGCCCAACGCGAACACGCACGCGCCCCGGGCGGCCACCGCGATCGCCGAGGCTCGGCCGATCCCGCTCGAGGCGCCGGTGATGATGACGTGCCGGCCGACCAACGGATCGTCGCGTCGCGCCCGGTTCGGGTCCAGATGCTGCGCCCAGTAGCGCCACAGCCGCGGCGCGTAGTCGGCGAACTCGGGCACGGTGATTCCGGTGTCGCGCAACGCCTCGTCGGTGTGCGCACGGGTGAAGGTCGGTTCCAGTTCGACCACGTCCAGGACCTCGGCGGGCACACCGACCTGGGTGGCGGCCATGTCCCGCACCACTTTTGCGCGACCGCGGACATGGAGGACCGGGTTGGCCACACTCCGCGGCAGCGACCCCACGAGCCGGGGCAGACCGGCCGCCGGCGCGACACCCCGGTAGATGCCGCGCAGCCCGGTCGTCGTCGGGGCGGTCAGGTGGAAGGTCTGGCCGTCCCGGCCGTCGAGGTGGCTCAGCGCCGTGATCGCGTCGACCACGTAGTCGACGGGGACGAGGTTCGTGCGGCCGGCGGCGGGCAGCATCATCGGGGTGAACCGGGGCAACGCGGCCAGGGCGGCCAGGATCGGGAAGAAGTAGTACGGACCGTCGACCTTGTCCATCTCACCCGTCCGCGAATCGCCGACGACCACCGCGGGCCGGTAGATCCGGTGGCGCAGTCCGGTGGCCGACCGAACCAGCACTTCGGCCTCGAACTTGGTCTGGTGATACGGCGTCGGCAGCCGCTGGCCGACGTCGAGATCGTCCTCGGTGAACTCGCCCCGGAACGTGCCCGCGACGGCGATGGAGGAGACATGGTGCAGCGTCGCGTCGAGGCGGCGGGCCAGCGCGATGACCGACCGGGTGCCCTCGACGTTGGCGGCGCGCTGCAGTTCCTCCGGTGCGGTGATGTCGTAGAGCGCAGCACAGTGCATGACGTGGTAGATGCGGCCCAGCCGCGCGAGTTCCGCGTCGCCGAGACCGAGCGCCGGTGCGGTCAGGTCGCCGACCAGCGGCGATACGCGCTGGTCCCAACCTTCGGCCAGGTGCGCGAACCTGTTCAGGGATTGACCGCGCACCAGAACGTGCACCGCCTCGGTGCCGGGGCGGGCCAGCAGCCGGTCCACGAGATGACGTCCCAAGAATCCGGTACCGCCGGTAACGACATAGCGCATGGGGGACATGCTCACCTGCCCGCCGAGAAACGTCAACACCCGTTTCCCGGTTAGCACGGCCGAAACATCGACCCCCTAGTGTTCGGTGATGCCGTCCCGTCGACGGTCCGCCCTGCTCGACAAACTCGTCGTCGAGAAGCCCGGCCGGCCCCAGCACGCGATCCTCGACGAGCTGCGCCGCGTCATCCTCTACTGCGCGGTGCCGCCGGGAAGCCCCATTCCGCTCGCCGAGGTCGCCGACCTTTTCGGCGTGAGCCAGATCCCGGTGCGCGAAGCACTCAAGACCCTGATCGGTGAGGGGTTGGTGTCGCACCGCAGTAACGCCGGATATGCGGTCGCGCAGCTGACCCGCCAGGAACTGCGCGAAATGTACATCGTCCGAGAGACATTGGAGTCGGCGTCGCTGGCGGCGGCGATCGCCAACGCCACCGACGCCGATCGCGCCGCGGTCACCGCCGCCAACGACGTCCTGCACGACGCGCTGCGCGCCGACGACCCGGCGGCCTACCACAGGCGCAGCCGCGAGTTCCACCTCGCGCTCGCCCGGCCGTCGCGGATGTACCGACTGCTGCACATGCTCGAATCCGCCTGGAACGTCACCGAACCTGTGCAGTCGATGGTGCACGTGCGGGCAGCAGATCGAGCCGATCTGCACGCCGACCACTGCCAGATGGTGCGCGCGTTCCTCGCCGGCGACGTGGAGGAGCTGCTCACCGCGTCCGAGACGCACTCCCAACGCCTGAACGCCCTGATCGCCACGCTTCCCGCCGGCACCGGCCTGCTCGCAGCGGATATATCTTCCCCGCAATAGCGGGGTGTTTCGGCGGAAACACCGCCGCAACACATCCTGGTTACCGTCCGGCCATGACCGATATCGACTCTTCGCAGACCGTCAAGGATCTCCCGCCCGGCACGGTCGTCGGCGCAGGTGACGTCGTCGAAGCATCGGGTCACCCCGTCGGGGGTGGCGTCATCAAGCCCGGTTACGACCCCCGGTTGACGAACGAGGATCTGGCGCCGCTGGGCAAGCAGACCTGGTCGTCCTACAACATCTTCGCGTTCTGGATGTCCGATGTGCACAGCGTCGGCGGATACGTCACCGCGGGCAGTCTGTTCGCGCTCGGGCTGGCCAGCTGGCAGGTGCTCGTCGCGCTGCTGATCGGCATCGTGATCGTCAACGTGTTCTGCAACATGGTGGCCAAGCCGAGCCAGGCCACCGGGGTGCCGTATCCGGTGATCTGCCGCAGCGTGTTCGGTGTGCTGGGCGCCAACATCCCGGCGATCATCCGCGGGCTGATCGCGGTGGCCTGGTACGGCATCCAGACGTATCTGGCCTCGGCGGCCCTGGATGTGGTTCTGCTGAAACTGTTTCCGGGCCTCGCCCCGTACGCGGACGTCGACACGCACGGGTTCCTCGGGTTGCCGCTGCTGGGCTGGGGCAGCTTCATCCTGCTCTGGGTGCTGCAAGCCTGCGTGTTCTGGCGGGGCATGGAAGCGATCCGGCGGTTCATCGACTTCTGCGGCCCCGCCGTGTACGTCGTGATGTTCCTGCTGTGCGGGTACCTGATCTACAAGGCGGGCTGGGGTGCGATCGACCTCAACCTCGGTGACGTCACCTACACGGGCCTCGATTCGGTGCCGGTCATGCTCGGCGCCATCGCCCTGGTCGTCTCCTATTTCTCCGGGCCGATGCTCAACTTCGGCGACTTCTCCCGCTACGGCAAGTCTTTCGCCGCGGTCAAGCGCGGCAACTTCCTCGGCCTGCCCGTCAACTTCCTGCTGTTCTCGCTGCTGGTGGTCGTCACCGCGTCGCTGACCGTCCCGGTGTTCGGCGAACTGATCACCGATCCTGTCGCGACCGTCGCGCGCATCGACTCGACATTCGCGATCGTGTTGGGCGCGTTGACGTTCACGATCGCGACCATCGGCATCAACATCGTGGCCAACTTCATCTCCCCGGCGTTCGACTTCTCCAACGTCAGCCCGCAGCGGATCAGCTGGCGCGCCGGTGGCATGATCGCCGCGGTGGGATCGGTCCTGATCACACCGTGGAACCTGTACAACAACCCCGAGGTCATCCACTACACGCTCGAGACGCTCGGCGCGTTCATCGGCCCGCTGTTCGGTGTGCTGATCGCGCACTACTACCTGGTGCACAAGCAGAAGGTCGACATCGACGCGATGTTCACCCTCGACGAGCACGGAACCTACTGGTACACCCGCGGTTACAACCCGGCGGCGGTCATCGCGACTGTGGTCGCCGCCGTGGTGGCGGTGGTCCCGGTGCTGCTGGGCGGCTCTGTGGTCGGCATGTACACCGCGGCGCAGTACAGCTGGTTCATTGGATGTGGCATCGGGTTCGGCCTCTACTACGTGCTGGCCACCCGGACGGCGCGGTTCGCCGTCGCACCGATCGGGTGATCTACCGCCGCGGCGGATGCCTCTGGCGCCAGTGCTCGGCGATCTCGATGCGCCGGGCCAGCCACACCCGCTCATGGGACTGCACATGGTCGAGGAATCGCTCGACGGACCGGCTGCGGGCGGGCCTGCCTGCCAGCCGACAGTGCAGTCCGACCGACAGCATCTTGGGCCGTCCGGCGAGACCCTCGGCGTAGAGCACGTCGAAGGCGTCCCGCAGATGGGCAAAGAATTCCTCGCCGTTGGAAAAGCCTGCGGGAGAAGCGAACCGCATGTCATTGGTGTCCAGCGTATAGGGCACCACGAGATGGTCGGTGTCGTGGACGCGGACCCAGTAGGGCAGATCGTCGGCGTAGGAGTCGGAATCGTAGGTGAAGCCGCCGTGCTCCACGACGAGCGCACGGGTGCGGGGCGAGTCGCGTCCGGTGTACCACCCCTGCGGTGGCGCTCCCGTCAGCTCTTGCAGGATCTGAACCGCCTCGGCCATGTGCCGGCGTTCGACGTCTTCGGGAATGTGTTGATAGGAGATCCATCTCAGGCCGTGGCAGGCGATCTCGTGGCCCAGTTCGGTGAACGCGCTCACGGCGTCCGGGTTGCGTTGCAGGGCGCGGGCGACGGCGAAGATCGTCAACGGGATGCCCCTGCACGAGAACACGTCGAGCAGCCGCCACAGCCCGGCACGCGAGCCGTACTCGTAGAGCGACTCCATGCTCATGTGCCGGTCGCCGAACGCCTCGGCAGGCGTCATCTCCGACAGGAACGTCTCCGAGGCCGGATCGTCGTCGAGCACCGAATTCTCGGCACCCTCCTCGTAATTGAGGACGAACTGCACGGCGATCGCGGCGCCGCCCGGCCACTGCGGGTCAGGCGGGGTGCGGCCGTAGCCGACCATGTCACGGGGATAGCTCTCGGCCATCGGATCATCGTCACAGAAGACGCACTCCCGGGCGCGCCGAAGACGAAAGGCTTGCCAAGGCGCACCGCGATGGCATAGGCAATGACTCATGCCCATCGATCCGAACGCCGTTGGCGTCACCACCCCGCCGCAGACCTACCGGTGGAAGGACCGCGACACGCTGCTCTATGCGCTCGGCGTCGGAGCGGGTACGGCTGATCTGGCGTTCACCACCGAGAACAGCCACGACATCGCGCAGCAGGTGCTGCCCACCTACGCGGTCATCGCATGCTCTCCGTTCGCCGCGGCCGGGGCAATCGGATCGTTCGACTTCTCCAAGCTGCTGCACGGCTCGCAGAGCATCCGCCTGTTCGCGCCGCTGCCGGCCGCCGGCGAGCTCAGCGTCGTCAACGAGGTCGCCGACATTCAGGACAAGGGTGAGGGCAAGAATGCCATCGTCATGCTCAAGGCCACCGGCAGCGATCCGGAGACCGGCGACGCGGTCGCGGAGACGTTGACCACGCTGGTGATCCGTGGTGCCGGCGGCTTCGGCGGTCAGCCCGGAACGCGGCCGGCCGCGCCGGAGATCCCGGATCGCGCGCCCGATGCCACGGTCGTTCTGCCGACCCGGGAGGACCAGGCGCTGCTGTATCGGCTCTCTGGTGACCGCAACCCGCTTCACAGCGATCCGTGGTTTGCTGGATTGGCCGGTTTCCCGAAACCGATCCTGCACGGACTGTGCACCTATGGGGTTGCCGGACGCGCGCTCGTCGCCGAACTGGGGGCCGGTGACGCCACCCGCGTCACGGCGATCTCGGCGCGGTTCACCTCTCCGGTGTTCCCCGGCGACACGCTGTCGACGTCGATTTGGCGCTCTGGCGCGGGCCGCGCGGTCTTCCGCACCGAGGCGGCCGGTCCGGATGGATCCAACGCCCGGCTGGTGCTCGAGGACGGGGACGCGGAGTTCCTGGACTGATACAGGCTGACACGGTGTGACACTTCTCCCGGTCATTTCTGTGGGCAACTATTTGCTGCGCTGGTAATCTTCGCCTGTGGGTGGGGGTTGTGACCTGAGCCGCAACGGGGCTCGATACGGGGACGGACATGCTTGACCGTTTGCGTGTTTCACGGCTCGGCGGTATCGGCGCTGCGCTGTGGGGTGCCGATCACTTCTACTGGTTTACTGCGATCCTCGCCGCCCGGGGCATGCAGACCGCCACCTGCCGGCTGATCGCCCTCTGCATCGCCTCTCTCGGCATCCTCCCTCTCGGACTTCTCGCCAGCCCGGCGGGCCCTCAGACGTCGGCCGGGGAGACCGCCACCGTGGTCATCGCGGTCAGCTGTTTCGCGCTGTCCATGCTGTGGCTGCGGGCGCACTGGCCCTCGCGTGCGCAGTCGCTGCTGTGCGTGCTGGTGGCGTCGGTGGCCATCGGGGTGTCAGTGCTCATCCAGACCAATCCGGTGGTCGGGCTGACCGGGGCGGCCAACTACGCGGTGCTGACGGCGTTCGTGGTGAGCTTCCACACGCCGCGCCTGCTGGCGATGGTCTGGTCGGTGGGCGCGGTGACGCTCGGTGTACTGATCATCCACGTGGGCGCGAGCGATCCGGCGCTGGCCGTGTGCGCGGCCGGGATCATCGTGTTGCTCAACGTGTTCGTCGCGTTCGCCTGCCGGGCGATGCTCGTGCTGATCCAGCCCGACACCCACCACGGCGACATCGAGCAGCTGACCGGATTACTGCACCGGGATGCGTTCTATCAGGCGGTGGCGACGCTGCTCGCGTCGCGCAGCCGCAGCGACGACCGGTACCTGGTGGTCGTCGCGGTCAACATCGACAGCTTCTCGCTGCTGCTGGGCCTGAGTGGGGCCAGCGGGGGCATCCGGGCCCGGGTGGCGGTCGGACAGGCACTGCGCGAGACCGTCCGACACAACGCGAGCGTCGCGCATGTCTCCGACCACGACTTCCTCATCGCCGACACGTTCACCACCGCCGACGCCTCTCCGCTGGTCGAGCGGGTCCGCGGCGCGATCGCCGCGACGCCGCAGCGGCTCACAGCCAGCATCGGCGTGGTCTGCACACCGCTGCCGCCGCTCGCGGCCGAGCCTCCCGACGACGTGCTGGACAAGCTGATCGCGATCGCCAACCAGGCGATCGAACAGGCCAGGATGGCCGGCGGAAACCAGGTCCGCTACGTGCTGCGACCGACGCTGGACGAAGAGCCGGACGACAACGGTGACGAGCCGCATCCCGGCAACGGCAGGATCGCCTGACGCCTCGAACGCGTGTTCGATAGACTGGCCGGGTGGGTTGGCACAACGGTCCGCCGGGCTGGGGCGAGATGGAGCGCGTCCTCACCGGCAAGCCGCGCCGCGCCGGCTGGCCCATCGACCAGCAGGTCGGCGACGGCGGAGACAGCCCGGCGTGGTCGCGTAAGCGGGGGGAGTACCAGCCACCGGACGCGCCCACCCGTCCGCGCTCGGCCCCGCATTCGTCGATACCGTATGCCGAACTGCACACCCACTCCGCCTACAGCTTCCTCGACGGCGCGAGCACGCCGGAAGAACTCGTGGAGGAGGCCGCCCGGCTGGGTCTGCGGGCCATCGGGCTGACCGACCACGACGGGCTCTACGGCGTGGTCCGATTTGCCGAGGCGGCGAGGGAACTCGACATGGCAACTGTCTTCGGCGCCGAATTGTCCCTCGGGGGAGGAAGCCGCACCGACGATCCCGATCCGCCGGGGCCGCACCTGCTGGTGCTGGCGCGGGGGCCGGAGGGATACCGGCGGTTGTCCCGCGAGCTGGCCGCCGCTCACCTGGCCGGCGGGGAGAAGGGCGTGCTGCGCTACGACTACGACGCGCTGACCGACGCCGCGGGCGGGCACTGGCAGATCCTCACCGGCTGCCGAAAAGGACATGTGCGCCGAGCGCTGGCCGCCGGCGGCCCGGACGCCGCGGCCGCCGCGCTCGCCGATCTGGTCGACCGGTTCGGCCGTGACCGGGTCACCGTCGAACTCACCCACCACGGGCATCCCCACGACGACGAACGCAACGCCGCCCTGGCCGCGCTGGCGCCGCGCTTCGGTGTCGGTGTCGTCGCCACCACCGGTGCACATTTCGCCGAGCCGGGGCGGGGCAGGCTCGCGATGGCGATGGGGGCGATCCGGGCCCGGCACTCGATGGACGAAGCCGCGGGGTATCTGGCTCCGCTGGGTGGTGCCCATCTGCGCTCGGGGGAGGAGATGGCACGGGTGTTCGCTCACTGCCCCGAAGTGGTCAGTGCCGCAGCCGAACTCGGTGAGCAGTGTGCGTTCGGCCTGGCGCTCATCGCACCACAGTTGCCGCCCTTCGACGTGCCGGCCGGCCACACCGAGAACAGCTGGTTGCGGCACCTGGTGATGCAGGGTGCGCGGGAGCGCTACGGCCCGCCAGATCGGTCGCCGCGGGCCTACGCCCAGATCGAGCACGAACTGCGGATCATCGAACAGCTGAACTTCCCGGGGTACTTCCTCGTGGTCCACGACATCACCCGGTTCTGCCGGGAGAACGGCATCCTCTCCCAGGGCCGCGGGTCGGCGGCCAATTCGGCGGTCTGCTACGCGTTGAAGGTCACCAATGTCGATCCGGTGGCGAATGATCTGCTCTTCGAACGCTTTCTCTCACCGGCCCGCGACGGGCCACCCGACATCGACATCGACATCGAGTCCGATCTGCGCGAGGAGGCCATCCAGTACGTCTACCGGCGCTACGGCCGCGAGTACGCCGCGCAGGTCGCCAACGTGATCACCTATCGCGGACGCAGCGCCGTCCGTGACATGGCTCGTGCGCTCGGCTTCTCCCAGGGTCAGCAGGATGCGTGGAGCAAGCAGCTCAGCCAGTGGGGCAACCTGGCCGACGTCGCCCACGTGGAGGGTATCCCCGGGCAGGTCATCGATCTGGCGCAGCAGATCTCGAATCTGCCGCGGCACATGGGGATTCACTCCGGCGGCATGGTGATCTGTGATCGGCCCATCGCCGATGTGTGTCCGGTGGAGTGGGCCCGCATGGAGAACCGCAGCGTCCTGCAGTGGGACAAAGACGACTGCGCGGCCATCGGTCTGGTCAAGTTCGACATGCTGGGGCTCGGCATGCTCTCGGCGCTGCACTACTGCATCGACCTGGTCAGCGAGCACAAGGGCATCGACGTGGACCTGGCGACGCTGGATCTGTCCGAGGCCGCGGTCTACGAGATGCTGCAGCGCGCCGACTCCGTCGGGGTGTTCCAGGTGGAATCGCGCGCGCAGATGGCCACTCTGCCCCGGTTGAAACCTCGGGTGTTCTACGACCTGGTGGTCGAGGTGGCGCTGATCCGGCCCGGCCCGATCCAGGGCGGGTCGGTGCACCCGTACATCAAGCGGCGCAACGGTGAAGAAGAGGTCACCTACGACCACCCGTCGATGGAGTCGGCCCTGCGAAAGACATTGGGAGTGCCGCTGTTCCAGGAGCAGCTCATGCAGCTGGCCGTGGACTGTGCGGGCTTCTCGGCCGCCGAGGCCGATCAGCTGCGCCGCGCCATGGGCTCGAAACGCTCGACAGAGAAGATGCGGCGGCTGCGGGGTCGGTTCTTCGACGGAATGGCCGAACTGCACGGCATCACCGGGGACGTGGCGCAGCGGATCTACGAGAAGCTCGAGGCGTTCGCGAATTTCGGCTTCCCCGAGAGCCATTCGCTGAGTTTCGCCTCACTGGTGTTCTACTCGTCGTGGTTCAAGCTGCACCATCCGGCGGCGTTCTGCGCCGCGCTGCTGCGTGCGCAGCCGATGGGCTTCTACTCGCCGCAGTCCCTGGTCGCCGATGCCCGTCGCCACGGCGTGGTGGTGCACGGCCCGGACGTCAACGCCAGCCTCGCCCACGCCACGCTGGAGAACGCGGGGACCGAGGTGCGCCTTGGGCTCGGGGCCGTCCGGCACATCGGCGACGACCTGGCGCAGCGACTGGTCGAGGAGCGGGCCCGCGGACCGTTCACCTCACTGCTCGACCTGACCGGGCGCGTGCAGCTCAGCGTGCCGCAGACCGAGGCGCTGGCCACCGCCGGTGCGCTGGGCTGTTTCGGCATCACCCGGCGGGAAGGGTTGTGGGCTGCCGGGGCGGCCGCCGCCGAACGTCCCGACCGGTTACCCGGGGTGGGTTCGTCGTCGCATGTCCCGTCACTGCCCGGGATGACGGAGCTGGAGCTGACCGCCGCCGATGTGTGGGCGACAGGGGTGTCGCCCGATCGGTATCCGACCGAGTTCCTGCGCGAGGATCTGGCTGCGATGGGAGTCGTGCCGGCCGATCAGCTGCTGTCGGTGCCCGACGGCACCCGCGTGCTGGTCGCCGGTGCGGTGACTCATCGGCAGCGGCCGGCGACGGCGCAGGGGGTGACGTTCGTCAATCTCGAGGACGAGACCGGGATGGTCAACGTGCTGTGCATGCCGGCGGTGTGGGCGCGGCACCGCCGGTTGGCCCAGACCGCGGCGGCGCTGGTGGTGCGGGGCATCGTGCAGAACGCCACCGGCGCAGTGACGGTGGTGGCCGACCGGATGGGCCCGCTGAGCTTGAAGGTGGCGTCCAAATCCCGCGACTTCCGCTGAGTATTCTCGGCACAGTGACATCTCATGGGACGAACCCGACGCTCAACCTGTCCGCCGATGACGTTCTGACCACGACCCGCTCGGTGCGAAAGCGCCTCGATTTCGACAAGCCGGTGCCCCGCGAGGTGCTGATGGAGTGCCTCGACATCGCCCTGCAGGCGCCGACGGGCAGCAACAGCCAGGGTTGGCAGTGGGTCTTCGTGACCGACCCCGACAAGAAGCTCGCGCTCGCCGAGATCTACCGCACCAACGCCACGCCGTACCTGAACGCCGAGAAGCCCACCTACGGCGACGAGCGTGACGAGCGGGCGCCGAAGGTGATGGACTCCGCGAGCTACCTCAACGACAACCTCGAGAAGGCTCCGGTCATGTTGATCCCGTGCCTGGAGGGCAAGCCGCGCGACACCGTCTCGGGTGCCAGCGCGGGCTACTGGGGATCGCTGCTGCCCGCGGTGTGGAGTTTCATGCTGGCGCTGCGTTCGCGGGGACTCGGCTCGGCGTGGACCACGCTGCATCTTCTCGGTGACGGGGAGCGTCAGGCCGCCGAGCTGCTCGGCATCCCGTTCGACTCCTACAGCCAGGCCGGGCTCTTCCCGATCGCCTACACCAAGGGCACTGACTTCAAGAAGGCCAAGCGGCTGCCCGCCGAGCAGCTCACCCACTGGGACACGTGGTGACTCACACGCTGCCCGCGAAGTCGTGCTGACGCCACGCTTCGTAGACGGCGACGGCGGCGGCGTTGGACAGGTTCAGTGACCGCCGCCCGGACAGCATCGGGATGCGCACCCGGGCGGTGACGTGCGGGTCGGCCAACGTCTCGGCGTCCAGCCCGGTTGGCTCCGGCCCGAACAGCAGCACGTCGCCGGGTTGATAGGCGATGTCGGCGAACGACGCGTCGGCATGGGCGGTGAAAGCGAAGACCCGCGCCGGCATGACGGCCGACCACGCCGACTCCAGATCGGCGTGCACGGTCACCGACGCCAGATCGTGGTAGTCGAGCCCCGCGCGACGGAGCTTGGGCTCGGACAGGTCGAAGCCCAGCGGCTCGACCAGATGCAGTTCACACCCGCTGCCCGCGACCATGCGAATCGCGTTGCCGGTATTGGGCGCGATACGCGGCGAGTAGAACATCACCCGAAACACCCTTGGCAGGGTAAACGGGTGTCAGTCCAGACAGGTCTCGTAGCTCGCGATCGAGATCAGGCCGGCGAGAGTGTCGGTGTCGACCATCTCGCTGCTCATCGCTCGCATCAGGGGTGAATCGCCGATCTCGGACGCATCGGCGAGTAGTGCCATCTCCACGCCATTGTGGGTCATTGCTACTCCTCCAAAAGGGGTCACCATCGATTGTGCCTGCAGATCAGCGGTACTTCACCCTCTGACACGCAACGGGTCTGAAACGAAATCGCAACGCCCACAACAGACTCGGAGCCACCGTCTTTGCTGGTTCTGCACCTGTGCGTCGAACTCTGGCGACCCGATGACCGGGCTGGCATACTCAGCGCATTCGCCAGGCGCTTCACGCCCGCCCGACGAGGGCGCCATCAGCCAGGATGCTTCATGAATCACGCTCGATCCTCGATCAAGCGGCCGCCGCGGTGGGCGCTGTCCAACTGGCCGGTCCGCGTCAAGGTCGTGGCCATCGTGTTGGTGCCGCTGCTGCTGGCCGGCGTGTTCGGCGGGCTGCGCATCCACGCCGCGACCTCGGCCGCTCAGACGTTGCGGCTCGCAGCTGCCCGGGCGGAGATGGTGCCCGCCGTCGCGCAGTACCTGGCCGCTGTGGAAGCGGTGCTGGTGAGCGCGACGGACGGTGGTGACGTGCCCGCGAGCGTCTCCGCGTTCGAGTCCCAGGCCGCCGACCTGCAGCGTCGACTGAGCTCGACCGACGTCGACGACGCGGTGCGCCTGGCGACGAACACGCTGCTCGATTTCGGGCGCGATCTCGTCGGCAAGAGCACGTCGGGCGGCAACGATCTGCGCAGCCGGGTCATGACGTACGCCCCGCTGCTGATCACCGCCGAGACCGCGATCACCGGCTTGGTGGCCGGAGACGACGAGACGGTCCGCACCGCCGGCGAGGCGCTTGCGAGAGCGGTCGGTGCCCGCGGCCAGATGACGATGCAGCAGATGCTCGTCGACCGTGGAGCAGATTTGCCCGAGCCGGAATTGCGCTCGTCGATGATCACGCTGGCCGGTACCGAGCCGTCCACGGTTTCGGCGATGGGCGCCTTCCTCGGTGGCTCCACCGACGCCGCGGCGGCGCTGCGGTCGGAGATGGTCAAGCGGATGTCGCTGCTCTCCGACCCGGCCGTGGTGCTGCCGAACAACCCTGACCTCCTGGCGTCGCAGCGCGTCACCCGCGACATCGCCGACGGGATCATCACCGATACGTCCCGGTCGATCCCGGCGACCGTCTCCGACCAGGCCGCGGCCGCTCGGACCGCCGCGATCCGCGACGCCGCGGTCGTCGGCGCGGTGCTGCTGATCGCACTTCTGTTGGTCACCCTCGTGGCGCGCAGCCTGGTCCGGCCGCTGCGCACCCTGCGCGACAGCGCTTTGAAGGTGGCGCACGAGGACTTGGCCCGGGAGGTCGAGCAGGCCCGCATCGACGGCAAGACGCCCACGGTCGCGCCGCTCTCGGTGCCCACGTCCGAGGAGATCGGCCAGGTCGCCCACGCCGTCGACGAACTGCACGAGCAGGCGGTGGTGCTCGCGGCCGAGCAGGCGCGGCTGCAGATGCAGGTGACCGACATGTTCGAGACGCTGTCGCGGCGCAACCGAACGCTGGTGGACCAGCAGCTCGCCGTGATCGACCAGCTGGAGAACGACGAACAGGACGCGGACCGGCTGCAGAGCCTGTTCCGCCTCGATCATCTCGCGTCGCGGATGCGCCGCAACGGGGCGAACCTGATGGTGCTGGCCGGGGCCCGCATCCCCCGCGAGGACGCCGAGCCCGTCGCTGTCGTGGCGGTCGTCCACGCCGCCGCGTCCGAGGTCGAGGACTATCACCGGATCAGCGCCGAGGGCCTTCCGGACAGCGCAGTGACCGGCGCGGTGGCCGGTGACCTGGTACATCTGCTGGCCGAGCTCCTCGACAACGCGCTGCGGTACTCCCCGCCGACGGCCCCGGTGCAGGTCTCGGCGGCCCGTACCAGCAACGGCGGCCTGGTGCTCGAGGTCGCCGACGCCGGCCTGGGGATGAGCGAATCCGATCTGCGGGTCGCCAACAGCAGATTGCAGTCCGGCGGTGAGGTCAACCCGTACACCGCCCGGCACATGGGGTTGTTCGTGGCGGGCCGGCTGGCCGGCCAGCACGGTCTGGTCGTGCGGTTGCGCAACACCGTCGCGGGTCGGCCGTCGTCGGGCACCACCGCCGGGGTCTACGTGCCGGCCGAGCTGCTGGCAGCACCCCCGGCCCCGCCGCAACCGGCACCCCCGGCACGCCCGGCGCCCGCACCCCCGGCGCCCGCCCCCCGGCCCGTCGTCGCCCCCGCGCAGAACGGCCACACCCGCGCGCGGCACGCCAGGGACGACTCCGACGACGACGCGATCTATCAGACGATGCTCTCCGAGTGGCTCGTCGACCCGCACGAGCTGTCCCACAGCACCGACCTGAACTGGCAGACCGTCTGGGATCACGGCTGGTCGGCGGCGGCCGCCGCCCAGGCTGCACCCGTGCAGGAACGCACCCCCGAGGGTCTGCCCATCCGCCGTCCCGGTGCCCGGCTGGTCCCCGGCGCCGCGCAGCACACCGATGCGGCGGGCGGCGCCCCCCTGGTCCGCGATCCCGACGCGGTGCGCGCCGGCATGGCCAGCCACTTCGGCGGAGTGGCGGCCGGGCGGCGGCACGCCCGCGAGGATCGAGAGGACAGCAGATGAGCGAGTCGCTCGATTGGCTGGTGTCGCGGTTCGCGCGGGAGACACCGGGGGTGTCGCACGCGATCCTCGTCTCGGCCGACGGCCTGCTGACGGCGGCCAGCGAGCACATGCCCGCGGAGCGTGCCGATCAGATGGCTGCGGTTGCCTCCGGGCTGGCCAGCCTGTCGGCCGGCGCCGCGCAGCTGTTCGACGGCGGGTACGTGCTGCAGTCGGTGGTCGAGATGGAGAACGGCTACCTGCTGTTGATGCGGGTGGGTGACGGCTCCAATCTGGCCACGCTGGCCGCGCGCGGCGCCGACATCGGTCAGATCGGTTACGAGATGGCCGTGCTCGTCGAACGTGTGGGCGCCGCAGTCGCCTCGCCACCACGAAATCCGTTGCGCTCATGAGACACCGGTGACCGAAGAGCCGGGACCCCGCCTCGTCCGTCCGTACACGCTGACCGCAGGGCGCACAGACGCGGGCGTCGATCTGCCGTGGGAGGCCCCGGTCGGGCCCGCGCCGACGCCGCCGCCGTGGAACTGGCCGAGTGCCGATGTGCGGGCGCAGATCATGGCGGTGTGTCCGGCCAGGTTGTCGGTCGCCGAGATCGCTGCGCACTTGGGGCTGCCTCTCGGCGTGGCGCGGGTCGTGGTCGGGGATCTGGTGGTGCAGGGTTATGTGACGGTGCACGACACCCTGTCCGCGACGACGACCACCGACGAGCGGCGGGACCTGATCGGAAGGACGCTGCGTGGCCTCCGAGCGCTTTAGGCCAGGGCATGCCAGGGCCGCTTCGACGAAGATCGTCGTGTCCGGTGGCTTCGGCGCGGGCAAGACCACGTTCGTCGGCGCGGTGTCGGAGATCGTGCCGCTGCGCACGGAAGCGCTGCTGACAGACGCCTCCGCAGGCGTCGACGAACTCGCCGGGTTGCCCGACAAGACCACGACGACGGTGGCGATGGATTTCGGCCGCATCAGCCTCAGCGACGATCTTGTGCTGTACCTGTTCGGCACTCCCGGACAGCGCCGCTTCTGGTTCATGTGGGACGACTTGATCCAGGGCGCCATCGGGGCGATCATCCTCGTCGATGTCCGCCGTCTGGAGGACAGCTTCGCCGCGGTCGACTTCTTCGAGGCCCGCGATCTACCGTTCCTGGTGGCGGTCAACGAGTTCGACGGTGCGCCGCGCCATCCACCGGCCGCGGTGCGGACCGCGTTGGCCCTGCCCGATCACGTCCCTTTGATCACCGTCGACGCGCGGGATCGCGAATCGACGAAATCGGCGCTGATCGCGGTCACCGAGTACGCGCTGAGCCGGTTGACCCCGGCCGGCTGACCGCGATGGACGATCAGACCGACCGTGAGTTCACCGACGCCGATTTCCGCGACGAGGATCTGAGCCGGTTACGCACGGAGCGGGTGGTTTTCGACGCCTGCGACTTCTCCGGCGTCGACCTGTCGGAATCCGAGCATGTCGGGAGCGCCTTTCGGAACTGCACCTTCCGGCGTACCTCGTTGTGGCACAGTGCCTTTCGGCACTGCAGCTTCCTCGGCTCGACGTTCGTCGAATGCCGGCTGCGGCCGGTGACGATCGTCGAGTGTGATTTCACGCTCGCCGTCCTCGGGGGAGCGGACCTACGCAAGATCGATCTGTCGGAGTGCCGCTTGCGTGAGGTCAGCCTCGTCGGCACCGATTTGCGCGAGGCGGTGCTGGCGCGTGCGGACCTGACCGGGGCCCGGGTTCAGGGCGCTCGCCTCGACGACGCGGATCTGCGAGGGGCGCGCGCGGACCCGACGTTCTGGACGACGGCCACGCTGCGCGGCGCCAAGATCGACATCGAGCAAGCACTCGCGTTCGCTGCCGCGCACGGTCTCGACATCCACGGCGGCTGAGGTCAACTCGCGGTGCTGACCGCGCGCGTCACCAGGTCGGCGACTGCGCGGCAATAGTCGTGTTCGACCCGCGCGCTGGTGTACAGCGCGCAGGTCTGCAGCGGCGAAACGAGCAGTTGCAGCACGGTGATGGGCCGAACCTCGGGACGGAATTCGCCGCGCTGGGTGGCGCGCTCGACGATGGTTTCCATCATCTGGAGGTGCCGGCGCCACAGCAGCAGCCTGGCCTCGTCGTCCACGGTGTGGGACTTGCTGTCGATGACGAGCATCCGCGCGATGCGGCGGCCGACGGGATCGTTCAGGTAGGCGCTCACCGATTCCGCGAGCGCACCCAGATCGTCGGCGAGGCTGCCGGTGTCCGGTGTGCCGATCGTGACCGACGTGGAGCTCAGCAGTGCGTCGACGATCAGATCCTGCGGGCGGTGCCATGAGCGGCGGATCAGATCGGCGTCGAGTTCGGATCGTTGGGCGACGCCCTCGATGCTGAAGCGGTCCACACCCCACTGCTGCAACTCCGCCAATGCCGCATCCAGTGCCACGGCACGCAACGCCGCATCGCTGTCGCTCACGTGATGAATCCCCCCTTGCAGAACCCCGCTCATCCTATTGCGTGTGCAAGGGCCCTCCGTGCAGAGAATTCGTCGTCACGACTCCTCGCTGCGCTCGTCGTCACGCGGCCTTCAGCCGGATCTTCCACCTCACGAACCCGACGTACACCACGCTGATCGCCACGAGCATCCCCACGTCGAACAGCCAGGCGCCCGAGGTGTGCTTCCAGTGATCGTCCTGCGGAGTCAGCGGTCCGGGCACCAGCCGGATCAGGTCGATCGTCGATGCCGACGCGGCGAAACCCCAGCGCGCCGGGGTGGCCCACGACATCTGGTCGAGCACGATCCGGTCGGTCACCGGGATCATGCCGCCGGAGAACACCAGCTGGCTCATGATCGCGACGACCAGCAGCGGCATGATCTGTTCGGCCGAGCGCGCCAGCGCCGACAGGGCGAGGCCGACCATGGCCGCGGCGACCGTGGTGAGCGCGATGTCGACGAACAGTTCGAGGCTGCGATTCCCGATCACCGCACCGGAGTCGACGGCACCGGGCCCCCAGCCCTTACCGATGATCGCGATCGCTGTCACGATCGCCGACTGCACGATCGCGAACGCGGTGAACACCACCATCTTGGCCAGCAGATACGCCGACGTCGAGAGTCCCACCGCCTGCTCGCGCCGGAAGATCGCACGTTCTCCGATGAGCGCACGGATCGTCAGCGCGGTCCCCATGAAGATCGCACCGACATTGAGCATCACCAGGATCTGGCCGGGTTCGTTGGGGGCTTCCCCGCCCTGCACCGCCGTCACCGGCACGCCGAACCCGACATCGCCGGGGACTGACAGGGACAGCACACCCATGATGAACGGCAGCAGCATCAGGAACGCGAAATAGCCGCGGTCCGAGACCACCAGCCGGATCTGTCGGCGCGCGATCGTGGACAGCTGCCTGCGCAAGCTGGTGCGTGTGGGGTTGCCGAGCTCCGACGGTGTCAGCGCCGGCGGCTGCGGCGGTGGGGGACCGTGCTGGTCGAGATAGCGCTGAGCAGCTGCATCCGGATCACCGGCGACGGCGGAGAAGATGTCGGCCCAGTTGGTGGTCCCCATCGAGGGCCCGATCTGGCTGGGCGGTCCGTAGAACGCGGTCTTACCGCCGGGCGCCAGCAGCAGCACCTGATCGCAGACGTCGAGATAGGTCAGGGAGTGCGTGACGACCAGCACGACGCGTCCCGCGTCGGCGAGCTGGCGCAGCATCGTCATCACCTGCCGGTCCAGCGCAGGGTCCAGACCCGACGTCGGTTCGTCGAGGATCAGCAGTGACGGGCCGGTCAGTAGTTCCAGCGCCACCGAGGCACGTTTGCGCTGGCCGCCGGAGAGTTTGTCGACGCGGGTGTCGAGGTGCTTGGTCATCTCGAGTTCCTCGAGCACCTCGTTGACGACCTGTTCCCGGTCGGCCTTCGTGGTGTCGGGCGGCAGCCGCAATTCCGCGGCGTACATCAGGGCCTGCCGCACGGTCAGCTGGCCGTGGACGACGTCGTCCTGCGGCACCATCCCGATCCGGGAGCGCAGCGAGGCGTACTCGGCGTGGACGTCATGACCTTCGAACGACACCTGCCCCGTCGTCGGGTGGGTGTAGCCCGCCACCAGACGGGCGAAGGTGGACTTGCCCGCACCCGACGGGCCGATCACCGCGGTCAGCGTGCCCGGCCGGGCGGAGATCGAGATGTTGTCGAGCAGCGTCTTGTTGTTCTCGATCGTCCACGTCACCCCGTGCACGTCCAGACCGCCGGTCGCCGTCGCGGCCGCTGTCTCGGTGCGCCGGACCAGCGTGCCGTCCCGGAAGACCAGGTCGACGTTGCCGATCGTGACGGTGTCGCCGTCGGCCAGCAGCTGCGTCTCGATCCGTGAGCCGTTGACGAACGTGCCGTTGATGCTGCGGTTGTCGCGGATCTCGGTGCCGGCCGGCGTCGTGACCAGGGTGGCGTGGTGCCGGGAGGCCAGTACGTCGGGGATGACGATGTCGTTGTCGCTGGCGCGGCCGATCTTCACTGAGCCCGGCGGCACCTCCGGCGCACGCCCGGGCCGCAGGATCTTGAGCATGCTGGTCGCGAGGTTGCCGTCGCCGCTCGAGCGGGGGGCAGCGGCGGGTCCCATCACGGTGGCCGTCGACTCCATCGCCGGCGACGAGATCGGTGGCTGCTGGACGGGGCGCGACGGCGGCGGCGGGTAGCCGGTGCGCGGTCCGGCGGTGGGGTAGGAGCGCGCGGCGGGCGGCCGCGTGGGGGCGCCCGGATGGCTGACCGGCTGGCTCGGCCACTGACCGCTCGGGCGGCTCGGCACCGGGACCGCGGTGGTGGGTGTCGTGCCCGCCGAGCCCTGGTGCCTGCCCACCTCGAACGTCAGCAACGGGCCGTCGGGATTGCCGATGTGCAGCTGGGCACCGTCGGTGATGTCGACGACCGGCACCCGGCGGCTGTTGACGAACATCCCGTTGAGCGAGCCGTTGTCGATCGCGAGCCAGCGGCCCTGGTCGAAACGCAACACGAGGTGCGCACGGGAGATCAACGGGTGGGCGATCCGCACGTCGGCGCGCAGGTCCCGGCCGACGACGACGTCGTTGCCGGCGGCGAAGGTGCGGGTGGACCCGTCGTAGCGCACCGTCAGCGCAGGGGGTGCGGATCGGGTCACAGAACCGCTCCGGCGGCGACAGTAGACATCGCGCGCAACTCTATCGGTAGGCCCCGCTCATCGCCGGTCCGCCTGCGACTCTGTGGGAGAGATGTGGGCGTTCTGTGTCCTGCCCGTGATCTCGCCGTTCCCTGCCGCTGTGGCGACACGCCCATCTCGGGCAGCATGAAATGCACTGCGGCTGCCGGGAATAGCGCAGGGTCAGTATCGTCATGCGGGATCATCGGGAATCCGTCGCACGCGCGCATCGCATTTTAGAGGTAAACCTCTACTTTAGGGTGGAGCAATGCCGCGGCCCGCCCGATACACCGTCGACGTCCTCCTCGACGCAGCGGCGGACCTGTTGGCCTCCGACGGTCCCGGTGCGGTCACCATGTCGGCGGTCGCGCGCAGCACCGGCGCGCCGAGTGGCTCGGTCTACCACAGGTTCCCGACGCGCGCCGCGCTGTGCGGGGAACTGTGGGTGCGCACCGAGGAGCGACTCCTGGATGCGCTGTCCGAGGTGCTCGACGGTGACAGTGACAGCGACGGGGATCCGGCGCACCGCGGCGTGGCCGGCGCGCTCGGCGTGCTCGGCTGGTGCCGAGCTCATCCGATCGAGGCGCACGTGCTGCTGACGGGCCCCGCTCAACTCGGGCTCGAGGACTGGCCCGACCACCTCGTCGGGCGCCGGAAACGCTTGCAGCGCAGGCTCAAGAAGGTGCTCGGCGAAATCCCCGGGGACACCGCGCGGGTCAGCGCGGCGGTGATCGACGTGCCGTACGCGATCGTGCGGCGTCACCTGGGTGCGCGTCAGGCGATTCCCGCGGCTGCCGAAGCGATCGTCGAGGACTGCGCGCGAGCGCTCACCGCCCCGAACTGACCGGCGACGGCGAACCCGTCACGACGCAGTGCGTGTGGCGGTAGATCGTCGCCATGCACTGGTTGCAGTGCGTGCACAGTGATCTGACGGCGGTGCCGTCGGCCCGGATCCGGTTGATCAGATCCGGCTCGGCGAGCAGGGCCCGCCCCATCGCGACGAAGTCGAAGCCCTCGGCCATCGCCAGGTCCATGGTCTCGCGGTTGGTGATGCCGCCCAGCAGGATCAGCGGCATCGAGAGCTCGGCACGGAACAGCCGGGCGTCGCGCAACAGATACGCCTCGCGGTAGGGATATTCGCGGAAGAACTTGTTGCCCGTCATCCGGATGCCCCACCGCAGAGGTGGCTTGAAGGCGCCCGCGAACTGCTTGACGGGTGCCTCGCCGCGGAACAGGTACATCGGGTTGACCAGGGAGCTGCCTGCGGTGAGCTCGATGGCGTCCAGCCCGCCGTCCTCCTCGAGCCACTTCGCGGTCTGCAGCGCCTCCTCGGTCGAGATCCCGCCCCGAACACCGTCGCTCATGTTCAGCTTGGCGGTCACCGCGATCGGCGTGCCCGCCTTCTCGACGGCACGGCGGACGGCGAGCACGGTGCCGCGGGCCACCTTGGCGCGGTTGGCCAGCGAGCCGCCGAACTCGTCGTCGCGCCGGTTGATCAGCGGTGACAGGAACGAGCTGGCGAAGTAGTTGTGGCCCAGATGCACTTCGACGGCGTCGAAGCCCGCGTCGATGGCCATCCGCGCCGCCTGGGCGTGCGCCTCGGTGATGTCGGTGATGTCGTCCCGGGTCGCCCGCTTCGCGAAGCGCATCGACAGCGGATTGAAGAAGCGCACCGGGGCGTAGGCCGTCGTCCCGTTCGACTTCGAGTTCGCCACCGGGCCGGCGTGGCCGATCTGCGCGCTGATCTTCGCGCCTTCGGCGTGCACGGCATCGGTGAGCTTGCGCAGTCCGGCCATCGCGTCGGGCCGCCAGTAGATCTGGTTGCCCTCGGTGCGTCCGCCCGGGGCGACCGCCAGGTAGGCGACGGTGGTCATGCCGACCCCGCCGGCGGCGGGCAGTCGGTGATAGGTGATCAGGTCCTCGGTGACCAGAGCGTTCGGCGTCGCGGCCTCGAACGTCGCTGCCTTGATCACGCGGTTGCGCAACGTGATGGGACCCAGCGCGGCTGGAGTGAACACATCGGGGACAGTTGTCATGTCTAGAGAGCCTGTCACAATGATCGCCGTGGGTGCGATCACTTTGGACGGTAAGGCCACGCGCGACGAGATCTTCGTCGACCTCACGGCGCGCGTGGCGCGGCTCGTGGAGGCCGGTCACACCCCGGGCCTGGGTACCGTTCTCGTCGGGGACGACCCCGGATCGCAGGCCTACGTGCGGGGCAAGCACGCCGACTGCGCGAAGGTGGGCATCACGTCGATCCGCCGGGACCTGCCCGCCGACATCAGCCAGGCCGACCTGATCGCCACGCTCGACGAGCTCAACGCCAACCCCGAGTGCACCGGGTACATCGTGCAGCTGCCGCTGCCGCGGCATCTCGACGAGAACGCGGCGCTGGAGCGGATCGACCCCGACAAGGACGCCGACGGGCTGCACCCGATGAGCCTCGGCAAGCTCGTGCTCAATGAACCCGCCGCGCTGCCCTGCACGCCGCGGGGCATCGTGCACCTGCTGCGGCGCTACGAGGTGGAGATCGCCGGTGCGCACGTCGTCGTGATCGGCCGCGGTGTCACGGTCGGACGTCCGCTCGGCCTGCTGCTCACCAGGCGTTCGGAGAACGCGACGGTGACGCTGTGCCACACCGCGACCCGCCACCTGCCGCAGATCACCCGTGAAGCCGACATCATCGTCGCCGCCGCGGGGGTGCCGCACATGGTGACCGCGGAGATGGTGCGGCCCGGCGCAGCGGTCGTCGACGTCGGGGTCAGCCGCGACGAGGCCGGCAAGCTCGTCGGCGACGTGCATCCCGGTGTCTGGGACGTGGCCGGGCACGTGTCGCCCAATCCCGGTGGCGTCGGTCCGCTCACGCGGGCGTTTCTACTCACCAACGTCGTCGAGCGCGCCGAGGCTGCCGCCGCGTCGTGAGGGCAACCCGCAGGCTGTTCACCGGACAGTGGCCGATCTTGGCCGTGGGGCTGTCCCTGTTGGCGGCGTTCGTGCTGGTGGCGATGGGTTACTGGCGCCGGGGCGCGCTCGTGATGGCGATCGGCGTGGGGATGGCCTCGGCGTTGCGTTTGACCCTGCCCGAGGATCGCGTGGGGCTGCTCGCGGTGCGCAGCCGCACGGTCGACGTCGCCACCACCGCCGCGGTCAGCGCGGCGATGCTCTACATCGCGTGGACGATCGACCCGCTGGGCACCAGCTGAGCGCCGGTCTTTGCTGAGCCGGCGGGTCCATTTGCGACGGCCGACCGCCTCGCCGGACTGTCTCGGCTGCGGACGCGCGCGACGGCGTCGGCACCCGTGCGCGCACTGTCCGGCCATCCCGTGTCGACCAGGATGCTAGAGCACGCCCGGTTCATGTCGGGGGCGGCGCGCCACCGCACGATGGGATGACGGTGGTCCCGATCGGCAGCGCAGGCGGGCCGGCGGCGCGGTTCCCGCAGCCGGCTCAGACGCCGCGTGCCCGCCCGACGATGCAGGCCACGTGGGGTTTCGGCGACGCGCTGCCCAACCGGTGAACAGATGTTTCGTTACCGGCAGGTAGGGATACTCCGGAGGCGTCCTCTCCGCTGTGACTGCAGTCACAGCGAGTACTGCGAAGCGCATCAGGGGTGAGCCATGGCCAGTGTGGTCAAGACGGTGGCGCGGTGGTCGAAGAAGCCGGCGCGCGACGTCGAAGCGCCGAGCGGGGGGTGGGTGAACATGGTGCGGGGGCTCGCGGCCCGCGCCACCACGCCGCTTCTCCCCGACGACTATCTGTCTTTGCTCAATCCACTGTGGTCGGCCCGTGAGCTGCGGGGCGAGATCGTCGAGGTCCGCCGGGAGACCGACGACACGGCCACCGTGGTGATCCGCCCGGGCTGGGGCTTCGCCCGCGACTACCAACCCGGCCATTACGTCGGCATCGGGTTGCGCGTCGACGGGAAGTGGCACTGGCGGTCGTACTCACTGACATCGGTGCCCGAGCCGGATCGCGACGAGATCTCGATCACCGTGAAGGCCACCCCGGAAGGTTTCCTGTCCACCCACCTCGTCGACGGGGTCGAACCCGGCACGATCATTCGCCTGGCCGCACCGCAGGGCGAGTTCACGCTGCCCGACCCGCCGCCGGAATCGCTGCTGTTCATCACCGCCGGCAGTGGCATCACGCCGATCATGGCGATGCTGCGCTCGCTGCGCGCCCGCGGCCAGGAGCCAGACATCGTGCACATCCACTCCGCCCCGTCGGCCGAGTCGGTGATCTTCCACGACGAGCTGCGCGAACTGGAGAGCCGGCAGCGCGGCTACCGCCTCCATCTGCAGCTCACTCAGGAAGACGGCAAAGTCGAGCTCACCGAGCTCGACCAGATCGTCTCGGATTGGCAGAAGCGCTCCGCGTGGGTGTGCGGCCCGTCGGCGATGCTCGACGCGGCCGAGCAGGTGTGGGAAGAACACGGCCTCGCCGATCAGCTGCACATGGAGCGGTTCACGATCGCGGCTACCGACAAGGGCGGCGAAGGCGGGACCGTACACTTCGGGATCTCCGACAAGTCCGCCGAGATCGATGGCGCCACAACCATTTTGCAGGCCGGCGAGGACGCCGGTATCCAAATGCCGTTCGGTTGCCGGATGGGTATCTGCCAGACCTGTGTGCTCCCGCTCGAAGAGGGGCACGTCCGGGACATCCGTTCCGGGCAGGAACACGGTGCGGGCGACCGCATCCAGACATGTGTGTCCACCGCCTCCGGTGACTGCACCATCAAGATCTGAGGAGACTTCCATGGCGATCACCGACATCAAGGTCTACGCACATCTCACCGAGGAGGACGTCGAGAACCTCGCTGCCGAGCTCGATCAGCTTCGCGCCGACATCGAGGAGTCCCGGGGAGAACGCGACGCGCGCTACGTGCGTCGCACCATCCAACTGCAGCGCGCGCTGGCGGCCGGTGGGCGGATCGCGTTGTTCGCGAGCAGCAGCCGGATCGCAAGGGTGGCCGGCACCGCGATGTTGGCCTCGGCCAAGATCATCGAGAACATGGAGTTGGGCCACAACGTCATCCACGGCCAGTGGGATTGGATGAACGACCCCGAGATCCACTCCACCGAGTGGGAGTGGGACACCACGTGCCCGTCGTCGCAGTGGAAGTACTCGCACAACTTCGTCCACCACAAGTACACCAACGTCGTCGGTCTGGACAGCGACGTCGGCTACGGCATCATGCGGGTGACCCGTGACGAACCGTGGGAACGGTGGATGATCGGCAACCCGATCTACAACCTGCTGCTCGGCACGTTCTTCGAATGGGGGGTGGCGGCACACCACATCGAGGTCGACAAGATCCGCAAGAAGGAGAAGACCTGGGCCGAGGCGCGCAAGGACATGCGGGTCATGGGCCGCAAGATCGCCAAACAGGTGGGCAAGGACTACATCATCTTCCCGGCGCTGACCGGGACCAACTGGAAGCACACCCTGAAGTGCAACGCGGTGGCGAACTTCATCCGTAACTACTGGGCCTACATGGTGATCTTCTGCGGCCACTTCCCGGACGGCGCAGAGAAATTCACCGTCGAGGAGTTCGAGAACGAGACCCGCGGCGAATGGTATCTGCGACAGATGTTGGGGTCGGCCAACTTCCACGCCGGTCCGATCATGGCGTTCATGAGCGGCAACCTGTGCTATCAGATCGAGCACCACCTGTTCCCGGACCTGCCGAGCAACCGCTACGCCGAGATGAGCGTCCGCATCCGAGAGCTCTGCGAGAAGTACGACCTGCCCTACACCACCGGGCCGCTGCTGCGGCAGTACTGGCAGTCGTTCTGGACCATCCTGAAGCTCGCGCTGCCGGACAAGTACTTGAAGGCCCCCAGCGATGACGCCCCGGAGACGGCGTCGGAGCGGCGCTTCGGGCGGGTCGAGCCCACCCCGGGGACGCCGAAGCGCGGGCTGCGCACCGCGCTTCGGGAGCGCACCAGGGCGGCGTGAGGCCTCAGGATAGGGTGGCGCGCACGCACACCGTCACATACGGCAGCGCGAGGCCGGTGGAGTTCGCCAGTGCGGGGTGGGTGGCGAGCAGGTCGCGCACCCGGTCCAGGGTGCGGGTGCGCACCTGTTCGGGCGAGGTGATGCAGTAGCTGCGGGAGGCCACCAGGTCGATCAGCGCTTGCGGTGTCAGATAACTGGTCCACTCGACCTGGTGCCGTGACACGTCGGTGAACGGGTCGGGCAGCGCGACGGTCTGGCTGAACGGATCGACCTCGTGGCCGATGATCTGGCCGAGATCCTTGACCCAGCCCAGCCTTTCGTCGCGGTTGTTCCAGACCAGGCCCAGTCGGCCGCCGGGCCGGAGCACCCGTGCGACCTCCTCGATCGCCTGCGCCGGGTCGAACCAGTGCCATGCCTGGGCGACGAGCACGGCGTCGACGCTGTTGTCCGGCAGGGGGATCTCCTCGGCTGTCCCGAGCAGGGCGGGGGTGTCGGGCAGTGAGGTGCGCAGCAGCTCGAGCATCTCCGGGATCGGGTCGACGGCGACGACGTCGAGGCCGCGTTCGACCAGCCGGGTGGTCAACTTGCCGGTGCCCGCGCCGAGATCGAGCACGGTGTGGGCGTTTTCGGGAAGCAGCCATTCGATGGCCTCCGGCGGATACGAGGGGCGGCCCCGCTCGTAGGCGGCGGCTTCGGCGCCGAAGGACAGCGACCGTTGCGGTGCTGAACCGCTCACCGGCCGGCCAACTCCAGGGTGCGCCGGATCAGCTTTCCCACCGCGTCGGTCTCCACCAGGAACCCGTCGTGCCCGAAGTCCGAATCGACCACGTCGAGTCCGTCGCAGCCCGGCAGCAGATCCGCCAATTCCTGTTGCAGCCGAAGGGGATACAGCCGGTCGGAAGTGATACCGCCCACCACGGTGGGCACCGGGCATCCCCTCAGCGCGGCAGCCACGCCTCCGCGGCCACGACCGATGTCATGGCTGGACAGCGCGTCGGTCAACGCCACGTAGGTGCCGGCATCGAAGCGCGACACCAGCTTTCGGCCCTGGTACTCCAGGTAGCTCTGCACCGAGTAGCGGCCGCCCGCGGTGGGGTCTTCCCCCGGCTGTGCGGTATTGCCGAATCGCTCGTCGAGTTCGGCTTCGCCGCGATAGGTCAGGTGGGCGAACCGGCGGGCGATCTCCATCCCGGTGTCGGGGGAGTGGCCGGTGTCGTGGTAATCGCCGTTGCACCAGTGGGGATCTGAGGTGATCGCGGCGACCTGCGTGCTCTGCGTCCCGATCTGGTCGGCGGTGGCGCGTGCTCCGACCGCGAGCACCAGCGCCGCGCGGACGTTGTCCGGGTGGGAGACGATCCATTCCAGCGCCCGGGCGCCACCCATGGAGCCGCCGATCACGGCGGCCACCTCGGTGATGCCGAGTCGTTCGAGGACCGCGACGTCGGCGGCGACCTGGTCGCGCACCGTCGTCGCCGGGAACCTCGAACCCCAGGCTTTGCCGTCGGGCGCGATGCTGCTCGGTCCTGTCGAGCCGCGGCAGCCGCCCAGCACGTTCGTCGAGATCGCGCACCAGCGGTCGGTGTCGATCGGGGCGCCCGGGCCGGCCACTCCGTCCCACCACCCCGGAGTCGGGTGGTCGGGTCCGGCGGGCCCGGTGATGTGCGAATCGCCGGTCAGGGCGTGCAGCACCACCACGACGTTGTCGCGCTCAGGTGACAGCTCACCCCAGCGCTGCACCGCGATCGACACGTCGTCGAGCACGGCGCCGGATTCCAGCGTGAGCGATCCGATGTCGACGATGCCGATCTCGCCTTCGGGCGGCAGCGCCACGCGATCGTTCACCACGTCCATGACGGTCACGGTTGCACCTCGAGCAGTTGCGCATCGGCGGTTCCACCGGCGCGCTGCGCCGCGGCGAAGCCCTGCTCGAGATCGGCCAGGATGTCGTCGATGCCCTCGATCCCCACCGCCAGGCGCACCAGTCCCGGGGTGACGCCGGTGGCGAGCTGCTCCTCGGCCGAGAGCTGCTGGTGGGTGGTCGAGGCGGGATGGATCACCAGTGAGCGCACGTCACCGATGTTGGCGACGTGGCTGTGCAGTGTCAGCGCGTCGACGAACGCCTTGCCCGCGGGCACCCCGCCGGCCAGCTCGAAGGCGAGGACCGCGCCGGTTCCCCTGGGCGCCAGCTTCTTTCCCGTCTCGTACCACGGCGAGCTCGGTAGGCCGGCGTAATTGACCGAGATCACGCCCTCGTGACCGGCCAGGTACTCGGCCACCCGATGGGCGTTGGCGACGTGGCGCTCCATGCGCAGGCTTAATGTTTCCAGGCCTTGGGCGACCAGGAACGCGTTGAACGGCGATGCGGCAGAACCCAAGTCGCGCAGCAGCTGGACGCGGGCTTTCAGCGCGAACGCGGGCGCGCCGAGTTCGGCGAACACCACGCCGTGATAGCTCGGGTCGGGTTCGGTGAATCCGGGGAAGCGCCCGTTGGTCCAGTCGAAGGTGCCGCCGTCGACGATCACGCCGGCGATCGCGGTGCCGTGCCCACCGAGGTACTTCGTCGCCGAATGCACGACGATGTCGGCCCCGTGGCTGATCGGCTGGATCAGATACGGTGTGGCGATCGTGTTGTCCACGATCAGCGGTACCCCGGCGTCGTGCGCCACCGCGGCGACGGTCGGGATGTCGAGGACGTCGATCTGCGGATTCGAGATCGTCTCGGCGAAGAACGCTTTCGTGTTGGGACGCACCGCCGCCCGCCACGACTCGGGGTCGTCGGGATTGTCGACGAAGCTGACCTCGATGCCCAGTTTGGGCAGGGAGTAGTGGAAGAGGTTGTAGGTGCCGCCGTAAAGCCGTGGGCTGGACACGATGTGGTCGCCGTGCTGGGCGATGTTGAGGATCGCGAACGTCTCGGCGGCCTGCCCGGAGGACACGAACAGTGCCGCGACGCCGCCCTCGAGTGCGGCGATGCGCTGCTCGACGACGTCCTGGGTGGGGTTCATGATGCGGGTGTAGATGTTGCCCGGTTCGGCGAGCCCGAACAGCGCTGCGGCGTGGTCGGTGTCGCGGAACGCGTAACTGGTGGTCTGGTAGATCGGCAGTGCCCGGGCGCCCGTGGCGGTATCCGGTGCCTGGCCGGCGTGCACCTGCTTGGTCTCGAAGGCCCAGTTGGCGGTGGGATCGGGGTTGTCGAGGCTCATCGACGTCTCCTCCATGAACGGGGGGCCCGTTTCACGGCGGACCCGCGCTTGCCTTATAGCCGTTGTCGGCTACTCAACCTGGTCGTCTCCCGGGGCACCCCACCGCGGTTGGAGGGTTGCCGGCCAGCAAGCCGGGGCTTGACGCTGGCACTCATGACCGCCACGAAGAATAACGCACCCGGCGGATCGGGTGCCACCGGGTTCAGCTGATGGCGCGCTGCGGGCCCGTCTGTTCGTCGAGGAACTCCCGGATCACCTCGGCGATGCGCTGGGGTGCCTCGAACATCGGGATGTGGCCCACGCCGTCGAGTGTGGTGAACCGCGTCGACTCGGGCAGGTGCTTGCGGAAGTGGGCGGTGAACCGCGGGTGGGGCAGTACCCGGTCCTTCTCGCACACCACCAGATAGGTGGGTGTCGAGGTGTCGGCGAGTTCCATCAACCCCGGCATCAGCAGGGCTTTGACCAGGAGCTGGTAGTAGGCCGGGCAGTGTCGGACGTCGTCGATGATCTCGAGGATGTCGTCGTCGGTGATGCCGTCGGGGCGGGCGCTGACCGGCACGCTGGTGAGGAACCTCGCGCCGGGCACGCGGGCTGCCCGCGCTCCGAGCAACTTGGCCACCACCCAGACGGGCATCCCCATCACGAACTTGAACACGATCTCGTATTTGGCCGGCGTCCACCGGTGCCAGCCGCCGGCCGGGGCGATACCGACCAGGGAGCGCGCCCGGTTGCGGCGTTCCAGCTCGAAGGCCACCCAGCCTCCGAGGGAGTTGCCGACGATGTGGGCGGTGTCCCAGCCGAGGCGGTCGAGGTGGCGCTCGACGTCGTCGGCGAGGGTGCCGCTGTCGAGCAGCCAGGAGCGGTTGGGGCTGCCGCCGTGGTGGCCCGCCATCGTCGGCGCGTACACCTCGTAGCGGCCGGTGTCGGCGAGCGCCGGCGCGACGTCCTTCCACACATTGTTCGACATCATGAAGGGGTGCAACAGCAACACCGGCTCTCCGGAGCCGAGGTGGATCGGCGCGCGTGGGCTCATAGCGCCCGACCCTAAGGTGATACCGGCGGTACCGCAAGAATGCCCGCTAGGGTCGACGGCCGTGACGAGCTCCCTCACGATCAGCACCGTCAACGTCAACGGCGTCCGCGCAGCGATCAAGCAGCGTTCGGAGGACAACCGCGGCCTGCTGGCCTGGTTCGCGCAGACCACCGCGGACGTGGTGTGCCTGCAGGAGACCCGCGCCGATGACGAGCAGGTGGCCGAGGCGCTGGCGCCGGTGCTCGCCGACGGCTGGCACCTGGCCTCTGCCGGGCCCCACGTCAAGGGCCGCAACGGGGTCGCGGTGGTGTCCCGCACGCCCCACGATGATGTCCGGATCGGTTGTGGCGCAGTGGAATTCGCCGCGCATGGTCGCTACCTCGAGGTGGACACCGGTGGTGTCACGGTGGGCAGCGTGTACTTCCCGACCGGGGAGGCCGACACCGAACGGCAGCGGGAGAAGGAGCGCTTCATGGCCGCGGTGGCCGAGCGGATGGCAATTCTGCGCGCCGACGGCCGTGACGCGGTGCTCTGCGGTGACTGGAACATCGCCCACACCGAGAACGACATCAAGAATTGGAAGGGCAACGTCAAGAAGGCCGGCTTCCTGCCCGAGGAGCGGCAGTGGCTGACCGACCTGCTGGCCAACGGATGGGTGGACGTGGTGCGGGTGGCGCATCCGGAGCAACCTGGGCCCTATGCGTGGTGGTCCTGGCGCGGCAAGGCCTTCGACAACGACGCCGGCTGGCGCATCGACTACCAGCTGGCCACGGCGGGGTTGGCGGCGCGGGTGGCCGCGGTGCGCACGGAACGCCCCGCTGCGTATGCGCTGCGCTGGTCCGATCACTGCCCGGTGACGGTCACCTACGCGTGATTTCGGCTCAGCAGCCGACGCGGGTGGGGGTCGCTAACGCGCCATCGGCGTCGTTGATGGCTCCGCGCACCACGTCGAACACCCGCGGGTCCCACGTCAGCCCCGTCTCCCACGGCAACCCGACCGAATCGGAGACGAAGATGCTGTGGGTGTCGTCGAAGGACACGCAGCGGCGGTGGGGCAGTACGCGGTCGCTGACGTCGGTGGCCAGCGCGCTGCGGGTGGCGACGATCCCGTCGTTGGGCCACACCATCGGGTTGACCGGAGCCGGGTGGGTGAAGCGAGTGCCACCGATCAGGACGACGGGGATCCGGTCCAGCACGCCTGCCTGGTACTCGTTCCACCCGCGTGGACCCATCAGGTAGCCCTGGTTGACCTCGCGCCCCGAACCGGTCTGCAGCCGCGTCACCTCGGCGGCCATCGCCAGGGACGCCTTCTCGCAGTAGGCGTCGCCCGCGCAGTCCGACAACGGGGTGATGCCGTTGGCGTAGTCGGACAGAAACGATCCCTCCCACGGTGTGCCCAGCGTGGTCAGCGAGCGGATGCGGATCGGCGAGCCGAGGCTCTGCAGCACCCGGAACGCCGCCCGCGAATAGAGCCCGCCCATCGAGTGGCCGACGACGTCGACGACGTCGACACCGCGCGTGTCGTGCAGGTAGGAGAGGAAGCGGGCGAGGTGTTCGCCCGCCAGATCGATCGACGCCGTGGAATCGACGGTCATGATGTCGGGCAGGGTGATCGGGCAATCTCCGAACGCGCCGAAACCGCCCTGGTCGGTGACGGGTCCGCGGCCCGCCATGGCCGGCGACGTGTACACGGTGTGACCCGCGGCGAGCAGGTTCTCCCGCAGTGCGGTGTCGGTGTTGCCGGCGGCCAGACCGGACCGGCATGCGTCGTCTCCGGTGGTGAACGGGCTGACCGCGTCACCGCCGGAGACGATGACGACGGCGCGACCGGGTGCGGCGTGCGCGGGGCCGGCACCCATGAACGTCGCGATGACGAGCAGGACAAGGACTGACGCCGATCGCCGCATGCGAACCCCCTCGGTTGCGCGCATGCTACCCAGGACCGGTCGACCGCCGGACGAAACCGCGACGGCGCGTGAAAAACTGGACCTCACCATGAGCACTTCAGCCAAGCCCGTCGTCTTCTCGGGCGCGCAACCGACGTCGGACTCTCTGCATCTGGGCAACGCGCTCGGCGCGGTCGCCCAGTGGGTCGGTCTGCAGGACGGTCACGACGCCTACTTCTGCGTCGTGGATCTGCACGCGATCACGCTGGCCCAGGACCCCGCGACGTTGCGCCGGCGCACACTGGCCACCGCCGCGCAGTACCTGGCCCTGGGCGTCGACCCGGCCCGCGCCACCGTGTTCGTCCAGAGCCATGTGCCCGAGCACAGCGAATTGGCTTGGGTGCTGGGCTGTTTCACCGGTTTCGGGCAGGCGTCACGGATGACCCAGTTCAAGGACAAGTCCGCCAAGCACGGCGCGGACGCGCAGACCGTCGGCCTGTTCACCTATCCGATCCTGATGGCCGCCGACGTGCTGCTCTACGACACCGAGCTGGTTCCGGTCGGCGAGGATCAGCGCCAGCACCTCGAGCTGGCCCGCGATGTCGCGCAGCGTTTCAACACGCGCTTCCCCGACACGTTCGTCGTTCCCGAGCCGATGATCCCCACGGCGACCGCGAAGATCTACGACCTGGCGGAGCCGACCGCCAAGATGAGCAAGTCCGCGGCCACCGATGCCGGGCTGATCAGCCTGCTCGACGACCCGGCGCGGACGGCCAAGAAGATCCGGTCCGCGGTCACCGACAGCGAGCGCGAGATCCGTTTCGATCGCGACGCCAAGCCGGGAGTCTCGAATCTGCTGACCATCCAGTCGGCGGTGACGGGCACCTCGATCGACACCTTGGTGGCGGGCTACGCCGGCCGCGGCTACGGCGATCTGAAGAAGGAGACGGCCGACGCCGTCGTCGAGTTCGTCACCCCCATCAAGGCGCGGGTCGACGAGTACCTCGCCGACCCTGCGGAACTGGAGAACGTGCTGGCCGCCGGCGCGCAGCGGGCGCGTGAAGTGTCTGGCAAGACGGTGGCCCGGGTATATGACAGGTTGGGGTTCCTCGCACCGCGATAACGGGAGGCTGACGATGACGGCGCCGGACGGCTCGGGATCCCCGGACGAAGCGCAGAACGAGCCCGGGTTCCTGGACCGGCTACGGGCGCGAATGCCGTGGTTCGACCACGTGATGCGGGCCCAGCAGCGTTACAACGACAGCAAAGGCGACTTCTACGCCGCCGGCATCACCTACTTCACGATCTTCGCGCTGTTCCCGTTGCTGATGGTCGGGTTCGCGATCGGCGGGTTCGTGCTCGCCTACCAGCCACAGCTGCTCGACCAGCTCAAGGCCAAGATCGCCACGGCCGTCAGCGGAGACCTCGGCCAGCAGGTCGTGCAGTTGATGGACTCGGCGATCGAGTCCCGGGGCACCGTCGGCGTCATCGGGCTCGCGACCGCCGCGTGGGCGGGCCTGGGCTGGATGGCCAACCTGCGCGAGGCGCTCAGCCAGATGTGGGGTCTCTACCGCGAGGAGCAGCCGGGTTTTCTCAAGACCAAGCTCTCCGACCTGCTGGCGTTGCTGTCGACGTTCGCCGCGATCGTGGTGACGGTGGCGCTGTCGGCGCTGGGCAGTTCCTCGCTGATGGGCAACGTGCTGGACTGGCTGGGTCTTGCCGATTCGACCCTGGCCAGTGTGCTGCTGCGGGTCGCCGCGATCGCGGTGTCGATCGGGGTGTCGTGGTTGCTGTTCACGTGGATGATCTCTCGGCTGCCGCGGGAGTCGGCGAGTTTCCGCAGCAGCGTGCGCGCGGGTCTGCTGGCCGCGGTCGCGTTCGAGGTGTTCAAGCTGGTGGCATCGATCTATCTGAAGTCAGTGTTGACGGGGCCGGCGGGCGCTACGTTCGGCCCCGTCCTCGGGTTGATGGTGTTCGCCTACATCACCGCGCGGTTGATCCTGTTCGCCACGGCGTGGGCGGCGACGATGCCGGAGAACGCGGTGGAGGCGCCCATCCCGGCACCGGGTCCGGCCGTCATCCGCAACCGCATCGTCACCCGGCCCGGGCTCGCGCCGTGGCAGGCGGCGGGTGCCGCGGCGGTCGGCGCGCTGGGTGCGTTCGGATTCGCGCGGCGGCGTAGACGCTAGCTCAGTGCTGGGGTCTGCGATTGAGCGCGCGGGCCCCCATGATCAGGCTGAACACGATCACCGCGCCGACGACTCCGACGCCGACGCGCACCGGCATGGCGTCCACCTCGGGTAGTGCCGCGCTGGCCTTGGTGGTCGCGGCGGCTGCGGCGGCGGGATCGGCCTCGGGGGTTCGCAGTGACGGATCCGGTTCGACGAGTGTGCCGACCTTGGTGCCGGGCGCGGTGGCGTAGCCGTAGTCGAGCAGGTGCGCGGCCTGCTCCCAGGGGGCGATGGGCTGCCGGGTACCCCGCATCAGCACCGCCACCAGACGTCGGCCGCCGTGGTCTGCGGCGCCGACGAAGGTCTGCCCGGCATCGTCGGTGTAGCCGGTCTTGCCGCCGAGCGCGCCGGGATAATTCGCCAGCAGCTTGTTGTCGTTCTCGATCGGGTAACCGCCGTCGCCGCGTCCGGGAAACGGAAACTCCTGCGTGTGAACGATGTTCGAGAAGACGGGGTTGTTCCACGCGTACCGGTAGAACAACCCGACGTCGTAGGCCGACGTGCTCATACCCGGTCCGTCCAGCCCGGACGGGGTCGCCACCCGCGTGTCCCGGGCACCGAGTTTGTTGGCCAGCGCGTTGAGTTTGGTCAGCGTGGCGTCCATACCGCCCAGCTGCATCGCCAGCGCGTGCGCGGCGTCGTTGCCCGAATGCATCAGCAGGCCGTGCAGCAGGTCGTTGATGGAGTAGAAGCCGCCTTCGCCGACACCGACTCGGGTGCCTTCGGCGTTCGCGTCCTCCTGCGTGCCCGGCACCACCTTGTGCAGAGGCAGGTCGCGGATGGCCTGCATCGCGACGAGCACCTTGATGATGCTCGCCGGTCGGTGGCGGCCGTGCGGGTCGCGCGCGGCGATCACGTCGCCGGAGTCGAGGTCGGCCACCAGCCACGCCTCGGCGGAGACATCGCCCGGAACCGGGGGAGTGCCCGGTGCGGTGATCACGCCGCATCCGGAGAGCGCGTCGCCGCCCATGGGCTTGGCGGGTACGGGCAGCGGCGCCGGCGGATCGCCCGACTCAGGGACCTCGGACGCGTCGACGGCGGGCGGGGTCGCCTCCCGGTAGGGGCAGGTGTTCGCCTCAGGGGCGGGCGGCTGGGCCGCAGCGACCGGCGCCAGTGCCAGCATCGCCGTCGTGAGCAGCGCAGACACCCGCAGCGGGAACGTCGTGAAGGTCGCCATCGGGGTTGAAGATTAGGCGATCACGACATCCCGATCGGTGAGCCACGCGGTGACGGATGTGATGAGAGTTTCGCAAGTGACTGACCATGACGACCTTCGGCGAGGCTCACCTAGGCTGGCTGGACCGCCCGAGCCGCCAGAAAGAGATCCATGTTCCTTGTCGTTCTCGGCTCGTCCCTCGGGCTGATGAGCCTTTATGTCTGGTTTCGCACCGTGCGGTCCACGACCCGGCCGGGTCGGATGCGCCGGATCCTGACCGCCCTGCTGCTGGTCCTGTCCGCGCTGCTGGTGGCGGCGCTGGTGACCCGGCGCGATCCCGCCGGCTCGGGCTGGCTCGCCTGGCCCGGTTATCTGTGGTTCGGCCTCCTGGTCTACCTCGTGCTGGCGCTGCTGGTCCTCGAACCGGCGCATCTTGCGGGGCGGCTCGCCCGGCGTCGCCGCCCGGCCGATGACCCACCGGACCATCATCGGCGGCTTTTCCTGGCCCGGGCGGGCGCGGTCGCCGCAGGCGCGGCGGCGGTCGGCGTGACCGGCGTCGGTGTCGCGACCGCACTCCGTCCGCCCGACGTGCTGCGTGTCCCGGTGCGGCTGCCCCGGCTGGCCCGTGAGTTCGACGGCTATCGCATCGCGGTGGTGTCCGACATCCACCTCGGGCCTCTGCTGGGTCGCCGGCACACCGAACGGATCGTGCGGATGATCAACGAGACCGAACCCGATCTGGTCGCCGTGGTCGGCGACCTGGTGGACGGCACGGTCGCTCAACTCGGGTCCGCGGCGGCACCGTTGGCCGACCTCGTGGCCCGCGACGGTGCGTTCTTCGTGACCGGCAACCACGAGTACTTCGTCGACGACACCGGCGAGTGGCTGACCGAACTGGACCGGCTCGGTCTTCAGGTGCTGCGTAACGAGAACACCAGAATCCGGCGGGGCGCAGCGGCGTTCGATCTGGCCGGGGTCAACGATCTGGCCGGACGGTCGGTGCAGGAGCCGCCCGACTTCGACGCGGCGCTGCGCGGTGTCGACGCCGCGACGCCGACGATCCTGCTGGCGCACCAGCCGGTCCAGGTGGCCGAGGCGGCGCAGCGCAACGTCGATCTGCAACTGTCCGGCCACACGCACGGAGGACAGATGTGGCCGTTCCACTACGCGGTCGAATTGGCTCAGCCGTCGCTCGCGGGCCTGTCCACCGTGGACGGCACACAGCTCTACGTCTCGCGGGGCGCGGGCTTCTGGGGGCCGCCGGTGCGTGTCGGTGCACCACCGGACATCAGCGTGCTCACATTGGGCCGGTGAGCGTGTTTAGGTGCCCTCGCGGGCGGATACTTTCTCATCAACTTCACGGCTAACACTGAGCGAAGCGCTCAGGTGGGCCGAGCACGCTGAGGAAACCAGGCAATTCAGCGGAAGGACGTTGAGATGGCGACGAAGATGGCGAGCGATACGACTGTCACCGCAGCCGTGGTCGATCTGAGGTCTCACCCCGCCTTCAGCGCTGCGGAGCGGCGGGCCAAGGCGATGGAAGAGGCGATGCGCCGTCACCCGTCGTTCCAGTCGCGGACCCCCGCGCCGTTGCACGCCAGCTGACCCCCCACAACAAAGGGGCACCTCCTGGCGGAGGTGCCCCTTTGTCGTCTCGCACCGTGCTCAGCGCACGTTGACGTAGACCGTCTGGCTGCTCACCGAGCGGGTGTTGTCACCGTTGGAGGTGGCGTTCGGTACCGCCTCGCGGACGGCGGGCCCGTGGGTCACGGACACGACCGACGCCTCGTCGAGGGGCGTGCTGCTCTGCCGGTTGACGACGACCCGGTTGCCTTGTGCCTCGAGCGCGCTGATGGTGTCAGCGGCGCTTCCGGCTCCGGTCGGGGCGGCCAGCGCGGGGGCGGCGAACCCGAGGACGCCGGCGGTGAGGGCGGCGGCAGCGGTCGTGGTGATGGTGAATGTCTTCATGGGGTGCTCTTCCCTTGGTCGGGTCGGAGCCGTGGAGCGATGTCGCGCGGTTCTGACTGTGTGAAATTGTCGTTGTCCGACCGGACTTCGTGGTGTGTGTCCGATCCGGCGGGTACAACCGGGCGCTGACGGCAAAGCTTCCCGAATGTGACGCAGTGTGTCTCACAACACGGTGGCGGCGAGCGCGATGCTGCCGAGGTGCGGGCCCCCGATGCTGCCCAGCCAGAGCCGGCCGTTGCTCTCCACCATGCCGGTGACCATTCGCAGCTGCGGATGGGTCGTGCGCATCCCGGCGACCGCGGCGCCGCTGTCGGGGTCGAACGCGACGACCCACACCACCGCCTGGGGCTTCGGCTGCAGCCGCGCGGGCAAGCGCCAGATCAGGGTCCGGAGGAACGGTGGGCCGGCGGCGAGCCGGTCGGCCAGCTGATTGGCCGGCGTCACCATCGCACACCAGATGCGCCCGTCGGCGCCGGTGGACAGGTTGTCCGGCATGCCGGGGAGATTCTCGGCGAGTGGTCGCATCGTCCCGGCGCGGGGCCCGGTGAGCCAGTATGTGGACAGTCGCCGACCCTGGGTTTCGGCCACCACCAGCGCGAGGCCGTCAGCGGTCGGCGTGACCCCGTTGGCGAAGTACAGCCCGTCGGCCACGGTCGTGACGGTGCCGTCGGGATCGAGGCGGTGCAGAGCGCCACGCCCGCGCGCCTCCAGGATGGCGCCCAGGTAGTCGGCCACGGTGAACGCCGTCGTCGACTCGGTGAAATAGATTGTGCCGTCGGCGGTTTCGGTGACGTTGGAGCAGAACTGCAGCCGCCGGCCGGCAATCGTGTCGACCAGAGTTTCGATTCGCCCAGTCCCCGGATCCAGTGCCAGTAGTCCGAGCGGGCTGTCGCAGATCAGCAGCCGGCCGTCGCGCGCGAACGCCAAACCGAGGGGCCGCCCACCGGTGTTGGCGACCACCGTGGGCGCGGTGCCGTCGGGCTCGAAGCGCACGATGCTGCCGTCGAGGGCGCCGGTCCAGAGTCGACCGGCGCCGTCGACGACGACGTCCTCGGGTTCGCCACCCGGGACGACGGTCAGCGTGATGGCCGCCGTCGGGAAATCGGGCAGGGCCTCCACCGGGGGCGCCTGCCAGCGGACGGGATCGATGGGCGGTCTGGCCATCCGCCCAGTCTTGCCGAACGAGCTACATCCGGCGACTGGCCTCGCCCAAGACCGAGTGCAGCACGTCGTAGATCGCGTCGAACTCACGCTGCCCGCAGATCAGCGGCGGCGCGAGCTGCACCACTGGGTCGCCACGGTCGTCGGCGCGGCAGTACAGCCCGGCTTCGAACAGGGCCGGCGTCAGGAACCCGCGCAGCAGCCGCTCGCACTCCTCGTCGTTGAACGTCTCCTTGGTGGCCTTGTCCTTGACGAGTTCGATGCCGTAGAAGAACCCTTCGCCGCGGACGTCGCCGACGATCGGCAGGTCGTGCAGCTTCTCCAACGTCGCCCGGAACGCCGGGGCGTTCTCCTTGACGTGGTCGTTGATGCCTTCGCGCTCGAAGATGTCGAGGTTGGCCAGCGCGACTGCCGCCGACACCGGGTGCCCGCCGAAGGTGTAGCCGTGCCCGAACACCGTGGAGCCGTCGTCGAACGGCTCGAACAGCCGGTCAGAGGCGATCATCGCGCCGAGCGGGGAGTAGCCCGACGTCAAGCCCTTGGCGGAGGTGATGATGTCGGGCACATAGCCGAAATCGTTGCAGGCGAACATCGATCCGATGCGGCCGTAGGCACAGATGACCTCGTCAGAGACCAGGAGCACGTCGTACTCGTCGCAGATCTCGCGGACCCGCTCGAAGTATCCCGGCGGCGGCGGGAAGCAGCCGCCGGCGTTCTGTACCGGCTCCAGGAACACCGCGGCGACGGTGTCGGGGCCCTCGAACTCGATGGCCTCGGCGATCCGATCGGCGCAGTAGCGGCCGAACGCCTTGGGGTCGGAGCTGAACTGCTCGGGCGCCCGGTAGAAGTTGGTGTTCGGAACGCGGAAGCCGCCCGGTGTCGGCGGATCGAACGGCGCCTTGAACGTCGGGATACCGGTGATCGCCAGGGCGCCCTGCGGGGTGCCGTGGTACGCGATGGATCGCGAGATCACCTTGTACTTGCCGGGTTTGCCCGTCAGCTTGAAGAACTGCTTGGCCAATTTCCAGGCACTCTCGACGGCCTCGCCGCCGCCGGTGGTGAAGAAGACCCGGTTCAGGTCACCGGGTGCGTAGCCCGCGATTCGCTCGGCCAGCTCGACCGCGGGCGGCGTCGCGAACGACCACAGCGGGAAGAACGCCAGCGATTCCGCTTGTTTGGCCGCGGCCTCGGCGAGCTCCTTGCGGCCGTGGCCGACCTGGACGACGAACAGGCCCGACAGTCCGTCGATGTAGCGGTTTCCTTCGCTGTCCCAGATGTGGACGCCTTCGCCGCGAGTGATGACCGTGGGCGTGATGCCCGCGCCGTGACGAGCGAAGTGGCCCCACAGGTGTCGGTTGGCCCGGGCGCCCAGGTCGGAGGTGGTTGTTTGGTCCGTTTCGGAGATGATCGTCATCGTGTACCCCAATTGTATTGCTGCTTAACGAGTTTCAGATAAACGAGGGTTTCTGTGGATATCACTCCCGGTAACGCGCGGATCTGGGTGTTGAGAAGCTGCAGGAGGTGGTCGTCGTCTTCGCACACCACCTCGACGATGGCGTCGAAGGAGCCGGCCGTGAGCACCACGTAGTCGACGGACTCCAGGGCGGCGAGCTTTTCGGCGATCTTGGTGGTGTCCCCGGTGCAGCGCACGCCGATCATCGCCTGGCGAGCGAATCCGAGCTGCATCGGATCGGTGACGGCGACGATCTGCATGACCCCGGCGTCCACCATGCGTTGGACGCGCTGGCGCACCGCGGCCTCCGACAGACCGACGGCCTTTCCGATGCCGGCGTAGGAGCGGCGGCCGTCCTGCTGCAGTTTCTCGATGATCGCCTTGGACAGCTCGTCGAGCTGGAAGGCGGCACCGGGACGGGACTGGTTCACTCGGAAGGAGACAGGGCCGACGGCGTGCGGAACGCCCGGGTTGACCATGCCTGAGATTGTGCACGGAATCCGTCGTTTCAGGCAACCATCACCATGAAATCACTCGTTAGGTGTCGTTGACGGTGCCGTAATGCGTAGATTTCTCCGGTGCCGGCACGGTAGTTTTGGCCCATGACCGTGGTTTCTGAGACTGATGTCGCCGGCAGCTGGATCGACGGCGAACCGGTACGCACCGGTGGCGCCTCGCACACCGTGATCGACCCGGCGACCGGTGCGCCTGTCGCCCAGATGGCGTTGGCGGCTCCCGGCGACGTCGACCGGGCCGTCGCTTCCGCACGCGCGGCGCTGCCCGGCTGGTCGGGCGCCACCCCGGCCGAGCGGTCGGCGGTGCTGGCCGCCCTGGCCAAGCTGGCCGACGCGGCAACCGAGACGCTGGTCGCCGAGGAGGTCAGCCAGACCGGTAAGCCGGTGCGGCTGGCGCGCGAGTTCGACGTGCCGGGCAGCGTCGACAACATCGACTTCTTCGCCGGCGCTGCGCGCCATCTCGAGGGCAAGGCGTCCGGGGAGTACTCCGGTGACCACACGTCGTCGATCCGCCGCGAAGCCGTCGGGGTCGTCGCGACGATCACGCCCTGGAACTACCCGCTGCAGATGGCGGTGTGGAAGGTGTTGCCCGCGTTGGCCGCCGGCTGCTCCGTGGTGATCAAACCCGCGGAGATCACCCCGCTGACCACGCTGACGCTCGCCCGGTTGGCCGGCGAGGCGGGGCTGCCGCCCGGGGTGCTCAACGTCGTGACCGGTGCCGGCGCGGATGTGGGGACTGCGCTGGCGGGGCACGCCGGGGTGGACATGGTGACGTTCACCGGGTCGACGGCGGTCGGGCGCAAGGTGATGGCCGCCGCGGCAGTGCACGGGCATCGCACCCAGCTCGAACTCGGCGGCAAGGCGCCGTTCGTCGTGTTCGACGACGCGGATCTCGACGCCGCGATCCAGGGCGCCGTCGCGGGCGCGCTGATCAACTCCGGACAGGACTGCACCGCTGCGACACGGGCGATCGTCGCGCGGGAGGTCTACGACGACTTCGTCGCCGGCGTCGCCGAGGTGATGGGCAAGATCGTCGTCGGCGACCCGCAGGACCCCGACACCGACCTCGGACCGCTGATCACGCTCGCCCACCGGGCCAAGGTGGCCGACATGGTGGCGCGCGCGCCGGGTGAGGGCGGGCGCATCGTGACCGGCGGCGTCGCCCCGGACGGCCCGGGATCGTTCTACCGGCCGACGCTGATCGCCGATGTGTCCGAGCAGTCGGAGGTGTACCGCGACGAGATCTTCGGGCCGGTGCTGACGGTGCGGTCGTTCACCGACGACGACGACGCGATCCGGCAGGCCAACGACACCGCATACGGGCTGGCCGCCTCGGCGTGGACGCGTGACGTCTACCGCGCACAGCGCGCGTCGCGGGAGATCCACGCGGGCTGCGTGTGGATCAACGACCACATCCCGATCATCTCGGAGATGCCGCACGGCGGATTCGGCGCCTCGGGATTCGGCAAGGACATGAGCCAGTACTCACTCGAGGAGTACCTGTCGATCAAGCACGTGATGAGCGACATCACCGGTGTGGTCGACAAGGAGTGGCACCGCACCATCTTCGCCAAGCGCTAGCTGTCGCGAGAGTGCTCTCACTGTCGTGATCTCGCCCGGATCGCAACCGTGAGTGCACTTTCGCGAAAGAGGTCCTACTCCTCGCGAGGCACCACGATCACCGGCACGTCGACGCCGGCGAGGATGCGGGCTGCCGTCGACCCGAGGAAGATGCGGCGCGGCGCGGCGAAGCGGGACGAGCCGACCACCAGCAGGTCGCCATCGTCCCACTTGAGCTTCTTGAGCGCCGACTCCAGCGTCATCCCGTCGGCCACCAGCGACTCGATCTCTGGTGCGTCGGGTAGCGCCCGGGCGGCGACGGCCTGGTTCTCCTCGGCCGCGGCGACTTGCAGCTGCCGAACCTCCCGTGCGCTGCCCGCCTCGGCGAGGTTCTCCGCCGACACCAGCGACAGCATGCGAATCCGCAGTCCGGCGGCGCTGGCCAGTGTGATCGCGAACGGCAGCGGGTTGTCATCGCCGGGCCGGGTGGGCACCGCCGCGGTCACCGCGGCGAACGTCTCGTCGGGATCCTCGGCGTACCCGCGCGGTGCCAGCGCCACCGGCAGCGGTGAGGAGTGCAACAGCGCGCCGGTGACGGGGCCGATGGTGTGCCGGCCGAAGAACCCGTCTCGGGCCCCGCCGACCACGATCAGGTCAGAGGTCTTCTCCACCGCGGCGTCGATCAGCGTCTGCGCGAACGACTCTCCGACGACCACCGACGGGGTCGCCTCGACACCGTCGCGGGCCAGCGCGGCCACCGCCCGCGCCACCCACTCCTGGCCGCGTGCGAGCAGCATCCGCTGGTACTCCTGCCGCCCCGGATGGCCGTCGGGGAGTTCCTCACGCACGACGAGGACGACGTCGACGGTGGCGCCGAACGTCGTGGCGAGTGCGCTGGCCAGTGCGACGCCGTCGTCGCCGGTCGGTGTGGCGAGGTAGCCCACGGTCAGGTGCATGGCGATTCCTTAGTAGACGTCGGGGACCTTGACTTCGGTGCCGGCGTTGAGCGTCTGGCCGCGGAAGAACCGCTTGGTGCCGAAGGCGAAACAGGCCAGCATCAGCGGGATGCCGAGCACCAGCATGCCGATGCCGAGCACGAACACGCCGCCGATCGGGCCGAATGCGGTGTAGCCGTAGTCGGGAGAGATCATGTCCTTGGCGCTGATGACGAACGCGACCGCCATCGCGATCCCGCCGAGAAGCGGAAAGATGCCGCGGAAGAACAGGTTTCGCACGGAGGTGAACAACGTGCGCCGGAAGTACCACACGCAGGCGAATGCGGTGACCCCGTAGTAGAAGGCCACGGCCAATCCCAGCGACGCCACCGAATCCGCAAGCGCGTTCTCCGACAGCACCTTCAGGAGCAGGTAGAAGAACAGTGCGGACAGTCCCATCACGATGGTGCCGAACGCCGGGGTCATGTAGCGCGGATGCACGGCGGCGAAACGCTTCGGAATCGCTTCGTACACCGCCATCGACAAGGTGCCGCGCGCGGTCGGCAGGATCGTGGTCTGCGTCGACGACAGCGCCGACACCGAGACCGTCAGCAGCAGGGCCGATGCGGCGATGGTGCCGGCCACCGGTTCGCCGAGCACGGTGAGTACGTCGTCGGTGTTGTTGGGATTGTTCAGCCCGATCCCGACGTCACCGAAGCCGGCGAAGGACTGCAACGCATAGGCCACCAAGACGTAGGTGCACACCAGGATGAGCGTGGTGATCACCGCGGCGATGCCCGGTGTCTTGCCGGGATTCTTCGTCTCCTCGCCGACGGCCAGGCAGGCGTCCCACCCCCAGTAGATGAAGATGCACAGGATCACCGCGGCCGCGATCGACGAGGTGTCCAGTCCGCTCGGCCACAACCAGGACCACTGCGGTGTGATCGCTTGCGCCCCGGCGCTTCCCGTGAACACCCGGAACAACGCGAGCACGCTGACGACGATCAGCACGCCGAACTGGATGGCGATCAGGATGTTCTGCACCCGTTCGCTGACCACGATGCCGCGCGCCGAGATCAGCGTCATCGCGATGATGAAGAAACAGCCCAGCGAAACCGTCGCGACAGGATCGTCGGCCAGCGAGTCCAGACCGAGGAAGTTGTACAGGTAGATGGCGGCGATCTCGGCGACGTTGGCCAGCACGATGATCGCCGACACCGCCAGTCCCCATCCGCCGATCCAGCCGATCCACGGCCCGAACGCCTTGGTGCCCCAGGTGAATGTGGTTCCGCAGTCCGGGGTGTCCTGGGACAGTTCCTTGTAGGCGAAGGCCACCAGCAGCATGGGAATGAACGCCAGCACGAACATCGAGGGCGCCTTCTCCTGCACCTCGAGCACGACGTAGCCGAGGGTGGCCGCCAGGCTGTACGCCGGCGCGACCGCGGCCAGGCCGATCACGACATTGCCCACCAGGCCGAGGGCGCCCGCCTGCAGACCCTTCCCGCCGACCGCGGGTGTCGACGGTTCCTCCGTGATCGCCATGCGCGGAAATATACGGACCTGTCAACGATCTGGCAGGACAGTGCGAAAAAGCTGTGGGTGCCTGTCGGCCGACGGTGAATTCGAGGTCGATGCGCGGTGGCCGCTTGTATCGATGCCATTGGCATCGTAATGTGGCCGCGGCGCAACGAGGAGGCGGATCACTGGACATCGCGGTCACCGGAGCAACCGGATATGTGGGGGCCCACACGGCGCGCGCGTTGCTCGCGGCCGGTCATCGCGTGCGCCTGCTGGTGCCTTCGGCCGAGGCGCATGCGCCGGTGCTCGGGCGCCTCAGCGCAGCGGGACAGGTGACAGTCCACGTCGGCGACATCTGTTGCGACGCAGACGTTGTCGCGTTCGTCGACGGCGCGGACGCGCTCGTGCACGCGGCCGGTGTGGTCGGCACCGACGAGCGGCGGGTGCGGCTGATGTGGGACGTCAACGCCTACGCGACGGAGGCGATCCTGCACCGCGCGGTCGAGCGTGGCCTCGATCCCGTGCTGACCGTGAGCAGCTACAGCGCGCTCTGGCCGCCCCGCGACGGGGTGATCTCACCGAGCACACCCACCACCGAGGGCCGTAGCGCGTATGCGAAGACGAAGGCGTACGCCGATCGGGTCGCGCGCAACCTGCAGGCAGCGTGCGCCCCCGTCGTCGTCACCTATCCGTCCAGCGTCGTCGGTCCGGCGTTCGGTACCGCTCCCGGCGTGACCGAACGCGGCTGGGCGCCGATCCTGCGTTGGGCCGTCGCCCCGAGAGTGCGCGGCGGCATGCAGATGATCGACGTGCGCGACGTCGCCGATGTGCACGTGCGCGCGATGCGTCCCGGCCGAGGGCCACACCGCTACGTCTGCGGGGGAGAACTGCTGAGCTTCGACGACATGGTCGACGCGCTGTCGGCCGGTCTCGGTCGGCGTATCCGGCGAGTCCGGTTGCCCGCCGCAGCATTGATCGCCGCGGCCCGCGCCGCCGATCTGCTGGCACGGCACGTGGCTCTGCCCGACGGACTGAGCTACGAAGCGGCCACCCTGCTGCTCGCCGCCACACCCACCGATGACAGCGAGACACTGCGGGACCTCGACATGAGCTGGCGGCCGGCGCGCGAGGCGATCATCGCGTCAGTGCGGGGGAGCCGCACGGATGCTCGCGGACAGCAGCTCGGCGATCCTGCGCCGTAGCGCGTCGGTGTCGTCTTCGACCGCGACGGTCGTCGTCACCAGCGCCGCGCCCGCTGCCATCACCAGCACCGCACGGGCGTCGCGCTCGGCGCGCCGCCGGGCGGCAGGGGTGTCGGCGGCCAGGTGTTCGGCGAACAGCGCGACCGCGGGCGTAGTGAAGTTCGCCCAGAGAGCCCTGCGCACGGCGTCGTTCTCCCGCAGCGTCAGCAGCAGTCCGGGAACTGCTTCGCTGACGTCGCGTCGGCTGAACAACTCGTAGCTGCCCCGCACCACCCATTCGATCCAGCCCGCCAGATCCGTGCCGGCGAACGGCGTCAGGTCCGGGGTCTGCCCGAGGATCGCGTCCAACACCAATTCGGCCTTGGAGTTCCAGCGCCGGCTCAAGCTGGCGCGGCCCACGCCGGCTCGGGCCGCCACCATGCGCACGCTGAAGTCGTCCCAGCCCACCTCGAGCAGCAGTTCGCGCGTCGCGGCCAGCACACGCTCGTCGATCGTGGCGTCCCGTGGTCGCCCGCCCGCCGCTGCGGCGGGGGGTTCATCGCGGATCATCCGACGATTCAAACAGGCACCTGACGCCACGGTGTAGTCGTGCTTGCGATCCCGCAGGTGCTATTCGCAGACATACGTGCTTGGCTTCTCAGTGGGTACAACCACGCACGAGGAATTTCCGGGGTCCGACCAATCCGGCCCGAAGGTCGTAACGAATGGAAGGTGCCGCGGCGGTCCGGCGAGGACGCATCACCAGAGGAGTGTGGGTTTGAGGGACAGCGAGTGGGCGCGCACGCGCCTGGTCATGTCGGGGGCGCGGCCCGCTACCACGGACCCGCTGGGTGCTTGGCGCGATGACCTGCGCGCCGAGGTGCGTGAACATCTGGCTGACTTCGTCCGCTCCGAGTGCGTCGGTCGACTCGCCGCAGCCAACGTCGACATCGCCGGTGATCTCCTCGCCGATTTCCTCGACGGCGGCAAGTACGTGCGGTCGACGTTCATGTACGTCGGCTGGCTGTGTGGGGCCGGCGAGAGCGACGCGGCCGTGCGCGCGTCGGCGAGCCTGGAGTTACTGCACGCGTTCGCGCTGATCCAGGACGACGTCATGGACTGCTCACCGCTGCGCCGCGCCCGGCCGGCCGCCCACGTCTCGTTCAGCCGGTGGCATCGCGACCGCGGACTGGCGGGCTCGTCGGACCGGTTCGGCGAGTCGGCGGCGATCCTGATGGGCGATCTGTGCCTGGTGTGGGCCGAGCAGATGCTGCGCCGCAGCGGTGTCGGGCAGCCCGCCCTGGAGCGGGTGTGGCCCCACTACGACGACATGCGTACCGAGTTGGCGATCGGTCAGTTCGCCGACCTGGTCAACAGCTCACATGCACTGCCCACCCTCGAGGAGGTTCTCGACGTGCTGCGTCGAAAGTCAGGCAACTACACCGTGCGCAGGCCACTGGAGATCGGCGCCGTGATGGCCGGCTGCGACGGCGACGTCGTCGACGCGCTGTCGGCCTATGGTGCGGCGATCGGCGAGGCGTTCCAGCTGCGCGACGATCTGCTCGGGGTGTTCGGCACACCGTCGCTGACCGGCAAGTCAGCCGGCACCGACATGGAGGAACGCAAGGCCACCAGCGTGATCATCGCCGCCTACCAGCTGGCCGATGGACCGCTGCGGGATCAGCTGTTCGAGCTGATGAACCGCCCGCACATCGACGCCGAGGCCGCCGAGCACTGGCGCAACCTGATCGTCGCCAGCGGTGCCGTGACATGGCTCGAAGAGCTGATCGCCGACCGGCACAGCCTGGCCCTGGATCATCTCGACTCCGTCGAACTGCCTGACTTCGCCCGGGCCGCGCTGGCCGACATGGCCGTCGCCTGCACCCAGCGGGCGGCGTGATGCGTACCGTCACCGGACGCACGGACCGCGTCGTCATCGTCGGAGCCGGACTGTCGGGACTCTCGGCGGCACTGCAGCTGGCCGGCCGCGGCCGCCAGGTCACCGTCGTCGAGCGCGGCGCTCACCCGGGCGGGCGGGTCGGCCGCGAAGACATCCGCGGCTACAAGATCGACACCGGTCCCACCGTCCTGACGATGCCGGACATCATCGACGACGCGTTCGCCGCCGTGGGTGACACGCTGGCCGCGCGGCTGCCGATGGAGCGGGTCGACCCGGCGTACGAGGCGCGGTTCGCCGACGGCAGCGCGGTGCACGTCCACACCGACGCAGCCGCCATGGCCGCGGAGGTGGAGCGTTTCGCCGGCCGCGAGCAGGCCGACGGGTATCTGCGTCTGCGGGACTGGCTGACCAAGCTCTACCGCGCCGAGTTCGACGGCTTCATCGGCGCCAACTTCGACTCACCGCTGTCGCTGCTGACCCCGCAGCTCGCCCGGCTCGCCGCACTGGGCGGTTTCCGCGGGTGGGAGCGCATGGTGCGCCGCCACATCACCGACGAGCGACTGCTGCGGGTGTTCACCTTCCAGGCCCTCTATGCGGGTGTGCCACCGCAGAGCGCTCTGGCCGCGTATGCGGTGATCGCCTACATGGACACGGTGGCCGGGGTGTACTTCCCGCAGGGCGGGGTCCGGGCGCTGCCCGACGCGATGGCGGCCGCCGCCTCCGACGCGGGTGTCGAGTTCATCTACAACGCAACGGTTTCCGAGCTCGAGTTCAGCGGGTCGCGGGTGACCGCGGTGCGCACGGCCGAGGGTGTCCGGGTGCCGGCCGACGCCGTCGTGCTCACCACGGAGCTGCCCGACACCTACCGTCTGGTGCGTCGCACACCCCGTCGGCCGGTGAAGCTGCGGGCCGCGCCGTCGGCGGTCGTCGCGCACGTCGGCTGCGAGGCGGTCGGGGAGGCCGCCGGCCACCACACGATCTTGTTCGGCGACGCCTGGCACCAGACGTTCGACGACATCATCGACGAGGGCCGCACCATGCGGGATCCGTCGCTGCTGGTGACCCGGCCGACGGCCGGCGACCCGTCGCTGGCTCCCGCGGGACGCGACCTTCTCTACGTCCTCGCCCCCGCGCCCAACACCGATGTCGGCGTGGTGGATTGGGACACCGTGGGACCGGGCTACGTCGAGGACATGATCGACACCGTCCGCAAGCGCGCCCCGGGTGTCGCCGACGACGCCGAGGTGCTGCACGTCGTGACCCCGGCGGACTGGGGCAGGCAGGGCATGGCCGCCGGTAGCCCGTTCGCGTTGGCGCACACGTTCTCTCAGACCGGGCCGTTCCGGCCGGCCAACACCGTCCGCGGCGTCGACAACGTCGTGCTGGCGGGTTCCTCCACCGTCCCCGGGGTCGGCGTGCCGACCGCGATCCTGTCCGGTCGGCTCGCCGCGGACCGCATCACCGGGGTGCACAACAGCCAGCCCACCTCGGAGGTCAGCTGCTCATGATCCACACCGAGCTCGACGCGGCGGGTGTCCGCGATCCGTCACTGCGTGACGCCTACCGGCAGTGTCGCAGCCTGAACGCCCGCTACGGCAAGACGTTCTTCCTCGCCACCCGGCTGTTGGCCCCGCGGCAGCGACCCGCCGTGCACGCGCTGTACGGCTTCGCGCGCTTCGCCGACGACATCCTCGACGATCTCGACGACCCGCGCACCGTCGACGAACGCGCCGAGCAGCTGCAGCAGCTGTCCACGCGGTTGTTCAACGCCCTGGTCGAGAACCAGCCGTGCGGGGACGACCCGGTGCTGGCCGCGGTGGTGCACACCGCCCGCAAGTACGACATCGGGTGGGACCTGTTCGACGACTTCCTCGCCTCGATGCGGATGGATCTCACGGTCACCGACTATCCGGACCGCGCCGCCCTCGAGAAGTACATGTACGGGTCGGCCGAGGTGATCGGGCTGCAGATGCTGCCGATCCTGGGCACTGTCGTGCCGCGGCAGGAGGCCGCCCCGTACGCCGCGGCGCTGGGCAAGGCGTTCCAGCTCACGAATTTCCTGCGCGACGTCGACGAAGACCTGCACCGCGGGCGGGTGTACCTGCCCGCCGACGAGCTCGCCGTCCATGGCGTGGACCGGGATCTGCTGCGGTGGTGCCAGGCCAATCGGCGCACCGAACCTCGGCTGCGTGCCGCGTTGGCCGAACAGCACGCCATCACCCGCAAGACCTATGACGACGCCGAACCCGGCATCGGCAAGCTCGCGCCGGCGTCACGGCCGTGCGTTGCGGCCGCGGCGACGTTGTACTCGGAGATCCTCGACCGCATCGAGGCCTCGGACTTCGACATCTTCGGTCGGCGCGCGACCGTGGGCAAGCCGCGTCGCGCAGTCGTCGCGCTGGCCGGGCTGGGCAAGTCGTGGGTGGCCCGCGCGCGGCACGGGAGCGTGTGATCGGTGGCTCGTGACTGACCGTCGCCGACAGACCTGGCCCGCCCGCCCCGGACGTCCAGCGATCACGGGGGACGGCGCCCCACCCCGCGTGGTCGTGGTGGGTGGCGGAATCGCCGGCCTCGCCGCGGCCACGGGCCTGGCTGAACGCGGGGTCGCCGTCGACGTCGTCGAGAGTCGGGACTACCTCGGCGGCCGGGTGGGCGGCTGGGACGAGACGCTGGCCGACGGGTCGCAGACCGGGATGAATCGCGGCTTCCACGCCTTCTTCCGGCAGTACTACAACCTGCGGGCGCTGCTCAGCCGGGCCGATCCGGGCTTGTCGGCGCTGACGCCGGTGGCCGATTACCCGCTGATCGACGGCGCCGGCCGGCAGGACACGTTCCGCGGGCTGCCGCAGACGCCGCCGCTGAATGCGTTGGCATTCGCGTTGCGCAGCCCCACTTTTCGGGTGCGAGACCTGGTGCGCATCGACGCGAAGGCCGCCGCGCCGCTGGCCGCGGTGTCGGTACCCGACACCTACCGTCTGCTCGACGATCAGGACGCGCAGACGTTCCTGCGCGACATCAACTTTCCCGACGCGGCGCGTCACCTGGCGTTCGAGGTGTTCGCCCGCAGCTTCTTCGCACGTCCCGAGGCGTTGTCAGCCGGTGAGCTGGTGACGATGTTCCACATCTACTTCCTGGGCTCGAGCGAGGGCCTCATCTTCGATGTCGCGAACGCCAATTTCGACGTGGCTCTGTGGAATCCGTTACGTACCTATCTGAGTGGACGCGGCGTGGTGTTCCACACCGGGAAGACGGCCGAGTCGGTGACGACAGGGGACGGGGTGACGGTCCACACGACCGGCGGTGACGTCCTCGACGCCGACGGTGTGGTTCTCGCCACCGACGTCGCCGGTCTGCAGCGCATCGTCGCGGCGTCGCCCGAGCTCGGTGATGCGCCGTGGCGGGAGCGGGTCGCGGCGATGGGCACGGCGCCGCCGTTCGTGGTGCTGCGGTTGTGGCTCGATCGGCCGGTGCGCCCGGATCGCGCCGCGTTCGTCGGGACGGGCGGTCGCGAACCGCTCGACAACATCAGCGTGGTGGAGCGTTACGAGCGGGAAGCGGCGCGCTGGTCGGCACGCACCGGGGGATCGGTCGTGGAACTGCACGCCTACTCGGTGCACGAACCGCTGGACACCGTGCGCACCGCGCTGATCGAGCGGATGCACGAGCTCTACCCTGAGACGGTGACTGCTTCGATTGTCGACGAGCGGCTGCTGCACCGCGACGACTGCCCGCGTTTCGCTCCGGGCGACTTCGCCGACCGGCCGACCGTGCGTACCCCTGATCCGCGAATCATGCTGGCGGGCGACGGGATTCGCATCGATCTGCCGGTCGCCTTGATGGAGCGCGCCGCGACGACGGGTTGGACGGCTGCCAACGAGTTGCTGGGCGGATTCGGAGTGGCCGGACATGTGCTGCACACGGTGCCCAACCAGGGGCGCTCCGGGCTGCTGAGGCGCCTGGCGACCGCAGGAGCACCCCGATGAGCGACGCGACGGGCTGGCGCGCACGGATGGCCGCGGCCTCGCCGTTCGAGCTGCTCCCGGCGCTCGACTGGGCGGGCCAGACCCCGACCTATGCCGAGGCCAGTCCCACGCTGATCACCGCCGCGCTGCGTCGTGCCCAGCGCAAGGCGGGCGGCAACTGGTTCGCGTTCGCCGAGAGCTCGACGCTGACCACCGCGGCGCTGGGGACGAGGGTCGCGGGCCGCGAGATCGTGGCGTGGCGTGGGGCCGACGGCGGGCTGCTGGTCGCGCCGCGCGCCTGCCCGCATCTGGGCGCCGATCTGGCCACCGCTCCGGTGGAGTGCGGCACGCTGGTGTGCCCGTGGCACGGCCTGCGGCTCGGGGAGCGCAGGCATGGCACGTGGAAGCCGTACGCCTCCCACGACGACGGCGTGCTGTGCTGGGTGCGATTCGACGACGCGGTCGACCCGGCGACGTCGCCGTTGTCGGACACCCCGCCGCCGATGCCGCGCCCCGGCGCTCCGGCGCTGGCCGCGGTGACCCGGCTCGAGGGGATCTGCGAGCCGGCCGACGTCGTGGCCAACCGGCTCGATCCCTGGCACGGCGCCTGGTTCCACCCGTATTCGTTCACCCAGCTCAAGGTGCTCAGTGCCCCGCCGGCCGAGGACGATCTGCCCGACGCGCTGGACCGGTTCGTCGTCGACGTCACGTTCCGGATCGGCCGCTTCGGGGTCCCGGTGATCGCCGAGTTCACCACACCCGGCCCGCGTACGGTCACGATGCGGATCATCGAGGGCGAAGGGCAGGGCAGCGTCGTCGAGACCCACGCGACACCGCTGGGCCCGGGCCGTGACGGGCGACCGAGGACCGCGGTGGTGGAGGCCGTCATCGCGCATTCGGATCGACCCCATTTCGGCAAGGGGCTGGTGGCCGGTCCACTGTTGCGGCCGCTGATGCGGCGCGCGGCCGCCCGGCTGTGGCGCGACGATCTGGCCTATGCCGAGCGACTGTTCGAGACCAGGAACTAACGACCCGACGGGACGCCGGCGTTGTCGAGCAGCGGGATCTGCTCGGCGGCCCACGGGCTGATCGCCCAGCCCAGGCCGGCCGCAGTGCGGGCGTCTTCCCACGGCACCCACCGGTAGTCCATGACTTCCTCCGGGTCGGCGCGCACGGGCCCGTCGACGCGGCCGCAGTAGACCGGGCACAGCTCGTTCTCGGCGACGCCGTCGGCTGCCACGGCGTAGTAGCGGAAGTCGGGAAGCACGCACGTCAGCTCGGCGATACCGACGCCCAGTTCTTCGCGCACTCGGCGGTGCACGGCGTCGGTCATCGACTCGTCGGGGGCGGGGTGGCCGCAGCAGGAATTGGTCCAGATGCCGGCGAAGGTGCGTTTGTGCAGGGCCCGCCGCGTCAGCAGGACGTTGCCGGAGTGGTCGAAGAGGTAGCAGGAGAACGCCAGGTGCAGCGGTGTGGCTTCGTGGTGCACCTGGGCCTTCGGTGCGGAGCCGAGGGGCCGGCCGGCGTCGTCGACCAGGACGACCAGTTCAACAGTGTGCGAAGGCGCCATGACCGGCATTCGTCACCACCCCCGCACCGGATGGGTCCGTCCGGCGAGCGCATGGGTCCGTCCGGCGAGCGCGCGCGTCTGTACACCGACGCGCCGCCGCAGCTGGCATTTTGCGCGCGCTCAACGGCAGCGAGCGCGCACGGTCAGTCCGCTCGGCTCCGCCGGTAGTGCCGCCGGGCCTTCATCCGGTTGCCGCAGATCGCCATCGAGCACCATCGCGCGGTGTTGGGCTTGCTGCGATCGAGCAGGAACAGCTGGCATTCGGTGTTGGCGCACGGCCGCAGGCGCCCTGGACTGCTGATCCGTAGCGTGTCCCACGCGATGACGGCCCGGGCAGCGGCATCGACGGCCTCGAGCTGCCAGTCGATGCCGTCGTCGGTGACGACAGGTCGCAGCGCCACGCCGTCGAGAAACGGCTGCACCGCCGACCCGGACTGATCGCCCCGGACCACCGCCTGCAGCACCTGTCGAGCGGCGATGAGGTCTGCGCGCTCGCGCTCGTCGATCTGGCGCTCGGCGAGCCAGCCCGACGTCAGGAGGTCGCTGGGCACGCCGTCGACGACCGGAGTGGTGTTGAGCAGGTCGAGCAGCAGTGTCTCGTCGGCGGGATCGGCTACCGGCAACTCCATGACTAACCTCCTAAATGCTATTGACAGGTTACACCGCGACCGGTTCACTGGGTGCTAACCGTTAAAAACAATTTTAGGAGTTACATCGTGAACGTGGTCCACCATCGGTACGCCACCGTCGCCGGTCGCCAGATCTTCTACCGTGAGGCGGGCACCCCGGGCGCGCCGGTGATCGTGCTCCTGCACGGCTTTCCCACCAGCTCGTTCATGTTCCGCAACCTGATGCCCGAACTGGCCGACCGCTACCACGTGATCGCACCGGACTACCTCGGCTTCGGCTACTCCGACGCGCCGCCGGCCGACGAGGTCGACTACACCTTCGACGCACTGACCGATCTGATCGCCGGCCTGCTCGACCAGCTGGAGGTGACCAACTACGCCATGTACGTGCAGGACTACGGCGCCCCGGTGGGCTGGCGGCTGGCACTGCGCGATCCGCAGGCGATCGCCGTGATCATCACGCAGAACGGCAACGGCTACGACGCAGGCTTCGTCCCCGAGGGCTGGGCGGCGGTCTGGGACTACCAGCGTGAGCAGACACCCGCGACGGCGGCCGCGCTGCGAGAATTCCTGTCGTTCGAGGCCACGCGGATGCAGTACGTCGCCGGAGTGCCGGACCCGAGCGTCGTCAGCCCGGACACCTGGCATCACGACTACGCGCTGCTGTCCCGTCCCGGCAACGACGCGATTCAACTGGCGCTGTTCAAGGACTATGCGAGCAACCCGCGGCTCTATCCCGCGCTACACGACTATCTGCGCACCAGTGCGGTGCCGGTGCTGGCGGTCTGGGGAGACAAGGACCCGTTCTTCGGGCCCGACGGCGCCCGCGCGTTCGCCGCCGACGCCGTCGACGCCGAGATCCACCTGCGCGACGGCGGCCACTTCCTGCTGGAGAGCGACCTCGCTGCCGTCACCGCGTTGATCCGCGATTTCTTGGCCCGCCGCTGGCGGTGAATCCACCGTCTGGGTGGGTAGAAGGGGCGGGTGGACCGCGGCGAGGTATTCAACAGACATCTTCACTCGACGGCGAGTGCAGCGGGTCGCCTCGTGGTGGTCGCGGTGGCGCTGTGGGTGCTGGCGTGGGTGATCGGGAAGACGTGGGTGATCCTGCTGCCCGTGGCGCTGGCCCTGATCGTCTGCACGGTGTTGTGGCCGCCGGTGCGCTGGTTGCGCGGCAAGGGGTTGCCTGCCGCCGCCGCCGCGCTGCTGGTGCTGGTGGCGGCGGTCGCCGTCGTGGCCGGCATCATCGCCGCGATCGCACCGGCGATCGTCAGCCAGGTCAGCGAGATGGCCGAGCAGGCGAGCGCCGGCGTCGTGCAGGTGCGTGACTGGCTGGGCGGCCCGCCGCTGAACATCAGTGACGCGCAACTGAATTCGGCGGTCGACGCGATCAACGACACGTTGAATTCCAGTAGCACCAAGATCGCCACGGGTGTGTTCACCGGTGTGGAAGCCGCCACCTCGGCATTGGTCACGCTCTTCACCGCGGTGGTGGTGGCGTTCTTCTTCCTCAAAGACGGGCCCGGCTTCCTCCCGTGGTTGCGGCGCGTCACGGGTCTGCCTGCAGCCCCGCATCTGGCGGAGATCCTGCAGCGCGTCTGGTCCACCCTCGGCGGGTTCATCCGAACACAGGCGCTGGTCAGTCTCGTCGATGCGGTCCTCATCGGCATCGGGCTGCTTGTCGTCGGCGTACCGCTGGCCTACGCGCTGGCGATCATCACGTTCATCGGCGGGTTCGTGCCGATCGTCGGCGCGTTCGTCGCCGGCGGGCTCGCGGTGCTCATCGCGCTGGTCGCCAACGGCCCGGTCAGCGCCTTGATCGTGCTGGGCATCATCGTCGCCGTGCAGCAGCTCGAGGGAAACGTCCTGCAGCCGTGGCTGCAATCGAAGTCGATGAAGCTGCACGCGGTGATCGTGCTGCTCGCGGTGACGCTGGGGGCCTCGACCTTCGGGGTGATCGGGGCGTTCCTCGCGGTGCCGGTGGCCGCGACGGTGGCGGTGATCCTGCGCTACTACGACGAGCAGGTCAGCGGGCGAACATCAACGCCCGCTTGACCTCCTGGATCGCCTTGGTCACCTCGATGCCGCGCGGGCAGGCCTCGGTGCAGTTGAACGTCGTGCGGCACCGCCACACCCCGTCGACGTCGTTGAGGATGTCCAGCCGCTCGGCCGCACCTTCGTCGCGGCTGTCGAAGATGAACCGGTGGGCGTTGACGATCGCCGCAGGGCCGAAGTACGAGCCCTCGCTCCAGTACACCGGGCAGCTCGTGGTGCAGCACGCACAGAGGATGCACTTGGTGGTGTCGTCATAGCGGGCGCGGTCGGTCTGGCTCTGAATCCGTTCCCGGGTGGGCTGATTGCCCGACGTGATCAGATACGGCTTGATCGCGCGGTAGGCGTCGAAGAACGGCTCCATGTCGACGACGAGGTCCTTCTCCACGGGCAGCCCGCGGATCGGCTCGATCGTGATGGTCAGCTGCTTGTCGGGGTTCTTCGGCAGCATGTCGCGCATCAGCACCTTGCACGCCAACCGATTCACGCCGTTGATGCGCATGGCGTCCGACCCGCACACGCCGTGCGCGCAGGACCGGCGGAACGTCAACGTCCCGTCGAGGTACCACTTCACGTAGTGCAGCAGGTTCAGCAGCCGGTCGCTCGGCAGGCACGGCACCCGAAAGCTCTGCCAGCCGGCGTCATCGGGTGACTCGGGGTTGAACCGGGCGATCTTCAGCGTCACCATCACCGCACCCTCGGGCACGGGGGGAGTGTCTTGCTTGTCCAGAACAGGCGCGCTCATGTGATCAGTACTTCCGTTCCATCGGCTCGTACCGCGTCTGCACCACCGGCTTGTAGTCCAGCCGGATGTCGCTCAGCAGGTCCGATCCGTCCTTGTAGGCCATGGTGTGACGCATGTAGTTGGTGTCGTCGCGGTTCGGGTAGTCCTCGCGGGCATGGCCGCCGCGGGACTCCTTGCGGTTGAGCGCACCGACCACGGTGACTTCCGCCAGCTCCAGCAGGAAGCCCAGCTCGATGGCCTCGAGCAGATCGCTGTTGTAGCGCTTGCCCTTGTCCTGCACGGTGATTCGGGCGTAGCGCTCCTTGAGCGCGTGGATGTCGGTGAGCGCCTGCTTGAGCGTCTCCTCGGTGCGGAACACCGCCGCGTTGTTGTCCATCGACTGCTGCAGCGCCCCGCGGATCTCGGCGACGCGCTCGTTGCCGTGTTCGGAGAGGATGTCGCCGACCCAGCCGACCACCATGTCGGCTGGCTTCTCGGGCAGGTCGACGAAGTCGTGTCCGAGTGCGTAATTCGCGGCGGCGATGCCGGCACGGCGGCCGAACACGTTGATGTCGAGCAGCGAGTTGGTGCCCAGCCGGTTGGCGCCGTGCACGGACACACACGCGCATTCACCGGCGGCGTACAGACCCGGGACGACGGTGGTGTTGTCCGAGAGCACCTGGCCGTTCACGGTGGTCGGGATGCCGCCCATGACGTAGTGACAGGTCGGGTAGACGGGCACCAGTTCCTTGACCGGGTCGACGCCGAGGTAGGTGCGGGCGAACTCGGTGATGTCGGGCAGCTTGGCCTCGAGGACGTCCTCGCCGAGGTGACGCACGTCGATGTAGACGTAGTCCTTGTTCGGTCCGGCGCCGCGGCCCTCGAGCACCTCGAGCACCATCGAGCGGGCGACGATGTCGCGCGGTGCCAGGTCCACGATCGTGGGCGCGTAGCGCTCCATGAACCGTTCGCCTTCGCCGTTGAGCAGTCGGCCGCCCTCGCCGCGCACGGCCTCGGAGATCAGGATGCCCAGACCGGCCAGACCTGTCGGGTGGAACTGGTGGAACTCCATGTCCTCCAAGGGAAGTCCCTTGCGGAAGATGATGCCCAGCCCGTCACCGGTCAGCGTGTGGGCGTTGGAGGTGGTCTTGTACATTCGGCCCGACCCGCCGGTGGCGAACACGATCGCCTTGGCGTGGAAGACGTGGATGTCGCCGGTGGCGAGTTCGTAGGCGATGACGCCGGTGGCGACCGGGCCCGACGGGGTCTCGGTCATCGCGATGTCGAGGGCGTAGAACTCGTTGAAGAACTCCACGTCGTGTTTGACGCAGTTTTGATACAGCGTCTGCAGGATCATGTGGCCGGTGCGGTCGGCGGCGTAGCAGGCCCGCCGCACGGGGGCTTTGCCGTGGTCGCGGGTGTGTCCACCGAAACGGCGCTGGTCGATGCGGCCCTCGGGGGTGCGGTTGAACGGCATCCCCATCTTCTCGAGGTCGAGCACCGCGTCGATGGCCTCTTTGGCCATGATCTCGACGGCGTCCTGGTCGGCGAGGTAGTCGCCGCCCTTGACGGTGTCGAAGGTGTGCCACTCCCAGTTGTCCTCTTCGACGTTGGCCAGAGCGGCGCACATGCCGCCCTGGGCCGCGCCGGTGTGCGAGCGCGTCGGGTACAGCTTGGTCAGCACGGCGGTGCGCACGCGCGGGCCGGCCTCGACGGCGGCCCGCATGCCGGCGCCGCCGGCACCGACGATGACGACGTCGTAGCGGTGTTCTTGAATCATCGTGAGCTCCCGATCAAGAGATGGACGCGTCGAACGTCAGCAGCACGTAGGTGCCCAGCACCAGCACGAACACCATCGACAAGGCCAGCAGGGAGTTCAACCAGAACTTGGTCGAATCCTTGCGGCTGTAGTCGGCGATGATCGTGCGCATGCCGTTGCCGCCGTGCAGCTGAGCGAGCCAGAGCAGCAGGAGGTCCCAGGTCTGCCAGAACGGCGAGGACCAGCGCTGCGCGACGAAGTTGAAGTCGATGCGGTACACGCCGCCGTCCCACATCAACATGATGAACAGGTGGCCGAGCGCCAGGAAGACGAGCACCAGGCCCGAGAAGCGCATGAACAGCCAGGCGTACTTCTCGAAGTTGGGCATGCCGCCCGCGCGCCGCGGCGCCCGGGGGTTGTCGAGGCTGGCCGGCCGGTCGTGGCTGCGCTGCATGACCGGCGCGCTGCCGCCGCGGTCGCTGATGTGGTCGTACGGGTTCTCGGGCATTTAGAGGAACCTCTCCGCCATGTGCATGCCGATGACACCGATCGACGCGATCAGCACCGCGATGAACACGCCGGCGACGACCCACAGCATCTTGCGTTGGTGGCGCGGGCCCTCGGACCAGAAGTCGATCAGGATGACGCGGATACCGTTGAGCGCGTGGTACAGCACGGCGGCGACGAGGCCGAGCTCCATCAGTCCGATGATGGGTGTCTTGTAGGTCTCGATGATCTCGTTGTAGGCCTGCGGGCTGACCCGCACGAGCGCGGTGTCCGTCACGTGGACGAACAGGAAGAAGAAGATCGAGGCACCGGAGATCCGGTGCAGAACCCACGACCACATCGCGGGATCGCCGCGATACAGGGTTCGTCGGCGCGACGGCTGCGAGCGTGGTGCCGCAATGTCGTCCGATGATGTTGCCGTACTCATCTGACCCCTCCAACGCCATCGGTGGATGCTCGGAGATGTGCCCGTCGGTCGGTTCTCCGAACCTCGCAGCGACTCTAATCTCCTTTGTACTGCCGAACGAACTAGCCTGTGGCCGTATGCCCTCGGAAAAGGGCGTTTATTAGGGTCACCTATCTGATACTGCTGGTCACGAGGCGGGGGGTTCGGAATGGATTCAGAATCTGCTGGAAAGGCCTGACGTGAGCGCCGACATCGACTGGGAGTTGTTGCGCCGCAAGGCTATTGACGTGTCAGGTCATGCGTACGCACCCTATTCGCGGTTTCCGGTGGGGGCGGCTGCGCTGGCCGACGATTACCGAATAGTTACCGGCTGCAATGTGGAAAATGTCTCATATGGCCTGGGTCTCTGCGCCGAGTGCGCAGTGGTCTGCGCCCTGGTCTCCAGCGGTGGCGGGCGCCTGCTCGCACTGGCCTGCGTCGGCCCCGACGGCGCGACCCTGATGCCGTGCGGACGCTGCCGCCAGGTGCTGCTCGAACACGGCGGCCCCGACATGCTCGTCGACCACCCGGCGGGGCCACGCCCGCTGAGCGAGCTGCTGCCCGACGCGTTCGGACCGGACGACCTGGCCCGTGCGCCCGGAGGGGAATCGGCGTGACCCAGAACACTTTCGGACCGCGTTTCGATGCCCCCACCGTCATCCGGACCAAGCGGGACGGCGATGCGCTCTCCGACGCCGCGATCGACTGGGTGATCGACGCCTACACCCACGATCGCGTCACCGACGGGCAGATGGCCGCGCTGCTGATGGCGATCTTCCTGCGGGGCATGTCCGGGCACGAGATCGCGCGCTGGACCGCGGCGATGGTGGCCTCGGGGGAGCGGTTCGACTTCTCCGACGTGGGCCGCCCGACCGTCGACAAGCATTCGACCGGTGGGGTCGGCGACAAGATCACGATTCCCTTGGTTCCGATGATCATGGCGTGCGGGGGCGCTGTCCCGCAGGCGGCCGGGCGGGGCCTGGGACACACCGGCGGCACCCTGGACAAGCTGGAGTCGATCGCCGGGTTCACCGCCGAGATCACCAAATCGCAGATCCATCAACAGCTTCGGGATCTCGGTGCGGCGATCTTCGCCGCCGGGGAGCTGGCGCCCGCCGATCGCAAGATCTACGCGCTGCGCGACGTCACCGGCACCACGGAATCGCTTCCGCTGATCGCGAGTTCGGTGATGAGCAAGAAGATCGCCGAAGGGGCTGCCGCGCTGGTGCTCGACACCAAGGTCGGCTCCGGGGCGTTTCTGGCCACCGAAGCGGAGTCGCGTGAGCTCGCGGCCACGATGGTGGCGCTGGGGCGCGAGCACGGGGTCGCCACTCGCGCGCTGCTGACCGACATGGAGGTGCCGCTGGGGCGCACGGTCGGTAACGCGGTCGAGGTGGCCGAATCACTCGAGGTACTCGCCGGCGGTGGACCGGAGGACGTGGTCGAGCTGACCGTTGCGCTGGCGCAGGAGATGTGCGACGCGGCAGGACTCGACGCCGTCGATCCGGCCCAGACGCTGCGTGACGGGTCGGCGATGGACTCCTTCCGCGCGTTGATCGCCGCTCAGGGCGGTGACCTCGCGGCGCCGTTGCCCGTCGGTGCCCACAGCGAGACCGTGGTGGCCCCCCACGGTGGCACGATGGGGGACATCGATGCGATGGCCGTGGGACTCGCGGTGTGGCGGCTCGGAGCGGGCCGCTCCGCACCGGGTGAGCGCGTGCAGTTCGGCGCCGGGATGCGCATCCACCGTCGGCCCGGTGAACCCGTCGCCGCGGGGGAGACGGTGTTCACGCTCTACAGCGACACCCCCGAGCGCTTCGGGCCGGCGCTGTCCGAACTCGACGGGGCCTGGCGGGTGGGCGGCGAGGCGCCACCCGTGCGTCCGCTGATCATCGACCGGATCACGTGAGGAGAGCCAGATGACGACACCGTTGACGCTGGAGAACATCCGACAGGCGCCCAAGGCGCTGCTGCACGATCATCTCGACGGCGGGCTGCGGCCGCAGACGGTCCTCGAACTGGCGGAGGAGACGGGATACGACCAGCTGCCCGCACACGATGCCGAGTCGCTGGCGACGTTCTTCCGCACGGCCGCGCACAGCGGCTCCCTGGTTCGGTATCTCGAACCGTTCGCCCACACGGTCGGCGTCATGCAGACTCCCGAGGCGTTGCATCGGGTCGCGTTCGAGTGCGTGGAGGACCTCGCTCACGACAACGTCGTCTACGCCGAGATCCGGTTCGCCCCCGAGTTGCACATCGATGGCGGGCTGTCGCTCGATGCGGTCACCGAGGCGGTGTTGGCGGGCTTCGCCGACGGAGAGAAGGCGGCCGCGGCTGCGGGGCGCCCCATCGTGGTGCGGACTCTGGTGACCGCGATGCGGCACGCCGCGCGCTCGCGCGAGATCGCGGCGCTGGCGATCCGGTTCCGCGACCGCGGGGTCGTCGGGTTCGACATCGCCGGCGCGGAGGCCGGTTACCCGCCCACCCGTCACCTCGATGCGTTCGAGTACATGCGAAGCAACAACGCGCGCTTCACGATTCACGCCGGCGAGGCGTTCGGGCTGCCCTCGATCCACGAAGCCATCGCGTTCTGCGGGGCTGATCGGCTGGGCCACGGGGTGCGCATCGTCGACGACATCACCGTAGATCCGGACGGCACGGCGCGGCTCGGTCGGCTGGCGAGCCTGCTGCGCGACAAGCGCGTGCCCTTCGAGATGTGCCCGAGCTCCAATGTGCAGACCGGCGCCGTGGGCAGCATCGCCGAGCATCCGTTCGACCGGCTGGCTCGGCTGCGGTTCCGGGTGACGGTGAACACCGACAACCGGCTGATGAGCGACACCTTCATGAGCCAGGAGATGTTCCGGCTGGTCGAGGCGTTCGGCTACGGGTGGAGCGATCTCGAGCGGTTCACGATCAACGCGATGAAGTCGGCGTTCATCGCCTTCGACGAGCGGCTCGCGATCATCGACGAGGTGATCAAACCCCGCTACGCCGTCCTGATCGGCTGACCCCCGTCCCGCGAGCGCTGGGGGCACCTCCCGCTTGCGGGGGAGCGTCTGCACAGCGGCACGCCGCGCAGGGCGAGCATTCGCGCGCGCTCGTCACGCCCGAGCGAGCGCACAGGCACGCCACACGCCGCGCGGGCGCGTACAAACACGCTCGCTCGCCAGAGAACCGGTCATCACTCCGAACGCAGGCGTGACTCCACGAAGCGCTCCAACGACTCCCACTGCGTGACGGCCTCGGCGTACGGCGCGCTCGGGCGTGACACCGAACCGGGCTCCAGCGAGTAGGCGATCAGCCGGCCCAGCGCGGTGTTCTTCTCGAGTTTGGCCGCAACGCTGGTGTCGTCGGCGTAGTCGGCGATGTCGCGCAGCAGCTCGACCGCGAGTTCGAGCTGGTCGTGATCGAGCGCGTCGGGGCCCTCGGCGAGGTCGTCGACGATCCCCGACAGCACGTAGATGTTGTCGTCGGTGACGTCCACCCGCAGCGACCCGTCGGTGGCAGCGGTGCGGATGTCGTCGTAGGTCGCCAGATCCGACAGGTCGTGATCGTGTTCGTCGGCCAGATAACGCGCCAGTGCCCGTTCCGAGCCGAACACGCTGATGCGGCCGTTGCGACCCAGGAAGATCGGACGATCGTCGAAGTAGCAGCGCAGGGTGAAGAAGGTGCCGCTGCTGGTCATGATCCGGACGGGGTCGATGCCGACGCGCGCCCAGAAATCCTCGTCGCTGCCCAGCACCTTGTCTTCGGCTGCCGCCGCCAGGTCGTCGGCTTCTTCCGGGGTGTCGACGATGTCGTCGATGACGACCTCGTCCTCCTCCGGCTCGGGGGCGGGCGCATCGAGCTCTGCCTGGGCCTTCTCGACCGCGGCGCTGTCGACGTCGGGCTTGGTGATGATCTCGTCGATCGACTCGATGACCGCATCCCACCCGCGGTTGATGATCTTCTCGATCTCGGCCCAGCGCTTGCGTCCGGCCCGGCCCGCGTACGCCTCGACGCCTCCGCCGACGGTGCCCAGGATCGGGTTGCCGTTGAAGAACTTCGTCACCGCGGGGAGTTCGCACACCGACCCGATGGACGACACCACCGACAGCGCGCGGTGCAGGGTGCGCACGCTGTCCTCGGTCGGCTTGTTGGACAGGATCTCCTCGAACCCGGCGAGGTCGTAGGAGTGCTCCTCGTCGGGCACCAATCGGTGCGCGTTCGCCGTGGTCAGCTTCTCCCACGCCGGGTGATCGTTCAGGTCGTTGTCGGTGTTGGTCCGCACGAACGCGGCCAGGTCGGCCACGGAATCGAGCACGTAGAGGTCCTCGTCCTTGCCGAGGAACGCCTCCCACTCGTCCCCGTCGGCGCGCCACCGCGGTGCCCATAGCGTGTACACGTCGCCCTTGGTCAAGCTCAGCCCGATCGGCACGATGTCTGCAGCCATGCGGCACAGCCTAACGACACGCCCGTCAGCGGTACCTGTGGTCCATCGGGACGGCCGTCCGCTGCGGGTCGTTAGCGGATCGCAACGCGATCGTCGCTCAGTGCAGTGGGCGGCGCTGCCACGATGGCCAGGTGGTCAGCCTCGGGTTGCATGGTCTGGGCATCGGCGCGGGAGCGTCCCGGCCTGTGATCGACGCCGTGGCCGCCGCCGCCGAACGGTCCGGCTTCGCCACCCTGTGGATCGGCGAGCACGTCGTCATGGTCGACGAGCCGTCGTCGCGGTATCCCTACAGTCCCGATGGCAGGATCGCGGTTCCCGCGGACGCCGATTGGCTCGATCCGTTGATCGCGCTGAGCTTCGCCGCGGCCGCCACCAACCGGATCGGGTTGGCGACCGGGGTGTTGCTGCTGCCGGAACACAACCCCGTCGTCACGGCGAAGAGTGCGGCGTCGCTGGATCGTCTGTGTGGTGGTCGACGGTTGTCTCTGGGGGTCGGGGTCGGGTGGTCACGCGACGAGTTCGACGCGCTGGGGGTGCCGTTCGAGCGCCGCGGTCGGCGCACCGAGGAGTACGTGGCCGCGATGCGCACGCTGTGGCGTGACGACGTGGCCACCTTCACCGGTGAGTTCGTCTCGTTCGACGGTGTGCGCGTCAATCCGAAGCCGGAGCGGCGCATGATCCCGGTGATCTTCGGCGGGAACTCCGACACCGCTCTGCACCGTGTCGCCGCGTGGGGAGACGGCTGGTACGGGTTCGGTCTGGCCGACGTGGAGGAGGTCGCTGAGCGGGTCTCGGTGCTGCGCCGGATGTGCCGCCGGCTCGGCCGCGACTTCGGTGACGTGAAGCTGTCCGTCTCGCTGCGGGAGTCGGGGCCGGCGGATCTGGCCGCGTTGGCCGATATCGGCGTCGACGAACTCGTCGTGGTGGCGGCCCCGCCCGCCGATCCGATCGTCGCGGAGGGCTGGGTCGACGAGTTGGCTCGCCAGTACGTGGGCGCCGTGCAGTAGGCCCGCCTACGCGGTCGGTCGCCAGAAGCCCTGAAAACCCTGGCCGGCGTTCGTCGTCCTGATCGGGGACAGTTTCACGGGATCGCCGGCCTCGATCATGGTCCCGTCCCCGACGATCATCGCGACGTGGCCGTCCCACACCGCCAGGTCTCCGGGCAGCAGGGCGCCCGGCGCCACCGCCCGGCCGACGTCCTGCTCCTGAGCCAGGCGCGGAAGCTCCAGCCCGGCTTGGTGATAGGCCCATTGGGTCAGGCCGCTGCAGTCGAGGCCTCGGCCCGGCGTGGTGCCACCCCACTGGTACGGGACGCCGAGTTGGGTCAGCGCGTGGCGGACCGCGCTGGCGGCGACGGCGTTGGGCGCCATCACCACCGTGCCGTCGGGCAGGCGTACCGCCACGCCCTCCCCGAACGTCGCGGCGTCGGGGGTGTCGATCGGCGCCTCGGGCGCCATGGCGGAGGTGAAAGCGGCCGGTTGCGCGCTGGGGCCGCCCATCCCCGAAACACCCCCGTCCGGTAGCGCGCCGCCCAGTCCAGCGGGACCGGCGCCCGACCAGCCGGTCGGCGGCGTGGGGGCGGCGGATGCAGGCCTGCTCTCGACAGCCGCTGCATGCCGGTCGAGTTCGGCGAGCAGTTCCTCGACCACGTCGATCGCGCGGCCCAGCGCGTCGCGTGCCTCGGTGAGCAGCTGCTTGGCCACTCCGGGTTCGGAGAGTCGAGGCTCGAGTGCAGCCGCCTTCGCCTCGAACTCCTCGACGATGTCCTGCAGTCGCCGGTGAGCCGCCGCCACGGCGCCGGCCGCGGCGTGCGCGACAGAGCCCAACCGCCCCGCCCGCTCTGCGGCACCGTCGATCGCCGCTGTCGTCGTCGCTGCGAACTCCGCCGCCGCATCCGCGCCCGACCCCGACCAGTCCGCATCAGCCTCGCGCCACGCCTGCGACGCGGCGTCGGCCACGTCGGTCAACGTGTCGCGGACCCCGGTCAGCACCGCGGCGGGATCGCCGGTCGGATCGCCCGACCAGCCCGGACCCACCAGCGCCTGCACTCGGCGCAGCGGGGCCGCGAGCGCGCTGACCAGGGCGCTGGTCACCAGAGGGCGATCCGGGTCGCGGCGTCGGCGTCGGCGGCGCGGTAGGCGAGCGCCGAGGTGTCGGCGACGGTGCGGGCGCCCGCAAGTGACGCGCCGAGTGCGGTGAGTGCGGTGGCGTCGTCCCCGGTGGCGCGGGTCAGTGCGGCGAGGAACCGCGCCCCGACCGGGCCGTAGGCGGTGCCGCCCGCCGCACCGGTGAGCTGCGCGGCGGCGGTGTGCAGCGCGGCGGCGTGGGCATCGGCTGTGCGGCCGTAGGCGAGGACGGCGTCGGTGTCGACGGACAGGGCATCGACGGGCATACGGGCGAACACAGACAGTTAGACGCCGGGAAACGTCATCCGGTTCCCATTAAGGTCCAATCCCATGGATGTGCGCGTTGTCGACCACCCGCTGGCCGCGGCGCGGCTGACCACCCTGCGCGACGAGCGCACCGACAACGCGGCGTTCCGCGCCGCGCTGCGGGACCTGACGTTGATGCTCGTCTACGAGGCGACCCGCGAATCGCCCATCGAGACCATCCCGGTGCGCACCCCGATGGCCGAGACGGCGGGTGCGCGGCTGGCGAATCCCCCGCTGCTGGTTCCGGTGCTGCGCGCCGGCCTGGGCATGGTCGACCAGGCGCATGCCCTGATCCCGGAGGCTCAGGTCGGCTTCGTCGGGGTGGCCCGCGATGAGGAGACCCACCAGCCCACGCCGTATCTGGAGTCGCTGCCCGCCGATCTGAGCTCGCGCCCGGTCATCGTGCTCGATCCGATGCTCGCGACCGGCGGCTCGATGGTGCACACACTCGAGCTGCTGTTCGCCAGGGATGCCGTCGACGTGACAGCGCTGTGTGTGGTGTGTGCACCGGAAGGTGTTGCAGCACTGGAGAAAGCGGCTCCGCAGGTGAAGTTGTTCACCGCCAGCATCGACGCGGGCCTCAACGACGTCGCCTACATCGTGCCGGGCCTGGGCGATGCCGGTGATCGTCAGTTCGGTCCGCGCTGAGTCAGGTCGCGGACCTGCTCGGCCAGGGTGGTGAGCACCTGCGCGGCGCGCGGCCGGGCCGCCGCCACCTCGCCGTCGCACCGAACTTCGAGGTAGCACTTGAGTTTCGGTTCGGTGCCCGAGGGGCGCACGACGACGCGGACCGACGTCGACGCGTGGCCGCCCGTGCACACCAGGGCGTCGGTGCGCGGCGACAGATCGATGGTGTCGACGGGGTAGGAGGCCAACTGTCGCGGCGGGTGAGAGCGAAGGTCATCCATCAGTTCGGTTGCGGCAGAAGCTGATTCGACGCGGCGCGTGATCGCCGTGGTCAGGTGCACGCCGTGGCGGCGCGCCAGCTCGTCGAGGGCGCCGGTCACCGACGTCCCGCGCGCGCGTAGCGAGGCCACCAGGTCGCAGGCCAGCACCGCGGCGCTGATGCCGTCCTTGTCGCGGACCGCCGTCGGATCGACGCAGTGTCCGATCGCCTCCTCGTAGGCGTACAGCAGCGTCTCATCGAGCCCCTCGTCGGCGCGGGCCAGCCACTTGAAGCCGGTCAGCGTCTCGACGTGGTGCGCGCCGTATCCGGCGGCGATGCGTGCCAGCATCCGGGACGACACCACCGTGCTGGCCACGACCGCACGCGGGGCGTCGCTGAATGAGAGCAGGTAATCGCCCAGCAGCCAACCGGTTTCGTCGCCGGAGAGCATGCGCCACCCGTCCTGCGTGGGCACGCCGATCGCGCACCGATCGGCGTCGGGGTCCAGCGCCACGGCGATGTCCGCCTCCACGTCGGCGGCCAACGCCAGCAGTGCGTCGGTGGCCCCGGGCTCCTCGGGGTTGGGGAAGGCGACCGTAGGGAAGTCCGGGTCGGGCGCGAACTGGGACTCGACGACGTGCACGTCGGCGACGCCGGCCAGTGCCAGGGCGTCGAGTGCGAAGTCGCCGCCGACTCCGTGCATCGGGGTGAGCGCGACGCGAACGGACCCGCCGCCGCGCCGGACGCTGGACGCGCGTTCCAGATACCGCGTCAGGACTTCGGCTCCCGACGGAGAGACCGGGCGGCGGGGGATCTCGTCGGCCGGTGGCGCGAGCGCGATGGCCGCCTCGATCTCGGCGTCGACGGGGGAGACGATCTGGAGTCCGCCGGCGAAGTAGACCTTGTAGCCGTTGTCGGATGCGGGATTGTGGGATGCCGTGATCTGCACCCCGGCCGCCGCTCCGGTGTGCCGGACCGTGAACGCCACCACGGGTGTCGGCACCGCAGAGAACATCAGCGTCACAGAGAAACCCTGTGCGGCAAGCACTTCCGCAGCGCCGCGCGCGAAGCCCGCGGAGTGGTGCCGGGCGTCGTAGCCGACGATCACCTGCTCGCCGCCCCGTCCGTGGCGCGTCAGGACGGTGCCCAGGGCCCACGTCGCGCGCAGCACCACTGCCAGGTTCATCCCGTTGGGCCCGGCGCGCATCGGTCCGCGCAGCCCCGCGGTGCCGAACGTCAGTGATCCCGCGAAACGGTCGGCCAGTTCGTCGGCACCGCAGGCGGCCAGCTCCGCGGCGGCGTGAGGGTCGGGATCGTGGGCCAGCCACTCCCGTACGGCGGCGTTCAGATCGGACGTCACTTACGTCAGTGTGCCCGCCTCCGGGTCGGCGAGTTTGCGCAGGATCGGCGCGACGAGCATGAGCAGGTCGAACTCGAGGGTGGAGAGCCGTTCACGCATCGTCGTGTGCAACCACGCGTCGCGCTCGGCGCGATCGGCGTCCAGTATCACGGTCCCTTCGGGAGTGATCTCGACGAGCTGGCGGCGCCGGTCGGCGGCGTCGGGCCGGCGCCCGATCAGGCCGCGTGCTTCGAGTTCGTTCAGCGAGTCGGTGAGTGACTGCACCCGCACGCCCAGCCGCACACCCAGTTCCGCGGGCGCCGTCACTCCGGCGCGGCTGATCTCACCGAGCAGCTGCATCTGGCTCAACGTCAGGCCGTTGTCCGGCCGGTGCCGGCGCAGCTGTCGTGTCACCGCCATCATCGATTCCCGCAGCTCGGTGGCTGCCGACGCCTCGATACCCATTACCAAGTTATACCTTGGCAAAACCTCGAAATCATTCGGAAGTAGCTGCGTTGCGATCAAGAATTAGTAAGCGCATACTTGTCATCACGATGGCGTGGTGGAAACAGATACTCAGGTGGGCGGTGCTGTTGGCCGCGACGGTGGCGGTCACCGTTCCGCTGACCCTGGTCGGTGTGCCGTCGGCGGCGCTGTTCGCCGCGCTGGTCGTCGGCATCGTGCTCGCGCTCGCGTCAGCCGGCCCCGCCGGGGTGCCGCGAAAGCTCGGCGTCGCGGCCCAAGGGGTGCTCGGCGTCTACATCGGCACGATGGTGCAGCAAGACTCCCTCGGCAGCCTCGGTGCGCACTGGCCCGTCGTCGTCGGTGTCGCGGTGGGCACGCTGCTGCTCAGCGTCATCGCCGGGGCGCTGCTCGGACTGCGCCGGGATGTGTCCCCGCTGACCGGCTCGCTGGCGCTCGTCGCCGGCGGCGCATCCGGCCTCGTTGCGATCGCCCGTGAACTCGGCGGTGACGACCGCGTGGTCGCCGTCGTGCAATACCTGCGCGTCGGGCTGGTCACCGCGTCGATGCCCGTCGTGGTCACGCTGGTCTATCACGCCGACAAGTCCCGCGCCGACGCGGACGCCGGGGCCGCCGCGGGTCAGGCCCCCTGGTACCTGAGTCTCGCGATACTCGTCGTGCTGGTGGTCGCCGGGGCGACCGCGGGGCGACTCATCCGGCTGCCCGGCGCCGGCCTGCTCGGCCCGCTGGCGCTGACGGTCGCGCTGGAGGTCAGCGGATTCTCGTTCGGCCTGTCGGTGCCGACGTTGCTGGTCCAGGCCGGGTACATGCTGATCGGCTGGCAGGCCGGCCTGGCGTTCACTCGGTCGTCCCTGCGCGCGGTCGGGCGACTGCTTCCGGCGGCCATCGCGTTGATCGTCGCGATCGGTGTGACCACGGCCGGTTTCGGCGTGCTGCTGTCCCATCTCACCGGGCTCACGCCGCTGGAGGGCTATCTCGCGACGAGCCCTGGCGGGGTGTACGCGGTGCTGGCGACGGCCGTCGAGACCGGGTCGAACGTGACGTTCGTGATCGCGGCGCAGGTGGTGCGGATCCTGCTGATGCTGTTCGCGGCCCCGCTGATGGCTCGCGGTGTGGTGTGGGCGAGCCGGCGCCTCGGCCGGGATCAGAGTCGGGCGATCACCGCCGAGAGCAGGGAACCCATCCGCGTGGCCGACTGACGGCCGGCCTCGAGCACCTCGTCGTGACTCAGCGGCTGCCCCGTCATCCCGGCGGCGAGGTTCGTCACCAACGACACTCCCAGCACCGCGGCGCCGGCAGCCCGAGCGGCGATGGTCTCGTGCACGGTCGACATCCCGACCAGGTCGGCGCCCAGCGTGCGCAGCATCCGGATCTCGGCGGGCGTCTCGTAGTGCGGCCCCGGCAGGCCGGCGTAGACGCCCTCGGCGAGAGATGCGTCGATCTCGCGCGCCAGCGCCCGCAGGCGCGGTGAGTACGCGTCGACGAGGTCGACGAACTGCGCCCCCACCAGCGGCGATCGTGCGGTCAGGTTGAGGTGGTCGCTGATCAGCACCGGCTGACCCACGCTGAACTCGGGACGCAGCCCGCCGGCAGCGTTGGTCAGGATCACCGTGCCGGCGCCCGCGGCGCACGCGGTGCGCACCGGGTGGACGACGTGCCTCAGATCGTGGCCCTCGTAGGCGTGGATGCGGCCGAGCAGCACCAGGACTCGCTGCGTGCCGATCCGGAGCGAGATCGCCTGCCCTGCGTGGCCCTGCGCGGTGGGCGGGCTGAACCCGGGGAGATCGGCCATCGGAACGACGGCGGTGGGTTCGCCGAGTTGCTCGGCGGCCGGCGCCCATCCCGAGCCGAGCACGACGGCCACGTCGTGGCGTTCGATTCCGGTGCGCTGCGCGAGGGACCGGGCAGCGTCCTGTGCGACTGCCCCGGCGTCTTCCACGACCGGCAGCTTAGTGCCGGTGCGGCGGCAGTGAGATACTTGCCCGCATGCCCACCGCCGCCGCCACGTCTGTCGCCGACGTGATCACCAGCCGCCGGCGCGACCTGGTGGAGCTCTCACATCAGATCCACGCCGAACCGGAACTGGCGTTTGCCGAGCACCGCAGCTGCGCCAAGGCCCAGGCCCTGGTCGTCGAGCGCGGGTTCGAGCTGACGCCGGGGGTGGCCGGCCTCGACACCGCGTTCCGGGCGGTCTACGGCAGCGGAGACCTCGTGGTCGGGATCTGTGCCGAATACGACGCGCTACCCGGCATCGGGCACGCCTGCGGGCACAACATCATCGCTGCGTCGGCGGTCGGTACGGCGCTGGCGCTGGCCGAGGTGGCCGACGATCTCGGCGTGACCGTGGTGCTGCTGGGCACTCCCGCCGAGGAATCCGGCGGAGGTAAAGCGCTGATGCTGGACGCGGGCGCGTTCGACGACATCGCGGCCACGGTCATGCTGCATCCCGGCCCGCTCGACATCGCCGCCGCGCGCTCGTTGGCGCTGTCGGAGGTCGTCGTGCGCTACACCGGCCGGGAGTCCCACGCTGCCGTCGCGCCCCATCTCGGCGTCAACGCCGCCGACGCGGTGACGGTCGCGCAGGTCGCGATCGGATTGTTGCGTCAGCAGCTGGCGCCGGGGCAGATGTGTCACGGCATCGTCACCGACGGCGGTCAGGCGGCAAACGTCATTCCGGCCCACGCCGAGATGGCCTACACGATGCGCGCGACGAACTCGGAGTCGTTGCGCGCGTTGGAAACTCGTATGGCGGGTTGTTTCGCTGCCGGTGCGCTGGCCACCGGATGCGAGCATGAGGTACACGAGCCGGCACCCGGCTACGCGGAGCTGATACCGGATCGCTGGCTGTCGTCGGTGATCCGTGCCGAGATGCTGCGGTTGGGTCGCACCCCGGTTCCCGAGGAGGTCGAGGCGTCAGTGCCGTTGGGTAGTACGGACATGGGCAACGTCACGCAGGTGATGCCCGGAATCCACCCGATCGTCGGGATCGACGCCGGTGGCGCGTCGATCCACCAGCCCGAATTCGCTGCCGCGGCGGTGGGTGAGAGCGCGGACACCGCCGTCGTCGAGGGTGCGATCATGTTGGCGCGCACGGTCGTCGCGCTCGCCAGTGACGACGACGAGCGTGACCGCGTCATCGATCTGCAGCGCAGGCGCGCCGCATGAGCGTGTTGGCGCACGCGGCGGCGCGTTTCCTGTCGGCCCGTTACGACGATCTCGTCGCCTGGCGGCGGCATCTGCACATGCATCCGGAGTTGGGTCGCCAGGAGTTCGCGACCACGCAGTTCGTCGCGTCGATCCTGGCCGATGCCGGGCTCAATCCCAAGGTGCTGCCCGGCGGCACGGGGTTGACGTGTGACTTCGGTCCTGACGACGGGCCGCGCGTGGCATTGCGCGCCGATATGGATGCGCTACCGATGACCGAGCGCACCGATGCGCCGTACGCGTCGACGGTGCCCGGTGTCACGCATGCGTGCGGTCACGATGCGCACACGGTGGTGCTTCTGGGTGCGGCGCTCGCCATGGCTTCGGCGCCGGAGCTGCCTGTCGGTGTGCGGTTGATCTTCCAGGCAGCCGAGGAGCTGATGCCCGGCGGCGCGATCGACGCCATCGCCGCGGGCGCACTGACCGGTGTGTCGAGAATCTATGCGCTGCACTGTGATCCGCACTTGGAGGTCGGCAAGGTCGCGGTGAAGCCAGGCCCCATCACCTCAGCTGCCGATCAGCTCGAGGTGGTGCTGCACTCGCCCGGTGGGCACACGTCGCGCCCGCATCTGACGGGCGATCTGGTCTACGGCATCGGCACGCTGATCACCGGTCTGCCCGGGGTGCTGTCGCGGCGCATCGACCCGCGCAACAGCACGGTGATGGTGTGGGGGGCGGTCAATGCAGGTGTCGCCGCCAATGCGATTCCGCAGACCGGCACGCTGGCCGGCACCATCCGCACCGCCAGCCGCGAGACCTGGGTGGGCATGGAAGTCATTGTCACCGAGACCATTTCGGCTCTGCTGGCGCCGTTGGGCATCGAGCATGTGGTGAACTACCGCCGCGGCGTGCCGCCCGTGGTCAACGAAGAGGTCTCCACGCGCATCCTCGCCCACGCGATCGAGGCGATCGGCCCCGATGTGCTGGCCGATACCCGGCAATCCGGTGGCGGAGAGGACTTCTCCTGGTATCTGGAGGAGGTGCCGGGCGCGATGGCGCGGCTCGGCGTGTGGAGCGGTCAGGGCCCACAGCTGGATCTGCACCAGCCGACGTTCGACCTCGACGAGCGTGCGCTCGGTGTCGGGGTGCGACTGCTCACCAACATCGTCGCCCACTCCTAGGTCCGTTTCGGCGAGCGCGCGCGTTTGTACGTCGACACGCCGCCGTTATTGGCATTCAGCGCGCGCTCGCGCCCCGCGAGCTGTGCATAACTGCCCATCCATCCCCAGACGGCAGCCAACCCCTGGACCGGCGCTGAGGCCGCACCCAGCATGGCTGCATGGACGAACACCTCATCGCACTGTTCGAAGCCCAGGGCGGCGTCGCCACCAGCGCACAGATCCTGCGCTACCTCACCCGCCGCCGCTTCAAGAAGGCCGTCAACACCGGTGTCCTCGAGCGTCTTTGGCAGGGCATCTACTGTCTCGGCGAGCCGACCGACGAGCTCCGACTGCGCGGCCTCGACCTGATCTGCGGCCGGCCCGTGGCCGTCTGCCTCGCCACCGCGGCAGCGATGTTCGGCTTCGACACCGAACAGCCGACCGACCTCCATGTGCTCGACTCACCGCCCTGCGGGTTGCGAGACACCGACGGGTTGGTCGTGCATCGGCGCGACGGCGCCCCGTTGGTGCGGGTCGACGATCGGCGTGTGACGTCGCCGGCGTGGACGGCCATCGAGGTCGCGCGCAGTCTGCGACGCCCGCGGGCGCTGGCCACGCTCGACGCCGCGCTGCGCAGCGGCACGTGCACTCGCGCCGATCTCTGGCGTGCGGCGATCGAGCAGAAGGGCCGCCGCGGCATCGTGGCGGTACGCGATCTGCTGGCCATCGCTGACCCGCGGGCCGAGTCGCCGATGGAGAGTGAGGCCCGGCTGGCGATGCTCGACGGTGGCTTACCCGGGCCGGAGCTGCAGTACGAGATCCTCGACGGCAACGGAGATCTGCGTCGGCTGGATTTCGCCTGGCCCGACCGACACGTGGCTGCGGAGTACGACGGTATTGCGTGGCACTCGGGACCGGAGGCGATGATCGAGGACAGGAGGCGCTTCAATGCACTGGCGGACGTCGATTGGACCGTGGTGCCGATCGTGTTCGACGACGTCCGCTACCGGGCGTGGGAGATGGTGGCGCGCATCGACCGGCAGTTGACGCGTGCTCGGGCGGCGTGAGCGCGCGCAGAGTGCCACCCAACGCGGCGTGTCGATGTGCAGACGCGCGCGCTCGCCGAACCGAAAAGGCCCTACCCGCCCGGGCCGGGGCCGATGTTGCTCGACGGGCGGGTCCGCAGATCGTAGACGTATTCTGCTGGCGCGCCGGCGATTTCGGCGGCCTCGGCCATCACCCCGAGATAGCGTGCCGACGGGATGCCGCCCTCCCAGGCGTCCACCACATACAGCCACGCCAGCGCCGGGTCGTTGGAGGTGTCCGACGACGTGCGCTCCACCCGGCAACGGATCTTCTTGTGGATGCCCAGCTCGGAACCCTCCCAGCGGTCGAGGTTCTCCTCGTCCTCCTTGGTCACGTCGTAGAGCACGACGAACACCTTCGAGTCGGGGTCCTCGACGATCGTCGCCAGGGCGCCCTCCCAGCCGATGTCCTCCCCGCCGAAGGTGAGTCGCCACCCGTGCAGCCAGCCGGTCCCCGCCATCGGCGAATGAGGAGCCCGCTGCAGCATCTGCTCGGGATGCATGTTCGACCCATAGGCGGCGTAGAGCGGCACGCGAGAAGCTTAAACGTATCTGTGTGCAATAGGTTGGTGGCGTGGTAACGCGGATCGTGATCATCGGCGGAGGACCGGCGGGCTACGAGGCGGCACTGGTCGCGGCGAGCCGGGGGCGCGATGTCGCACAGGTGACGGTGGTCGACTCCGACGGCATCGGCGGCGGGTGCGTGCTCTATGACTGCGTGCCGTCCAAGACGCTGATCGCCTCGACGGGCGTGCGCACCGAGCTGCGCCGCGCGCAGGGGCTGGGCTTCGACATCAGCATCGAGGACGCGACGATCTCGCTGCACGGCATCAACAACCGGGTCAAGACGCTGGCCGCCTCACAGTCGGCCGACATCGGGAGCCAGCTGCTCAACCAGGGTGTGACGATCATCGGTGGCCGCGGTGAGCTGGTCGACGACATCGCCGGCATGGCCCATCACCGCGTCAAGGTCACCACGCCCGACGGCAAGGTCGGCGTGCTCAAGGCCGACATCGTGTTGATCGCCACCGGGGCCAGCCCCCGTGTGCTGCCCAACGCGGTGCCCGACGGCGACCGGATCCTGACCTGGCGCCAGGTCTATGACCTCGAGGCGCTGCCCGAGCACCTGATCATCGTCGGCTCCGGGGTGACCGGGGCCGAGTTCTGCAACGCCTACACCGAGCTCGGCGTCACCGTCACCGTCGTCGCGAGCCGCGACCAGATCCTGCCGCACGAGGACTCCGACGCGGCGGCGGTGCTCGAGCAGGTGTTCAACGAGCGCGGGGTGACGCTGGTCAAGAACGCCCGCGCCGATTCGGTGACCCGCACAGACAAAGGGGTGCGGGTCGCGATCGCCGACGGACGCGTCGTCGAGGGCAGCCATGCGCTGATGACGGTCGGTTCGGTGCCCAACACCGCAGGTCTGGGCCTGGAACGCATCGGTGTCGAGCTGAAGCCGGGCGGCTACATCCCCGTCGACCGCGTCTCGCGCACACCCGCGCCGGGTGTCTACGCGGCGGGTGACTGCACGGGCTTGCTGCCGCTAGCCTCGGTCGCGGCGATGCAGGGCCGGATCGCGATGTACCACGCGCTGGGCGAAGGCGTGTCCCCGATCCGGTTGCGCACGGTCGCCTCGGCGACGTTCACCCGGCCCGAGATCGCCGCGGTCGGCATCCCGCAGTCCGCGATCGATGACGGCAGCGTGCCGGCCCGCACCTTGACGCTTCCGCTGAGCACCAACGCCCGCGCGAAGATGTCCCTGCTGCGGCACGGTTTCGTCAAGATCTTCTGCCGGCCGGCCACCGGGGTCGTGATCGGGGGCGTGGTCGTCGCGCCGATCGCCTCGGAGCTGATCCTGCCGATCGCGCTCGCGGTGCAGAACCGGATCTCGGTGACAGATCTGGCGCAGACGCTGTCGGTCTACCCCTCGCTGTCGGGTTCGATCGTGGAGGCGGCGCGACGGTTGATGGCACACGACGATCTGGACTGATGCCACGTACCCTGGACTCCGTACTGACCGGTAACAAGGAAGGTGCACGTGAGCACCCAGGTGGACGATCTCGGCCCTGATCAGCGTGCCCAGGCGTGGCAGCAGCTCGGCAGTGAGCAGTTCGACGTCGTGGTGATCGGCGGGGGAGTCGTGGGCGCCGGCGCTGCGCTCGACGCGGCGACCCGTGGTCTGAAGGTGGCGCTCGTCGAGGCCCGTGATTTCGCGTCGGGCACTTCGAGTCGCAGCAGCAAGATGTTCCACGGCGGGCTGCGCTACCTCGAGCAGCTGGAGTTCGGGCTGGTGCGCGAGGCGCTGCACGAGCGCGAGCTGTCGCTGACGACGCTGGCGCCGCATCTGGTCAAGCCGCTGCCATTTCTGTTCCCGCTGACCAACCGCTGGTGGGAGCGGCCCTACATCGCGGCGGGCATCTTCCTCTACGACAGCCTGGGCGGCGCCAAATCCGTTCCTGCGCAGAAGCATCTGACGCGCGCCGGGGCGCTGCGGCTGTCGCCGGGACTCAAGCGCAGCGCGCTGATCGGCGGAATCCGCTACTACGACACCGTCGTCGACGACGCCCGGCACACCATGATGGTCGCGCGCACCGCCGCGCACTACGGGGCGGTGGTGCGGACGTCGACGCAGGTGGTCGCGTTGCGCCGGGAGGGCGACCGGGTCACCGGGGTGCGGGTGCGGGACTCCGAGGACGGCTCGGTCACCGACGTCCGCGCGCACGTCGTGGTCAACGCCACCGGGGTGTGGACCGACGAGATCCAGGCACTGTCGAAGCAGCGCGGCCGGTTCCGGGTGCGTGCCTCGAAGGGGGTGCACATCGTCGTCCCGCGTGACCGCATCGTCAGTGAGGTCGCGATCATCCTGCGCACCGAGAAGTCGGTGCTGTTCGTGATCCCGTGGGGCACCCATTGGATCATCGGCACCACCGACACCGACTGGAATCTCGACCTGGCCCATCCGGCGGCCACCAAGGCCGACATCGACTACATCCTCGGCACCGTCAACACCGTGCTGGCCACGCCGCTGACCCATGACGACATCGACGGCGTCTACGCCGGATTGCGGCCACTGCTGGCCGGGGAGAGCGAGGAGACCTCGAAGCTGTCGCGGGAGCACGCGGTCGCGGTCCCGTCGCCCGGCCTGGTGGCGATCGCCGGCGGCAAGTACACCACCTACCGGGTGATGGCCGAGGACGCGATCGACGCGGCTGCGGAGTTCGTGCCCACCCGGGTGGCGAAGTCCATCACGGAGAAGGTGCCGTTGATGGGTGCCGACGGTTACTTCGCGCTGGTGAATCAAACGCAAAGTGTCGGAAAGCGTTACGGGCTGCATCCGTACCGCGTCCGGCATCTGCTCGACCGGTACGGCTCACTGATCGACGAGGTGCTGTCGATGGCCGACGAGCGGCCCGAGTTGCTCGAGCCGATCACCGATGCGCCGGTGTACCTCAAGGTCGAGGCCGCCTACGCCGCTGCTGCCGAAGGGGCATTGCATCTGGAGGACATCCTCGCCCGGCGCATGCGGATCTCGATCGAGTATCCGCATCGCGGGGTGGACTGCGCTCGCGAGGTCGCCGACATCGTTGCGCCCGTGCTGAATTGGTCCCCGGAGGATGTGGATCGCGAAGTCGAGACCTACCGCGCCCGGGTCGATGCCGAGGTGCGCTCGCAGACCCAGCCCGACGACGAGTCGGCAGACGCGTTGCGGGTCGCGGCACCCGAGGCGCGCGCGGAGATCCTCGAACCGGTCCCGCTCACGTGAGACGCCCCGCGCCGCTCCCGGTGCGTGACGGGCTGGGGCCGGCGCGGGTGCGGCTGCGCGGTGGTGCGGTGCTCGTCGAGCTGGCCGATCGGTTCGGCGAGGATGCGGCGGCGAAAGTGCTTGCGGGAGAGGTGGTGTGCGCGGACGGGGCGGTCGTGACGACGTCGACGGTGCTGCCGCCGGGCGCGTACGTGTACCTGTATCGGGACCTGCCCGACGAGGTGCCGGTTCCGTTCGAGATCCCCATTCTGTATCGCGACGACAACATCGTCGTCGCCGACAAGCCGCATTTCCTGGCGACGATGCCGCGGGGAGGCCACGTCGCGCAGACGGCCCTGGTACGGCTGCGCCGGGAGTTGCAGCTGCCGGAGCTGAGTCCGGCGCACCGACTGGACCGGCTGACCGCGGGTGTACTGGTGTTCACCGTTCGCCGCGAGGTCCGCGGTGCCTATCAGACGCTGTTCGCCCGGGGCGAGGTCGACAAGGTGTATCTGGCGCACGCCCCGGACGTGGACATCGCTTTGCCGGTCACGGTGCGCAGCCGCATCGTCAAGCGGCGCGGCTGCCTGCAGGCGGCGGAGGAGCCGGGTGAACCGAACGCCGAGACGCGGGTCGAGCGGGAGGGGGCCGAGCAGCACGGAGCGCGGTACCGGCTGTCTCCTCGCACCGGCCGTACGCACCAGTTGCGGGTGCACATGGCGTCACTGGGCGTGCCGATCACCGGTGATCCGTTGTACCCGGAGGTCGTCGACGTGGCGCCGGATGACTTCTCGACGCCGTTGCAACTGCTCGCGCACAGCGTGGCGTTCGACGATCCGGTCACGGGGCGGCGTCACGTGTTCACGAGCGCCCGCACTCTGCGCGACCTTTAGTGTGCGTCCAGATCGCAACTCCCCTCGAACTGCGATCCGCGGTTGCGATCTGAACACACACCATGCGCCGCGAGTGCGCACCCCGGAAATGTACGACATCGTCAACGAGTTCGCTGACCGAATACTTGAAATCTACAAAATTCCTTCGACGTGGCGTTCTTCTCCGAAGGAGAGGCAACATCGAATTTGCTCGGCACCCTCGATCAGTCGCTACGACGAGCCGGTCGGGCGGTACCGCCGGGTCGGCGCCCGTGCGCTGTGGCGATGGCGCGCGCCGATACGCGAACGTCCGATGCTGGCAAAGTCGGCCGCCGTCGGCTCGAGCGGTGTTGCGCGTGTTCGACCGCGCCGACGATCCAGGGCTGCCACAATCGACGCTGATCCGCGCCGTGACTGCGGACAGGGAGGAGTGCGTGTGCGCATCAGCTGGCTCGTGGCGACGGCCGTGACGGTCGGGGTGAGTCCCCTGCTGGTGCCATCACCGCCCGCGCAGGCGATCTGCGGCTCGATCGGAGGCCGGATCGTCGACGTCACCGGGTGTTCCGACCCGCTCTGGGAGCTCAACGGAGTGCTGACCCCGCCACCACCACCTCCGCCGCCCCCACCCCCTCCACCGCCACCGGGGGCGCCGCCACCGCCGCCGCCACCACCTCCGCCTCCGCCACCCCCACCCCCGCCGCCGGTGGCCTGGACGCCGGACGTCAGTGTCTGCGCCGATGTCGGCCGACGGATCAGCGTCGGCGGGTGCATCTAGTGGATCGACCCACCTTCGATCGACTCTTCGACATGTCGGGGCGGACCGTGATCGTGACCGGCGGCACCCGCGGCATCGGTCTGGCGCTGGCGCAGGGCTATGTGTTGGCGGGCGCGCGGGTGGTGGTGGCCAGCCGCAAGGCCGACGCGTGCGAGCATGCCGCGGCGGCGCTGCGCGAGCTCGGTGGCGAGGCGATCGGCGTGCCCACCCATCTCGGTGAGGTCGACGACCTCGGCGCACTCGTGGAGCGCACCGTCGCCGAGTTCGGTGGGGTGGACGTGGTGGTCAACAACGCCGCCAACGCGCTGGCCCAGCCGCTCGGTCAGATGACGCCCGATGGGCTCACGAAGTCCTTCGAGGTGAATCTGCGCGGGCCGGTGTTCCTCGTGCAGGCGGCGCTGCCCCATCTGAAGGCCAGCGAGCATGCCGCGGTGCTGAACATGGTGTCGGTGGGGGCGTTCATCTTCGCGCCGATGTTGGCGATCTACGCGTCGATGAAGGCCGCGCTGATGTCGTTCACGCGGTCCATGGCAGCGGAGCTGGCGCACGACGGGATCCGGGTCAACGCGCTGGCCCCCGGACCCGTCGACACCGACATGATGCGCAAGAACCCGCCCGAGGCGATCGACGGGATGGTCAGCGGCACGCTCATGCGTCGGTTGGCCTCCGCTGACGAAATGGTCGGCGCCGCACTGCTGTTGACCTCGGATGCGGGCAGCTTCATGACCGGACAGGTCATCATGGTCGACGGCGGCGGCACCCCGCGCTAGGTCTTGCGCAGCACCTTCGCCGCCGCCTCGCGCATCTCGCCGCTGGTGCTGGACAGTATCTGGCTGCGGTTCTCCAGGTGCAGCGCGGCCTCGAGGCTACCCGCGTCGAGGTTGGCCCACAGGACTTGCTTCGTCGATTCCACGCCGAATTTGCCGTAGCCGCAGAGTGTTTCGGCGATCGCAAGCGCCTCGGCAACGGCGTCGTCGGCCACTCGGGACGCCAGGCCGAGGCGCAGTGCTTCGTCGGCGGCGACGACGCGGGCGGTGAGGATCAGGTCGAAGGCCTGGCCCGCGCCCACGATGCGGGGCAGGGTGTAGCTCACGCCGATGTCGCACCCGCCGAGGCCCAGCTTGATGAACTGCGTGCAGAACCGCGCGGTGGGCGCGGCGACGCGAAGGTCGCACGAGGCCGCGATGCCCAGCCCGCCGCCGTAGGCGACGCCGTTGACGGCGGCGATCACGGGCTGCCGGAGCCGGTGGATCTTGGCGGTCAGATCGGCGATGCGCTCCTGCCACCGCATTCCGGAACGGGGGAACTCGAGGCCACCGCCGGTCCGCTCGGGTTCGGAGGTGCGTAGGTCCAGACCCGAGCAGAAACCGCGGCCCGCGCCGGTGAGCACCACGACCCGGCACGTGTTGTCCGATGCGACGTCGTCCAACGCTGCGTGCAGCGCTTCGACCAGGTCGTAGGACAGCGCATTGAGGGAATCGGGTCGGTTCAGGGTCAGGACGGTGATCTCGGGCTGCGGTCGTGTCACTTCCAGGACGGACGCCATGGCGTCACGTTAGCTGCTGCGCCATTCCGCCACCCCGATGGTGATCATGCGTAGCTGCTTGATCGCGATCCTGCGGATCTCGGCGACGGCCACCGGGTCGGTGGTGTCCTCCAGCGCCTCGGCGATCGAGATCATCGAGTTCACGAAGACGCTGGCCAGGATGTTGAGGTCTTCGCCGCTCCACGTGTTCAGCCCGGGGAAGCGGGCCAGGTCGATGGCCAGCTCGGAGGTGATCAGGCGGATCTCGGTCCGGATCGCGTACCGCAGCACCGTCACCCCGCTGGAGCGTTCCCGCCCGATGAACAGCCAGTGTTCGCGGCGGGCCTGCACGCCCTCGATGAGGATGTCCACCGAGGATTCGATGACCCTGTTGGGGTCGAGCTTGCCGGCGCGTCCGCCGCGCAGCATGTCGCGCAGTGTGCGGAAGGACTCGTCGATCAGCACGAGGCCGAGCGCTTCCATCGACTCGAAATGCCGGTAGAACGCGGCGGGCACGATCCCCGCCTCGCGGGTCACCTCGCGCAGGCTCAGCGCACTGAAGCTGCGCTCGGCCAGCAGGTGCAGGGCCGCATCGACGATCGCACGGCGGGTCGCTTCCTTGCGTTCCTCGCGGCTCTGCGTGTCGCGGCCTGCTCCCGACCGTGACCTGCTCGACCGTCCGGACCGGTCCGAGTGTGACCTGGGCGTACGACTGTTCACTGGCTGTGAAACCTACCACACGCTGCACCGATCTCTTGACTCGGGGTGCGTGAAGCGCGCACGGTATACACATGTTCACTCAAACTTTGACCACGCGGGCACGGCGGTCGAGGCTGCTGGACCTCCTGACCGGACCGCACGGCGTCGACCGGTACACCGAGCTGGTCGATCCGACGTGGACGCGCGGGGACGCCCGGGCACGGGTCGTCGCGGTGCGCCGCAGCACTCCCCGCAGCGTCACGCTGACGCTGGCGCCCAATCGCGCGTTCGCCGGCTTCCGGGCCGGGCAGCACATCAACCTGTCGGTCGAGATCGACGGACGCCGTCGCACGCGGCCCTACTCGCCGGCGGGCTCCGAGACCGACCGGCACATCGAGCTCACGGTCGGCCGCCACGACGGCGGCCTGGTGTCGAACCACCTCTACGAGCACGCGCGCCCCGGCATGGTCGTGTACCTCGACTCCGTGGCCGGCGACTTCGTTCTGCCCCAGACCCTGCCGGACCGGATGTTGTTCGTCTCCGGCGGCAGCGGCATCACGCCGGTGATGTCGATGCTGCGCACGCTGCGCGCACGTGGCCACCGAGGGGAGGTCGCGTTCGTCCACTACGCGCGATCGGCTCAGGAGGCGTGCTACCGCGACGAACTCGCCGAGATCGCGGCCACGATGCCGAACGTGACGGTGCGCCACGGCTTCACCCGTGACGCGGCCGGCTCGGACCTCTCCGGCCGGTTCGGCGCCGACCACCTGCCGTTCACCGACCCCGGGGCGGTGTTCGTCTGCGGCCCGACGCCTCTGGTCGACGCGGTCCGCGAGATGTTCCCCGACGCTCTCCACGAGAGCTTCGTGCCGCCGGTGTTCGACGGCGAATCCTCGGGCGGTCAGGTCACGTTCAGCGACAGCGGCATCGAGTTGACCGACGACGGCCGCCCACTGCTCAACCAGGCCGAGGACGCCGGCCTGACCCCGGAGAGCGGATGCCGGATGGGCATCTGCTTCTCCTGCACCCGGCGAAAGAACAGCGGCCTGGTGCGCAACGTCATCACCGGCGCGGTGTCATCGGCGGACGAGGAGGACGTGCAGATCTGCGTCTCCGCGCCGCTCGGCGACGTCGACATCGCGCTGTAGAAACCCGACCGAGTACGTCGATCTCCGCGAAAGGAACGAAGAGATGACCGAGACTTTGGACACGACTCAGACTTCTGACACCACAAGCACTTCCGAGAAGCCCCAGGCCAAGACGCTGTCGAAGACCGTCGGCGGCCGCACCATCACCATGACCCCCGAGCAGGCCGAAGCCTTCGGCCGCGAGCTCGACGCGTTGAAGGAAAGCGTGATCGCCGACCTCGGCGAGCGCGACGCCACCTACATCCGCAGGATGATCAAGGCGCAGCGAGGACTCGAAATCGGCGGACGTGCACTGCTTTTCGGTGGCATCTTCCCGCCGTTCTGGCTGGCCGGCACGGCGATGCTGGGATTGTCGAAGATCATCGACAACATGGAGATTGGCCACAACGTCATGCACGGCCAGTACGACTGGATGGGCGACCCGGCGATTTCCTCGCGCGGATTCGAGTGGGACACCGCCTGCCCGGCCGACCAGTGGCGCCATTCGCACAACTACATGCACCACACCTACACCAACATCGTCGGCATGGACCGCGACGTGGGCTACGGCATTCTGCGGATGAGCGCGGACCAGAAGTGGCACCCGTACTACCTGGGCAACCCGCTGTGGGCGTTCCTGCTGATGGTGCTGTTCCAGTACGGCGTCGCCCTGCACGAGATGGAAAGCGAGCGCATCGCCCGCGGCGAGATCACCGTCGCCGACAAGCGCGAGATCCTCGACGGCATCTGGCGCAAGACCAAGCAGCAGACCCTGAAGGACTATGTGGCATTCCCGCTGCTCGCCGGTCCGTTCGCGCCGTGGGTGTTCGCGGGCAACATGACCGCCAACCTGATGCGCAACGTGTGGGCCTACATGATCATCTTCTGTGGCCACTTCCCCGAGGACGTTCAGGAGTTCTCGATCGAGGAGACCAAGGCCGAGACGCGGGGTCAGTGGTACTTCCGGCAGGTGCTCGGTTCGGCGAACCTGACCGGCGGCAAGCTGTTCCACATCCTCAGCGGCAACCTCAGCTTCCAGATCGAGCACCACCTGTTCCCGGACATCCCGGCGTTCCGGCACGCGGAGATCGCGCCCAAGGTGCGCGACATCTGCGAGCGCTACGGCGTGCCCTACAACACGGGCCCGCTACCGCGGCAGTTCGCGACGGTGGTCCGCAAGATCGTCAAGCTCGCGATGCCCTGGAACTGAATCATGCGGAACGCGAAGGCCCCCGGCTCAGCCGGGGGCCTTCGGCATGTGCGGGGCGTCAGCCGGCCCAGACGTCCTCCACGTAGTGGTCCGAGGCCACCAGGCCGTCGAGCCAGGTGACCGCGGTGGCCTCATCGGCACCGGTGCGGGACCGGTAGATGTCCCGGAACGCGGCCCGCACCGCCGGCGCCATCCGGGCGCCGTCGCCGCAGACGAACACGTGCGTGTTCTTCGCCGGATCGCCCAGCAGCTCCCAGACGTCGTCGGCGTCGGCCGCGATCCGGTCTTGCACATAGCGCACACCGTCTTCCGGTGCCCTCGAGAAGGCCGGCCGCATCCGCACGATGCCCTCGCACTCGGCGTCCTCGAATTGCGACCGGAAGATGTAGTCGACGTCCGGGTCCCGCACCCCGAAGAAACACAGCGCCGGGGCGAACGGTTCCCCTGCCTGTTTGGCGGCGAGCCGGTCGCCCAGGAATCCGCAGAACGGGGCGACGCCGGTGCCCGCGCTGACGAGGATGACATTGCGTTGCGGGTCCGCGCCGGCGCGGAAAGCCTGGCGTGCCGGGTCGATACGTGCACGTACACACGTTCCGGGGGCCATCGCCGCGAGGTGGTTGGACGCCACACCCTTGAACGGTCCGTAGCCGGAGCGGGCGGGGGTGTCCAGCACGCTGACGATCAGCGCCACCTCGTGCGGCGACAGTTGTGACGACGAAGCGATCGAATAGTGCCGCGGGGTCATCGGCTCGAGGAGCTCCAGAAGCTGCGCGCCAGTCAGCGCGCAGGCCGGGAATCGGTGCAGCAGCTCCACCGGGCTCAGCCAGCACGGTTCGTCGGACTCGGCGAGCTGTTCGAGGGCGGCACGCTCGGGATCGCAGGGGTTCGTCCCGGCCAGCCGGCGCAACTGGCTCGTCGTCGCCGGCTTGCGCAATTCGACGAAGTGGGTCAGCAGTTCGCGGACGCTCACCTCGCGGTCCAGCGCGATCGATCGCCGTGAGGAGCGGCGCGGATTGACCGACAGCCGCAGCTCCGGGTCCAGGGACAGCATCTGGAGGACAGTGTCGACGACGTCCGGCGGATTGTCGGCCAGCACCGTCAGATGATCTCCGGTCGAGTACTCGACCCCCTCCGGAAGGGCCACCCGCACATAGTGTTTCTGCTGTCCCGGCACGGCGACGAGCTCGTCGTTGAGGGTGACCGTCATCGGCTGCACCGCGAACCGCTCATCGAGCGCACTGGTCACCGGTCCGGTGATGAGGCGCAGGTCGTAGAGCGGCTCGTCCGCCGCGGTCAGCGGCGTGGCGTCCGGATCGCCGAAGCGTTTCGACAGTGCCGCCCACAATGCATCCTCGAACTGCTCGACCGTCGCCGTCAGATCGCCGGAGGTGTCGGCGGCCGCCCGCGGCACCAGCGGTCGGCCGCCGAGAGCCGTCAGGCGCTCGTCGATCAGGATCGGGATGGCCTGATAGGTGTCGGCCCAGTTGTGGTCGCCGACGCCGAGCACGGCGAACAACGGATCCCCCTGCAACGCAACGGTGTCCGACTGCAGCCACGCGACGAAATCCCGCGCGTCGTCGGTGGGTTGCCCGTTGTAGGACGAGGCGACGATCACGACGGCGTCGGTGGCGGGCAGCCCGTCCGCGGCACTGTCGAGCGGTGCGACGGTGACGGTGCAGCCGAAATCGGTCGCGTCGTCGGCGAGCTGTTTGGCCAGGGCGCGGCACGTCCCGAGATTCGATCCGTGCAGGATCGCGACCGTCGTCCCGGTCTTGACGGGCAGGCGGGCCGAGGAGGACGACGTCGGAGACGACACGGCCGCTGCGACCGGTACCGCGGTCGTGCTGCTGCGTTCGTCGGGGGTCCGGCGCAACAGCTCGACGGTGAAGCCGACCGGCCGCCGGCTGAGCCCGTCCCAACGCAGTTCGTAGTGAGAGGAGTCGATCAGCCGGTAGCGGTGCACGACGCGCGCGACCAGAAGGGCCGCCTCGTGCAACGCGAATTGGCGGCCGATGCAGGACCGTTCTCCGGTGCCGAACGGTTTGAACAGCGCCGTCGAACGACGTTCTGCGACAGCGGGATCGAAGCGAGCCGGATCGAAGACCTCGGGATTGTCGCCCCACTGCGGCTGCCGGTGCAGTGCCCCTGTCAGAACGGTCACCGCTTCACCGGCCGTGACCGGGTAGCGGCCCGCGAGGACGGTGTCACGCAGGGCCATCCGATCGAACGTCAACACGGGCGGTGAGAGGCGCAACGTCTCACTGATCACCTGCCGCAGGAAGGTCAGCTTGCCGATTTCGTCGAACGTCGGCACGTGGTCGTCGTCGCTGCCGAACACCGCGTCGACCTCTGCGCGGACGCGGGCGAGAACCGCCGGGTGGTGGAGCAGGTTGTAGACGGTGTTCGGCATCAGTTCAGACGTCGTCAACTGCCCGGCGATCAGGAACGTCATGATCTGGTTGCGGATGTTGTCGACGTCGAGGTGCCCGTCGAGCATGACGTAGAGCAGGTCGCCGGCGCCGCCGGCCGAATGGTCGGCGATCAGCTCGTCGAACGAGGCGTGCAGCGAGGCGAGTTCGTCACGGAACGCCGGTGTCTCGCCATGGGTGAACACTTCGTGCAGTGCGTCGGTGAATGCCTGGGGGATCGGCGCGAGTCCGTCGTGGTCGAAGGAGTCGAACCGCGCCCCGAAACCGGCGAGTGCGACGGTGTCCATCGCGAGCTTCTGCAGATCGGCGGAGACGTCGACGGGTCGCACACCGGTGCTGGCGTCCCATCGCGCGATGAGCTGATCGTTGATGTCGAGCATCGCGTCGTGGTAGGCCCGCAGCCCGGCATAGCTGAAGCCCGGCAACAGGACGTCGTGGGCTGTGCGCCAGGTGGGTTCGCCGTGGAAGGCGGTGAACAGACCGTCGCCGGCGAGCGGTCGGACCCGCGCCAGCGACGCCGTCAGGTTCTTGGCGAACCTGCTCTCATCGCAGAGCTCCTCGACCAGCTCCAGCGAGCACGCGTATAGCTTGCGCGTCCCGCTCCAATCGCCGTAGAAGATCGGGCCGTGCATGTCGGCGAGGACGTCGACGGGCAGCGCGTAGGGCCGCCCCGCGAGGTGCTCGGCACCGGGCAGCTCGACGACCGGCACGTCGTCGAGGACTGGCGGTTCGGAGGGGGTGAACTCGGTCATGCCGCGCAGCTTAGGCCCGCGCAGCACGGTATCTGACGGGTCCGGTAATTTTGCCGGCGTCGCCCGGGGCTCAGCGCTGGCAGGTGGGGCACCAGTAGGTCACCCGGTCGCCGTCCTTGTCGGTCTCGATGCGGGTGCCGCACCGTCGGCACGGCAGCCCCGCCCGGCCGTACACCCAGACGTCCTGACCGGGCCGGGTGTTACCGGTCGTGGTGCGATTGAGGCGTAACCGGTTCTGCCACAACATCTGCTGTGCCCGGGTGGCCATTCGTAGCGGGTCGGCGAGTTCACCGACCGGCGTGGTGGGCCGCAACCCGAACACGAACGACAGCTCGTTGGCGAACACGTTGCCCACTCCGGCCATCACCCGCTGGTCGAGCAGCGTCTCGGCGACCGGACGCGCCGGATCCGACATCAGATTCGCCGCCGCCACCGTCGGTGCCCAGTCGTCGCCGAGCAGGTCCGGCCCCAGGTGCGCGACGGCATCCATGTCGTGTTCGCGCTCGAGCACCTCGAGCACGCCGAGGTCGATCCCGGAGGCCACCGAATCGGCGGTGCCCAGGACGATCCGGATCTTGTAGGCGGGCGCCTTGACCCGACCGATGATCCACGCGCCGTCCATCTTCAGATGCGAGTGGATGCTCGCCTGGCCCACCCGGATGAACAGATGCTTGCCGCGGCTGAGCACCTCATCGACGACCTGGCCGCTCAGATCCACTGCCGCATAACGCGGCACCCGTACATCGCAGCGCGTCAAGGTCTTGCCCTGCAACGCTGTGCGCAACTTGTCGGCGGTGCGGAAGACGGTGTCACCCTCGGGCATCAGCGCAACCGCAGCCCGCGGGGAGTCCTGGAGAACCCCGCCTGTGTCAGCGACTCGACGACCAGCGATTCCCGGCTCTCCAGTACCGGAACCCCGTCGATGCGTTCGACAAGCAGCGCCGGCACACGCTGCCGGGTCACCAGTTCGGCCAGGGCCGCGGCCGCGGCGTTGTGGACGCCGGCGTCGTCGGTGAAGCTGAGCAGTGACCTGCCTCCGCGCTCGACGAACCACACCAGCTCGCCGTCGACGAGCACCACCAGCGCGCCGGCTTTGCGGCCGGGCCGGTGGGCGCCCTCACCCTGGCTGGGCCAGGGCAGCGCCGCCCCGAAGGGGTTGGCCGGATCGGTCGCCGCCAACGCGACCGCGCGCAGACTCTGCTGCTTGTCGTCGATGCTGTCGGCATGGCTGCGCAACCGGTCGACGGTGCTCGCGGTCGCGAACTGCGCCCCGCCGAGCGATTCGACGAAGTACCCGCGCTGGCAGCGGCCGGCATCTTCCATTGCGCTGAGCACCTTGTACATCGACGCGAACCCGCCGGCGATGTTCTCCGCGGCCACCGCGCCTTTGGTCAGCACACCGTGGCGTGCCAGCAGTTGATCGGCTTGGTAGGAGGCCCGCAGCGTGGTGTCGAGCTCGGCGATGGGCAGTGCCGCCCACCGACCCGCCACGGTCGGGTCGGTGTCGCGGTGCGCGCCGAGCCCGGCGGAGCTGATGCTGTAGCGGCTCAGTCGTGGTGCACGGCGATGCCGGTGCGACGGTGCCGCCGATCGGCGGGCACCGGGGCCGCGGGACCCGGCCAGCAGCGCACGCACGGGTGCGAATGTGTCGCCGCCCACGTAACCCGCCCAGATCAGTTGCCACAGAGCTTCTTTGAGAGCCTCGGTGGTGACCCCGTCGACGGAGAGCTGACGGAAGAAGTAGGCGCCGCCACCACTGAGCGCGCCGAGAACGGCGTGGTGGGTGTCGGTGAGGTCGAGGTCCCCCGGCGGGGCCAGGGACAGCGGCGCGGTGTCGGCGGGATGAAAGGCCACCCAGCCGTCGGCGGACGAGATCGCGCCCGCGCCGGACCACAGGACCTCGCCGGAGGCCAGGAGTTCGTCGAGCATGCCGGGCTGATAGTCACGCACCCGCTGTCCGAAGATCAACGGCTCGACCGCTGATGCGGGCAGCGATACCCCGGCGAGCTGATCGATCACCGATGCCAGACCGTCGACCCCCGAGACGCGGTCGGTGCCCAGCTGCTGCCAGGCCGGCAGGAAACGTCCGAACGCCGCGGTGCTGACCGGCTCGATCTGGGCGCGCAGGGCGGCCAGCGAGCGGCGCCGCAGAATGCGCAGCACCTCGGTGTCGCACCACTGGTCGCCGGTGTCTGCGGGCACGTCGGTGAACTCGCCGCGCACGAGCTTGCCGTCGGCGGCCAGCCGACCCAGCACGTCGGCGGCCACCCGCACACCGAGGCCGAACCGCGTCGCCGCCTCCGCCGTCGTGAACGGCCCCCGGGTGCGGGCGAAGCGAGACATCAGTTCGCCCAGCGGGTCCAGCACGGGTTCGAGGAACGCGACGGGCACCCCCACCGGCACCGCCACACCGACGCCGTCGCGCAACCGCCCGATGTCCTCCACCGACGCCCACCAGGTGCGCCCCGCGTAGGACATCGTGACCAGCCGCTTGGCGCTCAACAGTCCTTCGAGCCAGCCGCCGACGTCGTCGACGGTGGCGCGTTCGGTGATCTCCTCGACCGTCAGCGGACCCAGCATCCGCAGCAGGTCGGCCACGCCTTCGGCGTCGCGGGCCAGCCGTTCATCGGTGAGGTGTTGGAGCTGGCGGGTGGTGCTGGCGATGACATCGGTGTCGAGCAGCTCCCGCAGTTCGACCCGGCCCAGCAGCTCGGCCAGCAGCGTCGGGTCCAACGCGAGTGCGGCGGCGCGGCGTTCGGCCAGCGGGCTGTCGCCTTCGTACATGAACGCACCGACGTAGCCGAACAGCAGCGAGGCCGCGAAGGGCGACGGCGTCGGCGTCTCGACCTCGAGCAGACGCACCCGACGCTGCGCGATGCGAGCCATCAGATCGGTGAGCATCGGCACGTCGTAGACGTCTTGCAGGCATTCGCGAACAGCTTCCAAGACGATGGGGAAGTCCGGGTAATTGCGCGCGACATCGAGCAGTTGGGCGGCACGCTGGCGCTGGTGCCACAGCGGTGAGCGCTTGCCGGGGTGTCGGCGCGGCAGCAGCAGAGCGCGTGCCGCACATTCGCGGAACCGGGAGGCGAACAGCGCCGACGAGCTGACCTCCGTGGTGACCAGCGGCTCGATCTCGTCGGGGTCGAACACGAAGATGTCGGCGCCCGGGGCGGTGTCGTCGGTGTCGGGCAGCCGGACGATGATGCCGTCGTCGGACGCGGTGGGCTTCTCGTCGATGCCGAACCGCTCGTAGAGCCGTTTGCCCACTGCCAGTGCCAAGGGGCCGTGTACCCGCAGGCCGTAGGGGGAGTGCAGGATGATTCGCCAGTCACCGAGCTCGTCGCGGAACCGTTCCACCACCAACGTGGTGTCCGACGGTACGGACGAGGTGGCGTTGCGTTGTTCGTCGATGAGCTGCCACAGGTTGTCGGTGGCGAAGGCATCGAAACCGACGTCGGCGCAGCGGTTCTCGAAGGCGGGGCGGTCGAGCCGGGCCAGCTCACCGTTGAAGGCGCCGATCGCGGCGCCGAGTTCGGCGGGCCGTCCGACACCGTCGCCGCGCCAGAACGGCAGCCGCGCCGGCTCGCCCGGAGCGGGGATCACCAGCACCCGGTCATGGGTGATCTCGGTGATGCGCCAGCTCGTCGCGCCCAGTGAGATGACGTCACCGGGCCGGGACTCGTAGACCATCTCCTCGTCGAGTTCGCCGACCCGCGAGGGCTTTTCGGAGTCGGCACTGGAGGCGAGTAACACTGTGAACAGCCCGCGGTCGGGGATGGCCCCGCCGGAGGTGACCGCGAGGCGTTGTGCGCCGGGCCGCGCTGTCAGCGTGCCGGAGTCCCGGTCGTAGACGATGCGAGGCCGTAGCTCGGCGAACTCCGTTGACGGATACTTACCCGAGAGCAGGTCGAGGGTGGCTTCGAACGCACTGCGCGGCAAGGTGGCGAACGGGGCGCTGCGCCGCACGGTGTCGAACCACGCCTCGACGTTGATCGGTTCCAGCGCGCAGGCCGCCACGGTGTGCTGGGCGAGCACGTCGAGCGGATTGGCCGGCACGCGCATCGTCTCGATCTGCCCGCCGAGCATGCGTTGCACGCTGACCGCACAGCCGATCAGGTCGGTGCGGTGCTTGGGGAACAGGACTCCTTGGCTGATCTCGCCGACCTGGTGGCCCGCACGGCCGATGCGTTGCAGCCCGCTCGCGACCGACGGCGGAGTCTCGACCTGGATCACCAGGTCTACGGCACCCATGTCGATACCCAGCTCGAGGCTGGACGTCGCGACCACGGCCTTGAGCCGGCCGCTCTTGAGGGCGTCCTCGACGTCGGCGCGGGCTTCCTTGCTGACCGAGCCGTGGTGCGCCCGCGCGAGCAGTGGTTCGGCGCCGAAGCTCTGCCCGCTGCCCATCAGGTGGGCCGGGGCGCCGCCGGCCACGCCGGGATTGGGGCCGCCCAACTCGATGCCCAGGCGTTCTGCATGGATCTCGTTGAGCCGCGCGGTGAGACGCTCGGCCAACCGGCGCGAGTTGGTGAACACGATCGAGCTGTTGTGCGCCTCGACCAGGTCGACGATGCGTTCTTCGACGTCGGGCCAGATCGAGTTGTTCTCGAGGTTCGCCATGTCGGGCACCGGAACCTGCACGGTGAGATCGAACGTCTTGGCCGCGGGCGGCGCCACGATGGTCGTCGGTGCGGCACCGGACAGGAACCGGGCCACCTCCTCGGGCGGGCGGACCGTCGCCGAGAGCCCGATCCTCTGCGCAGGCCGCTCGAGCATCGCGTCCAGCCGCTCCAGCGACACCGCCAGATGCGCGCCGCGTTTGGTGCCGGCGACCGCGTGCACCTCGTCGACGATCACCGTCTGCACCCCGGCGAGTGTCTCCCGCGCCGCGGAGGTCAGCATCAGGAACAGGGACTCCGGCGTGGTGATCAGGATGTCCGGCGGCTTGGTGATGAGCTCACGACGCTTCGCCGCCGTGGTGTCGCCGGAGCGGACGCCGACGCTGATCTTCGGCGGCTCCTGACCGCCGCGCTCGGCGATCCGCGAGATCCCGGTCAGTGGGGTGCGCAGGTTGCGTTCGACGTCGACGGCCAGCGCTTTGAGGGGGGACACGTACAGCACCCGCGTGGTGGGCTCGCTCGACGGCGACCGCGCCAGGCCGTCGATGGCCCAGAGGAACGCCGCGAGTGTCTTACCGGATCCTGTCGGCGCGATGACCAGGGTGTTGTCCCCGTCGGCGATGGCGTTCCATGCCTGTGCCTGCGCGGCCGTCGGCTCGACGAACGTGCCGGTGAACCACTCGCGCGTCAGCGCGCTGAAGCGCTGAAGCGGCTCCGACGTCAAAGGCATGACTCCATGGTGCCAACGACCACCGACAACAGCGGCAGGTGAGGTCAAACGGGCCCATCGGCGCAGGTGAGGGGCTTACGATACGGGCGTGGTTGCAGGGGGCTGGCGAGCTTTCGTGCCGGTGGCCACGATCGGCCGGCCGCGCATCGCTGCGAGTGCGGTGCCTCGCGTTGGCCTGGTCGAACGATTGACCGGGGCTCTCGACGCGCGCGTGGTCACCGTGACGGCTCCCGCCGGCTACGGCAAGACGACAGCCGTGGCGCTGTGGGACGAGGCCGATGCCCGGCCGTTCGCGTGGACTCGGCTCGACTACCTCGACAACGATCCCGCTCACCTTCTGCTGCATGTCGCCACCGCCGTCGCTGCGGTGTCCCGACTCGACGACGCCGTCGTCGACTACCTTCGCGGCCCCGGCCGTGAGCCGCTCGCCCAGCTGCTGCCCTCTCTCATCGCCGCACTCGAGGCGGCAGGTCCGCTCGTCATCGTGTTCGACGACGCTCATCACCTCGATGCAACGGAGGCGGTCGTCGTGCTCCGTGCATTGATCGACAGGGTCCCGCGGTCGACGGTCATCGCCGTGGTGGGCCGCCGCCCCGTGCCGATGGATCTGGCCCGCCGCCGCCTTGCCGAAGACGTCGTGGATGTCGACGCCCGCGAGCTGCGAATGGCCGACGACGAAGCGGCTGCTGCGATCGCCTCGGTGGGGGTCGTGTGCGACCGCGCGACGACCACGCGGATCACCCGGCTCTGCGAGGGCTGGGCCGCAGGAATCGTGTTGACCAGTATGGCCTTCCGCGACGGCGCCCCGATCGACGCGACGGCGGGCAGGAACGGACTGATCGGACAGTACCTCGTCGAAGAAATGCTCGACCGCCTGGACGGGACGATCGCCGACTTCGTCGTCGAGTCGTCGGTCCTGGACCGCTTCAGCGCAGCACAACTCGACGAAGTCCTCGATCGCACCGATTCGGAGCTGTTGCTCGACGACCTGTCAGCGTCGGCGAACGGGTTCCTCGTCGCCCTTGATCACCATCGTCAGTGGTACCGCTATCACCGACTGGTCGCCGACGTGCTTCGAAACCGTCTGCGCTCGCACGACCCGGATCGGTTGCGCATGTTGGCTTCTCGCGCCTCGGCGCTCTTCGAGCGTGACGGTGACATCGATGGTGCGCTGGTGCACGCGGTGATCGCCGAGGACAGGGCCCGGTCGGCGGCCCTGGTGGGCCGCGACGCCGTCCGGCTCGGTTTCGACGGTCGCGCAGGCGTACTCGCGCGTCGGCTGGGGATGCTCGACACCGCCACGTTCGCCGAATATCCCGACGCGGCGCTCGCTCGGGCGTGGCTGGGGGTGACGACCGGCGACGCCGAGATGATCGGGCGCTCTCTGCTCGATGCTCAGGCGGCCGACCGTGGCTCGCCGTTGTCGGACGGCACGCCGTCGGTGAAAGTTGCCGTCGCACTGATCGGTTCGTTGTTGGGTGTGGGCGGGGTACGCGACGTGATTCGGCAGGCGGACATCGTGCGCGATGCGGGGGACCAGCTGGTCAACCCGTGGTGGGGTGCCGCCACGGTCATGATGGGTGCGGCGGAGTCGATGCTGGGCCATGTCGCGCGAGCCCGGATGTTACTCGAGGCCGCGCTTCCTGCTACGGAGAACGTTCCGGGATTCCAGGCTGCCGCGCTGGCCCACCTTGCGCTGCTGCATCTGACTGCCGGCGATGACGACACGGCCATCGCGCGCAGCGAAGCCGCGCGACTGCTGGCCGACAAGTACGACCTGTGCGATGTGGTGCCGATGGTGGTCGTTTATGCGACGAGTGCAGTGATGTCCGCCCGGGTCGGGAACGAGGCGGCAGCGCGGGTGTCGGTGGCGATCACCGAGAGGTTGCTCGACCGCCTCGGGGAGATGGCCGCGCGCACAGCCTTGCTCGGGCACGGGTTACTGGCATGGACGGCGGCGGTTGTGCAGGACTCCGCGATGCTCACCCGCCACCTCAGCGCGGCCGAGCATGCCGGGCGCCGTGAGCCAGACGCCACCGCGCTCTTGCAGAGGATCGATCGGGTGCGCGCGTTGGCCTGTGGTGGGCACAGTCCGCTGACGGCCGCGGAGTTGCGGTTGCTGCCTTACCTGTCCACTCATCTCACCTTGCAGCAGATCGCCGACACGCTGGTGATAGGTCGCGAAACCGCAAAGTCGCAGGCGACCGCGATCTACCGCAAGCTGGGTGTGTCGTCACGTGCAGGCGCCGTCGCAGAATCGAAAAGGCTGGGCTACACGACGGTCTAACCGCCCTTGGCCCAGCTCCATGCGGTCAGTCGCCATACGCCGTCGAAGTCTCGCAGGGCGACGGTGAACGTCGCACCCTGCTGGACGTGTCGTTGACCACCGAGCGTGAACGCCATCGCGGCCGGAAGCACGACATAGGCATCATGGTCTTTGACGTCCACGTGTCGCGGTGTGCCCAGCGTGATGTGGTAGTCGCCGGTGCCGAGGTGATCCGCCTCGACAAGCACCGCGGCCCACCATTCTTCGCTGGCTGTTGGTCCCTGCCACACGTGCGGGGCCATCCCGTCGAGAATCTGCATCATCTCTGCACATTGTGCCGCCATCGCTGCGGGGTCGGCCCGGTTCACGGCGTCGACGTAGCGACGCACCGCGGTCATCGGATCGTCTCCTGCCCTCATGACATCGTCACCAGGTTGCGCCACAGTGTCCGCAGGCTCTCGGTGCCGCCGAACAGGGTGGTGAAGTGGGTGGAGTCGATCAGCAGGATGTCCCCTGCTCGCTCACCTGTGGGCGGCATCCAGATCACACAGTTGAATTCAGTGTTGCCCGCGGCGGTGAAGGGGTGCGGCCGGTGCGGATCGACACGTTGCCGCGCCAGCACTCGCAGGCTCGCACTCTCGGGTGCGGTGAGTTCGTAGTGGGGAAGGTGCTGGTGGAAGCTCAACGTCGGAACGTCGGTGAGGAAGCCGCGCTGGTCGAGATCGGAAAACGTTGTCAGAGGCGCGATGTCGCGTGTCCCGTCGATGACAGCAGGCCGCAATCCCCAGGTGTTGTGCACGGGTACGTCGAGTGCCCGCATCAACGACCGGGTGTACTGACTGAATCGCTGCTGCCGAGGGACCAGCCGGTCGCCATGGTGTTCGTACTCCATCTGGCGTTGGGCGAGGTCGTCGGTGAATCCGACGTCGTGATGCGGCGCGAGCAGCAGACACGTCCCCTCGCGCTGCAGCCAGGCCTGCAGGCTTTGCACCTCAGCGTCGCTGGCCTGATGTCCTGACGTCAGATGGTCCAGCCCGAACACCATCAGGGTGTCGGTGTCGGCGAGGATCCGTTCGTCGATGGGCTGCGCGTAGCCGGCTTGATCGACACGCTGGAACACCGCGGCCGGATGGCCGGTCAGCTCCGCGGTGAGGTCTTGGAACGTCAGCGTGGAGCGATGGAACAACTCCAGGGTGCCTGCGATGCCCTGCAGGAAGTTGGCGGCCTCGAACTCCGGACTCTCGTAGGCGGGGTACACGACGTTCCGGACCTCGGTCATCGTGGAGAAGCGATTGGACATCGCCGCGGGGTCGCGCTGTGCCTCCCAGGGGTAACTCCAGGTCCAGTAGATGCTCACCCGACGCCTGCCGTCGGGTGCTCGGCGCACATGGTCCTGGTTGTAGGTTCGGGCGGCTCGTGCGGTCATGCTCTACGTGCCTTTCCCCGGATCGGCCAGATAGCGGAGCGCACGCAGCCCAGGGAGGAAGAAATAGGCGCCTCCGCGCAGCGTCGTGAACGCTGGAATTCCTCTGTGTACCTTGCGGATCGGACGCCTCGGCACCGTGAAGTCCAGGGTACCGTCCTGTGTTCCACAAATCGGGTCATGCTCGTTGCCCAGTTCGTGAAAAGTCTTGTCGTTGATCCACACGTTCTGCGCGAACTCGAATTGGCGGACGAGGCTGGCGCAGATGATGAACGCGGCGATTCCGCGGTCGACACCGTCCTCGGGCGCACCGTCGGGCAGCGCTGGACCGTAGGTGGCGCCTCGGCGGATCATTCTGCGGCGATTCATGTTCGGTGCGGTATCCCGCGGGTTGAGTCGTCGGGCGTGGGAACCCAGCGGACATGCGTATCCGAACGGGTCCATCTCCTTGTACGTGAAGTCGTTGTTGCGCATGGGGTCGGCGCCGAGTCCGGGATCGTCTGCGGTCGGGGCGAGAACCAACGGCGCACCGCTGCGCCAGCGGCCCATGAACTTCGCTGCCAGCAGCTCCTGCTCGTCGGGGCTTCCGGCATTGTCGGCGAGGTATGCGCGAAACGCCCCGACATGCTCCTGGAGTCTCCGGTAGGCCATGAAGCTGCCGTTGCGGGAAAGGACATCGGGTCGAGGCAGATTCGCCGGTGGTCCGTACTCGTCGGGGTATCCGAGGATGAATTCCCCGGCTTCGAGGGCAGCGCCCGACCCCGGGGTGGGCTCTTCTCCGGTTCCTTTGATGGCGGGCTGGGACAGCCGGTCGCGGAACCCGAAGTGATCGTGGGCGTAGTTGAACGGGGGGTGGGCGTTCAGATCGAGATGGGACAGGCTGCGGACACCGGGGCATCGTGCCAAAAACGCGTCATGTTCACCCACACACCGCCTGTGCTCGTCGTCGTCACGTGCGAAGAGGATCGCGATGGCATGGAGGTCATCGCCGGCCAGACCGCCGATCCAGTGCTCCGGAGCGTTGGCACCCGTGTCGCCGAGGATGTCGGCCCGGGCGGCCATGCCCTCCCGGAACTCGTCGGGGAAACTCGCCAAAGCCTCGGGCGGTACACCCAACGCGCGCAGGCCGTTCCACGTGAACGCCAGCGTGATCCACCGCTTGGAGGCATCCATCGTCTCGGCGACGTCGGCGGCCGACTGTGCGCGCTGTGCCATCTCGGCCAGCCAGGTGCGCCCCGCTTCGGGAGTGTCGAACGTGAGGAACTCGTACCTCCCGGTCATCGCGGGGGTGCGGGTCAGCAGGATGTGCTGGATGTCGTCGAGTTCGAGGGTCACTGCATCTGGTCGAGCATGTCGGAGAACGCCGCCTTGAGCTTCAGCGCCTTCTTGATCTCATCCGCCGTGACGTAGGGGTATTCGCCGTACTCCAGGAAGCTCGGGCACTGGTGTGCGCGAACGAACTCGATGAAGGCCTGCGGGTTGGTCTTCCAGTCCTCCGGGAAGCCTTCGAGGTTCGTGAAGACGGTAGTGATGCCGGTCTCGCTGAACAGTCGAACGGCGTCTTCGGTGTACTTGTCGAAGTCGGTATCGAAGATCCCCTGATACTGGAAGTGCAGACCTGAGCCGACGTCGAACAGCACCCACCGCAGATAGTGCAGCTTCAGCGGCGCCAGAACGTCCGGGCTGCCCTTGATCGCGTCTTCGATCTGCTTGCCATAGGCGCGGACAGCCTCCTCTCGGCCCTCCTTGACCTTGGCGATGATCGAGAAGCCGTAACACGCGGGCGTTCGGGGATAGGTGGGGCCATAGCGTCCCCGCTCCAGTTCGAAGTAGCCCTCCGGCGGGATGGCCATGGCCGCCGGCCGCTGCCAGGCGTCGTCGTGGATGCCCATGGGAAGCCTTTCGTGCGACTGGCCGCGGGGAGGCCCGGGGTCAACGACTCTCCGGCGCAAGGGTTGCCGGTTCACGCCGACCCCGGGCGATCGCAGCGTACCTCCGCTGGGCGCGGTTGCTCACGGGATTGCGAGACGGCGGTCGATTTCCCCCAGTGTGGGGGATGTCCGCCCGGCGGGGGCGCTCCTAGTCTCTGTCCACCAGGACTTCGTCGTCACTTGGCCATGCGCTCACCGAGAAAGTGGGGCAGCGATGAGAACCGCGAAAGTGATTGCCACATCGACGCTTCTGTTGACCTCTTTGGTCACGGTGCCGGCAGTCACCGCGCCCTCTGCCGCTGCCGGATGTGTCAAGAGCAGCGGAATCACGGTCTGCGATCAGAACGGCGGATCGGACAACGGGCCCGTCGTGCCCTACCCGTGCGAGTTCGACTGGTATTGCTACGACGGATCAGAATGGGATCTCGGCTTGGACGTCTCGCCGCCGCCTCCACCTCGGCCCAACAACGACCTTCCACGTCCAGATCGCGGTCGACCGGGCACGCCCGGGAACCGACCCGGTGGTGGCGGCGGCGGGGGTGGCCGCCGATGATGCGCGCAATGGGCGTGGTGGCGGCCGGCGTCTTCGTCGTCGCTCTCGTGGAGTCGGCACCGCCCGCGGTAGCCGACTGCACCAGCGCGGGCGGCACGACCATCTGCTCCCAAGGCGACGTTCGTGGCGCGAACACAGGTGACGGACCCAGCGGATCGTCAGGCCCGTACATCCCCTATCCCTGTGAGTACGACTGGTATTGCAACGACGGCGTCACCTGGGACATCAACATGGACTGGGACCCCGGTATCGGCATCGGTGCGCCGGGACGCCCAGGCAACCGGCCGGGGGGCGGCGGTGGCCGGCCCGGTGGCGGTGGACGAGGCGGACGACGATGACGAAACCCCGAGCAACCGAGGAGAAGACAGTGGCCATCTCATTCAGCATGGCGCGGAGGATGATCGCGGGCGCGCTCGGGGCGGGCGCCGTCCTGGTCTGCGCGGCTTCACCGGCGCAGGCCCAACCCAACTGCACCGCAGCAGATCTCGCCGGCATCATGGCGGGAGTGACGGCGTCGACGTCGGCGTATCTGTTCACTCATCCGCAAGTGAACGACTTCTTCACCTCGCTGAAGGACGTGCCCAAGGACCAGCGGCAGTCGGCGCTGGCGGACTACGCGTCCGCCAACCCGCAAGTGCAGGCGGAATTGCAGGGCATCCGCCAACCCGCGGTCGACTTCCGTAATCGCTGCGGCTAAGTGCGGGTCACTACGGCGTCGACCGGCTCCACCCCGTTGGGCCCGAACCGGTTCCCGGTGCGTTCCAGCCGCCGCGCGAAGACGCGCTGCAGCGGCGTCGCGACGAACGTCGTGATGATCGTCATCACCGCCAGGATCGTGTAGAGCTTGCCCGTGATCAGCCCGGCTTCCAGACCGATGTTGAGCAGGATCAGCTCCATGAGCCCGCGGGCGTTGGCCAGTGCCCCCATCGAGCCGGCCTCGTACCAGCTCATGCCCTGCCAACGCGCGGCCAGCCCGATGGCGCCGAACTTCGCCGCGAACGACACGACCAGCACGACACCCGCCATCAGCAGCGTGGAACTGTCCAGGATCAGGCTCAGCTGAGTGTTCAGCCCCGAATAGATGAAGAATCCCGGCAGCAGCAGGTAGGCGGTCAGCGGCTCGAAACGATCGCGAATCCTGTCGAGGAATTCTCCGCGCGGCATCATCAATCCGGCCACGAATGCGCCGAAGACCGAATAGATCCCGACCAGATCGGTGAACCAGCTCGCGGTCAGCAGCACCAGCAGGACGATGCTCAGCTTTGCGATCGGCAGGCCGCCGGTGCTCTCGGAGTCGCGGCGGGGCGTCCACGTCTGAAGCCGCGCCAGCAGGGGGCGCCCGGCGTAGATCATGAACACCAGGTAGACCAGGCCGCCACCGACGGCGATGACGGCGCCGAGCACGCTGCCCTTCGCGGTGGCGACCACCGTCGCCAGCAGAACCCACGAGCAGGCGTCGTCGACCGCGGCGCAGGACAGCGACATGGTGCCCAGCCGGGTGTTCAGCAGCCCGGAGTCGTAGACGATCCACGCCAGCATCGGGAACGCCGTGATGGCCACGGCCGCGGCGACGAACAACCCGCCCTGCCAGTGCGCGACCTTGCCGGTGAAGTAGCCGCCGGAATCGACCATCCACCAGCCCAGTAGGCCGCCCAGGACGAGCGGAACGACGATCCCGGCGGACGACGTGGCACCCGCCTGCCGGGTGTGGGCGCCGAGGATGTCGAGCTTGAAGGACGAGCCCACCAGGAACATGTAGAGCACGAGGCCTAGCTGGCCGACGACGTAGATCGCGATCAGATTGGGGTGCGTGATGGTTTCGGTCCCGATGGTCAGCGTCGTCGGGAACAGCCAGTGCTGCGCCTGCGGCCAGATCGCGCCCAGCACGGAGGGTCCGAGCAGGAACCCAGCGACCATGATCGCGACCACCTGCACCTGGCCCAGACGCCGCAGCAGCGGCCACAGCAGCCGATAGGTCGCCAGGATCACCACGATCTGCAGGAAGAACTGGTAGGTGATCGTCAGCAGCGGCGGCATGTCAGCGCGTCTCCGACCACCGGAACACCTTCAGGCAGGCCAGCAGACCGATCACGGTCCACGCCGCGAGCACCCAGAAGATGCGTTCGTGCTCCCAACTCCCGGCCGGTTCGAAGGCCTCCATCTCCGGCGGCAACAGCACCGACCGGAACCCCTGTGCCATCCACTTCACCGGGAACAGCGAGCCGATGGTGAGCATCCACGCGGGCAGCACCATGATCGGGACGTAGGTGCCCGAGATGAACTGCAGGCTGACCGCGGGCCCGTTGGTCAGCACGGCGGCCGAGACGGCATTGTTGGCGACGTTGCTGATCAGGATGCCCAGCAGCGAGCAGCTGGTGATGCCGAGCGCGAACACCCAAGCCAGAGTGAGCCATTCGTCGATCCCGGTCGGCAGTCGCAACCCGAAAGCGAACAGTCCGACCGCGAGCAGGATCACGGCCTCGGCGATACTGGCGAAGGCGACGAGGGCGATCTTGCCGACGAAATAGGACGTCGCGGTCGCGGGGGTGCCGCGGAGGCGCCGCAGCGCACCGGTCTCCCGGTCGGCGGCGACGCTGATGCCGAGGTTGATGAAGGACGTCGACAGGATCCCGTAGGCCAGCATGCTGGCGGCGATCACCGCGCTCGTGGACGTGCCGGCGCCCGCAATCGGCTCGGAGAAGATCGATCCCAGCAGCAGGCAGATGATCGCGGGCATCGAGAAGGTCAGCACCAGCTGTTCGGGGCGCCGGTAGAACATCTTCAGTTCGGGGATGATCCGGGACACTCCGATGCGCAGCGGGGAGGGCAGCGCGACGGTGGATCGCGAGCTGTGGCGGGCTCTCGATTGCGACGAGGCGGTCATCACGTCGCGCCGATCAGCTGGAGATAGGCGTCTTCCAGGCTGGGCCGGGTGATCGTCAGCGCGGTGAGTTCGCCGCCATCTGCGGCCTGCTGGCGGACGAATTCGGTAGGACGGTCGGTGTGCACGATGCGTTCCTGCCCGCGCTCGAGCCAGCGAACGGTCGCGGTCGTGTGCGCCGCGGTCAGACGGTGTGGCGTGTCGACGGCCACCAGACGTCCGGCGGCGATGACGGCGACCCGGTCGGCCAGTGCGGCGGCCTCCTCGAGGTAGTGCGTGGTGAGCACGATCGTGGTGCCGTCAGCGGCGAGAACGCGGATCAGGTCCCAGAATTGGCGCCGCGCCTCGGGGTCGAAGCCAGTGGTCGGCTCGTCCATGAAGAGCAGTTCCGGACCTGCGATGATGCCCAGTGCGACGTCGAGCCGGCGCCGTTGCCCGCCCGACAGGGTGCGCACCCGTGCGGACTTCTTCGCCGCCAGCCCAACGAGATCCAGCACGTCGCCCAACGCGCGAGCTCTGCTGTAGCACTGACCGAACATGCGCATGGTCTCCGCCACGGTCAGCGTGCCGAAGTCACTCGCGTCCTGCAGCACGATGCCGATGCGCGCCCGCCAGGTCCGATCGGCGGTGCCGGGGTCCTCGCCCAGCACGCGCACGTCGCCGGCGTCCCGTCTCCGGTGTCCTTCGAGGATCTCGATAGTCGTCGACTTGCCCGCACCGTTGGGGCCGAGAATCGCGACCACCTCACCGTGGGCGACGTCGAGATCGACCTCGCGTACCGCCAGCACCGGACCGTAGGACTTGCTCAGCCCTCGAATGTGCACGGCGGGCGCGAGGTCTGCTGCGGTCACTGCGCGTCCGCACCTCCCTCGATGTCGGCCAGCAGAGCCCGCAGCTCGTCATCGGACAGTGTGGCGATCAGCTCGTCGAGGTCGTCGGCAGCCGGGGCCTCGGCGGCTTCTGCCTCGGCTTCGGCCTCAACACTGTCGGCGTGGATCTCCCGCAGTTCGGCGAGGATCCGGGTGGCGAGCGAGTTCACGGACACACCGCGCAGGATCTCGAGCACCGGCAGGTCGATCGAGAACATCGTGTTGATGCGCACCCGGAACTCCATCGCCATCATCGAGTCCAACCCGAGGTCGTCGAGCATCGCGTCCGGTTCGACATCGTCTGCCGCGCAATCGAACACCGTGGCAACGATGCTTCGGACATGCTCCGTGACGACGGGCAGCCGCTCACCGTCAGGCAGTGCGGACAGGGTGTCGATCAGCGACGCCGCACCGGCACCTGCCGCGGCGTCGCCGCCGGCTTCGAGGTCACGGTAGATCGCCGGCAGGCGCGAGCCGAAGCCCTGACGGGCCCGGTTCCAGTCCGCGGTGATCGCGACCACGTGAGCCACTTTCTGGGTCAGCAGGCGGTCGAGGATCCGGACGCCCGCACCCGGGGTGATCAACTCGATACCTCGGTTGGCGTAGATCTTCTCGAGCTTGAGTTCCTCGACCATTCCGACCGACCACGGCCCCCAGCCGATAGTCAGCGCGGGCAGGCCCCGGGCGCGACGGTGGTGGGCGAACGCGTCGAGGAACGCGTTCGCAGCGGCATAATTGGCCTGCCCGGGGGAGGCGATCACCGAGCCTGCCGAGCCGAACATCACGAAGAAGTCCAGGTCCTCTTTCTCGAAGGCGTTGTGCAGCAGTCGAGTACCGATGACCTTGGGTGCCATGACGGTGGCGAAGTCCTCTTCGGTCATGCTGACCAGAAGGCGGTCGTCGACCGATCCGGCGGCGTGCACGATGCCGCGGATCGGCGGGCCACCCGCGCGGTCGTGCTCGTCGCGCCAGCGTTCCACCTGCTCGGCGTCGGTGATGTCGACCGCGACGCACCGCACGTGGGCGCCGAGTCGTTCGATGTGGCGGATCGTCTGGACGGTCGCGTGCTGGCCGTCCGTGGGGTCCAGATGGGGCCATCCGGCGCGCGGCGGGAGTTCGCGGCGGCTCAGCAGCGTGATGTGTCGAGCCCCGCGCTCGGCGAGGTACACCGCCACACTGCGCCCGAGTGCACCGGTGCCGCCGGTGATGACGTAGCCGGCGGTGGCGTCGAGTTTGGTGGGAAAGGGTTTGGTCAGGTCGGGGCACGGAAGCAGACGCGGGGCGAGCATGCGGTCGCCCCGCAGGGCGATCTGGTCCTCGGCCTCTGTGTCGAGGAGGTGTGCGTAGAGGCGTTCGGCGACCAGATCGGGATCGTCGGCGTCGTCGATGTCGATGAGGCCGCCCCACATCTCGGGGAACTCCTGGTGTCCGATTACCCGGCCCAGACCCCACACGGTCGCCTGGTCGACGGCGAGTTCTTCGGTGCCCAGCGCCGGCTGGGCGTTGGCGGTGACGATGTGCACACGCGGTGGCGGGCCGTCGCGTCCGGCGAGGGAGTTGACCGTGTGGAGCAGGGCGTGCACGCCGAGTCGGTGATCGGAGCCGGTGTAGATGTCGATCGGCCAGAAGTCGACGAGTGCGGCTATCTCGCCCCGGTGGTGTATCTGCTCGATCAACTCCCGAAGCTGTTCTCCGCGTTGAGGATCGACGGCATATCCGGTGTCGGTCTCGGAGATGGCGGGCACCGACTGGTGTGCGACCTCGACCACCGGGTGCCCGTCTGCGGTGAGCCGCCGGGCGAGTGCCGACCCGAAACCGATGGTGTCGCCGAGGATCACCCAGGTTCCCTGGGGTTCGGCGGGCGTGCCCTGCACCGGCGGGCAGTCACCCCACTGGACGCTGAAGAGGCCTCGGTCGATCCGTTCGGTCGACATGGCCGACGAGGCGCTCAACGACTGCACCGTGAATCCCTGCAGGACCACCAGGGTCTGGCCGAGGCGATCGACCACCGTGATGTCGCTCTCGATCTCCTCGCGGGTGGCCGAGACGACGTTCACGTGGACCGTCATGTCGGATTCGGGACGCCCGTAGACCGCGCACCGCCGGATTCGGGTCGGCAGATACGTTGCCTGCGAGGCATCGTCGGCCACCGTGGACGTTCCGAAGAGACTTTGCAGAGCACCGTCGAGCAGTGCCGGATGGAACGAGAAGGCGTCGATGTCGTGGCCGACCGTGGCGGGAACACGCAGCCGGGCCCGCGCCCACCCGTCGCCGCCGACGACGTCACGCACCGGGCGGAACGCGTCACCGTAGCCGAAACCGAGTGCGGTGGTGCGTGTGTAGAACTCGTCGGAATCCAGTGTGGCGACGGAGAGTTCTTCTGCCCCGTGATCGTGGGCCGGCACTGACGGCAGGATGTTCAGTTCGGCCGTCGCGGTCACGATCCAGCCGAAATCGCCGTCGCCGATGCCGGTGAACGCGGTGAACTCGATCTTGCCGTCGTCCTCGTTCAATGTGGTGCGCACCAGCGGATCGCAGCTGTCGTCGAGCAGGAGCGCCCGGTGCAGCACGAGATCATCTACGCTACAAGCAGTTCCGTAGGTCTCCATGGCCGCCGCGAGCGCCATCTCGAGGTAGACGGCGCCGGGTACCACGACTGTGCTCTGGACCTGGTGGTCTGCCAGGAAGGGCAGCGACACCACGCTGAGCTCGACCTCCCAGGTGGGGTGCGCGCCCGTCACCGGCTGGCCGAGGAGCGGGTGCACCGGCGTGTAGTGCAGGTCTTCGGCCGCCTCCTGCGTCTCGTGCCAGAAGCGTTTCGACTGCCACGGGTAGGTCGGTAGCGTGACCAGAGTGCCGGCGGGATACACTGCCTGCCAGTCGATGTCGTGGCCGAGACCGTACAAGGCTGCCACCCCACCCAGCAGGGTGCGGGCGTCGTCGTCGCCTCGACGCTGCGTCGCCACCACCGCGACGGGCTGCGATCCTGCGGCCTCCAGAATCGACGACGCCAGCACGGGATGCGGACCGAGCTCGACGAAATGAGTGAAGCCGTCGTCGAGCATCCGCCGCGCGGCAGCCTCGAAGAGCACGGTGGCGCGGCAGTTCTGCCACCAGTACGCGGCACCGGCGGTGTACTCGGTGAGTTGCTCCCCGGTGACGGTCGAATACAGCGGGATGCGTGCGGGTGTCGAGGACAACCCGTCGAAAGCGCTGAACAGATCGTCGCGGATGAGGTCCATGTAGTGCGTGTGGTAGGGCACCTTCACCGCGAGGTGGCGGTGGAAGACCTCCGCTTCGTCGAGTTGCCGCACGATGTCGGCGAGTACGTCCTCGTCGCCGGCCACCGTCACGGCGAACGGGCTGTTGATCGCGGCGATCGACACCCGCTGCCCGAACTCGGCCACGATGTCGGCGTCGAGGGTCTGCATCAGCGTCTCGGCGCTCAGGCCCACCGCGAGCATGCGGCCCATGCCGGTGGTGCGCTGCTGCAGGCGGCTGCGGTGATAGATCACCTCGACGGCCTGCTCGAAGGTCAGCAGTCCGGCGAGGTGATGTGCCGCCACTTCGCCGGCGCTGTGCCCGATCACGGCGTCGGGCTTCACGCCGAAGTGGGCGAGTTGCTCAGCCAGGGCGATCTGGACGGCGAAGTTGGCGGGCTGGGCTACCTCGGTCTCACCCATCCGCGACTCGGTTTCGTCACGGCGGAGTTCGGTGAGCAGCGACCAGTCGGTGTAGCGGGAGAGTTCGCGATCGGTGCGCTCGATGCTCGCCGCGAACACCGGATGGGTGTCCAGCAGGCCGCGGCACATCTTCCACCACTGCGGGCCCATGCCAGTGCAGACGAAGGCCAGCTTCGGCGCCTCGGTCCCGGTGCGGGGGATCGCCGATTCACCGCCGGTGTCGGCCAGTTTGAGCAGTTCCTCGCGGGCTTCACCGATGTCGGCGACGGTCAGCGCGCGGCGGTGGCTCAGATGGCTGCGGCGCCGGCTCAGGGTGTGACCCAGATCTGCCAGGCCGGTGTCGGGGTGGGCCCGCAGGTGGTCGGCCAGTTGGCGGGCCGTGGCAGCGAGCGCTTCCGGGGAGCGTGCGGACACGGGGAGGAGGGTGAGCCCCTCGGCCGTCGCGGTGGCGTCGGGCTGCGATGTGGCGGTGGGGGGTTCGGCGATGACGACGTGAGCGTTGGTGCCGCCGAATCCGAACGAGTTGACGCCCGCGATCCGTCGCTGCCCAGCCGGGAAGGGCACGGTGGTGCGTGGGATGTCGAGGTGGAGTTCCGCGAGCGGGCTGCTCGGGGTCTTCAGGTGCAGGCTGGCGGGAATCTGGCCGTGCTGCAGGGTGAGCGCGGCCTTGATGAGTCCCGCGACACCGGCGCCGGCTTCGAGATGGCCGATGTTCGTCTTGACCGATCCGATCAGCAGCGGGTTCTCGGGCGTCCGGTCCACCGCGAGTGCGCTTGCCAGGGCGCGGGTTTCGACCGGGTCCCCGACTGGGGTCCCGGTGCCGTGGGCTTCCACGTAGCCGATGTCGGTCGGCCCGACACCGGCCCGCTCGAGCGCCGTGATGATCGCGGCGCGCTGGGCGTCTTCGCTCGGAACCGTGATGCCGTCGGTGTGACCGTCCTGGGTGACGGCAGAGCCCAGGATCTGGGCGTAGATCCGGTCACCGTCGCGCACCGCGTCCTGCACCGGCTTGAGGACGACGACGGCGCCGCCTTCTCCTCGGGCGTATCCGTCGGCCGATGCGTCGAAGGCCTTGCAGCGTCCGTCGGCGGAGAGGAAGCCGCTCTTGGATTCGGCGATCGCCGTGTTGGGGCCCACGATGACGTTGACCCCGCCGGCCAGCGCCAGCCGGCAGTCACCATTCCAGATGCTCTGCGCGGCAAGGTGAACGGCGACGAGTGAACTCGAGCACGCGGTGTCGACGGCCATGCTCGGACCGCGGAAGTCGAACGCGTAGGAGATGCGATTGGCGAGCATCGTCATCATCATCCCGGTCGCCGAATGCGGCTTGAAGCGGAATCGGCTGGTGCGGCCCTGGTTCTGCAGCAGCTGATAGTCCAGCGTGAAACCGCCGATGAACACCCCGACGTCGGTGCCGGCCAGCGTGTCGGCAGGAATCCCGCCGTCCTCCAGGGCTTCCCAGGTGGCATGCAACAGCAGTCGTTGCTGCGGGTCGAGCAGGTTGGCCTCGCGAGGGGAGATGCCGAAGAACGCCGCGTCGAACTGATCGATCTCCTCCAGGTATCCACCCCGGCGGGTGACCATCTTCCCGGCCTTACCCGCTGCTGGATCATGGAATCGCGGTGCATGCCAGCGGGACTCGGGTACCTCGCGGGTGGCGTCGACTTCGTCGAGCAGCAGGCGCCAGAAGTCGTCGGGGGAGTCGACACCACCGGGCAGTCGGCATCCGATGCCGACGATCGCCAACGCCTCCCGGTCGTCGCGGTGGGCTGGGCTCATCGGGCTGCCGCGGTGCTCAGCACCCATCCGGTAGAGATGGGGTCGATCTCCTGCTGTTCACGGAAGACGGTGCGCAATTCGCGCAGCAGCCCGTCACGCTGCCATGCCTGCGCCTGGGCCATCACGTCGTCGTCGGAGAACCGAGACGCCTTGTCGCTCATGACATCGTCGACGACCTGGCCCGCGATCTGTCGCAGCAGCAGCGCGTTGGCGTCGAACTGTTCGCGGACCGCATCCGATGTGCCCATCATCGCGTGGTGCAGCGTGGCCATGAAGTTCAGCGGAACGTAGAGGTCGACGAATCGGGCGGGGGCAGGATCGTGCTCGACGGCGGCCCACTCGCGGAAGAACAGCTGCATCCGGTTGCTCAGGTCGATCAGGCCCTGCAGGTAGGGCACCAGTTCGGGATCGTCGGCCACCTGGGTGAAACGATCGTTGCTGTAGAGGAATCCGATGAAGCCCCAGTAGAACGCGATGTCCCAGATGACTTTCACCGCCATCACCGTCGGTGACCCCATCAGCACGTACTGGTCGCGGTAGATGTTGCACCACATGTCGGTCAGTGAGCGGAACATCGAGTCGCCGATGGCAGCGCGGGCGATGACGTCGGCTCCGTCGAGGTCACGGGTGATCATGTCGGTCACCAGACCGTTGCCGATCGCGACCAGGTCGAGGCCGGAGGAATAGAGCGGGTCCAAGAAGACGCCGGCATCACCGGTCAGGCACCAGCGGGCCTGCCCGTCGTAGACCTTGGCAGCCGTGTGGCTGTACTGCTTCATCACCCGGAAGTCTTTGATCTGTCCGGCGTTCTCGTCGAGGACCGCGGCGCACTGCGGTTCGCGCTCACGCAGCCACACCAGGGCCTTGTCGAGCGTGTTGAACCCGTCGAAGGGGTGAAAGGCCGGATCGGCCACGATGCCGACACTGGTTGCGCCGGAGGCCAACCGGATCAACCACACCCAGTATCCCTCGCCCATCAGATGGTTCGTCGAGTACTCGCGCCGCCCTTCGGAGAGCCGGGCGTGCCACGAGGGGTCGTCGCTCCACTGCCCGACGTCGATCTCGGTGGCGATGCGCAGCCATGCGGCGTTGCAGTGGTGTCCGTTGGCTCGCTTCAGGTCGAGCTCACGGGGCAGCAGACGGTTTCGTCCGGAGGCGTCGACGACCCAGCGGGCCGTCCGCTCGATCACATCGTCGTCACGCTGGATGGTCACCCGGTGCGGCGCCTCCGAGCCGCCCAGCGCCACCGCCCGCGCTCGCCCGGTCAGGAACTCGACACCCTCGGCCACGCAGCGCCGGTGCAGTTCGTTCTCCAGCCTGCCGCGGTCGATCTGATAGGTGGTCTGCGGAACGAATGCGCTGCTGCCGACCTCGACGCGCCGGCTGATGTCGGTGTTGTCGTCCTGGCTGAAGAACATCCGCAGGCCCATCTTGCGGATCTGGTGGTTCTGGAGGTGATCGGCCAGGCCGAGCCGCTCGCGCAGGTAGTGCGCCGAGATCTCGACGGTCGATTCGCCGACGGTGTGGGTGATCTCGGGGACCGGGTGCGGGCTGGGTTCGACGACGAGGATGCGCGTGCCGGGGCGGATGGAGCGCAACTCGAGGGCGAGTGTCAGGGCGGCAATTCCGCCGCCGACGATCGCGACATGATGATCGCTCGTGTCGTCGTCGCGGGCTGCGAGCCGGGTCTTGATGCGGCGCGCGAGGGCGTCGCGTGCTGTCTCGTCGAGTTGTGACAGCTGCGCTCGAACGTCCACAGTCGTCCTTTCTTCGTGGAGCCCAAACGGGTGTCCAGAGTTCGGAGATTACACGCGGCGCAGCCCCCACCGGGGGCGATGAAACGAGCCGACGAGGCGGTGTACAGGGGGCGCGGTGGGGGCTCCGGCGGCGGGGGTTGCAGCAGGGGATCACCGGTTGTTGCGCAGCGGTCGGCTCGTGTTAGCGGACGCAGTACGCGGTGTGATCTAGCTGGTGCGACTACTGGCTGTGATTTTGCTGTGAGGTGACCATCGGCGTGCGGGGCGCAATCACACAGGGACGGTGTCGGTGGCGACAGGTCGTAGAGGTGACGGGATTATGACGTCTCGTCCCGGGCGCGCAGCGCGCGCTGATACCGCCGCATCCCCGAGATCCACCGGTCGTAGTCGCCGCCCTTGTGCCGGTACATGTCCAACAGTTCGGGGTGCGGCAGCACGAGGAATCGGTCGGCGAGCATCGCGTCGATGGTCGCCGTCGCCACGTCGTCGGCGGTGAGCACCGCGGCGGACTGTTCGATCGACGAGGCGCCGAGCCGTGCATCCGGGTCTTCGGTGCTGCGAACTGCTTGCAGCAGTGGTGTTTCCACTCCGAGCGGGCACACGCAGCTGACCCCGATGCCGTCGTCGCCGTAGGTGATCGCCAGCCACTCCGCGAACCCGACGACGGCGTGCTTGCTCACCGCGTACCCGGCCGCTCCGAGCTGGGTCAACAACCCCGCCGCCGAGGCCACCGAGACGAAGTAGCCCGCACCCTTCGATTGCCAGTGCGGCACAAGCAGTCTCGCGGCGCGGATGTGCGCGCGCAGGTTGACATCGAGGATCGCGTCCCAGTCCTTCTCGGTGCCGAGCCCGGGCCGTCCGATGATGCCGGCGTTCGCGATGTAGATGTCGACGGGGTCGAATTCGCGGCCGGCCAGCGTGATCATGCCCTCGATGTCGACGACGTCGGAGGCGTCGGCCCTCAACCCGATGGCCTGACCACCCTGTGACCGGATCGCCTCGGCGTGGGCATGCGCGCCCGCTTCGTCGAGGTCGCCGAGGACCACCCGCACGCCGCGGGCGGCGAGCCCGGTCGCGAGCGCCGCACCGATGCCCGACCCCGCGCCGGTGACGATTGCGACCTTGCCGTCTAGTTCCATAGCCACGATTCTCGACGGCGAGCGCGCGCAGAATGTACGCCCGGCGCGGCGTGTCGGCGTACAAACCCTCCCCCGCAAGCGGGTGGTGCCCCCAGCGCTCGCGGCATGAGGGGGCCTAGCCGAAGTGGACGCCCTGGGCCAGGGGGAGCTCCGTGGAGTAGTTCACGGTGTTGGTGGCCCGGCGCATGTACGCCTTCCACGCATCCGAGCCGGACTCGCGGCCGCCCCCGGTTTCCTTCTCACCGCCGAACGCGCCGCCGATCTCCGCGCCCGAGGTGCCGATGTTGACGTTGGCGATGCCGCAGTCCGACCCGTCGGCGGCCAGGAACCGCTCGGCCTCGCGGACGTCGAGAGTGAAGATCGCCGAGGAGAGACCTTGGGGGACAGCGTTGTTCATTGCGATGGCCTCGTCGAGCGTCTCGTAGGTCAGCACGTAGAGGATCGGCGCGAAGGTCTCGAGGTGCACCACCTCGCTCTGCGCGGGCATCCGCACCACCGCTGGCCGGACGTAGAACGCGCCCTCGTCTCCGACGTCCACCCGATCCCCGCCGATCACCTCGCCGCCCTCGGCGGCCGCCTGCTGCAGCGCGCCGACCATGTCGCGGTAGGACCTCTCGTGGATCAGCGGGCCGACCAGCGTGCCTTCGGCGGCAGGGTCGCCGACCGGCAGCTGCTCGTACGCCGCGACGATCCGGGCCACCAGCTCGTCGGCGATCGACGAGTGCACGATCAGCCGGCGCAGCGTCGTGCAGCGCTGACCGGCGGTGCCGGCGGCGGAGAACACGATGCCGCGCACCGCGAGGTCGAGGTCGGCCGACGGGGTGACGACGGCGGCGTTGTTGCCGCCGAGTTCGAGCAGGACCTTGCCGAAGCGCTGCGCCACCCGCGGCCCGATCTCGCGGCCCATGCGCACCGACCCGGTCGCCGACAGCAACGCGACGCGGCGGTCGTCGACCAGCTGCTCGCCCACCTCGCGGCTGCCCTGCACCAGCTGGGAGACGCCGGTGGGCGCGCCCACGTCGGCGCAGGCGCGGGCCAGCAGCGCGTGGCAGGCGATCGCGGTCAGCGGCGTCAGTTCCGACGGCTTCCACACCACGGTGTCACCGCAGACCAGCGCCACCGCGGTGTTCCACGCCCACACCGCGACGGGGAAGTTGAACGCGGTGATGACGCCGACGACGCCGAGGGGATGCCAGGTCTCCATGAGCCGGTGTCCTGGCCGTTCGGAGGCGATGGTCTTGCCGTAGAGCTGGCGGGACAGGCCGACGGCGAACTCGCAGATGTCGATCATCTCCTGCACCTCGCCCAGTGCCTCGGAGGTGATCTTGCCCGCTTCGATCGTCACCAGGGTGGCCAGCGCGTCCTTGTGTTCGACCAGCAGCCGGCCCAACCGGGCCACCAGCGCGCCGCGCACCGGGGCGGGTGTGGTCCGCCAGATGGCGAAGGCGTCGGCGGCCGCGGCGATCGCCGCGTCGACCTCGTCGGTGGATGACTCGGTGACGGTGAACAGCACGTCACCGTTGATCGGGGAGCTGGCGGTGATGCCGCCGGCGTTCGGCGCGGCCAGGGCCACCCGGGCGCCCACCGCGTCGAGCGCCTCCTGCACCCGGGCACGCAAGTCATCGGAGGTGGGGAGCGCGGACAAGACGGTGGAGGTCATGAGGCGGCGGCTTTCTCGTAGAGGTGGTGGGGGTCGCGGCGGATGTGGTTGTCAGGCACGGGTCCTCCGATACAGTGCGGCCATGACCGGGCCCGACGAATGCCAGCCGCTCGACGAGATCGACCGTGTGCTGGTCCGCGAACTCGTCTCCGACGGGCGCGCCACCCTGGCGCATCTGGCGGCGACCGCGGGGCTGTCGGTGTCGGCGGTGCAGTCGCGGGTGCGCCGGCTGGAATCGCGAGGCGTGGTGACCGGATACACCGCCCGGATCAATCCCGAGGCGGTCGGCAACATGCTGTCGGCGTTCGTGGCCATCACCCCTCTCGATCCGTCGCAACCCGACGACGCCCCCGCCCGACTGGAACACATCTCCGAAATCGAGGCGTGCTACTCGGTGGCCGGTGACGACAACTATGTGCTGCTGGTCCACGTGAAGTCGGCCCGGGCGCTGGAAGGCCTGCTGCAACGCATCCGCACCGCGGCCGACGTCAAGACCCGCAGCACGATCATCTTACATAAATTTTATAGCGACAGGCGCTTCATACCGGACTAGTCACGGTCAAGACTGGTGCAAACGGGAAAAATTCCGTTAGGATTCCGCCATGACCGATGTTCTGGCGGCTCCCGCTGTCGCGTCCCGGATCACCCCCGATGACGTCCGCCCGGTGCTGGCTCGCAGCATCCTGGCCGACGGGCTGGACCTCGTGCTCGACGTCGAGCGTTCGCGAGGGTCCTATCTGATCGACGCGCGGTCCGGTCGCGGCTATCTGGACATGTTCACGTTCTTCGCGTCGTCGGCGCTGGGCATGAACCATCCGGCCCTGGCCGACGACGAGCAGTTCCGCGCGGAGCTGACCGCGGCCGCGCTGAACAAGCCGAGCAACTCCGACGTCTACAGCGTGCCGATGGCCCGCTTCGTGGAGACATTCGCCCGCGTTCTCGGCGACCCGGCGCTGCCGCACCTGTTCTTCGTCGACGGTGGGGCGCTGGCCGTCGAGAACGCGCTCAAGGTCGCGTTCGACTGGAAGAGCCGGCACAACCAGGCGCACGGTCGCGACCCGGAACTGGGCACCAAGGTGCTGCATCTGCGCGGCGCCTTCCACGGCCGCAGCGGGTACACGATGTCGTTGACCAACACCGATCCCAACAAGGTCGCGCGCTTCCCGAAGTTCGACTGGCCCCGGATCGACGCGCCTTACCTGCGGGCAGGGGCCGACGTCGAAGCGCTGGAGGCCGAATCGCTGCGCCAGGCCCGGGCCGCGTTCGAGGCCGCGCCGCACGACATCGCCTGCTTCATCGCCGAGCCGATCCAGGGCGAGGGCGGCGATCGACACATCCGGCCACAGTTCTTCGCCGCGATGCGTGCGCTGTGCGACGAGTTCGACGCGTTGCTGATCTTCGACGAGGTGCAGACCGGCTGCGGGATCACCGGAACAGCCTGGGCCTACCAGCAATTGGGGGTGCAGCCCGACGTGGTGGCGTTCGGCAAGAAGACGCAGGTGTGCGGCGTGATGGCAGGCGGCCGTGTCGACGAGGTGGCCGACAACGTGTTCGCGGTGAGCTCGCGGATCAACTCCACGTGGGGCGGCAACCTCGTGGACATGGTGCGCTCGCGCCGCATCCTCGAGGTCATCGAAGCCGAGGGGCTCTTCGAGCGCGCCGCCGACAACGGTCGCTATCTGCTCGAGCGTCTGGACGAGGTGGCGGCCGCGTTTCCCGCGCTGGTTCGCGACGTGCGCGGGCGCGGCCTGATGTGTGCGTTCAGCCTGCCGGGGGCGGAGCTGCGGGACACGTTGGTGGCCCAGCTCTGGGATGCCGGGGTGATCATGCTCGGGTGCGGAGCCGACAGTGTCCGGTTCCGGCCGGCGCTGACGGTGTCGCGCGGGGAGATCGACGCCGCGGTCGACGCGGTGCGCGCGGTGCTCAGGTCGATGTCGGTTCGATCGGCCGGGTGAGCCGGCGGATCGTCGAGCGCAGCCGCGGGAGCTCGTCCCCACCCACCAGCTCGCACCCGTGAAGCTCGGCGAGTTTCCGTGCCGCAGGGGTGAACTGGTGGTTGGTGACGACCATGGTGCGTGTGCAGTCCTGCATCGGCGCGCCCGCCACCACCTCTTGGACGGCGCCGGTGCCGACCGGGCGTGACTGCCGTTTGCACTGCACCGCGAGGCGATAGGGCCGGTGCCCGACGATCAGGTCGACGCCCCAGTCGCCGGAGAGCGGTGTCATGATTACCGGCACCCCGACCGAGCGTGCGATGCGGGCCACGTAATCCTCGAACTCGGTGCCCGACATCTCGTCTCGGGCATGGGTCTCCCGGGCGCCCGGGGTGGCCGCGCCGACAACGACGGCCGCGACGAACCCGGGCACCAGCGGTGCGGCGATCGCGATGAACAGACACCACCACGGGGACACACCCGACAGCGCCGCGCCGACTCCGGCGGCGATACCGAGCGCGCCCGCCAGGCGCCACCGAGTCCGCGTCACCACCGGATCGTAAACAGCGGCGGTGACACGGCGGCCCACCGACGTTTACCAGTGCAGATCACTGGGAAGTCACGATCCCATGACGGACCTGTCGGGCCACGAGCGCCGGTCGGGCATCGGTTACGCCGACCGAGTGGCGGATCGTGGTGTGCGCGACGCCGTGCGCACCGGGCTCGGTTTCGCGGCGGCGGGTCTGCTGTTCCTCCTCACGGCGTCACTGTGGATGAGCACCTGCACCGGCTCCACCATCGACGCAGTCGCCTGCGGCGCTCCACAACAGGCAGGCGCCGTCGTCGGCGCGCCCCTCATCCTGCTGGTGGGTGGCGCGGTGGCCCTGCTGCGCGGGGCGCGGGTGCAGCGCGAGACGCCGGCATGGTGGGCCTGGCAGGTGGCCGGGTGGACGCTGATCGTCCTGATGGCGACCACCGCCGTCCTCGCCGTGGCGTAGCTGTCAGTACACCCAGCCCCCGCCCGAACCACGCCCCGGCGTCAAACCATCTCCACCAGAACGCCGTTGGTTTCCTCGACGCCGAGCGTCGCGTGCACCCGGATCGCTCCGTCGGAGGGGTTCACGGTTGCGCAGACGATGCCGCATTCGCCGCGATCTACCCTGCGGGCCAACGCCGGGGAGCGCTGCGTGAGGCCCAGGCCGGTCTCGACGATGTGGGCTGAGGCCACCGACTCGACGGAATCGGCTGCGGCGCCGCGCCGCACGACCGACAGCAGCGCATGCTCGACGGCGCTGCGCATCGCGCCGTCGGGGAGTTGGGCCTGTTGCCATGCCCGCAGCGCGGCGGTCATCGCGGGGCAGTCGTCGTGGCCCAGCACCACCACGAGCGGGACGCCCAGCGCCTCGACCGCGTACTCGAGGCTGGCCAGCACGCTGGTGTCGACGGTGTGCCCCCAGGTGCTGACGTCCAGCAGCGCGCCGGCGGACTGGCCGAACACGGTCTCGCTGCTGATACCGGCGTCGGCGCAGCGGAACACCGCCGCGACCGGTCCGTCGCCGGGTGCGGGTACCCCGGCCTTCAGTTTCTGCCAGACGGTCGTCGCGTCCGTGGTGTCGTGTGCCATGTCGTTCTTTTCCTTTCGTGGGTTTCTCAGCTGAAGTACTCGGGGCGGCTGACGTAGGTCTCGGTCACGAACAGCACGCCGGGGGAGGAGTCGAGGAGTCGGCGTAGTCCGGCGAGCAGCGCCTCGACCTTGTCGTCGGGCACCACGGTGATGATCAGTTCGAGGGTCGCCTGCTGGTTGAACAGCAGCCGGCCCTGGTGGTAGCCGTGGTGGCCGAGGCCGGAGACTCCGGACAGGCTGGTGAAACCGGTGGCGCCGGCACCGGCGATCAAGTCCCGCACCGCTGCGGCGTCCTGTCCGGAGACGACGACCTCGACTTTGGTCATCCGGGTGAGGGCGTTGGGTGTCGTAGAGGGTGTCACGGGATCATCTCCTTGTCTCCTGGGGTGTCTTGTGGAGTTGCTGCACGCGTGTCGAGCCACGTGCGCCAACCAGTCCGGGTGCGACGACGCCAGCTGTCGTGGGCGTGCTCGCGCGCGGCGAGGGTGACCCAGTCGTTGTCGAACAGTTGCCGCAGCAACGGGTTGCGCTCGATCACGGTGTCGATGCGCGACAGCGGAGCCTGGATCACCGCGAGCAGACGTTGCGGTTCATGAATCAGCTTGTCGCCGTAGCGAACCGACTGCCGGGGCAAGCCGAGGCGTAGATCTCCGACGTGCCCGGAGAGCACCCCGGCATCGCCGACGACGTTGTGGATCGTCTTGCTGCCCGCGCCGAACGCATCGGGTGCGACCGTCGAGAAGTAGTACTGGCAGTTGATCCACTGCGCGACCACCAGCGGTGCGGTCATGATGGTTTCCAGCGCGGTGCCGTCGACATCGACGTCGGCGTCGTAGGAATGCAGGAAAGCGCGGCGCTGCAGGTCGATTCCGGTGCTGATGGCTCGGGGGCCGATGATGAACGCGGCGTTTCCCGCCAGTCCCCATTCGGGGTACACCTGCGCCCAGTCCAGCGACCGCGCGGTGACATGGCGCGCGGCCCTGGCCGACGTTCGCCGACGCGGGGCGCCGGGCAGCGCAGCGCACCGCTCGGCGGCCAGCGCCTCACCCGCATGGGCGAGGTCGGCTTCCAGCCGGGTGATGTCGTCACGATGGGTCGTCGGGATCAGATGATGGTCGAGCACCATGACCCGGTCGGTGGCGGTGTCGTGGTCGGCGGCGACGACCAGAGTCTGCGTCGGGATGTCGATTCCGTTGTCCCGCAATTCGTCACGCACCGCGGGGTCATTGAGGATCAGCGCCGCGGTCCGCGCGTTCGGCCCGCCGCCCTGCCCACCGCAGGCGCCGCAGTCCAGCGATGCCTGGTACGGGTTGTTCTCCGTCGTGCTGTGATGCCCGCACAGCACCAGCAGGCGGCCGAAGTCGCGGACCAGCCCGATCGACTGCAGTACGGTCTGCGCGAACAGGACTCGCTCGCCCAGCGGCATCCCGTCGATCGCGAGCACGGTTGCCGTCGGAGGCGCGATGACCTTCCGCAGGCGGTGGCGGACCTTGCCGACGGCGCCCGGCGCCGCGGTCTTCGCCACGGCCAGCGGCGCCGCGAGCCAACCGGCCGCTTCGGCGAGCGTGAAGGGCCCCGTCAGGGATTGTTTGGCGGTGTGGAACGCGGTCTCGGCGGCGGCCAGCCCTGTCGCACCGCGGATCTCACGCGTCGGGTCGGCCGCGGCGTGTTCGGTGACGTCGTGGTTGGGAGAGATCAGCACCGGGCAGAGGTCGGCAGAGTCGCCGCCGAGCAACCCGGTGAACCGGATCGCGACTGCGAAGAATCCCGCGAACCCGAAAGTCTCGTAATCGCCGCGGCTCTCGAGATGCCGGCGAAGCCCCTCCGAGCGGGTGTCGATGCAGGTGACCAGCTGAGTGTGTGCCGCAGCCCGGGGGGACGGCGTCGTGTCGGCCAGCTCGGTGAGCAGCCCGTCCTGGTAGTGGGCCTCGAACGCCTGCTGCCACACCATGGCCCGGGCGGCCACCGGCATCGCGGCCAGAATCCGTGCCGCCGCGGTCAAGTCACTCTCCGGGATCGCGACCCCGGTCGAGGTGGCCAGCAGCTGGGCGGCGCGGTCGCGCGCGGTGGGCGTCGACGACCGGCGCGGTTCGTCCGCCGGTGCGGGCGACGGCTCCGGCACGAACGCGACCTCGTAACTCAGCCGCATCGCCAGGTACTGCAGCAGGTCGATACCCGCGGCGCGGTCGGCTCCCCACTGGATGTGGGCGGCCCAGCCCGGTAACCGGGTCAGGTGCGCCTGCAGGTAGGTGACGCGCTCGTCGTCGCCGACACCCAGGGCGTCGAGCGCGCGCAGGACCGCGTCGTCGGCGCGTTCGGGCAGCGCGGTCAGCCGGCGGCGCACAGCGCGCGGCAGCGTCCGTTCGGTGCGGACCAAATCGCGCCATGCGGGGTAGAAACCCTTGTCGCGTCCCGGCATCGGCCAGCTCCCGCCGCCGAGGAACGCGGCACACCAGGTCGCGGCGTGGGCGTCGATGTCGGCGGCGACCCGGGCCGAGATGCGCTCGGCGTGAGTGGTGAAGCGGCGCAGCGGTTCTGGCGCTGTCTGACCGTGCAGCAGGTCCGACCGCAGCAGCTCGATCGCCGTCATGGTGCGCCCGGCCAGCTGCAGGTCCGGCTCGTCAGCCAGGTTCGGGTGACGTCGCATCAGCACGGCGTCGAGATCGGCGTCGGTGATGCGGCCCTGCCGGTGCAGCGCCCGGTAGAGCTCTTCGGAGAGCGTGCCGCGCATTCCGTACACGTCGCTCGCACGGCGCACCGCCTGCTCGAAGGGCATGGTCTGCAAGCCGGCGAGCGGGTTCACCGCGATGAAGGTGCCGAGCGGGTAGTGGGTGGGCAGCGCGCGGGCGGCCAACCGGATATCGCTGCGGAGTTGGGCACGCCGGGAGGCGACAGCGGTGGTCATCGAAGGGCTCCTGTCGGGTGAAGGGTTCCTGCGGACAGTGCGTGGGTGTAGAGCCGCGGTGAGGCGCGCAGGCTGGCCACGGCACCCAGCACGATCAGCGCGGCGGCGATCACGGCCCACACCGTGGCCGCCGAGGCGCCCGGCCCGGGCAGCGCCGGTTGCAGGTACCGGCTGAGGACGCTGACCACCGCGACGTAGGCGATCGCGGCCGGTACCAGCAGTGCGGCCGCGCCGGCGAGGCCTCCGATCGTGGGTTGGCGGCGCAGCCACCCCCACAGTGCGATCGACCCGGTCACCCAGGCGAAGACGAGAAGGGCGAGTTCCGCGGCGTGTCCTTCCTGCCAGGTCGGCACCAGCACCACGCCGATGCCGAGGGCCAGCGGTGGCAGCAGCGCCGCGCCGGCGGCGATGCTCCAGCGTCGCGGCCGGGAGGGATCGCGCGGCGGAGCGAGAACGTGGTGCCTGCGGTGCCGGGCGATCGCCGAGCCGGAGGACAGGAACAGCGTCGCCTTGTAGAAGCCGTGGCCCATCAGGTGGATCACCGCGGCGGCCCACAGCCCGAGCCCGCAGGTCAGCATCATGAAGCCCATCTGCGCCATCGTCGAGTAGGCAAGTGCGCCTTTGATGTCGGGCCGGACGAGCATCAACACCGCGCCGTAGGCCATCGAGGCCAAGCCGGCGGCGATGACGATTCCGGCAGCCAGGGCAGTGTTGAGCGCGCTGAGTTTCACCAGCAGCACACCGCCGCCGTTGACCACCCCGGCGTGCAGCAGCGCCGACACCGGGGTGGGCGCCGCCAGCGTGGCCGGCAACCAGCGATGGAAGGGGATCTGGGCGGAGCGGGACAGGGCGGCGGCGACGATGAGCACCGCGATCACAGGACGTGCTGCCTCGCCGGCGAATTCGTGTAATGCCACGGCGAGCCACAGCGCACCGTCGCCGACGGCGAAGGCCAGTACCGTGCGCCGCACCCCGTCGCGGGCCGCCGGCAGCTCGCGGTAGGTGGCCAGCAGAAGGCAGAGCGCCAGACCGACCCCGGTCCAACCGAGGGCAAGCCCGACGAAGGTGGTGGCCGACGCCATCGCGGCGGCGGCTGACGTCAGAAGCAGTGCGCCACAGGTGAACCACGTGGCGCGATCATCGCCGGCCAGATAGCGCACCGCGAAACCTTGTGCGACAGAGGACACTCCGAAGATCAGCAACAGGAGCGCGGCCGCGAGATGGTCCTGTGCCATCGGCGCGTTCACGATGGCGATCACCAGTCCGGCCGTCGCAGTGGCGGTTCCGAGGCGTGCGACGACGCGCGGGGCGCGACGCCCCACGATCGCGGCGACCGCAGCCACGAGGGCGGGGACGACGATCAGCGCCGCCAGGGCCGAAGTCGCGAGTGCATCAGACATGCGAAGTAAATTACGTGTATTACGTATCGCGTGTCAAGCTTCGTAAATTGTGACGGAGGTCAAATGCCGAACCGTGCTCTGTGCATCACCTATGCTGTGGCCGATGCCCGCCTCACGGAGAAGCCCTGGCAAGGTGGCACCGCATGTGGCGGCAGCCCCTCCCGTCGCCGACGTCGCACCGTCGGCGCGGACGTGGACGTTTTTGACCAATCACGGGCACGTGCTTCTCTGTCTCGCGCAGGGGCAGTCGCTGACCGCACGCGAGTTGAGCGTGCTGATCGGCATCACCGAACGGTCGGTCCAGACGATCCTCGCCGACCTCATCGCCGACGGATACGTCACCAAGTCGAAGGTCGGCCGTCGCAACAACTACACGGTCAACCGAGACGGGCGGATGCGCCACCCGGTGGAAGCCGCGCACACCGTCGGTGAGTTGATCGACGCGCTGACCTGACCCGGAACGACAACAGGCCCGACCGGAGAGTCCGGTCGGGCCCGTCGAGAGTCCTCTTACTGGTTGGCTTCCTGGCGCTCCTCGGCAGCCTTGGCGCCGGCACGAGCCGATTCGGCCTCGGCTTCTTTCTCCGCGACCTCGCGCTGAGCGTCGGCCTTGTCCTGCTGGGCCTCACCCTCGCGCTTCAGGTCGTCACGGCCGGCGACAGTGCCGACAGCCTCCTTGGTCTTTCCCTTGACGTCCTCGACGACGCCCTTGATGCCCTCTTCGGGACCGCTGTTCTTGTCAGTCATGATCACCTTTCGGCTGGGTTTCCGAGTTCTGACTCCGACATAGGGCCGGCCCGCGTGGGCTTCCCCGCGCCGCGGGGCCCAAACGGGTGACGCGCGTCTCTTCGCGTCCTCTCAGATTGCGCCTCGACGCAACGCCTTTCGGCCCCGAGTTTGCCGTTTTGGGGCCTGGGGTATGGATTCCGCACCATGTCAAGAACAGTTCATCGGCGGCGCGCGCACACGGATTCGACGCTCGTCGATACGAGCCGGAGCACCCATGGCTAGCAGTGACGCGCCCTGGGGTAGTCTCGCGGGGAAGTTTTCGGGAGGTCAGATGGCGCAGGGCGCGAGCCACGTCAATGGGAATCGGCACAGCGCCCAGTCCGTGGAGCTGCGTGTCGCGGCGACGCTGGAGAACCTGGCGGTGCTTCGCACGCTGGTCGCCGCGATCGGCACCTTCGAGGATCTCGACTTCGATGCGGTCGCGGATCTGCGGCTGGCCGTCGACGAGGCCTGCACCCGGCTGATCAGGTCCGCCGTGCCCGATTCGACGTTGCTGCTGGTCGTGGATCCGCAGCCCGAGGCGTTGGTCGTGCACGCGTCGACCACGTGCGACAGCCCCGATATTCTCGCTCCCGGCAGCTTCAGTTGGCATGTCCTGAGTTCGCTGACCGACGAGGTCACGACGTTCTCCGATGGTCAGTCGCCCGCAGGTCAGGTTTTCGGCATCTCGATGACGACAAGGCGAGCGAGTTCGTTGCAGTGACGCGTTCGTCCTCCCAGGGTTCGTCTTCGCGATCGAGCTCTGAATATGCGGACGTGGTCGCCATGTTCCGGAAGCTGGAAGGGCTCGAGCAGGGGTCGACGGCGTTCCAGCGTCAGCGCGACGCGATCGTCGAACGCTGCCTGCCGTTGGCCGATCACATCGCGCGCCGATTCGACGGGCGCGGGGAGCCCCGCGACGACCTGGTGCAGGTCGCCCGGGTGGGCCTGGTCAACGCGGTGATCCGGTTCGACGTCAACGCCGGCTCGGACTTCGTGTCGTTCGCGGTGCCCACCATCATGGGCGAGGTTCGCCGGCACTTCCGGGACAACAGCTGGTCGGTGAAGGTCCCCCGCCGGCTCAAGGAACTGCATCTACGGCTCGGCGCTGCCACCGCGGACCTCTCGCAACGTCTCGGTCGCGCGCCGACGGCCACGGAGTTGGCCGCCGAGCTGGAGATGGACCGCGACGAGGTCATCGAGGGTCTGGTGGCCGGTAGCTCGTACAACACCCTGTCGATCGACAGCGGCGGGAGCGGCAGCAACGAGGATGCTCCGGCGATCGCCGACACCCTCGGTGACTTCGACATGTCACTCGACCAGATCGAGAACCGCGAGGCGCTGCGCCCGCTGCTCGACGCCCTGCCCGAGCGGGAACGCACGGTCCTGGTGCTGCGGTTCTTCGAGTCGATGACCCAGACACAGATCGCCGAGCGCGTGGGCATCTCGCAGATGCATGTGTCCCGGCTGTTGGCGAAGTCGCTAACGCGGTTGCGAGACCAGCTTCAATAGTCGCGGAGGGTCGCTGTGCACGGTGGTCAGTGCATTGGCGATGTCGACGCATATCGGCAGCGTGGAGTCCGGATCGCAGAGCCGCAGCAGCCGGTCGACGGCGAGGCTCGGGATCAGCGCCCATCGGATGTTCTCGCCGGCGCACTGCACATTGAGTGTGTGCAGGGCCGAGAATCCCGCGGTGGCGAAAAAGCTCAAGCCGCTGAGGTCGATGACCAGCCATTGCGTCTGCTTCGCATCCCGCAGGGCGTAGGAGACGAACGCATTGCCGTTCGCGGCGTCGAGCTCACCTGATGCGGAGACGACGGCGGTCGACGGTTGCGGGCGACGGGTCTGGAACTCGGCGGGGTGACACACGTAGGTGTCGACCGTCGTGTCGGGCGCTTCAGCCATTGTCGGCTCCATCAGTCGAAATGGAATTCGGTCTGTGGTCGCGCCAAGGGGGCCGAGATGCAAGAAGCCTGCGCGGGAATTGCACACCCGCGTGACGATGACGTGTCCTCAAAAACGAGCTGGTCAGTCAACCCGTGATCTCGACCATACGCCGACGCGGTGATCTTGGACAATGACTTTCAGGAGATGTTCACAATTGCCGCTCGCGCGGATGTCAAAATTGCCACAGCATTAGAGGTGTGTCGTCAAAGTGTCTGTCCTGCAGCAACATTCAGATGTGGGTGTGGTCCTCGCCGCCGGTGCGGGCACGCGCTTCGGCATGCCCAAGGTGCTCGCTGACACTGGCCGGTGGTTGGCGTCGGCAGTGGCGGCTCTGCGCAGAGGCGGATGTGGTGACGTCGTCGTGGTCCTCGGTGCAGCCGTCGACGAGGTGACGATCCCTCCTGTGGCGCGGGCCGTCGTCGCCGACGACTGGGCCGACGGACTCAGCGCATCGGTGCGTGCCGGTGTGCGCGCGCTCGGTGAGAGCATCGACCGCGCGGTGTTCCTGCCGGTCGACACGCCCGACGTCACCGCCGGTGCGGTGCGGCGGGTGCGCGACGCCGCGCGAGACACCGGAGTGGCGCGCGCGATCTACGCGGGCAGGCCGGGACATCCGGTGGTGATCGCCCGCCGGCACTGGCCGGCGCTCCTCGACACGCTGGCCGGGGACGAGGGCGCCGCGCCGTTCTTGCGCTCCCGTGACGACGTCGTCGCCGTCGAGTGCGCCGATCTGTGCTCGGGCGTCGACATCGACAGCCGATGATGTCCGCCGATCGGGGGACATGGCGATCCACCGGCATATCGCCTGATCACGGGACAGACGGGAGGCGCGCGACGGGCGAGAGTTGAGTCATCACCTCAACCAAGGAGCCCCACATGAACCGCATCGCCCGCATCATCGCCCTGCCCCTGCTGTCGGCCGGAATCATCGGCGGCGCCGCGCTCGGCCTGGCCGGGCCGGCCAGTGCCGCGATGACCGTCAACGACGACGGCAGCATGGTCGCGACCCCCGACACCGTCGCGCAGCCGTGGGTCGGCTGGCCGCGGGTGGGCTACGGCTACTACTACTGGCCCCAGCAGGGCTTCTCGACGCCCAGCTGGTCGATCCAGCAGAGCCACTGACGTCCCCCCGGCGAGCAGACGCGGACTCGAGTGTTTCGGGGCCCAATTCACTCCAGTTCGCGTCTGCTCGCGAGAAGAGCCGATGGTAACCGGATTTGCTGTACGCTCCGACTGTCTATTGACGAACCTGTCAAGATTTCGCGATTCATGACGCACTTGTATTTGCCGTGCCTATGAACGCTTTGCAGCATCAGCTGCCATTTAGCAATGTTGTCAACCTCATTCGATAACCCCGTGGAACTCTGTACGTCAGCTAACTGTTTGCTGTACAGTCCATCGCACATCGGGATGAGGGGGGTTTGTCAGTGAGTGCTGTCAGTGCCAGTGTGCGGCTGGGTTTGGCGTCGGCGGGGGTGGGTGCGGGGCTCCTGGGCTTCGCGCTGTTGGGGCCCGAGATCGGATCGGCGGCGGCCGACTCCGGTGAGACATCGGTGTCCGCGTCGGCCGGTGATTCGGCGGGACCGTCGGCGAAAGCCGAACGCCGGGAACGGATCGCCGAACGCCGGAATGCGGCGCAGCGCGCTCGCGGTGAACGGGCGGCGCGGCGGGCCGAAGTGCAGCAGGAGCGTGCGGATCGCGTGGCCGACAAGATCGACGACTGGGCGTCCGACGCGCAGGCCAGAATCGACTCCCGCCCCCTGAGCGATGCCAAGAAAGACCGACTCGAGCAGCGGTTGACGAACGTGCGCCATACGTTCTTCAACCAGGCGCCGACCGTTGCACCCGTGCAGGTCAGCGGTGTGGTGGAGGGTCCCATCACCGGTACGGTCGGCGCCTCCGACGCCGACGGCGATGCCATCAAGTACCGGGTGGCGAAACGGCCCAGGACCGGTGTCGTGACGCTGAACCCGGATGGCACCTACGCCTACACACCGGGCAAGAGGTTCAACGGCGTCGACTCCTTCGTCGTGAACGTGCGCGACGTCGGACCCAACGTCAACCTCTTCAGCTGGCTGGGCGGCGTGACCAGGGCGCAGGTGCTGATCAACCACGGCGCCGTCACATTCGAGTTCCACTACAAGGTGGGTGCGGAGCACTGGACCCCGGACCGGCAGGCCGCCCTCGAGCGCGTCGCCGACAACATCACCGAGTATCTGCGGGTGTATGCGCCGGTGACTTTGGTCTACCGGGTCGACGGCGCCGAGGATCCGGAGGCCACCTGGCTCGCGGCCGCCTCCAGCGGCCTGACCAGCGATGATCCCGGCTTCTGGCCGACCATCGTGCAGAACAAGCTCATCACCGGCGTCGATGCGAACGGCAGCAAGGCCGACGGCTACATCGAGTGGAACTTCGGTTTCCCGACCGCCATCGGCGACGTCGTCACCGGTGACGACTACGACTTCACCAGCATCGTCATGCATGAGCTGATGCACTCGTTCGGTTTCAACGGCGCGGTCGGCGCGCCGGGAAGCAACGGTGATCGCCGCAGCTGGTCGACGTGGGATCAGCTGCTGGTCGACGCTGACGGAACGACGTTGATCTCGGCCGATTTCACCTGGCGCGAGACCTCGGACGGCTACCTGCTCGGCGCCGACGGCGGTGTGAAATTCGGTGGTGCCCACGCGGTCGATGCGTACGGCAAACCGGTGCCCGTGTATTCGCCGAGCACCTGGAGTTCCGGCAGCTCGGTCTATCACCTCGACACCGACACGTTCACCGGCGACAACTTCCAGCTGATGAATCACAGAATCAAGGCCAAGGGCGACCTCGGTGTACGTGAGCTCAGTGCGATCGAAATTGGAATCCTGCGCGATCTCGGCTACACGGTCGTGCCGCCGACCCACTCCATGGCAGCACTGGGCTTCGTGGTGCTGCTGTGGCGTCGACGCGCGAAGAAGGCCTGACCGTGGCGACCAGGAGTGAGCAGTTCGCGGTGCGGCGCTGGTTGACGCTCGGTGCCGCGTCGGCGGGCATGGGTGCGGCGTTGTGGGGTCTGTCGTTGACGGGCCCGCAGGTCGGGGTGGCGTCGGCGGACACCGAGACGTCGGTGTCGGCGCCTGCGGGTGAGTCGGCGGGACCGTCGAAGCCGGCACATCTGACCAGGGCCGAGAGGGTCGAGAAGGCCGAGGCTCGGCGGCAGCGCGTGACCGAGAAGCGTCGCGCTGCCCATGCCGACGACACCGACGAGCCCACCGTCACCCCGAGAGAACGTCGGCAGCAGCGAGCCGCCGAGGCGATCAACCAAATGACCGCCGCCGCGCTGGAACGGATCGATGACCGGCCGATCAGCGACGCCCGCAAGGAGCGGTTGGAGAAGTCGTTGGCGACGACACGTCGCGCGTTCTTCAACCAGGCGCCGACGGTGAACCCGGTTCAGGTCACCGGCGTCATGGACGGACCGATCAGCGGCACCGTCGGCGCGGAGGACCCCGACGGGGACCGGCTGCGGTACCGGCTGGTCACAGGTCCGTCGACGGGATCGGTGACGATCAACAAGGACGGTTCCTACACCTACACGCCGGGCGAGGGCTTCACCGGTGTCGACACGTTCGTCGTCGCCGCCAGAGACCTCGGCCTGCACGTGAACCTGCTCAACTGGTTCCGGCCTGCCGCCACCCGCGCCGAATCGGTGATCAATCACCGGGCCATCACCTACGACTTCACCTGGATCGGCGACGAGTGGACGCCGGATCGCAAAGCGGCATTCCAGCGGGCGGCCGACTACATCGCCGGGTTCTTCGTGGTGAGAACGCCGGTCGTACTCAAATACGAGCTGACGGCGATCAACGATCCCGACTACTTGGTGAACGCGGATACATTGGCGGCCTTCACCGAACCTCCCGGCTTCCTGCAGACGTCCATCCAGCACGAGATCCTCACCGGCGTCGACGTGGAGAACGGTGCCGTCCAGGCGTTCATGAACTGGAACTTCGCCTGGGAATGGGCAACGGGTGACGTGATCGCCGATGACGAGTACGACTTCCAGAACACCGCACGGCACGAGCTCCTTCACTCGTACGGCATCTACGACCTGGCCGGTTCCGATCTGGGTTTTTGGTCGGTCTACGACCGGTTCTTGACCACCGCGGACGGGACGTCGCTGTTCGGTCCGGACGGCAAACTGCGCCCCGACGCGAAGGACTACCTCAACGGACTCAACGGAGGCGTCTACTTCGGTGGTCCCCACGCGATCGCCGCGTACGGCAAGCCGATCCCGCTCTCGAAGCAGGGGTCGCCGTCGCACCTGGACCGGTTCGTGTTCTCCGGCGATGACTTCAAGCTGATGAACGACAAGAGCCCCGGGCCAGGGTGGCACAACGTGCGCTTCATCAGCCCGATCGAGTACGCGATGCTGCAGGACATCGGATTCACCCTGCGCCCTCAGCCGCTCAGCTGAGCATCGCCTCGGCGAAGCGGGCCACCGCGTCGGCCCCTGTCTGCGCTGCTTGCTCGTGGCCCGGCCGCGCGCGGGTGGCGACGGCATGGGTGGTCGGGTCGAGGGTCACTTCGGCGAGCAGTTCACCGGTCGTCGGCTCGCACACCGCCCAGGTGAACAGGGTCTCCGAATCCCACTGCGCCGCAACCTGATCGACGTACTCGGCCCGCTGCTCGCCGAGGTCGGCGAGCGCGGGCCGGTCATCGACCCGGTCGTCGGCCCGTAGCGCGCGCAGGTACCAGGCGCCGGCGTTGATCTCGACGGGCTCCATGCGCTCAGTGATCAGTCGACGAGCGCGCGCTCATGCACACGGCACGCCGCGCGAAGGTGTACAGACGCGCGCGCTCGCCGAACGGGGTCACTCGCCCTTGAGCTCGCAGAGGACGGTGCCCTGGGTGATCGCAGCACCCGGCTCGACGGCCAGGCCGGTCACGACACCGTCCTTGTGGGCGGTCACCGGGTTCTCCATCTTCATGGCCTCGAGCACGGCGATCAGGTCGCCGGCAGAAACGTTCTGGCCCTCTTCGACGGCGACCTTGACCACGGTGCCCTGCATCGGCGCGGTCACCGAGTCGCCCGACGCGGCCGCTCCGCCGCCACCGCCACGCTTGCGCGGCTTCGGCTTCTTGCGGATGGCACCCGACGGCGACGCTCCGCCGTTGCCGAGTGCGAGATCGCCGGGCAGCGACACCTCGAGGCGGCGGCCGCCGACCTCGACGACGACGGTCTGCCGCGGCAGCGTGTCCTCTTCGGAGATCGGGTCGCCACCGGTAAACGGCTCGACGGTGTTGTTCCACTCGGTCTCGATCCACCGGGTGTGCACGTCGAACTTCGTGCCGTCACCGATGAACGCCGGATCGGACACCACGGCGCGGTGGAACGGGATGACGGTCGCGAGGCCCTCGACATGGAACTCGGCCAGGGCGCGGCGGGAACGCTCGAGCGCCTCCTCACGGGTGGCGCCGGTGACGATCAGCTTCGACAGCATCGAGTCGAACTGGCCGCCGATCACCGAGCCGGCCTCGACACCGGAGTCCAGGCGCACGCCCGGGCCGGTGGGGATGTCGTAGCGGGTGACGGGACCGGGCGCGGGCAGGAAGCCGCGGCCGGCGTCCTCGCCGTTGATCCGGAACTCGAACGAGTGCCCGCGCGGAGTGGGGTCCTCGGTGATGTCCAGAGCTTCGCCGTTGGCGATCTTGAACTGCTGACGCACCAGGTCCAGGCCGGAGGTCTCCTCGGTGACGGGGTGTTCCACCTGCAGGCGGGTGTTGACCTCGAGGAAGCTGATCAGCCCGTCCTGGCCGACGAGGTATTCGACGGTGCCTGCGCCGTAGTAACCGGCTTCCTTGCAGATGCGCTTGGCCGACTCGTGGATCTCCTTGCGCTGCGCGTCGGTCAGGAACGGCGCGGGCGCCTCCTCGACGAGCTTCTGGAAGCGGCGCTGCAGCGAGCAGTCGCGGGTGCCGGCGACGACGACGTTGCCGTGCTGATCGGCGATCACCTGGGCCTCGACGTGGCGCGGTTTGTCGAGGTAGCGCTCGACGAAGCACTCGCCGCGGCCGAATGCGGCGACGGCCTCGCGCGTGGCCGAGTCGAACAGCTCGGGGATCTCTTCGAGGGTGCGGGCCACCTTCATGCCGCGGCCGCCGCCGCCGAACGCGGCCTTGATCGCGATCGGCAGGCCGTGCTCCTTGGCGAACGCCAGGATCTCGTCGGCGTCCTTGACCGGATCGGGGGTGCCGGGCACCAGGGGCGCCTGCGCCCGGGCGGCGATGTGGCGGGCCGTCACCTTGTCACCGAGGTCGCGGATGGACTGCGGGCTGGGCCCGATCCAGATCAGGCCCGCATCGAGCACGGCCTGGGCGAACTCGGCGTTCTCGGAGAGGAAGCCGTAGCCGGGGTGCACGGCGTTCGCACCGGACTTCGCGGCGGCGTCGAGCAGCTTCTCGATCACCAGGTAGGACTCCGCGGAGGTCTGCCCGCCGAGCGCGAAAGCTTCGTCGGCCAGCCGCACGTGCGGGGCATCGGCGTCGGGCTCGGCGTACACCGCCACGCTCTCGAGTCCGGCGTCCTTGCATGCTCGGATCACCCGGACGGCGATTTCTCCGCGGTTGGCGACGAGCACCTTGGAGATCTTTGAGCTGGCGTGAGTGGCCACTGCGCCTCCTGATGGCATGTCATTTCTAAGAGCGTCTTAAAGAATGTATCCCGAGGGAGTTTAAGCGCCGCAATCTGAGTCTCGGCGAGCCGGTCCCTTACCCGCCAGTAACCCGCAACGGATTCACGGGGCGAGCGTGGACTCGAGGATGTCCAGTGCTTCAGCAAGCGCCTCTTCGGGCAGCGGATCGCCGTGGGAGACCGCCATCAACACCCCGATGATCGCGCCGGCGATGACGCGTCGTTCGGGACATCCCACCGAGGACCCCAGTCGATACTTCAGCGCATCGGTCATCAGCTCGATCAGCAGCGTGTACTCGGCGTAGAGCACGCCGCGGGCCTCCGGAAGGGAGTAGAGCATGTGCTGCGCGACGATGGTGTCGTGCCGCTCGTCCTCGCTCAGGCCGGCGAAGTACTCGTCGACGGCGTGCCGGTAGGCGGCGACCGGAGACAGCTCGGCGGGGGCGTCGCGGAACGCGGCCATGACCGGTTCGGCCTGGTCGCAGATCAGGACGGCTTCCTTGGTGGGGAAGTAGCGGTAGAACGTGCGGGCTGAGACATCGGCCGCCGAGGCGATCTGCTCGACGGTGGTGTCGGCGAAGCCGTGCTGTTCGAACAGGTGGATCGCCGCCCGCCGGATGGCTCGCTGCGTGGCGACCTTCTTGCGGTGACGTAGACCCCGCGCCGGCTCGGAGGTCGACATCTGATCAGTGTGACTCTTCGCTTCGCGGATGTCTGCCGCTCCTGCGAACGATCCGTCACTCCGCGTCGACCACGTGCACGCGCACGCCTGCGGCGGCGATGCGGTCGAGTTGGTCGCGGTCGGCGGTCGAGTCGGTGACGAGGTGGTGGATCTGGGCCGGCGCGACCATTTTGGCCAGCGTGATGTTGCCGATCTTGGACCCGTCCACCGCGACGACGACGCGCTGGGCGTTGGACGCCATTGCGATCGCGGTGCGGGCCTCGGCCTCGTCGTAGGTGGTGGCGCCGATCTCGGCGGACATCCCGTCGGCGCCCAGCACGGCGGTGCCGACGGTGATCACCTGAAACGCGTGCTCGGACATCGGGCCGACGGCCTCGAGGGAGTTCGCGCGCACCAGGCCACCGGTCGCGATCACCTTTATGTGGGCGTCGACGGCGCAGTCTGCGGCGATGGTCAGCGAATTGGTGACGACGGTGATGTGCGGACGACCCTTGAGCGCGCGGGCCACCTCGCCGCAGGTGACGCCACCGGTGAGCGCGACGGCCTGCGGGCCGGGCGGGATGAGGGCGGCGGCGTGCTGGGCGATGCGGCGTTTGATCGCGACCATGCGGTGGTCGCGCAGCCGCACCGGGATCTCGCTGCCGCTCGGATCGAGGGCGCGGGCGCCCCCGTGCGTGCGCACCAGCAGACCCTGCTCCTCGAGCTCGGCCAGGTCACGACGCAGCGTGGCGGGGGAGACGCGCAGTTCGCTGCACAGCACCGTCGCCGCGACCTCGCCGCGATCCCGCAGAACGGACAAGACCTTGCGCATGCGGTCGGTGCGCTTGATCGACATCGCCGTCCTCCTCCGTGAGCTCCCGCTCAGTTTTACTGATCGTTTGACCACTTGGCATTGCGCGCTATGAGCGAGCTTCCCACACTGGAGTGATGTACGGCACACATCTGGCGAAGGTGGTCACCGCGTGACGCTGACGCCCAGCTCAGAACTCCTCGCCGCGGCGGTCGAAAAGCGTTGCGCGGTAATGGCTTTCAATGCCATCACCATCGAGCATGCGGAAGGTATCGCGGCCGGTGTCGAGCGGGCGGGTGCGGTCGCGCTGATCCAGATCAGCGAGAACACCGTGCGATTCCACGGCGGAGCGCTCGCGCCGATCACCGCCGCCTGCGCGCAGATCGCCGCGGCGTCCGCGGCGCCGCTGGCCCTGCATCTCGACCACATCCAGGATTCCGCGTTGCTCGACGAGGCGATCACCGCCGCACCCGCCCTCGGGGTAACCTCGGTGATGATCGATGCGGCACATCTCGACGCTGACGAGAACGTCGGTCAGACAGCCGCTTTCGTCGAGCGAGCGCATTCGGCCGGTCTGTACGTGGAGGCCGAACTCGGTCAGGTGGGCGGCAAGGACGGTCGCGTGCTCGGCGCCCACGAGCCCGGCGCCCGCACCGATCCCGCCGAGGCGGCGGACTTCGCTGAGCGGACGGGCGTGGACGCGCTGGCGGTGGCCGTGGGCAGCTCGCACGCGATGACCACCCGCGACGCCCAGCTCGACATGGCGCTGATCCGCGACATCACCGCCGCGGTGTCGATTCCCCTTGTGCTGCACGGTTCCTCCGGCGTGTCCGACGAGAACCTGAGCAGTGCGGTGGACGCCGGGATCCGCAAGGTCAACGTCGGCACCGCGCTCAACATCGCCTTCACCGGCGCGGTGCGCAGCGTCATGGAATCCGATGCCGCACTGACCGATCCGCGTAAGTATCTGGTTCCGGCCCGCGAGGCAGTGGCCGAGACGGTGGCGCATCTGTGCCGCGTGGTCACGGGGGTGCAGGCGCGATGACGGGGACGCAGATGCTGCGGCGGACCGACTGGCTCGCCGCCATGGTGGATCGGCACAAGGGTGGGGAGCCGGTCGGGGTGTACTCGGTGTGCTCCGCGCATCCCACCGTGTTGGAGGCCGCGATCGTGCAGGCGGCCGCCGACGGCGGGTTCGTGCTCATCGAAGCGACGTCCAACCAGGTCGACCAGTTCGGCGGCTATACGGGTATGCGGCCCGCCGACTTTCGCGATCTGGTGTTCGGCATCGTCGACGCGCAGGGCTTCGCCCGCGACCGCGTGGTGCTGGGCGGAGATCACCTCGGCCCGAATCGGTGGCAGCGCGAGAACGCCTCCGTCGCGATGGACAACGCGGAGACGCTGATCGCGGCGTACGTGGCGGCCGGCTACCGCAAGATCCACCTGGACTGCAGCATGCGCTGCGCCGACGATCCCGCCGTGCTCTCCGACGAGATGGTCGCCGAACGCAGCGCGCGGCTCCTCGCCGTCGCGGAAAAGGCCGCACAGCAGGCAGGTGTCGACGCGCCGGTGTACGTGATCGGCACCGAGGTGCCTGTTCCCGGTGGCGCCCACGAGACGCTGGACCGGCTGACCCCGACGCCCGCCGACGCGGCACGTGCCACGCTGGCCGCGCACCGCAGCGCGTTCGCCGCCGTCGGTCACGACGACGTGTGGCCGCGGGTGATGGCGCTGGTCGTGCAGCCCGGCGTCGAATTCGACCATCTCCAGGTCATCGACTACGAGCACGCCGCCACCGCCGAGCTGCGGCGCGTCCTCGACGACGAGGACCACCTGGTGTTCGAGGCGCACTCCACCGATTACCAACGGCCCCAACAGCTGCGCGAACTCGTCGAAGACCACTGGGCCGTCCTCAAAGTCGGGCCGGGGCTGACGTTCGCGATGCGCGAGGCGCTGTTCGCGCTGGCGATGATCGAGACCGAGCTTATGCCCCGGCCGTCGCGGTCGAACCTCATCGAGGTCATCGAACGGCGCATGCTCGCGGAGCCGAAGTACTGGCAGGACTACTACGACGGCGATCCCGTCGCGCAGCGCACCGCCCGGCGTTACAGCTACAGCGACCGGCTGCGCTACTACTGGGCCGACGAGGAGGTCGACGCCGCGCGGCGCACGCTGCTGGCCAACCTCGACCGCGTCGGTATCCCGCTGCCCCTGATCAGTCAGTTCCTACCCGTGCAGTACGAGCGCATCCGCGCCGGCCTGCTCGACCACGACGCCGCGGCCCTGGTGGTCGACCGCGTCCGCGATGCGCTGCGGCCCTACGCCGCCGCGTGCCGCGCCGACAACACCGGAGGTAGCCCAGAATGACCCAGACGTCTGTGCCCGACCAGAAAGACGGCGGCGCAACCATTCTCGAGATCGGCCAGCAGCCCGACGCTTGGCGGGAGGTCGCCGGCCGGTCCGACGAGCATGCCGAGGCCTTCGTGCGGGATCTGCTGGCCCGCCCGGACCTGAGGATCATCCTCACCGGCGCCGGGAGTTCGGCGTTCGCCGGCGAGATCGCCGCGCCGCTGCTGCGCCGCCATCTGCATCACCGCGTGGAGCCGATCGCCACCACGAGCATCGTCGCCAGCCCGCTCGATCACCTCGAGCCCGAAACCCCCACACTGCTGGTGTCGTTCGCGCGCAGCGGCAACAGTCCGGAGAGCCTTGCCACCACCGCGCTGGCCGATCAGCTGGTCGACCAAGTGTGGCATCTGGTGCTCACCTGCGATCGCGACGGCAAGCTGGGCCGCGCCCACGCCGACCGCACGGACTCGCTGGTGGTGTACATGCCCGACCGCACCAACGATTCCGGCTTCGCGATGACGTCGAGCCTGACCTCGATGCTGCTCACCTGCCTGTTGATGTTCGGCCCGGTTGCCCCGAACCAGGTCGAGGCGCTGTCCCGCGCCGCCGAACACGTTGCCGGCCTGCAGGACGACATCCGAGCGCTGGCCCGGACCAAGAAGCAGCGCTTCGTGTACCTGGGCAGCGGACCACTGGAGGGGTTGGCGCGCGAATCAGCGCTCAAGCTCCTGGAATTGACCGCCGGTGAGGTGGTCACCTACTTCGACTCGCCGCTGGGCTTCCGGCACGGCCCCAAATCGGTGCTCGACGCGGACACCCTGGCCGTGGTCTACGTGTCCACCGATCCCTACACGCGCCGCTACGACCTCGACATCATCGCCGAGTTGCGCAGCCAGCTCGGCGCCGACGCGGTCCGCGTGATCAGCGCTGTCCCGCTCCCCGACGAATACGGCACGGCGGTGGTGCTCCCCGGCCTCGCCGAGCTGCCGGATGCACTGGTCGCCCTGCCGTATCTGGTCTTCGGGCAGTACCTGGCGCTGTTCACGTCGTTGGAGTACGGCAAGACGCCGGACAATCCGTTCCCGTCCGGGGAAGTGAGCCGCGTGGTGCGCGGTGTCACGATCTATCCGATGGTCGGAGCCCGGTGATGGCGCGCTATCTCGGTGTCGACGGCGGCGGTTCGAAGACGGCGTTCGCGCTGATCGACGACGCCGGCCACGTGCTGGCCCGCGCCACCGCGCCCACCTCGTACTATTTCAACGACGGCTTCGACGTCGTGGAACGTGTTCTGCAACAGGGCATCACCGACATCTGCTCGCAGGCCGGTATCGACACCGCCGGTATCGACGCCGCATTCTTCGGCCTACCCGGTTACGGCGAGGCCAGCGGTGACATCGCGGCGCTCGACGCCGTACCCGCCGGGGTCCTCGGCCACGATCGGTACAGCTGCGACAACGACATGGTGTGCGGCTGGGCCGGTTCGCTCGGCGGCGAGGACGGCATCAATGTGATCAGCGGTACCGGATCGATGACGTACGGCGAGCGCCAGGGCGTCGGCTACCGTGTCGGCGGCTGGGGCGAGCTGTTCGGCGACGAGGGCTCGGCCTACTGGGTGGCCACCCGCGGCCTCAACGCCTTCAGCCGGATGAGCGACGGTCGCCTGCCGCGTGGTCCGCTCTACGACCTACTCAAGCAGCGTCTCGAGATCGCCGGTGACCTCGACGCCGTCAGCCTGGTCATCGACACGTGGAAGGGTAGCCGCGGCTCCATCGCCGCGTTGGCCACCACCGTCTGTCAGGCCGCGCAGAAGGGTGACACCGCTGCGTCGCAGATCGTCGCCGATGCCGTCGCCGAACTCGTCACGCTCGTCGAAACCACCCGCACGCTCGTCGGTTTCACCGACGGCGAGACAGTGCCGGTGTCCTACTCCGGTGGCATGTTCTCCGACACGGGTCTCTTGGACGGCTTCACGTCCGCCATGCACGCCCTGCCCGCCGCCTACGACCTGCGGCAGCCACTGCTCGACCCGGCAGTGGGGGCAGCTCTCTACGCCGCCAAGCACAGCGGACACCCGCTGAGCGCCGCGTCGGTCAAGCAACTGGCCGATGCCGCAACCACATCCGAGAAGGTGACAACACCATGACCGACACAACCACCTCTGGTAAAGGCACCCGCAGCTGGATCTTCTACGCCGCCCTGCTGATCCTGTTCTGGGGCGTGTGGGGCGCATTCTCCGCGCTGCCGGCGACCTGGTACGGCTACCCGGACGAGATGATCTACATCATCTGGGCGCTGACCATGATCATCCCTGCCGCGTTCGCGCTCAGAGGCGAGACGTTCGACCGCCGTAAAGAAGCCACGATCTACGGTCTGCTGATCGGGCTGACCGGTGCGGGTGGTCAGCTGTTGCTCTTCCAGGCCCTGACCATGGGCCCGGCCTATCTGATCTTCCCGATCGTGTCGATCTCACCGGCGATCACCGTGCTGATGGCGATGGCGTTGCTGCGCGAGCGCATCCGCGGGCTGGCGATCGTCGGGCTGATCTGCGCCCTGGCGGCGATCGTGCTGTTCAGCATCACCAGCGGCGACTCGGACGCCTCCTCGGGTCCCTGGCTGCTGCTGGCAATCCTGATCTGCGTGGCCTGGGGCGTGCAGGCGTACTTCATGCGCAAGACCGCCACGCTGGGCGTCAACGAGGCCACCACGTTCGGCTGGATGGCGATCTCCGGAATCGTGCTCATCCCGGTCGCGATCCTGTCCATGGGCGGGCTGCCCCTCGACTTCCCCTGGCAGGCACCGGCGTTGACCGCCGGCACCCAGGTGCTCAACGCCGTCGGCGCGCTGTTCCTGGTGATGGCGCTGGCCCGCGGCAAGGCCACCATCGTGGCACCCACCACCAACGCGCTGGCCCCGGCCCTGACCATCGTGGTGTCGCTGATCGCCTACCAGACCCTGCCCACCCCCTACGGGGCCATAGGCATCGTGCTGGCGCTGGTGGGTTCGACGCTCATGGTCTACGCCGACGAAAAGCGCGGCGAGGAGCCGGCCGCAGCCCTGCGCGATCCGTCCGTCGACAAGGCGCCGCGCCGATGAAACCGACGATCACCATCATTGGTGCCGGCAGCGTCGAGTTCACCCGTGAGCTCCTGGGCGACATCCTGTCGTTCCCCGAACTCGGCTCGGTGCGCGTGGTGCTGCACGACATCGACGACGAACGGTTGGAGACCGCCGAGGCCATCACCCGGGCCACCGCCCGGGCGGCCGGCGCGAGCCCCGAGGTGGTGTCCACCACCGACCGGCGCCGCGCCCTCGACGGCGCCGACTACGTGATCAACACGATCGCGGTCGGCGGACACGAGGCGACGGTGCGCGACTTCGAGATCCCCGCCCGCTACGGCCTGAACCAGACGATCGCGGACACCATCGGCGTCGGCGGCATCTTCCGCGGACTGCGGACGTTCCCGGTGCTGGCCGGCATCGCCGCCGACATGGCCGAGATGTGCCCGGACGCCTGGCTGCTCAACTACACCAACCCGATGGCGATGAACGTCACCTATCTGCACCGGGTCGCGCCGACGCTGAAGGTGCTCGGCCTGTGCCATTCGGTGTACTGGACGATGGTCGGCCTCTGCGAGGTCATCGACGTGCCCTACGACGAGGTGTCCTACTGGTCGGCCGGCGTCAACCACCAGGCGTGGGTGCTGCGCTGGGAGCGCGGTGGCCAGAATCTCTACCCGCTGCTCGATGAGCGCATCGCCGCCGATCCGGAACTGCAGCGCCGCGTGCGGGTCGACATGTACCGCCGGCTGGGGTACTACCCGACCGAAACCAGCGAGCACAGCAGTGAATACGTGCCGTGGTACCTGCACAACCCCGGCGAGGTCGAGCGGTTGCGGCTCAACATCGGCGAGTACGTCGGGATCAGCGAGGCCAACCTCGCCGAATACCGCCGCCTGCGCGCCGAATTGGCCGACACCGACGCGCTGCCGATCGACACCGGGTCCACCGAGTACGCCCCGCAGGTCATCCACTCGCTGGAAACCGGCACACCGCGCGTCATCTCGGCCAACGTCGTCAACGCCGGCCTGATCACCAATTTGCCCGACGGGTTGGCCGTCGAGGTTCCGACACTGCTCGATTCCCTCGGTGCGCATCCGATGGCTGTGGGCGACTTGCCGGCCCAGTGTGCCGCGCTGAACCGGAACTTCCTCGGTCCGGTCGAGCTGACGGTGCGTGCCGCCGTCGAGGGCGACCCCGGGCTCGTGCGTGCCGCGGCGATGGTCGACCCGAACACCGCCGCGTCGCTGAGCGTCGACAAGATCGCCGAGCTGTGCGACGAACTGACCGCCGCCCACGCAGATCTTCTGCCCGAACCGTTGCGAACCCACCACTAAGGAGTGTCCACCGTGATCAGACGCCGCCTCTGCATCGCACTGCTCGCCGTCATCGCGCTCGTCCTCGCCGGGTGCGGGGGCGGGGGTTCGTCGTCGTCGGGCCCCACCGAGATCGCGGTGTGGCACGGCTACCAGGACACAGAGGGCGAGGTGTTCAAAAACCTGATCGCGCAGTACAACAAGGATCATCCCGATGTGAAGGTCAACCAGTTGTACTCGAGCAACGATCTGGTGCTGCAGAAGGTGCTGACCGCGGTCCGCGGCGGTAGCGCACCCGATGTGGCGTACATGTTCGGCTCGTGGTCGCCCAACATCGCCCAGATCCCTCAGGTGGTCGACATGGCCGACGAGGTGAAGAAGCCGGACTGGCAGTGGGACGACTTCTATCCCGCCGAGCGCGAAGCCGCCACGGTCGGCGAGAAGGTGGTCGGCGTGCCGGCGTTGGTGGACAACCTCGCGATCGTCTACAACAAGAAGCTGTTCGCCGACGCGGGTGTCGCGCCGCCCAGCCCCGACTGGACGTGGGACGACTTCCGCGCCGCCGCAGCCAAACTCACCGATCCCAGCAAGGGCCAGTACGGCTGGCTGATCCCTGCCGACGGCAGCGAGGACACCGTCTGGCACTACATCCCGATGCTGTGGGAGGCCGGCGGCGACATCCTGTCGCCGGACAACGAGAAGGCCGTGTTCAACTCCGAGGCCGGCGTCAAGGCGCTCACCGTGCTGCAGCAGATGGCCGTCCAGGACAAGTCCCTGTATCTGGACACCACCAACGAGAACGGCCCCAAGTTGATGAACAGCGGCAAGGTCGCGATGCTCGTCACCGGCCCGTGGGATCTCAGCCAGCTCACCGACATCGACTACGACGTGCAGGTGATGCCGACCTTCGCGGGATCGAACGGTGGTCACCAGACCATCGCGGGCCCGGACAACTGGGTGGTGTTCGACAACGGCGACAAGAAGAAGCAGGCCGCTGTCGACTTCGTGAAGTGGCTGTCGGCGCCCGAACAGGTCAAGGCGTTCTCGCTGGGCACCGGTGACCTGCCGATCCGGCAGTCGGTCGGCAAGGACCAAGAGGTGCTCGACAAACTGAACCAGAACGTCCCGGGCACAGCCGCGTTCGTGGAGAATCTGAACAACGTGAAGAAGGTCCGGCCCACCGTCGAGCAGTACCCCGACGTCTCCGACGCGCTGGGGCAGGCGATCGTCGCCGTCATGCTCGGTAAGCAGCAGCCCGCCGATGCCCTGAATGCGGCCGCGCAGGCCGCGGACGCGAAGCTGGCCGAGAAGTAGCTCGATGGTGACCACGGACGCCGGTTCCGATGCCGGGGTGGCGGCACCGCCCGCGCCGCCACCCACCCGGCCACGGCGCCGGTGGCGGCCGCGGGGCACCGACGGGCTGACCGGGTGGGCGCTCGTCACGCCGGCGATGGTGCTGATCGGGGTCTTCGGTCTGCTACCGGTGCTGATGTCCCTGCAGCTGTCGTTCCAGCGCTCGGATCTGTTGACGCCGGAGACACCCTGGGTGGGCTTCGACAACTACCGCAAGATGGCCGACGACCCGGTGTTCCTCGACGCGATCAAACACACCATCATCTACACGGCGTTGTTCGTCCCCGGCACGATGATCGTCGGGCTGCTCGTCGCCGCGGCGATGAACCGCACGGTGCGGTTCATCTCGGTGTACCGGACGGCGGCCTACATCACGATGGCGGTGTCGACGATCAGCCAGGGCATCATCTTCCTCTGGCTCACCGACCGGGACTACGGGTTGGTCAACGCCGCGCTCAACGCGGTCGGGGTGCCGTCGCAGCCATTCCTGGCCTCGCCGTCGCAGGCGATCTACGTGATCGTCGCGATGACGATCTGGGGTTGGACGGGCTTCTCGGTGATCGTGTATCTGGCTGCGCTGCAGGGTGTCCCAGCTGAGCTGCACGAGGCGGCCGCCATCGACGGGGCGAGCGCGTTCACCCGGTTCCGCACCATCACGGTGCCGCTGCTGGGCCCGGCGAATCTCTTCCTGCTGGTGTGGCTGACCATCAACGCACTGCAGTTGTTCGACGAGGTGTACGCCACCACCCGCGGCGGCCCGCTGCGGGCGACCACGGTGATCGTCTACTACCTGTGGGACCAGGCGTTCGTGCACTTCGACGCCGGCTATGCCGCGGCGATGGCCTACGCGCTGTTCGTCGTCATCCTGATCGTCACGGCCGTGCAGTTTCGGCTGTCTCGCAGATTCGCGCACCACCCATGACGGCCGTGACCACGACTCCGACCCGCAGGCGGCTGCCGTTCAGCCCGTGGCACCTGGTGCTGATCCCGTTGAGCTTCCTGCTCATCGTGCCGCTGCTGTGGATGCTCATCACCTCACTGGAGACCGAGGGGGAGGCCAACCACTTTCCGCCGGTGCTGTTTCCGGCCAGTCCGCGGTTCGCGAACTACACCGAGGCGTGGGCGCAGGCCCCGTTCGGGCACTTCTTCCTCAACAGCCTCACGGTGACCGCGGTGGTTCTGATCAGCAACCTCGTGGTGTGCAGCCTCGCGGGGTACGCGTTCGCCCGCATCCGGTTCCTCGGCCGCGGAGCGCTGTTCGTGACGTTGATGGCGACCCTGATGGTGCCGTTCCAGGTGACGATGATCCCGGTGTTCCTGATCGTCAAGTGGTTCGGCGACAACGTGTGGGAAGGCCTGGGCATCGACCACATCGGCGCGCTGATGCTGCCGAACCTCGCGACCGCGTTCGGGATCTTCTTCCTGCGCCAGTTCTTCCAGACCGTGCCGGTCGAACTCGAGGAGGCGGCCCGCGTCGACGGCACGTCGCGGTTGGGTGTGTTGTTCAAGATCGTGCTGCCGCTGTCGATGCCGGCGATGTCGACGCTGGCCGCATTGACCGTGCTGACGTCGTGGAACGATTTCCTGTGGCCGCTGATCGTCATCACCAGCCAGGACCAGATGACGATCCCGTTGGGGCTCAGTTACTTCCAGGGGGCACATCACGTGCAATGGCCGCTGTTGATGGCGGCCAACGTGATGAGCCTGTTGCCGATGCTGCTGGTGTTCGTCGTCGCGCAGCGGTATTTCGTGCAGTCGGTCGCCAGTACCGGAATCAAGGGGTAGGACGTTGGCAGAGGTCGAGTTTCGCAATGTGTCCCGGCGCTACGCCGGCGGTGTCGCCGCGCTGAAGGACCTGAGTCTGACGGTGGCCGACGGCGAGTTCCTGATCCTGGTGGGCCCGTCGGGCTGCGGCAAGAGCACGGCGCTGCGGTTGCTGGCCGGTCTGGACAAGCCCAGTGACGGCGAGATCCGCATCGGCGGGCACGTGGTCAACGGGCTGGGCCCGGGGCAGCGGGACATCGCGATGGTGTTCCAGAACTATGCGCTGTATCCGCACATGACCGTGTACAAGAACCTGGCCTACGGGCTCAAACAGCGCAAGACCCCGCGCACCGAGATCGAGCGGCGGGTCCGCGAGACGGCGGAACTGCTGCAGATCGGGGAATTGTTGAATCGCAAGCCCGGTCAGCTCTCCGGCGGGCAGCGCCAACGGGTGGCGATGGGGCGGGCGCTGGTGCGGGAGCCGCAGGCGTTCCTGCTCGACGAGCCGCTGTCGAATCTGGATGCCAAGCTGCGCAACCAGGTTCGCGGCGACCTGAAGCGGCTGCACCGCGAGGTGCCGGTGACGTCGGTGTACGTCACCCACGATCAGGTGGAGGCGATGACGCTGGGGGACCGGCTGTGCGTGATGTCGGCCGGGGAGGTGCAGCAGATCGGCAGCACCGACGACGTGTACCACCGGCCGGCGAACACATTCGTCGCCGCGTTCATGGGCAGCCCGCCGATGAATCTGCTGCGCGGTGAGGTGCGCTCGGGCCGGCTGCAGCTCGGCGGTGCGGAGCTGTCGTCGGTGCCGTGCGCCGACGGCCCGGTGACGGTCGGGGTGCGGCCGGAACATCTGCAGCTGGGCGGTGCCCAGGCCGACGGTGCGGTGCCGGCGCGGGTCGATTTCGTCGAGCCGCTGGGCAGCCACACCTTGGTGACGGCGGTGGTGGACACCCCGGAGCCGACGCGGGTGATCGCGCAGGCGCCGGCGGGTGAGTCATACGACGCGGGCGCGTCGATCGGGTTGATCGTTCCCCGGGAGAAGACGTACCTGTTCGATGCCGAGACCGGAAAAGCGTTGCGCTAGAGCGGGTTACCAGCCGCCGATACCGGGTCCGACGCGCACGCCGTCGAAGCCGCCGGCCTTGGTGTTCGGGGTAGCGACCGGGGACTGGCGGATCGCACCACCGGCGGGAGCCAGGATGTAGCCGTCGCGTACCTCGCCCTGGGTGGCGTCGCGGCGGACCTCGTCCGCACCGCCGCTCTTCACCCACGGGCTGGGACGCATGTCGTCGGCCTTGGCCATCGCGGTGCCGAAGCTCATGGCGCCCGCCGTCATCGCCGCGGCCAGTGCGGCCAGCGCCAACGCCGAACGCTTCGTCATCGACATGGTCACAGGTGCCCCCCAAGGTAGGTGTTGTCTACTGCGTCGTTCCCCGAGCGCCCGACGTTACCGGAGTGGCAGATGTTCCGGCGCCTATGGGCCAGATCAGTCGGCGAACGGTTCCGGGCCGCACCAGTGGTTGCCGCCGAGGCGCTTGGCGCGATACATGGCGCGGTCGGCACGCTCGAGCGCACTGCCGACGGTGTCGGGGGTGATCATCGCGATGCCGATGCAGACGCCGCCCGGGGACAGCGCCTCGACCCGCTCGACCAGCGTCTGAGCCAACTGTTGGGCTTGGGCAGCGGTGGTGTGGGGCATCAGGACGGCGAATTCGTCGCCGCCGATGCGGGCGACGGTGTCCGATACACGTAGTCGGCGGCCGATGGTGTCGGCCACGGTCTTGAGGTACGTGTCGCCCGCGGCGTGGCCGTGCTGATCGTTGATCTGCTTGAGCCCGTCGAGGTCGATCATGAACACGGCGGCCTGATCGCCGGTCGGGTTGGGCGAGGCCTGCGCGGCGTACTTCTGAAGCTCTTCTTCGAACCTGCTGCGGTTGTAGACACCGGTCAGTGCGTCGAGCGTGGCTTGGCGTCGAAGGCGCTCCTCGTCGCGGCGGCGCGCGGAGATGTCTTCGATGTGGGAGATGAACGACAGCGGTTGGCCGGCATCGTCGTGCGCCATGAACACCGAGAGCCGAACCCAGATGACGTGCCCGTCCCGGGAGTAGTACCGCTTGTCCATCTGGTAGCTGGCGATGTCGCCCGCGAGCAGGCGCGAGGCCTCGGCGAGGTCGATGTCGAGATCGTCGGGATGGGTGATGTCCTGGAACGTCAGGCGCATCAGCTCCCGCTCGGGATATCCGGTGATGCGGCAGAACTCGCGGTTGATGTGCTGGAAGCTCCCGTCGAGCCCGACGACGGCCATGCCGATCGGCGAATTGGTGAAGGCCGCGGCGAAGGTCGCGTCCATGTCCGTGGGCAGCGATTCGGGAACCAGGTCCGGGCGCTCGGCGATCGTCTGCTCGAGCACGGCATGGACCTGCACGCTCTCGATCGCCACGGACGTGGCATCGGCCAACGCCTGCACCAGAGCCACCTCGTGCTTGGTGGGTTGCCGCTGCTGTGCCCAGTACGCGCCGATGGCACCGATGGGATCGCGCCGGCGAATGGGCACCATGACCAGGCTCTTGACGAAGGTCGGCCGGTACGCGTCGTGGGGGATGCGGCCGTCGAGGTAGATGTCGGGGACGACCGCGGGTTGCTTGTGCAGCATGGCCCACCCACTGATGCAGGAGTGCATCGGGAAACGGCGGCCCTTCCACAGCGGAGCGATCGCATCCTCGTCGGCGTAGAAGCACATGTTGTCGTCCCGCAGCACGAACGTGGCGCCGTCGCAGCCGGTCACGTCCCGGGCGGTGGCACTGACAATGCGCTCGACATCGTCCATTGTCCGCGCGAGGGAGAGCTGCTGGATGGCGTCGGCGAGCCGCGTCATACCCCGCACATAGTCGGCTTCGGTGAAGGGGCGGACGTCGCCTGCGGATGGCGTGCGGATCGGTGATGCACCGTCTGTCATCGGAGGGCCCCCTCGAGGTGCATCAGCGTCGACCGATCCAAGGATAGATCTTGATCAGCCGCGCAGGCGACGCTTGATGCGGGTCAGCATCGCCGACATGCCGCGTAGCCGTAGCGGGCTGATGAGCGCGCCGAGTCCGAGGTCGGTGTAGAAGTCGTCGGGCACGGCGAGGATGTCGTCGGCGGATTGCCCGTCCAGACCGGCGGCCAGGATGGCGGCGAAGCCACGCGTGGTGGGTGCCTCTGCCGGCGCGCTGAAGTACAGCCGCACGTGGTCGCGATCGTCGGCGTCGACATGCAGGAACAGCGGGGATTGGCACTCGGGTACCGGTTCCATCGCCGCCTCTTCCAAAGACGATGGCAGCTCGGGCAATTCGTTCGCGAACTCCAACAGCATCGCGAGCTTGTCCTGGCCTTCGACCTCTTGGAAGTCGGAAACCACCTCGGCGAGTGCCGGAGGCATACTCACGGTGCCTCGCCCGGCTCTTCCCCGACCGCCACCGGCACCCGCACGGCGTTGCCCCACTCGGTCCACGAACCGTCGTAGTTGCGCACGCCTTCGCGGCCGAGCAGATGGGTCAGCACGAACCAGGTGTGGCTGGAGCGTTCGCCGATGCGGCAGTAGGCGATCGTGGGCCCGCTGTCGGGGAGGAACCCGTAGAGCTCGTCGAGTTCGGCACGGCTGCGGAACTTTCCGTTGTCCTGAGCGGCCTTGCCCCACGGCACCGAGACCGCGGTCGGGATGTGGCCGCCGCGCAGGGCGCCCTCTTCGGGGTAGTCGGGCATGTGGGTGCGTTCGCCGGTGTACTCCTGCGGGGAGCGGACGTCGATCAGCGGTTCGGTCCCCAGCGCGGCGAGGACGTCCTCCTTGTACGCGCGGATGGGGGCGTCGTTGCGCTCGACGACGGGGTAGCCGGTGGTCTGCTTGCTCGGCACGTCGAGCGTGGTGTCGCGGTGGTCGTTGATCCACAGCGAGCGACCGCCGTCGAGCAGCCGCACGTCGGGGTGGCCGAACAGCGTGAACACCCACAGCGCATAGGCCGCCCACCAGTTGCTCTTGTCTCCGTAGATCACCACGGTGTCGTCGCGCGAGATGCCCTTGCGATCCATGAGCGCGGCGAACTGCTCACCGGTGATGTAGTCCCGCACGTTCGGATCGTTGAGGTCGGTGTGCCAGTCGATCTTCACCGCACCGGGGATGTGGCCGGTGTCGTACAGCAGCACGTCCTCGTCGGATTCGACGATGGCCAGGCCAGGCCGCCCGAGGTTGCTCGACAGCCAGTCGGCGGTGACGAGCCGTTCGGGATGGGCGTAGGACTGCAGCGCGGGGCTGGGATCAGGCGGTAACGACACGCCGTTCAGCCTACCGGTGAGCGCTCACGGCATCCTCAGGCAACGGGGGCGAGGACGACGGCCGCGTTGTGGCCTCCCATGCCCAGCGACGTCTTCAGCGTCAGCCCGGCCCGCATCGGCGTCAGGCCATCCAGTAGTCGGGGATGGCCGGGTGCGACGGTCGGTGGGGCGGGCACCTGCCCCTCGGCGTAGCCCAGCGCCGCCGCGGCGACCTCGACCGCAGCCGCGGCGCCCTGGCAGTGGCCCGTCAGTGGCTTGACCGAGTAGATCTGGGCGGCGCCGCCGAGCACCTCGTCGAGAACAGCTGCCTCGACCGTGTCGCACTGTTTGGTGCCGGGTCCGTGCGCGTTCAGGTAAGCGATGTCGGTTGCTGCGACCCCTGAGGACGACAACGCGTCGAGCACGCAGCGGTCCACCTCGGTCCGCGACGGGTCCACCGAGGTGAGGTGGAAGGCGTCGTGCGTCATCGCGCCGCCGAGCACGTGCACGTAGGGCGCGTCACTTCGTCGGGACAGCACGAAAGCCACGGCGGCCTCGCCGGCCGGGAACCCCCGACTGCCGTCCTGGAACGGACGGCAGGCGTCGAGCGGATCGGTGTCGACGACACCGACGCCGAGCCGGACGAAGTGCTCGACATTCTCCGGTGTCAGCGACAGGTCGGTCGAGACGAACACGACGTCGTCGACCATGCCCGTGTCCAGCCACATCTTCGCGGTGATGAGCGCGGCGTTCCCCGACGCGCACATCGCTGACACATTCATCGCAGGACCGTGAAATCCATACTCCTGCATCAACATTGACACCGGGGTCGACGGCATCAACGCCAGGTAGTCGCGAACCCGGCGGGTGGCGTGGTCCTCCAGGTAGAACGCGCGCCAGCCCTCCACTTCGGCGATCACGACCGCGTGCAGCAGGCCCACCCTCGGTCCGGGTGACCAGCCGCGCAGGCGGGCGTCGGTGACGGCTTCGCGTGCCGCGGCGCGCATCGCCTGCGCGAAGCGGCTCAGACCGTCGCGGGGATCGCCCTCGTCGCGGACCCGGGCCAACCAGGCGTCGTCGTTCTCGCCAGGCCCGAAACCCGGATACAGCGTGGCGGCCGGCTTCCCGCTGGCCAGCCCGTTCCACAACGTGGTCCTGCCCCAGCCGTAACCGGTGACAGCCCCGATTCCCGCGATGCCCATGTGCGCTGTGTTCATGTGATGTCCCTTCGTCGTCGCGTTGCCCCGGCGGGGCCCTGGTTCGATTAGCCCCCAATTAGCGTCGGAGCACTAGCCCAAACGCCAGGTCGCGGCCATACTCAGGAGCGACGCATTTCGTGACAGCAGCTGTCAGAGTTGCTGAATGTGATTGCGCAGCAAACGGATTGTCGGGGGGAGTGTGAGTACAACGTCGGAATCGAGCGCGGAGGGCAACTCCGGACGCCACGTCGACACGGCGGAGGAGCGCTACCGGCGGCTGGTCGACGTCAGTCCCGACCCGATGTGCGTGCATTCCGATGGTCGCGTGGTCTACGTGAATCCCGCCGGGGTACGAGGATTCGGCGCGCACAGCGCCGAGCAATTGGTAGGGCGTCCGATCACAGATTTCGTCCAGCCCGACTCGATCGGCTCGATGCTGACACGGATCGTTGCACTGCGCGAAGAAGGCGACAGCTCACCGGCCTCAGAAGCCGTCCTTCGGCGCCTCGACGGCAGCCCGCTGGTGGTCGAAGCGGTATCGGTGTTGACCAGCTGGGACGGCGAACCTGCGTATCAGGTCATTTTCCGCGACTTGACCGCGCAGAAGGCCGCCGAGGCGACGCTGCGCTACCAGGCGGCGTTGGTGAACCATGTCAGTGACGCCATCATCGCCACGACGGCAGACGGCGTCGTCGCCAGTTGGAATGCTGCCGCCGCGGCGGTCTACCGCCGTCCGGTCGAGCGGGCTCTCGGCCTGCCGCTGTCCGAAGCCGTCGACGGCGATGTCGACCTTGCCGGCATCGTCGCCGGCGGTGGCGTCGGGCACGCCACGCACCGCTCGGCAGACGGCTCTCCGGTCAATGTCCGGCTGTCGGTCACGCCGATGGATGAGGGTTACGTGGTGCTGTGTTCCGACTACACCGCGCAGCGACGAGCCGAAGTTCAGTTCGAGTCCGTCGTGCGGTCCCTGCATGACGGAGTCGTCGTCCTCGATCGACGTGGGAAACCCCAGACGATCAACCCGGCGGCCCGGCGGATCCTGCGGTTGGACACCGGCGAACTGGTAGCTGACTACATTAGCGGCGCCCTCACGTTCCCGGTCTTCAATCGCCGAGGCGTCAAGATCGGCGACAACGAATTGGGCTCCGTGAAGCTGATGTTCGCCAACGCGCCGCTGGAGAACATGGTCGTGGGAATCGGACGGGCGGACGGCTCACGCGCGTGGCTGTCGGTCAACTGCTGCCTGCTCGACCCTGATGATGGGGAGAACTCAGCGCTGCTCGTGTCGTTTGCCGACATCACCGCAGAGCACAACGCCAAAGCCGACCTTGCCTACCAGGCCCACCACGACCCGCTGACGGGGTTGCCCAACCGAGCTCAGATCGAGGTGAGGCTCGTGCAGGCGGCGAAGACGGATGCCCAGCCTTTGGCGGCGGTGCTCTTCGTCGATCTCGACAACCTCAAAGCCATCAACGACGATCTGGGCCATCACGCCGGCGACGGGGCTCTTCGGGAAACTGCGCGGCGGCTGCGGAACAGTGTGCGCGACGGCGATTTCGTCGGCCGCCTCAGCGGCGACGAATTCGTGGTGCTGCTGTACGGATTCCTGGACCGTCCGGCGCTGGAAGCTCTGACCGTGCGCATGCATGACGAGTTCGCAGAACCGATTCATCTCGATGGCCGGCTTCGCGCGGTCAGCGTGAGCATCGGAGTCACCGAGCTGTCGCCGGAGGACCAGCGCAGCGTCGAGGACATCATGCGCGACGCGGACGCGGCGATGTATCGGGCCAAGATCCTGCGCGCTGGAACGTGTTTCGGGTGACGGGCCCGTAGGAGGCGTGCCGCCGGGGTTGCGACGCGCTGAGCCGCTGAGCGAGCACATGAATTTCGGGCCTCAGCTCGGGCATTCGCCCTGGCAGGCATAGGTCGGGTTATTCGCTTCGCAAGGAACCGAAAACGATCTGACACGAAACTCTCGGCAAATCCACTGTCGTGAGCTAATTTTCCTGGCGGGGGAGTCTTGTGGGGGGACTCTAATTTCATATGGGGGGAATCATGGGTCACGCACGCCATATCGGCCGTGTCGGAGCACTTGCTGTCGCATTGGGAATCGGGTCGGCGATCGCGTGGCCGTCGGGCGTCGCCGGGGCAGAGCCCGACACCGGCACGTCTGTCAGCCCGGGGGGATCGGGCGACACGCCTTCGAACACCGTCAATCGGCCCTCGACGTCGGAGTCCACCGACGACTCGCACGCGACGTCCGACGCTGATGCCGGGGACGACGACACCGGCGCTGCGCCGACAGATGAGGGCGTGGAGACCCCGGGCGACGACGACGAGAGTCCGGCACCAGAGCTCGATGACCCCGAAGTGACTGTGAACGACGAGGTTCCGCGGCCGGAGGGCGGAGCCGACGCTCCCGATGTCGAGACACCGGAGGCCGGCGGCGGAAACGACGCACCGCGTCCCACGCATCGCCAACGCACAGTGCTCCGCACCGCCCCCGTCGAGAAGTCGACGCCGGTCGTCGCACCGAACACGGCTACCGACACGAAGCAACTGCACGCCGAGGTGGCACCCGTTGCGCCAGCACCCGCACCCGTCGTTGCGGCGCCGACCGTCACGCCGGCCGTCGAGCACGACGCCACGGACGAGGCTCCCCCCGAGGAGCCGGCGATGACGACGGCGCTGCTGTCGACCTTGCTGCTTCCGGGCGGCACCGACAGTCCGGCCGCGCCGGCGGATTCGCCGCTGGCGTGGGCGCTGCTCGCCTTCGCCCGGCGCCAGGGAAATCAGCAAAGCACCCGCATCGGTTCCGGGACGCCGACGGTGTCCACCGGGGAGCTGGTCGACGCCGCCGACGACGACAACAATCCACCCACCGCCCGGGTGGTGGTGGGTGCGCCGTCCTTCTTCGGGGGCCGGGTCAGCGGCCGCGTGATCGGGTCCGACGCGGACAGGGATCGGCTGACCTACTCCGGTCCGACCGAGACGGCCAAGGGCACGGTCGTCGTGTCTCCGACCGGGCGCTTCACGTACACGCCCACCGACGCCGCACGCCACGCGGCCGCGCAGGACGGCGCCACCGACGCCGACACCACTGACACGTTCGTGATGACGGTCGACGACGGCAACGGCGGCGTGACGCCGGTCAGCGTGACGGTTCGGATTCGCCCGGCCAACGCGCGACCGGACGCGTCGAGTGTGGTGGGTCGGCCCGACCTGACAACCGGCGCGGTTGCCGGGCAGGTCAGCGCCACCGACCCCGACGACGACCCGGTCACGTTCGAGGCCACCGACCCCGCCAAGGGATCGGTCGTGATCGATGAGGACGGCAGCTTCGTCTACACGCCGACCGCCGAGGCCCGCGACGCCGTGCGCGGGGGCCGCTACAGCGACCGCTTCGACCGCTTCTCAGTGACGGTGAACGACGGGCACGGCGGCACCGACACCATCACGGTCACCGTGGCGATCGCGGCCAGCGACAACGCCGCGCCGGTGCCCGGCGAGGTGAGTGCCGGGAGCCCCAACGTGTTCAACGGCGCGGTGCGCGGCCAGGTGCGGGCGACCGATCCCGACGGGGACCGGTTGACGTTCTCCGGCTCGACCACCACCGAGAAGGGCTTCGTCTTCGTGACCTCATCGGGGCGGTTCGTCTACACGCCGACCTCGGAGGCCCGGCACGCCGCCGCGGCGACCGGTGCGGGGGTCGACGACACCACCGACACGTTCGTCGTCACCGTCGTCGACGCCTACGGAGGGACCGCTGTCGTCCCGGTGACCGTCGACATCGCACCGTTGAACAGCGCGCCGTCCCGCGCCCGCGCGACCGCGGGCACACCCGACGCCGACACCGGTGCGGTGGAGGTCACCGTCACCGCCCGTGACGCCGATCGCGACCCGCTGACCTTCACCCCGGCGGTGAGCGAGAAGGGCACCGTCGTCGACAACGGCGAGGGCAGCTTCACGTTCACGCCGACAGCGGCGGCCCGCCAGGCCGCGGCGGCCACGGACGCGCCGGAGGAAGCGCGGTTCGAGACCTTGACTTTCACCGTCGACGACGGTCATGGCGGAACGACCACCACGACGGTGCGGGTCGCGATCAGCCCGGCCGCCGGTCCGGTCAACAGCAACCCGACCGGCGGGACATTCACAGCAGGACAACCGGATTCAGACGGCACCATCACCGGTCAGGTGAGCGCGACCGATCCCGACGGCGATCCGCTGTCCTACAGCGGACCGACGACGTCGGCCAAGGGCGGCACCGTCGTGGTCAACGGCGACGGCACATTCAGCTACGACCCGACCGACACGGCGCGGCATACCGCGTCGGCGCTGGGCGCCTCGACGGCCGACAAGCAGGACACGTTCACGGTGACGGTGTCCGACGGCAACGGCGGCACGTTGGCGGTTCCGGTGACGGTGACGATCCTGCCCCGCAACGCGGCGCCCGTCGGTTCCTACAGCGCAGGCTCGCCCGATGCGACCGGCAAGGTCACCGGCGCGGTCACCTCGACCGACGCCGACAACGACACCCGCACCTACAGCGGCCCGACCACGTCGGTGAAGGGCGGCACGCTCGTCGTCAATGCCGACGGCACGTTCACCTACACCCCGACCGCGGCCGCGCGGCAGACGGCCGCGAAAGCCGGTGCCACGGAGGTGGACAAGACCGATTCGTTCGTGGTGACCGTCAACGACGGTCACGTCGGCGGCGCCATCACGGTGACGGTGTCGGTGGCGATCCTGCCCGCCCCCAACAGCGCGCCGACCAACGGCACAGCCAACCCCGGGCAGCCGGATGCGAGCGGCAAGGTCAGCGGTACGGTGACCGCCACCGACGCCAACGGCGATCCGCTGACCTACAGCGGCTCCACGTCCACCGCCAAGGGCAGCGTCGTCGTCAACGCCGACGGCACGTTCCTCTACACGCCCACCGATGCCGCGCGGCACGCCGCGTCGGCGCTCACTGCGAGCGCGGCCGACAAGCAGGACACGTTCACGGTGACGGTGTCCGACGGCCGCGGCGGCACGCTGCAGGTGCCGGTGACGGTCACCATCAACCCGAACAACGCTGCGCCGCAGGGAAGTTTCTCCGCCGGCGCGCCGGCCTCCGACGGCGCGATCAGCGGAACGGTCACGTCGACAGATGCCGACGGCGACGTCCGCACCTACAGCGGGCCGACCACCTCGGTGAAGGGCGGCACGGTGACGCTCGACGCGGCGACCGGGGCGTTCACCTACAAGCCCACCGCCGCGATGCGCGAGCAGGCTACGCAGACACCGGGAATCGATACCGACACGTTTACCGTCACCGTCACCGACGGCCACGGCGGTTCCACGCCGGTGCAGGTGAGCGTGACGATCGCGCCGAACGTGGTGACCACGGAGTCGACGCCGGGCCTGCCACTCAGCGGGGTGATCGCTGCGCCTGGCGGTGCGCTGTACCAGGTCACAACGAGCTTCTCCGGCGGCGATCTGACAGCTGTGGTGACCCGCGTCAGTGTTCTCACCGAGGACGGACGGGTTCTCGCCACGACGGCTGACATCGCGGGCTTCTCGTCGCTGCCGCTGGCGCGGCCCGACGGGAGCCTGCTCGTCACGACCACCGACCCGCTCGGCGCCCACACGAGTTTTGCCTCGGTGGATTCGACTGGAACGCTGACACCGATCCTCAGCCTTGATGCCACCCTCGGCGGCGTTCCCGTCATGGCGCAAAACGGCACGGTGTACTTTGTGGCGGCTGCGCCCGACGAATCGGGCGGCGCGGCGTACACGTTGGTTGCGATCACGGGCAACGTGGGTCGTACCTACGGACTCCCGGGGCTGCCAGGTGGCCTTCCGGTCGTGGCGCCTGACGGTACGGCCTACCTGCCGGTGGGGCCCACATCCGGGGTCTGGCAGACGTCGGTGCTCATCGTGCGTCCGGACGGCACCTCGTCCACCACCAACGCGGTGACAGGTAGGGCGACCCTGCCAATGGCCGTCGGTACCGATGGCACTGCGTATCTCGTGACGTCGTCAGCTGACGAGTCGACCGGTCGGCCGATCTCGGTGATCACCACGTTCGCGGGGACGGCCGTGACGACACGCACCATCGATGGCAGCCCGGCATCTCAACTCGTGGCTGCGGCGGATGGCTCGGTGCTGATGGTGGTGCTCACTTACGGCGACACCAGCCAGGAGGTTGCGATCCTGCGCCTGACTCCGACGGGTGTGACGTCCTCAATGCGATCGGCGGGGTATCCCCAAAGCTGGCCGATGGCGGCGGCGGACGGCACCGCTTTCCTGGCGATCGCCGGAGCCGATGGTCCCCGGTTGATGGTGATGCGCGCCGATGGCACGAGCACCGTGGTCGTTCTTCCCGGCGACTTCGTCGAAGGCTCTGTCCCCGCTCTCGGACTGATCGGAATCGGTCCTGACAGTAGGGCTTACGTGCCGCTGCTGGATGGCGATGGTCAGCCGGTGATGGCCGTGATCACTCCGGCGGGTACGCAGACCATTCGCAGCCTCGACGGCTTACCGACGCAACCGGTGGTGTTCGGGCCGGGCGGAACGGCATATCAGGTTGTCGAAACCTACGATTCGGAGTCCTTCGCTCCGTCGACTCATGTCGTGAACGTGTCGACGGGGGCAGCCACGTTGTCTCTGCCAGGCAGCGTCACCCGCGTTCAGGGACTGCTGCCCTCGGTCGCAGTGGGTTCGGATGGCACTGCGTACCTGGTGGTGGCCGATGAGGACGGTTCGGTGCGGGGGATCGCTTTCGACAGCACGGGTGCGACGCTTGGATCGTTCACCGATCACGGTGTGATCGCTCCGGCGGTCTTCTTGGGCGGGCTGCAGGGGGTCACGGGGTCCCAGTTCGTCTTCGGCCCGGACGGAACGGCCTACGTGACGATCGTCGACGCCGTCACCAACGAGGAGACGGGAAACAGTACCGCGGTCAAGACGGCGGTCTACGCGATGAACGCCGCCGGAATCACGAAGGTTCTGGAGGTGCCTGACGCCCTCACCGGCGCCGGAGTGACGGTCGCGTCCGACGGCACTGTCTACCTCAGCACCGCCACGGTGGACAGCACCACTCTGGACGGGGTGACCACCGTCAGGGTGATCACGCCGCCGTCGGTTCTCTAGTAGCGTGCGGGTGGGCCGGGCCGCACAGGCCCGGCCCACCATCACACTCAGGCGGCGAGCCGGCTCAGCAGGCAGCGGGCGCCCAGCGTGACGAGGGCGCGATCGAACGTGATGACCATGTCGAAGCGCCGCTCGGCTTGCGGGGTGCCTGCGGGGGAGACCTCGCGGGCGATCAGCCCGGCGGCGATGTCGGGGCCGAGGATGAGGACCGTCCACTCGTGCATCAGCGGATCGTCTGCGGCGAGGTGGACGCCGCGAATGCTGTTGCCGAGGTCCGACGGCACGTTCGCGCCGAACATCGCGACAAGAGGTGCCCGGTGTGCGAGTTCGACGTAGGTACGCATCGTCGTGGTGCTGAGTTTGGACTGGTCCTGGACGGTGGCCAGGACCATCGGCGGACTCTCTGCGGAGATGGCCAATCTCTCGATGTGCCGGGACAATTCGTGCAGGGTGGCGAAGCGCACCGTGCGGGGCTGGAGACGATCACGCACCAACGCGAAGGTCGATGCATCGTCGGGTAGTGATCTGATCGATGCGCGGGCCGGCCCGCGAAACGGCACCGGTTTTTGGGTGAGCGGCCCCGGCCGACCGAAGCGATAGCCCTGGCCCAGGGTGGCGCCGTAGGCCAGAGCCTGCTCCAGGTGCTCCTCGGTCTCGATGCCCTCGGCCAGGATCACCGCTCCGGTGCGCTCCTGGTGGGCGATGACGCCCGCGATGGTGCGTGCCTGGACCCGGTCGGGTTGGCGTTGGACCAGGTTCAGATCGAGCTTGAGGATCTCCGGTTCGATGATGTCCAGCAGTGCCAGTGAATCCGTGTGCGCGCCAAGATCATCGAGGGCGACCTTGAAGCCCTGCCCGCGCAGGATGGCGACCTTGGCGAGCAGCGCCGCGGGATTGGTCAACAACCCGCGCTCGGTGACTTCGAAGACCACATCGAAGGCGGATGCCGCCACGGCCAGCGCGCCGGACACCGTCATGTCGATGGCGGTGGTGGGTTCGCAATTGATCAGCAGCAGCATGCCGGGACGCCACGCGCCGTCCAACGCTTCGCGCGCTGCGGAATGAATGCACTGTTCATCGAGCGCGTCCAGCAGGCCGGTGAGCTTGGCGTGGGCAAAGACCTCGAGCGGTCCGCACCCGTGGAGTGCGGGCCAGCGCGCCAGGGCCTCGTAGCCGACCACGGCGCCGTCGGGCAGAGACACCACCTGTTGGAAGCTGGGCTGCAGGCCCACACCGGCGGCTGCGGTGGCGAGCTGATCGGTCACTGCCGTCCCCCTCGGCTCGTCTCGCGCACGTGATCGAGCCTGTCTGTACCCGCACCGCTGGACTCGGAACCAAGCTACCTGGTCAAACGTATGGTCCGCGAGAAGGTGCCGGGTGCGTTTCGGCGGCAGACGGCGAGCGGTGTTGCGGAGAGGGCGGAAACTCGCAAGGAGTGAGCGCACGTCCGCGGGCGAGGGCTACCGATTATTGCTGTTCGCAAACGGTCTGTCGGATTGACAGAAGATTCTCAGCTTGACAGAATCTGTTGCATTATTCGTTTGCTGTTCTTGGGGGCTCGTATGAACGCTATCTCGTCGAAAATCAATGTGACCGCTGCTGCGGTCGTGGTCGGGGCTGCGGCAGCTCTGGCGCCTGTCGCTGCGAATGCGGCTCCCGCGGTGACCCTTCCCGCGGCGCCGGTGAACCAGGTGGTCGGTGGTCTGGCGGAAGCGCCGGGTGACTTCATTTATGCCAGCCAGGTCATCTCACTGCAGATCCTTGCGTCGAACATTCGGCTCCGGTCGGCGTCGCTGGATCGTCGGGCCTCCCGGCTCGAGGCGTATGCGGCCGCCCATCCGGATACGTTCTTCGGTCAGCGCGCCGCGGCCACGGCCGAACGCCTGCGCGACCGCCGCGCGGATTTCGGCACCATCTCGTTCACGGCGTGCCGGGGTGGCACCGGCATCGCCGTGGGCCCGTACGGAACGGTGACCGAAGGCCCCTGCTAGTTCGTCGACGAAATGCCCGCCCGCCTTTCCGGCAGGGCGGGCATTTTCGTGTGTGCGGTCGGGGCGTCTATTCGACGTGACCGCAGCACGGCAGGGCGTGCTGCACAGGTTCGAAGCGGTCGGGGCGGGCTGCGAAGCTGATGACTGACAGCGTGATGAGGACCAAGGCGGCCACGGCGGCGATCTTGGTGGAGCGCTCGACGTGGTAGAGGCCGTGCTTCATGTCCTGCCGTGCTTGGCGCACGGCGTCCCAATTGAATTGGCGTAGCGGCTCTTCGACGAAGTGGTGGCAGGCGATGGCCAGGCCGAAGGACAAGGACAGCGCAGCGGCGTAGTAGTAGACGTTCGTTTCCATCGCGGTGGCGAGCAGGACGATGACGGGCCAGTGGACGAGGTACAGGGCGTACGAGAGGTCGCCGACGTACGTAGCGGCACGATTGCGCAGAAGCGGCTGGAACAGCGGCTCGCTGCCGACGCCCGCAGCAATGACGAGGATGGTCCCGGCAACGGGTAGGAGGGCGCACGGGACCGGGAAGCCGTCTGCGGCGGGATCGATGAGGATCAGGCTGGCGACGATCAACGCGGCACCGGCCCAGGACAGCACTGGTCGCAGCCACCAGCGAAGGGTGGCCAGCGTGCCGACTGTGGTTGCGAGGAGGGCGCCGGCGCCGAGTTCCCAGACGCGGGCGGCGGTATCGAAGAACGCCCTGTGCGGCGCGGCCGCGGTCTCGTAGGTGGCCCAGGCCAACGACGCGGCCATGAGAAGCCCGCTGATAGTGGCGACGAGGCCGTACCAGCGGTCACGGCTCCAGGCGCGCCGGACGACGAACGCGGTGATTGCGAGGATCAGCAGAGGCCACACGAGATAGAACTGCTCCTCGATGGCGAGCGGCCAGTAGTGCAGCAGCGGCGAGGCGGCGTCTGCGGCGGCCGATGCGTCGGCGCCCTGAGAGGCGAAGTGCCAGTTGGCAAGGAACGCGAGCGAGAACAGAGCGTCGACGCCGGTCTCCTGGTTGCGACCGGGGAGTAGCTCCGACGAGGCGAGGAAGGTAGCGAGGACGACGAGGATTGCAGTGGGCAGGATGCGGCGTGCCCGGTCCAGCCAGAAGCGGCCCAACGCCACGGAACCGGTTGGCTCGGCGCCGCGCAAGAGCATGTCGGTGACGAAGAAGCCGGAGATGACGAAGAAGACGTCGATGCCGACGGCGCCGCCGCGGGGCCAGCCGACGAGATGGACCGCGAATACGGCAAGAATTGCCAGTGCTCGCAAACCTTGAACATCTAGACGATAGTTTGCTCGTTCTGCACGCCGACGGCGGCGAAGCGAGGATTCTCGATAACGATCCAGCGCAGTAACCATGATTGCCCCCCCCGGCGCACAATTGACGGTCACGGGTAATGATCGCTGTAAACGAGATACATCGCAAACGGCAATGCGCATTGACGTAGATCAATCTCGCGGTGAGCCGCGTCGGCGGCAAATTGCTGGGACTGTGCCGGCCTGCGAAAACGCTCGCGACACAGGCGATGTCCACCGCTGACGCGCTCGATGGGCTAATGTCCTAGAGGCTTCGGAACGAGACCAAAGGGGTGGACGATGCGTAAGTGCATCATTGCGGCGGGATCGACCGCGGCTGCTGTGGTTGTCACGATGACGGGGCTCGCTGGCCCCGCGACGGCTGCTGACCAATGGATCATGCCCGATGTGCGCGGGGAGATCCTCGAGAACGCGATCAACGATGTGCGGGCCGTTACTGGCGATGCTGAGTTGGACATGAGGTTTCAGCCCAAGGTAAATCAAGTGGTGTACAACTATTCAAACTGGGCGGTTTGCTGGACGGCTCCGAAGCGTGAGAGTCAGATCTCGCAAAAAACAAAGCGTGTCTACTTCGGCCTTCGCCGCCTCAACGAAAAGTGTTAATCGTGGAGCCAGAGATCTACTACGGAGATTCCAGAAGCCCAGACCAAGCGGCGTAGAAGCGGCAGGCTTACACCGACGACGTTCGACGGGTCTCCTTCGATTCGGTCGATGAACCATCCACCGGCGCCATCAAGCGTGAATGCGCCCGCAACGTTTACAGGTTCATTTGTCTTGAGATAGGCGTAGAACTCGTCTGCTGAGGGTTGTCCGAAGTGCACTGCTGTGTTGCCGGTTTCGCCTTGGGTATGTGTGATCACACCGTCAGAAAGCCGCAGCAGCGTGTGCCCGGTTAACAGGTGCCCGATGGAGCCGGCCATCTCGAACCACTGTTCGCGTGCCGCCTCGACCGAGCCGGGCTTTCCTCGTAGCGATCCGTTCAGGTAAAGCATCGAGTCACACCCGATGACCACGCAATCTGCAGCGACCTCTGCGGGAAGTTGTGCGGCTACGCTGAGTGCTTTGGCATTGGCGAGTTTGAGCACAACAGCTTCGGGCGGGGTCCCGGGATCGAGCGCGGCAATGAGCGCGGCCTCATCGACATCCGAGACGACCACGAGAGGCTCGATACCGGCCTGGCGCAGAACCCGTAGCCGACCGCTTGAGGCGGAACCGAGGACAACGCGCGTCATCAGTGCCGCATGTGCATCCGCTCCAGCAGCGTGACTCGCTGCCAGCTGGTCACGTCGTAACGCAGCTTATCGACCGGGTGACCCCAAGGGTTGAGTTCCTGGGGGCCCGGTTCCGCGTGCCCCGCGCCGACGGCTCCGGCAAGCACTGTCACCAGTGCGGCGAGTTCCTCCGGGCTCGGGGATCCCTTCACGATCTGGAAGTGAGTGTCGGGCTGAGGCGGGTTGTCAATGGTCATGTCCCGCGGATCGGACACCTCGACGATGTCGGCACTGTGGTCCACAGCTGAACTCCTTGTCGTGCAGGTGAATTGATCTACAGCGGGATGTTGCCGTGCTTCTTCGGCGGCGTCTGGGTGATTTTGCGCTCCAGCAGCCGTAGCGCGGTGCCGATGTATCCGCGGGTGTGCGACGGCGGGATGACGGCGTCCACGTAACCGCGCTCGGCGGCGATGTAGGGATTGACGAGGGTGTCCTCGTACTGCTGCTGCAGCTTCAGACGCAACGCGTCGACGTCCTCGCCGTTCTTGGCGGCTTCCTTGAGTTCCTTGCGGTAGACGAAGCCGACTGCGCCGGAAGCGCCCATGACGGCGATCTGAGCGGTCGGCCAGGCGACGTTCACGTCGCAACCCATGTCTTTGGAGCCCATAACGCAGTACGCGCCGCCGTAGGCCTTACGGGTGATAACGGTGACCTTGGCAACCGTGGCTTCGCCGTAGGCGTAAAGCAGTTTGGCGCCGCGGCGAATGATGCCGTTGTATTCCTGGTCCGTGCCAGGCAGAAAGCCGGGAACGTCGACGAGCATGACGATCGGAATGTTGAAGCAGTCGCAGGTGCGCACGAAACGGGCGGCCTTCTCCGAGGCATTGATATCGAGGCAGCCGGCGAACTGGGTGGGCTGGTTGGCCACGATGCCGACGGGCCGGCCGTCGATGCGGCCGAAGCCGACGATGATGTTCTGCGCGTAACCCGCCTGGATCTCGAGGAACTCGTCGTCGTCGAGGATGCGGGTGATGACCTCGTGCATGTCGTACGGCTGATTCGGCGAATCGGGGATCAACGTGTCGAGCTCGAGGTCCTCGTCGGTGAGGCTCTCCTCGATCGGACCCGGGTGGGGCGCGGGGTAGCGCGGTGGCTCGGCGTAGTTGTTGGGCGGCAGGTAGGACAGCAGATCCCGCACGTAGTCCAGGGCGTCCTGCTCGCCGGAGGCGACGTAGTGCACCGTGCCCGACTTCGACATGTGCGTGTGGGCGCCACCGAGCTCTTCCATGGTGACGTCCTCACCGGTGACGGTCTTGATGACGTCGGGACCGGTGATGAACATCTGGCTGGTCTGGTCGACCATGATGACGAAGTCGGTGAGGGCAGGGGAGTAGACGTGGCCGCCGGCGGCCGCGCCCATGATCAGCGAGATCTGGGGGATGACGCCGGAGGCCTTGATGTTGTTGTGGAAGATCCGGCTGTAGAGGCCGAGCGAGACAACACCTTCTTGGATTCGCGCGCCGGCACCGTCGTTGATGCCGATGAGCGGGCGGCCGGTCTTGATGGCGAGCTCCTGAACCTTGACGATCTTCTCGCCGTAGACCTCGCCGAGGCTGCCGCCGAACACGGTGGCGTCCTGGCTGAAGATGCACACGTCGCGGCCGTCGATGGTCCCGTAGCCGGTTACCACCCCGTCGCCGGTGGGGCGGTTCTTGTCGAGGCCGAAATTCTTGCTGCGGTGCTTGGCCAGCGCGTCGAGTTCGACGAACGACTCCTCGTCGAGGAGCGCGAGGATGCGCTCGCGAGCGGTGAGCTTCCCTTTGGCGTGGACCCGCTCGACGGCCTCTTCGCCGACCGGGTGCAATGCCTCTTCGGCGCGCTTGCGTAGATCGGCCAGCTTCCCGGCAGTGGTGTGGATATCGATCTCGTGCTCGGCGGAGGGCTCAGTCACGCTCGTCATGGTCGTCGATGCTAGCGGCGGGGCCTTTGTAGATCTCGCGGGGGTCTTATTGGCCCCTTAAGAACGTCGATAAGTGGAGCTGACGCGCCCATCGCTACGAACTCTTTGCACACGAAAAAGTCACAAACAGCCATCGGTGGCGAAAGCATCATCACAGGCTGGACCACATAAAACCCTCGGTCGTAACACTGACAGCAAACACTAACAGTAGGCGTTGAGCGGGCGCCCACTTCGCAGTAAGGACCCCGGAACCGCGGTGCAATTGCGACATAGCCGTCGTCGACCGACGCGCTGGTTATGGCGTGTTTCTGCGATTGCAGAGAAAGTTAACGAAACATTGCCGAATCGTTTGACAGCACCCCCCGTGTCTGCGATGCTTCCAGCAACTTGTTCTGAGATGGGGACTCGAGAAAGTGGGGGGACATGACCACCATTGCTACTAAATTCCAGGTGACAGTAGCTGCAGCCGCTGTCGCAGCAGGCGCGGCGTTCGTGCCGGTTGTCGCGAATGCAGCACCGCAGATCCAACTGCCGGCCGCGCCGAGCTTCGCCGACCTGCCTTTGCAGCCGAAGGGGCCCGTGTACCTGGTGACGGCGGCCTCGCTCCAGCTGTATTCGGTGTTCTTGAAGCAGAGTGCTGCCTCGCAGGATCGCCGGGCTAGTCGTCTTGAGGCTTACGCCGCTGCTCATCCCGATAGTTTCTTCGGGCAACTCGCAGCTACACGCGCCGCGCAATTGCGTCAGAATGAGGCAGTTACGAACGGCATCAGCTTCGATGTCTGCCTGGGAGGCAATTCCGTCGGAGTCGGGCCTTACGGTACGACGACCACCGGAAGCTGCTGATAAGTCGACTTGACGGTCAATCTCCGTGCTGAGGCCTGCACGTCTCCCGACGTGCAGGCCTCATCCATTCACAGGACAGACTGAGTGCGTTTCTTCACGCGGCAAAATGCCGATGATTTCGCGGAAGCTGAAGAAAGCTTCGAGGAAGATGAGAGCCGATCGCGTCGGCGCGTTGTCCTTTTGATCGCACTGTTAACGGCTTTAGCTTTCGTGGTGCTCGTCTGCTGGGTGGCCGTCGGCGCAGTTCAAGCTAAGTCGCATCTAGAGTTAGCTCGCTCGAGCGCGGCCGCTGCCAAAGATCACTTGCTGGGCGCAGATACAAAGGCCGCCGCTGCATCTGCAAATGATGCGCTGTCCAATGCGCAAGCCGCGCATAACGCTACGCATTCTCTTGCGTGGAACACCGTATCGGCGCTTCCTTGGTTGGGAAGTCCATTCAAGGCGGGACAACAGATCACCGACGTCGTGCTCGGGTTGGCAGCAAACGTCCTGAAGCCAGCAACCGACGTGGGGGTCACGATCTCGCCCGATCGGATCTACAAAGACGGCCGTGTTGATGTCGGCCTGCTGCGTAGTCAGGAGCCGCAGCTGTCTAAACTGGCTGCGGACGCCACCCGGTTGAATGCCGATGCGGGGGCCATAACCGATCCGCACTATGTGTCGCTTCTGAGCAATGCCCGCAAACAACTCCAAGGGCAAATCGCCGAGCTGACTGCGGTCTTGGAAAACACTGCGGTGGCAGCCAAGCTGGTGCCGTCGATGATGGGGGCGGACGGCCCGCGGACCTACTTCATGGGGTTCCAGACAAATGCCGAAGCCCGGGGAACAGGCGGACTACTCGGCGGGTTTGGCATCATCAAGTTTGACTCAGGCGTACCTACGGTAGACACGTTGGCATCAAACAACGATCTCGCTAATGCAATCGCGCCAGTGGATCTCGGCCTCGAATACGACAAGATGTACGGCTACGCGAATGCCTTTACTGACTTTCGCAATAGCAATCTCAGCCCTCATTTCCCTTACGCAGCACAGATCTGGCAGTCGATGTGGGCAGTTGAGACAGGAACCACAGTTGACGGCGTGATCGCCATCGACCCAGTCGCTCTCAGCTACATTCTCGGCGCTGTCGGTCCAGTCACCCTCGGCGACGGTGAAATTGTCTCGAAAGACAATGTCGTCGAATTGACAGAATCCACCGCCTACAAGCGCTTTCCTGAGGATCAGCAAGCACGTAAACAGTACCTGCAGGAAATTGCTAACGCCGTGGTCACGAAGATGACGGGTCCCGTCGGCTCGCCACGAGAATTGTTGGATGCGTTGGGCAAGGCGGTGGGTGAACGGCGTATTGCAGTATGGAGTTCTGTGCCCGACGAGCAAAAACTGCTCGAAGAAACACCGCTCGCACATAGCATCCCGGACGACGCCGCACCGTTTGCCGCTGTGGCAATCAATAATCTCGGTGGTAATAAGCTGGATTACTATCTGAGATCGGAAATAGAGTACGCAGCGGACGACTGCCGGGGTGAAACCAGAGCTTCGACGGTCACCGTCAAATTGACAAACACCGTGCCTGATGAGCCTTTGCCGGATTATGTGGCAGCCATGGCCGGACTCTCCCCAGACGTCCAGATTCAGGTGCCGCGGGGCACTAACCTCACTTCAGTACGCCTCTTTGCGACTGCGGGCGCCAAGCTGTCCGCCGCCATACTCAACGGGGAACGGGTGCCGGCCATAGTGGGGGCGGAGAGAGGCCATCCGGTATTCGAAGTGCAAGTCATCCTCCCGCCAGGACAAGTCGCCGATATTAGTTTTCAGTTGTCGGAGCCCACAGCTCCAGGCACGCCAACAGCGCCAGGTCCGCCGCTGGTCACTACAGTGAAACCGAAGGTCAGGGTGCCCGAGTGCAAACGCTAGTCGAGAATATGACAACTCGAATTTCTTGGGTCGCGGTCTCAAGCCGGGTGAGGTTCCGTTTGTGCACCACACTTAAACAGCCGTCTGCGAGCCAGGCCACGAAATCTGATGTTCGGATCTTGGCTCATCCTGCGGCAACGGAGCCTTCTGTCGGGACTGCCGCGAGTGCATTAGCGATTTTGCGGGATTGGCAACCACCGCCCAATTGTTTGTGTGGCCGATGCTCAAGTCTTGTCTATCCATTCGCGGCTAGACGTGCCGAGTCGCGCGAACACGACGGCCAGCTGCCGGTCTCAACTTGGCCGTCAGCTGCTCGTCACCGCGCTATTCAAGGCACATCCAAACTCGCTAATATCGCGGAGGGATAAGGGTTGAATCTGCAAGATTTTGTAAAACTCCTAAGATCTCGTTGGTTAACGATCTGCGTGACGCTGGTAGTCGCGGTTCTTTGTGCAGTGGCGGTGACGCTTATTACCACTCCGTTGTATAAAGCCTCGACGAGACTTTTTGTCTCGACGGCTGCAGGATCGTCTCTCTCGGACGTATATCAGGGCAACCGATTCTCACAAGAACGAGTCATTTCTTACGCTGAATTGCTGAAGGGGCAGACGCTCGCCCAGCGCACGATCGACAAGCTGGGTCTTGACATGACTGCTGACGAACTCCAAGAGCATATTAAGGCCGAGGCAAAGCCGGACACAGTACTTATCAGTGTTGACGTACTCGATCCGTCGCCTGTGAGGGCGAGAGATATCGCCAACACACTTTCAGACGAATTTGTCGGTATGGTCCGTGAATTAGAGACGCCCGAGGATGGAGCAAGGGCAGAGGCACGGGTGGTAGTGGAGCAGCGTGCATCGTTGCCAGGAGAGCCAGTATCGCCGGATCCAATCAGAAATATTTTGGCAGGGATCGGACTGGGGCTGCTCCTGGGTGTCGGATTGGCTGTTTTGCGCGACTCCCTCGATAATAGTGTCAAGGACCGCGAAACACTCGAAGCTGCAACAGGGGTTGGTGTCGTCGGCGGTGTACCACTTGACAAGGAGCGCAGGAAGCAGGCGGCTATCGCATTCGAAAGCGATAATTCTCCCATCGCCGAGGCCTTTCGCAAACTGCGAACGAACCTGCAATTTCTCGCCGTCGATAATCCTCCGCGTGTGATAGTTGTAACCAGTTCGTTGCCGCATGAAGGCAAATCCACCACTGCAATCAATATCGCCCTAGCCCTTGCCGAAGCCGAGCATAGGGTGGTCCTTGTCGATGGCGACATGCGGCGGCCGACTCTGCATAGGTATCTGGATCTTGTGCAGCCTGTTGGGTTTAGCACCGTTCTGAGCGGCGGCGCGAGCATGCATGAGGCAATGCAGGAGACGAGGTTCCCGGGACTGAGTGTGCTCACGTCAGGAGCAGTCCCTCCTAATCCAAGTGAACTCCTTGGCTCGCAGACGGCGCGAAAACTGCTGTCAGACCTTAGGTCTGAATTCGATTATGTGATTGTGGACTCGACGCCGCTGCTGGCGGTGACCGACGCCGCCATCTTGGCAGCAGGTTCGGACGGCGTATTGCTGATGGCTCGATTCGGTCAGACGAAACGCGATCAGTTAGCGCATGCCATCGGGGCGTTGGAAAGCGTGGGCGCCACATTGCTTGGAGCTGTGTTTACTATGATGCCGACGCGTGGGACATCTTATAGCTATGGATATAGCTATTATGGCGCCGATAGTCTTCAGCAGTCATCACGCAAAGGGCGTTACAAAACCAAACTGGCGATCGCCGGAAGCAGCGGAACTCCGATAGACGCTGATATCACGGAGAAAGAGGCTAGTCCGGGTCTGTCGGAATCTTCCGGCCGACGCCGCAAGGCTGATTGATGCGCTACTTGCGCGCAATTTGCCCTGCTGTACTCCGTCAATTTCGGATGAGGCGCGCTTGTCGAGCAGCGGTGCACCTACACCCCACGCGCTCAACGTTGCAAGGCGTGAAGGGCGGTCTGCGGCGATCAGCTTACGCGAGTTCAACACCGCACGCTTGATCGCGCCTTTCCGATCATCGGCCAGCTTTTCGGGCCGCATGCTGGTGACTGGCGTGAGATCAACTAGACGGCGGTGCTTGTCGGGCCGCTCCGAGAAGGGCTCGATTTCGATCGGCTGATAGCGGCGGTCGTATGCGGTGCTCGCCTGCTGCGGTCCTCATAGCTTGCTACCGCTAACGAGAGGCCTACTAGGGAACCGAGCGGCAACATTACATTGAAATAAACGAACGGGTTATCAGTCACAGCTACGAGCGCTATAGCGCCGAGTCCCATCACTGCGGACCAATGCAGCGGGTTATTGGATTTCCGTGCACTACGTAACACTTGCCATGTCAATAGGGCGTAGGCGCCGAAGAAAAGTGTAGCCCCAATAAGCCCGAAATCGTAGTATAGGCGCAAGTATTCGTTATGCGGATGCCCCAAGCCTGGGAAGTGTTCATTTATTAAGCGAGAGGCGGAGCCTGGGCCGTTCCCCAGAAGTGTTCCGTTGGCGCGATCGAAGACAAGTTGCCACATTGCGGTTCGACCTTGCGTGCTGATGGTGGTGTCGCCGAAGGCGAACCCTTTGTCCCCTCCGACGAATCGATTGCCGAAGGCGGTGTAATAGTTTGTCAGAACGTACGCGGCAACTCCAACAATCACTATTGGAGGAGCGATTCTCCATAGACGCCCACCGACCTTTCCGTCGTTTGATGCAGCATTTCTGAGAAAAAGGAACAGCAGCATCGCGAGCCCGATCACTGTGGCCGTTCTCGATAAACTCAGTGCAGCGGTAGCGACGAGAGCTATCGGCGCTAGTTTGATCCATATGTTCTGTGGTTTTCCTGGTATGACTAGTGCCAACGCGACGAGGCCGACGATCACGGTTGCTCTCGCGGGTCCTGGTTCCGATAAGCCGAAGGGTCCAATATCCAGCAGCGATGCAGCCAGTGAGAGATAACCAAAGACCACCGCCGCGGACCGCAAGAATTCCCAGCTGCGCGTAGCGAGATCTGCGGATTGTACCGTGGAAGCAAATGCAACCGCGCCGATAAAAGAGACATAGACACACACCTGCTGTACCACGTCTGGATGAATACCATCTCGCGTCATAGTGAAGATGGTGCTCGCGAGCAAGCAGAATAGAAAGGTCCACGCCAATGCGGGCAGGCGGTTGGTCCTCGTGCCTTCAGGGCCGTAACTACGCGCCTGTTGCGCCGCGGTTGAGGCGTAAACGGGTAGAAATAGCACCGTCAGAAACGCCACAATTATTGTGAGAGCCCCTTTTGGGCTAACCGGTCCCAAATTCACGTCGCGAACTCCGACGAGGAAGATTGAGAATGCGCTGACTAAAACAATCAACGGTATTTGTTTCATTCGCACATCCCCGGCGATCTCCTGATCCTCAACCAGCGCAATGGCGCGTCTAGCGGATCCGCCGTCGCTCGTTGCGCGAACCATGCATTTCTCCTGTGTCAAATCGTCTGGTGGTCGGCGAAGGTCTTCTCGGTCGGTTTCCTTCAATCGAGGCGGCATGTCGACACGGTTAAGGCGCGTTAACCCGAGTACGCGCCGTGGCTGGCGCCGATTGCTCAGCAATGTAGATAGCCAAAAGGAGATGCCCGACCGGTCGTGGAAGGGCCGCGCTGGGTGGCGTCCCGGAAGAAACGTTGCCGGATCACATCAGCCGCACCCCCTTCATGGGTGTTGCCCACCCTACGGCTACCCGCTAACCGCCGTACAGTTTGCAGTGAAACTCTCGGCCTTACCCGCCCGAAATCTTATGCCGAAGACAGATTCGGCGGGGGGCAGCGAAATACCCAACACAAGTATCGTGCAACGCAGACAGCAACAACACGGCCAGCACCACGCCCCAGTCTTCGGCGTCCCGCAGCTGCTGGCTCACGTTGTGCGGCGGTTTCGGTCGGATGTTCAGGATGAGCGTCCTTTAGCTGGCATCGCTCACTACGCTTAAACGTCCGCTTACGATGGAAGTGGACATCTTTGGCTAAGCGTGGCGCCTATGCACCCGCAGCGTTAGTGCCCGTCAGTACAGACGTCGCATGATTCTCTCGCAGTCCGAGCGCGCGCCTTCGTCCACAGTGGGGGCGCAAGCGCCGTGGCGCACGCTCGGCCGACTTATGCGACCCGGGCAGCGCCCTTCGGCAAATCCTGCAAACGGAAAGACCGCATGGCCGCGGATAAGCGCCGACCCGTTTATAGTGAACGAAGCTGCGGATTGGCGGCAGGGGAGAGCTAAGGGGAGCGCGTGATGAAGGCAGTTGACGTCGTCGTGACCGGAGCCGGGGGTTTCATCGGCGGTCACTTGGTCAGGGCTATCCTGGCCGAAGGAAAGACCGTGCGTGCGGTCGACCGCAAGCCTGTAAACGAGTGGTATCAGCTGCATTCAGACGCCGACAACGTCGTGAAGGACGTATCGCTGCTGGAGAACGCGCACGAAGTTGTTGCCGGCGGAGCTGGCGAGGTCTATAACCTCGCCGCCGACATGGGCGGTATGGGGTTCATTGAGAACAACAAAGCTGCGTGCATGTTGTCTGTATTGACGAGCACCCACATGCTCTTGGCGGCGAAGGAAGCCGGCGTCGACCGTTACTTTTACTCATCTTCGGCGTGCGTATACGCCGCTGATAAACAGACTGAAGCCGATGTCGTAGCTCTAAAGGAGGAGGACGCATATCCGGCGATGCCGGAGGACGGTTACGGCTGGGAGAAGCTGTTCAGCGAAAGAATGGCGCGACATTTCAGGGAAGACTACGGCGTGGGAACCCGTGTGGGCCGCTACCACAACGTATATGGGCCGTACGGAACGTGGGAGGGCGGGCGCGAGAAAGCGCCAGCCGCGATTTGTCGGAAGGTCGCCACGGCAGTGCTTTCCGGACGGCACGAGATCGACATCTGGGGTGACGGGGAGCAGACTCGCAGCTTTATGTATGTCGACGACTGTGTGCGCGGCAGTGTGATGCTCACCAGAAGCGAATTTGTTGAGCCGTTAAACATCGGAAGCTCCGAAATGGTGACAATCAACGAACTAGTAGATACAGCTGAGAGGATAGCTGGGGTAAAGGTGCGTAGAGCATACAATCTCGACGCGCCGAAAGGCGTCCGCGGGCGTAACAGCGATAATACTTTGATTCAAAAAGAATTTGATTGGGAACCGTCGACTCGGCTCTACGACGGTCTTGAGATCACATATCGCTGGATCTACGACCAAGTCGCTGCTCAGCTCAGCAACTCGTGACTACTCAGATTCCTCGCGTCGACGTTCTCGGTGTGGCTATCAGCGCCGTAAATATGAGCATGGCCCTAGACGAGATATGCAAATGGATTCGGAGCCGAGACACTAAGTACGTGTGCGTCACTGGCGTTCATGGCGTAATGGAGTCGCAACGTGATCATTCACTTCTCACTATCCACAACGAGTCGGGGCTGACTACGCCAGACGGCATGCCAATGGTCTGGGCGGGACGGCTGGCCGGAGCGGACTGGATGAGCAGAGTGTATGGGCCCGATTTGATGCTCGGTGTTCTTCGCAGGGCAGAAGAAGAGGGATGGAGCTCCTTTTTCTACGGAGGCAAAGAGGGTGTGCCGGAACTCCTCGCCGAACGGTTACAACGTCAATTTCCAAATTTAAAAGTCGCAGGGACTTACTCGCCTCCTTTCCGCGCGCTGACTCCCGTCGAAGATGAGGCAATTATCAATCGAATCAACGCGAGCCAAGCGGATTTAGTATGGGTAGGTCTTTCAACTCCTAAGCAAGAACGCTGGATGGCCTCCCACCGCGGAAGCTTGACAGCACCAGTGCTCTTGGGTGTCGGTGCGGCTTTCGATTTCCACGCCGATCTCATGCCCCAGGCGCCAGGTTGGATGCAGAGGAGCGGATTGGAATGGCTTTTTAGATTGATGAAGGAACCGCGGCGACTCTGGAAGCGCTATATGCGCAACAACCCAGCGTTTGTGGCGCGGGTGGCGCGAACGCGGCCTCGCCTCATCCATTGACGGGGCGGCCCCCGGGCCTCTCGTAGCTCAAGTAAGGGACTTTAATTGCTCCTCCTTACCCGCGTGCCTCTCTGATTCGTGATTAGCTGTTAACTTGCCGTGCACCAGCAAGGCCTACGCGAACGCATTTAGCAGTCTTGTGATGTTGCCAGGCTAGGACATGCAGGATCCTCTGCCTTTGATCGTTCGATTCGCCCAGCCAGTGCCGACATCGCGTAGTTCCCGTTCACTTGCTGGACGTGTGTGAGGATGATAACGTTTGCTCATCGGATGCGGCTGTGTGGGCGCATCCGCCTAGTTCGGATTCGGGGGGACTCGGCTGGGTCGCAACGTAGCGACTTGAGCCAGTTGCAGGCGTTCTTCAGGGGGGCATGTTGCGGCGACGGGCAGTATTGACTGGCGGGGCCGGATTTATCGGCTCCCATATTGCCGAGCAGTTGTTAGTCAGAGATATCGATGTTGTTTGTCTCGATAACTTTGTGACAGGCAATGCCGAAAACGTAGCGCATCTTCTTAACGATGATGGCTTTCGACTCGTGAAAGTGGACGTCAGCGATTATATCTCGGTGCCGGGACCTGTCGATTATGTTTTACATTTCGCGTCGCCAGCATCTCCTGTCGACTATGCAAAACTGCCAATTCAGACTCTGAAGGTAGGTTCACTCGGGACTCTACACGCCCTCGGCTTGGCGAGAGAAAAGGGAGCTCGATTTCTATTAGCCTCAACTTCTGAAACGTATGGCGATCCGCTGGTGCACCCACAGCCCGAGACCTACTGGGGAAATGTAAACCCCGTGGGTCCACGTGCGTGTTATGACGAGGCGAAGCGATTCGCCGAGGCCCTGACCGTGTCGTACTGCAGTAAGCACGCGGTCAACGGTGCAATTATGCGGATTTTTAACACTTATGGTCCTCGCATGCGTCCAGACGACGGACGTGCAATACCTAATTTCATCAACCAGGCGATTGCCGGCGATCCTTTGACAGTACAGGGAGATGGCAGTCAGACGCGGTCAGTATGCTATGTGGACGATCTTGTTGAAGGCGCATTGCGCTTACTGTTCTCAAATCAAGCAGGGCCAATCAACATCGGCAACCCTCACGAGATGTCTATACTGGAATTAGCTGAATATATCCGTGAATTGGCGGGTTCGCAATCTCCAATAAAATTTGTCGATCGTGCTGTTGATGATCCTTCGCAGCGCCGCCCCGATATTGCGCTAGCTCGCAGAGAACTTCATTGGGAACCGAAAGTTGAGGTACGCGACGGTCTTCTGCATACAATAGAATGGTTTAAAGGTCGCGCTGAAGAAGCGAAAGAGGTCAAGCATATTCGTGTCATGGCCGACGGCCCTGCGACGCCTAACCGGTCGAAGGTCGCTGTTATTGGGACCGGCTACGTCGGAGCCGTGACGGCCACATGTCTGGCATTTCTCGGACATGACGTTTGCGGGTTGGACAACGACCAGGCGCGTGCGGGACAACTAAGCGAGGGCCAGCTTCCCTTCTTCGAGCCCGGCCTGGCTGACCTTCTGAAAGACACACTTACCGGCGGCCGGCTCCGGTTTACAGATAAACCAGACGAGGCACTTGTCGACGCAGATTTTGTGTTCTTGTGCGTCGGCACCCCCCCAGGCGCCGACGGGTCACCCGACCTGACTCAGCTGGAAAGCGCTATACAGTCATTGGCGCCTTATGTGCGCGCCGGCGTCGTGATCGTGAATAAGTCGACGGTGCCCGTTGGGTCGGGAAACTGGACGCGGACTATCCTGGAAGATGCGCTGCAAGGGAACCGGCATTTGGTTTTCCATGTGGTTTCCAATCCCGAGTTTCTACGCGAGGGTAGCGCATTGGATGATTTTCTCTACCCGGACCGTATTGTTTTGGGCGGTTCTGAGGCAGACGTAGTTCGCGTCGCCGATCTATACAAAGGGGTGCTGGAACAAACTTTCGAACGTGGGCGACCGGATTTCCGGCCATCCCTAATTGCCACGGACCTTGCGTCTGCAGAAATGATCAAATATGCGGCGAACGCCTTTCTCGCTACAAAGATCAGTTTTGCTAACGAAATGGCGCAGATGTGTGAGCTATTCGGGGCTGACGCCAGACAGGTTCTCCCTGCAATTGGCGCAGACCATCGAGTCGGAAATTATTTTCTAAGCCCTGGCGTAGGGTGGGGCGGATCTTGTTTCGGCAAAGACATTGCTGCCTTGATCTCGTCCAGTCGGGAATACGGTTACGTGCCCTCAATGCTTGAGTCGACAGTCAGTATTAATAAAATGCAGCGGTCGAGTGTTCTTCGAAAACTGCAACGCGAACTGCGCATTCTTAAGGGTCGCCGAATTGCCCTGTTAGGTCTTACATTCAAGCCGGGCACAGATGACCTGCGGGACGCACCCGCTCTCGACATTGCGCAGAGGCTGCTCTCCGCAGGTGCGGTGGTGTCGGCGTTCGACCCAGTTGTGAAGGCCCTACCCGACGAATTTCGCACTGTTCGTCTCGCTCAGGACCCTTACGAGGCGGCTCATCGAGTGGACGCGGTGGTCGTCACAACGGAGTGGCTTGAATTCCGCCGAATGGACCCCAGCGAATTGCGCCGGGTGATGCGGGGTGACCTTGTAATCGATGGGCGCAATTGCCTGTCTGGACTTGGGTTCGCGGATGCGGGCCTGCGGGTTCTCGGGTTCGGCTGGTGAGCGCGATGTCGTCGTGCGGTTCACAGTTCGTTCAGGAGGACATCGGCTACCCCACGAAAGTGGGAAAGGACCGCATAGAACGTCCGTATCGGCTTAAAATTGACGGGTGCGGTACACCGCGGTATGAGCATGCGAGCATTACTGCGCGCGGGGTATAAGCGGTTCAGGGGGAGATCATGAGTATTTCTGAAATTGCGCAGCCCGAACAGAAGCCGGTCCCGACGACGCCCACCCTTTATAAGCCGCTTGACTGGCACGGGGGGTTCGCTTGGCGTGTTCGTGGAACTGATTGCCTGGCTGTATTCGCAGCGCTTGCTGCTGCACAGTTCTTGCGGTTCGGCAGCATTTCTGCCGAAGTCGGTGACTTTGGGCTTGCGAACTACACAACCGTATCAGTTGTTATCGCGCTTTTGTGGTTGGCGTCTCTTTGGCTCAACCGAACGGTGTCCACTCAGGTCGTCGGACTCGGATACGAGGAGTATCAGCGTGTCATCGTCTCCACATTAGGTATCTTCGGATTCGTCGCGATTGTCTCGATGCTGCTGAAGCTCGAGATTGCGCGGGGCTATCTCGCGATAGCTCTCCCCGTCGGTATGGCGTTGCTCCTGTGTACTCGATGGTGTTGGCGGCGTTGGTTGGCCGCAAAGCGGAAGGCCGGCGAGTATGTGCATAAGGTGCTCATTCTGGGATCGCGAGCGACGGCCGAAGGAATCGCGCGTGATCTGATACAAAACCCCACCGCCGGATACCATGTTGTGGCTGCAGTGGTTCCAGGCAGAGATGTCCCGCAGCGGTTGCCCGGTACCACCATTCCGCTTACGAATGATGTCGATAATCTGGTGCAACTCATGTCTGAGTTGGGGGCCGACACATTGCTAGTCACAAGCAGCGATGCCCTGCCCCCGAGTCGGATTAGAGAGATTGGGTGGGCGCTTGAGCCGGGTCGTCAGCACCTTGTAATTGCTCCGGGGCTGACAGACGTCTGCGGCCCGCGCATGCATATGCACCACGTTGCAGGTCTTCCTCTCGTGCATGTCGAAACGCCGGTTTATGAAGGCGTAAAGCTTCTGGCGAAGCGGACGATCGATTTTGTGGGCTCCGCCGTCCTCCTTCTGGTATTTTCGCCCGTGCTTTTCGCTACAGCAATCTCGATTAAGGTGACCGATCGGGGTCCTGTTTTCTTCAGTCAGGTTCGAGCCGGCTATGGGGGCGAGCCGTTCCGGATGTTGAAGTTCCGATCAATGGTCGTCAACGCGGAGGCGCTACAAGCCGAACTGGAGCGACGAAACGAGAGTGACGGCGCAGTATTCAAGATCAAAGACGACCCTCGTATTACGACTGTCGGTAGGTTCATCCGTCGGTACAGCATCGATGAGCTGCCTCAGCTATTCAACGTTCTATGTGGCTCGATGAGCTTGGTTGGTCCGCGACCGCATCCGCTGAGAGACGTGGAAAGGTATGACGGCCATATTCATCGCCGGTTCCTGGTCAAGCCGGGCGTTACGGGTCTATGGCAGGTAAGCGGTCGATCATCCTTATCTTGGGAGCAGGCTGTACGGCTTGACCTCTACTATGTAGAGAATTGGTCTGTGACTACTGATCTGGCGATTTTATGGCGCACATTCAAAGCCGTAGTTGGCAAGGACGGAGCGTATTAGTAGCCGCTCGTATCGATCTGTAGGCGCCAATCTGGACCCAGCGGTAAGCGCGCTCTTTACCACATCGCGGTGCTTCATCGAAGAACGTCGAAACTATGTGTTGGAATGAAGGACAGACTCGAGCTTGATATCGGATAGCGGAGACTCCGCTTAGCTCCTTCGAACGTATAGCGCCGAGGGAACGAGCTATTATTTGGCTGCTGCTCTAGAGAGTTCGTCAGTGACGCATTGCGCGCCACGCATCGCGCGCAAGTCATTCAGGCTCTGTTGTGTATCTGGCGCCCATGAGGAAGCGTTCTAGGTCAATACATCCTGACGCTATGCGGTAAGTTACATTCGTCAACTATGGGGAGGTAAGCATATGACGGCTCTGACGTGGGATCCTAGTCGCTGGATAACGCAAACGGATGTCGGCCGTAGCCGAACTTGTTCCGATCTAGAGGGTTTGCGGCGGGCTGTTGAAGCTGCGCGAACGGACAAGATGGAACGAGTGCTTGACATCGGATGCGGATTCGGTGGACTGGCAAAACTCGTCGGAGATTATGTGGGAGCGTCCGAGATCAACGGTGTTGACATTGACCCGCGGGTGGTCGATGAGGCGGCGGATAAGGGCGTATCAGTCATTTTGCAGGACATTAGCCGAGGTGCGTTGCCATTTGACGATTCGTATTTTGACTTCACTATGTCACTAGGTGTGTGGGATTATCTGGAGTACTTTGACGGGGTGATTCGTGAGATAAGCCGAATCACCCGCGTGGGCGGAACCGTGCTGGTCTCTCTCCCGAACCTTGCCAGCTGGAATAACCGTCTTTCGCTTCTAGCTGGTTACCAACCTCGTGATGTCGAAATATCCAACGAAATCCTGGCGGGTGTACCGTACAGGCCTTATCTGAAGGCTGGCCAACGTCCGGCAGGCCATATTCACGTGCCGACGCTGCGCGCCTTCGTTGACTTGATGGAATATCACGGCTACGAAACTGTATCAGTGTTGCCTGGCCGGCCAGTTGTGAATACCGTATCTAATAAGCTTGTCTGGGCCATTGATAACGCGCTTTCGCGCCGTCCTTCACTTGCGCGTCGATTCTATTATGTTGGTAAACATGTCAGGTACACAGACAAGCCGGAGCGGTCTCCGATGATGCCCTACGAACTGCTCGACTAGGTCGCCTGCCAGTCTTCATTTCGGCGTTTACGTAAAATGCAGCAGTACCCTGCCGGGTTTGCGCGGATGTTACACGTTCGGCGAAACTGTGTGATGTGTGATGCGCTTCTGCGGCTCGGTGCTGCACAGGCGGATCCCTAACCTTTTAGAAGTCGGTCTGATACGAGCGTAATGCCATATGCCCTACGGTCGTGCGCGTCTTGGTCGTAGGACCGTTTGCAGGAGAGCGCGCGCTCGCGACAATTTGCAAGATGGCGCCAACAAAATGAGGCATTGCGACGGAGCGGTTTGTGCGATTTGCCTCTGAATGTCAATTTGTCGTGCCGGTAGGCTATGCAGCCCTTTATGAAGGGACTAAGTCCTTAAGAATCGGACCGGTGCCTACGGGAACATGTGGCGGTTGATCAATCGGTGAAATTCGTGATCGCCATCTCACCCGTCTCAGACCCTCTGTTGTTGGACAGTGCGTCGCCGCATCACGTACAACTCCCCAGCCAGCTGACAGCCGTACCCGATTAGAATGGCCTCCAGGACGAGTTCGACGGATTGCTGAGCCGATAACAACAGCGGCAGCGCTGTAGCTAACGCCACCAACCCGATCACATTTGTGAGCACAACAGATTTGATTCCCGCGAGGGGCACCAAGCAGGCCAGATTGATGACTTGCACAATCATGCCCAGCGCTATCGATATCCCGAAAAGTGTCACTTCGGTCATGGTCGGCCTCAAGTCTCCCGCTGACAGCCAGACTGTCAATGGCGAACCCACTGCAATGAATGCAAGGGCAACTACAGCGCCACAGCCGATTGCGGCCGACATGGCTATAAAGGCGGGCTTAAGGGTCGCGTCTGCGGACATTCGGCGCGGCACCCAACCTTGAAAAGTCGCTGTCACCGGGGTCAGCGCTGCTGTGGCTTGCCGGCCGAGCCGGTCGAACACACCATAATGACCCACGATGCCTGGCGCTATTGCAGTGCACATGATCACTGGGAGCGCGTACCGCCCTCCATTTATCAGCGACGAGATTACAGCGGCAAACTGCATACGGAACTCTTCGCGGTAACTTGTGTCTCGTGTCGTTTCGCTCAGCTCCCGGTTGTCACATGCTCTCCGCATTGTGACCATCGAGATAGCAACCCCCAGGACAGCGCCCAGGCCAGGAAGCGCTAAGCCGAGTAGCAAGGGGGCCCCTGACACGAGCGCGAGCGCTGCAACGAACTGCGAAATGACGCGAGGCGTGATTTCGGCGAACAGATACCAGCGCGGTGCGGCCCGCCCGACGTAAAAGAAGCGGGCGCTGAACGCCGCGATGGCGATTTGCGCACTTCCTAGTATGCCCGCGATCGGATCGGGGTTTGGAATGACAAACATTGCGCTAGTCATCACCAAGAGGCACGGGACTCCAATGACCAAGCGTGCCCGTTGAGCGAAGAAAAAGTACCTTACGCCCTCTTGTAGGGATCTTGTGGCCACGGCGCCTGGGCCATTGACGTCGTACCCGAGGTCGACGATTATTGCCGCGAGGCTAGCCAGCGTTTGTCCAAGAACAACTGATCCCCAAGTTGTGAGGCCTGCCGCGCTGATCGTCGCGGGCATCAAAACTAGCGATGCAGCCGCGAGGAGGACTACGTTAACCGCAAAGCCGCCTAGACGTTGCACCCCGCGCGTAACAGTTCTCAACACCACAGCTCATCTTTCTTTCAGTTCAAATAGTGGCGGCCGATGGTCGCAGTGTTGGGGGTGAATATCAGAGCTATTAGCAACCACGGGCAGGTCAATAGCGCAACCAGAGGTGAGAACGACCACGCTCGCTGTTTGGCTGGCTTCGGGGTGGCGCATGCTGCAAACGACCCACCGCCCCATCCCGAAAGTGTAGACGCGCGGCACTGCGTGGGCACCTTCGATCACCGTTAGTCGCGTCAGATAATTAGCGATTGCCCCTACGACACGGTTCAGGGTGCGCTGTCGCTTTGTCCATAGGCCGAGCTTTGGCAAGACAGATATGGCCAAGCGTTGCGCTTCTCCGGAACTCAATAATGAAATTGCGTTTCTGTTTGTTTTCGACACTGCGTGAATCCTCACCTTGTGTCGAACTCTTTCGCCGAAACGATTTAGGATCTTGCGGGCGGCGAATGGAGCCCGTACGGAGCCGCAGGTGCTCGGCCAAGCGCGCTCTCATCGCGATGGAGATCTCGGGGCGGACCGCATTGCGGCGCCAATCTGACATTCTCCGCTGATCCGTCGCTCGATTCCGATCCTGAAGTTCGGGTAGGAACTGATACTGTGGAGCGGCAGTAACAAGTACAGGTGATCGCACGACATGGTCATGAAGGGGGCTTTGCCATCTCGCGGACGAAATGTGGACGCAGACGGATTGTGCTCTGGAAAATCCGCGGATTTCGAATAAATTATCTGTGCATCCATGCGGAACAAATCGCGCGCGTCTAAGATCGTGGGGTACAAGCGTATTACTGTCGTCGCGTGTGTACGTAACGTACTTGCAATCTTCTGCTTTACCACCTCGATATTCCATGATTGGTGCAATATGAGATTGCGCTCTGTAGCTAACGAAGTCCTGGTGGTCGGTCAGACGCCTCCGCCGTGGCATGGTCAAGCTGTTGCGGTCCAAGCGCTGGTTGACGCCGAATTCGAGAAAGTCCGACTTCACCTGATTCGTATGGATTTCTCTCGCGATAGTGAAGATGTCGGACGCTTCCAGTGGAGGAAGCTGCCCCGTTTGCCGCTTCTCGTGATAAAGATTTGGCGCTTTCAGTTCCGGGCTCGGTGCGAAACGCTCTACTATCCCCCTGGGGGGACGACGGCCACTGCTGTGCTACGAGATATTTTCATCCTCTTACTATGTCGGCCGCTATTCCGTAGGGTGGTTTTTCATTGTCACGCGGGCGGGTTCGCCGAAGTCGCAGAGCGGACCAAGATACCAATCCGGTGGCTTGCTCGTGCCGCATATTCGAGGCCGAACGTATTAATCCAGCTCACCGAGAAGAGTCCGCCCGACGGGATCGCAGTCAACGCAAAGAGTGTGGCGATCGTGCCGAACGGACTCCCAGATGACGGCATTCGGTACAGTCCGCGCTTTCGAAGTCCGTCCGATTCGGATGCGATCCGATTGCTGTTTGTAGGCGCAGTTAGTGAGAGTAAAGGAGTTATGGTTCTTCTTGAAGCGTGTGAGATACTGAGAGCTTCGGGAGTTAAGTTTGCACTGCGCATCGTGGGTCGCTTTAAGTCGGCCGACTTCGAACGCGATTGTCGAGATTTCATCGGTACCCGAAACTTAGAAAATGAGATTGACCTAGCGGGCGTACTGACCGGAGACTTGAAATGGGAGGCGTTCTGTAATTCTGACATTTTTTGTTTTCCCTCGCATTACGAAGCGGAGAATCAGCCGCTCGTGGTTCTTGAAGCAATGGAGTTCGGTCTCCCCGTAGTCGCGACCGACTGGCGCGGCATTTCAACAATGGTGTCGCACGGGCGGACAGGTTTCATAACCGGTATAAGAGACCCGATTGCGATTGCCCACTGCATTACAGTCCTGGCCTCCGATCCAGATCTTCGGGCGAGAATGGGAGACGCGGGGCGATTAACGTTTTGTGAACGCTACACGTCAGACAATTGGCGACCTGCGATGGAGTCAGTTCTTGGGGGAGCCTGATTCGCCCGACGGGTGGACCGTATTCAGAGAACATACCCGCCACATTTGCGACGTGGATACATGAACCGTCTCACATGTCGGGAGATGCGACCGTAGCCTGTGTGCTGGTGCGGGCCGCAGGCTTGCCGCGGAGGGTAGCCGTAATAGTAGGCCTCCATAAATTGCTGATCCCGACTCACGCTAATCCGGGGCATACTTGATGCTGGCTTTTGCTAGCCTAAGCCTAGTATTGGCGGCAACAACTCCGCGATCTGCCCGGCGACTATCTCGAAAATTTCTGCTCTTTGATCTATAGGATCTGTGATGTCGAGAAACTCAGTGAGCGTTATCTGCGACCGAACAGCCGAGAGGGTGGTGACGTCGCCAGCCTCAAATCGTACGGCGAGGGTTGATGCTTCGGCCAATGTGAAACATTTTCGAAGCGCCTGAGGTGCAAGCTCAAGGACTGCGTCGCGGTGTGCTTTTGTCATGCCGAGTATCAAGTCAGCAGACGCGACGCCACGAGTAGTTAGCCTTCGGGCCTCGAAGTCGGACGGGTCGGCGCCGCGGCGCTTGAGCGCGTGTGCCGCTTCGGGGTGGATCGGATGCCCAACGAGGGCGCGTGTGCCTGCGCTGGACGCGCGGAAGCTGGACATGTTTCGTTCCAGCGCATAGAAGGTCGAAAGCCGCTCAGCAATTGGTGAACGACAGATGTTGCCGGTGCAGACGAACAAAACGTGCAGAGGGTGCTCCTATCATCAGCCCCGTAACGGGTCTCAGCGGCGCAGGCTGCGTTCGCCGCCTGAAGGTTGACAACATGCTAGCGGCGGTAAGGCTTGTTGCAAGCCATTGAATAGCTAGTGGTGTGCCGGTATTCGGCCCGGACGCTGGATACGCGGAGAGCTCGCTTTTCTGAATTTTGACACTGTACGCAGTTCATGCAGGATGCCATTCGAAACGGTATATGAGGGCTTCACGGCTCTCCGCGCTAGCTAAATTGACAGACTTAGTTATCGCGAACCGGGGCACAAGTGCAGGAAAGAGCCTTTCTTAGTACAGTCCTTCCGTGGGCCATCCAGAGAACGTGCTGGGCAGAGGCGAACAGGTAGTCCTGCACCGCCATCCGCACTGGGGGCGTCTTTTCGTGCCTGCGCTCGTCCTTATTCTGGCGAGTGCCGCGGCCGCGTTCGTTGCCGGCTACGTCAACTCCCTCGTCTGGGAGTTACCTGCGAAGAGGATTGTCTTCCTCGTCATCGCCGCCCTCTGCCTCATCCTCGTTGGCTGGCTTTCCATCTGGCCGTTCCTCATCTGGTGGACTACTCACTTCGTCATCACCGACCGTCGGGTGATGTACCGCTACGGTCTGATCACTCGCTCGGGGATCGATATCCCGCTCGCCCGCATCAACAGCGTCGAATTCCAGCATGGCCTACTCGACCGCATCCTGCGCACCGGCACGCTCATCATCGAGTCCGCGTCACAAGATCCCTTGGAGTTCGACGACATTCCCCGGGTTGAGCGCGTGCACTCCCTTCTCTACCACGAGGTTTTCGACACCCTTGGCTCGGAGGAGTCTGCGAGCTGAGGCGCTGCGCGACCCGTATCTCTGCAATACCCTTCACCGCATGGGGGAGAGGCGACGGTCTGGTGTTAGAGCCGGACCGCTGCCGGCCGCCGTCTATACGTTGATAGCGGCGCTCTTCCTTAACGGCGCCTCCGGCACCCTGTGGTTCGCGCACGCCCGCCCCGACTCGCTCACGAAGGTCGACGCCATCGTCGTCCTAAGCGGCGAACACGACGGTCGCGAAGCTTACGGAATCGAGCTCGCCAACCAAGGTTACGCGCCCACGGTGCTGATATCTAACCCTCACGGACCCCGTGACCCGGTGATGAAACGTTCCTGTCAGCGAAGGGCAACAATTGAGGTCATTTGTCGCCCGCCGGTGCCGGCCACCACCCGGGGTGAGGCTCTGATGGCGCGCGCCCTCGCCGAGCAGCGCGGCTGGCGCTCGGTGATCGTGATCAGCTGGCAGTACCATCTGCCCCGCGCGCGGCGGATCTTCGACGTCTGCTTCGCCCCGCCTAACCGCACCGTGGTCATGCGCGATGTACCCCGCACCTACCCGTTCTCGGTTGCCCAGTGGCAGTACACATTCCTCTACCAGTACGCCGCCTGGGTGAAAGCCGAAGTGCAGGGCTCCTGCGATTAACCGATCTTGCGGTACAGCGTCGCGCCGCCGCGCACCGCGAGATAACCCAGGAGCGCGAACGTCACCCCGACCGCGCAATACACTCCCACCTTCTTGCCGGCCGACACCGTGCTGCGCACAGGCGCATCACCGCCCACCCACATCGGCGACGCCAGCGTGAACGCCACCATGCTTGCTGCCGAACCCAGCACGCCGTACCCCAGCACAGCCGTTACGCCCGGTGAAACACGTTGTGTCGACAGCATTCCGGCCAGCCCGCACACGACCGCCGTCGCCGTCACCAACCGCGTCGACGATGGCCGGCGCAGCAGCAGCGCGCCGATCGTCGATCCGATCGCGCCGCCGAGCGCGACCAGCACCCACGTCATCGGGTCGCCACCCGCGCGGCCAGCAGTCCGCACAGCAGGCCGGCGAGGGCTGCGGCCGGCACCCCGATGAGAAAAGCGAGCGAAAGCCTCGGCGGCTGGCTGATGGTCAGCAGGGACCAAGCGCTGAGACTTGCTGCGCTGGCGCACATTCCGAAAAGTGCTGCGCGCACCGTCGACATTGCACCGCTTGCGACGATGAAGCCGGCCACCGCGAACGCGACCGCTGCCGTGACCGCGGTGGAGACCCATAACTGCTTGGGTTGCGGCCATGCAATGGCCGTCGCATACCGCACTAGTGCACCCATCGTGCCGCCGACCACCAGCGCCACGGTATGGGTGCGGGCAGGACGGTGTCGACCGGGCATGCCTTCCAGGCTATGCCGACGACGCTCTGGCGGCCCCCCGGCGCCGCCAGACGAGCGCGGCGACGAGCGCCACCGCGACGGCAGCGCAGCCCAACGCAATCCAGAGCGCCGTCGGCACCGCGTCACCGTCGGCAGGAGGCGAATCAATGTCGCCCGGTCCGATGGTGAGTTCGGCTACGGTGCCCGCCGCGCCGGCGGCCAGCACGTCACCATTGAGCGACGACCATCCGTCGGGCAGTTGGTCGATGTAGCCGAACAGCGGATTGACCAGCGACCAGGCGCCACTCGTGGTGACCAGCACGACCGTGCGGTTCCGGGGCGCGTCGGCGAACACCTGGATCGAGCCCAGCCCGTTGGCGATGTCGGCACGTAAGGGATCGCGCAGATCGACCTGGGTGTCCGCGCTCTTGCCGGTGACTGGCGGCCGCAGCGAGGTCGGTTCGAGGGTGGCGTTGTTCGCCACGATCAGCGCGCCCGTCGTGGCGCCCGCCGCTGCCTTGACGTCGACCACGCGGGGCTGCAACGGCGTACCGGTCCGCTGCGCGATGTCCGCGACGATCCGGGTGGCGTAATCCAGTTGATTCGGGTTGCTGCCGTCCAGCGCGACAAGGAATTCCGGGGCGAATTCGGCCGGCACCGCCGCGAAGCCGCCCGCCGCGTCACCACCGCGCTGCACAGTGATCGTCGAACGCGGATCCAGTTGGAACGTCACCGGCGCGATCGTCGGACTGCACAGCTGCCGCGGGCTGAATGTCAGGTCGACGTCGAAAACGATGCGCTGACGCAGGAATTCGGCCGGCACCGTGAACGTGGCATCCACCCGGCCGGTATCGCGCAGCGGCGCCGTGTACACCGCCTGCCCGCCCACGCTGACCGTCACACTCGCCGAATCGGTGGCAGACACCGGGGTGTGGGTGGCCAGCAGGTGCACCGACATCCCCGAGATCCGGCCACCGAAGGCCGACCGGTCCACCCCCGTACTGAACTGCGCCGTCCGCAACACCGACGCCTCACCGCTGATGCCCAGCTGCTGGAATGTCATCTCATCGGATGCGGGAGCGCCGGAGGAGCCGGCCTGATCCACCCGCGCGGCAGGCACCTGCGCCAGCGACTGCAGCTGGTTGCTCACCAACGACACCTGATCGCTGAGCTGATTGCCGCGGCCGGTGACCTTCAGGAAGACGTTGGCCCGGTCGGGGTTGACGACGGCCATTGCCGCGTCGCCGTTCTCGACGACCACGGCGCGTTCGAACCGCGGTGCGGCCGGGGGAGTCGCCCCGCGCGGTTGGCTGACCACCGTGATCGCCGGCACCTGCGGTTGATAGATCCGGGCGACCGCCGAGGCGAGCGTCAACACCGCCTGCTTCTCGGCATCGTTGGCGTCGATGGGGGCGTAGATCGTGAGCCGTTGCAGCACGGGCGGAAAGAACGAGGCGACGGTCGTGGGCGCGGGCTCTGTCCCGGTGAACACCGCCACCAGATCGCTCAACATCACCTGCTGACCCAGCCCGCACCGCTCATCCATCGACAGCGGCGGCTCCCGCACCGTGAACGACAGTCCCATCGCGTTGCCGTTGACTGCCGCGGTGGAGATGTCGATGTCGAACGGCACCACGACCTGATCCGGCGCCACCGCCGGCAGCGGGATCGTGCCGAGGACAGTGCCTGCACTGTCGTCGATTTCGACGAAGCCCGCGGTCGCGTCGACCGGTGCATGGATTAGCCCGCGCAGCCGGGTGGCGCCGAAACCCGAGGGCACCGGGACTGTGACGCTTTGTGTCGTGTTGGCTCCCGTGATCGTCACCGACTTCGGCAATCCGATGCCGGGCCACGGGAGAGCAACCTCAGGTCCCGCGCCGGGCGGCGCATCAAGTGGGTCTGCTTGGGCCGCGGGCAGGGGTCCGGCGAGCGCGAGCAGCAACACCGAAATCGCGATCACGGCGACTGCTGTCATCGTCGAACGATGTGATGACGTCGAACCGGAACGACTGCACCCGACAGACACCGCGGCTCCCGTTCGCGTCGATGGGCTTTCGACAAGCTCCCCGACGTCGGACGATACCGCCCGGCCCGGGATCGCACGCCGTAACGCGCCGCCGAATCCGACCGCTCCACCGGCGGTGAGCATCTCCATTCTGTACCGATGTACCGATCCGACCCGGCAAAGCGGTGCAACGGCCTTACGATATGGTTCGCAGCGATTCAGGGGACGGAGCGTTACTGGTTTGTCAGCCAACGCATCGGTAGTGCCCGCATCGGCGCTCGCGCTCATCTCCGCGCAGGAATCACGACTCGTGAGGACCACGCTGCTCCTCTACGGGGTGATCGGTGTGTGCATCGGCGCCCTCATCGGGGGAGGTGCTTTCGCCGTGATGCCGACCGATACGACGGCAACGGCGTTCCTGCGCTTGCGTAATCCTGCCGATCTCGCGGCCCTCGCCACCGGCGCCAGTCAGGTGACTCCGGACAACCAGTCGAACACCGGCAACTTCGTCGCCGGCGAGATCGCCTACCTGTCCGGCGAAGGGTTCGCTCAAGCCGTGGGCAACAAGCTCGCGCTCGACGAGCCGCCCGAGCTCAACATCGCCCAGGCCAACGAATCCACCGTGGTGACCATCAGCGCGAGCAGCAGCGAGCGAGACGACGCCATCCGCGAGGTGCAGACCGCGATCGACCTCTACCGCGAACAGCTCGCCCAACGCGTCGACGCCCAGATACGCACGATCCTGCCGACGCTGACGCAGTGGCAACAGAACGACATCACCGACCCCTTGCGTATGCAGGAACTCCAGCGCATCCGGGAGAGCGTCGAACTGCAGGGCGCCCAATCCAGCGATCTGCTCGTCATGCAGCCGCCGACGCCCAACCATCCCGCCTCGCAGCAGTGGTTGATGGGAGCGCTGCTCGGAGCGCTGGTCGGTGGGGCGGGCGCCGTGGCGGTTCCGCTGCTGCGGCGCCGCCGCAGTGGACGGGCCGCGATGGTGCAGACCCTGACCGACGACGTCGACGCCATCGCGGTGCCCGCCGTCGAGTTGACGGCCTCCGATCGCGGGGTCGCTCGCACGCTGGCCGCCCAACTCGGCCCCGCAGCGGGGCCGCGCGTCGTCGTCGTCGCCGGCGCATCCGCGGGGTCAGGCACCGCGGTCGTGATCACGCTGCTGGCGTCGGCGGTTGACGGGGACGTCGTCGACGCCGGCGCCGTCGATGAATCGACGCTGACCGCCGACCTCGTCGCGTCGGCGACCGACATTGTGCTGGTGGCCCGGCTCGACCACGACACCGCGGCAGACGCGGTGGCGCTGCGCTCCGCCACGACCTCCGACGCGGCTCGGGTGATCGCGGTACTGACCTACCGGCGACGCCGCTTCCGGGGTGCGCGATGAATGTTGCGATCGTCCACGAGCGACTCACCGAGATCGCCGGTTCGGAGAACGTGACGGCCGAATTGGCCCGGCAGTGGCCCGACGCGCCGGTGCACATCCCGATCGTCGACCCCCGGGTCCAGGCCGACTTCGCCTCCCGCGTGCAGACAGGCCCCCTGTCGACGGGCTACCGTTTGGCCCGCTACCGCAGCTACGCCCCGCTGCTGCCGCTCGTGCCGGGGTGGTTCCGCCGCCGCGACTTCGGTTCTGCCGAGGCGGTTCTGATCAGCCACCACATCTTCGCGTCGTCCGCCGTGCACGCCGCCGGCGCGCGAGCGACCGTGGTCTACGTGCACTCCCCGGCGCGATGGGCCTGGGACGCCGACATGCGGCGGCAGGAATCGGACTCGCTGCCCGGCCGCCTCGCACTCGATGCGCTGGCCCGGATCGCCATCAAGACCGAGCTGGCCGCCGCGCCGCTCATCACGACGATCGTGGCCAACAGTTCCGCAGTGGCGCAACGCATCTCCCAGCACTGGGGACGGGAGGCCACCGTCGTGCACCCGCCGGTCAACGTCGATTACTTCACGCTCGACCGGGACATCCCGAAAGGCGACTTCTTCCTCCTGCCCGGCCGGCTCGTCGGCTACAAGCGCCCCGACGTCGCGATCCGTGCCGCGCGGCGAGCCGGTGTTCCGCTCGTGGTCGCCGGCGACGGCCGCGACGCCGCCCGGTGCCGCAAACTGGCCGACGGGGCCGACGTGACGTTCCTGGGCCGGGTCTCCGACGAGGACCTGCGCGACGTCTACCGGCGGGCCACCGCGATGGTGATGCCGGGGGAGGAGGACTTCGGCATAACCCCGGTGGAGGCGATGGCCTGCGGCACCCCAGTCATCGCTCTCGGCGTGGGCGGCGCGCTCGACAGCGTGGTCGACGGCGTCACCGGCACCTTCGTCACCGGCGGCGACGACGCGGCGGTGGTCGACCAGTTCGCCGAGAAGATGGCCTCTTTCGACGGTCGGGCCTACGACCCGGCCGAGATCCGGCTGCACGCCCAAGGGTTCTCGCCCGAGCGGTTCCGCCAGCAGATGGCCGATGTGGTGGCCCAGACACTGGCGACGCGGCGCGATGGTTGACACCCGGCACCTACACACCGGTGTCCAGGTCGTTGCGGGACTGGCGCTCAACGTCTTTCCCGCCATCTTCATCGCGATCTACGCCCGCATCGCACCCATCGACACCCAGGGCTTCCTCGCGCTCGCACTCGCCATCGGTGTCTACATCGCGCAGCTGCTCAACGCATTCGTGGTCGAAGGGCGACTCGCCACCCCCGACGCCCACGGTGAGCTCGGCTTGCCGCTGTGGGTGGTGCTGTTCACCGCCGGTGCCGCCGGCCTGCTGATCGCCTCGCCCGCCGTGGCCCCGTCGGCGGTGCTCCTGGCCAGCGCGACCGGCGTGATGACCGGTCTGCTGATGTCCCGTTCGATCGGGGTGGTGACCGGCGACTGGAAGCGGGAGGGCTTCGGCGCGTCCGCGCTGATCGTCGCCAGCTTGCTGGCGCTGTGGCTCGCGCACGTGCAGAACCCGCACTGCGTACGCGTCCTGGCGGTCGGCGCCCTGCTCGCCGTCGCTTCCCGCTACCGGCCCGGAAAAGGCATGCCGCGCCAGGGCTTTCCGCCCGACGTGCGACGGTCCGCGTGGGTCACCGCCGAAACCGCCGTCGTCGGCGCCGTCCAGCCCGCGATCACCTCCGTGGTCCTGGTGCTCGTCGGTCCCGCGGCGTCGGTGACGTTCCGGATCATCACCACCGTCGCCGGCGCGGTCGAGCCGATCTTGGCCTACGGCCGGTACCGGCTGCTGGCGCACGGCCACCGCGGGGAGATCCGCTCGTTCGTCGCGGTGTTCGCCGCCGGCATGGCGGCCGTGTTGATCGCCGCTTTCGGCGGGCTCGGCAGTCTGGTCTTCGGCCCCGCCTGGGCCAACGTCGGCGTCGTCGCACTCCTGCTCGGTGCGCTGTGGAAGGTGTTCACGCTGGTGTCCACGGTGCCGTTCGCCGCCCTGCGCAAGGCGGGAATGACGGTGCAGGTGTTCTGGATTCGCGGCGCCAGCACCATCGTCTACCTCGTGGTCAGCGTGGCGTTCCTGCTCGTGTGGAAATCCACGGTGGCGATCTTCCTGGCCTTCGCGCTGTCGGAACTGATCACCGCAATCGTGTATCACTGCGCGGCAGTGCGGGGCGCACCCGAGTACGCCGAGGACTTCCGGCGCCGGGAACGGCAGACCTGACGATGCTCGCCGAACCGAGCAGCCCCGCACGGTCCTGGTGGTTCAACCCTGCCGTGCTGATCTCGGCGCCGGTGCTGCTCTCGTTCCTGGCGTGGATCCTGCTGGTGGCCCAACAGCGCTTCGACCCGGCTCGCACGGCATCCGAAGCGCTGAACGGATTCTCCACGCCGGCGCCGGTCAGCGGGCGCGGGCTCGCGCTGCTGGTGCTGTGGTACAGCGCGATCCTGCTGGTGTCCATGGTGGGGTACTGGCTGGGCGCACAACGCTTCCGGCCGCACTCAGCCGCCGACGGTGGCCGCACGAGTACCGCGTGGTTCGAGCGGCGGTACTTCGCGATCCTGTTGACGGCCGGTGTCATCGGCGTCGGCTACGCGTTCCTCAAAGTCGGCGGGGTCAACGCGATCGTCAACTCGCTGTCCGAGCAGACCGCCAACGACTTCAGCAATGCGCTGTCCGGGTTCGCCGGCCCGCAGACGTTGCGCTACGCCACGATTCTCGCCGCGCCACTCGGGGTTCATCTGTGGCAGAAGAAGGTCATCGGGTGGGTGCCCATGATCGCGGCCGTGCTTCTGCTGCTGGCGAATTCGATGATCGCGTCGCGTCTGGCACTGTTGATGGCCGCCACCGTCTACCTCGCCGCACGGGTGCGCAGCGCCCCCGCCCGTCCCGCGCTGCGCCGGTCCAGTGCCCAGACATTGGTCGCGCTCATCCTGGTGGCGGCCGCCGGGTTCGGCGCGCTGACCGCGCTGAACTACGTGCGCAACGCGAACTACTACCGGGAAGCCGGTGTGTCGAACCCGATCGCCATGAACGCCTACCAGATGGGCGCCTACCTGGCGGTGCCCGCGCAGGTGTCGCTCGGAGTGTCCGATGCGGTGGGCCGCGGCGCGTGGGAGCAACGTGGTGGGCCGGTCTCGTCGTTCGAGGCCGTGCAGCCGACGTTCCTGCAATTCAACAAGGTCACCAAAGACGAGAGCTGGAAGCAGGCCTCGACCTACGGATTCTCGATGACGTTCGCGGGTAACTTCTTCACCAACTCGGTTTTCGCCGACATCTACTCGGTGTACGGCGCGTGGGGCTGGTTCTACACCATCATCGCCTACGGATTCGCCGGCTACCTGTTCGCGCGCATCTTCCGGCTGGGCCCTGTGCTCGCGGCGTCCGCCGGGGTGGTGGGTTACTGCTTTCTCGAGGTGTGGCGCGTCCAGATCCTCAGCTACGGGATCGTGGTGTTCCTGCTCCTGCTGACCGCGGGCAGCGCCCTGCTGGCGACCCGCATCCGGCCGCCCGCCGACTAGCGCATCAGGTCCGCGCAGATGGTCTCCGCCGCCGCTGTCGCATCGATGCTCCGTTGGCGCGCGACCACGTGGGCCCGCCCACGCGCGGCGAGCTCGTGGCGCGCCGTGGCGTCGAGGCAATACCTCCGCAGCAGCTGCGCGAGACCGTCGACATCGTGGGGATCGAAGAACTCCGCACCGTCACCGCATGTCTCCCGCAGCGCCGGGATGCTCGAGGACAACACCGGCGTGCCCGCGGCCATCGCCTCCACCGGCGGCAACCCGGCTCCCTCGTAGAGCGACGGCATGACCAGCATGTCCGCCGACGCCACCAGCGCGCGCAGCACCGCGAAATCCACCTGACCGGTCACCACCACCCGGTCCCCGAAAGACTCCGCGAGGTGGCGGACCCGGTCGTCCATCGTGCGCAGCGAGGCGCCGCCGCCGGCCACCACGACGGTGTGCGGAACCTCTCCGCTGACCCGCGCGAAAGCCTCGAGGAGGAGCGGAAGGTTCTTGTGCCGCTTGGTATTACCGACATAGAGCATGAAGGGTCCGGTGACCGGCAGTGGGCTCTGTTCCGGCGGGGTGAACCACACCTCGTCCACGGGTATCGGGGTCACGACCACCGATGCCGATCGGGGGAGCAGGGCGCGGGTGGCCTCGGAGACCGTGACGATGCGGGTGCTCCAGCGGGCATCGGCGCTCAACATGGCGCGTGCATACATCCGGCGCGCGAGGCCCTGCCCGCTGATCGCTTCCGGCAGTACGTGAATCGTGTCGTGCACCGTCAGGTAGGTGAGGACACCGCGGTGCCGCGGTGCCAGCCGGGCAAGGGGAAACGGGTAGTGGGGCAACCACATTGCGCGTGGCCGGCACTCGTTCAACGCGTGCAGCCACACCTTCTGTTCGGCCGGGGTGTACATTGCGGCGTTCTGCGGCTGTGCGCGCAGCAGCGTCGTGCTCGCCGCCAGCTCCGGTGCGGTGTCGTCGTCGGCGAGCACGGTCAAGTTCAGCCCGTGCCGCGCGGTCACCTCTTCGAGGAACGGCAACTGCGTGCGGATATAGGTTCCGATGCCGCTCTGGCGGATGTGGCGAGCGTCGAAGAGGAGATCCGTCATGGCCCATGCCTCCCCGTCGCCGACGGCCCTCATATTACGGTCCCATTGTCTGATGGCGGGTTCACTTGCTTCGGCATCGGCTGACGCCGATGTCAGATACCGTTGTATGGTGACCGGCTCCCTGAAGCGTTTCGATGAGTGGCTCAATCGTGAGCTCGAGCAGTGTGCGCGCGACGCCGGGGAAGACGTCAACACCTACGTCGCCCGCGCGGTCGCCTCGAAGATGGTGGCCGACCGACGGCTGGCCGAGAGCGCTGCCGTCGAGCGGCTCATGAAGCACCTCTCCGAGTCCGGCGTGTTCGCCGGCTCCGACATGCCGAGTGTGTCCACCGTGATCGCAGACCCCGACCGGCTGCGCGCGCTCTACGCCACCGGTCTGCTCGACTCGCCCACCGAAGACGTCTACGACCGGATCACCCGCGCGGCGGCCGACGCGCTGGACGCGCCGCACGCGTTGGTGTCGTTGGTCGACGTCGACCGGCAATTCTTCAAGAGCGCCGCCGGCATGGAACTGCGGACGCCGGAGGAAAGGCAGACGCCACTCGAGCGCTCGCTGTGTCAGTACGCGGTGGCAAATGGCCAAGCGCTGCTGCTCGAAGACGCCCGGTTGGACCCGGTGTTCAAGAACCACCCCGCGGTGCTGGACGGCACCGTCGTTGCGTACCTCGGTATCCCGCTGACGGACAGCGACGGTCATTCCATCGGCACGCTGTGTGTGTTCGACAACAAGCCGCGCCTGTGGGGCACCGGGCACGTGCAGGTGCTGAGCGACCTGGCCGGCATCGCCGCCGAACGGATCTTCCGATCGGGTGGCGGTCAAGCGCCCGGCTGATCCCGCCCCAGTTATCCCGGGCGCCATGGTGCGCCGGGTCATCGAGCAAATTGACATTGACTGATGGCAATTTGACTGCGCCGACCTCCCAGCACACTTACAGTGGGACCCACAGGAGGCGTTTCGGGGGTCGGTGATGCAGGCAGGTTCGGAGCGGGCGACGGATACGCCGAGCACGCATCCCACCCGACCGCACCTGCGTGCCGTCGCCCCGCCTCTTGTCGTCGACAAACCCACTCTGAGGCAGCGCGCTCTCGACCATCTCCGCAACGAAGGTGGCTACGTCGCCGTCACCGTGGGGTTGGATGTCTTGGCTGCCTTCTGGGCAGTACAGATTGCCCAGTGGACGTTCCACGGCCAGGTCGACAGCAGAGGCTTCTTCCCGTGGTCGTGGATTTTCATTCCGATCCTGATCGTCATGCTGGTGACCCGCAGAATGTACAAGCGCAAGCTCAACGACCGGTTTCTCGACGAGTTCGAGCCTCTGGAGACATCTCTTGCGGTATCCGCGCTGTTCACCCTCGCCGTGATGTCGTGGGCCATCCCCCCATGGCCCAAGGGCACCGTGGTCCCTGAGTACATCCGGGCCACCGAGATCATCCTTCGCGTCTGGGTGCTGGCAGCGGTTCTCGTCCCTCTGGCGCGCTTCACGCGGTTGCTCGTGCAGCGGTACCTACGGCGCAAGTACTCCTTCGGCAAGCCCGCCATCATCGTCGGCACCGGGCCCATCGCCCACCAACTGATCACCCGGATGCGGCAGGTACCCGACTACGGGCTGCGCCCGGTCGGCATCATCGACGACATGCGACCGGTCACCATCGAGGCCGAGGGCATCCCTTACCTGGGCACCACGGACAACCTCGAACGCGCTGTCGTGCAGACCGGCGCGGAGAAGCTGATCATCGCGCACTCCACGGTGCCCGACGAGAGGCTTGCTGCGCTCGCGCAGCGCGCCCACCACATGGGCATGAAAGTCCGGGTGGTGCCCCGCATGATGGATGTCGTCGGCGTCGGCGCGACCATCGAGCACATGGGTGGCATCCCACTGATGACGCTCAGCCACGCCAACCCGACCGGCTGGCAGTTCGCGCTCAAACACACCATCGACCGCTCGAGTGCCGCAATCGGTCTGCTGCTGATCTCGCCGCTGTTTCTGACCCTGATGCTGCTGGTCCGGCTCAGCTCACCGGGACCGATCTTCTTCGGCCAGGATCGAATCGGCCGCGACGGCAAGGTGTTCCAGTGCCTGAAGTTCCGCAGTATGCGGCCCGCGGACCCCGCTGCGGCGGCCTTCGCCGTCAAAGACGGGTCGGCGCCCGGCGGCGTCGAGGGTGAGGACCGGCGCACCTGGATCGGCAAGATCATGCGTAAGACGTCGATGGACGAGCTGCCGCAGCTGCTCAACGTGGTCAAGGGCGAGATGAGCCTGGTGGGTCCGCGACCCGAACGTCCAGAATTCGTCGAACTGTTCGAGATGCAGATCCGCCGTTACGGAGACAGGCACCGCGTCAAAGCCGGCATGACCGGATGGGCGCAGGTGCATGGTTTACGCGGGCAGACCTCGATCGCCGACCGCGCCGAGTTCGACAACTTCTACATCGAGAACTGGTCGATTCTGCTCGACATGAAGATCTTGGCACTGACTGTGCTGGCCGTGCTCAAGAGCGCCGAATAGCATTTCCGCCATTCGAATTCGCAACGTCACGTTCCGTATTAGGCTTTGCTAGGGGACTACGCAAGGGTTGGGGGAGGTGTGGAGCACGGGCCGAACCACGTCGGACTGATTCCCGATGGGTTGCGACGCTGGGCCAAGGCTCACGACACCACGCTGGCCGATGCGTATCTGCGCGGCGCGCATCAAGTGGTCGCCATTCTGCAGGCCCTGCGGGGCCACGGCGTCCGTACCGTCACCGTCTACAACCTGAGCCGAGCCAACCTCGGACGCACCGACGACGAACTCGACGCCGTGTACCAGGCCTCGCTGCGATTCCTGACCACGCTGATCCCCGCCGCCTTCGACGCGCAGACAACCAGCCTGCGTCTGCATGGTGACCGAAAAGCGCTGCCCGACAATTACGTTGCCGCCGCGCACGATCTCGAAGTGGCCATGACCGGCACGGACTTCCGCATCAACCTGCTCGCCGCCTACGACGCCTACGACGAGCTGCGCGACGCCTTACAGCGGGCGCAGCAGACGGGCAGCGACATCGCCTCGGCCTTCGAGATCGACGACGTCGACCTCGTCATCCGGACGACCGCCGAACCCCTGCTCAGCGGATTCCTCCCGCTGCAAAGCCAATACGCGCAGCTCTACTTCCTCACCACCCCGCTCAACGATCTGACGATGGACCAGATCGACGATCTGATCGCCCGCTACCGCGGCGTCCCGCAACTGCGGGGGCGCTGACCCATGACGCGCCGCCCACTGATCATCGGCGCAGGACCCGCCGGCCTGTCCGCCGGCCTGGAACTGGTCCGACGGGGCATCACGCCGACGATCCTCGAATCCTCGGGCCATGTGGGCGGACTCGCCCGCACCCATGCTGACGGGGACTGGCGCATCGACCCGGGCGGGCACCGCTTCTTCACCCGCAGCGAGGAAGTGTCGCAGATCTGGCGGTCCCTCCTGCCGGAGGATCAGTGGTTGGTGGTACCCCGCAGCTCGGCGATGCTGGTGCACGACCGCTTCGTGCGCTACCCGCTGATGGGCCGCGACCTACTGCGCCAACTCAGCCTGCGCGACGGACTCTACGGAGCCGGCAGTTACGCCTGGGCCAGGCTGCGCCGCCAGGCCCAGATCGAGCCACGGCAGGCCAACTTCAAGGAGTGGGGCCGGATGGAGTTCGGCCGCCGCTGGTACGAACTGTTCTTCGACGGCTACGTCCGCAAAACCTGGCTCGCCGACCCCGAGAACATCGCCAGCGACTGGGCCAACCAGCGCATCAAGCCGATCGGCTGGCGCCTGTCTGCCGAGGAGAAGACCGCCGATCAGGACGTCTTCCGCTACCCCCGCCTCGGCCCTGGGCAGGTGTGGGAAGCCGCGGCGGACCAGCTCCGCGCTGCCGGAGCCGACGTCCGGATGAACGCGATGGTGACGCGCGCCGACTACCGCGGCGGTACCTGGAGGTTGACGACCGAGCACGGCGACGTCGTCACCGGGGATGCCTTGTTCTCCAGCATGCCGCTGCGCACGCTGGTCAACGCACTTCGACCCGCCCCGCCGACATACATCCAAACGGTGGCGTCCAACCTGCGGCACCGCTCGCTCATCACGGTGGCGGTGGCGCTGTCGCGCAGCTACGACATTCCCTACAACTGGGTCTACACCCCGGGGCCCAACTTCCACGCCGGCCGGATCCAGAACTACCGGCGCTGGTCGCAGGAGCTGGTTCCGAAAGGCTGGAACGGCACGTTTCTCGGGTTCGAGTACTTTCTGCTGCCCGACCAGGACCTGTGGCTCGCCGACGCCCACAGCCTCAGCGCCATCGTGGAACACGACCTCGGGCAGCTGGGCTTCGCCAAACCGGAGATCCAGAAGGTGATGATCACCCGATCGAAGTTCGCCTACCCCATCCACGACCCCATCCGCGACCGCAGCGTGGTGCGCATCCGCGACCACCTGCGGGAGCACTACCCGTCGCTTCATCCCGTCGGCCGCAACGGGATGCACCACTACGACAACCAGGACCACGCGATGCTCAGCGCCATTCGCAGCGTCGGGAAATGCTTCGGCGAGAACGTCGATCCCTGGCAGGTCAACACGGACCTGAGCTATCACGAGCAGGGGTTGCGCCGCTAGACCGACGGTGTGTCTCCGTAGACCGCGGAGCGCCATGTCGGGCTCGACTCGCCCTGATGCAGCCAGTGCGCGGCGATGCACCAGTCGACGGGTCCGTACGGACCGCCCTGGACCACGATGTCGGAGTCGGTGTCGTCACGGGTGGTCAGGTAGGTGACCTGGTGGACGCGGACGCCGGTGCCGGCGATGTCCTGAGCGGAACTGCCGCCGCCGAGTTCGACGGCCCACCAATCGGATCCGACATGGCTGTCCATGGTCACCACGATGTCGGTGATGTCGACATCGGAGACCTGCAGTAGTTGAACCCCGCGGCCCATCCCCGTGCCTCGGCCGGGGAGATACGCGGTGACGGTGCCGAACGATGCGTCACCCACGCGGTACAGCACCACCGCTGCGCCCTCGGCGGTCGAGGAACTCACGCTACCCACCGTGAGACCCGCGATGTCCTGGATCAGGATGCGTCCCGGCCCGTCGAGTTCCACGTTGTCGAGTACCAGGTTCGACGACGGCAGCACTGCGACGGCCACGCCGTTGCGCAGCTGTCCGGCCCCGAGAATGTTGATGTCGGCGGCGTGACCTGAGACGAGGTGAAGGCCGTCAACGGTCGAATCCCTCAGTGAGGCAAGCAGTATCCCGCCGTTGCCGCCCCCCGTCGGCGAGTCACCCGTCTCGGCTGTGATGTCGTACAGGCTGACACCGGCGAGTTTGCTCGTCGTCGTCGGGGGAGTCTCGACGGCGACCGACCAGTTCGATGCGCCGTGAATCGTGACATCGCTGATCGACACGCCCGAGAAATCCCACCACATCGGATCCTCAGTGCCGTCGATGTTGTTGGTGGCCAACACGATTCCGGTCTGGACGTCGTCGATGGTCACGTCGGAGATGTCGACGTCGCGCGATGCGAGACTCGTCCAGTCACCCGGACCCGTCGCTATCGCCGAGTTCACCTGGACGCCGAAGTCTTTGCCGCTCACCGTCACCTGACCGATCACGATGTCGCGACCGCCCTGCACGCGGACCCCGCTGGCGCGACCGCCGGTCACCGTCACGTGGGTGGCGCTCGAGCCGCTGTTGTTCCAGTCTCCGAGACCGCTCTGGTTGAACGGACCGTCCGTGGGGCCGTAGGTCCAGACCTGGCTGGGGTGGTAGTAGGTGACGAACGCCAAGCCGTCATCACCGGTGTCGATCGCCGTGAGGCCGTCGATCGCCACTCGCCGGCTGGCGTTGACGTGTAGACCGTCGGCCTTGGTGCCGACCGCCATGAAATCGGTGACGGTCACGTCGGAGGCGCCCATGATGACCGCCCCCGTCTGTGGCGCGTTGACCACGCGGGCGTTCGCGATCGTGACGTACTGCACCGTGCCGGTGGACCCCGTCCACCCGGGCGGAGGTGGGGAATCCGACGGCCAGCCGAGCACCGAGATCCCGTCGCCGAAGCTGCGCGCCGACGGCGCGGTGACCCATTCGATCGTCGGGTTGAGGATCGAGACGTGGGAGGCGGCGCCCTCGACGCGGATTCCGTGGCTCGTGCCGTGGCCGGCGGCGTCGAGGTTGTCCATCAGCAGCCGGGAGCCCGGAGCGAACTCGACGGTGACGTCGGAGAGTCCCTTCAGCAGAACCGCGGCGTTGCCGGTCGGATGCTGCTGGGCGAAACGGTAGTCCCCCTCGGGGAAGTACAGGCGTGCGCCGGAGGTCAACGCGGCTTCGGCGGCTTTGATCGCAGCCGAGTCGTCGGTGACGCCGTCACCGACCGCGCCGAAGTCTTTGACGTTCACCGTCGACGTGGTCGAACTCATCAGCGACACCGTCGGCGCTGTGGAGTCGGTTCCTGTCGAGGCGGAGTCACCGAGTTGCCGTCGCGTCCACGCCAGCACCGTCCACTCTGCGGGGGAATCAGCCGGCGGCGGGGAGCCCGTGGCGTCACCGGAGGCATCGGCCGAGTCGCCGGTCACGGTCTCGACGGGACGAGACACCGTGCGTGGTTCGGTGCTGGCCGCGTCATCGTCGGACGCTTCTGCCCGCCGATGCCGGGCCGAGGAGACGGTAGAAGGATCGCTGTGCCGGCGGCTTCTCGGGCGGTCGGAATCCGCGTCGTCGTCGCGCGCCGATCGGGAGGGCCGTGCGACGGCATGCTGTGTGGTCTGCGCCCCGGACACCCCGGCGGTCGATGGGTCGGCGTCCGAGGTGTCGGCGAGAGCGATCCCGCTCGACAGCGCGACGCCGATCCCGGCCGCCGCGATCACTCCGCCGATTCGACAGGCTCGTCCATCCATCGCTCGCGCCCCCTGTGTCGTCGCCCGCGTCAATGGTGGATACACCATAAGACGCCGATGGCGCGGGTGGGTGTGGTCCTAACGACGGGACGAGCGTGTCGACCGCACCGGGCGCCCCGTGCGGTGCCGCAACTCGTACTCGTCCTCCAACGCCTCGGCGATACCGCCGCCGGTCAGCGTGGACTCCAGCGCCTTCTCCGGGTTGCGCGCGAACTCGTCGGGGAAGACGAAACGGCGGAATGCCCAGAAGCGGAACGCCATCTGCAGCAGGTTGCCGACGATGTAGGCGGAGATGAAGTCGGCGATGTTCTCGGTGAACAGCGACACCATCGGCACCCGCAGCATCAACACGTAACTCGAGAACCACAGCGGCGCCATGCTCAACACCACACCCACGGCACTGACCCCGAAGAACAGCAGCGCCTCGTGGTGTTTCTCGCGGCCGCCGCGGTCGCGGAAGCTCCATTCGCGGTTGAGGATGTAGGAGGCGATCACCGCGACGATGCCGGCGATGATCTTCGCCGTCACCGGCTTGGGCTCCAGAATCGTCAACTTGAGCGTGAAGAAGATCGCCGAGTCGATGACGAACGTCGTGGCGCCGACGATGGCGAACTTGATCAGCTCGTGGTGCCGCTCGGCGTAGGGACGGAGCGGCCCAGGGAGACGCTTGATCGTCGCATCGGCAAAGGACACAAGGAGCGAGTCTACGTAACCAACCCGCCAAACTCCCAAGCGCGCAGTAACCGCAGGTCAACCGTGTGGCCCACGTCATGACACGATAGACGCCGTGCCACGAACCGCAACGTCTCGACCCGTCGTCGCCATGGTCGGCGGCGGGCAACTCGCCCGGATGACCCATCAGGCCGCGATCGCGCTCGGTCAGACCCTGCGGGTGCTCGCCATCCGCGCCGACGAGTCCGCCGCCCAGGTGACCCCCGACGTCGTCCTCGGCCACCACACCGACTACGACGCGCTTCGCCGGGTCGCCGACGGTGCGACCGCGCTCACCTTCGACCACGAACACGTCCCCACCGAACTCCTCGAGAAGCTCGTCGCCGACGGGGTGGCCGTCTACCCGCCGCCCGAAGCGCTGGTGCACGCCCAGGACAAGCTGGTGATGCGGCGACGGCTGGCGGCGCTCGGCGCGCCCGTGCCGCGGTTCTCCGAGGTGACGAACACGGGCGAGGCCGAGGCATTCGCCATGGAGGTCGGCGGGCCGGTGGTCATCAAGACCGTGCGCGGCGGCTACGACGGCCGCGGCGTGATCATGGCCAATTCACCCGACGAGGCCCGTGAGATCGTCGGCCGCTACCTGGCCGACGGGGTGCCCGTGATGGTCGAGGAGAAGGTCGCGATGCGGCGCGAACTCGCGGCGCTGGTGGCCCGCTCCCCGTTCGGGCAGGGGGCGGCGTGGCCGGTGGTCGAGACCGTACAGGAGGACGGCATCTGCGTGACGGTGATCGCGCCGGCACCTGATCTCGGCGACCTGGGTTCTGCGGCAACGGAATTGGCGCTCGGGCTGGCGTCCGAACTCGGAGTGGTGGGCGTGCTGGCCGTCGAGCTGTTCGAGACGGTGGACGGCAGGCTGCTGGTCAACGAGCTCGCGATGCGGCCGCACAACTCGGGGCACTGGACCATGGACGGCGCCCGGACCTCACAGTTCGAGCAGCACATCCGCGCGGTGCTGGACTACCCGCTCGGCGACACCTCGCCGCTGACGCCGTACACCGTGATGGGCAACGTGATCGGCGCTGCAGTTCTCCCCGAGATGTCGATGGACGAACGCATCCACCACCTGTGTGCGCGGCTGCCCGAGGCCAAGGTGCACCTCTACGGCAAGGAGGAGCGGCCCGGCCGCAAGATCGGGCACGTCAACATCGTCGGCGAGGACTGGGAGTCCCTGCGCGAACGCGCGGAGCGGGCGGCACACTGGCTCTCGCACGCCGAATGGACCGACGGATGGGACCCCCACTCCGACGTCAGGTGAACGCCCGCGTGTACTGCGGCGGGTAGGGCAGCGCGTGGCCCAGAGCGGCGGCCGCCTGCCGCGCCCACGTCGGGTTGCGCAACAACTCTCTGCCCAGGAACACCGCGTCGGCCTGACCGGTAGCCACGATGGCCTCTGCCTGCTCGACGTCGGTGATCAACCCGACTGCCGACGTCGGCACCCCGGTCTTCGCGCGGACCGCCTGCGCGAATGGCGCCTGATATCCCGGCCCGACGGTGATCGGGGCGTCGTGCACGATACCGCCGCTGGACACGTCGACCAGGTCGACGCCGAGTTCGTGCACCACCGATGCCAATTCGACCGTGTCGGCGACGGTCCAGCCGGGCCGCTTGTCGTCGGTGTCGTCAGCGAGCCAGTCGGTGGCCGACACCCGCATGAACAGCGGCAGGTTCGCCGGCCAGTGTCGGCGCACTTCGGTGACGACCTCGGAGGCGAACCGCATCCGGTTGGCCAGCGTGCCGCCGTAGCGGTCGGTGCGCCGGTTCGCCTGCGGCGACAGGAACTGGTGGATGAGATACCCGTGGGCGGCGTGCAGCTCGAGCACCTCGAAGCCGGCCTGCGCCGCGCGGCCGGCGGCCGCGCCGAAAGCGGCGACCAGTGAGGCGATGTCGGCGGTGCTCAGCTCGGCCGGTGCGGGAAGTCGGCCGAACGGCACCGGGCTGGGCGCCGTCGTCGGCCACGTGTTCTGCGCCCGCTGCGGGTCGGACCACGGCCGGCCCGTCGACCCCTTCCGCCCCGCGTGCACCAGCTGAATCCCGGGAACGGCGCCCAGCCCGCGAAGGAACGTCGTGATCCGGCGGAAGGCCTGCGCCTGCGTGTCGTTCCACAACCCCAGGTCGTAGTCGCTGCTGCGGCCCGCCGGGTCGACCGCCGTCGCCTCCACCATCACCAGCGCCGCCCCGCCCGCGGCTCGGGCACCCAGATGCGCGAGGTGCCAGTCCGTCGGTGTGCCGATGTCCGGTCCGTCGGGCACGGCGGCGAACTGCATCATCGGCGACATCCACACCCGGTGTGGGAACGTCACGCCGCGCAGCGTCAGCGGATCGAACAGATGAGTCGTCATCGGGGGCTCACCTGCGTCTGCGGTTCCGCGGGCAGGGGCATGCCACGGGTCTCGGGCGCGAACGCCAACCCGATCACGGCGACGATGCCCAGCGCCGCGACCGACGCGGTGGCCAACCCGAGGTTGCCGTCGAACCAGGAGACTGCGATCACGCCCGCCACGAGCGGTCCGAAGGCAGTGACGAACCGGCCGGCGCTGTTGCACACCGCCAGCGCCGTGGCCCGCACACTGACCGGGAACAACTCCGGGCCGTAGATGAACGTGCCCGACAGCGCGCCGAACAACCCGAACCCGAGGATCGGCATCGCGATCAAGTACTCGGTGTAGGTGCGGTCGAACGCGAACGTCGCCACGATCGCGGCGGCCGAGACCGCAAAACACAACCCGAAGGTCTTGCGCCGCCCGAACGCGTCGGCCAAAAAGCCCCATACCGCGTACCCGATGATGCCGCCGGCGTTGAAGAGCATCGAGGCGATCGCGACGCGGTGATCGGCCGTCTCCTTCGACAGCCCGTCGGATGTGGTGAACTGCCGGATGATCTGGGGGTACCACGTCGACACACTCCAGAACGCGAGCAGCGAACCGGTGGCGAGCGCGGTGCACACCAACGTGGGGGTCAGCAACGGCTTGGTGAAGAGTCGGCGGAGAACGAACGTGTCTTTTTCGTTGCGGCGCTTGAGATCTCGGCGGCGATCGAGGTGTGCGCCCACTTCCTCCGGTTCTGGAACGTAGCGACGGATGAACCAGACGAGTAGAGCCGGCACCACGGCCAGGCCGAGCATCAGACGCCAGCCGTAGTGGCCGAGTGCGGCGTACACCGCTGCGGCGACGAAGAATCCGCCCGCGTAGCCGCTCATCATGATGCCGCCCGCGCGGGCCCGGAACCTGTTACGCCACGTCTCCGCGATGAGGGCTGCGCCGACGGGCGCCTCGACACCGGACCCGATACCGGCGATGAACCGCAGGAGCGCGAGCTGCCACCACGTGTCGGAGAAGGCTGCCAGCGCGGTGAACACCGCGTAGGTGAGGATGCCCAGCGACAGCACCCGGGTGCGGCCGAAGTAGTCGGCCAGCATGCCGAAGCAGATGCCGCCGACCGCCCAACCGAGCAGGAACATCGTCACCGTCAGGCCGCCGTAGAAGCCGATCGCCGACGGCGTGACGTCGATGCCGCTGTGCGGCAACAACTCCGACATCGTCGGCCCCAGCACCAGCACGTAGAGGCTGCCCGCGAAGCCGTCGAGGCCCCAGCCCAGTGTCGTCCCCGCCAGCACCAGCCACTGCACCCGGCTGATCTCACTGCGCCACCCGGCGCGGCGTCGTGTCTGTGTCGTCATCGCGGTGCTCCTTGTCAGTTCAGCCGGGTCTGGCCGGCGGTGCCGTACCAGTCGACGGGGGAGGATGAGGTGCGCACGACGACCGTCTTGATCCAGGAGAAGTCATCGAAAGACTCGGTGCCGGCGTCTTTTCCGACGCCGGACTCCTTCACGCCACCCCACGGTAGGGACGGTTCGAGTCGGTGGTGGTCGTTCACCCACACCATGCCCGCGACGACGGCGTCGGCGACACGGTGGGCGCGGGCGACGTCGGTGGTCCACACCCCGGCGCCGAGCCCGTAGAGGTTGTCGTTGGCCATCGCCACCGCGTCGGCTTCGGTGTCGAACGGGATCACTACGGCCACCGGCCCGAAGATCTCCTCGCGGGCCACCGTCATGTCCATCGTCGCGTCGGCGAACACGGTCGGAGCGACGAAGAATCCGGTGTCTCGGGGCGGCACCGGGCCGCCCGCGGCCAGCCGGGCGCCCTCGTCGAGGCCGGTGCGGATCAGGCCGACGATCATGTCGCGCTGGCGCGCACTGATCACCGGGCCCATCTGGGTGTCCGGCAGGCTCGGGTCACCGATGCGGATGGCCTGCGCACGGGCCGCCAGCGCGTCAACGAAGCGGTCGTAGATGCCGCGCTGCACGAGGAATCGCGAACCGGCGACGCAGGATTGGCCTGCCGCGACGAACGCGGCGAACGCCGCACCCTCCGCCGCGGCCACCGGGTCCACGTCGTCGAACACCACCACCGGCGTCTTGCCGCCGAGTTCGGCGGTCATGCGGGCGAAGCGCTTGGCGGTGGCCACCGACGCCGAGCGGCCGGCTTCCGTGCCGCCGGTCAGCGTGATCTTGGCGACGTCCGGATGCTCGGTGAGCGCGACGCCGGCCTCCCGGCCACCCGTGACGACGGTGAGCACGCCATCGGGTAGACCGGTCTCGGCGAGGATTTCGGCGAGCGCGAGCGTGGTGAGCGGGGTCAGCTCAGACGGCTTGACCACCACGGTGTTTCCGTTGGCCAACGCCGCCGACAGGCTGCGGGCCAGGATCAGCATCGGATGGTTGAACGGCGTGATGATGCCGCAGACACCCAGCGGCAGGCGCTTCTGGTAGGTCAGATAGGGGCCGTCGCTCGGTAGCACGGCATTGCGTTGCGCGGCGAGAAGTCCTGCGTTGTAGCGGAACCACTCGGGCACTCGCGAGAGCTGGGCGCGGGTCTCGGTGATCGGCCGGCCGTTGTTGCGCGTCTCGAGCCGGAACAGGCGCTCGGAGTTGGCCTCGATCGCATCGGCGATGCGCAGCAGCAACCGGGCGCGGTCGCTGCGCGCCATCGCCGGCCAGGGGCCGGACTCGAACGCGGCCCGGGCGCGCGTCACCGCCGCGTCCACGCCGGCGGCGGTGTGCTCGGCGACGGTGGCGATGACGGCCGTCGTCGCGGGATCGATGATGTCGCGGGTCGCGGCGACGTCACCGCCGCGGTCAATCGGTGTGACCGGGGTTACAGAAGTCATGGAGTTGAGTGTCGCGAGGTCGCGCCCCGGCTGGCAATGTGCAGCGACACATACTCTCGTGTGCGGCGGTGTCTCGTTGCACACCCCAGTAGAGTGCTGCCGTATCCCAGAACGGAGAGGACGCGCATCGATGACCGCACGTGTCGGCTTGATCATGGGCAGCGACAGCGACTGGCCGGTGATGTCGGACGCCGCTACTGCTCTCGCGGAATTCGACGTGCCGTTCGAGGTCGGAGTCGTCTCCGCGCACCGCACACCGGGCCGCATGCTGACCTACGCCCAGGAGGCCGCCGGGCGCGGGATCGAGGTGATCATCGCCGGTGCTGGCGGTGCGGCGCACCTGCCCGGCATGGTCGCCTCGGCCACGCCGCTGCCGGTGATCGGGGTGCCCGTCCCGCTGGCACGGCTCGACGGCATGGACTCGCTGCTGTCGATCGTGCAGATGCCTGCCGGCGTCCCGGTGGCCACGGTGTCGATCGGCGGGGCGCGCAATGCCGGGCTATTGGCTGTGCGCATCCTGGGCGCCTCCGACTCCGCTCTGCGCGAACGCATGTCGGCGTTCCAGGCCGGGCTCGAGAAGATGGTGCTGAAGAAGGACGAGGCGCTGCGGCGGAAACTATTGGGGGAGTGATACTCAGCGTCAGCTCTGGCTGACGCGACCGGCGTCGATCGTGGAGCAGCGCAGGACGCACCACAGCTCCGCCTCCGCGACCGTGGTGGTGGCGCCCTCGATCCTCAGCGCATCCACCGCGGCGTCGGGTGCGACGTCTACGACCACACTGATCTCGACCGCCGCCGGACCGGGAACGATCACCACCCGCGCCGATGCTTCGGCGTAACCGAGCACATTGGCCACTGCGTCGGTAGCCGCTTCGATCTCGGCCGGTTGGACTTCGGGCAGAGCGCCTGCGACGTCGACGGCCACGTCGATGTGCCGGGCTTCGGCGTCATCGATGAGCGGCCGTATCCTACGCATCAGCTCGTGGTCGAACACCGTTGCCTGATCGAACAGAGCACGCAACCGCCGCCATTCGGCCCGGGCCCGTCGCCGGGTCGCGGCATCGACCTCGGCGCTGCGAGTCAAGGTGTCGAGCAACGGCACCACGTTGTCGACGATCGTCGCGTACCGCCGCTGATACTCACCTCGCAGTGCCTGGGCGACGCGATCACGCTTGACGAGGCTGTGGTAGGCGCGGGTTTCGGTGTCCACCGCCGCGGCGGCCTCGCGCATCAGACCGTTGAAGATCAAGGCGAAGAGTTGCACCGACAGGATGCTGGCCGTGCCCAGCCCGATGTTGACGACCGCCGCCGCCGACGGATCACGCGCCAGCACCACCGCGGATGCGGCCACCCACGTTCCGCAGAGGATCGTTACCCCGACACGAGTCGCAAGACCCAAGACGAGCGGAACGAGGCACCAGCCGACCGCACCTTGAGCCCAGTGCGCATAGCCCAGCAGCAGACCGTGAGGCAACGTCGCGGGCTGAGCAATCGCCACGGCGATCAACAGCATCACGGCCACCGGTGTGCCGACCCAACGGCCGGCCAGGATGCCGGGAACGGCGACGAGCCCACTGAGGGCCGCGAGCACTGCCAGCGTGATCTCGACGCGGGGATGGCCGCTCGATGCGACGGCAGGGGGGACCGTGATCGCCAGATTGACCAAGGCATAGCAGGCGATCGCCAGACCGTAGCGCGTGCGAGTCCTGGCGACGAGCCTGTCCGGATCCCGTGCCACCGGAGCCGGCGCAGCATCGGACTGCTGAGCGGCCCAACGCAGTTCGGTCACCGTGCCCTGTCCGGGGGCCGACACCACCCGCGCCTGGCCGCCCGCTCGATGCATCCGCTCGATGATGGAGCGGTTCAGTCCGTGACCCGTTCTGGGTTCAGAGAGGTCGAATCCGACACCGTCGTCCTCGAGCCGGATCATGCTGTCGTGCACCTGGATACAGACCTGCGATGCACGGGCGTGACGTTCGATGTTGGTGATCGCCTCGCGTGCCGCGGCGATCACGGGCAAAGCCATGTCGCCTGGGAGCCATAACTCAGTGGGGCCGAGCAGTGTCACCGGCGCCGAGAGGTGCTCGGCGCAGTCGCGCACGGCTGCCACCACGTCGAGTCGCTGTGGTGGCGTCACCCACGCCCCGCCGCGCAGCAACTCGAGATCTCGACGTGCCTGTGCGGCGAATCGGTCGGGCCGTACCGAGGTGTCCTGTCCGACCATCAGCAATGTCGAGGCGGCGGTGTCGTGGAGCAGTGCGAGCTGTTCGCGTTCGTAGTCGCGGACCGCCATCGTCACCTGCTCGGTGACCTCGGCCTCCTGCCGGTCGCCGCGCGCGCTGTCGATCGCGACCGCGAGGCGGAGCAGCATGAATCGGATCACCGAGGCTGTCACCCACTGAACGGCGAAGTAGAACAGGGCCGTGACCGAGCCGAGGTCCTGCCACCCGATGACGCCGGCTGCACCGACCGCGTAGCACACGGCGATACCCGCGGTCAGCGCAGCACTGACGCGCGCCGCGACGGACACGGAGAAACTGACGACCGCCGTTCCCGCGATCGCCTGCGGGACCGTGTTCGACAGATAGAACGACGGGTCAGGGGCGAGCAGCGGAATGGCCAAGCACACCGAAACCGCAAACACATAGTCCCCGACCAGCCACACCGCTCGCGGCGAGCGCGTCGCCAGCCGGAACGCCGACCACACCGCGGTCGCCACGAGCAGCCCCCGGCCTCCCGCGCCGGCCGCGTCGAGCGTGCCCGCCAGACCGATCACCGAGACACCGAGAGTGACGGTGTGACGCATGAGCAACCCGACCTGCGCCGCTCGGGCGAGGAGATGGCGCCGTGAGGCCGCGGTGGCAGCATGGCCCAATACCGCGTCCACCCGCGCGATCCGGTCAGCCGTCGCCATGGCACCCCTCAGCGAACCCATGACGGTGCCAGATCATCGACCGCCGCTGCGCCGTCTCCCCGGGGTCAGCCGAACGTACCAACTCTGCGGTGGCACCTTCTCTAGCAGCGCCGACACCGCTAACCTCCGAGAGGACGCAGCAGCGTCGGCCTCGCCCGGCCGGGTGGCCGCGGTGGTGCCGAGATCGAGCGGGGCGGACCAGCATCGGCAATGGGGAGCACCTTTTCTGTTGCGCGCTGATAGTTACCTGTTTAAATACCCGCAGGCAAAGTGACGCAGAGTGTCAAGCTAACCGGGGGGTGGCGGATGTGCCGGGAGGGCGAGTCGCAGAGCTCGGTAAGAGTCGCGATCATCGACGATCACGACGTCGTCCATGCCGGGATTCAAGCGTGGTGTGACGATGCCGCCCCCACGATCGAGGTGGTTGCGAACTACCTGGCTCCCGCCGAGTACTTCTCCGATCATCCCGAGCGTTCCGACGACATCGACGTCGTGCTGCTCGATCTGCAGATCGACGGGAACAAACCGGACTTCGAGACACTGCGCAGACTCGCCGACAGGGATCAGCGCGTCATCGTGTTCTCTCACATGAACGCCGACGAAGTGATTCTGACGTGCCTGGAACTTGGTGCGGTGACCTACCTGGTGAAGTCCGAGGGTAAGCGGCATCTGATCGAGGCGATCCAGGCCGCACACAGCGGCACACCGTATGTCGGCCCCCGCATGGGCAAGGCGCTTCTGAGTGACAACACGCTGGGTCGGATCAAGCTGTCGGAGCGGGAGAAGCAAGTCCTGATCGCGTGGTTTCAGACCGAGAGCAAAGAGCTGGTTGCCAAGAGGTTGTTCATCGCTCCGACGACCGTGCGAACGCATCTTCAGCGCGCTCGAGCGAAGTACGCCAGCGTCGGACGGCCGGCGCCCACCAAGTCCGCATTGCTGGCCCGAGCGATCGAGGACGGCATCCTCAGCCTCAATGACCTTTAGCCTCAGCCTGATTCGCCGTTTCATGCGTTCGGGGGACAGACATCCCGCCATCGACCAGGTTACCGTTGAGGCATCCGTTGGGGAGCGCCGCAGCATCAGTTTCCAGCGGAAGTGATCGCCGGTGTCGCCTGATCCGGCAGCAACCGTGTACGAGGGGTCGCGGTGTGCTGCGCCGGGTGGGGGGACTCGGCAAGGACGGCACCGGCGATCACGTCAGCGCGACGTGTCACCGGACGAATCGTCCTGACGACGACCGGTTCCGGTGTAGGTGGTACCGGCGGCGAACCGCTGGGTCGATGCGTCGAGCACGCGAGCGATCTTTGGTGAGAGCCGTTGTGTCGAATTCTCGCCGGACTGCGAGAACTGCTGCGTAGCGGTGTCATCGGCTCGCGCGATCCGAGGGGCGGCTGTGGTGATCCGCTGCGTCGCCGGGGCCGACCACTGTTGCGGTCCCGTTATCACCTGGGTGGCCGGTTGCGGTTCCGGGGGTGCCGGAACCAGGGGCGTTGCCTGCGGTCGTGCTGCCGTCGGTTCGCGGCGGCTCGCCTCATCGCGCCGGAGCACCAACAGCGCCACCGCGGCGAGAAGCAGAGCGAGCCAGCACATCACCACGTCGAAAGTGCTGGTGATCTGCTGAGCGAGCGAGTTCCCGAACACGGCGGCGTCGACGTCGACCGGACCCTCGTAGAGGATGCGCGGGGCGAGCCCCACCCCGACCGCCACCCGGCACACCGAGAGGACGAACAACACACCGCACACCGCGGTGATGACGGTGGGGTGCAGCGTGTCATTGCCCATGTTGAACCGAATCCACACGGCCACCGCGGCGGCCACCACATCGAAGGCCAGAAGTCCCACGCTGTCATAGGGCGAGAGCGGCAGGCCGAGCGCCGCCGTGCTGATCAAGTCGAACACGCGTAGGACTGCACAACCCAGGAACCAAAAAGCGATGAGCGACAAACACTTCCGGGCAGCGTCGCGCCAGACGCTCTTGTCGACAGGTCGTGCGCAGGCCGCGGCAAGGACGACCGGAGCGGCGATCGCCGCTGCCGCGACCCAGGCCAGATAGCCTTCGAAACCCACACCGGCAGTTGATGTCGTCTGCGCGATCCCGTGGAATGCGTCGATGTCGCGTCCGATACCGACTATCCACACGAGCACGGTGCCGAGAAGAGTCGCCGCGCCGAGCCCGACCGTCGCCAACCGGGCAGCTACCGCACTGTCGAGCAGCCAGCGCAGACCCACCAAGACCACTACGAGGGCCACGATCCCGTAAGCCGCGGCGGTGGCGACCACCGCGGTGTTGCCGCTGCCGTAGTCGGCATCTCCGATCTTGGGCACTACATAGCGCACTCGCCAATAGAAATTGAACACCACCGCCAGCGTCGCGATCACCATCGCCGCCACGCCCATGATGCGCACCGCGGTGAACTTCTCGGTGCCCTCACCTTCGCGCCCCGGCCGCGCGGCCACGAGCGCGGCCGCCAACCCGGCGAGCGCGCCCGGGCCGACCCCGGCCGGGACATCGCCGGTACCCCCGACTCGCACGGCATCGACGATGGCGAAGACCGCAAAGGCCACAACGATTGCCAGATAAGGGGCGTTGAGGGCGCGCCGGTGACGCCGCAGCACCAGAGATGCCGCAGACAGCAACGTCACCGCGATGACGACCCCGAACAGCCACGGCTCGCTTCCGGGGACGCCGACACCGAAGTGGATGTTCCAGGGCAGCACCAACGCGGCGACGAGCAACACCGCTGCCGTCGCGTTCTCGACGGTGTCGGCCCGCGATCTCGCCGGCCGGCCGTCTTGGTCGCCGGTGTGGTGCGCGAAGTGCGTCGCCGCCTGACGTTGATAGTCGTCGTGGCGTGCCGCTGCGGCACCGGGGCGGTTATTGCTCATTGTCGAATTCCCCCGTGATCGAACGGCCCGACGGTGCTCGATGGTGTGCTCAACTGCTCGTCCGGCCTCACGTCGCAGCTTATGGTGACAGCAACGGGCCCCGGTGTCATCCGTTCGGCTGAACGCGGCCGTGATCCCTGGCGAACTCCGAGGTCCGCGGCGAGACGGTCCACGGTTCGTCGTCGGTGATGCGAAGATGCACAGCACACCGAACTGGCGGGCGAAGGGGGCGTGGGTGTCTGAGTGGGGATGGGCGGTCGAGCTCAACGACGCGAATCCGGATCCGCGGGTTGCGTGCGTGGTGCTCTGCGACGTGTCGGGTTCGATGCAGGGCGAACCCGTGGCCGCGCTCGAACGCGGATTCGCAGCCTTCACCGACTACCTGCACCATGACGCCCTGGCCAGCAAGCGCGTCGAGGTCGCCGTGGTGGCGTTCGGTACCGCGGCCACGGTGCTGGTTCCGATGCAGGAAGCCCGCTCGCTGCAGCCCGTGCAGTTCAACGCTTCCGGCACCACCAACATGGCCGCCGGTATCCATCTGACACTCGACATCATCGAGGACCGCAAGCAGGCCTACAAGATGGCCGGCCTGCAGTACTACCGGCCCTGGATTCTGGTGCTCACCGACGGCAAACCCAATGTTGAGGGCTTCGACGACGCGGTGGCGCGGCTCAATCAGGCCGAACAGGCCCGCGGTGTCACAGTGTTCGCCGTGGGCGCCGGCCCGAAAGTCGACTACGAGCAACTCGCACGCCTTTCGCTGCAACGCAGCCCGGCTCCGCTCGACGGGCTCAAGTACGAGGCGCTGTTTCAGTGGTTGTCCGCTTCGCTGGCGAGCGTGTCCAATTCGTCGGAGTTCGCTCGCAACGACGAGTCCCTGGGCGCGATGGGGGAGCGGATTCCGCTGCCCTCGGTCAGCGGGTGGACCAGCGCATGACCACCACGGCGTCGGCGGAGGAGAGCACGGCCCGCCGCGGCGATTGGCAGTGGGCCGCCTGCGCTGCGTCCGTCACCGGCGACGAACACCAGCGCCATGGCCTGGGCTGCGACGACGCGTACAGCTACGGCGTCGAGGAGGGGTTCATCGTGGCCGCGGTCGCCGACGGTGCCGGGTCGGTCACGGGGACATCGGCCTGGGGGGCCCATGTAGCGTGCCGGGCGGTTCTCGACCACGCGATGCTGCCCGATTTCATTCGAGACTTCCGGGCTGGATCGTTCGACGGCCAGGTACAGGTGCGCTGGCTCTTCGACCGCGCACTCGAACGGGTGCAGGCGCATGCCCAAGCGTGTGGAATGGATCCGGCGCTGTTGTCGACCACGTTGTGCGTCGCAGTCGCCGATCGCAGCCGGGCGGTGTTCGGTCAGATCGGCGACGGGGTCGTGGCCGCGGAATCCGTGGCGGGGGATACCCGCGACATCGCCACACTGCTGATCGAAGACAAAGAGGAGTACGCGAACTCGACCTGGTTCCTCCAGTCGGAGCGGGCCTTCGAGGAGTCCTTCCGCACCGCGACGCTCGCCGGCGTCGAGGCGTTCGCCCTGAGCACTGACGGAATGACCTACAAGATCACCGATGTGGCGACAGGTGATGCCTACGAACCGTTCTTTCGTGGGTCGTGGGATCACGTTCGCTCCGGTGTGAGCGCTGGGCATTTTGCCGCGCTGCTCCGCGGCATCGAGGACGATCAGACCGGCGACGACAAAACGATGGTGCTCGCGGCGATGCGATTCTGCGACGACGAATACTTTCCCTCGGCTCGACCGGTCATCCGGACCATGGTCAATTCTCCTGCACCGGCCGCGCGAGTCGCTCCTCCCGTCGTCGGCACGCCGCCCCCGTCCGCGGGCAACTCGGGCAGGTTACGTCGGCTCTTCGGTGGGAGAGGCCGGTCGTGAATTTGCGGCTCGGATCGGGGGAACCGCTGCGTCTGGGGCGCACGCTGACCGGGAGAACCGGCGAGGGCACGGTGTACGACCTGGCAGACCGCCGCGATCTCGTGGCCAAGGTCTTCCACGACGACCTCACCGAATTGGACCAGAAGCTGCGCAAGGTCGCAGCGATGGTGCAGTCACAGCCGCCCGGCGCCGTGCAACCCGACGGCTTCGTGGTGCTCACCTGGCCGCAGGACATGATCGTCGGTCCACACGGCCCCGTGGGATATGTGATGCGCCGGATCGACACCGCGACCTCGGTGGAGTTGCACACGATGAGCAACCCGTCCGACCGAGCCCACCCCGCCCCCACCGGGCCTCAATGGACGAAGAACGCGGGCTGGGGCCACCTCGTCAACGTCGCGGCGAACCTGTGTCTGGCCGTCGAGGTGTGCCACCGCGTCGAAGCGGTGATCGGCGACTTCCAGGAGCGCAACATCCTGGTCTCCGACACCACCCGCGTCACGCTCGTCGATTGCGACTCGATGCAGTTCACGGACAGCTCCGGTCACCGCTTCCTCTGTGCTGTGGGACGGCCGGAGTTCACCGCGCCAGAATTGGCCGGCCGCAACCTACGCCAGGTGGCGCGTGAGAAGACCTCCGATCTGTTCGCTCTTGCGGTGCACATCCATCAGCTGTTGCTCGCCGGGAATCATCCGTTCTCGCGCGGTCAGTGGACCGGCGACGCGGATCAACCCGATGCATTGACGCTAGCGGTGAACGGGGAATGGGCCGGCGGGCCCGGATCTCGGTTGCGAACACACCCGCTGGCGCCGCCGGTGTCGTTCCTACCGCCCGAGATCGGCGACTTCTTCGTCCGGGCATTCACCGAGGGCGCCCGAGAGCCGGCGGCGCGGCCGACGGCGGGACAGTGGCGCTCCGCCCTGTTGCGGATCCGGCTGGAACGGTGTTCGCAGAACCGCCACGAGATTCCCCTCGGATGCGCCGTCTGCCCGTGGTGCGCGATCGATGCCGAACGTGCGTCGCGGCAACACAATCCGTGGGCGCGCTCATCTGGGCCCCGCCCCGCCGTGTCGTCTGCGGGTTTCCCGGCGCCCGCGGCCCCACCGCGGCCCGTCGAGGCGCCCAACAGTGACAAGTTTCTCGGGATGAACTCCCGCACCTACCTCGTCGCGTTGATCGCTGTCGTCGTCGTGGTGGTGAGCCTGGCGGTCTTCATCGTGTGGGCCGTGCTCAGCGGCGCCTCGACCCTGGGTACCTGACCTGCCGGTGTCGTGTCATCCCAACGGCGGACACCGATGCGGTGGTCGAGTTGGCACAATGCGACGAAGATTTGCTGACTTCGCGTGTGCTGGGGGAGATCATGATTCGTCGGCTGACCGCCGTCGCAGCGGCCGGCGCCGCGTTGATGGCGTTCACGGCATGCGCCGCCTCTGAGCCTCGACATGGAACCGGCGGACCGGCGCCTGATGCGGGGCGGTCGGTAGCGGCCAGCACGCTCGCCTCGGGCGGGTGCGGCTCGGTCACCTACCCGGCCACCGGTGCGTCCGGATCAGTCACTGTCACCGCCGGGGACCTCTCCTGCGCGGACGCGATGCAGATCGTCGACCGGTATCTCAACGATCCTGCGCTGCCGCATAGTGGCAACACCGATTCTGCCGAATTCGACGGGTGGAACTGCGCCAGCCCGACGGCAACTGCAGCTGAACTGTACGGCTACACAACGTCGTGCGCACGCAACGATGGCGCAGAAATTCGTGTGCTACCTGCGCCGGCGGCCAGCAGCCACAGTCAACCGCTGGCCAACTGCGATCCGTCCGCGATATCGGCCGATCTCGGTCAGCGGCTGAATGTCATCCGCTGCTATGACGGTTGGGCCTACGTCGACTCAGGTGACCTCGGTGACGCGCAATCGCTGGTGCGCCTTGTCGGTGACTCGTGGACTCGCTACACCGGTTTCCCGAGTTCGATCTGTCGCGGGAAGGCCTTGTTACAGGGCGTCCCGATGCCCGAACTTCGCAGTTTCTCACCGTGCTGAGCGCCTAGGTCGTCATGTCGTTCAACCCGCCGCCCGACTGGCCGGTTCCTCCGGGATGGGAGCCGCCGCCCGACTGGACGCCTGATCCGAGTTGGCCGCCCGCACCGTTCGGGTGGGAATTCTGGATCGACGATGCGCCGTCGCCGTCCGGTGCTCCGCAATCCGCTCCACCACCTGCTCCTTCGCCCGCGCCGTCGCCGCCGCGGCGAGCGGGGTCCCGGCGACCGGTCGCTTTGCTGCTGACCGCGGTCCTCGTTGTCGTGGTGGCGCTGGCCGGCGGCGGCTACTTCCTGGTGAAGCACTTCACGGACGACGAGGAGGGCGGTCAGCCCGTCGCCGGCCAACTACGCGGTCTGTATCCGGAAAAGCCAAGCGCCGGCTGGCAGTTGAATGCCGAGACGGTGTTCCCCGATGCCGAGTTCGTCAGGCCCGATCCGTCGTCGAATCAGTATCAGAGCCCCGGTTTCATCGACCTCGGCGACACTCTGCTGACCTCGGCGATCCTGCCTCGAACCGATCGCGGCGCGACCCTGGTGGCCATCGACAGCGGCACGGGGGAGATTCGGTGGACGGCCGATGCCGGGTTCGCACCGGTGTGCGCCACGGCCACCGTCGACAGATTGATTCCGTGCCTCGGCAGGGAAGCGACCTTCGGTCCGTCCGCGGCGCCGACGTACGTGTCCTTCCTGTCGATGGCTGACGGCAGCATCGACCATCGCCTCCAGGTGCCGGACCGCACCCGATTCGTCGAGGTGTCTGGATCCGCGGTCTACACCATGGGTTTCGACGATGGGCAGCGATTCATCACTCGGGGCAACGCGGACGATCTCACCGCGGATTGGTCGCGCGGATATCCCATCGGGGACCAGATGGGTTGCCCCGGTTCAGGTGATGCGATCTTCGACGGAATCGATGACGCCATCGTCTACTCCGGCAACGACGGTGGACTGACTCTGGCCCGTGACAGCGACGGCGAACCGCTGACCGCAGGCGAGGTGACGAGGCTGTCGGTCTTCGACGGGCAGGGCTTCACCGCGAGATCGTGCGAAGCGGGGGACCCCGACGTCATCACGACGATCGTCGCTGACCCGAGCGGCAACCCGCTGCGAACGGTGACCGACACGGCCGGTGTGGCGCGGCCATGGCTGGTCACGGACGGGACGACGCTGCCGTACGTGATCGGCCGCACCGCTTACGATTTCACCACCGGTCGCACCATATGGACAGCTGCCGGCGACGAGGACCTCGAACTGCACACGATCGTCGGTGACACGGTGTTGGGCGGTGACTACCAGAGTCCGCTCACCGCGTTCGATATCGCGACGGGTGAACGGCTGTGGACCAACGACATGACGGTCGGCGGGGTCGACCTCTCGGATGGGCAACATGTCATGGCGGTCACGGAACGCGGCCTGACCGCCGTCGATCTGGCGACCGGCGACACGCTGTGGACGCTGCCCGGCATCGACGGTCCGCACTCGGTGGCGCCTGCCGGTCAGGGTTTCGCGCAGGTGGTCAGCGAATCCATCACGTACTACGGCCCGACAGGCGGGCCCGCCGGCGCGCCCGGCCGGTCCGGTGATTCCGCACCTGCCGTCGACGCGGACGCCGACGGTGGATTGATCACCAAGTGCGGGCGCACCCCCGAGATGCGGCCGGTGCAGTATCGCGCCGAGAACGGCTCGCTGATGGTCACGATGGAAGTGAAGGCACGCTGTCCCGGCGGCGACATCTTGTCCACCGATCGGCTTCGGGTGACCATTCGAGATCAACTCGGCAGGATCTGCTCCGCCGTCTTCGACTTCTCCGGCGATCCCGTGGTCATCGGGGGAGACGGCGCGCAGCCCACCGTCGTCGAACTCGAATTCGTCAACGGAACCTACACCCGCCATCCGAACACGCTGGGCGAGAACGCCGGTCGCGCCTCTGGTACCGGGGGCATCGTGACAGAATCCGCCGCGTCCGGCCTGGAGGTCGTGGACTGTGACGAGGAAGGCACCGGCGGCGTCTCGCAGACGTCCGACAAGCCCAGCTCCGACGCACGCCGACAGTCGGTCCCTCCACCGGACCCGGCCGCCGGATGTGGCAGCGACGAGGACGTCCTGGCCGCGCTGCGCGCCCAGGTGGACGCGGACCGCCCGTTCGTGCGCGCGCAACTCGCCGACCGATGGGTGGCGCAGCTCTCCTCGAAACGGCCCGGACTGGTCGCGCCCGATGTCGACGGGCGCATGGTGACCTGGTCGCCCTGCGAGATCCTGCAACAACACCTGAGGATGCGGGGTCAGTATCCAGAAGTGCGGCTGGTCTGGAGCGACGAGTGGCGCACCTTCGACCTCGCGGGATGGTGGGTGACCTTCGCAGGGTTGACGTTCCCCGATGCCGACGCAGCGAACGGGTGGTGCGACGCGCGCGCGATACCGGTTGACGAATGCTTCGCCAAGATCGTCAGCAGCAGCCGGGATTCGGCCGGCAGCACCAAGTATCGGCGCTGAGAATTGCTGAAACCGCGGTCTGGCTGCGACTCGGGTTTCGTGTTTCCCGAGAGATGACCTGCCTGTGACGCCCGAACGGGCGTGAGAGCACGGCTTTTCATGTCGTCCCATCGGACGACATGTGGTGATTTCGGCTGTGGCGCGGTGCCACATGGTGTTAACTGACATCGAACGGCGGATCGATGTGGGTGCGCTGCGTTCAGGGTTGGGGGGAACTGCATGAGTCACGATCAGACGGCGCCAGGCCATGTCGCCGATCCGAATAGACCGAAGATCTTCCGGCCCGGCGATGACGCCACAGCACCTCCGCCGGCCGCCGAGGACGCCGCCACGGCTGCTCGTGCTCGTAGTGCGCAATCCTGGCCGCCTGTCCCACCACGGCCGCCGTCACCGGTGCCCGGATTCCACACGCCCGCCCCGTCGTATTCGGCTCAGCAGCAGCAGAACTCGATCCCCGACCCCGGGTACCGGAACCCTTCACCGCCCGCCGCGACGGGTCAGGGCCCCGTCGTGGCGTGGCTGGTGGATCCGGCCAACCGCAAGACGGTCATCGCCGGCGGCGCACTCGTGCTGGCGGGCCTGGTCATCCTGGCCGGATCGGGCGTCACACGGCTGGCCGGTGTCGTCGCCGCCGTCGCCATCTGGGCCGCCTTCTTCCGCGTCGCTCACACCGAGAAAGGGACGTTCCGTATGTGGACTCGTCTCGATGCGGAGGAGATCGCGGGCCTGGCCGCTGAAGAATGCATGAATCTCTCAGGGCCGTTGTCGAAGGTCGTCCTCCCGGACGGGTCGATCGATCGACTGAACTTCGTGGTCACCGGTGCGATGTCGTCTCCGCTGGAATTCCACGCCGACATGGTTCGACACACAGACGGGCGGACGTGCGTCACCACGTCGATCGACACGTGGACCCGCAACCGAATGACCGTGTGGTTCATCCCGGTTCCCTTCTCGAAGACCATCGACGGGTTCGGGCTGTACAAGAAGTTCGGCGATCGATGGATCGAACGCCTGCAGCAGTACGACGCGGATGCCACCGGGGAGTATCTGAAGAACCCCTCCTAGCTCGCAATCGCTGATCGACCAGTACACACAGAGAGCTTCAGATCAATGTCCATGATTCTCGACCTCGCCTCGGCAGCGCGTGGGGCGTTCGATCACCTCGACACCACCCAGGCGGTGGATGTCCTGGCGCGCGGCGGCAGTCGACGCAGCACCCACTTCTTCTTCTTCGGCGGCGGTGCCGGGATGCTTCTCTGGATTCCCATCCTGGGCCTGGCCTTTCTGTACCACTTCGTCAAGAGGAACCCCGACAAGGCCCGGATGTACAAGGACCGCCTCAAGGAGAACTTCGCCGGCGCCTCGAGCGGCGGTGCGAGACCGCCTGCTGCCCCGACAGCGCCCGGGCCTGCGTCGGCGGCCCTGACGCCCGGTGCGCTGGGCCGGCCACCCCGGTTGCGCCTCCCCACCGGGGCCGGAACGCATCCCCCTGCGGCGCCGGCTCCACCCGCTCCCGCAGCACCCGATCGGCCGTGGACGCAGCATGCCGGCGCCCCACGAGTGCAGCCACGCCCGACTGCTTCGGCCCCGCACGCGGCGGCCGCACCCGAGGGCGGCGCGGTGAAGAGCGCGACAGCGACCTGGTCCTTCACCCCGCCACCGCAGTGGCCGCTGCGGCCCGGCTTCACACCCGGCCCCGGGTGGACGCCCGACCCGTCATGGCCGCCGGCGCCGCGCGGGTGGCGATTCTGGACTCAGAACCGATGAACGGCAACGTCACTCGCATGGCAGCACTGGCTTTCGGGCTCGGCATCGCCGCTGCGGCCGTACCGTGGGGTCTACCGTCTGCATCCGCGAGCGGATTGGTGGTCCTCGGTGCGCCGTCCGACCAGTACTCCGTCGGCTTCGGCACCTCGCGTCCCGCCACGCTGTCGTTGAACAGCCTGTGCGCCAACACCATCACCGACATCGCGTGGGATAGCTGGGGTGGACAAGTCGCCCATGCCACGGGAACGTGGTGTCAGTCTGCGGGAGCCATATCGCGCGGCGAGCCGGTGCGCCAGGTATCGCTGACCGCGACGGGATTGGGGCTGTGTCAGGGCAGACTCGGTTATCGCTCTCTGCAATACGATTCCGACGCGCCGATGTCGATCTGTTCGGCCCGTTGAGCCAGCACGCAGGCGGGATGATGCAGTCGGCAGATTCCGGTCTCCTCACCAGGCACATTCTCCTGGTGGCGGCCGGTGTGTTCGCCGTCGGCGTTGTGTTGCACGTCCTGCACTGGATCCTCTCGGGGTTGCTCGGCGACACCGGGAGCTTTCTCCTGCTGTCGGTGGGGGCGATCGGCGGGAGTTACCTCTGGTATCGAAATCACCGGCACGGCGGTGCGACCGGGCTCGACGATCAGCTTCGGCAGGCTTCGCGCGCCGTGGCCGACACCGTCATCAGCAGAACGCAATCGGCATGGAACAACGCACCTGCCGCTGACTCGACGCCATCGCGCGCTTCCGCGCCCGCCTGGTCGCCGGGGACGCCGACCGACTTCCTCTCGCCTCCACCACCTGACGGGCGGCCTGGTGAGTCGGTCGCGAAATCCGGGGGAGGCGTTGTCTCCGCACTGCTGCTGGTGCCGTCCCTCATTGTTTACGCGATCCTGATGCACGGCGATTTCACCTCGCCCTGGCAAGTGTGGTGGCTCGCCAACGGCCTGAACGCGTTCTTCGTGGTGTGCGTGGCGGCCAATGCCCGCACCGCCGAACGCAGACCTCCCGCAATCCTTCTGGCGCTCGCCGGCACAGTGGTCGCCGGGCTCGCATCGAGTCCCTCCGACGAGTGGAGTCTCGTGGCCTTGCTGTCGCAGAACCGAACCATCGAGGGCTACACCTATTCCGAGCCTCCGTACGACCTGTTGCCGTGGATCGGTAGGGTGCCTGTCCTCGTCGCCGTGGTGTTCGTCATCGCATGGTCGATCGCGCGCCGTCGCGGCAGTGGCTGGGTTCTCGGTCTCTTCCCGGCCGCAGGGCTGGCGTGGTGGTCGATCTGGTACTCGGAACAGGGAATGAGCTCTGCGCCAAACTGGTTCACGTTCTGGCTCCTCGACGTCGGGGTCTTCGTCGGCGGATGCGTGGCCTGCCTCGTGGCCGAGGCGATGACCGAGCCTCAACGTCGTCCCACTCCGGCCGGACGTGCTCTGTGAACGCTGCGCCATCACCGTGCTTCGGGAGACTCGAATGAGCAACGGACAAGACCCCGACCCGCACGCCGAATATCGGCGCCAAGCAGCGCAGCATTTCAGCGCACCACCGGACACGTCTCCCAGCACCGAACCGGCCAGCGCTGCTCCCAAGATCTATCGGGGGCCTGCCGCCCCGGCCCCGCGGCCGCATGCCTCCCCGCCGTCCCGGCTCCCAGACCGGTTCACCGCCGGCACCACCTACACCGGACGAGGCGCGAGTCCGTCCCCTCGCATCCCGACCGCGCCCTCGCGCCCTTCACCGCCTCCGCCGCCTTCACCGCGTCCGCCATCATCGCCGCCGCCTCCGCCGCCTCCGCCGGTCGATCGCCGACCGTCAGCCGGCGTCCCTGTGCCATCCGCAGCCCACGGCAACGCCTGGCACCGCGAGCCGGACGGGCAACAGCCGCGCCGTGATTCGGTCGCTCCATCGGTGGCCGTTCAGCCTTTCCACGTGCTGTGGGGGCTCTCGGCGCTGACGCTGTTGGCATCGCTGATCCTCGGCTTCGGCTGGGTTCTGGTCGCGGCCGGCTGCGCCGCCGCCGCCTACTTCACCCAGGCGCGGCGCACCGCATGGCATCCCGATCTGATGGCCGTTCTGACGCGAACCGAACGCACCAGCGACCCGGCCCCGGCACCAGGCACGCCCGTCATCCCGCTGCGACCGCTGAGCTTTCCCGAGATGTTCACCGGCGCGTTCCGGATTCTCGGCCGACACTGGCCCACGCTTGTCGGAATTCCCGTCGTCATCCTGATCGCGTTCGCGGTGGTCTGCGCAGTGGCGTCGGGCATCGTGATGTCGATCGCGGTGTCCTCGACGTCGCTGTCGACCTCACTCTTCGAATCCGCGGATGCGACAGACGTATTCGGCGGTCTGTTCGGCGTGATGCTTCTGCTCTGGCTGTTTCTGTGCGCCTTGGCCTTTCCAGCTGATGCCGCGCTGCTTGCTTTATCGGTGTCGGCGACCGACAAGGCGGTTCGAGGTCTTCCGGTGCGGATGAAAGACGTTGTGCGGGAGGCCCGCAGCCGCGTCCTTCCCGTGTGCCGGCTGACTCTTGTCTACTACGGAATCTTCATCCTCGTCGACGGGCTGGCCATGGGGGTGGTGTTCGCCGCCTTCGCGGTCGGCCTGCCCTTGGCGCTGCTCCTGATGACCGTCCTGTTCGTCGGGTCGTTCGTCGTGGGCATCATGTTCAGCCTGGCGCCGCTGGTCTTGATCATCGAACGACGTGGCGTGATGGACTCACTGCGGCGATCGATGCAGCTGGCCAAGCCCGCAGCAGGGCGATTGCTCGGTGTGCATCTGATCTGGGCCGTGTGTGTGATGCCCGTGCTGTCAATTCCCGGGCTGCTGGCCAGCTTCGTGCTCGGCCCCGTCGGGGCCCTGCTGTTCTTTGTGATCGCGTTCGGGGCTCTGATCGCCTATGTTCGCGTGCTCCAGGTACTGATCTACACCGACCTGCGCATGAGGCAAGAACGGTTCGACACCGAACTTGTCGCCGACTGGGCCCGCAACACGGGCGGACAACCATGGGGCAGGGCCTAATACGCTCCGACGAACACATCCAGGTCGGCGATCTCCGCTGATCCCCCCCACACGCGGATGACCGGATACCCGCACACCGGGGCGATGGAAGTGCGAAGAACCTCCGCACCGTCGACGCGATGAACGACGGTGCCGGATTTGTACACCGTCAACTCGAAGGCGTGCCAGCCGGCGGCGAACGGGGCAGGCGAGATGTCCGAATCCATATCGGAGGGATAGTGGGTCACGCGGTAGCCGCTCCGACCGGCGTCATATTGCACTGCCGAACCGGTCAGCGTCGCCGACTCGGGCGGCCCGTCCACCTCGGCCAGTCCAAACCCGTACCCGCCGTCGCCCGGAATCCGGGAGTTGAAGCTCACCCGACCCGCGATGCGCATTCCGCAGGTGTGGCCGCCGGGCAGTTGGATGCCCGACCAATCATCTTCCCCTGCCGGCGAATCGAGCGTGGCGGACCGCCCGTCCGCCGTTGGCGTCACCCGAATCTGGCCGAGGCGCTGCCATGCCCTGAAGTCGGTGTAGATGTCCTCCGTGTCCGGGCGCAGGACTAACGTGTGCTGAATCGTGCCAGTCTGCTCGAGCGTCTGAATTTCGACCGACTGTGTGACGGCGAGTACCGACATGGCGCCGACGACGGTGGCGGTCGCAAGAGCGATGAGGCCGACGCCCCAGGGGATACGGCGCGCGAACGGTCGACGCCGTGGGTCTTGTTCGCTGCCTTCGTCGTCGGTCCAGAACGTCCAGCCCGGTGGCGGAGGCGGCCATGAAGGGTCCGGCTTCCAGTCCGGCGTCGGTGACCAGTCCGGCGGGAAACGCGGCCACGTCGGCGGCGGAGTGAATTTCACGCGACGACTAACGAACTCGTCCGTCGACGTCGAGATCCCGGGTGGACACTGCGGTACCGGTGAAGTCGTCGAGATTCTTCGCCCCGAGGGCGAAGTCGGCCTTGTCCCAGTTGCGCGACAGGGAGCCGTAAGCCTTCTCGTGGATCGCATAGCCGTTGCCGGTCACGGTGGACTGTCCGTGGTAGATGTGCGCGTCCGGGTTCGATCCTGTCGAGTTCTGGAAGTACGGGCCCGGTGAGCCGAGCGTTGTCGTCGGGATGTGGTCGCCCTTGGCCTGCAGGTGCACGGCGGGGACATCGAGATCGGCGCGCGCCGGCGAACCGAACGTGACCACCTGGGTGACCTTGAAGCCGTTGTCGTGCTGCATCGCGATGTTCTGTGCGTCCATACCGCCCTGGCTGTAGCCCACCAGCATGACCTCGGCGCCGTCGGGGATCATGCTTTTCAGCGCTTTGAGCTGGTTCGCGTCCGGAATGCCCATCGCGGCAGGAATATTCGACACCAGGGTCTGACCGTCGGCAGCGTCGGTGCCCGCGATGTAGACGATGTAGCGGGTCACCCCGTCCGGCCCCACGACCTCCTGAACCCGGTATCCCGCCGATCCATGCTCGTTGGAAATCGCACCGATCTCTGTCCAGAGGCCGGCCAGCCCCGTCGGTGCCGGGCGGGAGTCTCCCGGCTTGCACTCCATGACCGACGAGCCTGCAGCCGAGGACACGCCACTGGCGTGTTCCTGCTCGTCGGCGTTGCGGCGCAGGCACTTCGAGCCCTCCCGTAACGCGACGGCGGCGCTGTTGAGCGAGGCCGTCGAGACGGCGTTCCACTCCGATCGGAATCGATCGGCGTCGGGCCCCCGCCACTGCGTTCCACTCGCGACGAGGTTGCTCAAAGTCTTCAGCGATGCCGTCAACGACTCCGCCGCACTGTCGAATTGCTGCGCCGTCGAGCGAAGCTGCGACGCGTCGGCCCCTGAGATGGGCATGGCTACCTCCGTGATCGAATCGGTGGGACATTCATGGCCACCGGGTCCCACATCGCCGGCGGCTCAGGACCGAGGTCGATCGTCCCTCCGGCCCGCTGCGTGAACGGTTGGCCCGACGTGATGTCCACGAGGCTGAATTCGTCGACCGGTGCGGGGCGTCCAGCGGCATCCGAATACGCGATGGCGACCACATTGCGGGTGTCGAATGCGGGCCACCGGTCGCCGTCGAGGTCCAACTCGGTCAGATCGACGTTCGCCGGGGGAACCAGAGGAGCTCCCGAGGCGCAGTGCACGCGCGGCACCCCGATCGGATCGATCATGACGTTGGTGCCGGACTGCAGCACCGTCTGAGTCGCCTCGCTGTGGCCGTCGACGAAGCGATGCGAGGTGACCCAGGTGTCGGCGGTCAACACCACAGGCGTCAGCGTATTCAGATACTGCGGAACGTCGTTCGGGGTGATTCCGATGACGTCCGCCCACGCCGCGGCCGTGTCGGGATGCGTGTCGAGGTGATTGGCCACTGCCGACGCGTCGCATGCGTAGGCCTGGCCGTAGCCACCGTACAACCCAGGCTGCGTGCCCTGAGCGAGGCGAACGCCACGTTCGGCTGCGATCGGCAGTTGCCGGGTCTGCGACGAACCCGAACCCAAACCGAATTCCTCCGGTGTCAGGATGGCCACCGCTGACGGTGTGAAGGTTTGCGGCCCCTCCACATTGGTCGCGAGAAGCGACGCTGTGTCGTGAGGGGGACGCCCGTCGTCGCCGCGATGCAGCACCACGACGGTTACCAGCGCCACCACCACGACCAGCGTCAGCCCGACCCCGGCGATGATCAACGCCGGATTCGTCCTCGCATCAGGCGCAGAAGGATTGGGGTCCTGCCACGTCGACGTCACGTGGCACCCACGTCGACACTGCTCGGATCAGGCGCCACTGGCGGTCTGCTGCTCCTGTGCATTCCGTCGAGCATTCTGAGACGCGGTCTGCAGGGCGCTGATGACCTGCTTCAGCTGAGCGACGTGCTGCCCCTGCCAATCCGAGCGGAACCGGTCGGCGTCGGGACCCATCCAGTTGACGGAGCTGATCGCCGAGGACAGCTGCGACACAATGCCCTGGATGTCGTTGGCTTTCGCGTTGAGCTGATTGGACAGCTGCTGAACCTGCTCGATGTCGGCGCCGTACAGTGCCATGGTGTTCCCCTTCTGATGTGGTGTTGATTGGTTCTTCCTAGATGACCGGCTGGGCGACCTGCAGCCACACCCCCTTGCCCTTCTCGATCAGGACGCCACGGCCGGGTGGGAAGTCGTGTCGGCGGATGGTGCCGAGGGGGGTGCCCAGCAGCGAGTCTGCTTCGACGCCGCTGGGTGCCAGCAGCAACCCCCGGCGCGCCGACTTAAAGGGTTGCGCGAGCAGCCAGGCCTGACCCCAGGTGGATACTTCGGACTCGCCGACGACGAAACCCGAACCCTCGGAGACGGTTTTGACCAGCCGGACGAGTTCACTCTCGGCCTCACCGTTGCCGAAGTCGGCCAGCGATTCGATCACGACCATCACCTTCGCCGACCCGAACTGCACACTCGAGGCCAACCTGCCTGCAAGGGCGAGGACGTCGCTGGTGCCGACCGCGGTCTCGCTCCACACGTCCAGGCCGGTAACCGAGGACGAAGCCGGCGCCAGGTTCACGATCATGGTGTCCGGTGCCGTCCGACGAACCGCCTGCACGAGAGTCAGCAGCGCCGTCGTCCGTCCGCTCCCCGGCGGCCCCGTCACCATGAGCACGCCGCGGGGGTCGATCCCCAACGGACGCAGCGACTCGTCGGCGACTCCGATGACGGTCTCGCCGGCGCCGCCCGTCACCGGCAGCTCGGCCAAGGGAATGCGGTCCGCCAGGCGCTCGACAGGGTCAGGGGCCGGGAAGCCGGCAGCCGAGATCTTCTCGGCCAGTCGGCGGATGGCTGCGGCCTGGGCCGACATGGTGTCGTCTCCGCCCAATACCGCCACCTGAACTTCATGGCCCTTCTTGCTCCCTCGCCCGACCATGATGCCGCGACCCGGGGGCGAATTGACCGACAGCACATCGTTGGGTACTGCGGAAAGCATGTAGTCGTCGTCAGACGCCAGCCGCAGCGTCAACCGCTGCTGCATCATCGCGTTCAGGGAGGTCGACAACGCGCCGGGTCGATCGCCGGTGACCACGACATGAACACCGAGCCGACGGCCATCGGCGGCGAGTTGCGCGAACATTGCGTAATTCGTCGAGTAGCCCACGTGCTCGTAGGTGTCCCGGAAAGCGGCGATCCCGTCGACCATCAACAGGATTCGAGGTTCGTTGCGGTGCGTCGACTGGCGATACTCGGCGAGCGTCGACGCGTTGACACGAGCGAACCGCTGTGCGCGCTGATCGAGGATGGCGCTGAGGCGCCGCAACACGCGTCCGACGCGTTCGTCGTCGTCACCACCGACCACCGCCGCCACCTGGGGGAGTGGCTCGAGGATCTGCATACTGCCCGATGCGAAATCGAGCACGTAGACGTGCGTCGGTCCGTCTTCTGCCAGCGCCGCCGCTGCTGCGATCGTGCACAACGCCGTCGACTTTCCGGATCCGCTCGTACCGATGATGGCCATGTTGCCCTCGTCGGGCGAGTAGGTCACGGTGGGTTGGACCTGATGTTCGGGGATGTCACCGCGGCCGATCACCAACTGGGCCGTCTGCATGTGATCGCTGAGGTTTTCCAGTGCGTAGACGGCATTGAGGGGTTCCAGCCACGGCCGCCGTGGCGCGCGCAGTCCGAGCTGCGTGCTCGCTGCACGCACCGTGCCCACCATGCGCGCGATGTCGGTGGGTCCCGTGGACCGGTGAGCGACCGTGGCGGAGAGAGTGCTCCACGGACGGCGCCGGCCGAAGACGAACTCCCACACATCGATCGTCGCACTGTCCGATTGGTTGTCGGACCTGCCGCCGACGTAACCGGACTGGAAGGTGGTGAGGCGACCTGGGCCCGTCTTCGCGACCGCGCGACCCGGAATCTCCGGCGGGAAGTGTGCTGCCAACGGATCATCGATGACGTCGAGTGAGTCATCGACATCGTTGAGCCGCAAGGCGATACGCAGGTTGGTGTTGGCCCGCAGATTGTCTTTGATGACGCCAGCTGGACGCTGGGTCGCCAGGATCAGGTGCAACCCCAGCGAACGCCCGCGCTGCGCCACATCGATGACTCCGTCGACGAACTCGGGGATCTCGGTGGCCAGCGCCGCGAACTCGTCGACGATGATCACCAGACTCGGAGGCGTGTCCGGGTCGCCGGTCTGCTCCAGGGAGATCAGATCCTTGGCGCGCTTGCTGTTGAGCAACTCTTCACGCGTTTTGATCTCAGCCCCGAGCGAGGTGAGGGCGCGTCGGACCAAGTGTGGTGAGAGGTCGGTGACCAGGCCCACGGTGTGCGGCAACTCCGCGCAGTCAGCAAAAGCCGTGCCGCCCTTGTAGTCCACCAGGAGGAAGTTCACCCGATCGGGGCTGTGAGCCGTGGCCATCCCGAGAATCCAGGACTGCAGGAACTCGCTCTTGCCCGCGCCGGTCGTCCCGCCGACCAGGGCGTGTGGACCGTGCTCGCGAAGGTCCAGCGAGAATGGCTGCGCCCCCGTAGAACCCACGAGCGCGGGCAGGCCCGATGGTTTGCCGGTGGGGGAGGGGCGACGGCCGTCCCTGACGATCACCGAGTTGTTGGACAGCCACAGCCGGCCGACCGCCCCGGGATCGGTGGCCAGCGCATCACCGGAGAGGCTCAGGTACGAGACCGACCGTGGCAGGTCGCTGGCATCATCGGTGGCGGCACCGACGTCGACGACGGGCGCGAGGAGCAAGGCAATCTGCTTCGCGTCCGCGACCTCAATGCTGTCGCAGGCGACGGGAAAGATGTGCCGACCGTGCCGGACCTCACCGATCGTCGACCCGGTGCTCTCGTTCTCGACGAGCACGAACGTACGACACGCGGCGGGCAGACTGCTCACCTGCGCAGCCACCCACATGATGTACACCCCGACCCGCGGACCGCGCTCGGCGAGACGCGTGAGCCTCGACCGATCGATCGGCGCCGTGTCGTCGACCAGCGCCACCACGGCTGGGACGATCGGTTCCTGCTCAGTGTCGAGCGACTGTCTGCCGTCCCGCTGCTTGACGAGGTCCTCCAAGCGAGACAGCAGGGCCACGCCGCCGTTCTCACTGTCGGTGAGGTGATTGCCCGACAGTGGACTGTGCGCAGAACTGGTGTGCGGCAACCATTCCAGCCACTCCCAGGACACACGCGAATGCTGCGACGCGAACGCGGTGATCACCACCTCGGAGGGCGAATGCAGTCCGATGAGCTGCAGCACCAGACCACGCGCCACTCCGTCGGCCACCGCTCGTGGACCGCACACTCCGAGCGCGCCGCACTCGCGCAGGTCCGCCACGAGGGGAACATCCCGCACGACGGCGAACTCGTCACGCAACTCCGACAGCTGCGCCAGGTACTTCGGATCCGCCTCGTTGTCACTGGGCATCTCGACGCGGCACCGTGACGGTGCATCGCCGAGACCGACGCGCAGGGTGAGGAATTCCGGACTGTCGGGGCGGTGGGTCCACAGCAGCGGCCCCAGGCGGTGAATGGAGTCGACGACCTCCTCGAGGGCCGGTGTCTCGCCGATGCGGACAGCACGCTCTACCTGCTGCGAGCTGGTCAGCTCCGCAGCGAGAGCCCGCTGTGCGTCGGCGAAGCGTTCGACGTCGGCGGCGTGCTTCTTCTTTGACTGATAGCGCGCGTCGATGTACATGCCGATCATCAACAGGGGGCTCAGCGCGATGAACGCCACCGCGAGCAGACTGCGTGTGATGGCGAACAGGACCAATCCCATCACCAACGGCAGCACCATCGACACGATGGGGAAATGTGCGGGTTCCGGCAGCGCCGGCGGCTTGGGTGCGGGATAGACCCTCTCCCCGAACCGGGCCACCACCCGGGGTGACCGGTTGAACTCGATGGCGACGCTGTCGGTCTGCACGGCACCCGGCCGGACCGTGTGCAGGATCGCCAGGGAGGTCCGCGACAGGACGACGACGTCATTGGAGCCCACGGCAACCCGCTGTACAGGACGGCCCCCGAGAAGGACACCGTCGGGGCCCGCCAGGTTGGCGATCTCGACCGTCTCACCCACCGCGACGGCGGCATGGACATCTTTGACACCGGGGTCGGAGAGCAGCACGTCGCACGTCGGTCTCGTACCGATGGTCGAATTTCCTGCAGGCAAAGAGAATTCGCGTCCGGCATCAGGACCGTCGAGCACCCGAACGACGGCGACGGAGCGTCCCCGTCGGCGCTGCTTCGGCGTCACCGCCGCCGCAACGATGCTCACCGTGGCGCCGGATCGCACCCCCGAATCGAGAAGGCTGCGACTCGGTTCCAGGACCCGCCCCGGCTTGCCGGTGTCGAACGCCGCATGCTCCAGTTTCAGGGTCGGATTGCCTGTCGGACGGGGGGAACGCCGATCAGGGTCGCCGAGCGCGAGGGCGGCTGCGACATCGGCGACGGTCGCTGTCGCGTCGGTGGTCACCGCGACCTGAGCCTGCGTGCCGTCGTCACGCCGCAGGATGACCTTGAGATGCATCAGCGCCGCCCCGACGGCACAGGGGAGCGGACGGTGTTGAGACGTCGATCGACGGACCTGCGTAGTGGCACCTGGGGTGACGGTCCCAGCGGGTTCGCGCCGCGGGCCACATCGATCATCGTCAGACCGGCAATCCGGTCGTGGACGCCGTCGCGAGGAGACGCATCGGAGATGACCGGCAGTGCCGCGCCACCGGCGGTGACGACGAAGACACCGCTGCGGAGCAGGGACGCAAACAGTCCGGGTGTGCGGCGGTCGTCGGCTCGGACCAGTCGCAGCCCCAACATCGCCTTGCCGAACGTCAGTCCCGTGATCCCCTGCCATATCTGCATCCACAGCCACACCGCGACGAAAGCAATGGGCACGACGATGTAGACGACCTCGGCGACACCGAGCGCCGCGCCGAGAATCGACAGCGGTAAAGCAGGACTCAGCATCACCGCCGCGTCCATCAGGGAACTGCAGCACCGCACACCCCGGCCCGCGCCGACGATTCCGCCTGCCCGCGGAGTCGGCGCCGGTGTCGGCGTCGACATCCGCGGCGGCGCAGGCGCGGGACTCGCCAACGCCCGACCAACCACGGCCTTACCGCACACGCCGCAGAAAGGCGCGTTGACATGTACATGCGAGCCGCAGTGCACGCAGGTCGCCTCTGCGGTCGCGGGCGAGCCGGTCATAGTCTTTGCTCCATGTGGTTCCGGCGGTGGATTGCCCTGCCCGGAGCCCATCCTGGTCGAACGGACGACGAGTTTGCGAGCAGACGATGCCGTCGCGGGGAAACAGTAACGTCCGGTCTGCGCGGACTGCACCTGAATGGTGTCAACCGAACGTACGATTGCTGCGGATAAGGGCACCCGCGAAGCTGAGCCGGGCGCGTTCGAGGGGTACCGGCGGCCTCAGTGCGTGGTCGGGAGGAGCAAACAATGCGTCACGCGCGAGAGACTGCCCGGCGCGACGCCTACCCCGGGCCCGAGGCGGTGCGATGAATCAGTCTCCGCTGCCAGGAAGCAAGTTCGGTGCCGGGTACACCGTGGGCGGTCCCGCGGTCACTGGGGTCGTCAATCCAATCAGTGGCCCACCAGGGCCGTCGACACTCAACGGCACGGCGTTGGCGGCATTCGTCCTCACGCTGATTCTCGGGCCGTTCGCGGCACCGGTGACGATTCCGCTGGCCAACATGGCGCACCGGCACATTCTTCGATCGGGTCAGGCTGGTGCAGGTCTGGCAAAGGCGACCCTGTTCGTGGGCGCGGCCTATCTCGTCATCGGCGCCGTCGCCGTGCTGTTGATGTTCTGGCCGGACGCCGCGGGCGCCGGCGTGTTCGGCTGAGTATGTCGACCGAACGGCGGATAGAGGCGCCCGACGATCGGTGCGATGATCCGAACGCGACATTGCTGTGGGGGAAGATTGTTGATGACTGTCCGGGTTTCAAACGCGCGCGCGCACCTGTTCGCGTGGGGTAGCCTCAGCGCGATCCGGACGTCTCAGCGGGCGCGACGGGGGAGCGCCGGTGCGGTGATGCATCGCCGCCAAGCAGGGGAGGTCTCGTGCATTTAGTTCTGGGAGTCTGTGTCGCGGCGAACACTGCGCGGCTCGCGCTGGTCGATACCGCGGCACCCGAGGGCGCCATCGACGAGTTCGACATCGATCTGGCCGCCGCGGCACCGGACACGCTGCGATCGACGATCGTGGGCACCGACCGGAGCCTGCGGGAGAGTGGCCACTCGCTCAGCGGAATCCGGATCAGCGCGTCTGACGAGGACTTCTCTGCCGAGTTGCGCGACGCGCTGACCGACGCGGGACTGCGCGGTGTTTCCGTCGTGTCGCCGTCCGCGGCCGCGACGTCGATCGTGCGACAGTCGGCCGCCGCAGCTGGTCAACAGACCTCGGCCATGCTGTTCGTCGACGACAACACTGCGGCGCTCTCGGTCGTGGGTGCCGACGCGGACACCACGAGCGTCGTGGCGATTGAACCCGTCGGGAGTGCCGGACCCGTAGCGGCCTGCACTGAACTGCTCACCCGGCTGAGGGAGGAACCGGGCGGCGCAGAGGGCCTCTACGTGGTCGGGACCGGTGCTGACACCGCCGCGCTGACGAGCTCGCTCGCCCCGACGTCGCCAGTTCCCATGCGGTCCGTGCCGAGTCCGGGATTCGCGGTTGCCAGGGGCGCTGCGCTGGCCGCAGCGCCGGCAGCATTAGGCGGCGCAGAAGCGATGTCCGGATTCGGCACCGCGCCCGGGCCGCAGATCGGCGAGCATCTCGCCTACTCAATGGACCCGGACAGTAGTTCGACGCCCCTGGCGTACGTCGACGACTTCGGCGGCTTCGGCGATGTGCCGATGCAGTCCCCGATGGCGTCACTGAGCCATACGGACGATCCCACCGAGGTCGACGACGACATCGCACCCGCCGGCACTGGCGGTCGGCCGCGAATCCTGTTGGTCGGCAGCACTATTGCGGCCATCGTGGTGGTCGGATTCGCAACTCTCGCGGTTGTGGTGGCGATCTCGATCAAGCCGAGCGCCACCATCCAGGCGATTCGTGGGGACGAATCGGTGCCAGGAAAGTTCCTGCCGACCATGCCCGGTCAGGGCGCTCAACCGGTCGAAGACCCGACGGTGTTTCTGCCGCCGGTGGTCCCAGTGGAGGAGAAGCCGGCCGCTGCGGCCGACGGTGGCCGGACGATCTTCGCCGGAGCGAACCGCGGTCGGTTCTCGCCGAGTGCCGGCGTCGGCGACGGCGGCACCCGGACGGTGTTCGTCACGCAGGCGGGACCGCCGGGGGTCGGAGGCGGGGGTGGTGGCATGATCGTGCAGCCGCCGCGCGGCAGGTTCAACATCGGCGACTTCCTGCCCAGGGGCCTGACTGTCAACATCATCAAAGTCAACGAAATGGTCGGCAACTGTTCGTCCGTCGAGTGCGTCGTTGACAGAATATGCAGACCTGGAACAAGCCTGGCGGGTTGCGTCAGTTCCACCCCTGATGCCTTGTGCCGACGGGGAAGCACGAAACCGGGCTGCGTTCAGATCATCGCTGACCCGTTACCCGACTGCCGTGACACGACATGTGGTGCGCCAGAGCCCATCGAGACCGTTAGCGCGATCCAGGCGGGTTGCCCCACAGGATTCAGCTGCGTGCCGGCACCAGCGGATTTGATGCGCAGCGATCCTTTGGGATCGCCGCCGGCGGACAAGCCCACCACCGACACGCAGGTCAGCACCGACAAGCCGGGCACGGAGACCCCGGTGGGCTCGGAGACCCAAGTCGGTTCGGAGACCCCTGCGAACCCAGACGAGCCGACCACCAAGGTGGTCAAGCCGGCTGAGGAGGAACCGCGCAAGCCGCTGTTCAGCCCGAAGACTCCCGATGCCCCGGCGCCGGATCCCGGCAGCTCCGAGGGTGTTTCGCCCCCGGCACCGCCTGCCGCCTCGGAACCCGACAACGAAACGCGAACCCGTACGCCGATCTTCCGCAAGCCGGAGCCTCCCGCCCCCGCTCCGGTGGCGCCGCCGGTCGAAGTGCCTGCACCGGTTATCGAGGCCCCGCCACCGCCGCCTGTCGTCCGCGAGGCCCCGGTCTCGCCGCCGGTCTTCGAGGCGCCTGCGCCGGTGATCCAAGCGCCTGCGCCCGCTCCGGCGATCGAAGCGCCCGCTGCGCCGGCAGCACCGCCGGAGCGGCCCAGACTGGAACTACCGAAGCTGCGCGACATCCTCGGCAACCTGGGTGGTCGTGGCGGCCGCGGTGGATCCGACTCCCCGCCGGAGACGACGATCGTCGAAGCTCCTTCGCCATAGCGCGCAGCGCCCGGCTCGGCTGAACGGAAGGAGTCTCGCCATGGCATTGGTCGGCGCGGACACAGATCAACTGCGGCAACTCAGTCGCACGTTCGCCCACGCCGCGGACCGTCTCGACGGCATGTGCGGTGAGGTCACGGGCAGGCTCGCGTCCGCGTCGTGGGTCGGTCCCGATGCCGATCGGTACCGATCGCAGTGGCACGGTGAATCACTGGCGCTGATGCGCGCCGTGGTGGCGGCACTGCGCGACGCTGCATCCGCGATCGACCGCAACGCGGCCGAGCAGGACCAAGCGAGCAGCGGTGCGGCTGGGCTGCCAACCGGATCGCTGTTCAGCGGAACGGGGTTCGCGCACGGGAGCCCTTGGAGCGATGGCGGGACCTTCGCGAATCCGCTGGTCGACATGCGTAACTTCCTGAATTCCACAGCGACATGGCCGATCACGTGGGGCACCGCCCTAGATCAGCTGACTCCGCTGGGTCCGATGCTGCCGTTGATCGACGCCCTCGGATTGGCCGGCGACTCATCGATCAGCCCCGAAGAGAAGATCATCCAAGCAGGCAACTCGATGACCGATCTCGGCGGGGGACTGATCAAGAAGTTGGGTCCGGCTGGCTATCTTCCGGGAGTAGCTGTCCAGCAATGGGGTGACGTCGCCGCCCAAGTGGCCCGAGCCGACTTCAGCGCCTCGGCGCTGCAAACGACAGGCGACTACATTGCCAAAGATCCAGGCGGCGCCTTCGATGCCGCGAGAGACGCTGTCGTGGGCTACATTCCGAAACTCTTTTCGAATTTACTACCCTGAGGGGACCGATCGCGATGAACGACACCGTTTTGCTGACCGACGACGAGATCGTGGCGGTGTGCGCGGTCGACGGACGACCCTGGCCGTTGGGATTGATGACAGTGGAGCCCACCGCTGTGGAGATGGCAAAAGCCGGAATGCGTGGTTTGCGTTCGCTTTTGGTCAGGCGCTATGCCGCGCAAGACACTGCCGACACACCCGCGGTGATGGACGCCGTCGTCGCGCGATACGTCGCGACGTTCCTCGATCCGGACCTCCGTGTGGGCGCCTACGTCGCGCCTGCATCCGATCCCATCACGCTCGGCGGTGCCTCGGTCACAGCGGTGCGCTCAGGTGCGGATTGGTTGGTTGATACGGCGACCGCGGCGGGCGTCCATGCGCTCCGCATGGTGTCCCCGGAAGACGCGGTCGAAGCGGTTCTCGGTCTGGTCGACACAGCGGAGAAGGACGAGCTCTTCGCCGATGCGCCTGATCCCGCGCGGTGGGTCTGCGTGGCAGCGCTGAACTCCACTCTGCACGTTGTCACCGGAGACGGGGCCACCGCGTCGCGGGTCCGCCGCGAGATACTCGGGGAACCTGTACTGCAGCCCTGAAAGCTGAGCGCACGTCGTCGATACTTCGTCAGTGGAAGACACCGCCGCGGACGTAGACCACACTTCCGCTGGTGGTGGCCTCGGCGACATAGCGCCGCACACCTGAGTAGCTGACGTAGGAGAGCCAGTAGTAGCCGTTGGCAATCACCCAGCTGTCGTAATTGAACGACTGCCCGGCGCTGTACTGAGCGACGATCGGGCCGTTCGTGCTCGGATCATTGCGGACGTTGACCAGCTGGACGACAGTCGCAGTACCGCTCTTGGTACCGCTCGTGGCTCCGCCACCGCCACCGCCACCGCCACCGCCGGGCGTGCCCGAGACCTTTTCAACGATCTGGCGCCCGTCAACCCACGTTGACCAACCCAGATACTTCACGTTCTGGCTGCCGAACCACGACGCCACCTGGCCAATGTTGGTGTACACCGCACGTGCGCCGCTCTGGGTCTCTGAATCCCGGATCGCCATGCGGCCTCCGCCGTAGTTGTAGGCCCACGCGACGTGGCCCTGACCCGCATACTGCCCGCTGCCGATCGAGAAGAACAGCGGCACCCACACACCCACCGGCGGTTCACCGGTCGTGATGTTGCCGAAGCTCACTTGCCGCTCGTAGGCGAGCTGCGCGGTGGCGCTGCGCGCGGGTGCGTTCACCGTGTCGTCCACGAACTTCAAGCACCAGCCTCGGGTCGCCCCCACCGCGAAGTTCGGTGTCGTGACCTGCCGCCAGCTCGAAACCGGCGGCGGAGGTGGCGGCGGTGGCGGCGCCGGTGCCTTGGAACTGATCGGTGCGTTCACCTCGACGGTGACTGTGGCCAGCCCGTCTGACGCCGAGACCGTGAAGCGTACCGAGTCCTCTCCTGCTGTCGCATAAGCGCTTTCGCGAGTCGCGACAGTTGGTGTGAAGGAGAAGGTTCCGGTGTCGGGGTTGACCGTCACGCTGCCGATCGCGGGGTCGATTCCGGCGGCGAGCTTCCAGCTCAGCGGGAATCCGTCGGGATCCTTCACATTGACGTAGCCCGTGACGTTTCCGTCGGCATCGGCGATACCCGAGATCGCGAACGGCGTCGAGTCGACCTCGGGAGCCTTATTACTTCCGGGTGGAACGATCTTTACCTTGACCGCCACCGTGGCGGTTCCGCCGTGTCCGTCGTCGACGGTCAGCGTGAACTTGTCCTGGCGTTTGGACGCACTACTCGCCGCGGCATGTGCCGCGGGTGTCGGGGTGTAGACGAAAGAGCCATCGGCGTTGACCACGACGCTGCCCCGAGAGGTGAGGCCGGATCCGCTGTAGGTGATGGCATCACCGTCGCCATCGGTGACCACGGCAACCCCGGTGATCGCACCGGTAGCCGGATTACCCTTGTTTACAACAGTTTTGACCCGAGGAGCACTGTTGGAGGGCAGCAGCGCCACGCCTGCTCCACCGCTGGCAGTGGCACCCGTCTCGTTGGTGACCACGAAGTCGATGGACGTGTAATCGGCACCCGGGCTGGCGGCCGCGTTGTGACGCGCCGCCGCGCTCGGGGTGAAGGTGTACTTCCCCCGCGAATCCACCGTGACGGTGCCCTGATCCGTCGGCTGCGCGGTGAACCTCAGAGGACTTCCATCACCGCCCTGGACGGTGATGCGACCGCTGACCTTACCGCTGGAACGCTGCGGCTTGCCGATCGAAATGCTCGTAACCAAAAGGGGGTCCGCCGCCGCCAATGCGGCCTGTGGTGACCGCGCGGCAGTCGACGACCTCACGTCCTCGGTGCGGCGACCGACCGACATGAGAGCGAGCAGAAGGGGAGAAGCGGTAGGTCCCCCCGGCTCGGTATCGACAGGTGATCTTGTGACGGTTAATAGCGGCAGCGCTACAGTTGCGCGCATCTCCGGTGCTGGTTCGGCTGGTTCGAACGTATTGACATCGATCCTCCCGACGGGGCGTGGCGCCGCAAGGTGTTTCAGTGTGCTGTGCCGTTCCGCCGGTTCGGGGTCCGAGTCCACCGCCTCCACGGACTCCGTGTCCTTCACGTCTGCCTCGGCTCGACCGATCTGGGTCCGCACCGGTCGTGTCCTGTGTGGCCGAGGTCCGTCACCCGTCTCGTGGTCCGCAATCGTTACTCGGCGGCTCACTCGTTCGGCCTGTCGTCGCTCGAGCCGGTTGGAAATGCTCTCCTGTTTCGACGGCGACTGCGTGGCCTGCGAATCCGCAGACGACTCGGGCGCCGCCGACGCGACGGCCGGCACTGATGCCACCGCCGCGCCGATGCCCAGAGCCACGGCGAGAGCGCCGACCCTGCCCACGTACAAGCCACTCGCCATGCCGACCCCCGAAGCCGTCATGCACGACCGGGTAGTTCGCTCGTGTGGCGCGTTCCCGCGCTGGTGCACGCTGCGTATTTGACTCGGCCATGCTGCCATTTGCTGATGCGCCTCGGAATCTACCTTTCGCGAGCGTCAATTGAACGAGTTGGGCGCATCCGGCTGAAAATGCATCCGATCGGACGACACCGGAAGCCAGGAAAACTACTGGGGGAGTAGGCGAACCCGCACGCCCTCGACAATGCGGTCGGCTGGCCGGCCTGCCAGGCGGCACGCCACGGTCACCGCCGTCGCCGACTCCGCGGTGAACACCCCGTAGGTGACCTCGTCAGCCGCGGCAGCGATCACGCCGAGCAGGCGCACCAAGCGTCCATCTGCCCGCATCTGTGCGCACACGGTCTGCAGCGCCGCCACGGTACCGTCGGCGTCCGGCAGTGCTGGTTGGTACCACTCGGCGAGAAAGCATGGTTGCGGCGCGTCCTGACTGGCCACGCATCGACGTTATCGACCGTGCGCCGGCTGTGAATCAGGGTTTTCCCTGGCGTCGCGGAGGCGTGAATGCAGTTGGGCGCGCGAGCGGATGCCGAGCTTGCGGTAGACCTTGCTGAGGTTCATCTCGACGGTCTTCGGCGACAGGAACAATTCCGTTGCGATCTCATTGTTCGACAGACCGGCAGCCGCATGCCGTGCCACGCGTTCCTCGGCGGGCGTGAGCAAAGTTGTGTTGTCCCTTGCCCCGGTCAACCGGCTCAGCTCGGCTTCGGCTCGGTGCTGCCACAACCGCGCGCCCAGGTTCTCAAAGGTGCTGACCGCCTCCGCTACCGTCGCCGCGGCCGCCTGCCGGCGGCGCTGGCGCCGCTGCAGCTGGCCCAGAACCAGTTGCGTGCGGGCTTTCTCGAGGGGTATCGGCAGCCGTTCGTGGAACGTCAACGCAGTCACCGCCGCCGCCTCGGCGCCCTCCAGATCACCGCGCGCGGCGCAGACCAGTGCCCGTCCGCGCGCCGCCGTCGCGAGCATCCAGGGACGGTCAAGCCGATGTCCGTTGTCCCACAGGATGTTTGTGAGCTGTTCGGCTTCATCGACTCGCTGCAGCGCGGTCAAGGCTTCGATGGCGTCGGGTAACCAACCGGCGGTGGGGAGTTCGGTGCTGTCCCCCGGGCGGAACGTCGAGAGCAACGTCGCATAGGTCCGCATGGCCGACGCGTGGTCACCGAGCGAAACATCCAGGAAGCCGAGGCAAGCGAGCGGAGTCACCGCCAGGTCGCGGCCACCCGCTCGCTCGGCCAAGTCGATCGCCGCCAGCGCGTCGGCGCGGGCGGCGTCGGCCTCTCCCCGGTGCGCCGCAACCAGCGCGCGAGCGGTCAACGCGAAATGCACGGTCTGATGACCACCGATCTGCTCGCCGTGCTGGGCCATGCCATCAGCGATACGCGCCGCAGCTCCATACTCGCCGGACCAGACGTAGGCAGTGACCAGATGCTGATCGAGCCAGATCGTGTCCAGCTCACTGCCGCGCTCGACGCACTCCGCCCGAATCGCCGCCATACGCTCCACCGCTCGGTCGAGATCACCCGACCACGAGTCGATCAACGCACTGATGGCGTCCGCTCGCATGTTCACGTGGGTCGGATGTTCGTCGCCTTGCAGGCGAAGCGCCTCGGTCAATTCGGCTGTGTCGCGTCCTAGCCCCCGGCGGAACTTCAACCCCACCCACACAGCTCGAGCCTGACTACGAGAGGCGTCGTCGCCGATGCCGTCTGCGCAGGCCACCGCCTCGCGCGCGACGTCCACGCCTTCATCCAGCCGTCCCGCCACCGAGATCGCCTGGGCCAGCAGCATCAACCCCTGCAGACGCAGTCTCGGCTCATCACGGACTTCAGCAACTCCGGCGGAGAGCCCGGCCACCGCGGCGTCGAAGCTTCCGTCGTAACCGTCGAGTGCGCCCCGGAGCATCAACGCCGCACCACGCAGCGTGCCGGAGGGCAATCGGTCTGGTGCATCCGCGAGAAGGGCACGCGCCGACGAGATGTTGCCGGCCTCGAAAAGATAGCGAGCCGCAAGCAATCTGCGCACCGGTGTATCGCCACCGAGATCGATTGCCATGCTCAGCAATTCAGCTGCCGCCGCGGGTGCGCCCTGCTCGCGAGCCGCTGCGGAGGCGACATCGAGCGCGGTCAGCGTCGTCTCGTCGGCCCTGGTCGCGGCCGACGCCAGGTGCCGGGCCTTCAGCTCTGGCGAATCGACGACGTCGGCGAGTCGGCGATGCATCTCCCGTCGACGGCCCGGCTCGGCTGCGGCGTAGACGCCACTGGCCAGCAGGGGATGGGCGAACCGGATCGACTGGCCCACGAGCACCACGATGCGGGCTGCTGCCCCGTCGCGCTCGAGCACGTCGATAACCGCGTCTGGCCGACGTCCGATCGCTCGGGCAACGACGTCGACCGTCGGCGCCGGCGTGCAGGCCGCCGCAAGGAGAGCATCCGAGGCGTCCGGGCCCACGTGCTTGACCCGCTGCTCCACCAGCGCGGCCAGCGAGTCGGGCAGCCGGCGGTCGATCGGCACACCCTCGTCGACAGCACGGGCCAATTCCAGCGCGTAGAAAGGGTTTCCGCCGGAGATCTCATGGATGCGGCGCATCGTCGGGCGGGGCGGCACCCGTCCGACATGCGACGCCAGCAGTGCGTGCAGCCCGCCGAACGTCGATGGCGACATCGTGATCCGACGGACTGCGCCAGGGATCGCGAGCTCCACCCACGGCACACTGCTCAGTGCGTCGCGTTCGCCGCTACGCACGGTGACGAGCACGCCGAACGGCTGCGACACCCGTCGCAACGCGTATCGCACGGCGGTGGCGCTGGACGGGTCGAGCCACTGGAGGTCGTCGATGATCACGAGCAGGGGAGTGCGCGTCGCGAGATGCCGGAGGACGGCATGCATCGCGGCTCCGGCGGCGCGTTCGTCGGCCGCGGGCAGTTCGTGACCACGCAGCAGGATTCGGTTCAGCGCGTCCCTCTGCACGCCGACAAGCCCGTCGACGACCGCCTCGTCGATGTCGGTCAGGAGATCCGCCAACCCGGCGAAGGCCAGCGTCACCTCGCTCGGAGTTCCTCGAGCGAGCAGCACGCGGAAACCGCGAGCCGCCGCCGCGTCGCGCGCTTGCAGGGCGAACGTCGTCTTCCCTATGCCGGCTTCGCCTTCGACGATCAGTCCGACCGGACCGGACGAGGCAGTGTCCAGCAGGACGCGGAGGGCCTCCGCTTCGGCCTCCTGTAGGACCGCGCGCCGGCTCTGAGCGTTGTGACCCGGCATCGTCCCCCCTGAGCTGACCACCGTGGTGGATCAACCATAAGAGGGGTGCGCAAGGCCGTCAGTACGGGCTATCAGTCGGAGATTCGCCTACAGCAGCGACGTATGCGGAAGGTAGTGTTCAAGACGGGATGTAGGCCTGCTTCCTGTTTGCTGACGGGAGCGTTAGTTTCGGAAACATTGGTTTGCTTAGCAAACTCGACGCGGCGCACCGATGGAGCCGCATTTTGGACGAGATATACTGCGGTGTGATCTTCGTCACACCGGCGGATTCAGCGCCTTGCTCAGGATGCGCGGAGCACGACGACAGGCTCGGCGCTCTGCACCGGAGCGGCCACCTGGATGTGGCCCGTCTGTGCCGCGTGCATGCCCGCGTCGACAACAGCAGAAGCGCGCAACGCGTGGCGGGAACCGTGCCAGCCGCACTCGCAGTGAGCGGTGCGCCGGAAAGCCGGACCATCGATGTAGACCTGCATGTTTCGGAGAGTAGCCAGGCAAGATGTGAATTAACCACGTCTGCTGCTGAGCTTCGGCTGAGAGCGCGGGCGGGCAGACTTCGCGCCGACGCGCGAGCACGGTAAAGTTACCGGCGAGTAGCAAGGAGATGATGATGGCTGGTTGGGGCGGAAATCCCTCGTTCGATCTTTTCCAGTTGCCGGAAGAGCACCAAGAGCTGCGCGAGGCGATCCGCGCGCTGGCGGAGAAAGAGATCGCTCCGTACGCGGCGGACGTCGACGAGAACGCTCGATTCCCTCAGGAGGCACTCGACGCGCTAGTGGCCAACGGCTTCAACGCCGTGCACGTGCCCGAAGAATACGACGGACAAGGCGCTGACTCGGTGGCCGCGTGCATCGTCATCGAAGAGGTGGCCCGCGTCGACGCATCGGCGTCACTGATTCCGGCGGTCAACAAGCTCGGCACCATGGGCCTGATCCTGCGCGGCTCCGACGAGCTGAAGAAGAAGGTGTTGCCCTCGCTCGCCTCGGGCGAGGCGATGGCGTCTTATGCGCTGTCGGAACGTGAAGCGGGCAGCGACGCGGCCTCGATGAGGACCCGCGCAAAGGCCGACGGCGACGACTGGATTCTCAACGGTGCCAAATGCTGGATCACCAACGGCGGCAAGTCATCCTGGTACACCGTCATGGCCGTCACCGATCCCGACAAGGGAGCCAACGGCATCTCGGCGTTCATGGTGCACATCGATGACGAGGGCTTCACGATCGGACCCAAGGAGCGCAAGCTCGGCATCAAGGGCAGCCCGACCACCGAGCTCTACTTCGAGAACTGCCGCATCCCCGGCGACCGGATCATCGGCGAGCCCGGCACCGGCTTCAAGACCGCACTCGCGACGCTGGACCACACGCGCCCGACCATCGGCGCCCAGGCCGTCGGCATCGCGCAGGGTGCGCTCGACGCGGCGATCGAATACACCAAGGACCGCAAGCAGTTCGGCAAGAGCATCGCCGACTTCCAGGCGGTGCAGTTCATGCTGGCGGACATGGCGATGAAGGTAGAAGCGGCCCGGTTGATGGTCTACAGCGCGGCCGCCCGGGCCGAGCGCGGTGAGGGCAACCTCGGCTTCATCTCTGCGGCGTCGAAGTGCCTGGCCTCCGACGTCGCCATGGAGGTGACGACCGACGCCGTGCAGCTGTTCGGCGGGGCCGGCTACACCATCGACTTCCCCGTCGAGCGGATGATGCGCGACGCCAAGATCACGCAGATCTACGAGGGCACCAACCAGATTCAGCGCGTCGTGATGAGCCGGGCGCTGCTGAAGTAGGGGTCTACGCGGCCGCGAAAGTGGCCTCACGGTAGTGCTGACGCGTCGGAGGCTACCGCTGAGGCACTCTCGCGGCCCCCACCCGTCAGAGCAGGTTCACGACACGGTCGAGGTCGTGAACCCGGCCGCTGATCAGCACGACGTCGTCATAGCTGAGCACCGTGTCGGCGGCGGCGTAGGTGAACTCCTGGCCCACCGACTTCACCGCCACGACGGTGACGCGGTACTTCGACCGCAGCTGTGTCTCGCCGAGCGGCACGCCGACGAACGCCCGCGGCGGGCGCACTTTGGCGATCGCGAAGTCGTCGTCGACCTGCAGGTAATCGAGCACCTGCCCGGAGACCAGGTGAGCGACCCGCTGGCCCGCCTCCAACTCGGGGAACACCACGTGGTGCGCGCCGACGCGTTCGAGAATCCGGCCGTGATGTGCGCTCACCGCCTTGGCCCAGATGTCGTTGACCTCCAACTCGACGAGCAACGAGGTGATCAGGATGCTGGCTTCGATGTCGGTGCCCACCGCGACCACCCCGCGATAGAACTCGTCGACGGCCAACTCGCGCAGCGTGTCCGCGTCCGTGCAGTCCGCGGCGACCACCCGCGTCAGCTGGCCGGAAAGACTCTGCACCAGCTTCGGCGACTGATCGATGGCGAGAACCTCGGTCCCGCGCCGCGTCAGCTCCTGGGCGATCGCGCCGCCGAAGCGACCCAGCCCGATGACGACGACGGGTTCGTTGTGCCTGTCAGCCAACGGTGATCCTTTCGGTCGGGAGTTCGTAGCCTCGTCCTCGGTCCCGCAGCGCCAGCGCGGACGCCAACGTCAACGGGCCGATACGGCCGACGAACATCAAGGCGATCAAGAGCATCTTCCCGGTGTCGGGCAGGCCCGCGGTGATTCCGGTCGAAAGGCCCACCGTCGCGAACGCCGACACCACCTCGAACAGCACCTCCTCGAAAGCGTGTGCCGTATCGGCGAGCAACACGAACGTCGAGATCACCACGATCGCCCCGGAGATCAGCGCCACCGCCAGGGCCTGGCGCTGATTGTCGGACGGAATCTGGCGGTAGCCCACGTTCGCTTGATCGACACCTCGCATCTCCGACCACACCACGACCGCGAGCAGCCCGAACGTCGTCACCTTGATGCCGCCGGCGGTGCCTGCGCTGCCGCCCCCGATGAACATCAGGAAGTCGGTCATGAACAGTCCCTCGGGCGTCATCGCGCCGATGTCGATCGCGTTGAAGCCGGCGGTGCGCGGCATCGTGGCGGTGAAGAACGCGGCCAGCAGGCGCGTGCGGTGAGGGAGGGTGGCCAGGGTGCCCGGATTCTCGCGTTCGACCAAGGCGATGACCGTCGTCCCGACGACGAGCAACACGACCGTCACCCACACCGTCACGCGGGTGGTCACCGACCACGTTCCCGGCCGCCGCCACGCCCGCGCCAGCTCGAAGATCACCGGGAACCCCAGGCCGCCGACGATGACCGCGGCCGAGATCGTCAACAAGATCCAGGCGTCGCCCGCATAGCGGGTGAGGCTGTCCGCGTACAACGCGAAGCCGGCGTTGTTGAACGCCGAGATGGCATGGAAGGTGCCTTCGTACGCGGCGTGGCCGACCGACATCCCGGTCGTGGTGGCCAGCCGGACCGTCAGGATCGCCGCGACGACGATCTCGGACACCACGGCGAAAACCGTGACGTTGCGGATCAGCCGGCCGATGTCGCGAATCGACACCGTCCGCGTCTGCGCCGCGGCGATCATGCGGGCCCGCAGCCCGAGTCGGCGCGACAGCAGCACCACCGTCAGCGAGGCCACCGTCATGATGCCCAGGCCGCCGACCTGGATGAGACCGAGAATCACCACCTGCCCGAAGACCGACCAGTGCGTGGCCGTGTCGACGGTGACCAGACCCGTCACGCACACCGCCGATGTCGAGGTGAAGACGGCGTCCATGAAACCCGTGCGCTGACCGTTCGCGGCGGCGACGGGCAACCACAGCAGCACGGTCCCGACGGCGATGGCTGCGGCGAACGAACCACCGATCACCAGTCCGGGATGGCGGAAGCGCTCACTGCGGACCTTCACGCGTCCTGCTTACCCCATCTTCTGGGCGGCAATGGTCTCGCGGAAGCGCATTCCTGGCTGCTCGCGGGCGATTTTCGCAACCGGTAACGCTATTCCGCGCGCTGCTCAGTTGGCCGGCCGCAGGTGCGTGATGTCGCCGGCCGACACAGTGACGGGCTCGGCTCCGCTGTCGATGATCAGCCGTCCGTCGTCGTCGACAGCGATCGCTGTACCGACGAGCTCGTCATCACCCGGCAGCAAGGCGCGCACCCGGGAGCCGATCGTGGAACTCGCCGCGCGATAGTCGGCGGCCAGCGTGGCGTCGGCCGCGCGCCACTGTTTGATTCGCGTGCTGAGAGTGCGCAGGAGCGCGACCGCGAGATCGCTGCGGTCGACGTCGTGACCGAGCATCGTCATCGACACGGCGTTCGGATCCGGTGCCTCGGCGGCGTCGAAGCCGACGTTGAGCCCGACGCCCACGACGACGACCGGCGCGGCTACCTCGGCCAGGATGCCGGCCAACTTCCGGCTGCCGACGAGGACGTCGTTGGGCCATTTGACCGTTGCGTCGACGCCGACGGTCTCGGCGACCGACAGGCCGGTCAGCAGCGGCAGCCAGCCCCACCTGTCGGGCGCGACGCCCGTGGTGTCGACGCCGACAGACATCGAGATCTGCGAGCGTGGGGGAGCCGACCACCGCCGCCCGTGCCGGCCGCGTCCCGCCGACTGATGCTCGGCCAACAGCACCGCACCGGCGATGTCCTCGCCGCCGGAGGCACGGGCGATGAGATCGGCATTCGTCGACCCCGTGTCCTCGACGACGTCGACGCGACGCCATACGGTTCCGTCGAGCGCGGAACGCAGGACTTCGGTATTCAGGGCGGCAGGCACCCGACGACCCTAAACGACGAGTCGTTTCGCTCGGCGTACCGAACTACTTCGCTGCAGCGTCCGAGTGTTCGATGGCCTCCACCTGCTGGGCTGCCCAGGCATGAGCGGCGGTGGCGCGGTTCAGATGCCCGAAACCCGCCACGAACGCGACCATCGCGGCGAGCGCCCACAGGTTTCCGAACGCCCACTCCCAGGTGGTGGCGGTGGACGCCGACTGCAGCCAGTAGGCGGCGATGGCAACCAGCGCATATCCGCTGAACACGAAGAATCGACCATCGGCGCTGGCCAGCCACCCGGCATGTCGCCGGTTGCGAAGGTGCCACAGCGTGAGCGCCACGAGGACTGCCAGTGCGGTGACGGTGGTGTCCATCGGCGCCGTCCTTTGCCAGGTTTGCCGCTGTCGGTCGTCGATCAGTGTGCGCGATCAACCTGTGAACAGCATGTGGTTACGGGAACAGTAAGGTCACAGTAACGATCATGTCAATTATGTCGGGTAGGACGTCACTTTCGGTAAGGGTGGCGTCCGACTTCGCCAGAACGGCACGTTCGTGACAGGAAATTGGCAGCCGCGTCAGCCGCGGGTGATCTTCTCCGTTGCCCGCCGACGATCCAGCGCCGCGGCATCCGGGTGCGCGACGTACACCAGCGACGCCCCCACCGCGTACGGCGCCAGCAGGTGAGCAACCAGATCGTCGGCGGTGTCCCACGGCGCCGAAGACAGCACCCGATCGTCGCCGCCCAGGCCCTGAGCATCGGCAACGGAACGCGCTGCGGCGAGAACGTCGTCACCCGAGCGGCCGTCCAACGCCGGACCCGGGTGCCGCTCGGCGACGATCTGATCACCGTGCACCCGCACGGCCGTCGCGTAATCCGTCACTCCCACAGGCAGATCCGCTGCGGGCCGACCGAACGGATCCAACGACAGCACCGCGACCTCGCCACCGCTGACCTTGGCGTCCGCATCGTCGAGCCGGCCCTCCGCGCACAGGGCCAGATCCGCGCTGTCAGCCTCCAGAACCGCTTCCGCGCCGATCCACCAGATTCCGAGCAACACCGCGGCCGTCTGCCAATGTGCCGGCAGCAACACCGCCACCCGACTGCCGGGACCGGCCCCCATCTCGTCGCGCAGCAGGTTGGCGGTCTTGGCCGCCCAGTTCGCCAGCGTCACCGTCGAGCACTCGATGCGCTCACCGGTCGCGTCGTCGTAGTAGGTGATCCGCGGCCCCGCCGGATTGCGGGCCAGCAGAGGATCGAGAATCGCCGAGGAGAGGTTGATCGCCATCAGTTGACGCACTGCGGGTCGTCCGACCCCGCCGTGATGATCGGCGAAGCAGCCGGCAACGCCTCGCCGCCGCCCGACGCGTTGGTCACCGGGGCCGACAGCGTGACATCCGTGCCGTCCAGCCCCGAGCCGGGACCGGTGTAATCGGCCGAGAGCACCACCCGCACCGCGCCCTGGGGCACCGAGGCGTCCTCGACCACCGGCAACCCGCCCAACTGCTTGGCCACCTCCTGGGCGCCCATGTCATCGCTCGAGGCGGCCTGCACCTGGCTGTTGGTGACCTTGGTGCCCTCGTTGTTGCCGACGTTGCCTGCCGAGAAACCCTTGCCCGTCAACACCTGGGACACCGCCGCGGCGAGGCCGTTGACGTCGCTGTCGTTGATCACGTCGACGCTGGTCTTGTCGGGGCTGTAGGCGATCTCGTCGGTCTTGCCCTCCTCCTGATCGTGCAGCAGGCTGCTCACCCACTCCTTGACCTCCGGGGGATTCACCCGCACCACCGACTGCATACCGTCGTCGCTCCAGCCGGCCTCTTCGACGATCGGAATCGTGGCGAACGCGATGTTGCCGCCCGAGAGCTTGCTGAGCTGATCGGCGAAATCCATGATGCTCCAGCCGTCGGAGAGCACCACCGAGCGCTGCACCGCGTCTTCGAGCCGGTTCAGCGTCGCCGGGCTCGACAGCGTCTTGCTCGAGATCACCTCGTGTGCCAGCGACGCCATGAACGCCTGCTGGCGGGTGACGCGGTCCAGATCACCGCGCGGCAGGTCGTGGCGCTGCCGCACGAAACTCAGCGCCTGCGGCCCGTTCAGCTTCTGCCAGCCCGCCGGAAAGTCCGCACCCGAAAGGGGTTCGTAGACAGCATCTTTGAGGCAGACGTTGACCCCGCCCAGGGCGTCGGTGATCAACGCGAAGCCCAGCAGGCCGACTTCGGCGTAGTGATCGACCGTCACGCCGGTGAGGTTGGCGACCGTCTTGATCAGCTCCTCGCGGCCCGCCTCGGTGGCCTCCTTCTCCGCGACCTTCGGGTCCTCGCCCTCCTGCTCGACGAGCTGCTTCATCTTCTCCAGATGCACCGAGCCGTAGACGCCGTTGATCTTCATCTTCCCGATGCCGGGCGCCTCGACGTAGGAGTCGCGCGGGATCGAGATCGCCGTCGCCGAGCGCCCGTTGTTCGGGATGCGGATCAAGATGATCGTGTCGGTGTTGGTCGAGACGTCGTCGCCGGCGCGCAGCGTCGCCAACTCCTCGGCGCTGAGCGGATTGCCGTGCGCATCGGTGCGGCTGTCCATGCCGACCAGCAGGATGTCGATCGCGCCGTCCTCGCCGCCCTCGCCGAGCGCAACCGGGCTGACATGGTTGATGCCCGACTCGAAGGACCGGATCTTGCCCCACGCGACGCCGGTGCCGACGACGATCGCCAACGTCACGATGACGGAGACGACACGGGTCATCTGAGCTGCAGGCATCCGCCCAGGTTACTGGCGGGCAGGCGGGAGGCGGGGGAGCCGTCCTCGGCGTGCCACACTCGCTACCTATGGCTGACCGAATCGTGATCACTGGCGCCGGCGGCATGGTCGGGCGCTTCTTGGCAGGTCAGGCGGCCTCTCAGGGCCGCGACGTCCGCGGCTTCACGTCGGGTGAGTGGGACATCACCGGGACCGACCCCGGGGAACTCCGCCCCGGCGACGTCGTCGTCAACTGCGCCGCCTTCACCCAGGTCGACCAGGCCGAGGCCGACCCGGACCGGGCCCACGCGGTCAACGCCACCGGCGCCGGCAACGTCGCTGCCGCCTGCGCCCGGGCCGGGGCGTCGCTGATCCACATCTCCACCGACTACGTGTTCGGCGCCTCGGGCGCTCGGCACCCGTATGACATCGACGACGACACCGGGCCGCTGTCGGTGTACGGGCGTACCAAGCTGGCCGGTGAGCACGCGGTGCTGGCCGCCCTGCCCACCGCATACGTGGTGCGCACGTCGTGGGTCTACGAAGGCGCCGACGGCTCCGACTTCGTCGCCGGGATGCGGCGGAGCGCCGCCGGAACGGACACCGTCGACGTCGTCGCCGACCAGATCGGCTCCCCGACCTACGTCGGCGATCTGTGTGCGGCGCTGCTGCAGATCGCCGACGGCGGGGTGGGCGGGCCGATCCTGCACGCCGCCAACGCCGGCGAAGCCAGCCGATTCGACCAGGCCCAGGCGGTGTTCGCCGAGCTGGGAGCCGACCCGGCGCGGGTCCGTCCGGTCGGCACCGACCGTCATCCACGCCCCGCGCCCCGGCCGTCGTACTCCGCGCTGTCGGCGGCCGGCTCGGCACGCGCCGGACTGACCCCGCTGCGGGGATGGCGCGAGGCGCTCGCCACAGCACTGCGCCCGCTACCCTCTACGCGATGAGATGGGTGGCCGATAGGTGAGCGACGAGCTGTACGTCGTCACGGTGACGTACTCACCGGGACCTCACCTGGATCGTTTCCTCGCGTCGCTGGCCCACGCCACCGAGCGGCCGGTGACGGTGATCATGGCCGACAACGGGTCCGACGACGGCTCACCCGAAGAAGCTGTCGAGCGATATCCCAACGCGCGGCTGCTGCGCACCGGGGCGAACGTCGGCTACGGCACCGCGATCAACCGCGCCGTCGCCGAGTACGGATTGTCCACGACGACAGACATGTTCGTCATCGCGAACCCCGACGTGCAGTGGGGGCCCGGCAGCATCGATCTGTTGTTGGAAGCCGCCGACAGGTGGCCTCGGGCCGGGGCGCTGGGTCCGCTGATCCGCGACCCCGACGGGTCGGTGTACCCCTCGGCGCGGCACCTGCCGTCGATCATCCGGGGTGGCATGCACGCCGTCGTCGGGCCGGTCTGGCCGTCCAACCCGTGGACCGCCGTCTACCGCCAGGAACGAGAGGACCCCAGCGAACGCGCCGTCGGCTGGCTGTCCGGGTCGTGCCTGCTGGTGCGCAGCGCGGCCTACGCGGAGATCGCAGGCTTCGACGAGCGGTACTTCATGTACATGGAGGACGTCGACCTCGGTGATCGGCTCGGTCGCGCCGGCTGGCAGAACGTCTACGTCCCCTCGGCGGAGGTGCTGCACGCCAAAGGTCACTCGACGGGGCGCGATCCCGCTCGCAACCTCGCTGCCCATCACGCGAGCACCTACACTTTTCTCGCGGATCGGTACCCGAAACGGCGACATGCTCCGCTACGGTGGGCGTTCCGGACTGCGTTGGGGGCGCGCTCCCGGCTGGTGGTGCGGAGTTCGATGAAAGCCCGAAGGGGGCAGGGGTGATGGTGAATCCCGCTGATGTCGATGCGGTCGTTCTGGTCGGCGGGATGGGCACGCGCCTGCGGCCTCTGACGCTGTCGGCGCCCAAGCCGATGCTGCCGACCGCCGGGCTGCCGTTCCTGACCCACCTGCTGTCGCGGATCGCGGACTCCGGCATCGAGCACGTGGTGCTCGGAACCTCCTACAAGGCGGGCGTGTTCGAAGCGGAGTTCGGAGACGGCTCCAAACTCGGGCTGCAGATCGAGTACGTGGTCGAAGACGAGCCGCTGGGCACCGGCGGCGGTATCGCCAACGTGGCGTCCAAGCTGCGCCACGACACCGCCGTCGTCTTCAACGGCGACGTGCTGTCCGGATGCGACCTACGCGCACTGCTGGATTCGCACACCTCGACCGACGCCGACGTGACGCTGCATCTGGTCCGCGTCGGCGATCCCCGCGCATTCGGTTGCGTGCCAACAGAATCCGACGGCACGGTGACGGCTTTCCTGGAGAAGACGCAAGACCCGCCGACCGACCAGATCAATGCCGGCTGCTACGTGTTCAAGCGCTCGGTCATCGAGCAGATCCCCACCGGTCGCGCGGTGTCGGTGGAGCGGGAGGTCTTCCCGGGTCTGCTCGCCGACGGCAAGAAGGTCTGCGGCTACGTCGACTCCACCTATTGGCGTGACATGGGCACGCCGGAAGACTTCGTGCGCGGCTCGGCAGACCTGGTGCGTGGCATCGCGCCGTCGCCGGCTCTGGGCGGGCATCGCGGTGAGTCCCTGGTGCACGACGGCGCATCGGTGGCGCCGGGTGCGCTGTTGATCGGCGGCACCGTGATCGGCCGTGGTGCCGAGATCGCCGGCGGCGCACGGCTCGACGGGGCAGTGATCTTCGACGGCGCGAAAGTCGGTGCGGGCGCGGTGATCGAGCGGTCGATCATCGGCTTCGGCGCGCACATCGGGCCGCGGGCGCTGATCCGCGATGGTGTGATCGGCGACGGCGCCGACGTGGGGGCCCGCTGCGAGCTGCTGCGCGGCGCCCGGGTGTGGCCGGGGATCACGATTCCCGACGGTGGCATCCGCTTCTCGACAGACATCTAGAGTCTGGGGGGCGCGAAAGTGCTCTGGCGGTAGCGCCGAGCGTCGTCGAGCTACCCACATCGCACTTTCGCGAAGCACGGGCTGTGGATAACCCTCGCCTCTAGGGCCTTTCCTGTCGGACGCCGCGTCCACGCTCGGCGCATGCACACGGTGTTTCTGGGCAGTGAGGCGATTGCAGCAGGCGTTGTGACCCCAGGCGAACTGCGCTACGGCTATCGACGCCTGTACCCGAACGTCTACATCCCTCGCGGCACCGAAGCGTCGCTCGCCGACCGCACCGTCGGCGCCTGGCTGTGGTCTCGGCGGCGGGCGGTGATCGCGGGAAGGGCGGCGGCCGCTCTGCACGGTGCCCGCTGGGTGGACGACCGCGCCCCCATCGAGCTGATCTATGACTGCAAGCGTTCACCGGCCGGCATCGTCACCCGCAACGAGCGCATCGGCGCTGCAGAGATTCGCCGTGTCGGAGGAATGTCGGTGAGCTCGGTTGCGAGGACAGCATTCGACCTGGGCCGTCACTTGCCGCTCGCTCGCGCTGTCGAACATCTCGACGCGCTCGCCAACGCCACCGGCCTCACCGCTGGGCACATCGTGCCGCTGTGTGACGAGTACCGGGGCGCACGCGGTATGAAGCAACTTCGCACCGCGGTGGACCACATGGACGCGGGCGCCCAGTCGCCGAAGGAGACTTGGCTGCGAATGCTTCTGGTGCGGCGGGGCTTTCCGCGGCCCACCACGCAGATTCCGCTACTGAACAGTCACGGCACACCCTTCGCGTACCTCGACATGGGATGGGAGGACAAGACGATCGCGGTCGAGTACGACGGCGACCAGCATCGGAAGGACAGAAATCAGTACGTCTGGGACGAGCAGCGTTTGCGATTGATACGCGGGCGAGAGTGGCTGCACGTCAAGGTGATCAGCGAAGACAGCGAGAACGATGTCGTCGAGAGGGTCGCGGCGGCGTGGCGCATTCGCGAAGGTGTTTCAGCGGTAGCTGCGGGCGTGGGGTGACTACCGCAGGCGCACTTTCGCGAGGGCGGCCAGGTGGCGCAGGCCGAAATCGCTGCCGCCGGGCAGGCCATCCAGCGGCCACCACCGCAGATCGAGCGACTCGTCGCTGATCTCGGCGTGCGCCCCTGCCGGCGCGCGCACGACGAACTGCACGTCGAGGTGGCGCGTCGGCACCCCCAACGAACACGTCACCGGGTGCACGTGGATCGCGGTCGGCAACTCGTCGATGGTCAACCCGGCGATGCCCGACTCCTCGGTGGCTTCTCGCAGCGCCGCGGCGACCAGTGTGGGATCTTCGGGTTCGCAGTGCCCGCCGAGTTGCAGCCAGCGCTGGAACCGCGGGTGAAGCGTCAGAAGGGCATGCGTGCCCTCGTGGTTCAGCACCAGCGCCGAGCCCGTGATGTGCCCGGGCACCGACTCCCGCAGGCATGCCTTCGGGTTCGCGTCGAGGAACGCCAGCACCGCGTGCCGCATCGACTCCTGCGCCGGATCGGCCGGCTGCCACTGCGTCAGGGTGTCGATCGCCGATTGGTGCAGACTCATCGCTCGAGCAGCAGACCGTCGGTGGGCACCGGATCGCGTGGCGCGGCCGGCCCGTCGGCGGCGTAGCCGATCGCAATGGCCCCCAACGGCTCCCACTCCGCCGGCAGATCGAGTTCGGTGCGCACGAGATCGGCAGCGAAGATCGTCGACCCGATCCAGCAGCTGCCCACACCGCGCACCGCGAGCCCCACCAGCAGGCCCTGCACCGCCGCACCGACGGCCACGGTGAACATCGTGTGCTCGGCCGCGGTGCGATGCGCGTCGGGGTAACTGTGCGCCCCGTCGGGCACCATGAACGGGATCACCAATTCCGGTGCATCGTAGAGAATCTGACCACGCGAGACGCGGCGTTCGACCGCGGCGGGGTCGCGGCCGTCACCCAGAAGGTCGGCGCGCCACTGGTCTTTCATCGCGTCGAGCAACCGGGTGCGTACCGCCATGTCACGCACCCAGACGAAGCGCACCGGGCGGGTGTGGTGTGGCGCGGGGGCGGTCAGCGCCTCACCGACAGCAGCCTCGATCAGCTCGGGCGCCACCGGCTCGTCGCTGAAGCTGCGCACCGACCGCCGCAGCAGCTGGGCCTGCGTGCGACCGAGCGCGATCGCCTCCTCGGTGCCGAGCCAGAACAGGTCCTCCTCGCCCGCGCGGACCAGATTGCGGGCAGTCGACCCGTCGTCGCGCACCGTCAGCCCGCGCACCACCGCGACGGGGACCGCGGTCAGCTTGCCCTTCACCAAATCGGCGGCCGCGGCGATCTCGTCGGCGACCGCGATCTCGGTGACGATCAACTCGTTGCCGTGCTGATCGTGCTCGCCCGCATAGCCGTGCAACACCTCGAGCCCGGCGGCGCCGATCGCGACGTCGGTCTGTCCCGTGCGCCACGCCCTGCCCATCGTGTCGGTGACGACGACGCCGACGCGCACGCCGAGCCGCGCGTGCAGCGCAGCCCGCAGCGCGGCGGCGCTGCCGTCGGGATCGACGGGAAGGAGCGCGAGTTCGTGGCTGTCGACGTTCGAGCCGTCCACCCCCGCGGCGGCCTGCACCAGCCCGAGCGCGTTCTCGGTGATGAGCGTGCGGCCTTTGCGCGCCAGGACTCGCACCGCCTCGCCGTCGATCAGCCTGCGGCGCAGCGTGTCTCGCAGCTCCGGGTCGGACGGTGCGTCGACCATGCGGCCCTCGCACTTGGACAGCACCTTGCTGGTGACGACCACGACGTCGTCGTCGCGCAGCCAGGGCGCGGCCTCGGCGATCGCGGCCCCCAGATCGTCGCCGGGGCGGAACTCCGGCAGCCCCGGGACCGGCAGTAGCTCCAGCCGTGCCGACGTGCCGTGGTCCCTCACAGCTTCACCCCGGCCAGATCCATACCGGCGCGCACCATCTCCGCGGTGACCGCGGGTTCGCTCATCAGCAGCGGCGCCGACCGCACCGCGACGCCGTCGATCACCGCGTCGTCACCGGTGTGGACCAGCCACCCGTCCAGGATGCCGGTACCCGCGCGGGCACCGTAGTGTGCACCGACCCCCTCCGACGTGCTGTCCACCCCGATCACCGACAGGCATGCATCGGCCATGCCGCGCAACGGCTTTCCTGCGACGATCGGGCTGTAGCCGATCACCGGGGCCGGGGTGGCGCGCAGCGCTGCCCGGATGCCGCCGACCCGAAGGACGGAGCCGATGCTGACGACGGGGTTCGACGGTGCGATCAGCACGACGTCGGCGCCCTCGATCGCGTCGGTGACACCCGGTGCGGCAGTGGCACTGTCGGCGCCGACGAACGCGAAGCTCTCGGTGGGCACCTGGGCGCGGTACCTGACCCACCACTCCTGGAAGTGGACGGCCTTCTTCTCTCCGTCGGCCGGATCGATGATCACGACATGGGTTTCACTGCGGTCGTCGCTGGCCGGCAGCAGCCGGGCGCCGGGATTCCAGCGCGCGCACAGCGCCTCGGTCACCTGCGACAGCGGATAGCCCGCGCGCAGCATCTGGGTGCGCACCAGGTGGGTGGCCAGGTCGCGATCGCCCAGGCCGAACCAGTCGGGTTGCACACCGTAGGCGGCGAGTTCCTCCTTGGCGTGCCAGGTTTCGTTGCGGTGCCCCCACCCGCGCTCGGGGTCGATCCCGCCGCCCAGGGTGTACATGCAGGTGTCGAGGTCAGGGCAGATCCGGACGCCGAACATCCAGGCGTCGTCGCCCACATTGACCACAGCAGTCACTTCGTGCTCATCGGTATCGTGAGTACTGAACTGCCCCAAGCCCAGTAGATGTTGGACACCCAGGAGGAAGCGCGCGCCACCCACACCGCCGACCAGAACAGTGACCTTCACACCGACCGACACTAGGCGCACGCCGCCGCGGCCCGCCCCCCGGAGGTGCCTGGATCGGCAACGTGACAGACACGCCACAGCGCGACGCGCCGTATTTGAGTCACGGAATGGTATGAATTCCTGTTCCAGCGCTTGACCGAGGCAGCTAACGCGTGTGTAATCACAGCAGTGTCATTCGCGGTTCTCCGGCCGGTTCCGGTGTCGCAGACCGAGATTCGATCACTTGTTCGAATTGGGTGGCCACACTTAGAAATAGTGGGCTGGCATACAACGGATCTACGAGACCTGTGGAGGAGGGGAACAATGGCTTTTGAACAGGCCGATTTCGGCAATTCGGTACATTTCGACAGCAGGCTCCTCGGCTCGGTGGGGAGTGCACCGCACATCCAGACCGATCCGGTGGCGGCAAGCATCGGGGGACGCCCGCAATTGAGCGTGGTGCCCGACCCGATCGATGACGAGCTGGCAACCGACGAGGACCAGTGGCAGGAGCGCGCGCTGTGCGCTCAGACCGACCCCGAGGCCTTCTTCCCGGAGAAGGGCGGCTCGACCCGCGAAGCCAAGCGCATCTGCCAGGGCTGCGAGGTCAAAGACGCCTGCCTCGAGTACGCGCTGGCCCACGACGAGCGCTTCGGTATCTGGGGTGGACTGTCCGAGCGGGAGCGCCGGCGCATCAAGCGCGGCATCATCTAGGCGGCTACTCGTCGTCGATCGTCGGATCGATGACGGACGGCTCGACGCCCAGATACGTGGCGACCTGCGCCACCAGAAGCTCATGCAGTAGGTCGGTCAACTCGACGGTGTCCTTGGCCCGTCGCTCGATCGGCTTGCGGAACAACACGATTCGCGCTCTCGTCGAGTTGCCGCGAACATCTACCCCGGCGGGGATCAGCCGCGCCAGCGCGATCGGCCCGTCGGCGACGACCTCCGGCGGCCACTGCACACTGTCCGGATCCTTGGGCGCCAGCCGCGGGATCTCGTCGACCGCGACATCCAACGACGCCACCCGATCCTGCCACCGCCGCTCGATCGGCTCATAGGCCTCGAGCACCGCCATGTCGAAACGTTCAGCGCGGCTGCGCCAGCCCGGAACGGTGGGCGGCAGCAGCGGTCCCCGCATCCCACGGCCACGCCGGGACCCTCGATGATTGCGCCCGGTCACGAAAAAGATCGTAACGGTTGGGCTTCGGGCCCCCCGCGGCTCGCGTGTCCGCCGCGGCACGGACGAACACAGACGATAACCTTCCGTTCGTGAATGTTCCCCGTCGCTGCTGCCGTCCAGGCTGCCCGCACTACGCGGTCGCGACGCTCACGTTCGTCTACTCGGACTCCACCGCCGTCGTCGGCCCCCTGGCCACCGTCTCCGAGCCGCATTCCTGGGATCTGTGCGTCATGCACGCCGGGCGCATCACCGCCCCCCGCGGTTGGGAACTGGTTCGCCACGCCGGTCCACTGCCGTCCCATCCCGACGACGACGACCTCGTGGCGCTTGCCGACGCGGTACGCGAAGGCCGGGAAGCGCCGGCCGGACCTGTTGCCGGCTTCACCGGATTCACAGACCCCGTCACCGGCACCCAGAGCGGCGCGCTGATGGCACCGCCCGTGCGTCGCCCCGAGCCCACCGGGCGTCGACGCGGGCATCTACGGGTACTGCCGGACCCGCCGGACTGAATCACCGTGGCGGCCGTGCGCGCGGTTTCCGACGGCTAGGCTGGCAGCACTGGTCAGCACGTCAGCGTGAGGAGCCCACATGTCCCGGCCCGCCGAGGCGGTACAGCGCGTCATCAAGGCCTACGACGTGCGCGGACTCGTGGGCGAGCAGATCGACGAGCAATTCGTCGCCGAGGTGGGCGCCGCGTTCGCTCGACTGGTGCGCGACGGAGCGACCCAGATCGTCATCGGCCACGACATGCGGGAGAGTTCGCCCATGCTCTCCGCCGCGTTCGCCGAGGGCGTGATGGCGCAGGGACTCGACGTCGTCCGCATCGGTCTGGCCTCGACCGACCAGCTCTACTTCGCCTCCGGGCTGATGGACTGCCCCGGGGCTATGTTCACCGCCAGCCACAACCCGGCCGCCTACAACGGCATCAAGCTGTGCCGCGCCGGCGCCAAACCCGTCGGCAAGGACACGGGGCTCACCGCCATCAGCGACGAGGTGATCGCCGGCGTGCCCGACCACGACGGTCCGCGCGGCACCGCGTCCGACCGTGATGTGCTCGCCGACTACGGCGACTTCCTGCGCTCCCTGGTCGACGTGAGTGGGCTGCGTCCGCTCAAGGTCGCCGTCGACGCCGGCAACGGCATGGCCGGCCACACCACCCCCGGCGTGCTGGGCCCGATCGCGTCGATCACGCTGTCACCGCTGTACTTCGAGCTCGACGGCACCTTCCCCAACCACGAGGCGAACCCGCTGGACCCGGCCAACCTCGTCGACCTGCAGAGCTTCGTGCTCGAAACCGGAGCCGACATCGGGCTGGCGTTCGACGGCGACGCCGACCGCTGCTTCGTCGTCGACGAACGCGGCCAGGCCGTGTCCCCGTCGGCGGTCACCGCGCTGGTCGCCGCCCGCGAGTTGACTCGCGAGATCGGCGCGACCGTCATCCACAACCTGATCACCTCCCGCGCCGTGCCCGAGCTGGTCACCGAGCGCGGCGGCACACCGGTGCGCTCGCGCGTCGGACACTCCTACATCAAGGCGCTGATGGCCGAGACCGGCGCGATCTTCGGGGGCGAGCACTCCGCGCACTACTACTTCCGCGACTTCTGGGGCGCGGACTCCGGCATGCTCGCCGCGCTGCACGTGCTCGCGGCGCTCGGTGAGCAGGACCGACCGCTGTCGGAGATCATGGCCGACTACGAGCGCTATGAATCGTCCGGCGAGATCAACTACACCGTCACCGACGCCCCCGCCGTCGTCGACTCGGTCCTGGCGGCGTTCGGTTCCCGGGTGCACGCCATGGACCACCTCGACGGCGTCACCGTCGACCTCGGCGACGGCAGCTGGTTCAACCTGCGCATGTCGAACACCGAGCCGCTGCTGCGGCTCAACGCCGAGGCCCGCACCCCCGAGGAGGTGGCGGCACTGGTCGACGAGATCGGTGCGCTGATCACCAAGGGAGCCGGGGAGCTCACGTGACGGCCACCGCGGTGGTCGACCTCGACGACACCGACGGCCTGCTGGCCGCGGATCGGCACGGGCTGCTGCGTGCTGCGTCCATGGCCGGTGCGCAGGTGCGTGCCACCGCGTCGGCGCTCTCCGAAGGCGACCTCGACTCCGTGCGCTCCGATGCGCCGCCGCGCACCGTGGTCTGGGTCGCCGGCCGCGGAACAGCCTCCACCGCAGGCTCGATGCTCGCTGCCGTGCTCGGCGGCTCCCTGCCCGCGCCGATGGTCATCGCCACCGAGGCGCCGCCGTGGATCGGTGCCCTCGACGTCCTGATCGTCGCCGGCGACGATCCAGCCGACCCTGCGCTGGTGACCGCCGCCGCGACCGGGGTGCGCCGCGGCGCCCGCGTCATCGTCGTCGCCCCCTACGAAGGGCCGCTGCGCGACGCGACGGCCGGACGCTCGGTGGCGCTGCCGCCGCGGTTGCCGGTGCCCGACGATTTCACGTTGGCCCGCTACCTCGCCGCCGGGCTGGCCGCGCTCGAGGTCGTCGCCCCCGGTGTCCGCGTCGACCTCGCCGCCCTGGCCGACGACCTGGACGCCGAGGCTTTCCGAAACAGTGCTGCGCGTGAGCTTTTCACCAACCCGGCCAAAGAGTTGACCCAGCGCATGCTCGACCGCGACGTCGTGTTCGCCGGTGACACTCCCGCCACGCTGACGCTCGCCCGGCACGCCTGCACCGTGATGCTGCGGGTGGCGCAGCAGACCGTGGCCGGCGTGGGGCTGGCCGACGTGCTGGTGGCGCTGGGCTCAGGGTGGGGACGCGACCGTGGTGAGGTGTCCATCTTCCACGACGAGGAACTCGACGGGCCGCTGCCGAACCGCGCGCGCACGATCGTGCTGACCTCGGATGAGGATCGGCCTGCCGTCTCGGCGCGGCTGCGTGGTTTTGACGACGTCTCCGTGCTCAATGCGAACGACGTACCGGAACTCGGGGGAGTCGGAGAGGAGGGGCCGGGCTCAACAACGATGCCCGGTACCAGCCGACCCGAGCAACAACTGGCGCTGCTGGCGGTCCGCCTGGAGATGGCGGCCGTCTACCAGCGTCTGATTCGAGGTTGAGGCGAGTGCATCTGCTCAGGGGCGCAGTGCGGACCTATGCGTGGGGTTCGCGGACCGCGATAGCCGAATTCACCGGGGCGCCCAGCCCCACCCCGCATCCCGAAGCCGAACTGTGGTTCGGTGCCCATCCCGGTGACCCGGCGCACCTGCAGACCGAGGACGGCGACCGCTCGCTGCTCGACGCGCTGCGTGCCGATCCCGAAGGCGAACTGGGACAGGTGGTTCGGGGTCGGTTCGGTGACTCGCTGCCCTTCCTGGTCAAGGTGCTCGCCGCCGACGAACCGCTGTCGCTGCAAGCGCACCCCAGCACCGAGCAGGCGATCGAGGGCTTCGCCCGCGAGGAGCGGATGGGGATCCCCGTCAACGCGCCGACCCGCAACTACCGGGACCGCAGCCACAAACCCGAGATCATCGTCGCGCTCAGCCCGTTCGAGGCGCTGGCCGGTTTCGCTCCGGCCGCCCAATCGGTGATGTTGATGCGCGCCCTCGGCGTCGCCGAGCTCGACCCGTTCATCAACCTGCTGTCCGGCCAGTCCGACGCCGACGGCCTGCGCGCTTTGTTCACGACATGGATCACGTTCCCGCAACCCGATCTCGACGTCCTCGTGCCCGCGGTGCTCGACGGCGCGATCAACTACCTGCGTTCGGGCGCACAGGAATTCGAGCGGCAAGCCAAGACCGTGCTGGAGCTCGGCGAGCGCTACCCCGGTGACGCGGGCGTGCTCGCGTCGATGCTGCTGAACCGGCTCTCGCTGCAACCCGGTGAGGCGATCTACCTGCCCGCCGGCAACCTGCACGCCTACCTGCAGGGGGTCGGTGTCGAGGTGATGGCCAACTCCGACAATGTTCTTCGTGGCGGGCTGACGCCCAAACACGTCGACGTTCCCGAGCTGTTGCGGGTTCTCGATTTCACCCCCGCCGTCGACATCGTCGTCTCACCCGATCCGGTCCGCGACGGCGCCGAGCTGGTCTACCCCACGCCCGCACCGGAATTCGCGGTGTCCGTGCTCGCCCTCGACGGCGAGCAGCTCGGACACGAGATCGACGCACCCACCCGCCACGACGGGCCCCAGATCCTGCTGTGCACGCAGGGGTCGGCGACGGTGCACGCGAAGTCGTCCGCGGTGACGCTGCAGCGCGGCGCGGCGGCATGGGTGGGGGCCGACGACGGGCCGATCAGGCTGATGTCGCAGGAGCCGACGCGACTGTTTCGCGTGACCGTCGGCCTCTAGCCTTCTTCTCAGCGGCCCACAACCGCATGTTGTGACGCACGGTGCGGCCCACCAGCTTCGCCGACGGCACCATGTAGAGAGTGTCGAGCAGGCTGAACCGGCGCAGAAACCATTCGGCCAGAACAGGATCCGTCTCCGCCGCCCCGAGGAACTGGTCGAACAGCGATCCGACCGGGCGGTACCACCACGGCATCGGACCCTCTGCCCGGTGTAGTACCAGATCACCGATCGCGTTCATCGTCCACACCGGCCACGTCGTCTTCGTCGTCGCCTTCGCAAACGTCAGCCCCAGACTGTCACCGGGTTCGTCGAGCGCGCGCTGGAGGTGACCCGCCTGCAGCGACGTCATCGTCATGCCCTGACCGAACGTCGGATTGAAGCTCGCCACCGCATCGCCGAACGGCAGAATGCCCTCGGGAAAACGGTCGAGTTTGTCGTAGCGTCGCCACCGGCTGGTCGGGTACTTGTGAAACGCGGGCTCGCCGATCGGCTCGCCCTGGCGCAACGCGGCGCTGACGTGTGCCGGCAGGATCTCGTCGGCGAGCTCGCACATGCCCTCGAAATCCTTCGGCGGCGGCACCTTTGCGATCCCGAACGTGGTCAGCCCCCAGGTGCCGTCCTCGTAGTACAGCATGCCCAGGCCCAGCGGCTGCTCTCGCGATGCGCCGGCGACCACGACCTTCTCAGCGATGAGACCCTCGGGGATGCGCACCTGGTGGGTGGCATAGCCGATGCCCACGTCGACGGTGTCCTCGGCTGGTCGGTCGAAACCCCACTGTTCCAACCACACTGGCAAGCGGGTGCCCCGTCCGGTGGCGTCGACCACCAGATCGGCGTCGATGGTCTCGCCTGCCACCGTCACACCGGTGACACGACGCCCGTCGAACACGGGTTCGTCGACACTGTCGTTGACCAACGTGACGTTGGGCAGATCCAGCACGCGCCGGCGGATCTGCCACTCCAGGTGCGGCCGGCTCGGCACATACGCGGTGAACTCGTTCTGCAGCCGGTGCTGCGTGCCCAGGACGTGGCCGGCCGCGCCGAAGTGGATGCAGTCCGGCCGGTTCTCCAGGATCGGCACGCCCGCGGCGACCATGTCGTCGAGCAGTCCCGGGAACAGTGCTTCGAACTCCTTGGCGCCACGAGCCATGAGCAGATGCACGTGGCGGCCCTGCGGAACCGCCGGTCGATTGGCCGGCCCGTCGGGAAGATCGTCGCGCTCGATGAGGGTGACTCGCTCGAATGTCTCGGAGAGCACCTTCGCCGCGCACAGCCCGCCGAGGCTGGCGCCGATGACGATCGCATGGGTTCGTGTCATGAGAGGTGCCATTGAGGGTCATTTTAAGAGGGGTTGTGGGTACATTCCCGCAGAAGCGATGACGAAACGAGGACGTTGATGACGCAGGAGTCGGCGGAACGGGCCACGAACAAGCGGCGTACCAAGTCGGTGGAACAGTCGATCGCCGACACGGACGAGCCCGACACCCGGCTCCGCAAGGACCTGACCTGGTGGGATCTCACCGTCTTCGGTGTCTCGGTGGTGATCGGTGCCGGCATCTTCACGATCACCGCGTCCACCGCGGCCAACCTGACCGGCCCGGCGATCTCGATCTCGTTCATCATCGCCGCGATCGCGTGCGGGCTCGCCGCGTTGTGCTACGCCGAATTCGCGTCGACCGTGCCGGTGGCGGGTAGCGCCTACACGTTCTCCTACGCGACGTTCGGGGAGTTCGTCGCGTGGATCATCGGCTGGGACCTGATCCTCGAGTTCGCGGTGGCCGCGGCCGTGGTCGCAAAGGGCTGGTCGAGCTACCTGGGCACGGTCTTCGGCTTCGGGGGCGGCGTCGCGAACGTCGGTGGGCTGGAGGTGGATTGGGGGGCTCTGCTGATCATCGGCTTCGTCACCGCGATCCTCGCCTACGGCACGAAGCTCTCGGCCGGCGTCAGCCTTGCGATCACCGCGGTGAAGGTCGGCGTGGTGCTGCTGGTCGTCATCGTCGGCGCGTTCTACATCAAGACCCAGAACTACACGCCGTTCATCCCGCCCGCCGAAGCCGGCGAGGGCGGTTCGGGCACCGAGCAATCCCTGTTCTCACTGCTGACCGGCGCCGAGGGCAGCCATTACGGCTGGTACGGGTTGCTGGCCGGGGCCTCGATCGTGTTCTTCGCGTTCATCGGCTTCGACATCGTCGCGACCACCGCCGAAGAGACCAGGAATCCGCAGCGCGACGTGCCGCGCGGCATCCTTGCCTCGCTGGGCATCGTGACCGTGCTGTACGTCGCGGTCACCGTCGTGGTGTCCGGCATGGTCAGCTACAAGCAGCTGCGTGACGCCGATACGCAGAACCTGGCCACGGCGTTCGCGCTGAACGGCGTGGACTGGGCGGCCAAAGTGATCTCGATCGGGGCGCTGGCCGGGCTGACGACCGTGGTGATCGTGCTGGTGTTGGGTCAGACGCGGGTGCTGTTCGCGATGTCGCGCGACGGCCTGCTGCCGCGCGGCCTGGCCAAGACCGGCAAGCACGGCACGCCGGTGCGGATCACGCTGCTGGTCGGCGCCGTCGTCGCGGTCACCGCGACCGTGTTCCCGATCGGCAAGCTCGAAGAGATGGTGAACATCGGCACGCTGTTCGCCTTTGTGCTGGTGTCGGCCGGGGTGCTGGTGCTGCGGCGGACGCGGCCCGACCTCAAGCGCGGGTTCACGACGCCGTGGGTGCCGGTGCTGCCGGTGCTGTCGATCATCGCGTGCGTGTGGTTGATGCTGAACCTGACCGGGTTGACGTGGATCCGGTTCCTGATCTGGATGGCTGTCGGCGTGGTCGTGTACTTCCTCTACGGCCGGCGCCACTCACTGGTCGCCCGCCGGGGCTGACTCCTTCGTTCCGCGAGCGGGCGCTGTTCCGCGAGCGCGCGCGTTTGTACGTCGGCGCGCCGTGGTCTCTGGCATTTCGTGTGCGCTCGGCGGGCTCGAGCGCGCGCTCCCGCATACGACACGCGGGGCGACTGTGTGCAGACACGCGCGCTCGCGGAACGGGGTGATCTTTACAAAAGTGGGTTTCGTGTCTAGACGGGTGACAAAAATGGCTCTATAGTCAAATTCGACAGGTGATCGCACTCACAGCGAGGAGGCACTCGGGTGACCACACAGGAACTGAACGGAAGCTCCCAGAGCCCGGAATTGGGGGAGTGGCGCGACAAGAAGCGCTACCTGTGGCTGATGGGGTTGATCGCGCCGACGGCGCTGTTCGTCATGCTGCCGCTGGTGTGGGCCCTCAACCAGTGGGGCTGGCACGGCGCGGCGCAGATTCCGCTGTGGATCGGCCCGATCCTGCTCTACATCCTGCTGCCCGCCCTGGACCTGAAGTTCGGGCCCGACGGTCAGAATCCGCCCGATGAGGTGATGGAGCGGCTGGAGAACGACAAGTACTACCGCTACTGCACCTACGTCTACATCCCGTTCCAGTACGCCAGCGTGATTCTGGGCGCCTATCTGTTCACCGCCTCCGACCTGAGCTGGCTCGGCTTCGACGGCGGGTTGCCGTGGCCGGCGAAGATCGGACTGGCACTGTCGGTGGGCGTGCTCGGCGGCGTCGGCATCAACACCGCCCACGAGATGGGCCACAAGAAGGATTCGCTCGAGCGGTGGCTCTCGAAGATCACGCTGGCGCAGACCTGCTACGGCCACTTCTACATTGAGCACAACCGCGGCCATCACGTCCGCGTCGCGACACCGGAAGATCCGGCGTCGGCCCGCCTGGGTGAGACGTTCTGGGAGTTCCTGCCGCGCAGCATCTTCGGCAGCCTGCGCTCGGCATGGAAACTGGAGGCCAAGCGTCTGGAGCGGGCCGGCAAGTCGAAGTGGCACTGGTCCAACGACGTGCTCAACGCGTGGGCGATGTCGGTGGTGCTCTACGGCATCCTGATCGCGGTGTTCGGCGTCGGGCTGATCCCGTTCATCGTGATCTCGGCAGTCTTCGGCTTCACGCTGCTCGAGACCGTCAACTACCTCGAGCATTACGGGCTGCTGCGGCAGAAGAACGCGAACGGCCGCTACGAGCGGTGCGCCCCGGTGCACAGCTGGAACTCCGACCACATCGTGACCAACCTGTTCCTCTACCACCTGCAGCGCCACAGCGACCATCACGCCAATCCGACGCGGCGTTACCAGACGCTGCGCAGCATGGCCGACGCGCCGAACCTGCCCAGTGGCTACGCATCGATGATCGCGCTCACCTACTTCCCGCCGTTGTGGCGAAAAGTGATGGACCACCGTGTGATCTCCCACTACGACGGCGACGTCTCGCGTGCCAACGTCCATCCGCGGATGCGGGCCCACTACGGGGTGCCCGCCGCATGAGCACCTACCGCTGCCCGGGTTGCGACTACGTCTACGACGAAGCCAAAGGTGCTCCGCGCGAGGGGTTTCCGGCCGGCACCGCGTGGGACGACATTCCCGACGACTGGGCCTGCCCCGACTGTGCGGTGCGCGAGAAGATCGATTTCGAACCGATGGGAGTGAACCAGTGACCGACTACAAGCTCTACGTGTGCGTGCAATGCGGCTTCGAGTACGACGAAGCCAAGGGCTGGCCCGAGGACGGCATCGCCCCGGGCACCCGCTGGGACGACATTCCCGACGACTGGAGCTGCCCGGATTGCGGCGCAGCCAAGTCCGACTTCGACATGGTGGAGGTTTCGCGGCCGTGAACGCACCTTCGTGGCCGGTGAGCGTGCGCTCCGGCGCGCGACACACCGGCCACGAGCGTGCAGACACGCGCGCTCGCGGGACCGGGGCGACCGATACAGTCGCGCGTGTGAGCAGTCCGGCCGACAAGCGCATCAGCTACGCCGAGGCGTCGCGCGTACTGCTGCGCGACTCCATCCTCGACGGGATGCGTGACCTGCTGCTCACCCGCGACTGGTCGGCCATCACGCTGTCCGACGTCGCCAAGGCCGCCGGCATCAGCCGGCAGACGATCTACAACGAGTTCGGCTCCCGCCAGGGCCTGGCCCAGGGCTATGCGCTGCGACTCTCCGACCGGCTCGTCGGCCAGATTCAGAACGCGATCGGCGCCAACGTCGGCGACGTGTACGCCGCGTTCCTGCAGGGTTTCCGCGACTTCTTCGTCGAGTCGGCCGCCGATCCGCTGGTCATCTCCCTGCTGACCGGCACCTCGAAACCCGATCTGCTGCAGATCATCACGACCGACAGCGCGCCGATCATCACGCACTGCTCGACTCGGCTGACCGAGCTGTTCATGACCAGCTGGGTGCGCTGCAGCGCGGAGGACGCGGGCGTGCTGGCCCGCGCCATCGTCCGGCTCGCGATGAGCTACATCTCGATGCCGCCCGAAGCCGACCTGGGGGCACCTCCCGCTGGCGGGGGAGATGTGGCGCGCGACCTGGCCCGATTGATGACGCCGTTCGCCGAGCGCTACGGCGTCATCGAACCGCGGTAGCGACAGGGCCCGAGCGCTCCGGTGCGATGACGCGCCGGAACCGCACGAAGATCCCCACCGCGACGACCGCGACAGCGGCGCTGAGCAGGTGCGACGCCTGGTAGCCGTAGGCGCTCACCACCGATCCGGCCACGACGTTGGACAGCGACGCACCCACGCCCTGCATGGTCATCACCGCGGCGAGCCCGACGTTGAAGCGCCCCGACCCGGCGAGTAGGCGTTCGACCGCGATCGGCGTCGCGATACCGATCAGGCCCGCGCCCACCCCGTCGAGCGTCTGCACCGGAAAGATCGTCCAGAAGCCCGAATTGGTGCCCGCGATGAGCCCGCGCACCGGCAGCGCGCACAGCGCCACCAGCAGCACCGCCGCCAGCCCGAACCGCCGGATCATCAGCGGCGCGAGCACCGCGACGGCGATCATCGCGACCTGCGACACCCCCGTGATGATCGCGGTGGTGCGAAACGGCGTCCCGAGCTCGATCGCGAAATCCTGAGCCACCAGCCTGCTCATCGGCGCGTTGCCGAAGTGGAACATCAGCAGCACGACGGCCAGCAGCAGCAGACCCGGCGTCCTCACCAGCACGCGGAACCCCGACGGCGTCGCACGACCGTCGGCGTCCTCGAGGCCGCGCGCCGCGTCGTGATCGATGCGGGCCGGATCGATGGCCACCGCCGCCACCACCGCGCCGATCGCGGTCACGATCATCAGCGTGATGATCGCGTGCTCGCCGTAGAGCGACACGAAGACGAACACCGCGGCCAGCGAGGCCACGTTGCCTGCGTGGTTCCAGAACTCGTTACGAGCGATCTGCCGACCGAACAGCCGCGGCCCGATCAGACCGAGGGTCAGCCCCGTCAGTGCCGGCCCGATCACTGCGCCGACCACCGCAGTGCCCACCTGACCGATCCACACGATCGCCGGCGTCGGCGCCACCAGCGTGGCCAGCCCGACCGCGGTCACCACCACCACCGGTACCGCGACCAACGCCCGCTTGTACCGGGTGCCGTCCACCAGCGCCCCGAACGCCGGCGTCACCGCCAACCCGATCAGGCCGCCGACGGTCGCGATCGCGCCGAGTGCGAACGGCGACCAGCCGCGCGTGGCGAGGAACGCGTCCAGGAACGGGCCGAGCCCGTCGCGGGCGTCGGCGAGGAAGAAGTTCAGCGCGGCCAAGGCGATCAAAGAGCGTCGGCCGATCGTCGATGCCCGCTCGTCCACCGCCCACTGACCTCCTACTGCGGCCGAATGTCGGCGCCGCGGTGTACCCCGGCCGCAACCGTGACCAAACATGACGTCAGGGACGGGCGAATTGGAGACCGCCTGTGCCGCCCGCTAGGGTGTTGTGGATACCTCTCGGCTGGCAGTGTGCGTCCGCGTGTTCGGACTGAGCGCCTGTCCCGCGAGCCCGCAGGCCGAGTGTGTCGCCCGCGCACGACGGTGCGCTCTCGAGGCAAAAGACGAATCAAAGGGGCTCTACATGACTGCACCGACACTGACCGCAGATGTCCGCAACGGCATCGACTTCAAGGTCGCCGACCTCTCGCTGGCCGAGTTCGGCCGCAAGGAGATCCGGCTCGCCGAGCACGAGATGCCCGGCCTGATGGCGCTGCGCCGCGAATACGCCGACGTCCAGCCGCTCAAGGGCGCGCGGATCTCCGGCTCGCTGCACATGACCGTTCAGACCGCCGTGCTGATCGAGACGCTGACCAGCCTGGGCGCCGAGGTGCGCTGGGCCAGCTGCAACATCTTCTCCACCCAGGACCACGCCGCCGCCGCCATCGTCGTCGGCCCCCACGGCACCCCCGAGGAGCCGCAGGGCACCCCGGTGTTCGCGTGGAAGGGCGAGACGCTCGAGGAGTACTGGTGGGCCGCCGAGCAGATGCTCACCTGGGAAGGCGAGCCGGCGAACATGATCCTCGACGACGGCGGTGACGCCACCATGCTGGTGCTGCGTGGCGCGCAGTTCGAGAAGGCCGGCGTGGTTCCGCCCGCCGAAGAGGACGACTCCGCCGAGTACAAGGTGTTCCTGAACCTGCTGCGTTCGCGGTTCGAGACCGACAAGGGCAAGTGGACCGCGATCGCCGAGTCGGTCAAGGGTGTCACCGAGGAGACCACCACCGGCGTGCTGCGCCTCTACCAGTTCGCCGCCGCCGGCGAGCTGGCGTTCCCGGCCATCAACGTCAACGACTCGGTCACCAAGAGCAAGTTCGACAACAAGTACGGCACCCGCCACTCGCTGGTCGACGGCATCAACCGCGGCACCGACGCGCTGATCGGCGGCAAGAAGGTGCTGATCTGCGGCTACGGCGACGTCGGCAAGGGCTGCGCCGAGTCGCTGGCCGGCCAGGGCGCGCGTGTCCAGGTCACCGAGATCGACCCGATCAACGCGCTGCAGGCGCTGATGGACGGCTACGACGTCGTCACCGTCGAGCAGGCCATCGGTAACGCCGACATCGTCATCACCTCGACCGGCAACAAGGACATCATCACCCTCGAGCACATGAAGGCGATGAAGGACCACGCCATCCTGGGCAACATCGGCCACTTCGACAACGAGATCGACATGGCTGCCCTGGAGCGTTCCGGTGCGACCCGCATCAACATCAAGCCGCAGGTCGACGAATGGACCTTCGGTGAGTCGGGCAAGTCGATCATCGTGCTGAGCGAGGGCCGCCTGCTCAACCTCGGCAACGCGACCGGCCACCCGTCGTTCGTGATGAGCAACAGCTTCTCCAACCAGGTCATCGCCCAGATCGAGCTGTGGACCAAGAACGACGAGTACGACAACGAGGTCTACCGCCTGGCCAAGCACCTCGACGAGAAGGTCGCCAAGATCCACGTCGAAGCGCTCGGCGGCACGCTGACCAAGCTGACGAAGGATCAGGCCGAGTACATCGGCGTCGACGTCGAAGGCCCGTACAAGCCGGAGCACTACCGCTACTGACATGACGGATCGGGCGCGCGCAGCGACACTCAGTGTCGTTGTGCGCGCCCTTTTCGTTGCCGCGTGCCTGCTGCTGACCGGCTGTCAACAGACGTCCGAGACGGCCGAGCCGTCCCCGACGCGGCCCGCGTTCGACGTCCGGCACGACACCGACGAACTCGCCCGCACTTTTCCCCCGCTGGGCACTCCGGTCTCGGCGTCGTGGATCCGCTGGAACAACGCCGCCGGGGCGGTGTGGATCGACGCCGTCGTGACGGTGACCCCGCCGACCATGGATACGCTTCTGCGACAGCATGTTTCCGAGCCGACCACGCACCGTCCCGCGGTGCAGAAGGTGCTCGAGGACGACGTGCCACCCGGACCGTTCCGCACCGGGGTGGAGCTCAACATGGCGTTCTCACCGGGGCGGATGAGTACGCGGGTGTTCCTCGACCCGCCCCGCGACACCGTCGTGCTGCAGTCCTTCGACCTCGGCTAGCAGTCGTCAGACAGCCTGCCGCACCGGGCGCCGAAACGTCAGCATGTCGAATTCACGCCCGTACTCGTCCACCGCGACGACGTCCATCTCGCTGACGAAGACCCCGGGTCGCACATCGACACGGATGAACGCGTAGTTGAGGAACCTCACCCGTGACCACGCCACTGATTCCTGCTGCTGCACGCCATCGGGACCCCACACATAACTGTTCGGCACAACGGTGTCGGCGGCCTCGTGCCCGCGGTAGCTCTCCTGCTCGCCGGGCTGGAACGTGTAGCGAGGCCGACCGGCTGACCCCACCGTGTAGTACACCGTGCCGTCGGCGTCGGGATAGACGATCGCGTGGTCGGCGGCCACCCTTGTCGGTGCGCCGTTCCGAATCGGATCGGACCGTTCGAAGGCGTGATTGTGCGCCTGCAGCACGACGTCCACGCGGTACCGGTCGAACAGGTCGGCCCACGCGTCACGCACCCCACCGTCACTGGCATGCGCCTGCACCGTCGAGTAGGCGCAGTGATGAAAGAAGCACACGATGAAATCGATGCCCGGATTGGCTCGATGCCCTGCCAACGTGTCTGCGACCCAACGCGTTTGAGATCCGTCGGAGTAGCCGGTGTTGGCGGTGATCTCGTAGGACACATCGTTGGCATCCAGCGAGAGGATCGCTACGTTGCCGTAGACGAACGAGTAGACCGACGGGCAGGCTGCCGGCCCGTTGCCGGGGAAATCGAGGCGCGCGAGATGACCGCCGTAGCCGTGCACGGGATACGCAGCTTCCATGTCGTGATTGCCGGTCGCGAACATCCACGGCGTTGTCGAGGCGCTGCGTTCGATCGAGTTCAGGTACACGTCCCAGACGTAGGGATTGAACTTGTCGAAGCCCGTCGCAAGCGCGCCTCCCGAGGGCACGAACGTCGGTGGCTTGCCCAACCCTGACGGATCCGCGTATGCGATGTCGCCGGCGAGAACGTGGAACTCCGGACCGGACGCGACGATCTGGTTCAGCACGTTCTCGGTGTGAGGCACCGTCGGATCGTTGTCAGGTTTGTAGTAGCTGTCGTCGTAGTCGCCGCGAGCCAGACCGGCCGGGAGCAGCGGTGTGGTGTCGGTCCCCTGATCGCCCATCATCGTGAACCGGAACGGCGACAGCGCATTCCGCGCGTTCGGCATGGCCGTTCCGGACGATCGGACATCGGTGACGAATCCGTCCTCCGTCCGCCAGCGATAGAAGTGCCGACTGTGCCCGGCGAGCCCGTCGAGGGGAGCATGGACATAGAACTGTTCAGCGGCCAACACCCCGCCGCTGCTGTCCGGGATCTGGGTCACCAGATTGCGGACCTCCGCCTCGACTGTCGCACCCAGGGCTTGTGTGGGGCCGTGGTCGACGAACACCCTGGTGCCGGCGGGGTTGCGCGAAAGCTGCGCGGCCAGGCGCAGCTGGCTGGACGCGTCGGCGCCGTAACCGACGCGACGGTTGGCCACCGTCAGCGGCGCATCCTGGGCATAGGCGAGTCGGCTGAACGGTGACACGCCGGCGACGCCGACAGCGGCGAGCGCTGCCGATCCGCGCAGGAAGTTCCTGCGCGACACGCGGTGTCGCCGCAAGTATCGCTGGTGCCACTCGTACTGTTCGGCCATGGTCATCTCGGCGGCCTGCGCCGCCGGAATGCCGGTGTCGGGGATGTCGCCGGAGCCGGTCATGTCGGACGGTAGGCCGGCGGCAGCGGCATGCCCAGTTCCGCCATCACGGAACGCAGACGCGTCGGGTAATCGGTGATGATCCCGTCGGCGCCCGCAGCGATCTGAGCCCGCATCGCGCCGGGGTCGTTGATCGTCCAGGGGATGACCTTCACACCGAGACCGTGTGCGCGCGAGATGAATTCCGCGTCGGCGACCAGCGCGAAACCTGGGTCGCCGGGAACCTGGCCGTAGGGCACCGAATAACCCGGGGACAGGATGTCCGCGCCCACCATCGTCGCCGCGACGATCGGATCAGCGACCACGGCGGGGTCGATGCCGTTCAGCCACACCGACCCGGGCACGAACGTCGTCTCGTCCCACAGGGCCACGCGCGGGATCGACGGCGCGGCGGTCCGAACCAGCGGCAGGGTGCGCCAGTCGAAGCTCTGTATCTCGACCAGGTCCTGTTTGCCTGCTGCCCGCACCGACGCGAGGACGACGTCGACGAACTGTTCTGGCGACGCGGACATCTCCGGCTTGTCGGCTTCGATCTTGGTCTCGATGTTGTAGCGGACAGGGGCTCGGTAGCGGTCCGCGAGTGCGAACACCTCGGGCAGCGTCGCGATCTTGTTGCCCGCCACCACCTCGGCCTGGGGGAAGGCGGGCAGCAGCTTCCCGCAGTCCAGGGTGTGCAGTTGAGCGGCTGTCAACTGCCGCACCGCCTTGCCGACATAGGGGTACTGACGATCTCCTGGCGAGGCGGGCGCGGTGTCGGAGCATTTGTCCGCTTGGATCACGGGGTCGTGCCAGACCATCGGCTGACCGTCCCGAGACAGCACGATGTCGAGTTCCAGCGTGCTGACGCCCAGTTCGATCGCCTTGGCGAAGGCCCGGAGCGACTCCTCGGTGGTTTCACCGCGGCCGCCGCGGTGAGCCTGCAGATCGAAGTCGGCTGCCGCCGAGGCGCTCGGCGCGGACCCGATGAATCCGGCCAGCATCAGTCCCGCGATCACTCCGGCAAGAACGCGCATGCATCAAGGCCTAACATCGTGAGACGACGCCGATGTGTCCACTACGTGAACAGCACCGTTGCCGCGAACGCTAGACCAGTCCCAGCTGCTGGTAGATGGTCGAACGCCATTTGCGCGCTTGAGAATTGACGAAAATGCCGCCGAGCGCCCAGTCGTGCATCTGCCCGTCGCCGATCACCACCGTGAAGTTCGCATCGGCATCCTGGGCGAGCAGCTTGTCGCGGAACATCAGGTCGCCGGGGTAGGGCCGTTCCACGGTGCCGACGTAGATCGCAGTCGGCGGCAACCCGGTCAGATCGTCGACCATGATCGGATTGATGTGCGGGTCATCAGGATTCAGGCCGTCGCCGGGTGCCGGCGGGGTGCGGGGCGGGATGATCGGATCGTTGATGTCGTCGACGATCGGCCCCGACAGCGTCAGATGCAGGACCGGGGAGATCAGCACCATCCGCGACGGCTGATCCTCGTCGGGATCGCACTGCGCGTCGGCCCGGCAGCGGCGCACAAGCTCCTGGGCCACGAGCATCGCGTACGTGCCGCCCGCGGAATCGCCGTACAGCGCCACGTTCTCGGCCCCGTGCTCGGCGATCATCAGCGAGAGGTAATCCGCCATCGGCGGCACCAGTCCCTCGACCGTCGCGTCGCCTTTCGGCGGGGCCAGCGGGTAGATCGGCACCACCACGGTCGCGCCGGTCTGACGGGCCATCGCGGTGTAGTCGGCCCAGTTGATGATGTTCGCCTCGGCGACGAACCCGCCGCCGTGCAACGCCAACACGTATTCGCCGGTCGGCTTGCGCTTCGGCGTCACCGTCACGACTTTCATTCCGCTGTACGTGCTCTCGGTGACCGTGACCCGGCCGGTGACCCACTTCGGCGGGCTCGTGTAGGTGACGTTGCCGCCGTCCCCGACGAAGATCGGCGAATCGTCGGCGCGCAGCTTCTGCAGCGTCCGCAGGATCAGCTTGTCCTGCAGCGACGGGGGACCGGTGACGACGGTCTGCGGCCCTTCGGTGATGTCGTGGATGCGCTCGCGCCGGGTGGCGATGCTCAACGGCAGCAGCGGCGCGGCGACTGCGGGGGCGGTGGGCTCGTCGGTGTCAGTCGACTCTGCAGCGACCCGCTTCGTCGGTGCGAAGAGACGCTTCCGTTCCGTCGCCGTCTTGGTGTGGGTCTCGCGCTCGCGGGCGCGCTCGGCAAGACGGCTACGCAGCCGCGGCGCGGAGTCACTGCCCGCCCGCTTCTCGGCCGTGGCTTTGCGCACCTGGCTGTGCGTCGCGGTGTCGGTATGGGTGTCGGCCGCGGCCACACCGCAGCCCAATCCCAATAGCGCCGCCGCTCCGACCCCCGCCGCGACGGCGCACCCAGCTACCGTTGCGACATTGCTCTGACCCCGCATCGTGCATACCTATCACCTCCGGCCGCCATGCCGCACTGGATTAGGCTCACCTCGTGCTCATCGTCATCGAAGGCGTCGACGGCGCAGGGAAACGGACCCTGACCGCCGGGTTGCGGTCAGCGTTCGAAGCAAACGGCCACTCGGTGGCTCAGCTGGCCTTCCCGCGGTACGGAGCGTCGGTGCCCGCCGACCTGGCCGCCGAGGCGCTGCACGGTCGGCACGGCGACCTGGCCGAGTCGGTCTACGCGATGGCGGTGCTCTTCGCGATGGACCGGGCGGGCGCGCGCGCCGACATCGATCACCTCACCACGGCGTACTCCGTGGTGATACTCGACCGCTACGTCGCCTCCAACGCCGCCTACAGCGCGGCCCGCCTGCACCAGGGCGCCGACGGGGACATGGTCGCCTGGGTGCACGAGCTGGAGTACGGACGGCTGGAGCTGCCCGCGCCGCACGTGCAGGTGCTGCTCGACGTGCCGACCGAACTGGCCGCCGCCCGCGCGGCGAGTCGGGAGGCCGCCGACGCCGACCGCGCGCGCGACGCCTACGAACGTGACGACGGACTGCAGCGCCGCACGGGCGCCGTCTACGCCGAGCTCGCCGCGGCGTCCTGGGGCGGCCCCTGGGCCGTGGTGCCCCCGGACGTCGACGCCGCCGCACTGGCCGAACGGTTGCTCGGCGAAGCCGGTTAGCGAGACGAAACGGCGCGATCGACGTACGCTCCGGTCGGGGAGTCGCACAGCGGCGCACGACAGGGGGAATCGATGGTCGTTCGTTCTCGGATCCAGACCGACGCTCTGGCGCGGGTCGACGAGCTCGTGGCCGAGCTCAGGACGGCGGCGCAGCGATTCGATCAGGGGCGCCTGCTCGAAGGCCGCGACGTGGCCCGGCACATCAGTCGCCTGGTCCACGGCACCGCGTCGTCGCGCGCCCTGATCGACGAGCTGGGGGTGGGACGGTCGTTCACCTGGGTCGACACCGCCGGTGTGGTCAACCCCAAGACCGCCGCGTCGGCGGCGTGCCTGACGCTGATGAAGATCCGCACCGGATCGCAGCGCTGCGGAGAGTTCGTCCCGAAGCTCGGGATGTATCCGCCCGCGCCGATCCGCACCCGCGACGGCGACCACATCGACCGCGGATCGCGCATCCCGTTCGAGCACTGGTGGACCAATCCCGTCGTCAAAGACGCCGACGGCGCCGAATTCTCCCGCAAGCAGCTGGTGTTGGCACTCGCGGTCGGTCGCGACGCGGAGCTCCCCGATGACGAGGCCGCCGCGGCGCTGGCCGCGTTGGCCGGCAGCCCGTCCCTGGGGCGGGCACTGCGCGACGACGCGGCGGCGACCGGGCTGGAACGCAACCCGGTCATGGCCAGCGCACGCCAGATCGGCTACGAAGTCCTGCAGTCGATCAGCCAGCAGCGCGACGTCATCGCCACCTGCGCCTGACATTCGGCCCGGTTGAAGCGCGAAACGCCCGTGTGGTAACCGGGGTTTATCGCGTATCGGTGACACCATGGACACCATGAGGCAAAGGATCCTGGTCGTCGACGACGACCCTTCGCTGGCTGAGATGCTCACCATCGTGCTGCGCGGCGAGGGTTTCGACACCGCCGTCGTCGGGGACGGCACCCAGGCGCTCACTGCGGTCCGGGAGCTGCGGCCCGACCTGGTGCTGCTGGACCTGATGCTGCCCGGCATGAACGGCATCGACGTCTGTCGCGTGCTGCGGGCGGATTCCGGTGTGCCGATCGTCATGCTGACCGCCAAGACCGACACCGTCGACGTGGTGCTCGGGTTGGAGTCCGGCGCCGACGACTACGTGATGAAGCCTTTCAAGCCCAAGGAGCTGGTGGCCCGCGTCCGCGCCCGTCTGCGGCGCAACGAGGACGAACCGGCCGAGATGCTCTCGATCGCCGACGTCGACATCGACGTCCCCGCGCACAAGGTGACCCGGCAGGGGGAGCAGATCTCGCTGACCCCGCTGGAATTCGACCTGCTGGTGGCGCTGGCACGGAAACCGCGCCAGGTGTTTACTCGTGATGTGCTGCTCGAACAGGTGTGGGGTTACCGCCACCCCGCCGACACCCGTTTGGTGAACGTGCATGTGCAGCGCCTGCGCGCCAAGGTCGAGAAGGATCCGGAGAACCCGCAGGTGGTGCTGACCGTTCGAGGAGTGGGATACAAGGCCGGACCTCCGTGATCCGCCGCCCATGATCTTCGGCTCGAGACGGCGCATCCACCGGCGGTCGGCCCCGCTGATCCGCGGTATGGGTGTGCTGGGCCGCGCCGTGAGCCTGGCGTGGCGCCGCTCCCTGCAGTTGCGTGTCGTCACGCTGACGCTCGGGTTGTCGCTCACCGTCATCCTGGTCCTCGGTTTCGTGCTCACCAGCCAGATCACCGACCGCATCCTCGAGGTCAAGGTCGGTGCGGCGACCGAGGAGATCGAACGCGCACGCACCACCGTCAGCGGCATCGTCGGCGGTGAGGAAACCCGGTCGCTCGACAGCAGCCTGCAACTGGCCCGCAACACCCTGATCGACCGCAAGGCCGATGCGGGAGCCGGATTGGCCGGCGCCTTCGACGCGGTGCTCATCGTCCCCGGGGACGGTCCACGCGCGGCGACCGCCGCCGGACCCATCGACCAGATCCCGAACTCGTTGCGCGACTTCGTCAAAGCCGGGCAGGTCAGCTACCAGTACGCCACCGTGCACACCGACGGCTTCTCCGGTCCGGCACTGGTGATCGGCAGCCCGACATCCTCGTCGACCGCGGCGGTCACCAATCTCGAGCTGTACCTGATCTTCCCGCTGAACAACGAACAGTCGACCATCGCGCTGGTCCGCGGCACCATGGCCACCGGCGGCGTGGTGTTGCTGGGCCTGCTCGCCGCGATCGCGCTGCTCGTCGCTCGACAGATCGTGCTGCCCGTCCGGTCGGCGTCGCGCATCGCCGAACGGTTCGCCGAAGGCCATCTGAGCGAACGCATGCCGGTGCGCGGCGAAGACGACATGGCGCGGCTTGCCGTGTCGTTCAACGACATGGCCGAGAGCCTGCAGCGGCAGATCACCCAACTCGAAGAGTTCGGAAACCTGCAGCGGCGCTTCACCTCTGACGTCAGCCACGAGCTGCGCACCCCGCTGACCACCGTGCGCATGGCCGCCGATCTCATCCACGACCACGCCGAGGAACTCGACCCCGCGCTGCGCCGCTCCACCGAACTGATGGTCAACGAACTCGACCGGTTCGAATCGCTGCTCAACGACCTGCTCGAGATCTCGCGCCACGACGCCGGTGTCGCCGAGCTCGCCGTCGAGGCGGTCGACCTGCGCTCGATCGTGCGCAGTGCACTCGACAACGTCGGACATCTGGCCGAGGAAGCGTCCGTCGACATGATGGTCGACCTGCCCGGCGACGAGATCATCGCCGAGGTCGACGCGCGCCGCGTCGAGCGCATCCTGCGCAACCTGATCGCCAACGCGATCGACCACGCCGAACGCAAACCGGTGCGCATCCGGATGGCCGCCGACGCCGACACCGTCGCGGTCACCGTCCGCGACTACGGCGTCGGCCTGCGGCCCGGCGAGGAGAAGCTGGTGTTCAGCCGGTTCTGGCGGGCCGACCCGTCGCGGGTGCGGCGCTCCGGCGGCACCGGCCTGGGTCTGGCCATCAGCATCGAAGACGCGCGCCTGCACCAGGGCCGGCTGGAAGCGTGGGGCGAACCGGGCAAGGGCGCCTGCTTCCGGCTGACGCTGCCGCTGGTGCGGGGGCACAAGGTGACCAGCAGCCCGCTGCCGGTCAAACCCATCGGGGAACCGGCCGGGGTGCCGACCCGCCGCCGGGAACCCGCCGGGGAGACCGTGTGACGCGCGCACTGGCGGCGCTGCTGACTGCGCTCGTGCTCACACTCGCCGGTTGTGCCGGGGTGCCGAGCTCGTCGTCGCCGCAGGCGATCGGCACCGTGGACCGGCCCGCCCCGCCGAGCCTGCCCAAACCCACGCCGGGCATGGACCCCGACGTGCTGCTGCGCGAATTCCTCAAGGCCACGGCCGATCCCGCCAGCCGACACCTCGCAGCCCGACAGTTCCTCACCGAATCGGCGTCCAGCGGGTGGGACGACGCCGGTAGCGCTCTTCTGATCGACAACGTGGTGTTCGTCGAAACCCGTACGCCGGATCGAGTGTCGGTCAACATGCGCGCCGACATCCTGGGCTCGCTGTCGGACATGGGAGTCTTCGAGACCGGCGAGGGCGCGCTGCCCGACCCGGGACCGATCGAACTGGTCAAGACCCCCGGCGGCTGGCGCATCGACCGGTTGCCCAACGGGGTGTTCCTCGACTGGCAACAGTTCCAGGCCACCTACAAGCGCAGCACCCTGTACTTCGCCGACCCGACCGGCAAGACCGTGGTCCCCGACCCGCGTTACGTTGCTGTCTCCGAAACCGACCAGCTGGCAACGGAATTGGTGAGCAAGCTGATCGCGGGGCCGCGGCCGGAGATGGAGAAGACGGTCCGCAACCTGCTCGGTGCACCCCTGCGCCTACGCGGGCCGGTGACTCGCGCCGACGGCGGCAAGACGGGTGTCGGGCGCGGTTACGGCGGCGCGCGCATCGACCTGGAGAACCTGTCCACCACCGATCCGCACAGCAGGCAACTGCTTGCCGCGCAACTGATCTGGACGCTGTCGCGGGCCGGAATCAACGGGCCGTACGTGATCAACGCCGACGGCGCCGCGCTCGACGACCGGTTCGCCGATGGGTGGGACACCGCCGACGTCGCGGCCACGGACCCCGGCGCCGCCGACGGCGCCGCGGCCGGCCTGCACGCCCTCGTCGGCGGCTTCCTGGTGTCGCTGGACGGTCAGCGTGCCCCGCGGGTGCCCGGCTCGTTCGGTGCCATGCCCGGCCAGACCGCGGCGTCACTGTCGCGCTCCGGTCAGGAAGTCGCGTCGATCGTCACGCTGCGCGCCGGCGCCCCCGACATGTCGTCGTCGCTGTGGGTGGGCCCGCTGGGCGGCAACGCGGCTCAGGCCATGGACGGACGCAACCTGACCCGGCCCAGCTGGGCGCTCGACGACGCGATCTGGGTTGTCGTCGACGGCATCAACGTCGTCCGCGTCATCCAGGACGCCTCCGGCCAACCCGCCCGCATCCCCGTCGACGCCACGCTGGTGTCCGGCCGGTTCCCCGGCGTCATCACCGAACTGCAGCTCTCGCGGGACGGCACCCGCGCCGCGATGGTCATCGACCGGCACGTGATCCTCGCCGGCGTCGAGCAGACCCCCGGCGGCGGATACGCGCTGACCTATCCGCGCCGGCTCGGGTATGGGCTCGGTGACACGGTGGTGTCGCTCGGCTGGCGCACCGGCGACGACATCGTGGTCAGCCGCACCGACCCGCAACACCCCGTGTCGTACGTCAACCTCGACGGGGTGAACTCCGACGGGCCCAGCCGCAACCTGCTGATGCCGGTCACCACAGTGGCCGCCAACCCGTCGGTGGTCTACGTCGCCGACGAGCGCGGCGTGCTCCAGCTGTCCGGTTCGGGCGCCGAAGGTGACCCCACCTGGACCGAAGTCCGTCCGCTCATGGGAGCGGGGACGCTGCCGGTGCTGCCGGGCTGACCGACCGACGAAAGGGGCTGGAATGGACATCAACGCAGAGGTGACGCGCAAGGCGGTGCTCACCGGCGCGGGCGTCGGGGCGGCCGCGGTCGCGCTCGCGGCCTGCTCGGGAGGAAGCTCCTCCGACGGTGGCTCGTCGTCGTCCGAGCCGGCTGGATCGTCGGGCTCGGCCGGCACGGATGAGGCGCTGGCGACAACCGCCGACGTGCCGGTGGGCTCGGGTGTGATCGTCGGCAAGACCGTCGTCACGCAGCCCACCGCCGGCGACTTCAAGGCCTTCTCGGCGGTGTGCACGCACTCCGGATGCCTGGTCAACAAGATCGCCGACGGCACCATCGACTGTCCCTGTCACGGCAGCAAGTTCAGCCTCGACGGGGCCGTCGTCAACGGCCCCGCGAAGAAGCCGCTCGAGCCGGTTGCCGTTCGGGTGCAGGGGGATTCGATCGTTGCGGGGTAGACCGGTGGGGCCTGCCTCTCCCGCAGGCCCACCGGTCTCGCAGCAGAAGTTACCGGCCCGGGCGTAGGGGTCCGCGCACCAGTTTCGGCCGCCAGTGAGAAGCCACGGCTGTGGGTCGGCGTTGATCGCAGCCATGGGTGCTATCTCGCGAAGGTGTCGGTGGCGGTGGCCATAGTGACGGTGTGCTCGACCTCGTCCTGCCCCGTCAGTGCGGCGGCTGCGGAGCGCCCGCGACCGCGTGGTGCGCGGCTTGCGCGCAGGAGTTGGCGGTACGGCCCGACGAACCCCACCTGGTCACCCCGCGCCTGGATCCCGGCGTGCCCGTGTTCTCCCTCGGCCGCTACGCCGGTGCCCGTCGGCATGCGCTCGTCGCCGCCAAGGAGCGCGGCCGCACCGACCTCCTCGCCCCCCTCGGCGACGCCCTGCACGTCGCTGTGGCCAACCTGCTGACCTGGGGTCTGCTCACCACCCCGCTGACCTTGGTGCCCGCGCCCACCCGGCGTACCGCGGCCCGACGCCGCGGCGGCGACCCCGTCACCCGCCTCGCGAGGCACGCGGCCGACGGTCTGCCCGGCGTCGCCGTCGCACCGTCGCTGCGGCTGGCAGCGTTCACCCGGGACTCGGTCGGCCTGTCCAGCGCCGCCCGCCAAGCCAACATCGCCGGCCGCATCCGGCTCACCCGAAAGACCCCTGGTGACATCCCCGGCGACGTCGTCGTGGTCGACGACATCGTCACCACCGGCGCCACCGCCGCGGAGTCGGTCCGCGTCCTGCAAACACACGGGGTCGCCGTCGTCGCCGTCCTCGCGGTCGCGCACGCCTGACCGGCCGCATTACCCCCACATCAATCTGCCGTGAAGAACTGAAAACAGGTCGGTCGAATCAGTGGCACGAACACATGAACAGCGACTACCTTCGACACCAACCATCCGTGAACAGCTCACGGCGGCGCTCAGACTCGAGACGCCGATATCGCGCCAGCGGTAGGAGGTGAGTAGTCGACACCTTGCACCGGCGAGCGGCGCCAACCCGATATGCCCCGTCGGCGCGATTTCTTCATCAGCAGGCACGCATGAACGTGCATCCGCGAGAGAGAGTCGAGTTGCCAAGCATGTCAGTAAATTCCGTGGACTCCGACAACACGATGGTGATGGACCCCGACGCGACAGGAGCGTCCGACCCGGCCTCCGGCGCCGAGGTGGTGGTGACCGGTCGCAACGTCGAGGTTCCCGACCACTTCCGCACCTACGTCGCCGAGAAGTTGTCACGCCTGGAACGATTCGACCGCACCATCTACCTCTTCGACGTCGAACTCGATCACGAGAAGAACCGACGTCAACGCAAGAACTGTCAGCACGTGGAAATCACGGCGAAGGGGCGCGGCCCCGTCGTCCGTGGCGAGGCCTGCGCCGACAGCTTCTACGCCGCATTCGAATCCGCCGCGAGCAAACTCGAGGCACGGCTACGCAAGAGCAAGGACCGTCGCAAGATCCACTACGGCGACAAGCGGCCGGAGTCGCTGCACGAGGCGACCGCCCTCGAGCGCCTCGACGCCGCGTTCGCGCGGCCGGCCGAGACCGCGGCGCCGGCGGCCGACACGCTCGACGACCACGAACCCGGCCGGATCGTGCGCACCAAGGAGCATCCGGCCACCCCGATGACGGTCGACGACGCGCTCTACGAGATGGAGCTCGTCGGCCACGACTTCTTCCTGTTCCACGACAAAGAGAGCGACCGGCCCTGCGTCGTCTACCGACGCCACGCCTACGACTACGGGTTGATTCGCCTGGCCTGAGCTGATCCGGCGCGCTCGAGCACCGTCACGGTTGCCGGGCGCGCCGGGTTCGCCCCGTACGATGGGGACGTCCAACGCGTGACGCATCCATCGACGCAAGAGGTTATACAGCGTGCTCTCGAAGTTGCTCCGTCTCGGCGAAGGCCGCATGGTCAAGCGCCTCAAGGGGGTGGCTGACTACGTCAACACCCTGTCCGACGACGTCGAGAAGCTCTCCGACGCCGAGCTGCGAGCCAAGACCGCCGCCTTCAAGGCCCGCCTCGCCGACGGCGAAGACCTCGACGATCTGCTGCCCGAGGCGTTCGCCGTGGCGCGGGAAGCCGCCTGGCGGGTGCTCAACCAGCGCCACTTCGACGTCCAGGTGATGGGCGGCGCCGCCCTGCACTTCGGCAACGTGGCCGAGATGAAGACCGGCGAAGGCAAGACCCTGACCGCCGTGCTGCCGGCCTACCTCAACGCGCTGACCGGCAAGGGCGTGCACATCGTCACGGTCAACGACTACCTGGCCAAGCGCGACGCCGAGCAGATGGGTCGCGTGCACCGCTTCCTCGGCCTCGACGTCGGCGTGATCCTGTCCCAGCTGACCCCCGACGAACGTCGCACCGCCTACGCCGCCGACATCACCTACGGCACCAACGTCGAGTTCGGGTTCGACTATCTGCGCGACAACATGGCGCTGCGGCTCGAAGACTGCGTCCAGCGCGGCTTCAACTACGCGATCGTCGACGAGGTGGACTCGATCCTCATCGACGAGGCCCGCACCCCGCTGATCATCTCCGGCCCGGTCGACGGTTCGTCGAACTGGTACAGCGAGTTCGCCCGGTTGGCGCCTCTGATGGAGAAGGACACCCACTACGAGGTCGACCTCAAGAAGCGCACCGTCGGCGTACACGAGGCGGGCGTCTCGTTCGTCGAAGACCAGCTCGGCATCGAGAACCTGTACGAAGCAGCCAACTCGCCGCTGGTCAGCTACCTCAACAACGCGCTGAAGGCCAAGGAGCTGTTCGAGCGCGACAAGCACTACATCGTGCGCAACGGCGAGGTCCTCATCGTCGACGAGTTCACCGGCCGCATGCTCGTGGGTCGCCGCTACAACGAGGGTCTGCACCAGGCCATCGAGGCCAAGGAGCACGTCGAGATCAAGGCGGAGAACCAGACCGTCGCGACCGTGACGCTGCAGAACTACTTCCGTATGTACGACAAGCTCGCGGGAATGACCGGCACTGCCGAGACCGAGGCCGCCGAGCTGCACGAGATCTACAAGCTCGGCGTGGTGCCGATCCCGACCAACAAGCCGATGATCCGCACCGACCAGTCCGACCTGATCTACAAGACCGAGGAAGCCAAGTTCATCGCGGTCGTCGACGACGTCACCGAGCGCTATGAGAAGGGCCAGCCGGTGCTGATCGGTACGACGAGCGTGGAGCGCTCGGAGTTCCTGGCCCGGCAGTTCGAGAAGCGCCGCATCCCGCACAACGTGCTCAACGCGAAGTACCACGAGCAGGAAGCCGGCATCATCGCCGAGGCGGGCCGCATCGGCGCGGTCACCGTGGCCACCAACATGGCCGGCCGCGGCACCGACATCGTGCTCGGCGGCAACGTCGACTACCTGCTGGACCGCCAGTTGCGTCAGCGTGGTCTCGACCCCATCGAGACCCCTGAAGAGTACGAAGCGGCGTGGCACGAGGAGCTGCCGGCGGTCAAGGCGCAGGTCGCCGCCGAAGCCAAGGACGTCGTCGCCGCGGGCGGGCTGTACGTGCTCGGCACCGAACGGCACGAATCCCGTCGTATCGACAACCAGCTGCGCGGCCGCTCCGGCCGCCAAGGCGACCCCGGTGAGTCCCGCTTCTACCTGTCGCTCGCCGACGAGCTGATGCGCCGCTTCAACGGCGCGACGCTGGAGACGCTGCTCACCCGGCTGAACCTGCCCGACGACGTGCCGATCGAGGCCAAGATGGTCTCCCGCGCCATCAAGAGCGCGCAGACGCAGGTCGAGCAACAGAACTTCGACATCCGCAAGGAAGTCCTCAAGTACGACGAGGTGATGAACCAGCAGCGCAAGGTCATCTACGCCGAGCGCCGCCGCATCCTGGAAGGCGAGAACCTCGCCGAGCAGGCCCACACCATGCTCGTCGACGTCATCACCGCCTACGTCGACGGTGCCACCGCCGAGGGCTACTCCGAGGACTGGGACCTCGAGAAGCTGTGGGAGAGCCTGCGTCAGCTCTATCCCGTCGGCATCGACCACCACGATCTGATCGACTCCGACGCCGTGGGGGAGCCGGGCGAACTCACCCGCAAGGAACTGCTCGACGCCCTGATCGCCGACGCCGAACGCGCCTACGCGGAGCGCGAAGCCGAGATCGAGTCGCTCGCCGGAGAAGGAGCGATGCGCCAGCTCGAGCGCAACGTGCTGCTCAACGTCCTCGACCGCAAGTGGCGCGAACACCTCTACGAGATGGACTACCTGCGCGAGGGCATCGGCCTGCGCGGGCTTGCCCAGCAGCGTCCGGAGGTCGAGTACGCGCGCGAGGGCTTCGACATGTTCATCGGCATGCTCGACGGCATGAAAGAGGAGTCGGTCGGCTTCCTGTTCAACGTGCAGGTCGAGGCCTCCCCGCAGCCGGCTGTCGCGCCGGTCGCGGCGCCGCCCGGGCTCGCTGACTTCGCCGCCGCGGCCGCGGCCGCGCAGGAACAGGGTGGTGTGGCGACCAAGGAGCGGCCGAACCCGTTGCGCGCCAAGGGGATCGACGGCGACGGCCAGCCGCCACTGGTCTACACCGGACCGTCGGAGGACGGCTCGGCAGAGGTCAAGCGGTCCGGTGGCGGCGGGGGCAGCACCAAACCCGGCGGCGGCACCACGCGCCGCGAACGCCGGGAGGCCGCCCGCGCGCAGAAGTCCGGCAAGCACGCCCGTCGGCGCTGACCGGGTCGGATCGTCCGCCTAGCCGATCTGCAGCGCCACCATCCGCCACGCGTCGCCGTGGCGCTCGATGCGCGCGGCGATCGCATGGACGCGGCCGGACCGGCTGAACGAGGCGAACACCTCCGCCGCCGTCGGCTCACCGGGGCCGCTGTGCACGGCACGCACGCGCACCCGATGCAGCGTCGCGCTGCCCGTACGCGGAGCGCGGGCCCGTGTCAGAACGCGGTCGATCAGTGCCGGCGTCATCAGCGGCCGCAGTTGCGCCACGGGCCGGCGTCGGTCGATCACCTCGATCGTCTGCAGCAGGGCGGCCTCGGCGAACATCACGGCCGACTTCGGGGGCGGCGCTTCCCGCGGGGCGGGCCGGTGCGGGCGGGCCCCGTCACGGACCCGGTGCAGAGACGACCCCGACGGGGTGGGGCACGGCTGGCCCACCGGTGCCGGGGCGGGTTCGCAGTCGATCACCGGTGAGGTGACCCAGGTGGGCGAGGATAGGGACGTTGAGGTCATGACGGTTCTCCAGCAGTCGGCGAGGATGGCGCGTCTGCTGGAGAGTCGCAGACCTGTCGATGATGACACGGCCGGCCGACCCCTCTGTGCACCCGTTATGCGCCACCGGCACCCATGCCGTTACCGTGAGGCGTCTCGAATGCACAGTGAGGGGGCGACGCGGCAGTGGTGACCAGGTTGTCGTCGTCCGACTCGTCGTTCTTCCGGCTGGAGAACTCGGCCACCCCGATGTACGTCGGGTCACTGCAGATCATCCGCAAACCGCGCAACGGCCTGAGCTACGAGACGCTGCTGGCGACCGTGGAACAGCGCCTGCCCCAGATTCCCCGGTACCGGCAGAAGGTTCGCGAGGTCAGCTTCGGGCTCGCCCGGCCCGTGTGGATCGACGACCGCGACTTCGACATCACCTACCACATCCGGCGCTCGGCGCTGCCGTCCCCGGGCAGCGATGCGCAACTGCACGAGCTGGTCGCCCGACTCGGCTCCCGGCCCCTCGACAAGTCCCGGCCGCTGTGGGAGATGTACCTGGTCGAGGGGTTGGCGAAGAACCGGCTGGCGATCTACACGAAATCGCATCAGGCCCTGGTGAACGGTATGACGGCGCTGGAGATCGGGCACGTCATCGCCGACCGCACGCAGAAGCAGCCCGAGTTCGACGAGGATATCTGGATCCCGGGACGTGAACCGTCGGACCGCCAACTGCTGCTCGGCGCGCTCGGCGAATGGATCGCCCGGCCCACTCAGCAGGCGGCCGCGGTGCGCTCGGCGCTGACCGAGGCGGTCACCAACACCGGCCAGCTCGTCGAGCTGGGCCGGCGAGCAGCCGACGCCGCCCGCATCGTCGCCCGCGGCACCGCGCCGAGCAGCCCGCTGAACACCACGGTGTCCCGCAACCGGCGATTCTCGGTCGCCTCTGCCGACCTCGACGAGTTCCGGATGGTGCGGGCGCGCTACGACTGCGACATCAACGACGTGGTGCTCGCCGTCGTCGCCGGGGCGCTGCGCAACTGGCTGCTCTCGCGCGGGGAACCCGTCACCGCGACCACCACCGTGCGTGCCATGGCCCCGATGTCGGTCTACCCCGAGACCGAGAGCGACTCGTCGGGCCCCGGGCAACCCATCGGCGACGTCGCGCCGTTCCTGATCGACCTGCCCGTCGGCGAAGGGAATGCCGTCGTCCGGTTGTCCCAGATCGCGCATGCCACCGAATCGCACCCCACGGCGGGCGCGCTGGTCGACGCCCGCAGCATCATCACACTGTCGGGTTTCGCGCCGCCGACCCTGCACGCGATGGGCATCCGGGTGGCCACCAGCTTCTCGGCCCGACAGTTCAACCTGCTGATCACCAACGCCCCCGGCGCGCAGAAGCAGATGTACATCGCCGGGGCCAAGCTCCTCGAGACGTATGCGGTACCCCCGCTACTGCACAACCAGGCACTGGCGATCGGCGTCACGTCCTACAACGGGACGTTGTACTTCGGCATCAACGCCGACCGGGACGCGATGAGCGACGTCGACATGCTGCCCGATCTGATGCGTGAGGCGCTCGACGAACTGACCGAAGCCGCCCGATAGCCGGCCGGTGACCGGGGACGGGATTTGACGACTGCTCCGAGTCGGAGTCGAATGTCTGAGATGTCGACTTCAGAAGACGAACTGACGACGGGCGTGGCGGGCGGCAAGGATTCCACGGACACCGGTCCCATCCCGATCGCTCACCCGGTGCTCGATGTGCCCGTCGAAGAAGGACACCTCACCCGCTCCCGCGGCGTCGACTGGGCCGTGTTCGGTGTCACCGCTGTCATCGCGCTGGCGTTCCTGTCGTGGGGCTTCGTCAGCACCGACTCGCTGGCCGGCGTCGCCCAGACCGCACTGACCTGGGTGATGGACAAGACCGGTTGGCTGTTCGTGCTCACCAGCACCGGCTTCGTCGTCTTCGTTCTCTATCTCGCGCTCGGACGCTACGGCACCATCCCGCTGGGCCGCGATGACGAGCCGCCGGAGTTCAACGGCATCTCCTGGGTGGCAATGATGTTCAGCGCCGGCATGGGTATCGGCCTGATGTTCTTCGGTGTCGCAGAACCGCTCACGCACTTCGTCACACCGCCCCCCGGAACCGGTGCCGAGGGCAATCCCGAGGCCGTGCAGCACGCGATGGCCACCACGCTGTTCCACTGGACGCTGCACCCGTGGGCGATCTATGCCGTCGTCGGCCTGGCCATCGCCTACGGCGTCTACCGCAAAGGCCGTCTGCAGCTGATCAGTTCGGCGTTCGAGCCGCTGCTCGGGAGCCGGGCCAACGGGTCGTGGGGCAAGGTCATCGACATGCTGGCGATCTTCGCCACGCTGTTCGGGTCAGCAGCCTCACTGGGGTTGGGCGCCTTGCAGATTCGCAGCGGCCTGCAGATCGTCGCCGGAATCGGGGAGACCGGCAACGCGATTCTGATCGTCATCATCAGCGTGCTCACCGTGTGCTTCGTGTTGTCGGCGGTGTCGGGGGTGTCGCGCGGCATCCAGTGGCTGTCGAACATCAACATGGTGCTGGCCGTGCTGCTGGCCGTCTTCGTCTTCGTCGTCGGCCCAACGGTTTTCATTCTCAACCTGCTGCCGACCTCGCTGGGGAGCTACTTCGCCGACCTGAACATGATGTCGGCGCGCACCGGCGCCGAGGGTGGCGCGGTGGACACCTGGCTGCAGTCGTGGACGATCTTCTACTGGGCCTGGTGGGTCTCGTGGACGCCGTTCGTCGGCATGTTCATCGCGCGAATCTCGCGGGGCCGCACCATCCGTCAGTTCGTGGCGGGGGTGCTGGTGGTGCCGAGCGTGGTGTCCCTGGTCTGGTTCGCGATCTTCGGTGGTGCGGCGATCAACGTGCAGCAGAACGGAACCGACCTCGCGGGGCAGGGCGGTGTCGAGGAGCAGTTGTTCACGCTGCTGGACCAGTATCCGATCGCGATCATCGCCAGCATCGTGGTGATGATCCTGGTCGCGATCTTCTTCGTCTCCGGCGCCGACGCCGCGTCGATCGTGATGGGCTCGCTGTCGCAGAAGGGCACCATTCACCCCAGCCGGGGCACCGTGATCTTCTGGGGTGTGGCGACCGGTGCGGTGGCTGCGGTGATGCTCCTGGTGGGCGGCGAAGACGCCCTCAACGGTCTGCAGACGATCACGATCATCGCGGCGCTGCCGTTCCTGCTGGTGATGGTGGCGATGGCGGTGGCCCTACTGAAGGATCTGCGCCGGGACCCGAAGATCCTTCGTCGTGCATATGCCGCCGAGGTGGTCGACAGCGCGGTGGTCGCCGGCGTCACCAAACACGGTGACGACTTCATCATCTCCGTCGAACCGGATCCGAACCGCTCCACCGACGGCGACGCGACGAACGGACGCGAGTCAGCCGCGCCGTCGAGCACCTGAGGCTGCTGCGGCCACTACGCTCGGCGGAGTGCGCGTCTTCGTTCCCGCGACCCTGACCATGCTGCAGAGGCTGGTGGCCGACGGAACCCTGCGTCCCGTCAACGGCACCGCGTTCGCGGTGACTCCCACGCTGCGGGAGGCCTATGCCGAAGGCGACGAAGAGGAACTGGCCGACGTCGCGCTGCGCGATGCCGCGCTGGCGTCGCTGCGGTTGCTCGGCGACGAGGGGGAGACCGCGTTGCCGAGCCGGCGGGCGGTGCTCGAAGTCGACGCCGACGACATCACCCTGCGGCCGGACCTCGACGATGCGGTGGTGCGCGTGGCGGGTGAGATCGCGCTCGGGAAGGTGATCGCTGCGTACGTCGACAACGCCGCCGCAGAGTCCGCGGTGTCGGCGGCTGTTTCGGCCGTCGACGAGGCGGATCTCGGCGATGAGGATGCCGAGCTGACGGTGGGAGACGCACAGGACCACGATCTGGCCTGGTACGCGGCGCAGGAGCTGCCCTTCCTGCTCGAGCTGCTGTGATGGACTGGCTACGGTTCCGTAAGTTACGGTACCGTAGGTCGAGCAACAGCGACTCGGCAGGAGTTTCCATGGCCAAGACAACGATCAAATCGACGGCCAATGTCGCCGACACCGTGCGGCCGACTGTCGCCGGAGCACACGAGCGGCCCGGGCTGCATCTCTTGCGCACAGTCGCCGGCCGCATCACCACGCCGCTGCTGCCCGACGACTACCTCAAGCTGGCCAACCCGCTGTGGTCGGCGCGGGAACTGCGCGGCCGCGTGCTGGAGGTGCGGCGGGAGACCGTCGACTCGGCCACCCTCGTCATCAAGCCGGGGTGGGGCTTCTCGTTCGACTACGAGGCCGGTCAGTACATCGGCATCGGCCTGCTGGTCGACGGCCGGTGGCGGTGGCGGTCCTACTCATTGACCAGCAGCCCCGTCACCAGCAAGGGTTCGCGCACCATCACGATCACCGTCAAGGCGATGCCCGAGGGGTTCCTGTCCAGCCATCTCGTCGGTGGCGTCGAACCCGGCACCATCGTGAGATTGGCTGCGCCGCAAGGCAACTTCGTCATGCCGGACCCGGCTCCCGCGTCCGTGCTGTTCCTCACCGCCGGCTCGGGCATCACTCCGGTGATCGCGATGCTGCGCACCCTGAGTCGGCGCGGCCAACTCGGTAACGTGGTGCACGTGCACTCCGCACCGACCGAGTCGGACGTGATGTTCGCCGAGGAACTGTCCGCGATGGCCTACCGCCACCAGGGCTACGAACTCGTGTTGCGGACCACCCGCAGCCAGGGCCGGCTGGACCTCGCCCGCCTGGACGAGGTCGTGCCCGACTGGCGGGCGCGGCAGACCTGGGCGTGCGGGCCGGAGGCGATGCTCGAAGCGGCGGAGCGCACATGGGTGGCCGCCGGAACCCCCGACCGGCTGCACCTCGAGCGGTTCGCGGTCACGCGAGGCGGACACGGCAGCGGCGGCACCGTCACGTTCGCCCGCGCCGACAAGGACGTCGTCGTCGACGGTGCGACCTCGCTGATGGACGCAGGTGAGGCGGCCGGCATCCAGATGCCGTTCGGGTGCCGGATGGGCATCTGCCAGTCATGTGTCGTGGGCCTGCTCGACGGGCATGTGAAGGATTTGAGAACAGGCGTCGAGCACGAACCCGGCAGTCGAGTGCAGACCTGCGTCTCGGCGGCGTCGGGTGACTGCACACTGGACGTATGAGCTTTACCGGCTAGTAACCTACGCATTCGTAGGTTACGCTAGCGTAGGTATGCGAGAGGAGGGTTGGAACCCATGGCAGTAACCGACGTACCGGAGTTCGCACATCTGTCGGACTCGGACATAGAAGGCCTCACGCGTGAACTCGACGCGATCAGGCAGGACATCGAAGACTCCCGCGGGGCGCGCGACGCGCGCTACATCCGCCGCACCATCGCGTTCCAGCGCGGCCTCGAGGTCGCCGGTCGGCTGATGTTGGCCGGCAGCTCCAAGCGCGCTTACTGGTGGGCCGGCGCGACGACGTTGGGCGTGGCCAAGATCGTCGAGAACATGGAGATCGGCCACAACGTCATGCACGGCCAGTGGGATTGGATGAACGATCCCGAGATCCACTCCTCGTCGTGGGAGTGGGACATGAGCGGCGCCTCCAAGCACTGGCGCTTCACCCACAACTTCATGCACCACAAGTACACGAACATCCTCGGCATGGACGACGACGTGGGCTACGGCGTCATCCGCGTCACCCGCGATCAGCGCTGGACGCCGATGAACCTCGCCAACCTGTTCTTCAACACCTTGCTGTGTGTGGCCTTCGAGTGGGGTGTGGGGCTGCAGCATCTCGAGCTGGGCAAGATCTTCAAGGGCCGCGACGATCGCCGGGCCACGATGGTCCGCGTCAAGGAGTTCGGCATCAAGGCGGGCCACCAGGTCGCCAAGGACTACGCGCTGTGGCCCGCGCTGACCTCGCTGTCTCCCAGGGCGTCGTTCACGTCCACGCTGAAGGCCAACGCGATGGCCAACGTCATCCGCAACGTGTGGGCCAACGCGGTGATCTTCTGCGGTCATTTCCCCGATGGCGCAGAGAAGTTCACGAAAACCGACATGGTCGGCGAGACACGCGGTGAGTGGTACCTGCGGCAGATGCTGGGCAGTGCCAACTTCAAGAACGGCCCCGTGCTGCGCTTCATGAGCGGCAACCTGTGCCATCAGATCGAGCACCATCTGTTCCCGGATCTGCCGAGCAACCGGTACTACGAGATGTCGCTTCGGGTCCGCGAGATCTGCGACAAGTACGACCTGCCGTACACGACGGGCTCGTTCCTGGTGCAGTACGGCAAGTCGTGGCGCACCATCGCGAAACTGTCTCTGCCCGACCGGTTCCTGAGTGACACCGCAGACGATGCGCCGGAGACGCGCAGCGAGCGGATGTTCGTCGATCTGGCGCCGGCCGAGCGGCGTGGGTTGAAGTCTGCGATCGCCGCGGTCCGCGCCCGCCGGCGGGCGCGCAAGGCCGCCGTCCTGCAACAGCGGGATCTGGCCGCCTGATCTCCTGTTGACCAGACACGAACTCGAGCTGACACGCCGCGGCGCAGCTCGAGTTCGTGTCTGCTCGCGGTTCTACGGGATGTAGTCGAACGTGTCCGGGTTGGGGCCGGTGCGGCCGTCCTCACCCTTGTCGAGCGCCGAGATCGCATCCAGATCGTCGCTGCTGAGCTCGAAGTCGAACAGCTCGAAGTTGTCCTTGATGCGCTGCTCGGTCACCGACTTCGGGAACACGATGTCGCCGCGTTGGATGTGCCAGCGCAGCGTCACCTGGGCCGTGGACTTGCCGACCTTGTCGGCGATCTGCTTGATCACCGGGTCGTCGAGCACCTTGCCCTGGGCGATCGGGGACCAGGCCTCGGTCGCGATGCCGTGCTCGACGCCGTAGGCGCGCACCTTCTCGTTGGTGAAGTAAGGGTGCACCTCGATCTGGTTGACGGCCGGGACGGTGTCACTTTCCTTGGCGAGCCGTTCGAGGTGCTCGATCTGGAAGTTGGACACGCCGATGCTGCGGGCACGGCCGTCCTTGGCGAACTCCTCCAACGTCTTCCACGTCGAGACGTAGTCGCCGTCGTACAGCGTCGGTAGGGGCCAGTGGATCAGGAACAGGTCGACGTAGTCGAAGCCGAGTTCGGACAGCGTCTTGTCGAACGCCCGGCGCGCATCGTCGGGCTTGTGGAATCCGTTGTTCAGCTTGCTGGTGACGAACACCTCGCCGCGGTCGACGCCGGCATTGCGGATACCTTCGCCGACGCCCTTCTCGTTCTGGTACATCTCCGCGGTGTCGATGTGGCGGTAACCGATGTCCAGCGCGGTCTTGACTGCGTCAGCGGTGTCCTCGGGCGGGATCTGGTAGACGCCGAATCCCAGCTGGGGGATTTCCGCGCCGCTGTTGAGCTTGATGGTGGGTACGTGTGTCACTGTGCTTCCTCCTTCGCGGGGCAGCGTGCCCGGTGGACGGGGCAGGCAAACACCGCCGCGAGATCGTCGGCGGGTGGTCAGATTCTCCCCTCGATCAGCGGCGAGCGCGCGCTCGATGTACGCCTGCACCGGCGCGTCGCTGAGCAGACGCGCGCGCTCGCCGGACGGAGTTCACCCGAGGACTGCGAGGAGGCGGCGAGCCGCTGCCACCCGGTCGGCCGCCGGACCCTCGAGGCCGTCGAGCGCGCACTCGGGATCGGCCGGCGGCCCCATGTGTCCGCAGCCGCGGGGACAGTCCTCGATCGCGTCGGCGAGATCCGAGAACGCCATCACCACGTCGTCGGGGGCGATGTGTGCCAGCCCGAACGACCGGATTCCCGGCGTGTCGATCACCCAGCCGCCGGCGGCCAGCGGCAGGGCCACCGACTGCGTGGACGTGTGCCGCCCCCGGCCGATGTCGGTGACGGCGCCCGTGGCCCGATCCGCCTCGGGCACAAGGCGATTCACCAGCGTCGACTTGCCGACCCCGGAATGGCCCAATAGCACTGTGACCTTGTCGGTCAACAGTGCCTGCACCGCCTCGAGCGGGTCGGCCCTACCCGCCGTCGCGATCGTGACGTCCAGCCCCGCGAACTGCGCAGCGAACGGTTCGGGCGCGGCGAGGTCGGTCTTGGTCAGACAGAGGATCGGCGTCAGGCCCCCGACGTAGGCCGCGATCAGTGCCCGCTCGACGAGCCCCGTGCGCGGCGGCGGATCGGCCAGCGCCACCACGATCAACAGTTGGTCGGCGTTGGCGACCACCACCCGCTCCGTCGGGTCCGTGTCGTCGGCCGTGCGGCGCAACACCGTCCTGCGCTCGGCCCGCCGCACGATGCGCGCCAGGGTGTCCGTGCGGCCGGACAGGTCACCGACCACGTCGACGTCGTCGCCGACGACGATCGGGGTGCGGCCGAGTTCGCGCGCCCGCATCGCGGTCACGCGGTGGGCGGGGTCACCGTCGAGTACACAACCCCAGCGGCCCCGGTCGACGGTGACGACCATGGCCGACCGCGCGTCGGCGTGCTCGGGCCGGGTCTTCGTTCGCGGCCGCGAGCCTCGACCGGGCCGCACCCGGACGTCGGACTCGTCGTACTCGCGTCGGGTCAAAGGCCGACCGTGGTGTCGGTCTGGCCGGCCAGCATGTCGGCCCACAGCTGAGGAAACTCCGGCAGCGTCTTGGCCGTGGTGCCGATGTTCTCCACCTCCACCCCGGGCACTCGCAGGCCGATGATCGCGCCTGCGGTGGCCATCCGGTGGTCGGCGTAGGAATGCCACACGCCGCCGTGCATCACCCGCGCGGTGATCGTCAGCCCGTCCTCGGTCTCCTCGCACTGTCCGCCGATCCGGTTGATCTCGGTGCTCAGCGCAGCCAACCGGTCCGTCTCGTGCCCGCGCAGATGCGCGATACCGCGCAGATGGCTCACCGATTCTGGGGTGGCCAGCGCGGCCATCGCCGCCACCGACGGTGCCAGTTCGCCGACGGCGCGCAGGTCGACGTCGACGCCGCCGAAGGTCGCAGTGCCCTGCACCTCCAGGTAGGAGTCGCCGCGGCGGACGACCGCGCCGAACCCTTTGAGGATCGACAGGATCGTCTGAGCCGGCTGGACGCTGACGTCCGGCCAGCCCGTGACCCGGACGGCGCCGCCGCTGACCACCGCGGCCGCCAGGAACGGCACCGAGTTGGACAGGTCCGGCTCTATCGCCCAGTCGCGGGCCGCGATCGGACCTTTTGAGACCCGCCACCGATTGGCGGTGGTGTCGTCGACGGTGACCCCGGCCTCCCGCAGCATCGCGACGGTCATCGCGATGTGTGGCGCGGACGGCACCTCGGCGCCGGTGTGCACGATCTCGAGGCCCTCGTCGAACGCCGCACCCGAGAGCAGGAGCCCGGAGACGAACTGAGACGAACCGGACGCGTCGATCTCGACGGTGCCTCCGCGTACTGCTCCTGCGCCGCGCACCTCGAACGGCAGACCGTCGCCCTCGATCCCGACGCCGAGTCCGCGCAACCCGTCGAGCAGCGGTGCGATCGGCCGGGCGCGCGCCTGTTCGTCACCGTCGAACGTCACCGATTCTGAGCTGAGCGCCGCAACCGGCGGCAGGAACCGCAGCACCGTGCCGGCCAACCCGCAGTCGATGCGGGTGCCCGGCCGCGGCGTCAGTCCGCCGCTGATCGTCAGTGTGGTGTCGTCGACGGTCGACGCGCCCACCTGGAGCCCCAGCGCCTGCAGTGCGGCGATCATCAGGTCGGTGTCGCGGCTGCGCAACGCCCCGGAGACGGTCGATGAGCCGCCGCCCGCCGCGGCGAGGGCGGCGAGCACCAGCGCGCGGTTGGTCTGCGACTTCGAGCCGGGCACCGTCACGGTGGCATGGACAGGGGTCTGCGTCGACGGGGCCGGCCAGGTGCTCACAGGGTTCATTGTGGTCCATCCTGGCCTGTCACCGGTTTCTGCCACCATGGGGATCATGTGCGGGCGATTCGCGGTGACCACCGATCCGGCGCTGCTGGCCGAGAAGATCAAGGCGATCGACGAGGCCACCTCGGAAATGAAGGACGCGCCGTCCCCCAACTACAACGTGGCCCCGACGACGACGGTCGCCACCGTCGTGAAGCGGCACACCCATCCCGACGACGAGTCCACGCGCCGGGTGCGGCTCATGCGCTGGGGCCTGGTGCCGCCATGGGTCAAGGCCACCGACACCGGTGCCCCCGAGACCAAGGGCCCGCTGCTGATCAACGCGCGCTCCGACAAGGTCACCAGCTCGCCGGCGTTCCGCAGCTCCGCGAAGGGCAAGCGCTGCCTGGTGCCGATGGACGGCTGGTACGAATGGCAGGGCCAGAAGGGCGCGAAGACACCGTTCTTCATGCATGCGACCGATGGTGAACCGCTGTTCATGGCCGGGCTGTGGTCGTCGTGGCGGCCGAAAGACGCGCCGAAGGACGCCCCTCCGCTGTTGAGCTGCACGATCATCACCACCGACGCCGCGGGTCCGCTCGCCGAGATCCACGACCGCATGCCGTTGACGATCAGCGCCGGCGATTGGGACCACTGGCTCGACCCGGACGCCCCGATGGACGAGGGGTTGCTGCGCGGCCACGGCGATCTAGACCGCATCGCCATCCGCGAGGTGTCGCGGCTGGTCAACAGCGTGCGCAACAACGGGCCCGAGTTGATCGAGCCGGTGGAACCACAGGCCGAGCAGGGCACTCTGCTGTGAGCAGCCGTCCGCTGTCCGATCCGGCGGTGCTCGACACCCTGGCTGCGGATCTGGCGGCCGCGCAGTACACCACCGACGGGGTGGGGGAGCTGCTAGGCGCGGACGCCGGCGGGGCGTTCAGCAGGGGGCTGTGGTGGTCGGCGCTACGCGCCACCGAGCGCTGCGCTGCGGGCACGGAGTCGTTGGCGACGCTGGTGCGGCTGTTCCTGCTGGGCGCCGAGGAGTCCCGCAACCGCGTCGGTCAGGCGTTCCCCCGCACCGGTGTCGATGCGCTGATCGCTGCGGGCGTCGTGCAGTCCACCGGCGCGGACACCGTCACTGCTGTCCTCGACATCCGGCCGCACAGCGACGGGGCGCGCGACTTCCTCGTCGTCTCCGATCAGGATGCGGCGCTGCGACCCGGCCCAGTCCGACACGACCACGTTCTCGGCATCGGTGGTGCATCGATCTCGTTGGCGCACGCGGTGATTCGTTCACCCGTCGGCCGTGCGCTGGATGTCGGGACCGGTTGCGGGATCCAGGCGCTACACCTGGCCGGGCATTGCGACGAGGTCGTCGCCACCGACACCAACGACCGCGCCCTGGCGTTGGCTGCGGCGACGGCCCGGCTCAACGGGATGTCCTGGGATCTGCGGGCCGGCAGTCTCTTCGAGCCGGTGGCGGGGGAGCGCTTCGACCTGATCGTGTCGAACCCGCCGTTCGTGGTCGGCGTAGGGGACCTCGACTACATCTACCGCGACTCCGGGATGGTCGGAGACGCGTTGTGCGAGAGCATGATTCGGGAGGCTGGTGAGTATCTGGAAATGGGTGGCACCGCGCAGATCATGGCGAACTGGATCATCCGTGACGGGCAGGACTGGCGCGAGCGGGTCCGCGCGTGGCTCGACGGCAGCGGGCTGCACGCGTGGGTGGTACAGCGGGAGTTCGCCGATCCGATCAGCTATGTCTCGCTGTGGACCTCGGACGCGGGGGAGCTACCGGAAGACGCGGCCCGGCGCGGCGGGCGCTGGCTGGACTGGTTCGACGCCGAAGGCATCGCCGGGGTCGGCATGGGGATGGTCGTGGTGCGCGCACCGCGCCACGGCGAGAACCGGGCACCCGAGCAGATCTTCGAGGAGATCACCGGAGCCGACGAGCAGCCGACCGGACCCGAGGTCGAGGCATTCTTCGCCCGTCGTGAGTATCTGCACCGCGTCAGCGACGACCAGCTCCTCGCCACCCGGCTGACCACCGCGCCGGTGTTCCTCGAGGAGCAGTCCCTGCCGGGCCCCGAGGGCTGGCAGACCGTCGGCGCCGCGGTCCGCCGCCCCGGCGGGCCGGGAGCGGTCATCGGTGTCGACGAGGTGTCGCGGGCATTGTTCGCGGGATGCCGGGGGGAGGTGCCGCTGGGCATGCTGGTCGAGCTGCTTGCCGCCCACCACGGTGTGGACGCCGACGCGCTGGCCGACGCCGCGATGCCCGTCGTCCGGGAGGCGATCGGCCGGGGCATCCTCTACGAGGCGCGATAGGTGGCGGTGACCACGACGTAGGGCGACGTGACCGCGACGGCACCCGACGGTGCGGCGTGCTGCTGCAGCGCCCGAGCGAAGGCGTCGGCGAGGTCCCGCCGTGCGGCGCCGGCGCGGTCGAAGGTCGCGACGTGCATCGGTGAGCCGGTCTGCAGCCACTGCAGCCCGTCGGCGACCGACGAGAACTCCCATCGGTGTTCGCCGTGGTCGAACTCGACGTCGTCGAACTGCGCGAGCCGCTGCGCGACGATGCGCTCGTCGCCCCACTGGTCGGGGGTGTGGGGCGCCGGCGGGGGTGGGCCCAGGACCTCGACGATCGGGTCGAACAACGGATTGCTTCCGCGTCGTACCCACGCCGAAAATGCCACCACGCCAGACGGTTTGAGGAGTCGAATGATCTCGGCGACCTGCCGGTCCGGGTCGACGAAGATGATGCCCATGTTGGACACTGCGACGTCGAAGGACGCTGCAGGGAGCCCGGTGTCGGCGGCGTCGGCGACCGTCCACGTGATGTCGGGTGCCCGCTGCGCGGCGAGGTCGATCAGCTCACCGGTGACGTCGATGCCGGTGACGTCCGCTCCCAGGGCAGCTGCGGCTCGTGCAGCGCTGCCGGTGCCGCAGGCGAGATCGACGACCCTGGCGCGCGGCAACGGGACTCGGCGCCCGGCGGCGTCGACCACGCGAGAAGCGATGTGCGCAATACGGTCGCCGACGGCGTCATAACGCCCGCCGGCCCAGATCGACGAGGACATGTCGATCAGCGTGCCACGATGAGCCGATGAGCGGGGGAGCTCCCGCCTGACCGCGAAAGTGCACTCCCGGTAGTGCCAAGGAAAATTCGCTACCGGGAGTGCACTTTCGAGGCGTGGAACGTCAGGGTTGGGTGTAGCCGGGCGGGTTGGACGCGTCGACCCAGAAGTCCACGCCCAGATCGGAACCCGGCACACAGTCGTACACCGACAGATCGGTGACGCCCGATTCGAGGAGCACGTCCTCACACAGCAGGGTGTTGCCTGTATAGCTCGACGGTTTGGTGAGCACCGCGTATGCCGCGTCGGAGTAGACCTCCGGCTTGCGTGAGCGCTTCATGGATTCCTCGCCGCCGAGCAAGTTCTGCACCGCGGCGGTCGCCACCATGGTGCGTGGCCACAGGGTGTTCGACGCGATACCCGCCTCACGCATCTCTTCGGCGATACCCAACGCGCACAACGTCATTCCGAACTTCGCCATCATGTACGGCGTCGGCGTGAGCCACTTGGGCTCCAACAGCACCGGCGGCGACAACGTCAGGATGTGCGGGTTCTCCCGGCCCTTCATGTGCGGGATGCAGGCTTGTGACACCGCGTAGGTGCCCCGCACCTGGATGCCGTTCATCAGGTCGAAGCGCTTGAGCGGGACGTCTTCGATCGAGCCGAGATTGATGGCCGAGGCGTTGTTGACACAGATGTCGATCCCGCCGAACTGCTCGACCGCGGCCGCCACCGCCGCCGCCACCGAATCCCCGTCACGCACATCCCCGACGATCGGCAACGCCTGGCCGCCGACCTCCTCGATCTCCTTGGCCGCGGTGTAGATGGTGCCCGGCAACTTCGGATGAGGCTCAGCGGTCTTGGCGACCAGCGCGATGTTGGCGCCGTCGGCCGCGACCCGTTTGGCGATCGCCAGACCGATACCGCGGCTGGCTCCGGAGATGAACATCGTTTTTCCCGCGAGTGACATGGGCTTCACCCTAGAGTGCGGTGATCTCGGCGGTGACCGCGTTGGTCAGTCGCACCAGATCCCGCGGGTCCAACGCGACGTCCAGACCCCGCTTGCCGGCGCTGCACAGCACCCGGTCCCACCGCAGCGCCGAAGAGTCCACCACCGTCGGCAGCGGCTTGCGCTGTCCCAGCGGGCTGATCCCGCCCACGACGTAGCCGGTGGAACGCTGCGCGGCGCCCGGATCGGCCATCGTCGCCTTGGCGGCCCCCAGCGCTGCGGCAGCGGACTTGAGCGACAGTTTGTGCGGAACCGGCAGCACCGCGACACCCAGGCCTTTCGGCAGCGCCACGACCAGCGTCTTGAAGATCTGATCGGCCACCACCCCGTCACCGGCGAGCTCCGCGACCGCCTCGTCGCCGAAAGCTTCCGAGCGGGGATCGTGCCGGTACGTCAGCACCGTGTGCGGCACGCCGGCCGCCACCAGGGCTGCAATCGCCGGTGTCGCTGCGCGGACCACCGCAACAGAGTACGGCGGGGAACAGCTGTGCCGCCGCCGCTGTTGTCACCATCAGCTGTGCTGGTGTCCGGGGCAGCAGAAGAGAAGCCGTCAGTCATGACCTTTAGGATCGACAGAAGGGGATACATGGTGCCAACGTTGGCCGCAGAGGCCCCGTTGCGTCTGGTGCGTCCACCGGACCGCCTCGCTGGTGCCGCAACAGAAGGGACGGTGTTCCTGAGAATGACTGACACCGACGGGTCGGCCGTTGAGGCCACCCTCGATCCAGACACGAAACCCGCGTCGGAGGAGACCGACGCAGAGCTGACCGCTCGTTTCGAACGAGACGCCATTCCGCTGCTCGATCAGCTCTACGGCGGCGCGCTGCGCATGACGCGCAATCCCGCCGACGCCGAGGATCTGCTGCAGGAAACCATGGTCAAGGCCTACGCCGGGTTCCGCTCCTTCCGAGCGGGCACCAACCTCAAAGCGTGGCTCTACCGCATCCTGACCAACACCTACATCAACAGCTACCGCAAGAAGCAGCGTCAGCCCTCGGAGTATCCGACCGAGGAGATCACCGACTGGCAGCTGGCGGCCAACGCCGAGCATTCCTCGACGGGGCTGCGGTCGGCCGAGGTGGAGGCGCTCGAGGCGCTGCCCGACAACGAGATCAAGGAAGCCCTGCAGGCGCTGCCCGAAGAGTTCCGGATGGCCGTCTACTACGCCGACGTCGAGGGTTTTCCCTACAAGGAGATCGCCGAGATCATGGAAACGCCGATAGGGACAGTGATGTCGCGGCTACACCGCGGCAGGCGGCAATTGCGCGAGTTGTTGGCCGATGTGGCCCGCGACCGCGGCTTCATCCGCGGCCAGCAGGCCGACGCAACCCAGGAGGTCACGTCATGACCGGCATGCAGAGCGGTTCCGACGAGGAACGCTGGAGCCCGCCCATCGGTCCGATCGACCCCGAGCACCCCGAATGCGCTGCGGTGATCGCCGAGGTGTGGACGCTGCTCGACGGTGAGTGCACCGTCGAGACCCGCGACCGGCTGCGCCACCACTTGGAAGAGTGCCCGACCTGCCTTCGCCACTACGGCATCGAGGAACGGGTCAAGAACTTGATCGCCACCAAATGCAGCGGTGAACGTGCCCCGGAGAGCCTGCGGGAACGGCTGCGCATCCAGATCAGCCAGACCACGATCATCCGCGGCAGCTGATCAGGGGCTGACCCCAGTTACCTGCACCGAGAACGACGAACCGCCCGGCTTCCGAAGGGAAGTCCGGGCGGTTCGTCGTTGCTCAGGCGGTCAGCGCACTGACTTCGACCCGCAGTTGGGCCGCTTGCCGTGGTTGGCCTTGCTGTGCTTACGATCGCGCTTCTTGCGGCCACGCTTGGCCATCATCCACCTCCGAATTTCTCGACTGATTGCAGCCATTGTCTCACGGGCCGGTTGATGCTCTGTCCACAGTTCAGATCCAGCAGGGGTGTGGTTCGATAGACCGGACAAGACGCCGGTGGATGAGTGGGGTTGAAGATGGCCGAGGACGTTCGCGCCGAAATCGTGGCCAGTGTGCTCGAGGTCGTGGTCAGCGAGGGCGATCAGATCGGTGAAGGCGACACGTTGGTACTGCTCGAGTCGATGAAGATGGAGATCCCGGTGCTCGCCGAGGTCGCCGGCACGATCAGTAAGGTCAGCGTTTCCGTCGGCGACGTGATCCAGGCCGGCGATCTCATCGCCGTCATCAGCTAGCCCACCGACAACACCACCGGTAGGTCCATGTCCACCCTCGGTGACCTGCTCGCCGAGCACACGGTCCTGCCCGGCAACGCCGTCGATCACCTGCACGCCGTCGTCGGTGAATGGCAACTGCTGGCCGACCTGTCGTTCGCCGACTTTTTGATGTGGGTGCGACGCGACGACGGCCGCGTGGTGTGCGTGGCCCAGGTCCGGCCCAACACCGCACCGACGGTACTGCTGGCCGACGCCGTCGGCACCATCGCCGAGACCACGACCGTCCCGATCATCGCGACAGCGTTCGATTCCGGCGCCATCGGGCGCTCCACGATCGAGGGCACCGACGGTGCGCCCGGCCTGAACGTCGAGGCCGTGCCGGTCCGGCACGGCTCCCACGTCGTCGCCGTCCTGACCCATCAGACGTCGCTGGCCCCACGGCAGGCGAGCCCGCTGGAGGCCGCCTACGTCGACTGTGCCGCCGACCTGTTGCTGATGCTGTCGGAGGGCACCTTCCCCAACGTCGGTGACCTCGCGATGTCGCGATCGAGTCCCCGGGTCGGTGACGGCTTCATCCGGCTCGACAAGGCCGGGATCGTCACGTTCGCCAGCCCGAACGCGATCTCCGCCTACCACCGCATGGGGTTGACGGCCGAACTCGAGGGACACAACCTCGTGACGGTGACCCGGCCGCTGATCTCGGATCCTTTCGACGCCCAGGAACTGGCCAACCACGTGCGGGACTCGCTGGCCGGCGGGTCGAGCATGCGGATGGAGGTCGACGCCGGCGGGGCGGCCGTCCTGCTGCGTACGCTGCCGCTGCTGGCCCACGGCGACGCGGTGGGGGCGGCGGTGCTGATCCGCGACGTCACCGAGGTCAAACGCCGCGACCGGGCGCTGCTGTCGAAGGACGCCACGATCCGGGAGATCCACCACCGGGTGAAGAACAACCTGCAGACCGTGGCCGCCCTGCTGCGGTTACAGGCGCGGCGCACCACCAACGCGGAGGGGCGCGAGGCGCTCATCGAATCGGTTCGCCGCGTATCGTCCATCGCCCTGGTGCATGACGCGCTCTCGATGTCGGTCGACGAAGAGGTGAACCTCGACCAGGTCATCGATCGCATCCTGCCGATCATGAACGATGTCGCCACGGTGGATTCGCCGATCCGGATCAACCGGGAAGGGGACCTGGGGGTTCTCGACGCCGACCGCGCGACCGCGCTGATCATGGTGATCACCGAGCTGGTGCAGAACGCCATCGAGCACGCCTTCGACAGCACGACGGCAACGGGTTGCGTGACGATCCGGTCGGAGCGGTCGGCGCGCTGGCTCGACGTCGTCGTCCACGATGACGGTCGCGGACTGCCCGCGGGCTTCAGTCTCGAGAAATCCGACCGTCTGGGGTTGCAGATCGTGCGGACCCTGGTGTCGGCCGAGCTCGACGGTTCGCTCGGTATGCACGACGTACCGGACGGCGGAACCGATGTGGTGCTGAGAGTGCCGATCGGCCGTCGAGCCCGCACGAGTCAATTCTGACTAATTGCGGCGGTTCACATAGTGGCTGAAGCTGCCATTCTTCGCGTTCGCATTACGGATAGCTGGCGTGTAATTCAGCTCACACAGCGACGGCCCCGACTTTCGTCGGGGCCGTCGGCAGAAGTGCGCGTCGGAGATCAGACGCCGGAGCGAGCCTTCGTGCGAGCGTTGCGACGCTTGAGCGCGCGGCGCTCGTCCTCGCTCATGCCACCCCAGACGCCGGCGTCCTGGCCGGAGTCCAAAGCCCAGCTCAGGCACTCCGCGGTGACGGGGCACCGGTTGCACACGAGCTTCGCGTCAGCGATCTGGGCGAGGGCCGGGCCGCTGTTCCCCACCGGGAAGAACAGTTCCGGATCCTCATCGCGACAGACCGCCTTGTGGCGCCAATCCATGTGTTCTACTCCTTATCGTGTGCGCAGCGAAGCGCACGAGCTTTTCCTTCGGCTGTTAACGCAAGCGCTCCAAATGTTTCTGCGCTGTTGCATCCGATGCTTTCACAGGCTGAACAGATGTCAATAGCAGTTCGTTAACACGTGGGCTATCTCACTACAGCAGGCCGTTTTCCGGCCCTCCATTCCGTTGTACTACTCTTAACCCACCTGCGCCCTCGATCGCCCCTGTGAGGTGTCTCCCAGTCGGCTCCGGCGCAGGTCAGAACCCGTCAGGAACGGGGAGCCGGCGGCGGCGCGACCACTGCGAGCGCGTTCGGAACCGACGTGAACGTCATGTCGTCGCGCGTTCCGACGAAATCACCGTCGATCTGACAGGCGACCGGCCCGTCACTGGTGATCGTGAGGCTGGGCAGGTCGTCGTCGCGCAGCAGATGCTTGGCGGTCAGCCGCGGCTTGCGGGAGAGCATCTGCCGGACCAGACGCAAATTGGCCCACACGTTCATGCTGGTCGTCGCGAACACGCCGAGCCCGGTCTCGAACGTGGTGTCCGGATTCGTCCACACCGGGCGGGCGTTGGCGTAGGTCCACGGACTGGAGTTCGACACGAACGCGAAGTGCACGCCGGTGACCGGTTCGCGGTCGGGCAGATGCACGGTGAGCGTCGGCTCCTCCCGCGTACTGGCCAGCACCTCCCTGATCGCCACCCGGATGTAGCGCCCCGCGGTGACCTTGCGGCCTTTCGCGCGCTGCTCCTCCACCGCCGCCACCACGGCTCCGTCGACGCCCATGCCGGCGGTGAACACCCCCCAGCGTTCTCCGCAGTCCATCAGGCCGATGCGTCGCCACCTGCGGGTGCGCCGATACTCCGAGAGCAGATCGACGAGTTGGTTCGTGGCCTCCAGCGGGTCGGGGCTGATGCCCAGGGCGCGGGCGAACACATTGGCCGAACCGCCGGGGACGACGCCGACCGCGGGGCCGCGATTGGTGGGCCCCAGCTCGCCGAGGATCCCGTTGACGACCTCGTTGACCGTGCCGTCGCCGCCGTGCACGATCACCACGTCGACGCCGTCGCGGGCCGCTTCCGCGGCGATCTCGATCGCGTGTCCGCGGTGGTCGGTGTGTGCGACGGACAGCGTGGTCCGGCTCTCCAAGGCGTGCGCCAGCAGGTCGCGGCCCGCCGGCGTCGTCGACGTCGCATTCGGGTTCACGATCAGCACGGCACGCACGAGGGGTGAGCCTAACGGTCGGCTGTGAACGCGCAGCGCGCTGTGAGTCGGCGGCCCCGCCGGTGGCGGTACCGTACCTGCGTGACCGCACGTCGACTGCTCCTGCTCAACGGGCCGAACCTGAATCTGCTCGGCACCCGGCAGCCCGAGGTGTACGGGACGACCACTCTCGCCCAGATCGAGGCGAGAGTCAGCGAGGTGGCCGCCGACCACGACCTGAAGGTGCGTGCGGTGCAGAGCAACCACGAGGGCGAACTCGTCGACGCCATCCAGGCGGCCCGCGACGACTGCGTGGCGATCGTGATCAACCCGGCGGCCTACAGCCACACCTCGATCGCGATCGCCGACGCGTTGCGATCGGTCGGATTGCCGGTGGCCGAGGTGCATTTGAGCAACATCCATGCGCGTGAACAGTTCCGGCACCACTCCCATGTGTCGGCGGTGGCCGACATGGTGATCGCCGGTGCCGGTCCGCTCGGCTACGAGATGGCGGTCCGCTATCTGGCGGACCGGCTCGCGCCGTGACGCCGGCACCGGTGCGCATCGCCGGCGGGATCGCGGGTCTGCAGGGCGCGCTCGCCTTGGTGGCGGCCATCGTGCTCGTCGTGCGGGAAGCCGCCGGACACCACGAGGACGCGATCAGTGGCTACGGCACCGCCGTGTGGTTCGCGATCATGGGGTCGGCCGTCGCGGCCGCGGGCTGGGCGCTGGTGACCGGGCGGCGGTGGGGACGCGGCATCGCGGTGTTCGCCAACCTCGTCCTGTTGGGCGTGGCCTGGTACGTGTTCAGCTCCGGCCAACTCGGCTATGCGATAGCGGTGGCGGCCGCGTCGATCGCCGTGCTGGCGCTGTTGTTCAGCCCAGCTGGTCTGGCCTGGTTCACTCAATCGGATTCGGATGCCAGCGCCGACAGTTCGGGGCCCGACACCCGATAGGTGATCCACTCGCTCTGCGGACGCCCGCCCACCGCGTCGTAGAGGGCGATGGCGTTGGAGTTCCAGTCCAGCACCGCCCAGGTGAGACGGGTGTAGCCGTGGTCGACGCATTCGCGCGCCAAGGCCGAGAGCAGTCGGCGCGCCAACCCTCGTCGCCGAAATGCCGGACGGACGAACAGGTCTTCGAGGTAGACGCCGGCCACGCCGTCCCAGGTCGAGAAGTTCCGAAACCACAGCGCGCCGCCGGCAGCCTGACCGTCGACCTCGGCCAGCAGGCCGTAGACCACCGGGTCGTCGCCGAAAAGCGCGCTCCGGAGCTGGGTTTCGGTGACGGTGCACTCGGCTGACGCACGTTCGAAGTCGGCCAGCTCATGGATCATCGCGGTCAGCTCGGTCTCGTCGCCCGGTCGCACCGCCCGGATCACCTCACTCATCGCGCACTCCCAACGCCGCCAGTATGGTCTTGAATTTCGTTGTGGTCTCTGCCAACTCGTCGTCGGGATCGGACTCGGCGACGATGCCGCCACCGGAATGAGCCACCGCCGAGCGGCGGTCGGCGGACAGCTGCGCGCAGCGGATGGACACCACCCAGCGGCCGTCGCCACGCTGATCGCACCAGCCCACGGCACCCGCGTAGAAGCCGCGATCGCCTTCGAGTTCGGTGATCAGTTCCGTCGCCGCGGCGGTCGGGGAGCCGCCGACGGCCGGGGTGGGATGCAGGGCGATCGCCAGATCCAGCGCCGTCGTCGCCGTCTCGCGCAACAGGCCGGTGATCGGGGTGTAGAGATGCCACACCGCGGCGGTCTTGGCCAACTGCGGCCGCTCGGCGATCTGCAGGTCGGTGCACAGCGGGTCGAGCGCGTCACGCAACGCTTCGACCACGAGCTGGTGCTCATGCCGGTTCTTGGTCGAATTCGCCAATGCTGCACCGCTTTCCGCGTCGGCGTCGGGATCGGCGAGTCGGGGTGCCGAGCCCGCGAAGGGCCGGCACATCACCTGCTGGCCGCGGCGCGCCACCAGCAGTTCGGGGCTCGCCCCGATCAGCGCCGTGCCGGAGTGACCCTCGCCCGCCGCGGACAGGTCGACGAGGTATTTGACCGCCTGCGCGTCGTTGCCGGTGAGCCGGTGCAGCAGCGTCCGTGCGTCCAGCGGTCCCTCAGCGCTGACGGTCAACGCCCGCGCGAGCACCACCTTGTGCAGCGCCGTCGCCGGATCGGCGAGGCGCGCGACGGCGACCGCGACACGGCGGCGGTGCTCCTCGGCGTCGGGCGTGGTCGCGGTGATGCGCGCCGGCGGGAGTTCGCGCAGTGGCCACGCGGGCAGATCGGGGGAGAAGCGGATCGTCTGAGGCCGCATCAGCGCCGCCGGCTGGCTCAGATCGAACGGCAACGCCCCGACGATGATCGGTGCGCTGTGCGACGCGAGCGCGGCCCGTGCGTCGGCGATCCGGGGAAAGGCGGTGTGCACGCCGTCGGCCACCACCACCTCGTCGGGTCCGGCGAGGACGAACGTCGGCTCACGGGTCACGTGGAGACGGCCGGGTCGGGGCGGCCGGTCAGGCCGAGCGAGGTGAGCTGACGCACCCCGTGCTCGAAGCCGCACACCGCGATCGACACGGCCGGCATCGCGAAGCGGATGCCTTCATAGACGGGCTGTTCGATCCAGCGGGTGATCACCGCGCGGGAGAAATGACCGTGGCCCACGAACACGACGTCGCGGCTCTCCATGTGCTCGAGCGCCACCGCGATCGCCCGGTCGGCGCGCTCGCAGACCGCGGCCGTGGTCTCGCCGCCGGGGCAGCCGTGCGTCCACACCAACCAGTTCGGCACCGCTTTGCGGATCTCCTCTGTCGTGGTGCCCTCGTAGTCGCCGTAGTCCCACTCCCTGATCAGCTCGTTGACCTCGTCGACGTGCAGCCCCGCGAGCTCGGCGGTGGTGCGGGCGCGCACCCGGGGGCTGCTGATCACCAAGGGGTTCTGCAGGCGCAGTTGGGTGACGGTTTCGGCGGCGGCCGCGGCCTGCGCGCGCCCGTGCTCGGTGAGCTCGAGTTCCGTCCGCCCGGTGTGCTTACCGGATTTCGACCATTCGGTCTCGCCGTGGCGAAGCAGGATCAGCCGGTGTTGCAGAAGAGCCACGTGTCCGATTCTGCCGCACGGTCGGATTTGCGCCGCACGAGCGGTACCACCGAACGGCGCGGTCGGGGCAGGCCGTGCCAAGATGGGTGCTGTGACGCGGGTATTGGCGATCGCCAATCAAAAGGGTGGGGTCGCCAAGACGACGACGGTGGCGTCGCTGGGCGCGGCGATGGTCGAGATGGGCAAGCGAGTGCTGCTCGTCGACCTCGATCCGCAGGGCTGTCTGACGTTCTCGCTGGGACAGGACCCCGACAAACTCGCGGTCTCGGTGCACGAGGTGCTCCTCGGCGACGTGGAGCCCGACGCCGCGCTGGTCGACACCGCGGAGGGCATGACGCTGCTGCCGGCCAACATCGACCTCGCCGGCGCGGAGGCCATGCTGTTGATGCGTGCCGGTCGCGAGTACGCCCTCAAGCGGGCGCTGGCCAAGCTGGCGGACCGCTTCGATGTGGTGATCATCGACTGCCCGCCGTCGCTGGGGGTGCTGACGCTCAACGGCCTCACCGCGGCCGACGAGGTCGTGGTCCCGCTGCAGTGCGAGACGCTGGCGCACCGGGGCGTGGGGCAGTTCCTGCGCACCATCAACGACGTGCAACAGATCACGAACGCCGACCTGAAGCTGCTGGGCGCGCTGCCCACGCTCTACGACTCCCGGACCACCCACAGCCGTGACGTGCTGTTCGACGTCGCCGACCGCTACGGGTTGCCGGTGCTTGCGCCGCCGATCCCACGCACCGTGCGCTTCGCCGAGGCCAGCGCATCGGGGTCGTCGGTGCTGACGGGTCGCAAGAACAAGGGCGCGATGGCCTACCGGGAGTTCGCCGAGTCGCTGCTCAAGCACTGGAAGAACGGCAAATCGCTCGCGACGTTCACCCCGGAGCTCTAGTCGGCAGGGCCCTACCCCGACAGGGCGACGATCTCGTCGCCCCTCTGCTCCACCAGCACCGATCCCGCGACCGCCGGCACCACCGGCCCGCTGACCGGTGGCCGCTGCAACGCGATGTGGCGCTCACCCGCGCCGCTCACCGGATCGAAGACGTCATAGCCGGTGGTCACCGGCACGAGCAGGCGGCCCGCCATGACGGTCGCCGGCCCCACCGGCTTGTCGGGTCCTGACGCGGCGACGGTGTAGCGGTAGCGGAAGCCGTTGGCGGAGAACACCATCACCGCGTCGCCGGTCCACCACGTGATCAGGTCTCCGACGCGTGACATCGTCGCGTCCGGCGACGGTGTGCCAGCGACCACGGTGCTGTCGATGGTCGCGCCGGTTTCGTCGACGATGTCGAGTCGAGGCTTCGGCGTGGGCACGTACAACGCCGTCGTGGTGTCTGACACCGCGACCACGCGCGCACCGGTGCCGTCGGCCACGCCCTTCTGCGGCACGTACTTGAGCTCGGGGGTGTCCTCTTCATCCGACGGGCGAAGCAGCGTCAACCGCAGATCGGGCTGGTCGGGGCACGCTTCGAGCACGGAGACCGCCGACGAACTCGCCGCGGCCGAGGTGAAGCGGCACTGCGAGGAGGCCGGCTTGCCGGGGTTGAGCGGTGCGTCGAGCGCCCCGTAGCTGAGCATCCGCACCAGGTCCGAACGCCACATCTCCAGCCTGGTGTCCCCGGCCGACAGCACGGTGGTGCCGTCGCCGGACAGCGTCACGTGCTTGTCCGCATAGCTGGTCCGGGTCGGCCCCCGCATCCCGGTGCGGGCGTCCACGGCGGTGACCTGCCCGCATCCCCGCACGTCAGGGTAGACGGCCACCGCATAGTTGTAGACCCAGGTGACCCCGCACAGGTCGAGGTCGCGGGTGTAGCTCCACAGGCTGTCACCGGTGGCAGGGTCGCGGCCTTGCATGGTGCGGCCGTCGCCGGTGACCACCGCGCCGGCGACGACGAGCGGCTGGCTGGTCCGGGCACTCGGCGCGGTCCACAGTTGGCGCAGTGCGTCCGGGACGGCGGTGGCGGGGGTGAGGGTGGGCACCGGCGTCGCCGCAGGCGTGCTGATCGTGGCTCTGGCGTCACTGGTCCACCAGACGATCGCGGCGACGAGGGCGACGACGGCGGCGATCGCCACGGCCGCCACCACATCTGCCCGGGTGCGGCGCTCGGGTCTGACCATGCGGCGCTAGTTGGCGGCCGCGGCCTTGTTCGGCCGGCGCCGGCGCCGCCGCCGCGGAGCCCGCGTGGCTTCATCGGCGTCGGTCTGCTGTGTCTGACCGTCAGCCGGCTGTTCGGCCGTCTCGGGGTGGGAGCCGACGGGCTGGCCGCCGCGGGTGCGACGACGGCTGCGGTTGCGGGCCGGCCGCTCGGTGCGCTCGCGGGGTTCACGGGCTTCGCGCTTGGGCTTGTCGCCGGCGCGGGTGGATTTGCCGATCGAGCCGCCGGCGTCGGTCGGGATGTTCAGCTCTTCGTACAGATGCGGTGAGCTCGAGTAGGTTTCGGCGGGATCGGGGGTCTCCAGTCCGAGCGCCTTGTCGATCATCGACCAGCGGGGCAGTTCGTCCCAGTCGACCAGGGTCACGGCGATGCCCGTCTTGCCGGCGCGGCCGGTGCGACCGATCCGGTGCACGTAGGCCTGCTCGTCCTCGGGGATCTGGAAGTTGATCACGTGGGTGATGTCGTCGATGTCGATACCGCGCGCCGCGACGTCGGTGGCGACGAGCACGTCGACGTCACCGGTGCGAAACGACTTCAGCGCCTTCTCGCGGGCGCCCTGACCGAGATCGCCGTGCACGGCGCCGACCTTGAAACCGCGCTCGGCGAGTTCGTCGGCCACCTTCTGGGCGGTGCGCTTGGTGCGGGTGAAGATCATCGTCGCGCCGCGGCCCTCCGCCTGCAGGATGCGACTGACCATCTCGACTTTGTCCAGCGCGTGCGCCCGGTAGGCGAACTGCTCGGTGGTGTCGTGGGTGGCGGACCCCTGAACGCCCTCGGCGCGGATGTGGGTCGGCTGGTTCATGAACGTGCGGGCCAGCGTGATGATCGGGTCCGGCATCGTGGCCGAGAAGAGCATCGCCTGACGCTGGGCGGGGATCTGCTTGAGGATGCGCTCGATGTCGGGCAGGAAGCCCAGGTCCAGCATCTCGTCGGCCTCGTCGAGGACCAGTGTGGACAGGCCGCCGAGCTGCAGGTGACCCTGCTGGGCGAGATCGAGAAGGCGACCCGGGGTGCCGACGACGACGTCGACGCCCTTCTGCAGCGCCTCGATCTGTGGCTCGTAGGGCCGCCCGCCGTAGATCGCCGTGACGGTCAGCTTGCGGGTGTCGTCGGCCTGCAGGTACTTCGAGGCGCCGACGAGATCTTCGTAGACCTGAATGCACAGCTCACGGGTGGGCACCACGACGAGGGCCCGGGGAATGCCGGTCAGCGGGCGCTCGGTGTCGGTGGTGATCCGGTGCAGCAGCGGCACGCCGAAGGCGAACGTCTTGCCCATACCGGTACGGGCCTGGCCGATCAGGTCATCGCCGGCCAGGGCCAGCGGCAGCGTCAGCTCCTGGATCGCGAAGGCGTGTTCGATGCCGTTCTCGGCGAGGGCGCGCACGATCTCGTCGCGCACCCCCAGCTCGGCGAACGTCGGAGTGGGATGCGGGGTAACGGGTGTCATAGAGGGAGAGACCTTTCACTTGTCATCTCATGCGTTGTCACGCGCGCACGAGTTGAGCAAGTGAACTTCGCTCCGGCCCTGCTCTGTCGGGGCGGGCCAGGCGGTAACTCGAGACTGTGCACGCACATTGCCACGGTGCCTGCGGCGTGTCACACGCCAGCCCTGACCTGTATCGATCGGTCGGCCGATCCGCCGACACCGGAACCCATGGTAGCTGGTCGGCCGGTACTCAGTCACATTCACGGGTGCGGTGTGCACGCCGTCTACAGTTGCACCCATGACTTCCACGCCGCCGGCGGCTTCTGCATCTGCCCCCGCAGCGCGGCCGAGCGCCGCGGCCGCGGCGCTGCCTGCCGATCATCCCGGTGTCGTCGAATTGTTCGCTCTGCTGGCATACGGCGAGGTCGCAGCGTTCTACCGGCTCACCGAGGAAGCGCGGATGGCGCCGAACCTGCGGGGCCGGATCAACATGGCCAGCATGGCCGCTGCGGAGATGAACCACTACGAGGTCCTGCGCGACGAGCTGGAACGCCGCGGGGTGGACGTGGTGCCCGCGATGACGCGCTACGCCTCGGCGTTGGAGAACTATCACCGGCTGACGACGCCGAGCACCTGGCTCGAGGCCTTGGTCAAGACCTATGTCGGTGACGCGCTGGCGGCCGACTTCTACCTCGAGATCGCGGACGCGATGCCCGGCGCGGTGGCCGACGTCATCAGGTCCGTGCTGTCGGAGACCGGCCATTCTCAGTTCGTGGTGGCCGAGGTGAGGGCCGCGGTGACAGCCAGCGACCGGCAGCGGCACCGACTGGCGCTGTGGTCGCGGCGGCTCCTCGGTGAGGCGATCACCCAGGCCCAGTACGTGCTGGCCGACCACGACGAGCTCGTCGAGTTGGTGATGTCGGCAGGCGGGTTGTCGCAGATCACCGAGTTCTTCGACCGCCTTCAGAAGACCCACAGCACCCGCATGCAGGAGCTGGGGCTGGCCTGAGGCGGGTCAGCGGGTGCAGTTGGTGATGATCGAATTGCCGTTCTGCGCCGCGATCACCGCACCGTTCGCATCCAGCACCTCGCAGTTCAACTGACCGGTGACGCTGGTGCCGGTGACCGAACTGAGCGTCACCCCGGGGTCCAGCGTGATGGTCTTGGACCAGGGCAGTGCGACGTTCACGTCGGTCTGCAGCGCGCCCTGGGCGTCGGTGTAGATGACGGTGACCAGGTCGAGAAGGCCCTTGGTGCCGGTGATCCGGTAGGTGACGGTTCCGGGGGCCGCCGACGGCGGCGGGGGAGCGGCCTGTGGTGCGGGCAGCAGCGGCGCACCTGGCGCGGGCACCGGCGCCTGGGCGGACGGTGTCGGGGTGATCGTGGTGACGGTCTCGGCCGGTAGCGAGGGCTGCAGGGGTCGTGCCGGTGCAGCGATACGTGGCGTGGTCGACGGAGCGGGGGCCGACGTGGTGGCGGTGGTGTCCTGAGGGCTGTCCGACGCGACGGTCGCCGACACCGACCCGCTGTCTCCGCCGCCGAGGATCATGCTGGCCATGATCACGGCGATGAACAGGACTGCTCCGGCCGTACCGGCGATCCACATCCAGCGCCGGTCGATGTGCGCTTCGTCGAGGTAGTCCTCGTAATCGGCGTCGTAGTCCTGGTCGTAGTCGGCGTCGTAGTCCTGGCCGAAGTCACCGTCGCGGTGGTCGCGCGGATACACATCGGTGTCGAGGTCGGCGCCGTAGCCGGCATGGTCGCCGTGGTCGGCGCTGTAGCGGCCGTGGTCCCGGTCGTAGCGGCTGCGCGTGCGCGGGCTACGGGTGCGCTCGGTCGGCGTCAGGGCGTACGGCGATGGTGCGGTGTATGGCCTGTTCATCCCAGCTGTCCCAGTCGTTGCTTGCGTTGCGGGGCCGATGCTACGAAGGCACGAGTGACGGATGGGGCTGACGCGCCTGCTGTGGCGGTCACGGTCGGGACTCGGTTCGGTCGCTGCACCGTTGTAGAACGGCCGCGTTCGCTGACCGCGTAGGTCCCGGGCACGCACACCGAACGCGTCGTCCACTAGCCTCCTGGGGAGAGATTCGACGACAGAAGGGTTCCACTGTGGAGGTCAAGATCGGTGTCACCGACAGCCCGCGCGAGCTGATCGTCAACAGCGCGCAGACGCCGGCCGAGGTGGAGAAACTGGTCACCGACGCGCTGGAGTCGGGATCGGGCGTGCTGGCCCTCACCGACGAGAAGGGGCGGCGCTACCTGGTGCAGGCAGCGCGCATCGCCTACGTCGAGATCGGTGCCGCGGACGCGCGCCGGGTCGGATTCGGTGTGGGCGCGGTCGGCGCAGAGGTGACGCGGACCGCCGGCTGACGCCGGGCGGCGGTCAGGAGCGCGTCAAAGGGACGTGCGACAGGCCGCCCCAGATGAACGCGACGGTGCCTTCGACGGCATCGTCCTTCGCGATCGGACGCTCGTTGTTGAGCCAGTAGCGCGCCGAATCGACGCTGATGCTCACGAGGCCGACGGCGATCATCCGCGCGCGGTGCGGCTCGAGCCCGGAATCGTGGCTGATCAGGTCGAACACCGCGTCGGTGCACGCCTCGGTGGCCACCTTCACCTGAGCCGCGACCTGCGGCTCGGTGACATAGTCGTTCTCGAAGATCAGCCGGTATCCCTGGCTGTCGTGCTCGATGAAGTCGAAGAACGCCTCCACTGCCGCGCGCACCCGCTGCCGGTTGTCGGTCGTGGTGCGCAGCGCCTGCCGCACCCCGGAGACGAGATTGTCGACGTGTCGCTGCAGCACCGCGAGGTACAGCTCCACCTTCGACGTGAAGTGCTGGTAGAGCACGGGTTTGCTGACGCCGGCCCGCTCGGCGATCTCGTCCATGCCCGCCGCGTGGTAGCCACGGTCGACGAAGACTTCGCTCGCCGCGATCAGCAGCTGGCCGCGACGCTCGTCGCGGGGCAGGCGGTTGCCGCGCCTGGCTGTGCCGGCGCTGGGTGGCCCCGTACCGCTGGCCGGCTGCCCACCGCGCCGTTGCGCCGTTCGGGCGAGTTCGCTCATCAGATCCTCGAGTTCTCCTGCCGACGGTGATGCCGTCGTGAGTGCGGTTCCGACGAACATTACTACCGTTAGCTGCTCGCAGACGGGAGGACGTCGACCGGCAGCAGGCGCGCCGACGGCGCCCCCCGCGCAACCTGTGTCATCCTGTTTCGGTGACCTACGACCCGGGGAATCGCGGGAACGGTCGCGTTCCCGTGCTCCGCGACGAGTGGCGCGAACCGCTGCGCGCGCAGCGTGATCCGCTGGCAGAGGACTCCGGACGGGCCCGGTCCAATCGCGACGACCACCAGCGCTGGCGCAAGCAGACGTGGCTGGGACGGTTCGTCTCCACCTACGGGTGGCGTGCCTACGCGTTACCGCTGCTCATCGCGCTGACGGCCGTCGTCGTCTATCAGACCATCACCGGTGCCAGCGTGGCCCCGCCGGTGGCCGAGGACGACGGCCCGGTGCAGGGGCCGCCGACGATCGGCATGGCCAGCACCGCGATCGTGGGCGCCCCGCCCAAGGGGCTGACGCAGTTCGACGCCAATCTGCCGACCGGCATCCTGCCCCAAGGCGGCCCGTTCACCGAGGCCGGTGCGCGCACCTGGCATGTCGTGCCCGGCACCACTCCGCAGGTCGGCGAGGGTACGAGCAAGGTGTTCAGCTACACCGTCGAGGTCGAAGACGGCGTCGACACCACGTCCTTCGGCGGCGACGACGGCTTCGCCCGGATGGTCAGCGAAACGCTGGCCAACCCGAAGAGTTGGACCCACAACCCCCAGTTCGGGTTCGTTCGGGTCGACGACACCTCCGGTGTGCAGCCGGACTTCCGGGTGTCGCTGACCTCGCCGATGACCGTGCGGGAAGGCTGCGGCTACGACATCCAGCTCGAGGCGTCCTGCTACAACCCGGCCTACGAGGGCCAGCCGCGCGTCTTCATCAACGAGGCGCGCTGGGTGCGCGGTGCGGTGCCGTTCCAGGGCGACATCGGCTCCTACCGGCAGTACGTCATCAACCACGAGGTCGGTCACGCGATCGGCTACCCGCGCCACGAGCAGTGCGCGGTCAGTGGCGAACTCGCGCCGGTGATGATGCAGCAGACCTTCTCGACCAGCAACGACGATGCCGCGCGCTTCGACCCCGGTACCGTCACCCCCGACGGGAAGACCTGCCGGTTCAACCCGTGGCCCTATCCGATCGCCTAGGCACCGCGAGCGCGCGCGTCTGCACGCCGACGCGCCGGGAAACCCGTCCCTGGGCGCGCGCTCATCGGCGCTGACCGCGCGGGAAGCGTCGGGGCCTCGTTGCTGTTGCACCCTCTACCTGTTTCGATGGGTCTTGAAAGCCAACCAAGGAGAGTCCGGTGTCCTCACCGCTGCCACCGCTGGTCGAGCCAGCCGCTGAACTGACCCGCGACGAGGTCGCTCGCTACAGCCGCCACCTGATCATTCCCGACCTCGGCCTGGACGGTCAGAAGAGGCTGAAGAACGCGCGGGTGCTGGTCATCGGCGCCGGTGGACTCGGCTCGCCGACGCTGCTCTACCTCGCCGCCGCCGGGGTCGGCACGATCGGCATCGTCGAGTTCGACGTCGTCGACGAATCCAACCTGCAGCGCCAGATCATCCACGGCCAGTCCGACATCGGCCGGTCCAAGGCGGAGAGCGCCAAGGACTCGATCCTCGAGGTGAACCCCCTGGTCGAGGTGATCCTTCACGAGGTGCGCCTCGAATCGGAGAACGCGGTCGAGATCTTCAGCGACTACGACCTCATCCTCGACGGCACCGACAACTTCGCGACCCGCTACCTGGTCAACGACGCCGCCGTGCTCGCCGGCAAGCCGTACGTGTGGGGATCGATCTACCGCTTCGAAGGCCAGGTGTCGGTGTTCTGGGAGGATGCCCCCGACGGTCTGGGCCTCAACTACCGCGATCTCTACCCCGAGCCCCCGCCACCGGGGATGGTCCCGTCGTGTGCCGAGGGTGGGGTGCTGGGCATCCTGTGCGCCTCGATCGCCTCGGTCATGGGCACCGAAGCCATCAAGTTGATCACCGGGATCGGTGAACCCCTGCTGGGCCGGCTGATGGTCTACGACGCGCTGGACATGACCTATCGGACGATCAAGATCCGCAAGGATCCCGCGACGCCGAAGATCACCGAGCTGATCGACTACGAGGAGTTCTGCGGCGTGGTCTCCGATGCGGCCGCCGAGGCTGCTGCTGAGTCGACGATCACCCCGCGCGAACTGGCCGAGCTGCTCGACTCCGGGAAGCCGTTGGCGCTGATCGACGTTCGCGAACCCGTCGAGTGGGAGATCAACCACATCGACGGCGCGCAGCTGATCCCCAAGGGCGCCTTCGAATCCGGTGAGGCGCTGTCGAAGCTGACCGTCGACCGCACACCGGTGTTCTACTGCAAGACCGGGGTGCGCTCGGCGGAGGTCCTGGCGATCGTCAAGAAGGCCGGTTTCTCGGATGCGATGCACGTCCAGGGCGGAATCGTGGCGTGGGGCAAGCAACTCGAACCCGACATGGTGATGTACTAACGCGGGGTTGGCGGCCGCGGCAATTACGCTGATGCGGTGACCTTCGAGCGCCCACCCGAGCATGTCCTCACGGCCTTCGGGCTGTCCGGAGTGCAGCCGGTGCCGCTCGGGTCCAGCTGGGAAGGCGGCTGGCGCTGCGGCGAAGTGGTGCTGTCGATGGTGGCCGACCATGCCCGCGCCGCCTGGTCGGCGAAAGTACGGGAGACCTTGTTCGTCGACGGCATCCGGCTCGCCCGGCCGGTGCGCTCCACCGATGGGCGCTACGTCGTCGCCGGGTGGCGCGCCGACACCTACGTCGCGGGCACGCCGGAACCGCGCCACGACGAGGTCGTGTCGGCCGCGGTCCGGCTGCACGAGGCCACCGCGACGCTGGAGCGGCCGCGCTTCCTGACGCAGCCGCCCGTGGCGCCCTGGGCGGATGTGGATGTCTTCATCGCCGCCGACCGTGCGGCGTGGGAGGAACGCCCCCTGCACTCGCTGCCGCCCGGTGCCCGCGTGGCGCCCGGGACGGCGGACGGGCAGAAGTCCGTCGACCTGATCAACCAGCTCGCCTCGCTGCGTAGGCCGACGAAGAGCCCGAGCCAGCTGGTGCACGGAGATCTCTACGGCACAGTGCTTTTCGCCGGTACCGCAGCGCCCGGCATCACCGACATCACCCCCTACTGGCGGCCGCCCGCCTGGGCCGCGGGCGTCGTGGTCGTCGACGCGCTGTCGTGGGGTGAGGCCGACGACGCGTTGATCGAACGCTGGGAGGCGCTACCGGAGTGGCCGCAGATGTTGTTGCGGGCCTTGATGTTCCGCCTCGCCGTGCATGCGCTGCATCCGCGGTCGACGGCGGCTGCCTTCCCGGGCTTGGCGCGTACCGCTGCGCTGGTTCGCCTCGCGGTGTGATTCTTCGTCTCGAAAGTGCTCTGGCGGTAGCTCCAGCGCGAGGATCACTACCGTTATTGCACTCTCGAGTTCGCTAGAACGTGTGGCGATGGTTCGCCAGGGCGATGCGACCGTCGACGGCGAGCACCCCTTCGGCGCGCAGCCGGGCGAGTTGACGCGTAGCCAGGTGTGCCGCGGGGCGGCCGGAGGCGCGAATCACCCGGTGCCACGGCAGATCCGACGAGTCGGTGCGCATGATCCAGGCGACGATGCGTGGACTGGACAGATCGGCGGCCACGGCGAGGTCACCGTAGGTGGTCACCGATCCGGCGGGCACCGATGCCACGAGCGCGCGGACGGCCTCCACCTGCGCGTCGGTGATCGCCGCCATGTCAGCCCAGCAGGTCTGCGATCAGCGCCGCCGTCTCCGCCGGCATGGCCAACGGCACCATGTGGTCGCAATCCCATTCCAGCACAGTCAGATTGGGACCCAGTCCCGCGTCGAGCGTGGCGATCAGCTCGTCGGTGGCGTACGGCGGTTCGGTACGGAGCGCACGCACCAGCGTCGTGGGGGTGCCGTCGCGCGGGATCGGCACCGGCCGGGTGAGCTCACTCCAGTAGGACAGCATCGCGGGAATGCTGATGCGCCAGCCGACGCGGCCGTTCGGCAGGTCCACCAGGTGCTCGTCGAGTTCGCGATCGAGTTCGGCCTGATCGACCTCCCCCCACGAGCCGCCGGTCTTCTCGTCCCGGGCCTCGGCGCGGTCGGTGTAGTCGGGCGAGGCGAACATGTCGTCGGCCACCTCGCGCATCCATCGGCCGTCGAGAGCCACTGCGGGGTCGAGCAGGACCAGGCCGGTCACCAGGTCCGGCCGCGTCGCAGCCAGATTCAACGCCACCGCACCGCCGAACGAATGACCGGCCACCACCACCGGTTCGCCGCCCTCGGCGTCGAGAAGCGCTGCCAGTGCGCTGACGTTCGCCTCGATGGACCACGGCGCATCCCACGACGAGCGGCCATGGCCGAGGAGATCGGGTGCCAGCACTGGAACCTCGGGAAGATGCCGCTCGAACAGGGTCTCCCACCGCTTACCGTGCCCAGTGAGGCCGTGGATCGCCAGAACCCGGGGACGTGACCCCGGTCCGAATCGATACGTGCACAACAGTTCGCTCACCCCTCGATGCTGCCATCGATGCCGGTCGGCGCACCAGCGAGGGCCGTTTGTCAGACCCTCGTGATGTAGTGCGTCCATGTCTGCGCCGCACACCGAGTTGACCCGCGAGGCACTGACCCGTCCCGGGGTGCGGGGCACGGTTCGGCTGCTCGGCGGCCCCGGCACCGGAAAGACGACGGCGCTGGTCGAGACCGCGGCGGCCCACCTGGCGGCAGGCCGCGACGCCGAATCGGTCCTGTTGCTCACCGGCTCGTCGCGATTGAGCGCCAATGCGCGCGCCACCATCACCGCCAAGGTCCTCGCCGCGGGGGAGCAGACCGTCATCCGGGAACCCCTGGTGCGCACCGTGCACTCCTATGCGTTCGCTGTGCTGCGGCTCGCCGCTGCGCGTTCCGGCGGTGCCCCGCCGCGGTTGATCACCGGTGCCGAGCAGGACGGCATCATCCGTGAATTGCTCGCCGGTGATCTCGAGGACGGCGACGCGTCGCCGGTACGCTGGCCCGAGCGGCTGCGGCCGGCACTGGGGACGGTAGGTTTCGCCGTCGAGCTGCGGGACCTGATGGCCCGCTGCAACGAACGCGGCGTCGATCCTGTTGCGCTGCAACGCCTCGGACGGCGGGCCCAACGCCCGGAGTGGCAGGCGGCCGGTCGGTTCGCTCAGGCCTACGAGCAGATCATGCTGTTGCGTGCCGCCGTCGGCATGGCGGCTCCGCAGGCCACGGTGCCGGCACTGGGGGCTGCCGAACTCGTGGGTGCCGCCCTCGAGGCGCTCGCAGCTGACGCCGAACTGCTGGCCGCCGAACGGGCGCGGGTGCGGCTTCTCCTGGTCGATGACGCACAACACCTCGACCCGCAGGCGGCGCAGCTGGTGCAGGTGCTGGCCGCCGGCACCGAGCTCTGCGTGATCGCCGGCGATCCGAATCAGACGGTGTTCGGTTACCGCGGCGCCGATCCCGAGTTGTTGCGCACAGATACCCCCGCGATCACGCTCACGAGGTCACATCGGTGTTCGGCGTCGGTTGCGCGCGCTGTCGAGGTGCTGACCCGTCGGTTGCCGGGCGTCGGCAGCTCTGCGGCACTGGCCGGGACGGACGAGGCGGGGTCGGTGTCGGTGCGCATCGCGGCGTCCCCCCACGCCGAATGCGCGCTGATCGCCGATGCGTTGCGCCGTGCCCACCTGGTCGACGGGGTGCCGTGGTCGGACATGGCGGTGATCGTGCGGTCGGTACCCCGAACGGGTCCCGCGCTGGCCCGCGCCCTGACTGCAGCCGGGGTACCGGTGGACGGCCTGCAGGGTGATGCGCCGCTGGCCGCGGTGCCTGCCGTTCGGGCGCTGATGATCGTCTTGGAGGCGGCGGTCGACGGACTGACCGCCGAGCGGGCACAGGCCTTGGTGACGGGGCCGATCGGACGGGTCGACCCGGTGTCGCTGCGTCAATTGCGTCGAGCATTGCGGCGACGGGCGGCCGACCCCGCCGCTGACTTCGGCGACCTTCTGGTCGCGGCGCTGGTCGGCGATGGCGGTGCCCGGTCGCTCGACGGTGTACCCGACGAGCTCGGCCGCGCGCTGCGACGGGTGCGTTCCGTGCTGTCCGCTGCTCGCGAGAGCACCCGACGCAGCGGCGATCCACGACATGCGTTGTGGCAGGCCTGGAATCGCAGCGGCCTACAGCGGCGCTGGCTGGCAGCGAGCGAGCGGGGTGGTCCGGTGGCTGAACAGGCCGACCGCGATCTGGATGCGGTGACTGCTCTGTTCGATGTCGCCGAGCAGTATGTCGAGCGTACCGCCGGAGCGTCTCTGCGCGGGCTCGTCGATCACGTCGGGGCGTTGACGCTGCCGCCGACCCGCCCCGATTCCCGACCGCCGACCGACACGGTCGCGGTGCTCAGCGCCCACGCAGCGCTGGGCCGCGAATGGGATGTCGTGGTCGTCGCCGGTCTTCAGGAAGGCTTGTGGCCGAACGTGGCTGCACGCGGCGGGATTCTGGGAACCCAGCAGCTCGTCGACGTCCTCGACGGTGTCGCCGATCCCGCCGACCGCACGCTGTCCGGGCGGGCACCTCTGCTGGCCGAGGAGCGGCGTCTGCTCATCGCCGCGGTGGGCCGCGCGCGCCGTCGGCTTCTGGTCACGGCCGTCGACAGTGACGCCGGTGATGCCGCTCTACTGCCGTCGCCGTTCTGTCACGAACTCGCCGCGGTGGCCACCGACGAGGACGCCGAGACGGGGGTGCCGGTGCGCGCCCCGCGGGTACTGGCCACCAATGCAGTGGTGGGCCGCTTGCGAGCAGTGGTGTGCGCCTCACCGGAGGACACCGCAGAGAAGCACCGGGCCTGTGCTGCAACCCAATTGGCACGCCTCGCCGAGGCAGGCGTGCACGGGGCGGCCCCGGAGTCCTGGTACGGTCTGCGGGAGATCTCCACCCGCGCGCCGCTCTGGGACGGTACCGACGACGCCGTCACGCTGTCGCCGTCGACGGTGCAGATGCTGCTGGACTGTCCGCTGCGGTGGCTGGTCGAACGGCACGGCGGCGGCTCGGTGCGCGACGTGCGTTCGGCGTTGGGTTCGCTGGTGCACGCGCTGGTGGCCGATCCCGCCGTCGCCGAGGCTCATCTGCACACCGAGCTCCGACGGATCTGGGCGGCGCTTCCGTTCGATGCGCAATGGCACGCGGACAACGAGTTCGAGCGTCACCAGGAGATGCTGAGCACGTTCACCCGCTGGCGCGCCGACACCCGCAACCGCTTCACCGAGGTCGGCACCGAGATCGCCGTCGACGGTGAGGTGGCGCCCGCCGGCGACGAACAACCCGCGGTCCGCATCCGTGGTCGCCTGGACCGACTGGAACGCGACAGCGAGGGTCGGCTCGTCGTGGTCGACATCAAGACCGGCAAGAGTCCCGCCACCAAAGACGATGCGCAGGCTCACGCCCAGCTGGCGATGTACCAGCTGGCCGTCGCCGAAGGGCTGCTGGCCGAGAGCGCCGAGCCCGGTGGTGGGCGGCTGGTGTATCTCGGCAAGACCAGCGGTGGCAGTGCCACCGAGCGGGAACAGGATGCGCTGACACCGGAAGGCCACGCGCAGTGGCGCGCTGAGGTGAGTGACGCCGCGGCCGCGACACAGGGACCGCAGTTCATCGCCCGGATCAACGACGGATGCGCGCATTGCCCGGTCGCGGCGATGTGCCCGGCCCGACAGACGACGAGTGAGGATCGATGAAGCCGCGCTACAGCCCTGCCGAATTGGCTGATGCCCTCGGTCTTTTCGCACCGACGGAGGAGCAGGCTGCCGTCATCTGCGCTCCGCCCGGCCCACTGGTCGTGATCGCCGGCGCCGGGGCGGGAAAGACCGAGACCATGGCCGCGCGGGTGGTGTGGTTGGTGGCCAACGGATTCGCCACCCCCGGCGAGGTCCTGGGACTCACCTTCACGCGCAAAGCCGCCGGGCAGCTGCTGCGTCGCGTGCGTACGCGATTGGCGCGCCTCGCAGGCGCCGGGCTGGCGCTTCCGGATGCCGCCGGCCTCGCCGACGACCCGGTCACCGTGAGCACCTACCATGCTTTCGCCGGCACGTTGCTCCGTGAGCACGGGCTGCTGCTGCCTGTTGAACCCGATGTGCGGCTGCTGGGCGAAACAGAGCTGTGGCAGTTGGCTTTTCGCGTCGTGTGCGAGTACCCGGGCCCTCTGGACACCGAGAAGTCGCCGGCGTCGATCACGGCGATGGTGTTGCGCCTGGCCGGTCAGCTCTCCGAACACCTGGTGGACACCGCCTCGCTGCGCGACACCCACGTCGAGCTCGAGCAGTTGGTGCACACGCTGCCTGCCGGCCCCTACCAACGCGATCGGGGGCCCAGCCAGTGGTTGCTGCGGATGCTCGCGACCCAGACCGAACGCAGCGCGCTGGTGCCACTGATCGACGCGCTGCACCAGCGGATGCGCGAGGAACGGGTGGTGGACTTCGGTACCCAGATGAGTGCGGCGGCCCGGTTGGCCTCACAGTTCCCCCAGGTCGGTGAGCAGCTGCGGCAGCGGTATCGCGTCGTGCTGCTCGACGAGTACCAGGACACCGGCCATGCGCAGCGGGTGGCGCTGACATCGTTGTTCGGCAACGGTGTCGACGACGGCTTGGCGCTGACCGCCGTCGGCGATCCCATCCAGTCGATCTACGGTTGGCGCGGCGCCTCGGCCACCAACCTGCCGCGATTCACCACCGATTTCCCGTTCGCCGACGGCACGCCGGCCCCGACGTTGGAGTTGCGCACGAGCTGGCGCAACCCCCCCGAGGTGCTGCACCTCGCCAATGACGTCTCCACCGAGGCGCGGCGGCGGTCGGTGTCGGTGCGCCCGTTGCTGCCCCGGCCCGATGCCGTGCCCGGACAGGTGCGGTGCGCGCTGCTCTCCGACGTGGAGGCCGAACGGGAATGGGTCGCGGGTCAGGTCGCCGAGGCGTACCGGGCAGCGACCACCGCGACGGGCGCCGCACCGACAGCGGCAGTGTTGGTGCGGCGCAACGCCGACGCGGCGCCGATGGCCGATGCGCTGGCACGACGCGGCATCGCCGCGGAGGTGGTCGGAGTGGCAGGCTTGCTCGCGGTGCCCGAGGTCGCCGACGTCGTGGCGATGCTGCGGCTGGCCGCCGACCCGACCGCAGGAGCGGCGGCGGTGCGCGTGCTGACCGGTCCGCGGTGGCGCCTCGGTGCGGCCGACCTGGTCGCCCTGTGGCGGCGCGCAGTGACGCTCGACGATGCGCCTGCGGCCGAGCGCGGCAGCGTCGACCACGTCCTGTCCCAGCTCGGACCCGACGCGGATGCGGCGTGTCTGGCCGACGCCGTGTGCGACCCGGGGCCTGCGGCGGCCTACTCGACCGACGGCTACGCCCGCATCATGGAGCTGGGCCGCGAACTCGCGGCGCTGCGGGCTCATCTCGACGGGGCGCTCACCGACCTCGTGGCCGAAGTGCGCCGGATGCTGGGCGTGGACGCCGAAGCCAGAGCCGCCCGGCCGGTGTCGGCAGGATGGTCGGGCACCGAGCATCTCGACGCTTTCGCCGATGTCGTCGCGGACTTCTCCAGTCGTTGTGGTGCAACGGTTTCCGGATTCCTGTCCTACTTGGATGCGGCCGAACAGGTCGAGAACGGGCTGGCGCCCGCCGACGTCACGGTCGCTGCAGACCGTGTGCAGATCCTCACCGTGCATGCGGCCAAGGGGCTCGAGTGGCAGATCGTGGCGGTGCCGCATCTGTCCGGTCGGGTCTTCCCGTCGACGTCGTCGCCGCGGACCTGGCTCACCGACGCCGCCGATCTGCCGCCGCTGCTGCGCGGTGATTGCGCCGCGGTGTCCGAGCTCGGCGTTCCGGTTCTCGACACGTCTCGGGTCAACGATCGGAAGTCGTTGTCGGACACGATCTCCGATCACAAGCGCAGCCTGGACCAACGGCGTGCCGATGAGGAGCGGCGGCTGCTGTACGTGGCGCTCACCCGCGCCGAACACACTCTTCTGGTGTCGGGCCACCACTGGGGCGCCACCGAGTCGAAGCCGCGCGGACCGTCGACGTTCCTCACCGAACTCAAGGCCGCGATCGACGCGGCGGCGGAAGCCGGGACACCGTGCGGAGAGGTCGACGTCTGGGCTGATGCGCCGGCCGATGGTGATCCCAATCCGCTGCGTGGCCGCGTGATCGAAGCGTCGTGGCCAGCCGATCCACTCGCGGGGCGGCGTACCCGCGTGCATCAGGGTGCCGCGTTGGTGAGCGCGGCGATGGCGGGCGAGGTGCACACGACGGCAGCAGAAGACGCGCATGGCTGGATCGCGGATGTCGATGCCCTGCTGGCTGAGCGGGAACGAGCAGCGCAGCCCGGGGTTCCGTCGTTGCCCGCACAGGTGTCGGTCAGCGCGATGGTCGATCTTGGCCGTGACCCCGAGGCGGCGGCGCGGCGGCTGCACCGGCGTCTGCCGCGGCCGCCTGCCGCGCACGCGTTGCTGGGCACCGTTTTTCACGAGTGGGTGCAGCGGTTCTATCAAGCCGAGAAGCTCTTCGATCTCGACGATCTGCCCGGCGCCGTGGATGCCGGTCGGCACGACCGCGGTGAGCTCGAGGATCTGCAATCGGCGTTCGCGGTGTCGGAATGGGCGGCCCGCACCCCGATCGACGTCGAGGTCCCGTTCGACATGATGCTAGGCGGCCGGGTCGTCCGTGGCCGTATCGACGCGGTGTTCGCCGACGAGGACGGCGGGGTGACGGTGCTGGACTGGAAGACCGGAGATCCACCCGCGACACAGGAAGAATTGCAGCACAACGCTGTTCAGCTCGCCGTCTATCGGCTCGCGTGGTCTCGGCTGCAGGGCCGCCCGCTGTCATCGGTGCGTGCGGCGTTCCACTATGTCCGGTCAGGGCAGACGATCAGCCCGCAGACGTGGCCGGACGCCGACCAACTCGCCGCGCTGCTCGCCGACCCCGAACAGGCGGGGATCGACGCAGCCTGAGCTCAGCTCTCGCGGTAGACCTTGAGCGCCTGAGTGATCATCGGTATCTGCATCGGCAGCCGCGCGATCGAGATCAGCCGCATCGGCAGCGACTTGCTCGGGTCGGTGAACCACAACCGGCACATGTTGACATTGCCGGGGAGGACGGCGATGAACAGCGCGATGGCGCTCAGCGCGCCGAATCGGCGGGTCGAGGGTGTCACCAGCAGGGCGCCCACGCCGACCTCGGCCACCCCTGAGGCCAATGTGTAGAACCGCTGGCTGCCGGGCAGTTCCTTCGGAACGATCGAGTCGAACGGCTTGGGCGCCAGGAAGTGCAGAACACCCATGCCGATCAGCCAGATGCCCATCTTGGTACCGCGTGATGACGACGCGAGCTGCTGCACTGCAGCGGGGGAAGAGGTCATGATTACATTGTGCTGGTGCGACAGCCTCACATCGTGACTGGCCCCCGTGGCTGAGGGCGCGCTGCGTCGGCGCCTCCGCCGGTTCGATCAGTCGCTGGCCGATCAGCCGGTGCACGCGTTGACCGACCGGGTGCAGATCCCGACCACGCTGGTCAGCCCGTCGAGACGCATCACCGTCCGGGTCATCTACGCACTGACAGCGCTGTTCGCCGCCGTGTTCATCGTGTACCTGGACCGCGACGGCTATCGCGATTCACAAGAGAATCCGCTGTCGTTCCTCGACTGCCTGTACTACGCCACCGTCTCGCTGTCGACCACCGGCTACGGCGACATCACCCCGATCACACCGGCCGCCCGGCTCGTCAACGTCCTGGTGATCACCCCGCTGCGGGTGGCGTTCCTGATCGTGCTGATCGGCACGACCGTCGAGACCCTCACCACGCAGTCGCGCCAGGTCTACCAAATCCAGCGCTGGAGGAGCAGAGTGCGCAACCACATCATCATCGTCGGCTACGGCACCAAGGGCCGCACTGCCGCCGCGGCGATGGTCGGCGACGAGGTCGCGCCCGCCGACATCGTCGTCGTGGACGAGGACATCGCCGCGCTGGAACGGGCCAAGAGCGCCGGGCTGGTCACCGTGCGCGGCTCCGCGACCGATTCGGAGGTGCTGCGGCTGGCCAGCGCGCAACACGCGAAGTCGATCATCGTGGCCACCAATCGCGACGACACCGCGGTTCTCGTCACCCTCACCGCCCGCGAGTTGGCGCCCAACGCCAAGATCATCGCCGCCGTCCGCGAAGCCGAGAACCAGCATCTGCTCAAGCAGTCCGGGGCCGACTCGACCGTCGTCACCTCCGAGACCGCGGGCCGGCTGCTCGGCATCGCGGTGCAGACGCCCAGTGTCGTGGAGGTCATGGAGGACCTGTTGACCCCTGACGCCGGGTTCGCGATCGCCGAGCGGGAGGTGACGCCCAAAGAGGCGGGGGGTTCGCCGCGGCACCAGGCCGACATCGTGCTGGGCGTCGTGCGCGGCGGCACGCTGATCCGCGTCGACGATCCGGAGGTCGACGCGCTCGAACTCGGCGATCGGCTGCTCTACATCCGCTCCGCGGACGCCGAGCGATGACCCTCGCCCCCTTCCCGCCCAAACCGACGTTTGGGCGAGAAAGTTCCAGAAGATCACGCCATTACGTCGAATTCGAGGCCCGATGACGAGCTTCCGCTTGCGCAACGTCCCGCTGCTGTCACGGGTGGGCGCCGACCGCGCCGACGCGCTGCGCACCGACGTCGAGGCGGCGGTCGCGGGCTGGACCGATGCGCTGCTGCTGCGCGTGGACCGTCGAAACCAGGTGTTGATCGCCGACGGCAGGGCGGTGCTGCACCGCGCCACCGATGCCGGCGACGCCCCGCCCGCCGACGCCGTGTTCCTTGGCCGGCTCGACGACGGGCGCCACGTCTGGGCGGTGCGCTCGGACCTGCAGCCCCCCGACGACCCGAACGCCGACACCCATGTGCTCGACCTCCGTCGCACCGGAGACGTGTTCGACGATGTCAGCGCGCAGCTGGTGGCAACCGCGACCGCGCTGCTGAACTGGCATGACAGCGCCCGGTTCAGCCCCGTCGACGGCTCACCCACCACCGCCGTCAAGGCCGGCTGGTCCCGGGTCAACAGCGTCACCGGTCACGAAGAGTTCCCGCGCATCGATCCGGCCGTCATCTGCCTCGTGCACGACGGCCACGACCGCGCGGTCCTGGCGCGCCAGACGGTGTGGCCGCCCCGGCTGTTCTCGATCCTCGCCGGCTTCGTCGAAGCGGGCGAGTCGTTCGAGTCCTGTGTGGTGCGCGAGATCGCCGAGGAGATCGGCCTCACGGTGACGAACGTGGAGTACCTCGGCTCGCAGCCGTGGCCGTTTCCCCGCTCGCTGATGGTCGGGTTCCACGCCCGAGCAGACCCCGAGCAGCCGTTCGCGTTCAACGACGGCGAGATCGCCGAGGCGGAATGGTTCACCCGCGCCGAGATCCGCGAGGCGCTCGATCAGGGGGATTGGAGTTCGCAGAGCGGTTCGCGGCTGCTGCTGCCCGGCTCCATCTCGATCGCCCGCGAGATCATCGAATCCTGGGCGGCGCTGGACTGACCCCGGCGACTAACTGGCGAGCTTCGCCTTGACCTGCGCACCGCTGGGATTGGTCAGCGTCGAGCCGTCGGCGAACTTCAGCGTCGGCACCACGTGGTTACCGCCGTTGACCGATCCCACGAACTCCGCCGCGGTCGGGTCCTCTTCGATGTTGACCTCGGTGAACGAGATGCCTTCGTTCTTCAGCACCTTCTTCAGGCGCACGCAGTACCCGCACCACGACGTCGTGTACATGGTCACCGCAGCAGTATCGTCAGCGCTCATAAGGCCTTCAACGTAGCTGACCCCGCGAACATGCCCCGGTGCAGCCCGCGTTTGTCGGGCCACGCTGACATGATGGTCGCCATGTCCCCGACGGCTTCGCGCGACCAGCTGCTCGAGGATCTCGACGAGGAGCAGCGCGAGGCGGTGCTCGCGCCGCGCGGGCCGGTGTGCGTGCTCGCGGGCGCCGGCACCGGCAAGACCCGAACCATCACCCGGCGCATCGCACACCTGGTGACGGCCGGGCACGTCGCGCCAGGTCAGGTTCTCGCAGTGACGTTCACCCAGCGTGCGGCGGGGGAGATGCGGGCGCGGTTACGCACCCTCGACGACGGCACCGGCACCGGGGCGGTGCAGGCGCAGACCTTCCACGCCGCGGCGCGGCGCCAGCTCGCCTACTTCTGGCCCCGTGTCGTCGGCAGCACGGACTGGCAGCTGCTCGACTCGAAGTTCGCCGTCGTGGCTCAGGCGGCCAACCGCACCGGGCTGCCCACCGGCACCGACAACGTGCGTGACCTCGCGGGCGAGATCGAGTGGGCGAAGGCGTCGTTGATCAGTCCCGAGGACTACGCGGCGACGGTCGCCCGGTTGGGGCGTGACATTCCGTTCGACGCTGCGAAGGTCGCCGCCGCCTACGCCGGATACGAGGCGCTGAAGGCCCGCGGCAACGACCTGATGCTCCTCGATTTCGATGATCTGCTCCTGCACACCGCCGCCGCCATCGAGAACGACGCCGCGGTCGCGAGTGAGTTCCGGGATCGCTACCGCTGCTTCGTGGTCGACGAGTACCAGGATGTGACGCCGCTCCAGCAGCGGGTGCTCGACGCCTGGCTCGGCAACCGCGACGATCTGACCGTCGTCGGTGACGCCAACCAGACCATCTATTCGTTCACCGGCGCGTCACCCCGCTACCTGCTCGACTTCTCGCGGCGCTTCCCCGAGGCCGCCCTGGTGCGGTTGGAGCGCGACTACCGGTCCACGCCGCAGGTGGTGTCGCTGGCCAACCGGGTGATCGCGGCGGCCCGCGGCCGGATGGCGGGGAGCCGGCTGCATCTGGTCGGTCAGCGTCCGCCCGGTCCGAACCCGACGTTCACCGAGCACCCCGACGAGGTCGCCGAGGCCGCCGCGGTGGCGCGCAGCGTGAAACGGCTCGTCGAATCCGGCACCGCGCCGGCGGAGATCGCGGTGCTGTACCGCATCAACGCGCAGTCGGAGGTGTACGAGGAGGCGCTCACCGCAGCCGGTGTCCCGTTCCAGGTGCGCGGCGGTGAAGGTTTCTTCAGTCGCCAGGAGGTGCGCCAAGCGCTCGTGGCGTTGCAGCGCGCCGCCGAGCGGGGGGTCGACGGCCCGCTGCCCGAGCTCGTTCGCGGGACGCTCGAACCGCTCGGACTGACGGCTGAGCCGCCTGCCGGTACCCGCGCCCGGGATCGCTGGGAAGCGTTGTCCGCCTTGGCCGATCTCGTCGACGACGAGGTCGCGCAACGCCCGCAGCTCGACCTGCGCACACTGCTGACCGAGCTGCGGCAGCGTGCCGATTCCCGGCATCCCCCGGTGGTGCAGGGCGTCACGCTGGCGTCGTTGCACGCCGCGAAAGGCCTGGAGTGGGATGCGGTGTTCCTGGTCGGTCTGGCCGACGGCACCCTGCCGATCTCGCATGCACTGTCCCATGGCCCCGACAGTGAACCCGTCGAGGAGGAACGGCGTCTGTTCTACGTCGGAATCACCAGGGCGCGTGTGCATTTGGCGCTCAGCTGGGCGCTGGCCCGCACGCCGGGCGGGCGTCAGGGGCGCAAACCGTCACGCTTCCTCAACGGCATCGCCCCGCAGTCGCAGCGCGAGGACGGCCCCAGCCGGCCACGCAAACCACGCGGCCCCGCACCGCGGTGCCGGGTCTGCAACACCCCGCTGACCGCGTCGGCTGCGATCATGCTCCGCCGGTGCGAATCCTGCCCCTCCGACATCGACGAGCAGTTGCTCGCGCAACTCAAGGACTGGCGGCTGCGCATCTCGAAGGAGATGAACGTGCCGGCTTTCGTGGTGTTCACCGACAACACGCTGATCGCCATCGCCGAGGCGCTGCCGACCGACGACGCCGCCCTCGTCGCGATCCCCGGGATCGGCGCCCGCAAGCTGGAGCAGTACGGCGCCGACGTGCTCGCCTTGGTCAAAGAGCGCCAGAAAGCGTAAAGATCGCGCCAAAAGCGCTGGTCAAAAATGTGTTGAGAGTTTTTCCTGATACCGTCTAGCCTCAGAGCAACACACGTAAGGTCCGCGTGCGAAAGGAGGGTGCCGCCATCATGATCAGCAAGCACATGTTTGTCGCCGTAGCCGGCACCCCGTGGTTCCCGCATGCGTTTGTCGGGGTGCATTCCGCGCCCACCGCTGCCGTTGCCGCCGCCACGCGTAAGCGTCGCGCCATTGCCGGCACGGCTGCCGCGTCCGTGAGGGGCTTCCTCTAGAGAGAAGCCTCGACCGCCACCCCAAGGCCACGGACCCGACATCGGATCCGTGGCCTTCGTCTTGTGAAGACCTGGTCACCGATCCCTGACAGAACTCACCAAATGACAGAACGACCAGGAAGCGAAAGGACCGGACATGTCTTCCCTGACATGTGAGAGATCGAAGCTCGCGGTGCCGTGTCACGTCGAGGACCCTGACCTGTGGTTCGCCGAGGACCCGCGCGATCTCGAACGCGCCAAGGCGCTGTGCGGAGATTGCCCGTTCCGGCGCGAGTGCCTGACCGCAGCGCTGGAACGGCAGGAGCCGTGGGGTGTGTGGGGCGGCGAGATCCTCGAACGGGGCACGGTCATCGCTCGCAAACGGCCGCGGGGCCGTCCACGCAAAGACGCCAAAGATCCTGTGGCGGCGTGACCGTCGACCCCGGCGCTACACCGCGTCGGGGTCGACGAAGCCGGGCACCGTGCGTTCGGCGATGCTGCGGGTCGGCACGTGGGCGTCGAGCTGGCAGGAGATCGCGACGATCGACGCGATCACCCGCATCGGAATGGCCAGCTTCGGCGGGATGTCCATCTGCCGGGCGGCCTTGATCTGACCCGCTGCCTTGTCCAGTTCCAGAGTTGTCATGCGCTGCAACCACTTACGCGTGTAGTGGAACTCGGGCACCTCCAGCGGTTCGACGTATTGCTTGAGCATGTCGTCGATCTCGCGGGTGGAGACCTGCTGTCCCTTCTGGATGAAGCCGGCCCTCTCCATCGTGGGCAGCAGCTTGTCGTAGTTCTTGTCCAGCGCGTAGCGCATGATCTGACCCAGCTCGACCGGCCAGCCGCCCGGCATGGGTGCGACGGCGCCGAAGTCGATGACGCCCATCTTCTCGTCGGGCATCAGCATGAAATTGCCGGGGTGGGCGTCGCCGTGCACCATCTCCAGCCGCGTCGGCGCGTCGTTGCAGAACTCGAAGAGCCGCGTGGCCATCAGGTCCCGCTGTTCCTGCGTGCCCTCACGGATGATGTGCGACAGCGGAATTCCCTCGATCCACTCCTGGATCACCACCTTCGGGGCGCTGGCCACCACGTTGGGCACCACGAAGTGCGGATCGCCGGCGTAGGCCTTGGCGAAGGCGCGCTGGTTGTCGGCCTCGAGCCGGTAGTCCAGCTCCATCTCGGTGCGTTCGATCAGCTCGTCGACCACCCCTTGGACGTCGGCGCCGGGGCTGAGCTGCTTGAGCACGCCCACCATGCGCTGCATGGTCTTCAGGTCGGCGCGCAGCGCCTCGTCCGCCCCCGGGTACTGGATCTTGACGGCGACCTCGCGGCCGTCGCCCCACACCGCCTTGTGCACCTGGCCGATGCTGGCGGAGGCGACAGATTTGTCGTCGAACGACTGGAACCGGTCCCGCCACTTGGTGCCCAGCTGCTGGTCGAGCACGCGGTGGACCTTTGCTGCGGGCAGCGGCGGAGCTTCGCGCTGCAGCTTCGTCAGCGCCTCGCGGTAGGGCTTGCCGTACTGCTCGGGGATGGCGGCCTCCATGACCGACAGGGCCTGCCCGACCTTCATCGCGCCACCCTTGAGTTCGCCGAGGACCGTGAACAATTGCTGGGCGGCCTTGTCCATCAGCTCGGCGTTGACCTCGTCTTTGGACTTGCCGGTCAACCGTTTGCCGAAGCCCAGCGCTGCACGCCCGGCCATGCCCACCGGCAAGGAAGCCAGTTTGGCGTTGCGCGCGGCGCGCCCCCGCTTGATGTCGCTCACCAGTCCATCATCCACGACCCAGCTGAACTTCCAACCGCGGACCGTGAACCACAGATGATCTTCAGCACGAGCAGTCCGGGTGCGACGACCACCGACGCGCCGTCACGGCGCCGCTGTCCACGTCGAACTCGAGCGTGGTGTCGACGGTCGCCGGCGCCGGGGTGGCGGGCCCGGCGCCGGGGTGCACGACGCGCAAGATGCGCGTGATCTCGCGCAGCGCCAGACCCGCGGTGGCCAGCACGGTGGCGCGGTCGGCGGTGCCGACGGTGCGGGACAACTGCGTGGCGACCGCCGCCCAGGCGGGATCCTTGTCGCTGCGATGCAGGTCGGCGCACCGTAGGCAGCTGCTCGCGCCGGGGATGACCAGCGGTCCGATGAGGCCGGTGCCGTCGCGGACGCGGACCGCGAGGTGGGGGACGCCGGCCTCGTGAAGCTCGCGCGCCACCCGGGGGTCGGCCACCAGGTAGTCGGTCAGGACGGCAAGGTCAACTCCGGCGGGCGCGGCGTGCGCCCTGCTGCTGGAGCTGACGCGGACGCCGGACCCGGCCAGCGTGGAGGCGATCAGGTCCGACAGCGGTCCGTCCCCGTGCACCCGCACCGACGGCGACCGGGTGGGCGGAGGCGTCGCGGCGGTGAGGACGCCGGTGTCGACGAGGTGGGTGATCAGGTCGGTGACCACGGCGGCGTCGGCGCCGTGGCCGGCGGCCAGCAGCTGCAGTTCGGGCAGGGTCGCGGCGGCTTGCAGGGCGCGCAGCAGGTCAGCGAGGACCCCGGCGGCGAGCCCAGGCGGCGGATGGACGACGACGGCGCGACGCGGATCCCAGCCGACCTGCACGGTGCCGTCCGGGCGCGACAGCACAGGAGTGGCCGAGTCCAGGGCGTAGCGCGTCATGCGACGACACTGACACGCCGACCCCGCGTCGAGCCGAGTTATCCACAGGCCTCAGGCGTCGCGCGGTGGGTCCTCATCGCCTTCGGCGAGCGCGGCTTCGATCGCGCTGTCGAGATCGCTGGTGTCGCCGCCGATCACCCGGTCGATGAAGCTCGCCGGCTCGTCGAGGTCGGCAGAGCTCGGCAGCAGATCCGGGTGGGCCCACACGCCGTCGCGGGCGTCGGCACCGACGGCTTCGGTCAGCTTCTCCCACAGCGCCGCGGCTTCCCGCATCTTGCGGGGCCGAAGTTCCAGGCCGACGAGCGTCGCGAACGTCTGCTCGGCCGGCCCACCGCTGGCGCGGCGGCGTCGCAGCATCTCCGACAGCGCCACCGTGCCGGGGATGCGGTCACCCAGCGCCTGCGACACCACCGTCTGCACCCATCCCTCGATCAGGGCGAGCATGGTCTCGAGCCGTTCCAGCGCGGCGGACTGCTCCGGCGTCGCCTTGGGTTCGAAGATGCCCTGGTTGAGCAGCTGCTCCATCTGCGACGGGTCGGTCAGCGACGCCGGGTTGAAGTCGCGGGCGAACTCTTCGATGCCGCTCATGTCGATCTTGGTGCCCTTGGCGAAGGCTTCCACGGCGCCCAGCAGCTGCGCCGAGAGCCACGGCACGTGACTGAACAGCCGGTGGTGCGCGGCCTCCCGCGCGGCCAGGAACGTGACGACCTCGCTGCGCGGCTGCTCGAGCCCGGAGGCCAGCGCCTCGACGGCCTCGGGCATCAACGCCGCGACACCCTTGGGGCCCAGCGGCAGGCCGATGTCGGTCGAGGTCAGCACCTCTTTCGACAGCGTGCCCAGCGCCTGGCCCAGCTGGGAGCCGAACGCCATACCGCTCATCTGCGACATCATCGCCATCAGCGGACCGGCCATCGCCTGGGCTTCCTCGGGCAGCGCCTGCGCCCACACCGTCGAGAGCTGCTGGGCGACGGGGTCGCACAGCCGCTTCCACGTCGGGATCGTGTTGTCGATCCAGTCGGTGGGCGTCCAGGCCACGGTGCGGGTGGTGCCCGCCGGTAACGGCGTCACACCGTCGAGCCACGTCTCGGCCAGGCGCACCGCGTCGCCCAGTGCCGAGGTCGTCTGCTCGGAGACGGGGGCGACGAAGCCGATCGAGTTCGACGCGAGCTGGCGTGCGAGGTCGTAGTTCACCGGGCCGCTGCCAGACTTCGCGGTGCCGCTGAACATCTCACCGAGTTGGGAGAAGATCTGCCCGAGCTGCGACATGTCGAACTGGCCGCCGGGGAACGCGCCGCCGAACGGATCGCTGGGACCGGAGCCCGAACCGGACTCGTCCTTGCGTTTGTCGCGCTCAGGATCGTCCCCGGAAGAGAAGCCGAAAGGCAGGTCAGGCATGGCCTCAACGGTACTCATCGCCGCGCGTCGATGTGGGCGCGCGGGTCACGCTGAGAGTGAACCTGCCCGTGACCTCTACTGTGAACGGCGTGAACAGGCGGATTGCCACCCTGATCGTGGCGCTCGTGCCGATCATCGTGTTCGGCGTGCTCGCGACGACGGTGTCGGTGCCCTATGTCGCGCTCGGGCCCGGGCCGACGTTCAACACGCTCGGTGAGGTGGACGGCAAGGAAGTCGTCGACATCGAGGGCACCGACGTCAAGCCCACCAGTGGGCACCTCAACATGACCACGGTCTCGCAGATGGACGGGCTGACGCTGGGGCAGGCGTTGATCTTCTGGGCATCGGGGCGCGATCAGCTGATCCCTCGCGAGCTCGTCTACCCGCCCGACAAGTCGCGCGAAGAGATCGACGAGGCGAACACCACCGACTTCCGCAACTCCGAGGACAGCGCCGAGTACGCCGCCCTGTCCTACCTCAAGTACCCGACGGCGATCACCGTGCAGAGCATCGACGAAAAGGGGCCCTCTAAGGGCAAGCTGCAGGCCGGCGACGCGATCGACGCCGTGAACAACACCCCGGTCGCGAACCTCGAGGAGTTCAGCAAGATCATCGAGGGCACCACACCCGGCCAGAAGGTCGTCGTCGACTACCGGCGCAAGAACGAGCCCGCCGGCATCGCCGAAATCACGCTGGGGTCCCGGCCGGACCGTCCGCACGGCGTCATGGGGGTCAACGTGCTCGACGCGCCGTGGGCGCCGTTCTCCATCGATTTCCATCTCGCCAACATCGGCGGTCCGTCGGCGGGCCTGATGTTCAGCCTGGCGGTGGTCGACAAGCTGACCACCGGCGATCTCAACGACGGCAAGTTCGTGGCGGGCACCGGCACCATCACCCCGGACGGCGAGGTCGGCCCCATCGGCGGCATCACGCACAAGATCACCGCGGCCAAGGAGGCCGGCGCCTCGGTGTTCCTGGTACCTGCCGACAACTGCGACGAGGCGACGTCGGCCGACGAGAAGGACATCGAGTTGATCAAGGTGGACACCCTCACCCACGCCATCGATGGACTGCGGACGCTTTCCGCTGGTGGCGAACCTCCTCGCTGCTGAGGCGGGTCGACGATCTCGATCAGTAGAGTGACTGGACAACTGCTGGGAACATCCGAGAGTGGAGTAGTCGAGTGAGTATGCGGCCGGCGGCCAGAATGCCGAAGCTGACGCGGCGAAGCAGGATCTTGATCGCCATCTCGCTGGTGGTGGTCCTGCTGTTGCTGATCGGACCCCGGTTCGTCGACGCCTACGTCGACTGGCTCTGGTTCGGCGAGCTCGGCTACCGGTCGGTGTTCACCACGCAGATCGTCACCCGTCTCCTCATCTTCCTGGTGGTCGGGCTGGTGATCGGCGCCGTGGTGTTCGCCGCGCTGGCGTTGGCCTACCGCACCCGTCCGGTGTTCGTACCGACGGCAGGTCCCAACGATCCGATCGCGCGGTACCGCACCGCGGTGATGTCGCGTCTGCGCCTGATCGGCATCGGGGTGCCGGCGTTCATCGGTCTGCTGTCAGGCTTCGTCGCGCAGAGCTATTGGGAGCAGGTGCAGCTGTTCCTGCACGGTGGCCAATTCGGCATCTCTGACCCGCAGTTCGGCATCGACCTCGGCTTCTACGCCTTCGACCTGCCGTTCTACCGGCTGGTGCTGTCCTACCTGTTCGTCGCCACGTTCCTGGCGTTCATCGCAAATCTGCTGGGGCACTACCTGTTCGGCGGTATTCGTCTGTCGGGCCGCACCGGTGCACTGTCCCGGGCGGCGCGCATCCAGCTGATCACGCTGCTCGGCGTCCTGATGCTGCTCAAGGCGGTGGCCTACTGGTTCGATCGGTACGAGCTGCTCAGCCACACCCGCGGCGGTAAGCCCTTCACCGGCGCCGGCTACACCGACATCAACGCTGTGCTGCCCGCGAAACTGATCCTGATGGCCATCGCGGTGATCTGTGCGGCCGCGGTGTTCTCCGCGATCGTGCTGCGTGATCTGCGGATTCCGGCGATCGGCGTGGTGCTCTTGCTGCTGTCGTCGCTCGTCGTCGGTGCGGGCTGGCCGCTGGTGGTCGAGCAGATCAGCGTGCGCCCCAACGCGGCGCAGAAGGAAAGTGAGTACATCGGCCGCAGCATCGCCGCGACGCGGCAGGCGTATGGCCTGACCGAGGACGAAGTCACCTATCGCGATTACCCGGGCAACGCACCGGCGAGTGCGCAGCAGGTGGCTGCCGACCGGGCCACCACGTCGAACATCCGGGTGCTCGACCCGAACATCGTGAGCCCCGCCTTCACGCAGTTCCAGCAGGGCAAGAACTTCTACTACTTCCCCGATCAGCTGAACATGGACCGCTACCCCGATGCCGACGGCAACCTGCGGGATTACGTGGTGGCTGCGCGTGAACTCAACCCGGACCGGTTGATCGACAACCAGCGCGACTGGATCAACCGACACACCGTGTTCACCCACGGCAACGGCTTCATCGCGTCGCCGGCCAACACCGTGCGCGGGGTGGCCAACGACCCCAACCAGAACGGTGGATACCCGGAGTTCCTCGCCAGCGTCGTCGGCGCCAACGGTGAGGTGCTCTCACCCGGGCCTGCTCCGCTCGATCAGCCGCGGATCTACTTCGGTCCGGTCATCGCCAGCACCTCGGCCGACTACGCGATCGTCGGCAAGAACGGTGCCGATCGCGAGTACGACTACGAGACCAACACCGACACCCGCAACTACACCTACACCGGCGCCGGCGGTGTGCCGCTGGGTAACTGGTTCAACCGCAGCGTGTTCGCGGCCAAGTTCGCCGAGCGGAACTTCCTGTTCTCCAACGTCATCAACAGCAACAGCAAAATCCTGTTCAAGCGCGATCCGTCCGAGCGGGTCAAGGCCGTCGCGCCGTGGCTGACCACCGACACCGCCACCTATCCGGCGATCGTGAACAAGCGCATGGTGTGGATCGTCGACGGTTACACCACGCTGGACAACTACCCGTACTCGGAGTTGACGTCGCTGTCCTCGGTGACCACGGACTCCAACGAGGTCGCGATGAACCGGCTGCTGCCGGACAAGCAGGTGTCCTACATCCGCAACTCGGTGAAGGCCACCGTCGACGCCTACGACGGCACCGTGACGCTCTACGCCCAGGACGAGTCCGATCCGGTGCTGCAGGCGTGGATGAAGGTGTTCCCGGGCACGATCAAGCCGAAGAGCGAGATCAGCCCCGAGTTGCAGCAGCATCTGCGCTACCCCGAGGACCTGTTCAAGGTGCAGCGCGCGTTGCTGGCCAAGTACCACGTGGACGATCCGGTGACGTTCTTCTCGACGTCGGACTTCTGGGACGTGCCGCTGGATCCGAACCCGACTGCGAGCAGCTTCCAGCCGCCGTACTACATCGTCGCGAAAAACCTTGCCGAGAACAACAATTCGACGTCCTTCCAGCTGACCAGTGCGATGAACCGGTTCCGGCGGGACTTCCTGGCGGCCTACATCAGTGCCAGCTCGGATCCGGACACGTACGGCAAGATCACGGTGCTGACGATTCCGGGCCAGGTCAACGGTCCGAAGCTGGCGTTCAACGCGATCAGCACCGATACCGCGGTCAGCCAGGACCTGGGTGTCATCGGTCGCGACAACCAGAACCGGATCCGATGGGGCAACCTGTTGACGCTGCCGATGGGGCAGGGCGGATTGCTCTATGTGGCACCGGTGTACGCCTCGCCGGGGTCCAGCGATGCGGCGTCGTCGTATCCGCGTCTGATCCGTGTCGCGATGATGTACAACGACAAGATCGGTTACGGCCCCACGGTGCGTGACGCGCTGACCGATCTGTTCGGTCCCGGTGCCGACGCCACCGCGACAGGCCCGGCGCCCACCAATGCGCCTGCGGGGCAACCGCAGTCGAACACGCAGGGTGCCGACCAGCCGCCTGCCGCCGCGCCGCCGAATCAGCAGGGTCAGACTCCGCAGAACCGGCCGGAGGTGCCGGTGGCGGTGCCGCCTGCCGGCCCGACGCAGCTCTCCGCGGCCAAATCGGCTGCGCTGGAGCAGGTCAACACCGCGCTGGACGCCCTGCAAGAGGCGCAGCGTAGCGGTGATTTCGCGCGGTACGGCGAGGCGCTGCAACGCCTCGACGACGCGGTGAGCGAATACAAGTCGGCCCCGTAACACGCCTCCGCCGGTGCGGTATCGGTTGCTCGGCCCCCTGCAGGTGGTCGACGAGGAAACCCTGGTGGACATCGGTCCGCCCAAGCAGCGGGTGGTCCTAGCGATGCTGGCGCTGGCCGCCGGACGGGTGGTCTCGGTCGACCGCCTCGTCGACGCGGTGTGGGGGGAGGACATCCCGGCCAGTGCGACGGCGAGCCTGCAGGCCTATGTGTCGAACCTGCGGCGCGCCCTGCGCGGCGCGTCGGCCGAGACGCAGATGGCGTCCCCCATCGTGCGCCGTCCACCCGGTTACGTGCTCGACGTCGATCCCAACAGCATTGACCTGACGGTCTTCACCGGTGCATGTCAGCGTGCCGGGGCCGCGATCGAGGCGGAGGACTGGGAGGCGGCGGCCGTTGCCGCTGACTCCGCGCTGAGCTTGATCCGCGGCGGTCTGCTCGATGACATGGCCGACGCGCGGTGGCTGCGCGACGACGCGGCCCGGTTCACCGAGATGCGGATCGAATGTGTCGCGAACAAGGTGGTCGCGCTGCTGGCACTCGGCAAGGTCGCGGCCGCGGTGAGCGAGGCGGCAGCGCTGCGCACGCTCGATCCGTTCGCCGACCGGGGATGCCGGTTGCAGATGCTGGCGCTGTATCGGGCCGGACGGACAGCCGAGGCCCTGGAGGCCTATACCCGGCACGCGCAACGACTCGACGAGGAGCTGGCCCTGGAGCCCGGGCACGAGCTGCGGGAGCTGCAAACGGCGGTGCTGCGGCAGGCCCCCGAGCTGTCCGGGTGGCCGCGCGCGGCGGAATGGACGGGGGCAGCGACCATTCCGGTACCTGCTCCGGTCGGCCTCGACGCTGCGCCGGCGGCCGGGGTGCCGGCCAGGTCGCCGATGGTCGGTCGGCGGCGGGAACTGTCGCGGGTTCGGGAGCTGCTGGCCCGGGTGAACGCGGGCGCGACGCGATGGCTGGTGCTCTCGGGCCCGCCGGGGATCGGCAAGACCCGGCTGGCCGAGGAGGTCGGCGCGATGGCCGCGGCCGGCGGCGGTGACGTGGTGTGGGTCAACTGTCCCGACGAGCGGGCCATCCCACCGTGGTGGCCGATGCGCCAGCTGGTGCGTGCGCTGGGCGGCGACCCGGATGACGTGTTGCAGGTGCCTCCACATGCCGACCCTGATACCGCGCGATTCCTTGTTTACGAAAGGGTCCAGTCGCTCCTCGAGGCCCCACCCCGGATGCTGACGGTGGTGGTCGACGACGTGCAGTGGGCCGACACCGCGTCGGCGAGCTGCCTGGCCTACATCGCGAGTGCGTTGCGTGATCATCGAGTGCTGATGGTGCTGACGGTGCGCGATGGGGACCACGCCGCGGAGGTGGCGCGGCTGTTGAGCACGGTGGCACGCGGCGAGGACAACCGTCACATCGCGGTCCCCGCGCTGTCGTCGGAAGACGTTGCGGCGCTGGCCAATGTCGTGGCCGAGGATCCGGTGACGGCCGACGAGGCCGCGGAGCTGGCCGCGCGCACAGGAGGTAATCCCTTCTTCGTCTCTGAGTACGCGAGGTTGCCCCGAGACGAGCGCGCCGCCAACGAGATCCCCCGTGCGGTGCGGTCGGTGCTCGACCGCAGGCTCGCTGCGCTCGATCCCGCGGTGATGGCCGTCTTGCGTACGGCCGCGGTGATCGGTGATGTCATCGACGCCGCCGCAGTCCCGGTGCTGGCGGCGGCGACCGGGCTGGATCTGGACACGCTCGCCGACCACCTCGACGAGGCGGCCGACGAACGCATCGTCGTCGCGGCGCACGCCACCGACGGCTACGAATTCGCCCACGGCCTCTTGCGCGATCAACTGCTGGCCGGCATCCCCGCGCTGCGCCGACAACGCATGCACGCCAAGGTCGCTGATGTCCTGGCTGACTCTGTGGAACCCGATGCGCCGACTCGCCGAGCGCAACATCTGATCGCCGCGCAGCCGCTGGTGGAGCCGGCGGTCGTGGTGCTGGCCTGTCGGTTGGCGGCCGAACAGGCGACCGCACAGTGGAGTTCGGACATCGCGGCGCGATGGTGGCAGGCTGCACTAGACGCCTATGACCGGCTGCCTGCGCATGCGCGTGACGATGCCGAGCGTGACGCACTGACTGTCGAACTGCTGGAAGCACATTCGCGCGCCGGGCGGGGACAGTTGGTTCTCGACAGCGTCCAGCGATCTCTGAGCGAGGCGTTGCGGGCGGGGCGTGCCGCGACGGCGGGCCGGGTGGCCAGCGCGCTGCTGCGAGCCAGCGGGTGCTGGCCGTGGTTGGCCCCGGGGCGCGACCCGGGCGAGCTGTTGGGCCTGTTGTCGCAGGCGGCTGCACTGGTCGGCGACGATCCGGCCGCGGCGGCGCGAGTGCTGCCGGCGCTGGCCGTCGGACACTGCTATCACCCAGATCCGGCTATGGCGGCCGGTCTGCTGCAGCGCGCCGAGCAGGTGGCTGAGCAGACCGGAGACATCGACGTGCTGGCCGACGTGCTCATCGGCCGGCTCATCACCTACTCCGGGGTGAGCAGTGTGAGCGAGCAGATCCTGACCTGGGTCGAGCAGCTGGAAGGTCTGCGACACAGTCGTTCTCGAGAAGATGCGGTGATCGCCCACTCGGTGGCGACGATGGCGGCGATGTATCTGGGGGATGTGGCGGGCACCCGGGCGCATCTGCGGGCGGGTATCTCCGGCAGCGAGGAGTTGCAGCTACCGGTGCTGCGCGCCCAGCTGCGCTGGATGGAGGCAGTGCTGGCGATGTGGAGCGGTGACTTCGCCGAGGCGCGTCGCCATCACGCCACTGCGGCGCACGTGCACGAGCAGACCGAGCTCTATGAAGCGGGCAGCGGACTGCTGGCCGCGGCGTCACTGTTGCGGGAGACCGGAGAAGGGCTTGATCCCAGTTGGGCCGAGCTGCGGGCCAACACCGAGACCGGCGGACAGGGGATGGTCGGCGTGGTGCGCGCCGCGCTTCTGACGATGGCGCGGACCCCCGACGTGCGCGCCGAGGCGACGGCCATGCTGCGCGAGTGGCACGAGACCGTCGACCGGGGTCACATCTGGACGACGCTGGGGCATCAGACCCTTCTTGCGCACTTGGCGGCCGATCACGGTCTGTCCGAGTTCGCTGAACCCCTGCTCGGTCAGCTGACGCCGCATCGTGAGCGCATTGCGGTCATCGGGCAGGTCGGGCTCGCCGGTCCGGTGGCGCTGGCCACCGCCCGCCTGCACGCCGCGCTCGGTGATGTCGACCAGGCACGCGCCGATCTGGCCACGGCCCGGGCGCTGGCGGAGCGGACCGGGGGAGCGCCCACGCTGCTGCGCTGCCGGCTCCTGGAGTGCGAACTGGCGGACCCGTCGCCGCAGCGCGCAGAAGCGGCCGCCACGCTCGCCGCTGACGCCGAGCGGGCCGGCATGCACGGCGTCGCCGACTCGGCGAGACTCTTGTTCTGAGCGCCCTTGTTCGGCGAGCGCGCGTGTCTGCACACCGACACGCCGTGACATGCGTGCCGTGGCGCACGCTCACGGCCGGCGAACGCGCGGCCAAGGCCCGATACTGACGCTTGGATTTCACTTGGTGCGCCGCCCCAAGCCGTTGCCAAGCCCCGTCGGTGATGCTGAGCGCACCACCAGGGCTTGAACGAGAGGACTCCGATGACGATGACCACCGACGTGACGCGCGACGACGTGCTGCGCACACTGCGCGACCATGTCGCCACCCATGTGGCGCTGCCGGGGGAGCCCGGCTACGAGCGTTGTGTGCCGTGGAATGTGGCCGCAGCGGTGACGCCCGCGGCGGTGGTCCTGGCGACCTCCCCCGAGGACGTGGCCGGCACGGTGCGGTTTGCAGCGGCGCACGGGTTCACCGTCACGGTGCAGGCGACGGGACACGGCGCCGTCGGGGTGGGGCCGGAGACCATCCTGGTGTCGACCGCGGCGATGAAGCACTGCGCGGTGGACGCGCTGAACCGCACCGCCCGCGTGGGCGCAGGCGCGCGCTGGCAGGACGTGCTGGACGTCGCGACGCCGCACGGTCTGGCGCCTCTGTGCGGGTCCGCGCCCGGCGTCGGTGTGGTCGGCTTCCTGACCGGCGGGGGGATCGGGCCTCTTGTCCGCACCGTCGGATTGTCGTCGGATCATGTGCGGGCCTTCGACGTCGTGACTGGCGAGGGACGCGTGCTGCGCGCGACGCCGGAGGAGAATGCCGACCTGTTCTGGGGTCTGCGCGGAGGGAAGGCAACGCTGGGCATCGTCACGGCTGTGGAGATCGACCTGCTGCCGATCGCCGAGTTCTACGGCGGGGCACTGTTTTTCGACGGTACTGACGCCCGCCCGGTATTGCACGCATGGGCGGCCTGGTGTGCCGACCTGCCGGAGTCGGTGAACACCTCGTTGGCGATCCAGCAGCTGCCGCCGCTGCCCGGCGTGCCAGAAGCGTTGGCGGGCAGGATGACCGTGGCGGTGCGGTACACCGCGCTGTGTGACACGGCCGAGGCGGAGCAGCTGCTGGCGCCGATGCGCGCGGCCGCTACTCCGTTGATGGACACCGTCGGTGTTATGCCGTACGCGGCGATCGGTGCGGTGCACGGGGATCCGGTGGACCCGATGCCGGTCACGGAGAACCACGCGCTGCTCTCGGAGCTGACGCCGGAGGCCGTCGACGCGCTGCTGGCTGCCGCGGGCCCCGGGTCGGGTTCGCCGCAGGCGATCGTGGAACTGCGGATGCTGGGCGGCGCGTTGGCGCGTGAGCCGAGGCATCGCAGCGCGTTCTGCCACCGCGACGCGGCGTACTGCGTGGCGACGATCGGGTTGGCGGTGCCGGAGATCGTCGAGATGGTCGCACAGCACGCGGCGGCGGTGGTCGCAGCTGTCGAGCCGTGGTCGACGGGCGGGCAGATGCCGAACTTCGCGCCGTCGTACGACGCTGCTCGCGCGGCGCGGGTCTACAGCGAGGACACGCTGCACTGGCTGGCTGCGCTGGCCGACCGCTATGACCCCGCAGGGGTGCTCGCGACCGGCCAGGTCATCCGCACCCGCCGGGGGTGATTCCGCTCACGTGAGAGTGCGTGTCTGCGGCGAACAGCCCGTTGCAAACAGCGAGGTCGCGCACGCTCGCGTCAGCCGCGCAAGCGCTTGAGCAGGCGATTTGGAGCCTTGCCGACCGCCCCGGTAACCTAGCGTTCACCCGTCGCGGGGTGGAGCAGCTCGGTAGCTCGCTGGGCTCATAACCCAGAGGTCGCAGGTTCGAATCCTGTCCCCGCTACTAATGTGATGTCGCAGGACATCGGAATAGCCGCGGACCTACTTTAGGTCCGCGGTTTTTTCCGTTTGGGGCCTTTGGGGGCGCCGGTGGGTTGGTAGTCCCTGGTGGGGTCGAGTGTGAAGTCGCGTAGGACTTCTCCGGTGGCGGCGTTGATGACGGTGATGTGGTGGTCCTGGGCGAGGATCAGGACGCGGGTTCGGTAGTGGTGGCGGCCGATGCCGATGTGGTGCAGGCGTCCGTTGACGCGCAGAGTGATCGCTCCGGCTTGGTCGACGCGGTCGGTGCGGACACGGTTGTGGGTGTCGATGCGCGTTGCTGGGTCGGCTTTGGGGCGGCTGGTGTAGATCACTGCTGGGGTGGCTCTGTGGGGCAAGGAGCGGTGGGGGCGGCGGTGGTTGTATTCGTCGACGAAGGTGTCGAGTTGGGTTTGGAGTTCGGCGATGGTGGTGGCGCGGGGTTGGCCGGTGAGCCATTTTTTGAGGGTTTGGTGGAAGCGTTCGACTTTCCCGCAGGTGGTGGGGTGGTGCGGGGTGGAGTTGATGTGGTGGACGCCGAGGCGGTGGAGTTCGGCTTCGAAGGCGTTGCGTCCGCCTTTGCCGCCGGCGAGGCGGGTGGTGAAGACCATGCCGTTGTCGGTGAGTGTGGAGTAGGGGATGCCATGGCGGGCAGTGGCTTTGGTGAATTCGGTGACGACGATGGCGCCGGTGATGCGGCGGTGGGCGGTGACGGAGATGGCCAGGCGTGAGCAGTCGTCAAGCCAGCACAGGATTTCGGTGTCGGCTCCGTGTGTGAGGCGCCAGTGGGTGAAGTCGGCTTGCCAGCGTTCATTCGGTTGGGCGGCGGCGAAACGGATGTAGGAGCTTTTGGGGCGTTTCTGCGGGGTGGGTTCGACGAGGCCGGCGCGGGTGAGGTGGCGGCTGATCGTCGCGGCTGATACACGCAGGTGGTGGTGGTGTTCGAGGTGCCAGGCGATGGTGTGGGGGCCGGCGTCGAGGCCTTTGCCGGTCAGGGTGCGGCGCAGGTCGATGATGAGGTCGATGGTGGATTGTGGGAGCCGGCCTGGGCTGGTGTGGGGGCGCCGGGAGCGGGGTTCGAACGCGGCGTCGCCGTCGAGGGTGTAGCGCTTGATCAGCCTCGAGATCCAGCTTTAGGAGACGCCGTAATCGCGGGCGACCTGCGATTGTGAGCGGCCCTCGACAAGGACTGCGGTGATGACCAGACGAGCCTTCGACACCAGCCGAAACTGGCTGAATTACCTATGCCGATGTCGTGAGACACCCTATTCCGATGTCCTGAAACACCACACTGTCCCCGCTACTCAGTGAAACGGCCCTCGGAGGAAACTCCGGGGGCCGTTTTCATGTCTTTTGTGAACCCAGCCATGCGCATTACTTGGTGACGAGTGGAGGGTCGGGTCCGAGAAGGAACGAGGCGGCCTGCTCGTTGGCTCCTGGTCGTCCTTCTTCACCACGTGTGCGCAGGTTTCCAGGAAGAACCCGACGTGGGCATGTCGGCTCCGGTCATTGACCATTTTTGGGCTACATACCCGCCTCCAACGCCGCTGTGGCGTATGAGCGCCGGAGGTGCTGAACATGGATGCGCGCGGGCCCTGCGCGCAGGTAGGCGGTCGAATCGCCGGATGGTGTCCGGGCGTGGGGTGGGCGCCCGTCTTGGTAGGTGATGACGTTCACCTCTCGAACTCGACGTGAGCATGCCATCACCACGCGGCAGTACTGATTTCGACAACCACCTTGCCGAACGGACCCCGGTCCAGATGATCCAGTGCGGCGGCAAGGTCTTCAAAGTCGTACTTTCGATCGATCACGGGTCGTAGGTGCGCGTCGTCGACGAAGCCGACGAGATCTTCTAGTGCCCGCCGATGCCCGGTTCCGATTCCGTGAATCGTGATGTCCTTGAACAGCAGTGGCTCGACCGCGGTTTCGACGGTCCAGCCGCCGACCGCGCCGATCAGGTAAATGCGCGCACCCACGCTTGCGACTTGTGCTGCCGCATTCAGGTGAGCGCCGCCTACCACCTCGAGGACGTGGTCGACTCCGCGATCGGCAGTGATGCGCCACAGCTCCTCGGCCCAGTCGTCGCGTGTCCGGTCGATGACGTGGTCGGCTCCGAGTTCTTCAGCCCTCGCACGGTTTTCGACGCGGCCTGAGACGATCACCGTGGCTCCGTGCGCTTTGGCGATCTGCAGCCCGAATAGCGCGACGCCACCCGTACCCTCGACGAGCACGGTATCCCCGGAGCGCACACCACCGCGCTCGACAAGTCCGAACCACGCGGTGAGGCCGGCGGTCACGAGGGTGGTTGCTTCACCGGCGTCCAGTGTCGTCGGCGCACGCACCACCCACTCTTCGGGCAGTACCACGTACTCGGCCAGGACACCGGGGTAGAACCCGCCCAGCGTCCGGTACCAGAGGTGGCGAGCGTCGCCCGGGCGGGGGCCATCGATCCAGTCGGGAGTGATCGTGGACAGCACGCGGTCACCCGTGCGGACCCGGGTTACAGTTTCGCCGACCGTCACCACCGTTCCTGCCATGTCCGACCCGGGGGTGAACGGGAGCTCCAAGGGGAGACCGCGGCCGCTGTCGATCACCATCTTGTCGCGGTGGTTCAACGCCACCGCCGCGACGCGGACCAGCACCTCATGTGCCGCCGGAGGCGGGATCGACACATCTCTCAACCGAAGGTGCTCCCGACCCACACCGTCCATCTCCCAGCGCCTCATCGTCACCGCCATGAATCTCTCCTTCACCGAATCACGCCCGCGGCGACCGCTCAGCCAGCGCCCACCCCATCACGCCGCAACATCGAAGTCCGCAACGTTGTTCCGACGCCGCGCGGAAGCCAGTCGGGATCGACTACTGGACCGAGCAGGAGGGCAGCCGCGGACCCGACTTCGCCGCAAACTCCTCGGCCGTCTGCGACCAAATGCGTTCGGCGACTCCCTGAGCTGACACCTACCGGGCGCGACGTTTCGTTTGATCCTGCATTCCCACCGCAACGCCTGTGGTTGCTGATTCCTGGACCAAAAGCGCTGTCGGACTTCGTGTTTCGGACTCCTCAGTCCGCCGCCGTTCCGGCAGCGCGCAGCGCGATGGCCGCATCGTCGAACTGAGCCGCCTGCGCTTGAATCCGGGCGATCTCACTGGGCCGCTTGAGCAGACCGCGCACGGCGATGATGGCGACCTGCTCGCCGACGCGCACCGCTTCCTCCGCACGGTCGTCGTGGTCGGTGTGCAGCCGGGTGCGCTTCTGTGCTCCCTCGTCGAAGTTGAGGAGCAGGCCGGCGGTTTCCTCGCGGTCGCACTCGATGAACTTGCCCTCGTTGATCGCGGCACCGATGAGGTCGACCACCCAGTTCTTGAGTCGTTCGTAGTCGGCCCAGAACTGGTGGAAGTCGGCACGCTGCGCGTGAGCAATGCGCTGGATCTCATTGAAGTCGATCGGCGAGAGCGCCAGCTGCATGGTGTCGAACCGCAACAGCCGATAGAGCTTCACTGCCGGTGACCCGGAGCCGGCGCCGACCTCGGCGATGAACCTCAGCGGTGCGCGGTTGACCACCAGCGTCTCACCCAGCAGTTGCTCTTTGTTGCGGAACCAGTAGTACAGCGACGACTGCTGCAGACCCGCCGCGCGGGCGATGTCACTCATTGTCGTTTGCGCGTAACCCTTTTCGCTGAACAGCCGAGTCGCGGCGTTGACGATGCCCGCGCGGGGCGATCCCGCGGGTGCTGATTCGGCGTCACGGCGGGGCCGTCCGATTGTGCGGACCTGCGCGCGCCGCTCGGATGGTGGCACGGGTGTCACTGTACGACGGTCAGCTCACCGGCGGCTGTTCGACGTGGGCACGGACGACGACGTCGCGCGCCGCGGACACCACATCGCGCCACAGTTCGAGCCCGAAGCTTTCAGATGCGCGCGACGGATGACCGGTCACTCCGTTCGTCGACACCGACCCCACGGGGTAGCGGAAGACGAGTCCTTCGGTCCGGTCCGGGTCGTCTGCGTGCGCCATGGCCTCGACGTCCACCAATTCTGGCCGTACCGCCAGCATCAACGAGGTCTCCGCGGCGTTGGCGTGCCAGTCGATCGCGTCGGCGGTGGCGCGCCGGGCGATGTCGGCCGTGAGATCCCACCACTGCATGACCCCGATGCGCGCCTGCGGCAGGTCGCGCCTGAAGTGATCGCAGGCGATCCATAGAGCGGCGGCGTTTCCGACGTGGCCGTTGACGAACAGCACGCGTCGCACACCGGAGTCGACGCAAGCACGCGCGACGCGGTAGGCGGTCGCCGCCGTCTCCTCACCACTGAACGCCACCGTTCCGGCCAATGCCGACCCGTGGAACAGGCTGGAGCCATAGGCAATCGGAGGTAGTACGAGTGCGATGTCACCGGCGGCGGCATCGGCGACCGCGGCAGCCAGGATGGTGTCGGTGCCGACGGGTAGGTGCGGGCCGTGCTGCTCGGTCGCCCCCACCGGGATGAGTGCGACGCAGTCCGGGTCGGCGGCCGGGCGGTGCGTGAGCTGCGTCGAGGTGAGTTCTTCCCAGCGGTGGCTCACCAGAACCTCAGATAGCGGTCGGTCTCCCACGACGACACGTGAGCGGTGAACGAGTTCCACTCGGCCCGCTTCTCGGCGATGTAGGAGTCGAACATCGCGTCGCCGAAGACGTTGCGAACCAGAGGATCCGCCTCGAGCGCGTCGATCGCCTCGCCCAGCGATCGAGGCAGCCAACCGATCTGACGGGCGGCCAACTCCTCCTCGGACAGGCTGTAGAGGTTGTCGCGGTTGGGCTCTCCGGGGTCCAGGCCTTCGCGGATGCCCTCGAGGCCGGCGGCCAGCATCAGTGCGGCGCCGAGGTAGGGGTTGTTCGCGCTGTCGGCGGCGCGGCATTCGACGCGTCCACCGCCCCTGGGTATCCGCATCATGTTGGTGCGGTTGTTGTCGCCGTAGCAGGCGAAGATCGGCGCCCAGGTCAACCCGGACATGCTGCCCTGCTTCACCAGCCGTTTGTAGCTGTTCACGGTCGGGGCGATCACCGCGCAGATCGCCGACGCGTGGCGCAGTATCCCGGCGGTGAAGTGGTACCCCAGCTCGGACAGTCCGCATCCCCGCCTGTCGTCGCCGTCGGCGAACAGGTTTCGGCCGTCGGTGTCGGCCAGCGACATGTTGTAGTGGGCTCCGCTGCCGGTACGGTCGGCGAACGGTTTGGGCATCCAGGATGCGAACAGACCGTGCTTTCGGGCGATCTCGCCGACCATCATGCGGAAGAACACCAGCCGGTCGGACATGGTGACCGCGTCGGTGTAGGTGAAGTCGGTCTCGAACTGCCCGTTGCCGTCCTCGTGGTCGAACGAGTAGACGTCCCACCCCAGGTCGTTCATGGCCGACACGATCTCGTCGACCACCGCATAGTTGTGCAGCAGCCCGCGCAGGTCGTAGCAGGGCTTGTCGAGGTTGTCGTCGGCACTGGCCGGAGCCGGTGTGCCGCTGGCATCGCTGAGCAGAAAGAACTCGGTCTCGATACCCAGGTTGAACGTGTACCCCAGCTCGGCGGCTTCGGCGGTGACCCGCTTGAGAATGCCTCTGCTGCAGGCTTCGAACGGGGTGTCACCGATGTAGAGGTCACCGGGAAACCACGCCACCTCGCGATTGAACGGCGCGATGATGGCCGCGCCCAGATCAGGGTGCGGGGCAACCTCGTCGTCGTTGACGTCCTGCGGCACCCCGTCCAGCGCGGCGCCGGTGAACATCTCGGAGCCGCGTGCCGCCTGTCCCAGGTGCCCGAGCGGCACCATCTTGGCCTTCGGTTTGCCATGCATGTCCACGAAGCTGATCGCGGCGTACTTGACTCCCGCCGCGGTCAACCGCTCGGCAATCTCGGCGACATCGGATGGGGCCTGAGTGTGCGCCGACTGTCCGTTCAGTGTCTCTGTCACGGTGTGCTCCTGTCTGGCCGATACGGGATCTGTTGACGAGTTCGAACCCACGACCGAGGCCCCTGCAGAACTTCGGCAAATACCGCGAGAGACGATGTCGGAGGGAACGTCCGTCAGGGACGCCATGGCCAGAGACGTTAAGCGTGCTGTGTTTCTGATCTGTTTCCCGGTGGTAAATGAGTTATTGAAATTATCCGGGCGCAGTGCACTGGAAACAACCCATGTGAACTGGTGGTCAAATACCGCAGACGTCGATGAGTCATCGAAATTCGGCTTGTAGGGTGTTGCCTGACGCGGTGGATCACTCCGTCGACTCCGCATCACTCGCGTTCACGGCTTATGTCGCATGCGTGAGGTAGGTCGACATGCCACTGGTCGAGAGCGTCGCCATGCCGCCAACCACCGTGTGGCCGTGAATGCGCGACACCGGTCACTGGCATCGGTGCGGCGGCAAGGCCCGGTTTTCTCGGACAGCAGCCAGTGCCCCGCAGCCAGCAGAGGTCCTCGTTCCTCGTCGAAGTGACCAAGGGCCCGAGACATCACTGCGCCACCGGTTCTAGCGTCGGGAGAGCAGACGAAAGGTGGCGTCATGACCGCACAACACATGCCGAAACCCCGCGGAATCGTTGCCGCAGTGGACGGCTCACCGGAATCCGACACGGCAGTGGCGTGGGCCGCACGTGACGCATCCCTGCGTGACGTTCCGCTCACCGTGGTGCACGTCGCGCCCTCAGATGAAGTCGGCCCGTGGCTCGACCTGCCCATCGCCGAGGAGTACCTCGCCGAAAGAGACCGCGAATCCCAGGAGATCGTCTCGCGGTCGGTCGATCTCGCTGAAGCGGCCTTGACGGGTCGGCGATCCGTTCCCGTTGAGAAGGCCATGGTGCGAGGACCACTGATGCCGGCCCTGCTCGATCTGTCCAAGGACGCGGACATGATGGTGGTCGGATGCCGAGGGCTGGGACCCCTGGAGGGCCTGCTGCTGGGCTCGACGAGTTCGGCCCTCGTGCACCACGCGCACTGCCCGGTTGCCGTCGTCCACGAGCAATCGGGCGCGGCGACGGCGGTCACCGCGCCGATCGTGGTCGGTGTCGACGCCTCGCCCTCATCCGAGCTGGCGATCGCGATCGCCTACGACGAGGCGTCGCGGCGCGGCGTCGAGTTGGTCGCCGTCCACACCTGGATGAACAGCGCGGACTTCTACGTCGATGTGACCGCCGCGGACATGGCCCAGCAGGCGGATGAGGAACTCGCGCAACGGCTTGCGGGATGGGGGGAGCGCTATCCCGATGTCGCGGTCCGTCGCGTCGTCGGTCAGGACAGCGCTGCCCACCGGCTCATCGAGGAGTCCGCCTCCGCCCAGCTGCTGGTGGTCGGAAGCCATGGTCGCGGCGGGTTCGCCGGTCTTCTGCTGGGTTCTGTGAGCTGGGCTGTGGTGCAATCGGCGAAGATCCCGGTGATCGTCGCCCGTCAGTCCTGACGCGGACATCATCGACACGGCGATGGGCGCACTGGGTGTGTGGTTCCGGCGTTTGGCGGGCGTCAATCCACTGATACGAACCACCGACCGCTGGGAGGCGGCGCTGCTCTCTGCGGTCGTTGCCGTTGCCATCGCGACGATTCCCGTCGCCGGTGCGGTGGGCACGGCCACCTACGACCGTCTGTCTCGCACCTACACGGCGGAAAGAGCGGTGCGTCAAGAGATCACGGCGACCGCCCGCGCCGACAGCCGAGAGGTGCCCCAGGCCTACGGAAGTGCCCACGTCACCAGCGTGGCGTGGAGTCACGACGGCGTCGCCCACACCGACGACATCGACACGCCTCGCCTGCGTGCCGGCGATGAGGTCCCCCTCTGGGTCGACGGCGACGGCAACCGTAGCGCACGGGTGCCGAGTGACACCGATGCTGCCGTGCAGGCGGTCGTCACCGCCCTGGGGTTGTGGATCGCTCTCGCCGGCGTCGCCGCGGCCGCATACTCGGCAGCGCGGATGACGTTCAACAGCATGCGTTTCGCGGCGTGGGACCGGGAGCTCGACGATCTCGCGGACAACGGCGGCAGGACGAACATCCCATGAACGCGACCGGTGGGCAACGCTGTGTCGTCGTCGGGGTCGACGGCTCCCTCGCATCATTGAACGCCGTCCGTTGGGCTGCTGCGGAAGCCGTCGCGCAAGATGCGGTTCTGCGCCTTGTTCACGTCACGCAACGGCCGGTCGACAAGGTGGACGGGGACCTGGCATTGATCCGGGCGGAACGGACCGCGGTAGACGCCGCGCCGTCGGTGCGGGTCGAGGTCGCCTCAGCGGTCGGCGTTCCCGGCACGGTCCTCCTGCGCGAGTCCGAACGCGCGGTGATGGTGTGCATCGGAGCCAAACACCGTCCGCATCAGAGCGAGTCGGTCTCGATCGGCCCGACCGGTCGCGCGCTCGCGGAGGGATCTCACTGTCCGGTGGCGATCATCCGAACGCGCCGGGACGGAACGCCGCAGACCGACGGTGTCATCTCGGTCGTGTTGTGTGACGAGGACGGCAACGACGACGTCGTGCATCTCGCCATGCACGAGGGGCGACTTCGCCACGCGACGGTGCGCCAGATCGACCGGCGGGCGGTGAGCTGGATCCGACGCTATCCGGATGTCCACGTCGAGACGGTCGCGGCGGGAACGGGGTACCACTACGACCGCCACGATGACGACGAGGTGGGCCTGGCCGTCGTCGGGATGGGGGACGCGCGCCGACTCGCTTCGGTCGCGACGCCGAACTGCCATCCGATCCTGGGCTATCCGGACTGCTCGCTGCTGCTCGTCAGGACGTGACGCGCGCGTTCAGGCGGCCCGGCGGGCTCACAGATCATGACGTTGAAGCTGAGATCCGGTTCGGAGGCGGGCGGTGTGGTCGAGACCAGCTCGGTGATTCCGGCGCCGCGGTCATGCGGCACGACCGCGAGTGCGATCTCGTCGCGGTGCCGGGCGAGGTAGTTCAGGATGTTGCCGGGGACGGCCACGGGGCGCATGTCGAGCCCGGGATGCTGTTCGCGCCACGCGGCGAGCCGCCTCTGCAGCCGCGTGCGGACCATGCGCGACACCGCACCGGCCGAACCGTCCTGAATGTCGGGATAGCGGGCCGGCCATGCGGTCACGACGCGCAGTGGGAGCCCTCGCAGAAGCGCTTCGTCGATGCCGCGCCGCAACGCCAGATCACCGGCGGGGGAGTCGTCGACCTCGGCCACCACGCAGCTCGCAGAAGATGCCGCAGTAGGTGAATGGATCACCGCCAGAGGGCAGTCCACCGGGGGTACGACAGCCAGCACGGTGGCCCATCTGTGCCCCATTCCCGCATGCTCTCGCCCTGATGAGCCGATGCAGAGCATGGCAGCATGACGGGCCTGCTCGCGCAGAACGTCTGTGACATCGCCTGCGGCCAGCTGAGTTTCGACCTTGACCTGTTTTCCCGTGGCCTCGATCGCTGCGGTGACGGTGTCGACGATGTCGGACGCGCGGTCGATGTCGTGGGCCGTTGTCGGTCGGTCGCGGCGCGGCACGACCTGCAGCAGTCGTACGGGAATGTCCCGACTCACCGCCTCGTCGACCGCCCACAGCGCAGCGGCTGTCGCCGAGCGGGAGCCGTCCACCCCGACGAGTACGGCCGGCGATTGATGCATGGTGCCTCACTCCCTGATCCGCAAGACCTCGGACACGGGCCGTCGCGGTGTCTTCGGGGTGAGATCGTCGTGACCGCACGATGACCCGATGCGGACCAGCACCTGCGGAATACTCGACGATCCGGTCAGCGCCGCCACGATGCGACGACTTGCGGGCACCTCGGTCAGGTGGGACAGGGTGCAGGTCGCCAGCCCGGCCATCGTCGCGTCGAGCAGGATCGATGACAACATCTCGCCGCACCGCAGGAGACTGTCCCGGGTGCTGTCCTCGGTGGACAGCACGATGACTCTGCTCTCGTCGGTGGCGATGTCGGGCAGACGATCTCCGGTCCCCGGGGTGGGGAACTCACGGCCGAACGCCACGCGTTCGCTTTCCGAGGGCGACGCCAGCGTGCCGGCGGGTATGCCCTCGCTGATCGCCAGAGGGGTTGTCCAGCCGAAGAGTTCAGCATGGTAGGCGGAGTCGTATCTGCGTGCCGTCCGGGCCATCTCCGACGCCCTGATCAGGTCCGCTCGGGATTCACCGGGCAACACCGCCATCGACACACCCGGCCAGTCATGGGCGACCGGCAGCTGCTCGAGGAACTCTGCGAAGGCGTCCCAGTGCGGAGGGGCGGCGAAGGGGAGTCTGTCGGTGTGCCGGCGCCGTATCGCCTCGGCTCGCTGACGGTAGGCCTCCGCGACGAACCCGGCGGGTCTGAACTCGATGTCGCACAGGTGATTCGGATTGTTGGGGTTCGGGAACCGATCGGTTGTGGCCTGGTAGCCCACGGCCGCCATGGCCACCCGAAAGTGATCGAGCACAGCGCCGCAGCTGATGATGAGTTCCCTGCCCGAAGTGTCGGTGTGGCGCGGCGCCGAGTCGGGGTCGAGGAACAAGGACACGACGTCGCCGGTGCTGATGAATCGCCAGGGCTGGCTGTTGTGCAGAGACGGGGCGCGGCACGCGAGCGCCACTGCGTCGCTGAGGACGTCGAGGTCGACTGTCACGCTGTTCATCGTCAGCTCTCCTCCCGGGTATCGACCCAACGATCCGCTGGGTGCGCCCGGGCGGCCAGAGTCGATGGTCACCAGTTGTCTGATACGGAGGCCCTGGTCCAGGGTCCGGGGCGCGCGCACAGTCAGAGGATGACGGCAGGGGACGGAACCGTGGCACCGTGGGACACGCCGGGCAACCTGGCGGCCGAGGTGCACGAGACCCACACGGGGCTCGTCGTGTTGGTCGGCGATCGGGCGTTCAAGGCCAAGAAGCCGGTGCGGACCGACTTCCTCGACTTTCGTACCACCGAACAGCGCCAGCGCGTGTGTTGCCGCGAGATCGAATTGAACCGCCGGCTGGCCCCGGCGAGCTACCTGGGATTGGGATTCTTCCGGCAACCCGACGGTACCGAGGAGCCCGTGGTGGTCATGCGCAGGTATCCGGAATCAGAACGGCTCGCCCACGTCATCCGCACCGGGGCTCCGGCCGACACGTGGTTGATGATGATCGCGAGCGACCTTGCGCGGTTCCATGCCGGTGCCGAACGCGGCTGCGCCATCGACGTCGAGGCCACCGCGGAGGTGTTGACCGCTCGTTGGCAGGAAAATCTCACGGAATTGCGGCGATTCGTCGGCCCGGTGATCGCGGCTGATGAGCTCGATCGGGTGGAGCGGCTGGCGATGCAATTCTTCGCCGGCCGCCAACCTCTGTACGCGAGTCGTATCGCGGATCGCCGTATCGTCGACGGGCACGGAGACCTGCTCAGCCAAGACATCTTCTGCACGCCGCAGGGGCCGGTCCTTCTCGACTGCCTCGAATTCGACGATCGACTGCGATACGTCGACGGCGTCGACGACGCTGCCTTCCTCGCCATGGACGTGGAGTTCCTGGGTGGCCGCGACCTCGCTGAGCGGTTCCTCGCCGAGTACTGCCGGCAGGCCGGCGACGATGCACCGGCCTCCCTGCGGCACGTGTGCATCGCGTATCGCGCCGTCGTCCGCGCCAAGGTCGACGGCGTGCGCGTCGACCAGGGTCATCCAGAGGCCGCGCAGGACGCACGTGCGCATCTGGCCTTGGCATCGGCACACCTGGTCCAGGGTTGCGTTCGTCTTGTCATGGTGGGAGGTGGCCCGGGGACGGGGAAGACCACCCTGGCGCATGCCGTGGCGGACACCATCGACGCTCGGGTCATCTCCACCGACGAGGTGCGGCGCGAGCTGCAGTCGAGGGGCCACATCGCCGGCTCGGTGGGCAATCTCGACCAGGGGCTCTACTCCCCGGCGAATGTCTCTGCGGTCTACGACGAGGTGCTCAGGAGAGCGCGGAATTGGCTCACGACAGGTCATTCGGTGATCCTCGACGGCACCTGGCGCGATGAGGCGCAGCGCCGTCGGGCCCGCGCTGTGGCTGCCCAAACCTGCTGCCCGCTGGTCGAACTGGTGTGTATCTCTGAAGTCGGTGCTGCTGCAGGCAGGATCGAGCGCAGAGGCCCGACGGCATCGGATGCGACACCGGCGATGGCTGCTGAGCTGAGCGGTTGGACGGCGGAGTGGACCGCCGCAGTGCGGATCGACACCACGCGTCCGCTGACGCGATGTGTGGCTGATGCACACGATGCGTGTGTCAGCGCGGTCGAACTGGCTGCGAGCTGTCCACCGGCCGGTCGTGATCGGACAGAGTGAAGTAATTCTCCTCTTCCTGCACGAAATGCAGGCGCAGCAGGGCGTGGAGGCCGTAGAGGCTTGCGAGAACGTCGTCGCGCTGTTCTGGTCGAATGCCGCCGGCGGCCTGAGCGGATCGGAGGTGTTCGCCGATCCGGTCGGAGAGCCGCTGGATCTCTGCGTGCGTCCGACTCATGGTGGCGGTGGCTTCGCTGCTGTGCAGCGGCGCGGCCAGTGCGGGATAAAGGGACGCCTCCTCGGCTCGCTCGTGGGGCAGGATCCGGTCGGTCAGCAGCGCGTAGGCGCGCGACAGCGATTGAAGCGCTTCGGCATCGGCGCCGTCGACGATGCGATCCGCTGCGGCCCGGATCTGGCCCAGACTGTCCCGGAGCTCGTCGTGTTCAGCCGAGAAGAGGTGCACCATCTGTTCGGTGTCCGGGGTCAGCTTGTCCTGGCCACGCCGATCACCCTGTAATGCGCGCAGAGCGTTGAGGATGACGGCGACATCGATGGCTTCCTGCAGCAGCGCGCCCGGAGCCGGCGGAAGCCACCCCAGCGCGGCGACGGCCATCGCCAGCAGCGACAGCGCCATGCCCGCCCCGGCGCTCTGCACGGCGATGCGACGGGACCGTCGCGCAATGTCCATCGCGTCGGCCAGCCGGTCGAGCCGGTCGGTCGTCAGCACGATGTCCGCCGCCTCCGAGGACGCGGTCGCGCCCCGTGCCCCCATCGCGACGCCCACGGTTGCCGCCGCGAGCGCCGGAGCGTCGTTGATGCCGTCACCCACCATCACGGTGACCGCCCGCTGCTTCTCGGCGCGAACCGCGGCGACCTTGTCCGCCGGTGACTGGTGGGCGTACACCTCGTCCAGACCCAGGACGGTCGCGACTTCCCGGGCGGGTTCGAGACGATCGCCGGTGAGCATGACGAGCCTGTCGAAGCCCGCCCCGCGCAGTCGCCGCATGGTTCGGGGGGCCTGCCGGCGCAACGGGTCGTGAAGCAGAATCGCGCCTTTCGGCTCCCCGTCGACGGACACCCACGCGATCGCCGCATTGTCGAGGCGGGCCTGATTCAGCACGGCCTGCGCCCACACAGCGGTCACCGCGTCGTCGGTGAGCTTGCCCACCGCGACCCGTCGGCCATCGAGCATCGCGCTGACTCCGCAACCGGGTTCCTCGGCGGCCGCTGTGGGCATCGACAGTGTCACACCGCGCGCCAGTGCCTCGGTGACGATGGCCTGGGCCAGGACGTGCGGTGACACCTGATCGACGGACGCGGCGACGCACAGGATCTCACGCGCGTCGGCGCCGGGCGCGGTGATCACGTCAGTGATCGCAGGGCGCCCCATCGTGAGCGTACCGGTCTTGTCCATCACCAATGTCGTTGCATGACCAAGGTTTTCCAACGCCCCGCCGTTGCGGACCACGACACCGGCGCGCGAGGCCCGGGACAGTCCGGACACGATCGCGACGGGTGCGGCGAGCAGCAGGGGACACGGTGTCGCAACAACCAACACGGCGACGGCTCGTACCGCCGACCCGCCGGCCAGCCAGGCGCCGCCCGCGACGATCAGTGTGAGGGGTAGAAAATACGCGGCGTACCGGTCGGCGAGGCGAACCACCGGCGAGGTCTCCGCGCCTGCCTGTTCTGCCAGTCTCACGATGCCGGCGTAGGTGCTCTGCTCGGCGGTCGCGCCGGCCCGCAGTTCGAAGACGCCGCCCGCGTTGACCACTCCGCTGCGCACACTGTCACCGGCGCCGCGTTCCACGTGCACCGATTCGCCGGTCAACGCGGACTCGTCGAGCACGGCCGGGGTGTCGACGACTCGACCGTCGACTGGCACCACGTCGCCCGGACTGATGACGAGGACCTCGTCGACGCGGACATCGGCCAGGTCGACGATGTCTACCTGGTCGCCGGTGCGGCGACGCGCGAAACGAGGCGCGCGCTCGAGAAGTGCCCGCAGATCGTGTGACGCGCGGCGGGTGGCCGCGGCGTCGAGTGCGCGTCCGCCGGTGAGCATCACCGCGATGAGCGCCCCGGCGAGGTACTCACCGACGAGCAGCGTTCCGCCCAGCGAGAGGACGGCGATCAGGTCGACCCCCAACCGCCCGTGACGCAACGCCGCCAGGACCCACACCACGGCGGGCACGATCGCGATGTAGGTGCCCGTCGCCCAGCAGATCTCGGCTGTGCCGCGTGCGCCGAGCAGCCACGCGATCCCACCGACGGCGAGCGCGGCGACGGTCGCGGCGACAAGTGCCGGCTCGAGGTAGGCCCGGTATCGATCAGGCACGGCGTAGTCCGCCGCGTACGACTGCGACCGGTGTCGTCGCGCGCTCCGCGACCGCGGAACTGACCGAGCCCAGAAGCATGGCCGGAATCCCCCCTCTGCCACGACTTCCCACGACCACGAGTTGTGCGTACTTGGCCTCGTCGATGAGCCAGCGGGCAGCCTTGTCGCAGACGATCCGGCGACTGACATGCACGTCGGGATATGACTCGTGCCATCCTGCGAGCCGTTCGCCGAGGATCTCGTGGCCCTCGTCTTGTCGCTCGTGCCAGTTCATTCCGAGGATCGGGAAGACCGCGACGTCGCTCCACGCGTGCAAGGCGATCAGATCGACGCCGCGCCGAGATGCCTCGTCGAAGGCGAATGCTGTCGCCGCCTCGGACGCCGGTGACCCATCGATGCCCAGGAGCACGGGAAGCTCGCGGTCGGTACCGCGCACCGCGCCTTCCTTGACGATGACGACCGGGCACTCCGCGTGCTGCAGCATGGTGCGACTCACCGAACCGAGCGCGACGCCGCCGACCGGTCCGAGACCGCGGCTGCCGAGCACCAGCATGTCGGCTTGGCGGGCCGCGTCAGCCAACTCGGTCACGACGCCGTCGCGGCGCAACGAGATCTGCACGTCGATCTCCGCGTCCCCGATCGACTCGATAGTCTCCTGGCTGCGCCGGAGGACGTCGGCGGCGTTGTCTTCCTGCCACTGGTAGAAGTCGGTGACGACTGATTCGATCGGCCAGGTGACGACGATCGGCGCCACGACGTGCATCAGCGTGACCGGTCGGCGGCGCAGAGCGGCTTCCTGGGCGGCGAATCGCAGTGCCGCGTGCGATTCCGGAGAACCGTCCACACCGACGAGGATCCCGACTTCCGGGACCGACGGCGCGAGGTGTTCTTTCATCGTGTTCTCCGTTCTACGAACAGGTCAGGGCGGCTGTACCCGGGTTGGTCAGGGCAGGTGGACACTGCTGCAGGGGGAGGCGGCGGGGGAGCTTGTCCGCCTGGCTGAACCGGGAGGCACGTCGATGCACCCGATGGGTGCGCCCGCGGGTGCGGTGCGACCCAGCCGCCGACCGGGACGGCTCGGCGTAGAACATCGTCTTCGTGACATCCACCAGCACCAGGTAGGCCGCGGTCAACGCCGTCAGTGCGGCGAAAAACTGCCAGGGAAGCGGTGTGAAACCCAGGCTGGTGGCAACGGGCGACAGGGTGAGGAGAACACCCGTGGCGATCGCCGCGCTCGTGGTGGCGATCAGCACCGCTGCCGGCCTACTCCGAAGGAATGGCACCCTTCTCGTGCGGATCGCAACGATGATCAGCGTCTGCGTGGCCAGCGACTCCACGAACCATCCGGTGCGGAACTCGACGGGTCCGGCGTGCAGGACGCCGAGCAGCAGCCCGAAGGTGAGGAAGTCGAACAGTGAACTGACGGGACCGAAGGTCAGCATGAAGCGACGGATGAACGCGATGTTCCAATGCGAGGGTGCGCGCAACTGCTCGTCGTCCACCCGGTCGGCGGGGATGGCGAGCTGCGATGCGTCGTAGAGCAGATTGTTGAGCAGGATCTGGCTGGGCAGCATCGGCAGGAACGGCAGCACCGCGGACGCGGCTGCCGCGCTGAACATGTTGCCGAAATTGCTGGAGGTGCCCATCAGCACGTACTTGATCGTGTTGGCGAAGATCCGCCGTCCTTCGGCCACCCCCGCGGCCAGGACGCCCAGGTCTTTCTCGAGGAGCACCACGTCGGCGGCGTCCTTGGCGACATCGGTGGCGGTGTCCACCGAGATGCCGACGTCCGCAGAATGCAGTGCGAGCGCGTCGTTGACACCGTCACCCATGAAGCCCACCGAGCGCCCGGAGCTCCTCAGCGACGACACGATGCGAGCCTTCTGTGTCGGTGAGACACGTGCGAAGATCGTGTGCTCGCGCACCGCGGCGGCCAATTCGGCATCGGTCATGTGCGCGAGGTCGGCTCCGAGCAGCGTGCCCTTCGACGCCAATGAGAGTTCCTCGCAGACCTTTTCGGCGACCCGCGGGTTGTCGCCGGTGGCGACCTTGACCTCGATGCCGAGCGCGGCCAATCGGTCCAGCGATTCGCGCGCCGCCGCCTTCGGGTCGTCGGCGAAGACGACGAAACCGTCCAGCGTGAGCCTGACGTCGTCATTGGCTCTGATTCCGGTGCCTTCCGCTGCGGGCCTCGAGGCCACCGCGACGACGCGCCTCCCGTCGTCGAACAGCGCGGCGAGTGTCTGACGGGCGTATGCACCGACGCCGTCGCAACGCGCGATCACCTGTTCCGGTGCTCCTTTGACCACCAGCATGCGTTCACCCTTCGCCTGGACGAGTGCGGACGCGGCCCGGCTGGTGTGATCGAACGGCAGGTATGCCAACCTGGTGACATCCGGCAGGGGAGGCCGACCCGACCACAATGCCGCATCGAGGTCGTTGGCGCTGACACCACCGATCGACGGATCGAGATCAGTTGCCACCAAAGCGAGTTCGACGACTCTGTCCGAGTGCGTGCCCGAAGGGGCGACGGCGTCGACGAAGTCCACCCGTCCCTCGGTGAGGGTCCCGGTCTTGTCGGTGACGAGGATGTCGATGTCGCCCAGGTCTTCGATGCAGACCAGCCTCTTGACCAACACATTCGCCGCCGCCAGCCGGCGCGAGCCGGTGGCCAGGCTGGTACTCACGATGGCGGGCAGCAACTGCGGGGTGATCCCGACGGCGATCGCGAGCCCGAACAGGGCCGAATCGATCACGGGACGGCCCAGCAGGAGATTGGTGATCACGATGACGACGGTGAGTGTGAGGGCGACGCGCAGAAGCAGGTAGGAGAATCGGCGCAGACCGACCTGGAAGGCGGTTTCCGGCTGACGCTCACCCAATCCGACTGCTATCCGCCCGAATTCGGCCTCTGAGCCCGTCGCGAACACCACAGCGGTGGCCTCTCCGGCGCTGACGACCGTGCCCATGAACGCCAGGTTGCCCGGACTCTGTTCACCCGTGGCCTCGGCCGTCTTCTCGACCGGGGTGGACTCGCCTGTCAGAATGCTCTCGTTGCACTCGAAGCCAGTGACGTCGATGAGGCGCGCGTCGGCGGGGACCAACTCGCCGAGCTCGAGACGGATGACATCCCCGGGCACCAACTCTGCGACGTCGATGCGCACGTCGTGGCCGTCTCTCACCGCCACGGTGGAGTGCCGCATGGCGGAATGCAGCGCTGCTGAGGCTTTTTCGGCGCGGTACTCGTTGACGAAGCCCAACCCGACGCTGAGCGCGAGTATCGCGCCGATGATGGTGGCCTGTGCGGCGTCGCCGAGAAAGTAGGAGAGCGCAGCGGTCGCAGCCAGCAAACCGAGCACCGCATTCGCGAACTGGCGGCGCAGGACGGCGAGCGCGCTCACGTGATGGGTGCGCACCACGTTGGGCCCGGTCCGAGCGCGGCGTTCTCGGGCCTCCGATGTCGACAACCCGCGCACCGAGGTGCCCAGCAGGTTGAGTGCCTCGGTCGGCGTCGCCCCGGCGATGGTGTCCCGAGTCCGTGCCGGTGCCGAGGGGGGAGCCGTCATCGCGCGGCGTCGAGGAGCACGCGCCGCTCGGCGGCGGCGACGACGCGCCGCGTCGCCTCCACGGAATCCGGATTCACCGACACCGACGTGATGCCGTAGCGGACGAGATGTTCGGCGAAGGCGGGATTGGCGGACGGAGCTTGCCCGCACAGCGAGGAGGTGATGCCGAACTTGTTGGCGATGGCGATGATTCGGCGGATGGCGTGCAGCACCGCGGGATCGGTCTCGTCGAACAGCTCGGCGCAGGTGTCGGAGTCCCGATCGACACCCAGGAGCAACTGTGTCAGATCGTTGCTTCCGATCGAGACGCCGTCGATGCCCATACCGATGTACTCGGGTAGCCAGTGAACCACCGAGGGCACCTCGGCCATCACCCAGCGGTGCAGGCCGCGCTGCTTACCCAGCGGGCTCGCGTCCACCAGCTCCAGGCATTCCTCGAGTTCCCACCGGGTACGGACGAACGGGATCATCAACGCCACGTTCGGCGTCTGCTCCCGCACGCGGGCCAGTGCCTCGAGTTCGAGAGCGAACAGGTCGGGTTCCTTGACATATCGGTAGCAGCCGCGGTACCCGATCATCGGATTGTGCTCGACGGGCTCGTAGGCGGATCCACCGGTGAGGCTGCGGAACTCGTTGGTGCGGAAGTCCGTCGCACGGTAGACGACGGGCCGGGGAGCGAACGCCCGCGCGATCCGCCCGACCGACGACACCATGTGCGTGACCAAGCTCTGTTGCTCGCCGCGGGCGATCAGATCGCGCGGGTGGCGGCCACCCAGCGCATCGGTCAGCATGAACTCCGCCCGCAACAGGCCGACTCCGTCCACCGACTGGGCCGCCACCGTGTCCGCGGAATCGGGCATCGCGAGATTGACGTAGATGCGGGTCGCGGTGACGTCCGGCGCGGCCGCTAGGTCGGCGATAGGACGCGGGCGAGCGACGACGGTGGCGGCGCGTCCGGAGAGCACCTCGCCGCGGGCGCCGTCGACGGTCACGGCCTCGCCGTCGCGCAGGACACTCGTCGCGCTGCGCGCGCCGACGATGCAGGGGACGCCCAACTCCCGGGCCACGATGGCGGCGTGGCAGGTCATCCCCCCGGAATCGGTGACGAGGGCGACGGCCCGGCGGATCGTGGGCAACCAGTCCGGATTGGTCATCGGGGCGACGAGGACCTCGCCTGGCTCGAGCTGATCGCCGTCCTCGGGCGAGGTCAACACCCGCACCTTTCCGGACGCGACACCGGGGGCGGCGCCGAGGCCCCGTAGGAGCACGGAACCGTGGGCCTCGACCGGCCGTGCCGTGAGCCCGAGCGTCGTGATGGGCCGAGCCTGAACCAGATACGTCGTGCCGCCGCTGATCGCCCATTCCGTGTCTTGGGGGCAGCCGCTGTGATCTTCCATCGCGATCGCCATGCGCGCTATCGTGCGGATCTCGTCGTCCGTGAGGACGCGGGCGTCGGCCTGTGCCTCGTCGAGATCGACGGTGGCGTCTGTGCCGTCGGGGCCGCGAACGATCTGGAAGTTCTGGTGGCCGAGCCGAATGTCGAGTGGCGCGAGTGTTTCCTTGCTGACGACGTAGGTGTCCGGCTCGACCTCCCCGGACACCACGACTTCGCCGAGCCCGAAGGCGGCCTCGATCACCACGCGGTCCCGTGCGCCGGTGCTGGGGTCTGCGGTGAACGCCACCCCCGCCTTCTCGGAATCCACCATCTGCTGCACGACGACGGCCATGGCGGGATCGCCGGTGAAGCCGCGGCTTGCCCGGTAGGAGACGACCCGCGGGCTGAACAGCGAGGCCCAACAGCGGGTCACGGCGTCGAGCAGCTCCACATCGCCGGCGACATTGGTGATCGTCGCGTTCATGCCGGCGAAGGAGGCGTCGGCACCGTCCTCACCCGTCGCCGAGGACCGCACCGCAACCCGTGCCTGCGAACCGAGCCCGTGATAGGCCGCCACCACTTCATCGCGCAGGATGGCGTCGACCCCGGCCTTGTGCACGAGCGCCTGCATCCGCTCGCACAGGTCGTCCAGGCGCGCGCTGTCGGCGACGGCGGCCAGCGCCTCACGATGAAGCGCGGCGAGCTCGGTGTCGACGCCACCACCGCGCATCGAATCGCGGTAGCAGCTGCGCAGCAGCACGAAGCCCGGCGGTACCGGCAGCGCCGCCGCGATCATCTCTCCCAGATTGGCCCCCTTGCCGCCGGCCTCCTCGGCGTCGCGGATCGACAGCCTGCCGAGGTCACGAATGCGGGCACCATCGCTTGCATCGGTCATGGCACGAGCCTGCGCCCTGGCAGTGCGCCGCCCTAGCGGCTGACGGCAGCTTGCGACGCGACCAAAGTCCCTCATCGGCAGGGCCGTTGGGCACCACCTCACGCAGGAAGGGACTTCGGCCTCTTTCTCCATTCGACGCCGGTTGCTGGCATGAGCCGCACGACGAAACGGGGACTGGCGATGACCTTGTCGACGACCTTCTCGGTGACACGGCCGATCTTCGTCGATCCGCGGGATCACGACGCGGTGCTGATCGAGCTCGACAGCCTGCTCTCGGCCCCGGGCAGCAGTCACATGTACCGCCGAGTGAGCCGATTCGTGCGCGAGCTGCAATCAGCCGGGGTGAGTGCCGCGCTGTACTGCACCGCCGGTGGCGGTGCACAGAAGCTCACCTCGACCGGGTTGAGCGATCTCTTCGCTGCGGTGTGTGAGGGTCCGGCGTTCGATGCGGCACGGGATCTCGGGCTGTCCCCGAACCGGTGCGTCGTCGTGGACCCGACACCGGCGGGTGTCGCCGCCGCGCACGAGGCCGGTTTCGGGCTCGTGATCGCCGTGGACAGCGCCGGGGATGCCGGCCATCGCCTGACCGTCGACGCCGATGCGGTGGTACCCGACATCACCGTCATCAACATCAGGGGCGGTTTCGGTTCCGTCGCCACAATGCCCGATGCCCTCGCGTCTTTCGATCACATCGCCTCCCTGGTGGCGTTGCGACGACCCGTGGTGCTCCTGGATTTCGACGGCACGGTGTCCGAGATCGTCGGTGATCCGGCTGCGGCGGTTCTGCTCCCGCGCGCAGCCGAGGCCGTCACCGCCCTGGCATCGCGCTGCCCCGTCGCCTTCCTGAGTGGCCGCCGCCTCGACGATCTGCGCCGGCGGGTGGACCTGAAGGGTGTGTGGTTCGGCGGCAACCACGGTGTCGAGCTGGCGTCCGCCGACGGTGTCTCTCACACCAACCCGAGTGCGACCGAGGCGCTGCGCTCGCTGACGTCCGTCGTCCCCGAGCTGACGGCACGACTCGGTGGCGTGCAGGGCGTGTCTATCGAGAACAAGGGCTTCGCGCTCGCTGTGCACTACCGCCACGTCCCGGACGGGTGCGTGAACTCCGTGATCGCCGCGGTTCGCGACATCGGGCGTGCGTGCGGTTTGAGAATCTCGCAGGGCCGCAAAGTGATCGAGCTCCGTCTCGACATCGACTGGGACAAGGGGCGGGCGGTCGACTGGCTCCTCGACCAGATCGACGGACCGGACCTGATCCTGCCCATCTACATCGGCGACGACAGCACCGACGAGGACGCTTTCGATACGCTGCGACACAAGGGAATCGGCATCGCCGTCCGGCAGGGTGCCGATGACACGCGACGGTCGTCGGCCAGGTTCTGTCTCGCCGACCCGGACGCCGTCTGCACCTTTCTGTCCCGCCTGGCCGATCGACTGACCGACGACGAAGCGAGTGCCGGTGACTCCTGGAGCCTGGTGTTCGACGGTTACCGGCCGGCCGAGGAACGATTGCGAGAGGCGTTGTGTACGACGGGCAACGGGTACGTCGGCGTGCGCGGCGCCGCACCTGAGGCCGACGCTGGGCCCTTTCACTACCCCGGGCACTACGTCGCCGGCCTGTTCAACCGTCTCGCGGACACGGTAGACGGCGCCCCCGTGACCAACGAGAGTGTGGTCAACCTCCCCAGTTGGCTTCCGGTCACCTATCGCATCGACGGCGCAGCGTGGCTGGACCTCGACCGCTGCCCGCCCGCGTCCTATCGCGTGACGTTCGATCTGCGCAGAGCCACGCTGGTGCGCGAATTCACTGTATGCGACGACGCGGGACGGACGACAGAGATCACACAACGTCGCTTCGTTTCCATGGAACAGCCGCATGTGGCCGCCATGCAGACCGTCATCCGTCCCGTGGACTGGTCCGGCCTGCTCGAAGTCCGGTCGACCGTGGACGGGGGTGTGGCCAACACCGGGGTGGAGCGTTATCGCCAACTGTCGTCACGCCACATCACCGTCACCGACATGCGGGAGCTGTCCGACGACACGGTGCTGCTGACTGCGGAGACGACGCAGTCGCGCATTCGCGTTGCGATCTCCGTCCGTGATGTGGCGCGGTGCGTCGGACGGTTGCCCGGGGAGCGCGAAGTCCGGCGGATGCCGATCGTCGGCGGCGACCGCGTCGGCCATCACCTGTCGGTGGAGGTGGCCGCGGGGGAGGAGACGGTCCTGGAGAAGACCGCCTGTGTGTTCACCGGCCGCGACCACGGGGTCTCGGAGCCCGTGGAGGCGGCCGTCCGCGAGATCCAGCGGGCCGGCAGCTTCGCCGACCTCCACCACCGGCATCAACTGGCCTGGGCCCAGCTGTGGGAGTACTGCAACATCGAGGTCAGCGGTGACGTCGACATGCTGCGGACCGCGCGCCTGCATCAGCTCCATGTGTTGCAGACGTTGTCCAGCCATACCGCGGACCTCGACGTCGGTGTGCCGGCGCGCGGCCTACACGGTGAGGCATACCGTGGTCATGTCTTCTGGGACGAGTTGTTCGTCTTCCCCGTCACGAATGTGCGCATGCCCGAGGTCACGCGTTCCCTGTTGATGTATCGGTATCGGCGACTGCCCGAGGCGCGACTGGCCGCGCGCGAACGCGGATACACCGGCGCCATGTACCCCTGGCAGTCGGGTAGCAGCGGGTGCGAGGAAAGCCCGCGCGTCCATCTCAACCCGCGTTCGGGTCGGTGGAATCCGGATGCCAGTAGTCGCGCACATCATGTCGGCATCGCTGTCGCCTACAACATCTGGCAGTACTACCAGGTGACCGGTGACTCAGGATTTCTGATCGATTACGGCGCGGAGATGCTCGCCGAGATCGCCCGGTTCTGGGTCAGCCTGGCCAGGTTCGACAGCACCCGCGGCCGCTACGTCGTCACCGGCGTCATCGGCCCCGACGAGTTCCATTCCGGTTATCCGGGAGCGGATTACGACGGGATCGACAACAACGCCTACACCAATGTCATGGCCGTCTGGGTGATCCTGCGAGCGCTCGAGACACTGGACCGGTTGCCGTTGTCCTATCGGCTGACGTTGTTGGAGACGTTGGACATCGGAGATGACGAACTCGTGCGATGGGAAGACGTCAGCCGCCGGATGTTCGTCCCGTTCCATGACGGTGTCATCAGTCAGTTCGAAGGGTACGAGACGCTGCGCGAATTCGATTGGGACGCCTATCGGGCCCGGTACGGGAATCTGCAGCGACTGGATCGGATCCTCGATGCCGAGAACGACAGCGTCAACAACTACCGGGCGGCCAAGCAAGCGGACACGTTGATGCTGTTCTATCTCCTGTCGGCCGACGAACTGTACGAGTTGTTCGAGCGGCTCGGCTACTCCTTCACCCCCGATCAGATTCCGGCGACGATCGACTACTACCGGGCGCGCACGTCGCACGGTTCGACGCTGAGCGCTGTCGTGCACTCATGGGTGACCGCCCGCGGTGATCGCGCCGAGGCGATGACGTACTTCAGGCAAGTGCTGGACTCCGACGTCGTCGACATCCAGGGTGGCACCACAGCCGAGGGGATCCACCTCGCCGCCATGGCGGGCACCATCGATCTGCTGCAACGGTGCTTTACCGGTCTGGAACTGCGCCGAGACCGCGTCGTGGTCGGACCGCTGTGGCCGGAATCGCTGGGTGACTTGGCTTTTCCGTTCCGATATCGCGGACACCGCCTTCGGTTGAGCGTGCGCGGACGCAGCGCCACACTCAGCGCCGAACCGGGCGACGTCTCACCCGTGGTGGTCGAATGTCGCGGCGCCGAGCAGACCCTCGTCGCCGGTGGGACCGTCCACTTCAGCCGCTGACGCCCGTGCCCAACGGGCCGGGAAAGTGAGGACTTTCGTCCGCAGATCACCGGGGACCGCGCTGTCTAGATTCGGTGGATGACCGCTACCCGCGAGGCGCACAGGGAACAACCGCACCACGTCTTCCGGAGCCGCTGAGATGACCAGTGTGTGGGTCGCCGGCGAGACACCCGAGACCCACCCGTCCGGGCTATGAGCGGTTCGCGCGTCGTCACACTGACGATGAACTCTGCGCTCGATGTGGCCGTCGATGCCGACACCGTGCGTCCCACTGACAAAGTCCGTTGCCGCGCAGCCCGTTACGATGCCGGCGGCGGCGGCATCAACGTGGCGCGCTTCGCTCACGTGCTCGGTGCCGACGTCGCGGCGATCTTCACCGCCGGCGGGTTCACCGGTGCTCGGATCGTCGACATCGTCGAGGCCACGGGAGTGGCGGCGACCCCTGTCCCCATTCTCGGTGCGACTCGGGAGAGCTTCACCGTCAACGAGGGCGCGACCGGCGCACAGTATCGATTCGTCCTACCGGGTCCGTTCCTGACCCCCGATGAGCAGATTCTGTGCCTGAACGCGGTACGGGACGCCGCGACCTCAGCGGACTACGTGGTGGCATCGGGAAGCCTGCCGCCGGGCGTGGCACCGGACTTCTACCAACGGGTCTCCGACATCTGCGCGGAAACCGATGCTGCACTGATCCTCGACACCTCGGGGGGCGGACTCGCCCATGTCAGCTCCGGGGTCCATCTGCTCAAACCCAGCCTGCGGGAGCTCCGTGAGTGCGTCGGACGTTCTCTGGACACCGAGGCGGAGCAGCGGGCAGCCGCCCGCGAACTCGTCGACCGAGGACTCGCCGACGCGGTGGTGGTGTCACTCGGGGCCGAGGGCGCTCTGCTGGTCACGCCCCACCTGACCGAGAGGTTTCCCGCCGTCGAGGTACTCAGTGTCAGCGGCGTCGGCGCAGGCGACGCGATGGTCGCCGGCATCGTGGTGGGGCTGGCACGATGCTGGGATCTACCCGCGGCGGTTCGGTTCGGGATCGCAGCTGCCGCAGCGAAACTGCAGACGCCGGGGACGTCGGAGTTCAGTGCCGACGAGGTGGAGAAGATCTACTCACTGGTCACGGCAGGCAGGTCAGGGCAGCCTGCGCGCACGCATCGTCCTGTGCCGCAGTCGCACCGCTGACGCCGACGCCACCCACCACGACTCCGTCGACGGTGACCGGAACCCCGCCGCCGAAGATGACGAAGCGGCCACCGGCTGCGGCATGGATTCCGAACAGTTCGCCCCCCGGCGCGGCGAGCCTCGCGAGTTCGGAGGTGGAGATGCGGTTGGCCACGGCGGTGAACGCCTTGTCCACCGCCAGCGTGGGCCCGGCTATTTCGGCACCGTCCATGCGGCCGAAGGCGATGAGGTGCCCGCCGGCGTCCACCACCGCGGCCGAGACGAGAACGGCGTGCCGTTCGGCTTCGGCGTGGGCAGCGGCGACCATGCGCAGCGCGGTGGCCAACTCGATCGACATGGGAGTGAACATACTGCGCAGGGGGCCTTGCGGCGATGAGCCGTGTCCTGCGGGTTTCCCCCCGCGTCCACTGGGTACGGTTGGCCCGATGACGTCGCAGTTCAGGGAGCGGTGACCGGTGAGCACCAGGCGAGAACTCGTCGCCGCGCGCGACGATGCCACGCAACTGGTGCGCGTGATCGTCGGGATCGGTTCTGATCTGAACCTCGGCGTCACGCTCCGCCGCATCGTCGATGCAGCCCTCGAGCTCAGTGGCGCGCGCTACGGGGTGCTCGGTATTCGCGACGGGGACGGCAGCACGCCGACGTTCGTCTGCGCGGGAATCGACGAGGGCGCTCATCAGGATGTGCTTCGACGCCTCGCCCTGCTGTCCGTCGGCGACGGACTGCGGCTCGACGACCTCACCCGGCGGAACCGCTATCTCGATCTGCGCATCTCGGCCGAGCCGTTGCGCGCGTTGTTGGCGGTACCGATCATGGTGCGCGAGAGACACTTCGGCACGCTGTATCTGCTCCACGATGAGCCGGGGCGGACGTTCTCCGACCTCCAGGACGCCGCGGTACGGGCGATGGCCACCGCGGCGGCGTCCGCGATCGACAACGCCCGGCTCTTCGAACGGGAACGCGAAGCGGCGAAATGGACGAAGGCCAGTCGCGAAATCACCACCGCGCTTCTGTCCGGCGACCCACGGACCGGACCGTTGCGGTTGATCGTGGACCTTGCCCTGGAACTCGCCGACGCCGAGCAGGCCATCCTGCTGGTTCCCCGTGAACCGGACCTTCCCGCCGACGACGTCGCAACGCTGGTCGTCGCCGCCACGGCGGGGCGGTATGCCGCCGAGGTGATCGGCCGCCAGGTCCCGATGGACGGTTCGACCACCGGAGGCGTCGCGAGGCGGGGACTGCCGCTCATCACCGACTCTTTCCAGTATCCGATCGAGGGTTTCACCGACGTGGGGGAGCGCTCGGCGATCGTGATGCCGCTGATCGCCGACGACACGGTGCTCGGTGTGATCGCTGTCGCCCGGCGCCCGCATCAACCCCCCTTCGGCAACGATTATCTCGAGTTGGTCAGCGATTTCGCCCGGCACGCCGCGATCGCCCTCGCGCTGGCCGCCAGCCGAGAGCACGCACTCAACCGTGAACTGGCACAGGCCGAAACGGTCGACGACGCCCTGCGGGCAGCGGTCGACGAACTACGCAGGCTGTGGCGGGCCAGACGAGTGATGGCGGTGATCTTTCCCGACCGGGCCGACACCGAACCCCGGGTGGTCACCTGCACCGAGTCGACACAGTGGCCGGATCTGTCGACACAGGCACGCGACCAACTGCGTGAGGTCCGCGCCGGCGAGCTGCTCACGCCCGTGATGCCGGAGGCGGGCGTGGCGGCGGTCGCGATCGGCCACCCCGACGGAGTGCTCGTGGTCCGTATCGAGTTGGCCGGAGCGCGGGCGTTCACCTTGGAAGACCAAACCCTGTTGACGGTGCTGGCGGGCCGGTTGAGCCAGGGATTGCACCGCGTGCACCAGGTGGATCAGCAGCGGGAGACCGCTCTGGCCCTCCAGCACGCGATCCTCGGCCCGGCCCGTCTGCCGCCCGGGTTCGCCGTGCGTTACCAGGCGGCGAGCCGGCCGCTCCAGGTGGGCGGGGACTGGTTCGACGTCGTCGACCTCGACGACAACCATGTCGCACTGATCGTCGGTGACTGCGTGGGCCACGGGCTGACCGCCGCCACCATCATGGGGCAGGTGCGAAGTGCCTGTCGTGCATTGCTTTTCGACAACCCCAGTCCGGCCGCGGCATTGTCGCGGCTCGATCGGTTCGCGGCGCGCCTGCCCGGGGCGCAGTGTACGACCGCCGTGTGCGCGATCCTCGACACGGCGTCGGGGGAACTGGTGTACTCCAGCGCCGGACATCCGCCGCCGGCGCTGGTTCTGGCCGACGGATCGATCGACGTACTGGACGGCGGTCACACGATCGCGCTGGGCGTCCGCACCGGCTGGCCGCGTCCCGAAGCACGTGTCGTCGTGCCCGCGGGTGCCACGCTGATGCTCTACACCGACGGCCTGGTCGAGCGGCGGGGGGCGACGCTGGACGACGGTCTCGCCCGCGCCCTGGACATGGTCGGCGAGCACCGCGGCACCGCGCTCGACGAGCTGGTGGACACCGTCATGTCCGGCCTCGCACCCGACGAGGGATACCACGACGACGTCGTGCTGCTTCTGTACCGGCCCACCGCGCCGCTGGAGCTCTCGTTCCCCGCGCACGCCGACCAGCTGGCACCCGCCCGCACAGCGTTGCGCGACTGGCTGCACAGCGCCGGCGTCAGTCCGCAGCAGACCGTCGACATTCTCGTCGCCACCGGCGAAGCGGTCGCCAACGCCATCGAGCACGGTCACCGCGACCACCCCGGCGGGACCGTCGTACTGCGCGCGGCCGCATCCGCAGATCGGATTCGCGTAACGATCACCGATACCGGCGCCTGGAAGATCCCCGATGCCGAGCCCGATCCGATGCGCGGCCGCGGGGTCGCGCTGATGCGCCTGCTGATGGACGACATCACCGTCGACCACTGTGAGGCGGGAACCACCGTTGCACTTTCGGCGAGGATCCTCTGATGCCCACACAGTTCTCCTTCGACGTCGTCGTCGACACGAGGCACCGCCGCCTGGTCGCGGCGGGTGAGATCGACCTCAGCAACATCGGCGCCTTCAGGCAGGCCCTGACCGACGCCGCCGCCGACGCCACGAGATCGGGCACCGCATTGGTCGTCGACCTCGCCGCCGTCGGCTACCTGGACAGCGCCGCGATCAACGCGCTGTACGCCGCCGCCGACGACATCGCCCTCATCGTCGCCGCGCCGCTGTTGCTGACGACCCTACGAGTCAGCGGCCTGGCGGAGGTCATCACCGTCGACACGGCGTCGCACGACCCAGGCGATCCGACCGTCTGACCCGGCGCCTTGCCTGGGCGCACCGGCATTGGCACCCTCGGTGGGTGCCCTCCTGCGTCCTGGCCGCCGCGCGACGGCGGTCCCTGCCGATCGCAGGTCTGGTGATCGGCGTGGTCGTCATGCTTGCCGCACCGTCTCCGCTGGGCGTGGACACCTCGGTCGCGATACCCCGGGCACACGCCGCGCCCGCATACGGGTACTCGGCGCCGCAGGCGGACCTGCCGGCGGTCTCGGCGCTGATGTCGTCGGCGATCGCCGCGCGCCACCTGCCCGGGGCGGTGGTGATGGTCGGCCATGACGGGCAGGTCGCGCTACTGCGGGCTTACGGTGTGCGCAAACCCGCGGGTGAACCGGGCGTCGACGGATTCGCCACCCCCGCGGAACCCATGACGGAGGACACCGTGTTCGACGTCGCGTCGTTGACCAAGGTCCTGGCCACCGCCACAGCCGTCATGCAGCTGTACGAGCAGGGGAAGGTGCGCCTCGACGACCCCGTGCAAACGTACCTCCCGGCGTTCAACCCAGCGCACGACCCGCACCGCGCCGCCGTCACCGTCCGGACCCTGCTCACCCACACCTCGGGTCTGCCCGGCGACGTGAACCTCGACGACCCGTGGGGACTCGCCCACACGGACCGGGCCGAAGGGATGAGACGGGCACTGAGCGCGCCGCTGGAGATGCCTCCCGGCGCGGTGTTCCGCTACTCGGACATCAATTTCGAGCTCCTCGGTGCGCTCGTCGAGGCCGTGACCGGCGAACCGGAGGACGTCTATGCGCGGCGAAACGTGTTCGTGCCGTTGGGAATGACAGAGACGCGGTACCTGCCCTCGACCGGTCCAGTGGCGCGCAACCACACGCTGCTGAGTCGCGTCGCTCCGACACGCCTCGACACGGAGGGTCGGCCATCGACCAATCCGCACTTCGGTTCGGTGATGCGGGGCGTCGTCGACGACCCCACGTCGCGCCGCATGGGTGGGGTCGCCGGACACGCCGGCGTGTTCTCCACGGCGGCCGACGTCGGGCGCTTCGCCCAGGCGCTGCTGGACCGCCTCGCGGGGCGCCCCAGCGCTTTCCCGCTCCGACGATCGACTCTGCAGACCATGACGGCGCCGAATCGGCCGAGCGCTCCCGGCGCCGTGCGCGGCGTGCGCGGGCTCGGGTGGGACATCGACACCGGATACTCCGGGTCGCGCGGCACGGTCTTTTCGGTCGGCAGTTTCGGGCACACCGGTTTCACCGGGACCTCGCTGTGGATCGACCCCGGCTCGGACAGCTACGTGGTGGTCCTGTCCAACGCCGTGCACACCCCCGGCAGCCCGCCGATCTCCCGATTGGCCGGTGCCGTGGCCACCGCGGCCGCCCGCGCGCTGGGCGTCGCGCACCCAGGGTGACCGTTCGACGAACAACGGGACTTCCGGCCCTTAACGACGGCCGGGTAGCGACGTAGCAAGGACATATGAGCCAGAAGGTCACGACTTCCCCGACCATCGACGTCGATGTCACCGTCCGCGGCGATCTGCCCGGTGCCGCCGACTACGCGCGCACGAAGATCGGCGAGCTCGGTCGAGTGTCGCACCGGCGCGTCCTGTCCGCCCGCGTGCGGCTGAGCCGCCACCACGACCCCGCAGTCGACGCGCCGGTCGTCGCCCAGGCCAATCTGATCGTCGGCGGCCGACTGGTGCGCGCCCAGGTGCACGCGGTCACCGCACGAGAGGCGGTCGATCTCCTCCAGGCCAAATTGCGCCGACAGCTCGAACACTTCGCGCTACGACGGGGTGATCGACGCGCCGGGGTGCCTGCGTGGCGTCGAGAACAACGAGCGGTTCAGCCACCGCCCGACGCCACGCCGGCTGTCGGCCGGGTGCGGATCAGCCGTCGCAAAACCTATGCGATGACGCCCTGCACCGTCGACGACGCCATCGACGAAATGGAGCTCCTCGACTACCGGTTCCACCTGTTCACCGAGATCGGATCGGGAACCGTCGGTCTGCTGTATCGCACCGACGACGGCCGCCACCGCCTCGCGCTGGTGTCACCGTCGGTGCGCGATCAGCTGGCACCGTTCGAGGAACCCGTGACCGTCAGCCCCCACCCGCTTTCGTGTCTGCGTGAACAGGACGCACGGGAACGCCTGAGCCTGCTGGGACTGCCGTTCCTGTTCTACATCGACGCCGAAGCCGGTCGTGCCTGCGTGCTCTACCGCCGGTACGACGGGCAGTACGGGTTGATCACCCCGGCGGTCCAGCCGATCCCGCAGGTGAGCCCGCAGGTCCCTCCGCTGTAGGTCTTTAGACCCTCTACATCAATCCCCTCGAGACGACATCCTGTGAGCGGACGTCTCCGCCGAATCGATGAGGATGGACACAGATGACCTCGCAGCTGCCCAATTCCGCCATTCTGCGGTGGGCGCTGGCGCAAGCCGTGCAGGCTCCGTCGGTCCACAATTCGCAGCCGTGGCTGTGGCAGGTGGGGGAGCGCAGCGTCGACCTGTACGCGAATCCCGATCTGGCGCTGCCCCATACCGATCCTGACTCCCGCGACCTCATTCTCAGCTGCGGCGCAGCGCTCAACCACGCGCAGATCGCGTTGGCCGCGGTGGGCTGGCAGGCGAAGATCCGCAGGTTCCCCGACGATGCGCAGCCCGATCACCTCGCCACTGTCGAGCTCCATCGATATCGGCCCATCGAAGCGGACATCGCGCTGGCGGCCGCCATCCCGCGGCGCCGTACCGATCGACGCAACTACAGCAGCCGGCCGGTGCCCGGCGCCGCGATCGCGATGATGGGAGCTCGGGCCGCCCGCTCAGGCGTCATGCTCCGCCAGTTCGACGAGCTGACCACTCTGAGGCGTCGCGTCATGGAAGCGGAGGGACGTCACAACACCGATCCCGGCTACGTGGCCGAATTGACCACCTGGAGCGGCCGGTACGGGTCCACCGCCGGCGTGCCTGCTCGGAGCACACCCGACCCCGACCCGCGGGCGGTGATTCCCGCTCGCGTGTTCGCCGGGGCGGCACTGCAGCAACCGGCCGACGCCGAACCCGCACAGGACAACGGCGCGGTCATCGCGTTGGGCACCGTCGCCGACGACCGACTGTCCCGACTCCGCGCCGGGGAGGCGACCAGCCTGGTGCTCCTCACAGCGACGGTGGCGGGACTCGCGAGTTGTCCCATCACCGGTCCCCTTGAATTCCCCGACCTGCGGGCCGCGGTGGCGCAGGACGTGTTCGGCTCCAGCGGCTACGCGCAGATGGTGTTGCGCGTCGGGTGGGCACCCGCCAACGCCGATGCGCTTCCCCCGACGCCGCGTCGCCCGCTGCACCAGGTCGTCAGCTGGTCCGACCGCGCGCGAGTCGGATAGTGGCCGCGGAGTCATCGTGCGCCCCAACCCGCATCCCGCAGCGACCGCGTTCAGCGTCTGGCTGAGCCGGCTGTCGGGCCACCACCCGCTGGTTCGGTTCAGTGACCGCGTCGAGGCCATCGGTCTGTTGGTCGTCATCGCCGCAGCGCTGTTCGCTCTGTCACCCGCCGATTCGGTGAGAACCTCTGTCCAGGAACAATTCTCCCAGTCCTTTGCCGCGCAGCGTGCCGAGCGGCGGCCCGTCGAGGCGATCGTCACCGGCGACAGCCGCGTCACGGCGCAGGTGTACGACAACCCCTACCTCACACCGATCCGGTGGCAGGTCGACGGCATCGCCCATACCGACGAGGTGCGTACGGCGAAAATGACCGCCGGTGAGCACCTCACGATCTGGGTCGATGCTGCGGGAGATCGTCGGGCGGCTCCGATGACCGACCGGGATGCGGCCGTGCAGGCCGTGATCGCAGCAGCGGCGGTGTGGTTCACGCTCGCCGGCACCGCGCTCGGAGGGTGGGCGGTCCTGCGGATGCGGCTCGACCGACGCCGCCACGCCGACTGGGACCGCGATCTGCGCCGCCTGACGGACAACGGCGGACGCACGAACAACACTGCGTGATCGCGACGATGCCCGAGCGCCGGTAGTGAGGTTGGTCCCGGGGGCAGGGGACATCGTCCCCTTCTGCCGGTGCGCACACTGGCCCGAGAGTGAGAGGGTGGAGCATCTGACCAATCTGGACGCCGGTTTCCTGGAAGCCGAAGACTCCGACTGTCACGTCAGTCTCGCAGTGGGGGGCCTGTCCATCCTCGAAGGTCCCATGCCCGACGTCGACGCGCTCGTCGACGGGATCGCCGACCGGATCGCCGACATCCCCCGGTTCCGGCAGGTGTTGCACACCCATCTGCTCGATTTGGGCCCGCCGGAGTGGGCGGATGACCCGAATTTCGAGCTTTCACACCATATTCGGCGCGCTGCCCTGCCCAGTCCCGGCGACGAGGACGCGCTCGACCAGTTCGTCGGTGACGTCATGGGACGTCGGCTCGACCGAGACCGACCACTGTGGGAATGCTGGATCATCGAGGGTCTGGCCGAAGGCAAGTGGGCGATGCTGATAAAGATCCACCACTGCATCGCCGACGGCATCGCCACCATGCACCTGTTCTCCCGGCTCGTCGACTCCCAACAGACGCCCGGCTACGACACCGAGATCCGTGCCGCCCGGCAATCGAAGGAGAACCAGTCGCCCCTTGCGCAGTGGGGATTGAATCCTGTGCGCTGGGTGCGCGGCATGGGCCGGGCGGCGATCTCCGCGACCCGGATCTCCGCGCTGGCCGTCGGCGGAGCCGTCGAGGTGACCAGCGGCATCATCAGGCCCGCGCAGACGTCGTCTCTCAACGGCCCGGTGTCGTCGATGCGGCGCTTCAGTTTCGGCGTCGTCCCCATGAGCGACGTTGCCCGCATTTGTGATTCGTACGGTGTGACCGTGAACGACGTCGCACTCGCCGCGATCACCAGCAGCTACCGCGCGGCGCTGGAGCGGCGAGGGGAAACGCCCAAGCGGACATCGCTGCGCACCCTGGTGCCGGTCTCGATCCGCTCGAACGACGCCTCGGCCCGCACCGACAACCGGGTGTCGCTGATGCTGCCGGCATTGCCCGCCGACACAGCGGACCCGGTCGAGCAGTTGCACACGGTGCACCGGAGGCTCTCTCGCGCCAAGGGCAGTGGGCAGCGGGAGGCGGGCGGCGTCTTCGTCGCGCTGTCGAACGTGATGCCGTTCCCGCTCACGGCGTGGGCGGTGCGGGCGTTCACCCGGCTGCCGCAACGCGGAATCGTCACGCTGGCGACCAATGTTCCCGGACCCCGGGAGCGGATGACGATACTGGGCCGCAGCATCATTCGCGTGGTCCCCATCCCTCCGATCGCGATGCGATTGCGCACCGGGGTGGCGATCCTCACCTACGCCGACGAGTTGGTCTTCGGGATTCTCGGAGATTACGACGCGGCGGCCGACGTCGACCAACTCGCCGCCGGGATCGAATCCGCGGTGCAGACGCTGGCCGCCGCGGTCGGCTGAGGGGGCGGCGGGTAACGCGGTAGACAAGATCGAGGACTAGACGTCGTTTGCATCCCTCTCGATGTCGCGCCTCTCTATTTCGTAGATCACTGCGCCGACGACCCGCGGAACCGCGGCTGCCACGGCACGGCTCAAGCCGCAGCCGTGGCCGACGTCGGCGGCATCGACGGTGAACACCACTGTGTGCGCCGGCGCACGCCCCAGTGCCCGGCCCAGCGCGAGCACCGCGGCCAGGTCCACACCGTGCGAACTCACTGCGGTCGGCGGTCGCTGCGGGGGTAGCCAGCGCCGGATTCGGCCGGGGACCGCGCCGTCGCCGGCGGCGGCGTCGACGATGACCGCCAACGTGACGTCCCCGATGGCGTCGAGGATCGCCGCCGGATCATCCTGCGCGACAGCGACTCTGACGCCCGACATCTCGAGGCGCGCCACGGCGGCGGCCACGACCGGCCCGACTCCGTCGTCACGCCGGAACCCGTTACCGATCCCGACCACGGCAGCGCTCATCGCCTTCGGATGTGCAATGTCAGGAAGTGCGCCGAGCACGAGATGCACGGGTCGTGGTTGCGGATCGCCCGCTCGCACAACGCGGTCAGCGCAGCGTCGTCGAGCGTCGGATTCGCGGTGATCAGCAGAGCCATCTCGTGCTCTATCGCGGCCTGATTCTGCGCCGTCGGCGGCACCATCGTCGCCGCGCGCACCAGTCCGTCGTCGTCGATCTCGTACCGGTGGTAGAGCAGTCCGCGTGGCGCTTCGCTGACACCGTGACCGACGCCTGCCCGCACCGGAACCTCGACCGACGGCCGCGCGGGTGGTTCGTACGTCTCGATGATGCGCAGCGCTTCGTCGATCGCGTACACCACCTCGACCGCGCGAACCAGAATGCTGCGGAACGGATTACGACATGCCGCCGAGAGCCCGGCCTCGGCGGCCGCCTGCTTCGCCACGGGAGACAGCTGTGCTGAATTCAGTGAGTAGCGGGCCAGGGGACCGGTGAGGTAGCGGCCACCGTCCAGTGTCGCCTGCAGTGCGGTGGAGTGCGGCACCTGGGACTCGACGACGTGGTCGCTGAATTCGTCGACGGCGAAGGGGTCTCCCGCGCTGCGGGCGATGGTTCCGTTCTCGATCGGATAGTGATCGTGATGGGTCAGCGCGACGAACTCGTGATCGACCTCCATGTCGGGGAACTCCAGACGGCTGAGCCTGCCCAGGGTGTGCATCGCGTCGTCGAGCGCCCGGCGCAGCATCTGTCCCAGCGGCCGCAATTGCGCCGCCGGGGGAGTCGCATAGAACCCGCCGAGCTTCACGTTCACCGGATGGATCGCCCGCCCGCCGATCTGCTCCATCACCTGGTTGCCGGCCTTTTTCAGCGCCAGACCGCGCTCCACCAACTCCCGGTGGTCGGCGGCCATCGTGACCACGTCGGGGTAGCCCAGGAAATCGGGCAGGTGCAGAAGGAACATGTGCAGCGCATGGCTGTGAATCCATTCGCCGCAGTACAGTAGGCGGCGCAGCGCTGCCAGTTGCGGATCGATCGTGACGCCGCAGGCGTTTTCGATCGCGTTGCATGCGCTGATCTGATAGGCGACCGGGCAGATGCCGCACACCCGGGCGGTGATGTCGGGCGGTTCGGTGTAGGACCGGCCGCGCAGCAGTGCCTCGAAGAACCGCGGTGCCTCGTAGATGCTGAGTTCGACGTGCTCGACCACGCCGTCGGCCATCGTGACGTTGAGCGCCCCTTCGCCTTCCACGCGCGTCAGCGCGCCCACGGTGAGCGTGCGGGTCTCGCGTTCGCGCGGCCCGCTCATTCCTCGCTCCGCTGCGCGGCGAAACGCGGCGCGTTGAAGGTGGTGAACACCCGCTCGACGTCACCGGAGGACATGCCGTCGCGGTGCAGCAGCGGAATCAGCGCGGCGGTGTTGGGGGTGGCCGCCGGACCGAAGCAGCCGTAGCAGCCCCGCGAGAAGGACGGACACAGCGCGCCACAACCGGCGTGGGTGACCGGACCGAGACAGGGCGTCCCGTCGGCGACGACCACACACGTCACTCCGCGTGCTTTGCACTCGGTGCACACCGTCTTGGCGGGCAACCGCGGCTTACGGCCGACCAGCAGCGCGGCCAGCGTCTCGAGCAGTTGCCCGCGATCGATCGGACACCCCTGCAGCTGGTAGTCGACCGGCACGTGGTCCGACGCCGGCGTCGAGGTGGCCAGGGTGTCGATGTACTCCGGTCGTGCGTAGACCACGGACGTGAACTCGTCGATGTCGGCGAAGTTGCGCAGCGCCTGGATCCCGCCCCCGGTAGCACATGCCCCGATGGTCACCAGAACGCCGGACTGCGAACGGATCTCGACGATCCGCCGTCGGTCGGCGGCGGTGGTGATCGAACCTTCGACCAGCGACACGTCGTACGGGCCCGCCATGATCGCGCTGGACGCCTCGAGGAAAGTGGCGATCTGCACCTGACCCGCCAGGGTCAGCAGGTCGTCTTCGCAATCGAGCAGGCTCAGCTGGCACCCGTCGCACGACGCGAACTTCCACACGGCCAGGGTCGGCGCGGTCATCTACAGCTCCCCGATCCTCAGTAGTGGCTCCGCGATGTCGTAGCCGACGACGGCACCGTCACGGCACAGCAGCAGCGGCCCGAGTTGGCAGTGCCCGCACCAGCCGATACCGCAGGCCATGTTGCGTTCGAGGGAGACGCGAATATCGCTGCTTCGCATGCCCTTCCGGGTCAGTTCGGCCGCACCGTTGCGCATCATGACCTCCGGCCCGCACAGGAATGCGGTGGTGATCGCAGGGCGCAGCGGTAGCCTGCGCAGCGGTTCGGTGACGAAGCCGACCTCCCCCGGCCAGCCCTGCACCGGCACGTCGACGGTGAGGTGGACGTCGATCTCGGACCGCCGGCGCCATGAGTCGAGCTCGGCGGCGAACAAGAAGTCCGCGCGTGCGCGCGCACCGGCGATCAGGGTGACGCGACCGAAGCGCTCGCGGGCGCGCAGGGCAGCGAGCACGACCGGGCGCAGCGGTGCCAATCCCACACCGCCCGCGACGATCACGAGATCGCGATCCGCTGCCCGATGCACGTCCCACGCGGTCCCGAACGGTCCGCGCAACCCCACCACCGACCCCGGCTCGGCATCGTGGAGTTTCCGGCTCACCGCGCCGACAGCGCGGATCGTGTGGGTGATCGTGTGATCGCCGCGTTCGGGGACACCGCTGACCGAGATGGCGACCTCACCGACGCCGAAGGCGTACATCATCATGAACTGACCGGGAGCCGGGGAGGGGAGCGCGTCGCCGACGGGGGACAGCCGAAGTGTTGCCGTGTCGCGGTTCTCGGCGACACGACCGAGCACCCGGTAGGGCATCGGCGCCATGGCCGAGGTCACGCCGGAGGGGAAGGTCGAGGTCGAGGCGTCAGGCATCGTCGGCCTGCGCGTGCAGCGTCGCCATTTCTTCCGTGATGTCGATTCCCGTGGGGCACCAGGCGATACACCGCCCGCACCCGACGCATCCCGAGGTGCCGAATTGGTCGTGCCAGGTGCCGAGCTTGTGTGTCAGCCAGTGTCGATAGCGGGAGGAGCCCGACCGCCGGGTACTGCCCTCGTGAATGAACGTGAACTCGAACTCGAAGCACGACGACCACGACATCCACCGCTCGGCGTAGGTGCCGGTGAGATCGGTGACGTCCTCGACGCTGGTGCAAAAACACGTCGGACACACCATCGTGCAGTTGCCGCAGGTGAGACAGCGCGATGCCACCTCGTCCCACTGCGCCGATTCTCGTGAGTCCACGAGTAGCGACCGGAGGTCACCGTCAGGCATCTGCCGGCCCATGTGTCCAGCGGCCTCGGCCACCTCGGCGCGGGCGCTGTCGATCTCGTCGGGGTCCGCGGTGCGGTGAGCCAGCCGGCCCAGCACATCGGCGCCGGCTGGACTGCCCACGTCGACGACGTAGCGGCTACCGTCGGAATCCGTGCGTTCGGTGAGCGCCAGGTCGTACCCGGGCCCGACGGCGGGGCCGGTGCCCATCGACGCGCAGAAGCACAACCCGCCGGGTTCGGTGCAGTTGACCGCGACGATGAAGGCCCGCCCGAGGCGGCCGGTGAAGTGACGGTGGACGTGGGCGCCGGCGCCGAGCACGCCGTCGAGGATCGCCATCGATGCGAGATCGCACGCACGCACCCCGAGGAACGCGTACCGCGGCGCCTCGTCAGCACGCTCGGCATCTGGCTCGGCCTCGCTCGACCAGACCTTCTGTCGGGGCGGGTGCAGGAACTGCTTCCACGACCCTGGCCCGGCGGAATGGCCGAACGCCGCGTCGTCGTCGCGTCTGCGCATTCGGTACCGGCCCGGCGCCACGTCCACGCCCCACCCGACGGGCAGGTCGTCGGCGCTGTCGAGCTCGTCGAGCACGATGGCGCTGCCGGACACGGTCGGTCCCACCACGCGATAGCCGAGGTCCTTCAGCACGGACACCAGCTGCTCCAAGCCTGCGGTGTCGATCACCGCCACTTCCATGCCGCCATCGTGGGCCGCCTGCCCGCCGTGGGCGAGGGCTCGCAGTCACACGTTTGGGTGACTTTGGACCGCATGGAGCGCTCCCGCTGCGGAGCTAGTGTCAGCTATGGCTCACAAGACCGCGCCCGTGTCGGTGCTCGCCGCGTCGGAATGCTGGGATCGGCTGGCGAGTGTCTCGCTCGGACGACTCGTCACAAGCGTCGACGGCGAACCGTCGATCTTCCCGGTGAACTACGCCGTGCAGAATCGGACGATCCTGTTCCGCACCGCCGAAGGCACCAAGTTGGTGAGCGCCGCGATCAACAGCACGGTGCTGTTCGAAGCCGACGATCACACCGTCACCGACGGCTGGAGCGTGATTGTCACGGGGAGTGCGCGGTCCCTTCGCACAGACGAGGAGATCGCCGAAGCGGAGGCAACGAACCTTCGTCCGTGGACGATCCCGGAAAAATCCCACTACGTGCGCATCAGGCCCCTGAACGTCACGGGCCGGCATTTTGCTTTCGGTGGAGAACACCGCTGATCTCGACGACAAACAGTGACAAAATGGCGACGTGAGTTCTGCCGGTGGCGCGAAGGGAGACCCGGGGGGGCGGCCGCTTCGCGACACCCTCTCCCAGCTTCGTCTGCGGGAACTGCTGATCGAGGTCCAGGAACGCGTCGAGCAGATCGTGGAGGGTCGTGATCGGCTCGACGGGCTGGTCGAGGCGATGCTCGTGGTGACCTCCGGCCTCGAACTCGACGAAACGCTCAAGACGATCGTGCACACCGCGATCGACCTCGTCGACGCCCGCTACGGCGCGCTGGGGGTGCGCGGCGACGACCACGAACTGCTGGAGTTCATCTACCAGGGCATCGACGAGGAAGCCCGCGAACTGATCGGCCACCTACCCGAGGGTCGGGGTGTGCTCGGCGTGCTACTCGACGATCCCAAGCCCATCCGGTTGGACAACATCAGCCACCACGCTGCCTCGGTCGGGTTTCCGGCGAACCATCCGCCGATGCGAACGTTTCTCGGTGTTCCGGTCCGCATCCGGGACGAGGTGTTCGGCAACCTGTACCTCACCGAGAAGGCCGACGGGCAACCGTTCAGCGAGGACGACGAGGTTCTCGTCCAAGCGCTCGCGGCGGCGGCCGGCATCGCGATCGACAACGCCCGCCTCTACGAACAGTCTAAGATCCGCCAGTCCTGGATCGAGGCGACCCGCGACATCGGCACCGAACTATTGGGCGGCACCGATCCCGCGGCGGTCTTTCGCCTGATGGCCGAGGAGTGCCGCACGCTCAGCGGCGCCGTGGCGTCGATCGTCGCGGTTCGGGCCGACCTCGACGAGCCGGTCGGTGAGGTCGACGAGCTCACCGTCGCGGCCACCAGCGGATCCGGTCCCGGAACAGACATGGCGTCGATTCCGGTGGCAGGCACCGACGTCGGCGCGGTGTTCGCCGAGCAGCGGCCGGACCGGTTCGACGTGCTGGAATTGGCGCCCGGATGCGTCGCCGACGGCCCCGCGCTGGTCGTGCCGCTGCGTGCCACCGATACCGTGGCCGGCGTTCTGATCGCGCTACGGCCTGCCGGAGTCCTCGCGTTCAATGCCGGTGAGGTCGACATGATGGCCGCGTTCGTGGATCAGGCGGCGCTGGCGTGGCAGCTGGCGACCACGCAGCGCCGGCTGCGCGAACTCGACGTCCTCTCCGACCGCGACCGGATCGCCCGCGATCTGCACGACCACGTGATCCAGCGGTTGTTCGCCGTCGGGTTGGCGCTGCAGGGCACCATCCCGCGGGCCCGAAGCGCCGAGGTGCAGCAACGGCTCAGTGAGTCCGTCGACGATCTGCAGCAGGTGATCCAGGAGATCCGGACCGCGATCTTCGATCTGCACGGCGGCCAGTCGGGCATCACCCGCCTGCGGCAGCGGCTCGACGAAGCGATCGCGCAGTTCGCGACCCCGAAGATCCGGACGACCGTGCAGTATTCGGGACCGCTGTCGGTGGTCGAGGCGGGACTCGCCGACCACGCCGAAGCGGTGGTTCGGGAAGCGGTCAGCAATGCAGTCCGCCACGCGGATGCCACCTCGCTGGCGATCACCGTCGCCGCCAACGACGAGTTGGTCATCGAGGTGATCGACAACGGCCGGGGCATCAGCGGCTCGATCACCGGCTCCGGGTTGACCAACCTGGGCCAGCGCGCCGCGGATGCGGGCGGATCGTTGACGATCGGACCCGCCGACGGTGGCGGCACCCGATTGAGATGGGCTGTGCCCCTTCATTAGTGGGCGTCAGGGCGTCAGCTGGATCTTGACGTGGCCCGCCGATCTGGACATCGCGGCTGCATAGGCGTCTGCGGCGTCGGTCAACGGCATGGTGGCGGTGAAGATTCCGCTCACATCGAGACGACCGGAGCGCAGCAGCGGGATCAGCTCCGGCCACGTCTGCTGCACCGGCGCCGTCGTCCATCGGATCGTCAGACTGCGTAACAGTCCCAGCAGTGCCGGAAACGGGTACGGCGCCAAGTCGTGCACCCCGACCACCGACACCGTGCCGCCGACCCGCACGGCGGCGATCGCGTCGTCGAGGGTGGTGTCGGTGCCGACCGCGTCGATCACCGCGTCCGCGCCCAGGCCGTTCGTCGCCTCCAGGACGGTGGCTGCCGCAGGCGGCGGTGCCGGGATGGCGCCGGCCAGTGTGGCCCGGTCACGCCGATACTCCACCGGGTCGATCGCGAAAACCCGTGCCGCACCCAGGAACAGGGCACTGCGGAGGGCGCACTGGCCGACCGCTCCTGCGCCGATGACCGCGACGGTACCGCCGACCGGGATGTCCGCGCGTCGGGCCGCCGCCCACCCGGTCGCGAGATTGTCGGTGAGCAGCAGCGCCGCCTCGGTGTCGATACCGTCCGGGATGCGCAGCAGCTGGAAATCGGCGGCCGGGACAGCCATCAGATCAGCCTGTGCGCCGCCCAGCACACCCGCACCGAAGATCTGCGGACCCGACACGCAGCGGACCGGATCGGAGGTGGCGCAGCCCGCGCAGCGGCCGCAGCCCGCCACCGACGACACCAGCACTCGCTCTCCGACCGCGACACTCCTTACCTCCGAACCGATCTCGCGTACGACGCCGACGGCTTCGTGGCCGACCGACACCGGCTCGGCCATCGGGTAGTGGCCTTCCAGGAAGTGGAGGTCGGATCCGCAGATCGCGGTCGCCGCGACCTCGATGACTGCTCCGTCGGGCCCGGGCAGCACCGGATCGGGTCGGTCGTCGACACGCACCGTGCCACCCGGGTCGACGACCACCGCGCGCATGTCAGGCCGTCCCGTCGCGGTCGACGGATGCGTCGATGCGGAAGTGGCTGAAGTCGGGCCGGGCCACCGCGTCATGGTATTCGCAGAGCCGCCACGGACTCACGGTGTGGATCTCCCCGCTGCTGGTCTTGAAGTAGGAGTGCTCGACGGCCGGGTGCGCCCACACGGTCTGGGTGATCCGCTCCTGCGTGCGTCGGTGCCAGTCCCGCGTCGGTTCGGGCAGCGGTTCCATGGCGCGCGCACCACTGTCGATCAGATGGGCAAGGCAGGCATTGATGTAGCGCATCTGCAGTTCCGAGTGCATGATCAGGCTGCCGCCGTGCGCCAGATGCGTTCCCGGGCCGTAGGTCATGAAGAAGTTCGGGAAGCCCGGCACGGTGATGCCGAGGTAGGCGTGCGGCCGCTGCCCCCAGACGTCGTGCAGATCCGCTCCGCCGCGCCCGGTCACCGTCATCGGCAGCAGGAGATCGGTGGCTCGAAAACCGGTGGCGTACACGATCACATCGGCGTCGTAGGCGGTGCCGTCCGTCGTCACGACGCCGCCGGGGGTCACCTCCTGTAGCGGTGTGCGGACCAGCGTGACGTTGGGCCTCTTCAGTGTGGCAAGCCAGCTTCCGTTGTCCTGCAGGGTCCGCTTCGCCGTGGCCGGATAGTCGGGCAGGACCCGGGCCAGCAGATCGTCGTCGTCGCCGACCTGGGAAGTGATCCATTCGGTGAACATCATGCGCGCCAACGCATTGATCTCGCTGACGGCGTGGTGTTGATCTACGTAGTCGGGGTCGACGCGGGCGGCGTCGAGGCCCTTGTCCGCCCCCGGCCAGAACAGCAGGAACCGGTACCAGCGGGCGTAACCGGGCAGGTTCTCCAGCGCCCAGCGCGCGCCGTCGGGGACCGGATCGTGGTACATCGGATTCGGGAACATCCACTGTGCGGTGCGCTGGAACACGGTGAGCTGGGCCACCGTGTCGGCGATCGCGGGCGCTATCTGGAACCCGCTGGCGCCGGCGCCGACCAGCGCGACCCGCCGTCCGGTCAGGTCGACGTCGCGGTCCCACCGCGCCGAGTGAAATGACGGCCCCGCAAACGACTCTCGGCCGGGGATGTCGGGCAGAGCGGGACGGTTGAGCTGACCGACCGCGGTGATCAGCGCGTCGGCGGTCAGCGTCTGCACGGTCTGGCCCGTGCGCACGTCGACGTGCCACCTCGAGCTCTCGTCGTCCCAGCGTGCCGAGCACACCTCCGTGTTCCACCGCACGTGCTCGCGCAAGCCGTGCCGGTCCATCACGTCGGCGAAGTAGGCGGCCAGTTCCGGCTGCTCGGCGAAGAAGTGTTCCCAGTGCGTGCCGGGTTCGAAGCTGTAGCTGTACAGGTGATTGGCGACGTCGACCCGCGCACCGGGGTAGCGGTTCTCCCACCACGTTCCACCAGGGCCGGCGTTCTTCTCGATGATCTCGAAGGCAATCCCGGCCTGCTGCAGCCGAATCCCGGCCAGGATGCCGGATTCGCCACAGCCGATCACGAGTACCCGCCGGCCCGCCGCGCGAGCGGGGTCCACCGACGCGGGCCGCCGCGGATCGGTGCCTTCGAGATCGAGTTCCTCGAGAACCAGCGCGATGTTGGCTTCGTCGACGGGTTCGCAGGCCGCCCAGTCGAGCATCTCCCTGACCAGTTCGGCGGGCAGCGGCGGCAGGGGCGGGCAGCCGCGGTCGCGATAGTCCACGATCACCGGCAGCGCTGCCGCCCTGGCGCGGGCTTTGTCCTCTTCGCTCATGAAGCCCTGGATCTCGTTGAGGAACAGGCCAGCCTGGGCGAAGTCGCGGATGAAGCGCGGATCGCCCGTGAGGTGAACCATCGACAGCAGCAGCGCGGGGATGCTGACATCGACCAGCGCAGCGGCGATGTCGTCGGTGGAGGTGTCGAACCGCCGGGCTGCGTGCACCGTCCGCGTCACTGAGCCTCCCGATCGCCATATCGCAACGTTGCGTAGCGTAACTGGCGGCTAGGTGTTGCGCAATGACACCGACATCGACGCGGCTCAGACGGCAGGAAGGGTCAGCGGTTTGCGCTTCTTGTCCTCGTACATCAGCTGATCGGCGTGGGCGAGCAACTCGTCGAGCGTGCTGACATCGGTCGGCGGAACCTCCAGAACCCCGACGCTGGCGGCCAGTCTGTAGGGTCGCTCGCACAAGCCCTGGAAGTCCCGTAGCGCGTCGGTCAGGCGCTGCTTCAGGGTCGCGCCGTCGCCGCCGTAATCCACGAGCAGCGCGCAGAATTCGTCACCACCGAGGCGTGCCACGATGTCCGACGGTCGGACCGCTGTACGCAGAACACTGCCCACGTCGGCGATCAGGCGGTCGCCGACTTCGTGGCCTGCCTCGTCATTGACCCGTTTGAGTCCGTCCACGTCGAGATAGGCCAGCAGGCAACGTCGCCCACGACTGCGCGCTATCCGCAGGGCCTCCTCGGCCAGCAGGTGGAATCCACGTCTGTTCGCCAGGCCGGTCAGATCGTCGGTCCGCGAGAGACGATGGATCTCCTCGTTGGCCCGTTCCAGATCTGCAGTGCGGTCCCGGACGCGCTGCTCCAACTCCTCGTTGACGGCCACGTTCTCCATGGCTATCGATGTCGAGTCGGCCAGCGCCTGGAGCAGTGACACCTCCCGGGCGGTGGGTTCGTGTTCCCGGGCCCAGTAGTTGCCGATCGCACCGACGGGATCGAGGGTGCGGATGGGCACCATCACGAGGCTGCGGACGAACGTGGGTCGGTACGCGGCATGAGGTACCCGGGGGTCACTGTAGATGTCGGGAATCACCGCCGGAGTTCGATTCAACATCGCCCAGCCGCTGATGCAGATCTCCATCGGGAACCGGCTGCCCTTCCACAGTGGGGCGATCGCGTCCTCGTCCGCGTAGTAGCACTTGCCGTCGTCGCGGAGTACGAAAGTGGCTCCGTCACAACCCGTCAGCTCACGAGCGGCGGTACGCACGATCGCCTGGATCTCTGCGAGGCTGCGCGCCAGCGACAGCTCCTGTACGGCGTGCAGAAGGCGGGTGAGGCCGCGTGCGTCGCCGGGGACCTCGGACACATCGGGCACGTTCGGAATCTCCATGCGAACCTCCGCCTGGCGTCGCCGTTCCAGTCCCCGGTGGCCACACGATACACCGCACCGGGTCGGCCGGCCGCCGGAATCGCGGACGAGGCGAAAGATCACGTGACGTAAATCGCCTGCGCAGAGTGGGTTCGCAGGCGCACAATCGAGGAGTCATGTGCCGGCGGTCGGGCGCTGGGGCCAGTCCACCGGCAGGTCCGCGCCAAAGCGCGGAATCGACGAAGGGGACATGACATGACGAGAAAATGGATGATCGCGGGGGCGGCGGCAGCGGTGGCCGGAGCCGGACTTGCGACAGGGGTGTCGGCGGCGCCGGCGGGCGCGCAACCGTGCAGCAATGCGGTGGTGTTCGGAAACGGCGGTGGGCGTTGCGATTCCCTGCCCGGACCGGACGGCACCTTCCAGCGCTGTGACACCGTGTACGTGCTGGGTATCGGGGGCACCAACTGCTACCAGGTACCCGTCGGCCCACCGCCTGCCTGATCGCCGGAAGTGTCGGCGTCCGCTGTTGTAGCCTCACCGCATGGAAGTACTACGGTCCGTAGTGGTCTTGCTGCACCTCGTCGGTTTCGCGGTCACTTTCGGGGCCTGGGTCGCCGAGGCGGCGGCCCGCCGGTTCGTCACCACCCGGTTGATGGACTACGGCCTGCTGGTCTCACTGCTCACCGGCCTAGCGCTGGCCGCGCCATGGCCGGCCGGGGTCGAGCTGAACTATCCCAAGATCGGGGTGAAGCTCGTCATCCTCGTCGTCCTCGGTGGCGTACTCGGTATGGGCAACGCGCGACAGCGGCGGACGGGAAACCCGGTGCCCCGCCCGCTGTTCCTGTCGGTCGGGGTGCTGGCGCTGACTGCGGCCGCAGTCGCCGTGGTGTGGTGATCGGCTGTCCTCACTGCTCGCCGAGACCCATCAGCTCGGTCACCTGGTGGTCGCGTCCTGCGGTGTAGCCGCCGTCCACCGCGATGGCCTGACCGCTGACGAAACTGGCGTCCGCCGACAACAGGAACGCCGCGACGGCGGCGACCTCGTCGGGCCGGCCGAACCTGCGCAGCTTGTGCTCGTGGCGCACACCTTCGCGCGGGCCGGCCATCCCATCGAGGCCCATCACCGACTCGAACAGCGGCGTCTCGATGAAGCCGGGGCAGATCACGTTGGCGCGAATTCCGCTCGGCCCGTAGTCGATCGCAGCGTTCTTGGTGAGTAGGACGACCCCACCCTTCGACGCGTTGTAGGCACTGCCGCCGGCCGTGCCCTCGAGGCCCTCGACGCTCGACAGGGTCACCACCGCGCCGCGCTCTCCGTCGACTCGATCCTGTGTCACCATCTGGGCCAGGGCTGCGCGCAGCACCACGAAGGTGCCCTTGAGGTTCACGTCGATGACGCGGTCCCATTCCCGGTCGGGCAGCACATGGATCGGTCCGCCACCGCCGACGCCAGCGGAGTGCACCACGCCGTCGAGGCGGCCGGCCAGCTCGACGACGCGCTGCACCGCGCCGTCCACCGCGGCGGCGTCGAGCACGTCGCCGCGCACGTGGTCCCCGGCGGGCGGGGCGTCGGCCGCCAAGTCCAATCCGACGACGATCGCACCTTCGCCCGCCAACCGCCGCACGGTCGCCTCGCCGATGCCCGATGCGGCGCCGGTGACCAGAATCCCTTTGCCCGCAAGCCCGTTCATCGGCACAGTATGGCCGACGGGCCACCGGCGGGGCCGCGGATCCGGCAGCACGGCGAATCGCGACCATCCACCCGCCACGATCTGTATGGTGAGGATGCTCACCGGCACCGCTGAGGCAGGAGATCCGCATGACAGCTCGGTTGGCCGGCAAGGTCGCCCTCATCAGCGGAGCCGCCCGCGGGATGGGGGCCTCGCACGCGCGGGAGATGGTGGCCCACGGCGCCAAGGTGGTGTGCGGCGACATCCTCGACGCCGATGGTGAACGCGTGGCCGCGGAGCTCGGAGAGCACGCGCGTTACGTGCACCTCGACGTCACCGACCCCGACGACTGGCACTCGGCGGTGGCCGTCGCGCAGGACGCGTTCGGTTCACTCGACGTCCTGGTCAACAACGCCGGGATCCTCAACATCGGAACGGTCGAGGATTACGACATGGCCGAGTGGCAGCGCATCCTCGACATCAATCTCACCGGCGTCTTCCTGGGCATCCGCGCTGCGGCCGGCCCGATGAAGGCGGCGGGCCGTGGATCGATCATCAACATCTCCTCCATCGAGGGGATGGCCGGCACGATCGCCTGCCACGGCTACACCGCCACCAAATTCGCGGTGCGCGGTCTGACCAAATCGACCGCGTTGGAGTTGGGGCCGTTCGGTATCCGGGTGAACTCGGTACATCCGGGACTCGTGAAGACGCCGATGGCCGACTGGGTGCCCGAGGACATCTTCACCACCGCGCTCGGGCGCATCGCCCAACCCGTCGAGGTCAGCAACCTGGTGGTGTATCTGGCCAGCGACGAGTCGAGCTACTCGACAGGTGCCGAATTCGTGGTCGACGGCGGCACCATCGCGGGTCTTGCACACAAGGATTTCTCCGCCGTCGACGTCGAGGCCCAGCCCGACTGGATCACCTAATCGGCCGACTGGCGGTCCATCCGTCGACCCAACTCGGCCCGCGATGTGATGCCGAGTTTGCGGTAGATGCGAGTGAGGTTGTGCTCGACGGTCTTGGCGCTGATGAACATGGCCGCGGCGATGTTCTTGTTCGTCGCTCCCGAGGCGGCCATCTCGGCCACCCGGAGCTCCGACGGTGTGAGCGCCGTGAGGTCGTCGGAGGGCGCCACCACCGTTCGGGACAGCTCGGCGCGCGCACGCCGCGCCCACAGTGGGGTTCCGAGGTGCTCGAACGTCTCCAGTGCACCGGTCAATGTCGTTGCGGCGAGCTGCTTTTGCCGCAATCGACGCTGGAGCTGGCCCAGCACCAGGTGAGTGCGCGCCCGCTCGAACGGCATCGGGAGCCGGTCGTGTTCCATCAGCGCCCGGTGCGCAGCCTGCTCGGCGTCGGCCACCTGCCCCGCCGCGGCGAGCACGACGGCGCGACACCGGGCGCCGACCGCCCTCATCCACCCCCGGTCGTGCTCTGCGCCGTCGCGTTCCAACGCGGCGGTCAGCCTGTCGGCCTCGTCGAGTCGGCCCACCGCGACCATGGCCTCGATGACGTCGGGAACATGCCACCCGTAGGCGATCTCGGTCGACAGGCCGGGTTCGGCGAGAAACGACACATCGAGCGCAGCCAGTGCCTCACGATGCCGGCCCAGCGATTCCTCGAGGAAGCAGAGCGCCATCCCCGGCCAGTCGGCGATGTGCGAGGCAGTACGACCGCGGGTGGCCGCGACGACGCGACTGGCATCGGTGCGGGCATCGTCCTCGTGCCCCAGGAACGACGAGACCACCGCACGCACCGTCAGCGGGATGATCAGAACGTCCTCGCCGCCGAGCTGCTCGGCCCGTTCCACCGCATCGGCGGCCTCCACCGCGGCCTCGGCGAAGCGCCCACGCCAGATGTGGTTCATCGCAAGGAAACCCGCGATCGCCATCATGTCGCTTTCCGCCCCGCGCTCCGCGCACACCACCCTCAGCGCGGTCAACTGCTCATGGGCTTGGGTGAGCTTTCCCGTCCAGGACAGCGTGAGCGCGTGCACAAGCGGCGCCCGGAAGATGATGGGGACGTCGAACGCGCTGTCGTAGCACTCCAGCGCGCGGCGAAGCGCCCGCTGGTCGAGTCCGCGCCCGTTCTGGAAGTCGACGTACACCGACCAGGCCAGCGCCGCGCTGATGATGGCGGGTACGCCGAGCTCCTCGGCCAGCTTCACCGCGTCGCGACCGTGGCGTCGCGCGTCATCCGGCTCGCCGATGTTGTTGAGCGCGAAGGATAATCGCAGAAGCACCTGGATCAGCACGGCGCTGTTGCCCGCGGCGTCGTCCGCCGCGCCGCGCAACAGCTCCACCGCGTCGCTGTGTTGGTTCTGATACATCAGCACGGTGGCGAGCAGGCTCGCCGCCAACGCGCGCACGATGTCCGGCTCGCCGGGCGGTATGTCGGCGAGCAACTCACCCGCGCGGGTCACATTGCCGGCCAGGAAATGGTTCTCGGCGGACTTGAGCCGACGCACCGCGGTGTCCCCGCCCAGCCCGATCGCCAGGTCGACCAACTCCGCGGCCGCGGCCGGCGCGCCGCGGGCGCGTGCTGAATCCGCCGCGGCATCCAGCGCGGTGAAGATCTCTCGCGTGCCCGTCGCCGACGCCAGCGCCAGGTGGCGGGCGCGGACCTCGGGCAGCGCCACCGCGGAGGCCAGCCTGCGGTGCATCGCCCGGCGGGCCGGCGATCCGGCGTCGGCATAGACCCCACTGGCCAGCAGGGGATGGCTGAATCGGACCTGATTGCCGGCCAGGGTGAGAACCCCCGCCTCCTCGGCGCGTTCGACGAGGGCGATGACCTCGTCACGGCTCGCGCCGATGGCGTCGGCCAGCACGTCCACGCGTGCGTCGGCCAGGCAGGCCACGCACAGCAGGAATTCGCGCACCTGATCGTCGAGCGAGCCGATGCGGGCTCGTACCACCTCGTTGAGGGTGGGAGGCAGCGCCTGTTCGGCCGGCGCGTGGCCGTCTCCGATCGCGCGGGCCAGCTCCACGGCGAAAAACGGGTTGCCGCCGGAGATCTCGGCGATGCGCAGGATCGTCGGACGGGAGAATGTGCGGCCCGTGCGTTCGGAGATCAGTGTGTGCAACGCGGCGCTGTCGAGCGGACGCACCGCGCTGCGGTGGATGCCGTCGGGTCTGTTCAGCGTCAACCACATCGTCGTCGCGCCGTCACCGGGGTGGCACCGTTCGGTGAGCAACACCCCGAACCGGCCCTGCAGCCGGCGTGCGGCGAAGGCGACCGCTGTGCGGCTCGAGATGTCCATCCACTGGACGTCGTCGATCGCGACCAGGACGGGACCGGCCTCGGCCAGCGCGCGCAGAACCGCGATGAACGCCGCGGCCACCACTCGGTGGTCGGTCGCCGGGCCGTCGTCGCCGGCCCGGAGGAGCACCCGGTCCAGTGCGAGCCGCTGCAGAGGAGGCAGTGCGGCGAGGAGGCCGGTGTCGACATCGGCGAGTAGATCGGCCAGCGCGGCGAACGCCATCACCGATTCCGCCTGCCCTACCCGCGCACTCAGCACCCGGAAGCCATCGGCGCGTGCCTGTTCGACCAAGGAGAGCCACAGGGTGGTCTTCCCGATCCCGGCCTCGCCCTCGATGACCAGCCCGGTCGGTCGCTGGGATGCCGCATCGAGAAAGCCAGCAACCTGTGGATCGACCGTCGATCCTCGTGGAGCGGGCGCCATGATGGTCACTATCGTAGCGGGCAAAGCAGTGCCCGATGACACAGAATTCGCGCCCGTACCGCCGCGGCCGCGAGTCAGCGCAGCGTCACGACGACTTTGCCGCGCGCGGTCCGATCCTCCAGCGATGCGATGGCCTCGCCGGCGCGCTCCAGCGGGTAGACGTCTGGTTCCGGCGGTCGCACCGCGCCGGAGGCCAGCAGCGGCGCGAGCTCGGCCCACTGCTCGGTGAGATAACCCGGGTGCGTCATCGTCCACGCCCCCCAGCCCACGCCGACGGCGTCGACATTGTTGAGCAGCAGCCGGTTGACCTTGACCGTCGGGATGTCGCCGCCGGTGAAACCGACGACCAGCAGGCGGCCGCCCGGCGCCAGTGAGCGCAGCGAGTCGGTGAAGCGGTCCCCGCCGACCGGGTCCAGGACGATGTCGACGCCTCGGCCACCGGTCAGTTCCTTCACCGCGTCTTTGAATCCGTCGGCGAGCACCACGTCCGACGCCCCGGCCGCGCGAGCCACCTCGGCCTTCGCGTCCGTGCTGACGACGGCGATCGTGCGAGCGGCGCCGAAGGCGGGCGCCAGGCGAAGCGTCGAGGTGCCGATACCACCGGCGGCGCCGTGCACGAGCACGGTCTCGCCGTCACGCAGCCTGCCGCGAGTGCGCAACGCGAAGTGCACGGTCAAATCGTTGAACAGCAACCCGGCGCCGGCTTCGAAGGACACGGCGTCGGGCAGTGCGAACACCCGCTCCGGTTGCAGTGCAACCACTTCGGCCATCGCGCCGGACAGCATCGTCAGGCCGGCGACCCGATCACCCGGGCGGACGTGGGCGCCGTCGGGCGCGCTGCGGACCACCCCGGCGATCTCGGCACCCGGGACGTAGGGGAGTTCGGGCTTGTACTGGTAGAGCCCGCGGGACTGCAGCGCATCGGGAAAGGCGACGCCCGCGGCGTGCACCTCGACGACCACGGATTCCTCGGTGGCAGCCGGTTCGTCGATCTCGACCAGCTCGGCGGCGCTGGGCCCGTCCAGCCTGCGGATGTGGATTGCGCGCATGCCGACCATTGAACAACACCGAACAACACCGAACAGCACCGGAGAGTCGCGGCCGCAGCGATACGGTGGGCAGGGCATCATTGCGCGGATGCAACGACGGGGAACAGGAATGGCCGCACGCAGCCGGACGAGGGGCACGAGTTTCGCGCCCGCCCGTGACCTGGCGCCCGGCCGCGTCGTCGACGTGCGATCCCGCGACGGTGTCCGCCTGCACACCGAGGTGTTCGGGCCCGAGGACGCGCCCGCCGTGGTGTTGGCGCACGGCATCACGTGTTCGCTGCGGGTGTGGGCGTGTCAGATCGCCGACCTGGCCCAGGACCACCGCGTGATCGCCTTCGATCACCGTGGACACGGGCGCAGCGGCGTGCCGCCGCGGCGCGGCGGGTACAGCATCGACCACCTCGCCGGTGATCTCGACGCGGTGCTGCGCGCCACGCTGGCTCCCGGTGAGCGCGCCGTCATCGCCGGGCACTCCATGGGCGGTATCGCGATCACATCCTGGGCGGAGCGCTATCCGCACCGCGTCGCCGAGTGTGCGGCTGCGGCGGCGTTGATCAACACCACGACCGGTGATCTCCTGCGGCACGTGAACCTGCTGCCGGTACCGCCGTCGCTCGCCGCTGCGCGGGTGCGGGCGGGCGGCACACTGCTGCGGACGTTCGGGGGAGCGCCGCTGATGCGCATGACCGACGGACCCAGTCGCAGGTTCGTGAAGATGATCGCGGTGGGCCGCGACGCCGAATCCGCGGTCAGCGACTTCGTGTTCGAGCTGTTCCACACCACCCCGCCCGCCGGCCGCGGCGGTTGGGCGCGGGTGCTGGTGGACCACATGGGACCCCAGCACATCAGCCTGAAGAGCCTCACCGTCCCGACGGTGGTGATCGGGAGCACGAAAGACCGTCTGCTGCCCATCATCTCGTCACGGCGTATCGCTGCCACGGCGCCGAACCTGGCCCGCTTCGTCGAGGTGCCGGGCGGCCACTGCGCGATTCTGGAACAGCCCGCCGAGGTCAACGCGCAGCTGCGCTGGCTGATCGGGCAGACTCAGGATCGTCGCGTCAGCTCCTGATGTGCCTCGGCGGCCGCGCGCTGCCCCGAGCGCACGGCTCCGTCGAGGAAGCCCGGCCACACATCGGCGGTTTCGGTGCCTGCCCAGAAGATCCCGTCGACCGGGGCGCGCAACAACCGTCCGTGGGCCGTCCACGATCCCGGCGGGACCGCCGCCGTCGGGCCGCCCGCGGCGAACGGCTCAGCGCCCCAGCAGTGGTCGAGATAGTCCACCGGGTGCGCCGCCGCGTCGCCGAACAGCGCGGCGAAGTTCGACAGCGCGACTTCGCGACGCTGCTCAGGGGGCAGGGGATCGAACAGGCGCGCGTCGGTGAAGCCGAGCAGCACCCCCGGACCGGCGTCGCCGGGGCTGACGTCGAAGGTGATGAACACCGGGCCCTCGTCGGACAGAGCTTCCCCCGAATAGCCGTTCTCGCGCCAGAACGGCCGCTCGTAGGCGGCATAGGCCTTGCTCAGATGCCCCTGGGGCCAGTGCCGGGCCAGCGCGTCGTAGCCGTCGGGAAGGGCCGGCTCGAACGCGATGGCGGTGCGGTGCTCGGGCGGTACCGCGACGATCACGGCGTCACCGGTGAATTCACCGCGGTCGGACACCACGGTCAGGGCGCCGTGGCGGCGTTCGATACGCCGCACCGGGGCGCCCAGCACCACCCGCTCGCCGAGTTCTGCGGCCATCCGGACGGCGATCTGCTGGGTGCCTGCCAGGAAGCGGTCCTGCTGCGCCCCGCCCTTGACGTCGAGCATGCGGTCGAGGCCGCCGGCGGCCTTCACATAGCGCACGGCGTGCAGCATCGACACCGCGTCCGGCTCACATCCCCACGTCACGCGGGCCATGACCGCCATCAGATCGCGCGTCGAGGCACTCGCGTGCATCGACCGCAGCCACCCCTCGAGGGTGAGCGCGTCGAGCTGCCCCGCGAGGGGTGAGGACCACGGATCGGCGACGGGCACCTTCTGGCTGATCCGGCCGAACCGCCACTGGATGCGGGATACGTCGAGGAGTTCGAGGATCGAGAGGCGGGGGATGGTGCTGCGGTAGGTGCGCACCCGACCGCGCCACCGGATCAGGTTCCTGCCGTGGCTGTAGGTCGGCACGGTCTGGCAGCCCAGCTCGCGGGCCAGCGCCAGCACGGCGTCCTGCGTCGGCCCCACGAACGTCGCGCCGAGGTCGACGGGCACTCCGCCGACCTCGCCGGTGTAGGAGCGACCTCCCACGCGGTCGCGGCCCTCGACCACCACGACGTCGCGCCCCAGGCGCGTCAGCTCCCGCGCTGCCGACAGTCCTGCGAAACCGGCTCCCACGATCACCACGTCTGCCATGAAGCGATTCTGGCGTGCCCGTCGTCGCCTGGCGACGATTTGCACGCCGAAGTCGCGGGCACGGGTAAGACTGCAGCCGTGGCGATCACTGTGCGGGAACTGGTCGGGGTCGAGCGCCTCGGGCTGCGGCTGGTCGCGGGTCAGTCGGCGGCGGACAGTCCGATCGCCTGGGCGCACGCGATCGAGCTGGCCGACCCCACTCCCTACCTCGCCGGCGGCGAACTCGTGATGACCACAGGGATCAACATCGGTGCCGACGCCGCCGCGCAGTCCGCGTACGTGACACGGTTGGCCGAGGCGGGCAGCGCGGCGCTGGCCGTCGACACCGGCACGACGCTGCGCGAAATCCCCGCAGGCGTACTCGATGCCGGCGACAGGGCGGGCCTGCCCGTGCTCGAAGTCCCACCGTCGACGCCTTTCATCGCGATCACCAAGACGGTCATCGACGCGTTGGCCGACGACGAACTGCGCGCGGTGCAGCAGGTGGTCGATGGTCAGGAGGTGCTCGCCCGGGCGACGGTCAGCGGCGGCATCCCCGGGGTGGTCGACGCGCTGGCCGACCGGCTTGCCGCGACAGTGGTCGTGCTCGGTGCCGATCGCAGCGTGCTGGCGGCGGCGGGGCCGCAGCGGGCCCGACTGCTCGCAGCGCTCACCGACAGCGCGCCCGCGGCGCGGCGCGGCGCCTACGTCACGGGGGACTCCGACGCGTTCATCACTGTGCAGAATCTGTCTGCGGCACAATCACATCGGGGTCGATTGGCGATCCGATCGACGGCCCCCCTGTCCACCGCGGACCGCTTTCTCCTCGCCCATGCCGTGTCGCTGGTCTCGATCGCACTGGAGAAGCCGACGGGTGTCGTCGAGGCCGAGCAGCGCCTGCGCAGCGCTGTCACCCGCGAGTTGCTGCGGGGGTCGGGTCTGGTCGACGACGGCGTGCTGCGGTACTTCGGGTTCGCGCCGCATGACGAGGTGGTCGTGGTGTTGCTCACCGAGGTGGGCCCGATGCTTGCGGCGCAACAGGAGTGGGGCCGTCGTCTCGCCGCAGCCGGGCCCTACCTGATGGTCCATCTGACGACGACGGGCTCTGAGCTGGTCATCGTGGTGCCCGCTACGGCGCGCCTCGCCGACACCGGATCGGTCCGGGCGCCGGTGGGCGGGGCGAGCGGCCCGGTGCCGCTGAGCGACATCGCCGTTGGCCTCGAGCAGGCTCGTATCGCCTGCCATGCCGGTGGGGCGCGGTTCACGCACTTCCCCGAGCTGGGACCCCTCGATGTGCTGCTGGCCGGCCGCACCGCGGCTGAATTGGCCGTTCTCGCTGCCCCTTTGACGGCGTTGAGTGTGGATTTGGTGGCGACTCTGGAGGCTTATCTGCGGCACAACGGTCACCTCGAGGGCGCCGCAACCGCCACCGGGGTGCACCGACACACGCTGCGCCACCGGATGCGGCGCATCGGCGACGCCCTCGACGACGACCTCGACGACGCCGACACCCGGACGCGGCTGTGGCTCGCGATCAGGGCGAGGCAGCTGCTGGCCGACCGGCCTCAGCCGCCCAGCGGCGGAGGCCCCGAGCGGTAGCTGACCGGGGTGGCCGACAGCGTGACCGGGTTGGCGACCTGCGGGGTGTCCGTATCGGGCATCGCCACCGTGGCTTCGATACCGAGCGAGCGGGCGTACGCGAACGCCTCGGCGACGTCGTTGATCGGTCCGGCAGGCACCCCCGCCGAGGTCAGTTCGGCATACCAATGATCGGCGCCGAAGCGGGCCATCTGGGCTTCGATCAACGCGCACAACACTTCTCGGTTCTGCACGCGGGCCGGGTTGGTGGCGAACCGCGGGTCTTCACCCCAGTCCGCCTGGCCGAGCGCCGCGGCGAAGGCGCGGAACTGCTTGTCGTTGCCGACCGCCACGGCGATCGGCCGGTCGGCGGTGTCGAATGTCTGGTACGGCGCGACGCTGGGGTGGCGATTGCCCATCATCTGTGGCACCACCCCGGCGCCCAGGTATCCCGACGCTTGATTCACCAAGGAGGACAGCAGCACCGACAGCAGGTTGGTGTCCACCCGCTGGCCCTCGCCGGTGCGCTCCCGGTGGTTCAGAGCGGCCAGGATGCCGCTGAGTGCGTGTAGGCCGGCGAGGACGTCGACCAGTGCCACACCGACCTTGGTGGGGTCCCCGGGTTCGGTGCCGGTGACGCTCATCAGCCCGCCGACGGCCTGCAGCAGCAGGTCGTATCCGGGGAGGTCGGCTCCCTGCGCGCGCCCGAATCCGGTGATCGAGCAGTAGATGACGTCGGGGCGTACCGCCCGGACGTCGTCGTAGCCGAGCCCGAGTTTCTCCATGGTGCCTGCGCGGAAGTTCTCGACCACGATGTCGGCCCTGCCGACCAGCTCGCGGGCCCGTTGCAGGTCCGCCGGATCGGTCAGATCCAGTGCCACGGATCGCTTGTTGCGGTTGACCGCGTTGTAATAGGTTGCGACGCCGGCGGAATCGTAGGGCGGCCCCCAGTGCCGGGTGTCGTCACCGATCTGCGGCCGCTCGACCTTGATCACCTCGGCGCCGAAGTCACCGAGCATCATGGTCGCGTAGGGCCCGGCCAGCACACGGCTGAAGTCGACGACCACGATGCCGTCGAGTGCGCCGCCGGTCATGCGACCGGCCTACCGCCGCGCAGGTACACGGTGGTGGTGTGGGTGAAGAAGTCGCGGGCGGCGGCGCCCTGTTCCTTGGGGCCCAGCCCGCTCTTCTTCGCCCCGCCGAACGGTACGTGCGGGTCGGCGCCGGCCGACTCCGAATTGATGTGCAGCACACCGACGTCGATGCGTTCCACCGCGTGCAGGGCCCGGGTGAGATCCTGGGTGAACACCGCCGCGGAGAGCCCGAACTCGCTGTCGTTGGCCAGGGTGAACGCCTCGTCGGCGTCGATGGCCCGCTTGACGGCCAGCACCGGACCGAACAACTCCTCGGTCCACGCGTCCGCCTGCCCGGCGCCCAGTTCGAGGACCGTGGGGGCGACGAAGTAGCCGTCGGCGCGGGCGTCGGAGTAGGGGGCGCCTCCTGTGCGCACCGTGGCACCCTGCCCGGTCGCCATCGCGATCCCGGTGGAGATGCTCTGTTGCGCCTGGGCACTGATGACCGGGCCCATCTCGGTGGCGTCCTCGGTGGGATCGCCGACGCGCAGTGCCGCCGCGCGCTCACACACCGCGTCGACGAATCGATCGGCGATGCCTTCGGTCACGATGAGTCGTGATGTGGCCGTACACTTCTGGCCGGTCGAGCGGAACGCGCCGAGCAGTACCTGCTCCACCGCGAGATCGACATCGGCGTCGTCGAGCACCACAGCGGCGTTCTTGCCACCCATCTCGGCCTGTACCGGAACACCGCGTGCCGCTGCCGCCGCGGCGATCCGGCGCCCGACACCGGTGGAGCCGGTGAACGTGATCGCGTCGATCCGAGGGTGACGGACGAGCGCGTCGCCGATCTCAGAGTCGCCGACCACGAGGTTGAGCACCCCGGGCGGCACTCCCGCCGAGGTGAGTGCGTCGGCGAGGCGCAGCGCCAGCAGCGGCACCGTACTGGCGGGCTTCCACACCACCGTGTTGCCGAACACCAGAGCCGGTGCGATCTTCCACGCCGGGATCGCGATGGGGAAGTTGAACGGTGTGATCACTGCGACCACGCCGAGAGGCTTGCGCGTCACCAGGATCTGTTCGCCCGCGCGCGGGGAGGCGTAGATCTCGCCGGCCTGCCGGTCGCCCTCGTTGCCGTAGTAGCGCAGGATCTGCGCCGCCCGGCGTACCTCGCCGACTCCCTCGGCCTTGGTCTTGCCCTCCTCGGCGGCCAGCTCGAGGCCCCACGCCGCGGCGTGGCCGTCGACGATGTCGGCCGCGGCCAGCAGGACCGCACCGCGCTGGTGGATCGGCATCGCCGCCCACGCGGTGGCCGCGTCGCTCGCCGCGGCGACCGCGGCGTCGACGTCGGCCGTCAGGGCTCCGCCGCCCTCGGCGACCACCACGTCCGGCCGGGCCGGGTTGCGGCTGACGATGGTCTCCCCGCGGCCGGGCACCCACTGCCCGGCGATCAGATGCTCGATCGCAGCGGTCATGACCTGAATGCGGCGTGCCCGGTCAGCGCCTTGCCGATCGAGAGCATGTGCATCTCGGAGGTGCCCTCGTAGGTGAGCACGGATTCGAGGTTGTTGGCGTGCCGAAGCGGTGAGTACTCCAGTGTGATCCCGCTGCCGCCCAACAGGGTTCGGCACTCCCGCGCGATCGCGAGCGCCTCGCGGACGTTGTTGAGCTTGCCGAGGCTGATCTGCTCGGGCCGAACGCCGTCGCTGTCCTTGATCCGGCCCAGGTGCAGTGCCAGCAACATGCCCTTGCCGAGCTCCACCGTCATGTTGGCGAGCTTCTCCTGCGTGAGCTGGTAGCTCGACAGCGGCTTGTCGAACACGTCGCGCGACTGGGTGTAGGCGATCGCGGTCTCCAGGCAGTCGCGCGCCGCACCGAGCGAGCCGAAGACGATGCCGAAGCGGGCTTCGTTGAGGCACGACAGCGGCGCGCCGAGACCGTGGGCGTGCGGCAGCTGCGCCGAGGCGGGCAGGCGCACCTCGTCGAGCACCAGCTCCGAGGTCACCGACGCGCGCAGCGACAGCTTGCGATGAATCGCGTTGGCGGTGAAGCCGGGAGTGTCGGTGGGCACCAGGAAGCCGCGAATGCCGTCGTCGGTCTGTGCCCACACGGTCGCGACGTCGGCCAGGTTGCCGTTCGTGATCCACATCTTCGTGCCGGTGAGCACCCAGTCCGACCCGTCGCGGCGGGCCCGGGTACGCATCCCGGCGGGATTGGAGCCGAAGTCCGGCTCGGTCAGGCCGAAGCAGCCGACGGCGTCCCCGGTCGCGAGCCTGGGCAGCCACTCCTGCTTCTGCTCGTCGGAGCCGTAGCGGTGGATCGAGAACATCGACAGCGACCCCTGGACCGAGACGAAGCTGCGGAACCCACTGTCACCGGCTTCGAGCTCCATGCACGCCAGGCCGTAGCTGACCGCGTTGGTGCCGGCGCAGCCGTACCCCTGAAGGTGCATGCCCAGCAACCCCAGCGAGCCGAACTCCTTGGCCAGCTCCCTGGGCAGGGTGGCCGACTCGAACCAGTTCTCGACCTCCGGTCGCAGCGTGGTGTCGACGAATTTGCGCACCGTCGCGGCGATCTCTCGCTCCTCGTCGTCGAGCAGGCGTGCGATGTCGAACAGCTCCAACGGCGCGTAGGTGCTCTTCGTCGCTGCGGGGGCGGTGGCGGTCATGGGGACTCCGTTCGGTCTCGAGCGTCGCCGGCGTGCGCTCGGCTACCACGGTAGACACCGGGGCCGCCGCGGTACATGTCCAGGGTGTACAGCGAATGGCTGTTGCTTGTACGCGATGGCCAGCAGCTATTGCGGTGGATCGTGGCCACGGTGTGTCTGGATCTCCTACAGTGGGCGGTACGCCTGCGGACCACAGGAGGTACGGGTGGAGGACATCTCGGACGTCGTGATCATCGGTGCCGGCATCTCGGGCATCGGCGCGGCCTACCGGATCTCGGAACGCAACCCCGGCGTGCGGTACACGATCCTGGAACGACGCTCCCGCATCGGCGGCACCTGGGACCTGTTCCGCTATCCCGGAATCCGCTCCGACAGCGACATCTTCACGCTCTCGTTCCCGTGGGAGCCATGGACCCGCCGGGAGAACGTCGCCGACGGCGAGCACATCCGCGACTACCTGACCGAGACCGCGCGCAAGCACGGCATCGACCGGCACATCCAGTTCGACACCCACGTCACCTCCGTCGAGTGGGACTCGGGCAGCGACACCTGGACGGTGCGGGCCCGACAGCACGGTCAGGAGATGGTGTTCCGCGGTCGGTTCCTATTCTGCGGGACCGGCTACTACAGCTACGACGACCCCTACCGGCCCGACATCGCCGGGCTCGATTCCTTCGGCGGACAGGTGATCCACCCGCAGTTCTGGCCCGAGGATCTCGACCTCACCGGCAAGCGCGCGGTGGTGATCGGCAGCGGCGCCACCGCGATCAGCCTGATCCCCGCCCTCAGCGACAAGGCCGCGCACGTCACGATGCTGCAGCGCTCACCGACCTACATGATGTCCATGGCGCGCATCGACCCCATGGTCGACGCCATTCGCAGGCTGCTGCCGCGCCGGCTGTCCCATACGGTGGTGCGCTTCCGGAACGCGATGTTCCACGTGCTGACGTATTTCATGTTCCGCAAGGCGCCCCGCTTCGGGCGCTGGCTGATCCGCAACCGGACGGCCGCGGCACTGCCTCCCGGTTACGACGTCGACGTGCATTTCAAGCCGCGATACAACCCCTGGGACCAGCGGATGTGCCTGGTGCTCGACCATGACCTGTTCGAGCACATCAGCGCGGGTCGGGCCGAGGTCGTCACCGACACCATCGACCACGTCGACGAGAGCGGCATCGTGCTGACGTCCGGCAGGCGCCTCGACGCCGACGTCATCGTGACCGCGACCGGCCTGCAACTGCAGGCCCTCGGCGGCATCCGGGTGTTGGTCGACGGTGCGGAGATCGAGCCGACCGACCGGTTCGTCTACAAGGAGTACCTGCTGGAGGATCTGCCGAACATGGCGTGGTGCATCGGCTACACGAACGCGTCGTGGACGCTGCGGGCCGACATGACGGCGAAGGCCGTGGCGAAGCTGATCGCCTACATGCGAACTCACGGCTACACGCACGCCTATCCGCATCGCGGCGACGCCCCGATCACCGAGAAGCCGACGTTCGATCTCGAGGCCGGGTACATCAAACGAGCACCGCACGCGCTGCCCCGATCCGGCACGCGCCGTCCCTGGAACGTGCGCCACAACTACGTGCTCGACGTCATCGATCACCGCTTCGACCGCATCGAGGAGTCGATGGTGTTCGGCCGCGCCGCCGTGCGGGAACCGCACCCCGCCTGAGCGCAGAGCTCAGGGCGCGACGGAGAGCCAGTCGGCGAAGCCGGACGGATCGTGGCGGCCGAGCGCGCCGTGCTCGAACAGGCCCCAGCCTTCACGCTCGGTGCCGTCGGCGTCGCGGCACACAGCGCGGCCGACATGATCGATCACCCCGAACCCCGCGCGGCCGATGATCGCCGGATCGGTCATGTCGTAGGTCAGACGCTCGGTGAAGCGCTCGCCCCGCCACATGCCGTGCAGCCAGTCGGAGTCCCCGCCGTAGCCACCGCCGATGTGGATCGGCACCGGGAGTTTCGACTCGACGTCGAAATGCACTGCACTGCCGTCGCTTCCGGTCGCCTCGAGGGTGGCACCGGTGGGGATCCGGGTGCCGGAGCGGTAGTGGATGGTCACCCGCGGCCAGCCGAGCTGTTCGACACGGCCGTCCTTCCAGATCCGCGTGCAGTCGTTGAGTGAGCGGAAGCCCTGCGGATCCTCCTGGATGATGATCACGATCCCGAAGTCGTCGAAGGCCATCGGCACATAGAGCCACCACATGCCCTCGAACGGTGGGTCGTCGGGTCGTCCCGCGGGTTCCGCTTCGCCGACGGGACGGATTCCCCAGGACCGGTCGCGGGTGCCGATCCAGCGCGCGGGATCGACCGTGATGTCCTCACCATCGATCGACAGCTGCCCGCTCCAGGACCCCACCTGGGCGAAACGCTGGGCGTCCAACGTGACCCGGGTGCCGCGCCGCATGATGTGCGGCTGCTCCTGGACGACGTCGAACAACCCCTCCCAGGTGAGATCGGCCGCGATGCCCTCGGTGTCGTCGCAGACGATGCGCAGCTTGCGCAGCGGTTCGATCACCTCGACGCGGTAGCCGCCGACGTTCTGGTTGAGCCGATCCTGGTCGATGGCGTCGGACAGATGGACCGCGGTCTGGGTGTCGCCGCGCCTCACGAGGAGGAAAGCGTCCTTCACGCCGAGGTTGGGGTAGTAGCCGATGCCGCTGATCACGAAGATGTCGCCGGTGCGGTCGTGGGCGTTGAAATACGACCGGTCGTAGAAGTTGCGGTCCGAGGACCCCGGCCACGCGATCGGCTGCGGAAGTTGATGTACCGGATATTCGTCCATGGGTCCGAGCATCACGCGGTCTCTCCTAACAACTTCTTCAGCAGTGAGGCGTGGTAGAAGAGCGACTCGACGTCGTCGGGCTGCTCGATCTCGCCGAAGTGCACGCGCCGCGCCCCGGTCCGCATGAACACACAGCACCACACCACCGCGGAGTAGACGTGGAACCAGCGCAGGTCGCCGACCTCGACGCCGGTGAGCTCCCGATACGTGGCGCGGATGTCGTCCTCGGTCAGGAAGTCCGGCATCCCGGGCAGGCCGGCGAGCTTGGTCAGCTCCTGGAACACCATGTGCGCGAAGCCGAGCCACGCCACGTCGAGTTCGCGGGGGCCGACGGTGGCCATCTCCCAGTCGAGGACGGCGACGGGGGAGAAGTCGCGGTAGATCACATTGCCGATGCGTGAATCACCCCATGCGAGAACGGGTTCGGCCGCTGCGACGTCGGAGGGGAAATGCTGCTCGAGCCACGTCAGCGCGCGCTCGACCAGGGGTGCGCGACCGATGTCGGGCACGCAGAACTCGTACCAGTGCCTCAACCACCCGAAGTGGCGGTGCAGTGCGGTCTCGCCGGGGGGATCGACGTCCTGCAGGAAGCCGAATGTCTGCTGTGCGTTGGGGATCGAATGGAGCTTCGCCAGCACCGCGATCGTCTCGTCCTGGAGGCGGCGCTGCTGGGCCGGGTCGGCGTCGAACAGCCAGTTGCCACCGAAGGTGTAGGGCATGACGTCGGGTGGGACGACTCCGTCAACGCGATCCATCAGGAAGAACGGCCGGCCGAGGACGTCACCGGTCGGCTCGAGCCACCGCACCTGGGGCACCGGCACGTCGGTCAGCTCACCGACCAGCCGGATGACCTCGTGCTGGTGATCGAGTCGATAGTGGCCGAACACCGGAACGTCGGCGTCCGACGGTGCGACGCGGGCCACCCAGCGCTGCTCGACAGGGCGGCCGCCGTGGGTCCAGCGACCCGATAGCAGGATGGTCTCCGACGACATACCGTTGGCGTCGATGCCGCTGTCGACGGTGATCTCAGGGATGGTGTCGGGCATCAGGGACGACAGCCAGCGCGACAGCTGGGCCGGCACATCGGTCATGTCGCGGCTCGACCGCTGGAGTCGCTCGACGTCTTCGACTGCGGGCTCGCCGCCGGTGACGCCGCTGGTGTGGCTGGGCACGAGAAGCTCCTTCCCGCCACGGATTCGACGCCGCGGCACCGCGAATACGTTACGGTGGGTAGCGTTATGAAAGCAGACCCGCCGTCGGCTGACAAGCCCCCGAGCGCCGGACGTCCACGCGATCCCCGCATCGACGCCGCCATTCTGCGTGCCACCGCCGACCTGCTGGTCGAGATCGGTTATCCCAACGTGACGATGGCCGCTGTCGCCGAGCGGGCGGGAACGACCAAAACCGCGCTCTACCGCCGGTGGTCGAGCAAGGCGGAACTCATCCACGAGGCGGTGTTCCCGGTGACGCCGACGGCGATCGACGCGCCGCCGGGCGACATCGCCGCCGATCTACGAGCGATGGTGGCGGCCGCGCGAGACGTGTTCACCAGCCCGGTCGTCGCGGCCGCGCTCCCGGGGTTGATCTCCGACGTGTCGGCGGACCCTGCGCTGCTGGGCCGCGTCAGCGCCCGCTTCACGGGTCTATTCGACGCGGTGCGGACACGGTTGCGCGACGCCGTGGATCGCGGCGAGGTCCGCGCGGACGTCGACCCCGACGGCCTCGTCCATTTGATCGGCGGGGCAACGATGTTGGCGATGCTGCAGGCTCCCGACCACCTGGCGAGCCCGGCGTGGGTGGACAGCACCACCTCGATCCTGCTGCACGGGGTGGTCACCTAGTTTCGGCGAAAGCGCGCGTCTGCACGCCGACGCGCCGCCACAGCTGGCATTTCGCGCGCGCTCGCGGCCCGTCAGGGCAGGAATCGCCCCGCCGCGTCGACGACGTCGAGCAGCGGTTGCGGCAGCGCGCCGAGCAGGAACGTCACGATCGCGGTCACCGCGACGACGCCCGTCGTCAGGACGCTCGGCACCACCACGGTGGGGGCGTCGTCGGGCCGGTCGGTGAAGAACATCAGCACGATCACCCGCACGTAGAAGTACGCCGCGATCGCACTGGCGATCACACCGACCACCACCAGCGGAATCGCCCCGCCCTCGCCGGCCGCCTTGAACACCGCGAACTTGCTGACGAACCCACTCGTCAGCGGAATTCCCGCGAACGCCAACAGGAACAGCGAGAACACGATGCCCACCACAGGGTAACGCTTACCCAGCCCGGCCCACCGCGCCAGCGCGGTGTCCTCCTCGCCGTCGGCGTCACGCACCAGACTGACCACCGCGAACGCGCCCACCGTGGAGAACCCGTAGGCGAACAGATAGAACAGCGTTGCGGAGAGGCCCGATTCGGTACCGGCGACCACGCCGGTCAGGATGAATCCGCTGTGCGCGACCGCGGAGTAGGCCAGGATGCGCTTCACGTCGTTCTGCGTGACGGCGGTGATCGTGCCCACCGCCATCGTGGCGATCGCGACCGCCCACAGCACCGGGCGCCAGTCGTCGTGCAGCCCTGGCACAGCCACCGAGAACACCCGCAGCATCGCGCCGAACGCGGCGATCTTGGTGGCGGCGGCCATGAACGCCGTGATGGGCGTCGGCGCTCCTTGATAGACGTCGGGAATCCAGGAATGGAACGGCACCGCGCCCACTTTGAACAGCACCCCGACCAGCAGCAGGGCGATGCCCACCAGTGCGAGCGACGGAGTGTCCGAATCGTCGGACACCGCTGCCGCGATGCCCGGCAGAGACAGCGTTCCCGCGTAGCCGTACAGCATCGCTGCGCCGTAGAGAAAGAACGCCGACGAGAAGGCGCCCAGCAGAAAGTACTTCAGCGACGACTCCTGCGACAGCAACCGCCGCCGGCGGGCCAACCCGCACAGCAGATACAGCGGCAGCGACAGCACCTCCAGCGCGATGAACATCGTCAGCAGGTCGTTGGCCGCGGGGAACAGCAGCATGCCGCCGACGGCGAACATGGTCAGCGGAAAAACCTCGGTCTGGACGACACCCGCTGTGGTGGCTTGTTTCTCGGCGACGCTGCCGGCCACCGCCGAGGCCTGCGGGGTGAACGCGTCCAGCCCTCCGCCCTGGTCGGCCCGGTCCGGCATCGCGATGCGCCGCTCGCCGATGAGCAGCACGCCGAGGACGGCCACCAGCAGGATCGTGCCCTGGAGGAACACCGCGGGCTTGTCGACCGCGACCGCGCCCATCACCGCGGCCACCCCGTCGCCGCCCGCGATCTCTCGCGCCACCAGCAGGACCGCGACGAACGCGCCGACCAGCGCCACCAGGCTGAGCGCGATCTGCGCGCGATACCGATGCTCGCGCGGCAGAAGAGCTTCCAGCAGGACGCCGAGCACCGCCGCGCCGAACACGATCAACATCGGGGCGATCAAGCTGTACTCGACCGACGGCGTTGGAATGGTCATCGCACCGGTCCTTCCGCCGTCCCCGTGGCCGGTGTCGGGTCGGGCCGGTCGATCGTGGTGAGCGTGTGCGTGACCGCCGGATCGATGACGTCGAGCGCCGGTTTGGGATACACGCCGAGGACCAGCAGCAGCGCGAGCAGCGGTGCGACGACGGCGAGTTCGCGGGGCCGCAGGTCGGGCAGGCGCGACTCGCCGTCGGTCAGCGCCTCCGGGGTGGGGCCGGTCATCATCCGCTGATACGTCCACAGGATGTAGATCGCCGACAGCACGAGCGCGCTCGCGGCCAGCACGCCGAACACCGGATAGCGGGTGAACGTGCCGATCAGGACCAGGAACTCACTGATGAACGGAGCCAGACCCGGCAGCGACAGCGTCGCCAGGCCGGCGACCAGGAAGGTGCCGGCCAGCACCGGTGCGACCTTCTGCACCCCGCCGTAGGCGCTGATGAGGCGAGACCCCCGCCGCGACACCAGGAATCCGGCGATCAGGAACAGTGCAGCCGTCGAGATGCCGTGGTTGACCATGTACAGCGTCGACCCCGCCTGACCCTGGCTGGTCATCACGAAGATGCCCAGGATGATGAAACCGAAATGCGAGATCGACGTGTAGGCGATCAGCCTCATCACATCGGTCTGACCGATCGCGACGACCGCGCCGTAGATGATCCCGATCACTGCCAGCGTGATGATCAGCGGACTGAAATAGGTTGCGGAGTCGGGGAACAGGGGCAGGCAGTACCGGATCATGCCGAACGTGCCGACCTTGTCCATGATCGCCATCATCAGGACCGCGCTCGCCGGGGTCGCCTCGACCGCGGCGTCGGGCAGCCAACGGTGCAGCGGCCACAGCGGCGCCTTGATCGCGAATGCGAACATGAACCCACCGAACAGCAGGTGCATGACGATCGGGTTCATCACGAAGTCGCCGGCCGCGACCGCGGCGACGATCGCCCGCAGGTCGAAGGTGCCGGCATCGAACGCGTCGCTCGACGCGGTCGCGACGTAGAGGCCGACCACGGCGGCGAGCATGATGAGGCCGCCGAAGAGGTTGTACAGCAGGAACTTCACCGCGGCCCGGCCGCGCTCGCGGCCACCGAACCCGCCGATGAGGAAGTACATCGGGATGAGCATGGCCTCGAAGAACACATAGAACAGCAGGATGTCCAGTGACACCAGCGAGATCAGGACCATGCCCTCGACGGCCAGCGTCAGCGCGACGTAGACGTGCACCGAACGGCCGTCCCAGCTGATCCGGTCACCCGCGTCGTTCCAGCCGGCGACCATCAACAAAGGAACCAGCACCGCGGTGAGCACCACCAGGGCGAGCGCGATGCCGTCGACGCCGAGGATGTAACCGGTGCCGAAAGACGGTATCCAGCGGTAGTTCTCGACGAACTGGTACTGCTCCCCGCCGGGGTCGAAGCCGACCGCGACGACAACGGTGACCGCGAGGACCACCAGTGACACCGCGAGCGCGACCCACTTCGCCAGCGACCGCGCCGTCGCGGGCAGCAGCATGACCGCCACCGCACCCACCATCGGAACCGCCCACAGGACCGTCAACCACGGCACGGTCGTCACCACAGGTTCACCGCCAAGATCAGGGCGACCACGAACGTCGCGCCGGCGAGCATGGACAACGCGTACGAGCGGGCGAATCCCGTCTGCACGCCGCGCAGACCGTCGGACACCCGGCCGATCGCCGCGGCGAGCCCGCCGGCGGCGCCGTCGACCACCTCGTCGTCCAGTTCGGTGAGCCCCCTGGTCAGTTGGGCGCCCGGCGCCATCAGCACGCGTTCGTTGAACGCGTCGCCGTACAGGTCGCGCCGCGCCGCGACCGTGAGCGCCGAGCCCTGCGGCGCCTCGTCAGGTACCGAGCGGGCGCCGTACATCCGGTAGGCGACCGCGATGCCGACCGCGACGACAGCCAGCACGATCACGGTGACCACCCACACGGGCAGCACATGATGCACCTCGTGCGCGCCGACCACCGGTTCCAGCCAGTGCTCCAACGTGCCCCCGATCGCCAGCGCGGCCCCCGCGCCCACCGAGCCGATCGCCAGCAGGATCATCGGCCACGTCATCACCGCGGGCGCCTCATGCGGATGCGCCGTTGACGCCCAGCGCTTCTCCCCGAAGAACGTCATCAACATCACCCGTGTCATGTAGAACGCGGTGATACCGGCGCCGAGAATCGTTGCCGAGCCGAGGATCACGCCCTTCGCGCCGCCGGCGCCGAGGGCCGCCTCGATGATGCCGTCCTTGGAGAAGAACCCGGCCAGCGGCGGGATGCCGATGATCGCGAGATAGCCGAGGCCGAACGTCGCGAACGTGATCGGCAGCGCCGTGCGCAGACCGCCGTACCGGCGCATGTTCACCTCGTCGTCCATGGCGTGCATCACCGAGCCGGCGCCGAGGAACAGCCCGGCCTTGAAGAAGCCGTGGGTCAGCAGGTGCATGATCGCGAACGCGTAGCCGGCCGGGCCGAGACCGGCGGCCAGCACCATGTAACCGATCTGGCTCATCGTCGACGCGGCGAGCGCCTTCTTGATGTCGTCCTTGGCGCAGCCGATGACAGCCCCGAACAACAGCGTGACCGCACCGACGACCACCACGGCGGTCTGCGCGTGCGGCGCGAGGTCGTAGACCGGCGCCGAGCGCACGATCAGGTACACCCCGGCGGTGACCATCGTGGCGGCGTGGATGAGCGCCGACACCGGGGTGGGGCCCTCCATCGCGTCACCGAGCCACGACTGCAGCGGCACCTGCGCGGACTTGCCGCATGCGGCGAGCAGCAGCATGAAGCCGATCGCCGTCAGCGTCCCCTCGCCCAGTTGCGGTGCCGCGCTGAACACCGCCTCGAACGACACGGCCCCCAGCGCCGAGAACATCACCATCAGCGCCACCGCGAGACCGATGTCACCGACCCGGTTGACGACGAACGCCTTCTTGGCGGCCGTGGCGGCCGACGGCTTGTGCGACCAGAAGCCGATCAGGAGGTAGGACGCCAGACCCACGCCCTCCCAGCCCATGTAAAGCCCGAGGTAGTTGTCGGCCAGCACCAGCAGCAGCATCGCCGACAGGAACAGGTTGAGATAGCCGAAGAACCGCCGGCGGTCCGGGTCGTCGGCCATGTAGCCGATCGAGTAGATGTGGATCAGCGAACCCACACCGGTGATCAGCAGCGCGAAGCACATCGACAACTGATCCAGTTGCAGGCCGAAGTCCACCTGCAGGCCGCCGACCGGAACCCAGCGGAACAGCGTCTCGTGCACGGCGCGCTGCTCGGTGGCGCGGCCCAGCATCGCGACGAAGAGCGTTGCGGCGCAGGCGAATGAGGCCAGCGCCGCGGCCGTGCCCAGGAGGTGACCCCATCGGTCGGTCCGGCGTCCGCCCAGCAACAGCACAGCCGCGCCGCCCAGCGGCAGGGCGATCAGGAGCCACACGGGAAGTGTCATCGGTGCCCTAGTGCCTCAGCAGGCTGGCGTCGTCGACATTGGCGGAGCGTCGTGTCCGGAAGATCGTCATGATGATCGCCAACCCGATCACGACCTCACAGGCGGCGACCACCATCGTGAAGAAGGCCACCACCTGACCGTCGAGGGTGCCGTGGACGCGGGAGAACGTGACGAACGCGAGGTTGCAGGCGTTGAGCATCAGCTCGACGCACATGAACATCACGATCGCGTTGCGGCGCAGCAGGACTCCGGCGGCGCCGATGGTGAAGAGCAGCGCCGACAGATAGAGGTAGTTGTCCGGGCTCACCGCAGTTCCCGATTCCCGTCCCGGCCGGTCTCGGCCGGTCCTGTGTCGCTGGGGACGGGACGTAGCTGCAGGATCGCGCTGACCGACAGCTCCGACCCGCGCCCGTCGGGCAGCCGCGCGGGGATGTCGACCGCGTTGTGCCTGGCGTAGACGCCGGGGTTGGGCAGCGTGGTGGGGTGACCGCCGGGCGCGAACCGCTCGATCGCCAACTCCCGCTGGGTTTTCCGGCGTTCGAACCGCTCTCGGTGTGCGAGCACCATGGCTCCCAGCGCGGCCGTGATGAGCAGTGCGCCGGTCAGCTCGAACGCCCACAGATATTTCGTGAACAGCAGTGCAGCCAGACCTTCGACGTTGCCTTCGGAAGCGAGGCTCGCCGAGCGACCCGGGGATGGAGCATTCGCCTGCGCAGGACCGGTGAACCCGGTCGTCGACACCGTGCCGATCCCCGCGATCAGCAGCACGCCGAAGCCGACGCCGACCACGATCGCCGCGATGCGTTGCCCCCGCAGCGTCTCCACCAACGACTCCGAGGAATCCACCCCGATCAGCATCAGCACGAACAGGAACAGCATCATCACCGCGCCCGTGTACACCACCACCTGTACGACGCCGAGGAACGGGGCGTCGGCGGCGATGTAGAGCACCGCGAGCGCGATCATCGTGACCGCGAGCGAGATCGCCGAATACACCGCCTTGGGCGCTGACACGACGCCGAGTGCGCCGATCACCGCGACCACGGCGAGCACCCAGAACAGAACCGCCTCACCCATGGGTCACCGTGCTTCCAAGGGCTTGATGTGGCCCAGGTAGTAGTCGTCGTCGGTGCTGCCCGGGGCCATGGCGTGCGGGGGTGCTTCCATGCCGGGACTCAACGGGGCGAGCAGTTTGTCCTTGCCGTAGATCAGATCCGACCGGTTGTCGTCGGCCAGCTCGTAGTCGTTGGTCATGGTCAGCGCGCGGGTCGGGCACGCCTCGATGCACAGCCCGCAGCCGATGCATCGCAGATAGTTGATCTGATAGACCCTGCCGTAACGCTCACCGGGGGAGAATCGCTCCTCCTCGGTGTTGTCGGCGCCCTCGACGAAGATCGCGTCGGCCGGGCAGGCCCAGGCGCACAACTCGCACCCGATGCACTTCTCGAGGCCGTCGGGGTAGCGGTTCAGTTGGTGCCGGCCGTGGTAGCGCTTCGCGACCGGGCCTGGCTTCTCCGGATACTCCTCGGTGACAGGCTTTTTGAACATCGCCCCGAAGGTGACGGCGAATCCTGCGATCGCGTCGAGGAACCTAGGCATCGGCACGCTCCTTCCGGGACGTCTGAGGCATCGGGGGCACCGGGAAGGCACCGGACACTGCCGGGGGGACGGGGGCGGGGGAGGACGCCTCCCGGCGCGCCCGCCGGGATCGCCACGAGAACATCACCAGTGCCGCAAGGGCGACCGCGGCGAGACCGATCAGCGCGGTCACCCAGGTCGGCAGGCCCTCCTCGCCGAGCGAGCGGGTGACGGCGACGACCATGATCCACGCCAGCGACACGGGGATCAGGATCTTCCAGCCCAGCGCCATGAACTGGTCGTAGCGCAACCGGGGCAGGGTCGCGCGCAGCCACATGAACACGAACAGGAACATCCAGACCTTGGCGGTGAACCACAGCAGCGGCCACCACCCGTGGTTCGCGCCGTCCCACAGGCTCAGCGGTAGCGGCGCGTGCCACCCGCCGAGGAACAGGGTGGTGGCCAACGCCGACACGGTGGTCATGTTGACGTATTCGGCGAGCATGAACATCGCGAACTTGAGCGACGAGTACTCGGTGTGGAAGCCGCCGACGAGCTCGCCTTCGGCTTCGGGCAGATCGAAGGGCGCCCGGTTGGTTTCGCCCACCATCGAGGTCAGATACACCAGGAACGACGGCAGCAGCAGGAACACGAACCAGGTGTTCTCCTGCGCGGCGACGATGCCCGAGGTCGACATGGTGCCGGAGTAGATGAACACCGCCGCGAACGACAGTGCCATCGCGATCTCGTACGAGACCACCTGCGCCGACGACCGCAGCCCACCGAGCAGCGGGTACACCGACCCCGATGCCCAGCCCGCGAGCACGATGCCGTACACCCCGATCGAGGTGACCGCGAGGATGTAGAGCACCGCCACCGGCAGATCCGTCAGCTGCAACGCGGTGCGGTGCCCGAACACCGAGATCTCCCCGCCCAGAGGGATCACGGCGAACGCCATGAACGCGGGGATCACCGAGATGACCGGCGCGGCCAGGTAGATCCACTTGTCGACCCCCGCCGGGATGAGCCCTTCCTTGAGTGCGAGTTTCACCCCGTCGGCTAGCGACTGCAGCAGCCCGTGCGGACCCACCCGATTGGGGCCCAGCCGCATCTGCATGCGGCCCAAGATCTTTCGCTCCAGCAGGATTGCGACGAGCACGGTCAGCACCAGGAACACGAAGATCCCGAGGGCTTTGGCGAGGATCAGCCACCACGGGTCATGGCCGAACAACGTGGGATCGGGGTAGGTCGTCGGCGTCACGGCTGCTCCCGCCCGATCGACACCACGGCACCCGATGACACACCCAGCGTCGCGTGCACCGTGCAGCCCGGGGAATTGGTCGGGAGCCAGACCACCCGGTCGGCCATCTCGGTCACCACCAGTGGCAGCGTGATCGAGCCCCGCTCGGTGGACACGGTCACCGGATCGCCCGGCTGGACGGCGATCTCGGCGGCCGTGGTCGCTGACATCCGTGCCACCGGAGCGTGTGCGGTGCCGGCGAGGTGCGGTTCGCCGTCCTGCAACCGACCGTGGTCGAGCAGGAGCCGCCAGGTCGCCAGGATCGCCTCGCCCGCGGCCGGTTCCGGCTGCGGCGTCGAGATCGGGCCGTCGTTGCCGGTCCGGTCGCCCGACCACAACCCGATGCGGGCCCGCTCGTCGGCGACGACCGCCGCCGAGGGGGTGCCCAGGTCGATGCCGAGCTCGTCGGCGAGGAATCCGAGCACCCGGAAATCGGGTAGCGCGTTGGTCTGCAGCGACGGCTCGAAGGGACGGATGCGGCCCTCCCAGTTGACAAAGGAGCCGGCCTTCTCCACGACAGGCGCGACGGGGAACACCACGTCAGCGCGGTCGGTGACAGCGCTGCGGCGCATCTCGAGGCTGACGACGAACGGTGCCGTGTCCAGGGCTGCGCGTGCGGCCGCCGGGTCGGGCAGGTCATCGAGCTCCACACCGCCGATCACCAGCGCATCGAGGTCACCGGAGGCAGCGGCCGCCAGGATTCCGGTGGTGTCGCGTCCGCGCCCCGCAGGTAGCGCGTCGACGTTCCATTTCTTCGCCATCAGCGTCCGGGCGGCGTCGTCGTGCACGGGGTGGCCGCCGGGCAGCAGGGTGGGCAGCGCACCGGCGTCCACGGCGCCGCGGTCGCCGGCCCGGCGCGGTACCCATGCCAGCCGCGCTCCGGTGCCGGCCGCGAGCCGCGCCGCCGCGGACAGCGCGCCGGGTGCGCTCGCGAGCCGTTCACCGACCAGGATCACCGCTCCGGGCATCGCCATCAGAACGTTGCCGGCGAGCCCGTCGATTGCGGCGGCCTCCGCGCCGGGTGCGGCGCAGACCAGCTCGCCGGACAGTTTGCGCAGACCGCGCGAGGCGAACGGCGCCACCGACAGCACCTGTAGACCTCGCTTCCGGACCGCCTTGCGCAGCCGCAGGAACACGATCGGCGATTCGTCTTCGGGCTCGAAACCGGCGAGCAGCACTGCCGGTGCGTTCTCCAGATCCGCATACGTGACATCCATCGGCAGCCCGGCGACGTGCGTACCGAGGAAAGCCGTCTCCTCATCGCTGTGCGGACGACTACGGAAGTCGATGTCGTTGCTGTTCAACACGATTCGGGCGAACTTCGAGTAGATGTAGGCGTCCTCGGCCGTGCAGCGCCCACCGACGAGCACGCCGGCGCGACCCTCCGCCGCGGCGAGCCGCCGGGCCGTGACACTGAGCGCCTCGGACCACGACGCGGGACGTAGAGCGCCGTCCTCGCGCATCAGCGGTGTGGTGATGCGGTCGCCGACCGTCGCGTAGGTGAATGCCCAGCGACCCTTGTCGCAGTTCCACTCCTCGTTGACCTCGGGATCGTCACCGGCGAGGCGGCGCAACACCTTTCCCCGACGATGGTCGGTGCGCTGCGCGCAGCCCGACGCGCAGTGTTCACACACGCTCGGGCTGGACACGAGATCGAAGGGCCGCGCGCGGAACCGGTAGGCGGTGCCCGTCAGCGCGCCGACCGGGCAGATCTGCACGGTGTTGCCGGAGAAGTACGACTGGAACGGTTCACCGGTCGCGATCCCGACCTGCTGGCTCGCGCCGCGCTCGAGCAGGTCGATGAACCGGTCGCCGGCGATCTGATCGGAGAACCGGGTGCACCGCGCGCACAGCACGCAGCGTTCGCGGTCGAGCAGCACCTGCGACGAGATCGCGATCGGCTTGGGGAAGGTCCGCTTGACGTCGTCGAAGCGGGTTTCGGTGCGGCCGTGCGACATCGCCTGGTTCTGCAGCGGGCATTCACCGCCCTTGTCGCAGATCGGGCAGTCCAGCGGATGGTTGATCAGCAGCAGTTCCATCACACCGTGCTGCGCCTTGTCGGCCGCTTCGGAGGTGTGCTGGGTGCGCACCACCATGTCGGGGGAGACCGTGGTGGTGCACGACGCCAACGGCTTCCGCTGTCCTTCGACCTCCACCAGGCACTGCCGGCAGGCGCCGACGGGGTCGAGCAGGGGGTGGTCGCAGAAGCGGGGGATCTGCACGCCCATCAGTTCGGCAGCGCGGATCACCAACGTGCCCTTGGGCACGCTCACCTCGGTGCCGTCGATGGTCAGGGTGACCATCTCGACCGCCGGGGCGTCGTGACTGTGCTCAGCCAGCGTCATACGTACCCCCCTTTGTTCCGGCGAGCAGACGCGAACTCGAGCAATCTCGCGGCGTGTCCACTCGAGTTCGCGTCTGCTCGCGCGAAAGAAGGTGCGTCATGCGCCCACTCCCTCCGGTGCGGCCAGCATCGACGCGTACGGGTCGAAGGGGCACCCCGCCCCGCCCAGATGGGCCTCGTACTCGTCGCGGAAGTACTCCAGCGACGACAGAATCGGGCTCGCCGCGCCGTCACCCAACGCACAGAACGACTTGCCGAAGATGTTGTCGGAGATGTCGAGCAGCTTGTCGAGATCCTCCTCGGTGCCCCGGCCCGTCTCCAGGCGCTCGTAGATCTGCGCCAGCCAGTAGGTGCCCTCCCGGCACGGCGTGCATTTGCCGCACGACTCGTGGGCGTAGAACTGCGTCCAGCGCCGGACCGCGCGCACCACGCACGTGGTGTCGTCGAAGATCTGCAGTGCCTTCGTGCCGAGCATCGATCCGACGCCGGCCATCCCTTCGTAATCCAGGGGCACGTCGAGATGCTCGGCCGTCAACAGTGGCGTCGACGAGCCGCCCGGCGTCCAGAATTTCAGCTCGTGGCCGGCCCTTACCCCGCCGGCATAGTCGAGCAACTCCCGCAGCGTGATGCCCAGGGGTGCCTCGTACTGGCCGGGCGTCGTGACATGACCGGACAGCGAGTACAGCGTGAACCCCGGCGACTTCTCCGAGCCCATCGACCGGAACCAGTCCACGCCGTTGCGCAGGATCGGCGGCACGCTCGCGATCGACTCGACGTTGTTGACCACCGTCGGGCAGGCGTATAGACCGGCGACGGCCGGGAACGGCGGCCGCAGTCGCGGCTGACCCCGCCGCCCCTCCAGCGAGTCCAGCAGTGCGGTCTCCTCGCCGCAGATGTAGGCGCCTGCGCCGGCGTGCACCACGAGCTCGAGATCGAATCCCGATCCGCCGATGTCGGTGCCCAGGTAACCGGCCGCATATGCCTCCGCGACGGCGGCCTGCAGCCGGCGCAACACCGGAAGCACCTCACCGCGCAGATAGATGAACGCATGGTGGGCGCGGATCGCATACGCGGCGATGATGGCACCCTCGACCAGGAAGTGCGGCGTGGTCAGCATCAGCGGCATGTCTTTGCAGGTGCCGGGTTCCGATTCGTCGGCGTTGATCACCAGGTAGTGCGGTTTGGCAGCCGCGCCCTCGTCGCCCTGGGGAATGAACGACCACTTGGTTCCCGTCGGGAAGCCCGCGCCGCCGCGGCCGCGCAGTCCCGAGTCCTTGACCAGGGTGATGACCTCGTCGGGGCCCATCGCCAGGGCTTTGCCGAGCGCTTCGTAGCCGCCGTGGCGACGATAGGTGTCCATGGTCCACGGCTGGGGTTCGTCCCAGAAGCTGCTCAGTACCGGAGTCAGTGCAGTCATGAGGCATCCGTCGCGGTCGGATCGGTGTCGGCGGTGTCCCCGCGCGCGGGGACCTCGGCCGACGGTGCGGGTGCAGGCTCGTCTTTCACGGCCTCGGTGGCCGCGGCCTGCTCGTGGCCCGGGGCCGGGGAGGTGCTGTCGGTGGCGGGCGCGTCGGCCTCCGGCGCGCTCATCCCACGCTCGTGGGCGATTCGCAGACCTGCCAGCGTCGCAGCCCCCGGGCCCGCCGCGTCAGCACCGGCGGCGGGATGTCCAACGCCGGCAAGGATTCTCGCCGTCTCGCGGAACGTGCACAGCGAGCCGCTGCGCGACGGCGTCGGCGGCTGACCCGCCTGCAATGCGTCCACCAGATCACGCGCCGACGACGGGGTCTGGTTGTCGAAGAACTCCCAGTTCACCATCACCACGGGCGCGTAGTCGCAGGCCGCATTGCACTCGACGTGCTCGAGGGTGATCCGACCGTCCAGGGTGTTCTGCCCGGCGAGGATTCCGAGGTGCTCCTGCAACGAGTCCAGGATCGCGTCCCCTCCCATCACCGCGCACAGCGTGTTGGTGCACACGCCCACCAGGTAGTCGCCCGTGGGCGTACGGCGGTACATCGAATAGAACGTCGCGACAGCCGTCACCTCGGCCGGTGTCAAGCCCAGACGTTCTGCGCAGAAAGCGATTCCGGCCGGAGTGAGATAGCCGTCCTCGGCCTGCACCAGGTGCAGCAGCGGCAGCAGCGCCGACCGCGCGTCGGGGTAGCGGCCGACGATCTCCTCGGCGTCGCGCGTCAACCGCGCCGTGACGTCGGCCGGATACGTGGCCGGCCCGTGGATCGGCGGACCCGGTTCGTCAGGACGCTGGCCGAGCTCCAGAAAAACACTCACCGGTCCACCCCGCCCATCACCGGATCGATCGACGCCACCGCCGCGATCGCGTCGGCCACCATGCCGCCTTCGCACATCGCCGCCACCGCCTGCAGATTCGTGAACGAGGGGTCGCGGTAGTGCACGCGATACGGCCGGGTCCCGCCGTCGGAGACCATGTGCACCCCGAGTTCGCCTCGGGGCGATTCGACGGCGGCGTACACCTGCCCGGCCGGCACCCGGAAACCCTCGGTGACGATCTTGAAGTGATGGATCAGGCCCTCCATCGACCGTCCCATGATCTTCGCGATGTGCTCATCGGAGTTACCCAGACCATCCGGACCCACCTTCAGGTCCGCAGGCCACGCGAGCTTCTTGTCGTCGATCATCACCGGGGCCCCGGCCAGCCTCTCGAGGCGCTCCACGCACTGCTCGACGATCCTGAGGGACTCGCGCATCTCTTTGACCCGAATCAGATAGCGGCCGTACGAATCACAGCGATCGTCAGTGATGACGTCGAAGTCGTACGTCTCGTACCCGCAGTACGGCTGCGCTTTGCGCAGATCGTGCGGAAGTCCTGTCGAGCGCAGCACCGGCCCGGTGATGCCCAGCGCCATGCATCCCGTCAGATCCAGGTAGCCGACGCCGAGAGTGCGTGCTTTCCAGATGTAGTTCTCGTTGAGCAGGTTCTCCAGATCGCGCAGTCGCTGGGGCAGCAGCGTCAACAGCTCGTGCAGCTGCGGCATGGCCTCGTCCGGCAGATCGACAGCGACACCACCCGGCCGGATGTAGGCATGGTTCATCCGCAGGCCGGTGATCGTCTCGAACACCGAGAGGATGAGTTCGCGCTCGCGGAAACCGAGGAACATCGCCGTCATCGCGCCGAGTTCCATGCCGCCGGTCGCCAGCGCGACCAGATGGCTGGAGATGCGGTTGAGCTCCATCATCATCACCCGGATCACCGAGGCTCGTTCGGGGATCTCGTCGGTGACGTCGAGGAGCTTCTCGACTCCCAGGCAGTACACCGTCTCGTTGAAGAACGGGGACAGGTAGTCCATCCGGGTCACGAAGGTGACACCCTGTGTCCACGTCCGGAATTCGAGGTTCTTCTCGATACCGGTGTGCAGATAACCGATACCGCAACGGGCCTCGACGATCGTCTCACCCTCGATCTCGAGGATGAGCCGCAGCACCCCGTGGGTCGACGGATGTTGCGGACCCATGTTGACCACGATCCGTTCGCCGGCGTGCTCGCCGGCATTCTCGCGCGCGGCGGTGACGACCTGGTCCCAATCCTGGCCGCCGACGACGACCACCCTCTCCGGGCGGTGTTCTGAGATGGTCATCAGTTGTAGGACCTCCGCTGATCGGGCGGCGGGATCTGGGCCCCGTGGTACTCGACCGGCACGCCGCCCAGCGGGTAGTCCTTGCGTTGCGGGTGGCCGACCCAGTCGTCGGGCATCTCGATCCTGGTCAGCGACGGATGCCCGTCGAAGACGATGCCGAAGAAGTCGTAGGTCTCCCGCTCATGCCAGTCGGTGGTCGGGTACACCGAGAACAGCGACGGGATGTGCGGATCACCTTCCGGCGCAGTCACTTCCACCCGGATGCGGCGGTTGTGGGTGATCGACATCAGCGGATACACCGCATGCAGCTCCCGCCCCGTGTCGTCGGGGTAGTGCACGCCGCTGACCCCCAGGCAGAGCTCGAAGCGCAGAGCGGCATCGTCGCGCAGGGCCTGCGCGACGTCGACCAGTCGTCCGCGGTGTACCTCCAGGGTGAGCTCTCCCCGGAACACGACGACCCTCTCGATCGCCTCGGCCGTCACGTCCTCACCGAGGGCGGCGGTCACCGCGTCGACGACCTCGTCGAAGTAGCCACCGTAGGGCCGCGGGCTGCTACCCGGTAGCGCGACCGGCCGGATCAGCCGGCCGTAACCGGACGTGTCCCCACTACCCTTCGCGCCGAACATGCCGCGCCGCACGCCGATCACCTCGGGGCCGGTGCCCTCGGTGCCGGTCACCTCAGCAGGCCTTTCAGCTCGATCGTCGGCGGCACCGCGAGCGCCGCCTGCTCGGCCTCCCTGACGGCCTCCTCGCGGTTGACCCCGAGCGGCATCTGCTGAATCTTGTCGTGCAGCTTGAGGATCGCGTGCAACAGCATCTCCGGACGGGGCGGGCAACCGGGCAGGTAGATGTCCACCGGCACCACGTGGTCGACGCCCTGCACCACCGCGTAGTTGTTGAACATCCCGCCCGACGACGCGCACACACCCATGGCCAGCACCCATTTCGGCTCGGCCATCTGGTCGTAGATCTGGCGCAGCACCGGGGCCATCTTCTGGCTGACCCGGCCCGCGACGATCATCAGATCGGCCTGCCGCGGTGTCGCGGAGAACCGCTCCATGCCGAAGCGGGAGATGTCGAACCGAGGTCCCGCCGTCGCCATCATCTCGATCGCGCAGCACGCCAGCCCGAAGGTCGCCGGCCACAGCGAGCCCTTGCGGACGTAGCCGGCGACCGCCTCGACCGTGGAGAGCAGGATGCCGCCGGGCAACCGTTCCTCTAGTCCCATTGCAGGCCTCCTCTGCGCCACACGTAGGCGTAGGCGACGAAGACGATCACCATGAACAGCAGCATCTCGACCAGCGCGAACACGCCGAGACTGTCGAACGCGACGGCCCACGGGTACAGGAACACGATCTCGATGTCGAAGACGATGAACAGCATCGCGGTCAGGTAGTAGCGAATGGGGAAACGCTGACCGGTGGCGGCGGCCGCGGGATCGCCGGCGTCCATCGGCTCGATGCCGCACTCGTAGGCCTCGAGCTTGGCGCGGTTGTAGCGACGTGGACCGATAAGGACCGCGATGCCCACCGAACCGACCGCGAACACGGCAGCTATCGCACCAAGCACCAGGATCGGGGTGTACAGGCTCATGCTGCGTAGGAGCTCCTCGCGGGCTGTCGATGTGAGCTTTCACACACCCTAACCCTGATAGCGACCTGCGCCATACATTTTGATGAGTATCTCTAAAGGAGTGTCAGGTCGCCCCGGTGACGTCCCGAAAAAGCAAGCGTGACAGGGCGTTAACGTGCGGCTCCGGTCACTGACGGGGCCGTAAGAGCGACACGACGGCGTCGCCGAGCCGGATCGGGTCGATGGGGTGGGGTACCGCGGCCTCGGCACGTGACCAGCGTGCGAGCCAGGCGTCGTCCGGTCGCCCGGTGAGCACCAGCACCGGCGGGCAGTCGTCGACCTCGTCCTTGAGCTGTTTCGCGATTCCCATTCCGCCCACCGGGGTGGCCTCGCCGTCGAGGATCGCCAGGTCGAAGCCACCCGCGTCCATCTGCTGGATCACCATCGGCCCGGTGGCGACCTCGACGTAGTTCAGTTCGGGGAGGTCCGGATGCACCCGTTTTCCGAGCGTCAGCTGCACCTGCTCGCGCGTGCGCGGGTTGCTGCTGTAGACGAGGACCCTCAGCGCGAGTTGCGGCTCGGACGACGACGGCAGCACCATGAGCGCGATGGTAGCCGCGGCGCGTGCGTCGGAGATGCCGTTCGGAGCTCGACCGTTGACCTCAACATTCGTTCAGGTTGAACACTGGGCGAATGGACCAGACACCCGCCCTCGCCCGATTCGACGACTCCTACAAGAACCGGACCCCACCATGGGTCATCGGCGAGCCGCAGCCGGCGATCGTCGCGCTCGAACGCAACGGCCACATCCGCGGCCGCGTGCTCGACATCGGCTGCGGAACCGGCGAGCACACCATCCTGCTCACCCGGCTCGGCTACGACGTGCTGGGCGTCGACGGCGCCCCCACGGCCGTCGAGCAGGCCCGGCGCAACGCCGCGGCCCACGGCGTCGATGCGCGGTTCGCCGTCCGCGACGCCCTCGACCTCGGCGCATCGCCGACCTTCGACACCGTGGTCGACAGCGCCCTGTTCCACATCTTCGATGCCGAGGACCGGGTGCGGTACGTGCACAGCCTGCGCACCGCCACGCCGCCGGGCGCGCTGGTGGCGGTGCTCGCGCTCTCCGACGCCGGGCGCGGGTTCGGACCGCAGGTCAGCGAGGAGGATCTGCGCGGCGCGTTCGCCGAGGGCTGGTCGGTCGAAGAGCTCAGCCCGACGACGTATCGCGGCGTGGTCACCGACCTGCACGCCGACGCGCTCGGCCTCGAGGTGGGCAGCCGGGTCGACGAGCCCGCGTTGCTGTTGCGGGCGCGCCGCGACTGACCGGTCGACCGTCAGCGCTCACCGTAGCCGGGGTGGTCGATCGACAGCCGGTGCGCCACCAGCACTCGCAGACAGGACATGACGTCCTCGGCGCGGTCGTCGAGGTCGCCGGCGCGGATGGCGTAGGCGAGTTCGGCCTCGTCGGCAACCCCCAGTGCGGTCAGCGCGTCCTGCACCGAAGACCCCGTCTCGCAGAGCAATTCGCGTTCGACGATGCGCAGGACGTTCGCCGCGACCCGGGCGTGGAAGCCGACCTGGCCACCGCACGCGGCCCGAACGTCGGTCTCCAGGAACATCGCGACGGCGGCGACGAGCTCGGCGGCGGTGGGACGGGCGGTCATGGACCCCCACCGGAGAGCAGATCGAGCAGATCCCATTCCGTTTCGCTGACCCGTCGCCCGATCGCGGCGAGTTCGACCGACGGCGTCTCCCCGCAGAGATGACGTTCGGCCTGGTGCCGGCAGATCACTCCCCAGCGCAGCGTGGCCACGGTCAGCCACCAGCGCAGCGCGGACCGGTCGACGTGGATGCCTGCCGCATCTTCGTAGGCCCGCACGAACGTCTCGACGCTGCCGAGGCCGCCGGCGCCGAGCGCCGCCGGCGCGCCGAAGCGCCAGGCGCGGATGCAGAACCAGGCCAGGTCCTCATAGACCTCGCCGATGTGAGTCAGTTCCCAGTCGAGGACGGCCGCCAGGCCGGTGTCGTCGACGATCAGGTTTCCCATCCGAAAGTCGCCGTGCACGAGCCGCATCGGTGACGGGGCCGGTCGCTGATCGGCGAGCCGGCGGAAGGTCCACTCGAATGTGGCTGTGGTGTCTCCGATCTCGTCGAGCCGGGCACGCCAGCCGGCGAGGTCATCGGGGGCGCTCAAGCCCGCACCGTCGATGTCGGCCCGGTGGATCGCCGCGAGCGCTTCGGCGCACTGGCGCAACAGCCGGGCCCGGCCGTCGTCGTCGAGCGCACGGAAGATGCGTCGCACGATCGTCTCCCCGGGTACCGCGTCGCAGATCAGAAACGGGCTGCCGACGTCGTCCGCCGAATCGCTGGCCGTCAGGATGTGCGGCACCGGGGCGCCAGCGGCCGCGGCGCGCTGCTGCACCGTGGCCTCGAGCTCCATCCCGGCGTGGATGTCGTCCGGGGGTCCGGTGCGCAGGATCAGAGCTCGCCGGGTCTCGCCCACCGCGTCGAACGCCCACGTGGTGCGGCTCGCGCCACCGGTCAGCCGGGTCAGGTTGTCGACCGTGACGTCGCCGAGCAGCGGGTTCAACACCTCGCGCAGCTGGTCGGCCAGACTCATTTCCGGCCGAATCCGAAGAGCCGCTGGGCGACGCGACGGATCTGGATCTCCTCGGCGCCCTCGGTGATGCGGTACCGGCGGTGGTGGCGGTAGATGTGCTCGAACGGTTCGTGTCTGCTGTATCCGACCCCGCCGTGCACCTGCATCGCGCGGTCGGCCGCCTCGCAGACCAGGCGATTGGCGCGGTAGTTGGCCATCGACACCTTGTCGGAGACCTCCATGTGGTGGTTGGCGTCGAGCTGGGTGGCCGCGTAGTACACCAGCAGCCGCACCATCTGGGCCTCGGTCTGCAACTCCACCAGCGGCCACTGCACGGCCTGGTTGACCGCCAGCGGCTTGCCGAACACCGACCGATGGTTCGCGTAGCCGATTGCCCGATCGATGCAGTACTGGGCTGCCCCGAGGCTGCTCGCCGCCTGTCGAATCCTGTTCTCGTGCAGGAATGTCTGCCCGACGTCGAGGCCGTGGCCGACCTCACCGAGGACTGCCTCGGCGGGGACCCGAACGTTGTCGAGGACGACCTCACCGTGGTCGGTGGGCATGTTGAACGTCCACCAGTAGTACGGCACGGTGAAGCCGGGCGAGTCGGTCGGGACGAGGAATGCGGTGATGCCGCGGGCCTGGCCGGGTTCCCCCGAAGTGCGCGCGAAGATCAGGTCGTGGGTGGCCCGGTGTACGCCGGTGTTCCAGCGTTTGGCGCCGTCGATCACCCAGTCGTCTCCGTCGCGCACCGCCGTCGTCTCCAGCCAGGTGGCGTCGGAGCCGTGGTTCGGTTCGGTCAGCCCGAAAGCCATCGACCGCTCGCCGGTGATCAACGCCTCGGTCCACGCGGCCTTCTGCTCGTCGGTGCCGAACCGGTCCATCATGATGACCTGCGGGAAGTTTCCCACGATCGACGACTCGTCCTGCAGGTCGTTGTGCAGCCCGAGCCCCTTGTGCGCCAGGTGTTCCCGGATGACGGCCATGTCGATGTTGCTGCCGCCGCGCCCCCCGAACTGGGCCGGCAACCCGTAGCGCAGCCACCCCGCCGCGTCCGCGCGCCGCCGCATCTCGTCGAGCAAGTCCTCCCATTCGCGGCGTGGCACTCCACCGTTGTCCCAATCGGTGCGAGCGTGCTCGCGCCGGTGGTCGAAGTACTGGATGTGTTCGCGCTCGAGCGGCGCGATCTCGGCCTCGATGAACGCGTCCATCTCCGCCAGCAGCCCCGGAAGGTGTTCGGGGAGGCTGAAATCCACGGTGATCTCCTTGCTGGTCGTTACTGCCCGTACAGTGTCTTCTTCCAGATTCGCGACAGCGTGGCGATCGCGTCGTCGTCGCTCATCGTGATCCCGACGCCCGCCCCGGTGTCGCCGACGAACACGGTGGTGAAGTTCTCGAACAGCAGCGCGATGGCCGCTGCGGTGTGCTCGGGGTCCAGGTCGGCGGCGAAGCCCTGGTCCTGCGCGCGGCGCACCGACGCGGCGACGATGTCGATGCCGAAGCGGCGGAACTCGTTCTGCAGGGCGGCGAACCTCGGCTGGGTGGCCGCGAGTTGTGCGACCGCGATCATGATGCCGATGTTCTGCGTGAACATCGTCCAGTAACCGGTGACGACGGTGGTGAAGAACGCGTCGTCGTCGGGGGACTGGGGAAGCGGCACGCTCAGGCCCGACGGCGCCACGACCTCGTGCAGGAAGGATTCGGCGAGGTCGGCCAGCAGGTCTTCCTTGTCGGCGAAGTACCGGTAGAACGCGGCGGTGGACCGGCCGGCCGCCGAGGTGATGTCACCCAGCGTGGTGCCGTGGAAGCCGCGCTCGGCGAACAGGTTTCGGGCGGCCTGCTCGATCGCCAGGCGGGTCTGACGGCCTTTCGCGCTCAACTCCGACGGGCTGGGCGGCACGCCGTCAGCCCAGGATCCGGTCGCCGGCACGTAACACCGCACCGGGGAGTTCGTGGCCGACGGCGTCCTGGGCGACCCGGGCGGCGGCGATCGCCTTCTCGAGGTCGACATCGACCCCGATGCCGCAGTCGCGCAACAGGTACACCAGGTCCTCGGTGGCGATGTTGCCGCTGGCGCCGGGCGCGAACGGGCAGCCGCCCAGCCCGCCGACCGAGGCGTCCAGCCGGGTCACCCCCGCCTGGATCGCGGCATAGGCGCTGGCCAGGCCCGCGCCGCGGGTGTTGTGGAAGTGCGCACCCAGCGGCAGGTCGCCGATCAGCGGCCGCACCAGTGCGACCAGTTCGGTGACCCGACGCGGGGTCGCTGTGCCGATCGTGTCGGCGATGGCGAGCCGGTCGGCGCCGCCGTCCAGCGCCGCGGTGAGCACGTCGATCACCCGATCGGTCGGCGTCGGCCCGTCGAACGGACAGTCCCAGGCGGTGGCGACGATGACCTCCACACGGGCGCCCGCATCGTGGGCGATCGCCACGATGTCCGGGATCGCCGCGGCCGCCTCGGCCGACGTACGGCCGACGTTGGCGCGGCTGTGTCCGTCGGCGGCCGACACCACGTACTCGATGGACTGCAGCTCCGCGGCGATCGCGCGCCGGGCACCGGTGGGGCTGGCCACCAGTGCCGAGAACTCGATGTCGGGGAAGTCGCCGAGGTGCTCGGCGAGCTCGGCGGCGTCGGCCAGGGCCGGCACCTTCGACGGCGAGACGAACGCGGTGGCCTCCATCTCGCGCACCCCGGTCGCGGCGATGGCGGCGAGCAGTTCCCGCTTGGCGGACAACGGGATCGGGGCTTCGATCTGGAGCCCGTCGCGCAGCGAGACATCGCGGATCGTGACGTGGGCAGGCAGCGTCACAGCACGCCCTTCGCGCGCAGGTCGGCCAGCTCGCCATCGGTGTGGCCGAGCAGGTCGCGATAGATCTCCTCGTTGTGCTGGCCGGGTCGCGCCGGCCCGGCACTGCGAATGGTTCCCGGCGTCTGGGACAGCACCGGCACCACGCCGGGTCCCTTGACGGCGCGGCCGACGCGCTCGTCGAAGTGGTCGGCGATCATGCCGCGCGCCTGCAGCTGCGGGTCCGTGACGACCTCGGCCACCGTGTTGATCGGGCCGCTGATCACGCCTGCCGCCGACAACGTGGAGATGATGTCGGCGGGTTCGCGGGCCGCGGCCCACGCCCCGATGATCGCGTCGAGCTCGTCCTGATTGCGCCCGCGGGCGACGTGGGTGGCGAAGCGTTCGTCGGTGGCCAGGTCGGGCTGGTCCATCGCCTGGCACAGCCGCCGGAACACGGTGTCCTGGTTGGCGGCGATCACCACCCAGCTGCCGTCGGCCGTCGGATAGATGTTGGACGGGGCGATGCCCTCCAGACGCGTCCCGGACGGGCCGCGCACCACCCCGCCCACGTCGTAGTCGGGAATCGTCGATTCCTGCACCGCCAGGCACGATTCGGTGAGCGCGGCGTCGACGACCTGGCCCTCACCGGTCACGGTGCGGCGGTAGAGCGCGGCCAGCGCGCCCTGGGCGGCGAACATCCCGGCGAGGCTGTCGCCGAGCGAGAGGGCCAGGCGCGGGGGAGGCCCACCGGGGAAACCGTTCATGTGCCGCAACCCGCTGGCCGCCTCGGCGACCGAGGCGTAACCCGCCTTGTGGGCATCCGGGCCCGTCTGGCCGTACCCAGACACCCGCACCAGGATGATCCCTCGATTGCGTTCGCGCAGAACGTCGTAGCCGAGATCCCACTTCTCCAGTGTGCCGGGACGGAAGTTCTCCACCACGATGTCGCTGCGTTCGATCAGCTCGAGGAACAGCTCGCGACCCGCCGGCTCCCGCAGATTGAGCGTGATCGCTTTCTTGTTGCGGGCGTGCACGGTCCAGAAGAAGTGGTGGCCGTCGAGTTCGGCCTGCCCCCAGGTGCGCAGCGGGTCCGGAGCATCCGGTGGTTCGATCTTGATCACGTCGGCGCCCATGTCGCCCAGCAGCCGGCCCGCGAAGGGCCCGGAGATCAGGGTGCCCACCTCGATGACCCGTATGCCGTCGAGCGGTCCTGGGCATATTCCCGGGTCGCTTCGCTCCTGCCCTCCGGTGCCCATCATGCCGAGAGCCCGTGTCTCTGCAGCCAATCGGTGCAGATCCCGACTGCCTCGCGCAGTTTGTCGCGTTGGTCGGGGCCTGCGTAGTAGTGGTTCGCGCCGGGGATTTCGTGCATCTCCTTGTCCGGATGGCCGATCGCGTCGAAGATCCTTCGTGTGTGGCTCGGGGTGCACGCGTCGTCGGCGAGGTTGCCGATCACCAGTGCCGGGACGGCGATGTCGGGGCCGGCCGTCACCGCGTCGGCGCGGGCGTCGTCGTAGCTCCACTGGGACAGCCAGCTGCGCAGCGTACAGAACCGTGCGAGGCCGACGGGGCTCATGTTCACCACAGCAGGATCGCCCAGATAGCAGGTGCCCGGGGTGCGTTCGTTGGGATCCACGGTCGGGTCCAGCCAGCGCGGGTCGGCCATGGTGCCGTGGACGACGAACGCGAACTCGTCATCAGGCCTGCCGGCGGCCTCGAGTTCCGTCAGTTTGCCCTTGACCCAGGCGGTGATGCGCCGGTTGCGCGCGATCTGCGCGGCACGGTAGCGCTCGAGGAAGTCAGCGCTGTAGGGCGGTTGATTCGGGTTGTTCGGGTCGTAGAGGTCGAGGTCGGGATCGCGCTGGGTCGGGTCGGCCTCGTCGAGGATCGAGGCGTCCAGCCACTCGGTGAGCGTGCCGTGACGGCTGATGTGCGCGGCGAGCAGCATGATGCCGTCGGCCGGGATCAGGCCCAGGGTGGTGAGGTCCGGCCCGTCCCCGGACGGACTCGCGGTGACCGTCGGGTGCTGGGCCTGCTGCTGGTAGAACACCGACAGCGAGCCCCCGCCGCTCCACCCCGCGAGAACCACCTTCTGGTAGCCCAAGCGGTTTTTCGCGTCTTTGATGCACTCGCCGAGATCCTCGACGACCTTCTCCATCAGTAGCGCCGAGTCGGTGCCGCGAAACCGGCTGTTGCAATAGATGACGTGATGACCGGCGCGGGCCAGCGCGTTGATCATCGGCAGGTACGCGCCGCCGCCGATGGGGTGCATGAACACCAGCACGGTATCTGATGGCGTCGACGGCTTCAGGAGGTAACTCTCCAGCACCACCAGCTCGGCGACCCCGCCGTAGACGTCGCGGACCGTCGAATTGTTCTGGTAGGCAACCAGATACGGAATGCGCTGGTAGTCGTGGCGCGTGCTCATCAGTGCTGTCCCAGGTCGTGGGCGAGCACCTCGGCCGACGGGGTCAGCCGCCTGCGGGTGTCGATCGCGATGACCTGCCAGTCCACCGAGTGGTATTCGTCGAACTTGCGACGCGCCCGTTCACGCGCTTTCTCCGGCGCCCCGTGGTGCACGCCCTGCGGGGCGTGAGAGATCAGTCCAGGCGGCATCGGGATGCCGTAGAGCGAGCCACCGTGAAAGAACGCGATCTCGTCGAAGTCGACGTTGCGGTGGTACCACGGGGTGCGCTCGGTACCCGGTACTCCCTCTGCCGGCTTGGGGAGGAAGTTCATCACGTAGACACCGGTGGCCTGCATGAACAGGTGCACGGTGGGTGGCAGGTGCACGCTGTCGGAGGTCACCACGTGGTAGTCGCTGATGTTGAACGTGAACGGGAAGTTGTCGCCCCGCCACCCTTCGACGTCGAGCGGATGGTGGTCGTAGTGCAGCGTCGTCGTGTCGCGTCCGTCGATGGGAGAGTGCACGAGGCGCACCTCGTAGTCTCCGCGTCCGTCGTCGTCGCAGGGCGCGGGATCGGGGATCACCACTTGGGAGGGGTCGAAGGGAAAGTGCCGCCCGAGCTGACCGGGTGGCGGTACGCGGAACTCGTCGGTGGCCTGGATCATCAACCACGCACCCGGCTCCTCCGGCAGCTGCCGCCAGGTGCAGGCCTTGGGTAGGTACACCCAGTCACCCGTGCGGTACCGCAACGGCCCGAATTCCGTCTCCAGCGAGCCCGAGCCCTCATGGACGAAACAGAGGAGGTCGCCCTCGATGTAGCGGACCCAGAACGGCATCGCCTCACCGCGCCGGGACAGGAAGATCTGGGCGTCGGAGTTGGAGAACAACAGCAGGGGTGCGCCGAGGGCGTCGCCGGCATCGGAGGGCTTCAGTTCACCGGCCAGGACATCGAGCGGACGCAACGGGCCGTCCGACCGGTATGCCGTCGGGTCGTGTCGCCGGTAGAGGTGTGCGGTGCGGCCGGTGAAGCCGCCGCGGCCGAGCTCGTCGTCTTTGAGCCCGTCCAGGTCGGCGTGGATCCGTTTTGGGACAGTGCCTTTGCTCAGGTGAACGAACGATTCCATCAGCGCTCCTGCGGTCGAAGTGAAAATGACGTTACTTTCATTTCTGCGGACGGGTCAAGGGGGTACCGGCGTTCGGGCCGGCTCAGTCGTCCAGGTCGATCCGGATGGTGAGCAGGTTGGTGCCGAAGGTGCGGACCCCGACGTTGTTGAAGCGGGGCAACTGCTGCATGCGGGCGTGCGGGTCGTCGTCGGGCAGAAGGTGGGCAGTGCCCCGGTGCCAGCGTCCGTTCAGCCGGACGCGGACGTGCGGATCGGCCGCGATGTTGCGCACGTACTGCGACTTCTGGCCGAACTCGGAGACCAGCCAGAACTGGTCGCCGATCCGGCGGCCGCCCACCGGGGTGTGCCTGGGTTGCCCCGATCGGCGTCCCGTCGTCTCGAGCAGCGTCTGGAACGGCATGTGCCGCATCACGGGGTTCGCGATGTTCTTCTGGAAGAACACGGTGAGCGTGTCACGCAGGTCCATGACTCGTGATCCTGCCGCTCAGACCATCGCGGTGCGAGGGATCTTCGCGCCCAAGCTCAACGCCCCGGCGAGTTCGCGGCTGGTGTCGTGGTCGAACACCACGTGCCCCGCCATCACGTCGATGTCGCGCTTGATGCGCTGCAGAGGGTTGTCCAGGAAGTGGGCCCCGGCGCCGGAGGCCTCGAGCAGATCGGCGACGACGGACTTGGACTCGTGGACGATGCGTGCGGCGGCCAGGCGGGCCCGGCCACGCACCGGACGGCCCACCGGCTCCCCGGCCGTGACCATCTGCTCGATCTCGTCGACGGTGTCGGCGAGCAATCCCCGCAGTGCCCGCAGACGTACCTGCGCATCGCCCAGTCGCAGCGCAGCCACGGGCTTGTCCTTCTGGAGCACGCCCTCGTAGGCGAGGAAGCGGTCAGCGAGGCGGGAGGCGTAGATCTCCGCGGCGCGTTCGGCGCTGCCCAGTGCCGGCATGGCCGCGAGCAGCGCCAGCGCGGGAACCATCGGCCACCGATAGGTGGGACTGTCGTGCAGCGCGGCACCCGGAGCGTTACCGGAGTAGATGTCGGCCACCGCGATCAACCGATGGTGTGGGACGAAGACGTCGTCGATCACCACGTCATGGGAGCCGGTGGCGCGCATACCGTCGGTGTGCCAGACGTCCACCACGCGAGCATCGACCATCGGCAGCAGCGCCAGCACCGGCTGGATCGTCTTGTCGCCGCCGTCGACGGTCTCGCGTAGGGCCCCGACCATGATCCAGTTGCCGTCCATCACCCCCGTCGCCCACGACCAGCGGCCGGTGAGCCGTATCCCGCCCGCGCAGTCCACGCCGCGGCCCGTGGGTGCCAGCGGTGCCGGGGCCAGGAACGGGCGGGTCCCGAATGCTTCCTGCTGGGCTCGCTCGTCGAAGAGAGCCAGCATCCAGTTGTGCAGGGCGTAGAAGCCGAGCGTCCATGCGCTGGACGCGCAGCCGTGCGCCATCTGCCGGACCGGGTCGAGAATCGCCGGAAACGGCGCCTGCCGGCCGCCGTAGCGGGCGGGTACGAGCAGGTCGAACAATCCCGCGGCGGTGGCCTCGGCCAGAGTGTCCGCCGGCAGCCTTCGGGAGCGCTCCGCCTCACCGGCCCGCTCGGCGAGGCGGGACACGAACTCGGGGGTGAGCGTGGTTTCGGGCGCGATCGTCGAGGCCACGCGGCGACCGTAACATACTTTTTGGTATGGAAGTCAGGGGCGGAGCATCAGGTCGAGGAAGTCCTCCTGCTGGCGGACCATCCGGGGGTCGGCAGGACCGTCCGAGAGGTGCAGGAACCCGATCCCCGCCGCGAAGGTGGCGTGCGCGCGCATGTCGGCGTCGGCGGCGGCGAAGCCGGCATCGCGATACGCCTGCCTGACCGCCGAGAGAACCCTCTGGTCGGACGCGCGCACACTCTCGGCCACATGACTGTCGGTGCGGGCCCACTCCCGCATCGCCCTTTCCAGGCTGCGCTGACGCTCACCGCGCAGGGACGCCATCATGAGGCGTAGCCGCTCCCGCGGTGGCGCCGTCGACAGCTCGGCGAACCCGCTGCGGTCACGGTCGCGCAACTCCGCCCACGCGCGGATCAAGGCCGACCGGAACGCAGCCATGTCGGCGAAGTGCCAGTAGAAACTGCCCTTCGTGACACCGAGGTGGGCGCACAGCCGGTCCAGTTTGAGTGCCTCCACACCGGCATCGGCAACCAGTGCGTAGCCGGCTTCGATCCAATCGTCGGCGGTCAGCCGGCGGGCTTCCGAAGCGCCTTTCGCCATCACCGGAGACTATGCGGGACGCCGATGTGAGCGCCGTCACTGCGCGAAGTGTCCGGCGTGGGGTAGAAGTGCGAGTTCGACTGCACGTGCTGCTGCCCGACTGGGCGGTGCGCCGGAATCCCAGGTAGCGTTCCGGGAGGAAACCGGCGTGTTCGCCGTGCCCGGACTTTGTCGGTTCGTGGTCACATGTTTTACTGCAACCGCTACAACTGAACTCTTCTCGGCCCATCCCGCGCCGTCAGGGCATCTTCGGGATGGCGCCACAACGCGGTGAAGACATCGCTGTGGTGTCGGCGACCGCACGGGAAACCGCAGGACGAACCGCCACGCGCGGTACACCGAAGATGGGTGGAATGACCGAATGAGACTTCTTGACAGGGTTCGTGGCCCGTGGGCACGCCGTCTCGGCATCGCCGCATTCGCCGCGATTTTGCTGCCGGGCATCATCGGCTTCGCCGGGGGATCGGCGACCGCCGGGGCGTTCTCGCGGCCGGGCCTGCCGGTGGAGTACCTGATGGTGCCCTCGCCGTCGATGGGCCGTGACATCAAGGTGCAGTTCCAGAGCGGCGGCCCGAACTCGCCGGCGCTCTATCTCCTCGACGGCCTGCGCGCCCAGGACGACTTCAACGGCTGGGACATCAACACCCAGGCGTTCGAGTGGTACCTCGACTCCGGGATCTCGGTGGTCATGCCCGTCGGCGGCCAGTCCAGCTTCTACTCGAACTGGTACAAGCCCGCCTGCGGTAAGAACGGGTGCCTGACCTACAACTGGGAGACCTTCCTGACCCAGGAGCTGCCGAACTTCCTGTCCTCGCAGCGCCAGGTGAAGCCGACCGGCAGCGCCGCCGTGGGTCTGTCGATGGCGGGCAGCGCCTCGCTGGTGCTCGCGGCGCACCACCCGGCTCAGTTCACCTACGCCGGTTCGATGTCGGGCTTCCTGAACCCGTCCGAGGGCTGGTGGCCCGGCCTGATCAACATCTCGATGGGTGACGCCGGTGGCTACAAGGCCAACGACATGTGGGGCCCCGCCGAGACCGATCCGGCGTGGAAGTACAACGATCCGATGGTGCAGATCCCGAACCTGGTCGCGAACAACACCCGGATCTGGGTGTACTGCGGCAACGGCCAGCCCAACGAGCTCGGCGGCGGCGATCTGCCCGCCACGTTCCTCGAGGGCCTGACCATCCGCACCAACCGGACGTTCCAGGACAACTACGTCGCCGCCGGCGGCAACAACGGTGTGTTCAACTTCCCGAACAACGGCACGCACAACTGGGCGTACTGGGGTCGCGAGCTGCAGACCATGAAGCCCGACCTGATCTCGCACCTCGTCGGATAGTCACCGACCAGAGATCGACCAGAGATCGACGAAGCCCCCGGCCGACTGCGGCCGGGGGCTTCCTCGTTGTCCAGTGGTGGCTATCGTGGCGACATGACCGAGATCAACGCGATGGTGGCGCATGAGGACGGCGAGGGCGGCATCGTGCTGCGTCACGAGGTGGTGGACGAGTCGTTCCTGCCCAACGGCGATGTCGAGATCCACGTCGAGTACTCCAGCGTCAACTACAAGGACGCGCTCGCCGTCACGCCCAAAGGTGGCGTGGCGCGGGCCTATCCGCTGATCCCCGGCATCGACGTCGCCGGAACGGTCACCGCCAGCACGTCACAGGAGTTCGCCGTCGGCGACACCGTGTTCGCTCACGGCCAGGACATCGGCACCGGACGGCACGGCGGCTACGCCCAGGTCGCCCGGTACCCGGCCGACTATCTGGTCAAGCTCGGGACGATGAGCACGGCCGACGCCGCCGCCATCGGCACGGCCGGCTTCACCGCCGCGCTGAGCGTCGATGCGCTGCGTGGCCACGGGGTGCAACCCGGCGACGGACCGGTGCTGGTCACCGGCGCCACCGGGGGAGTGGGCAGTGTCAGCGTCGACTTGCTGGCCGGTCTGGGCTACGAGGTGGTGGCGTCGACGGGCAAGGCGCAGGCGCGCGACCTGCTGCGTGATCTCGGCGCCTCCGAGGTCATCGACCGTGTACCCGGTCCCGATGAAAAGGTCCGGGCGCTGGGCAAGGCGCACTGGGCCGCGGTGGTGGACTGCGTCGGCGGGCCCACACTGGCCTACGCCCTCAGCACACTGAAATACGGTGGGGTGGCCGCGATCTCCGGCCTGGCGGGGTCACCCGACCTGCCCGCGACGGTGATGCCCTTCATCCTGCGCGGGGTGACGCTGGCGGGGATCGACTCGGTTCTGTTGCCGATCGCCCGGCGCCGCGAGGTCTGGGCGCAGATCGAATCCGGCCTCGCCCCACGTCATCTCGCGCGTGTCACCACCGACGTACCGGTTCGCCGCGTCGACGAGGTGCTGAAGACCATCGTCGGCGGCGGCGTCACCGGTCGAACCCGCGTGGTCGTGCACGACGGGTTCTGACCGGCGTCACCCGGGGGCGACCTACTTCAATTCGGCCGAGGACAAGCCGAGCAGGCGGCGGGCCACGACGAGCTGCTGGATCTGCTGGGTGCCCTCGAAGATGTCGAGGATCTTCGAGTCGCGGGCCCACTTCTCCAGCAGAGTCTGTTCGGAATAGCCTGTGGTGCCTGCCATTTCGACGGCCTTGAGGGTGATGTCGGTGCCCACCCGGGCGGCCTTGGCCTTGCCCATCGACGCTTCTTTGGAATTCGGGATCTTGTTGTCGGCCTGCCATGCCGAGCGCACGGTCAGCAGGTAGCCGGCCTCCCAGTCGGCCTCCATCCGCAGGAATTCCGCCGCCGCGGCGCTCTGGGCGTGTGCGGGCTTGTCGTAGGAGATCTCGATGCCGGCGTCGGTGAGGATCGTGCGCAGCTCCTCCAGCGCCGCGCGGGCGACACCCACGGCCATCGCCGCCACGATCGGCCGGGTGTTGTCGAAGGTTTCCATCACTCCGGCGAAGCCCTTGTCCACCTGGATCTCCGGGCTGCCGAGCAGGTTGTCCTTCGGGATGCGGGCGTTCTCGAACCGGATCGCCGCCGTGTCGGAGGCCTTGATGCCGAGCTTGTTCTCCAGCCGCTCCACGGTCACCCCGGGATGGTCGCGCGGCACGATGAACGACTTGATCGCCGCACGTCCCTTGGACTTGTCCAGCGTCGCCCACACCACGATGTGGGTGGCACGCGATCCGGCGGTCACATAGATCTTCTCGCCGTTGATGACGTACTCGTCTCCGTCGAGGACGGCCGTCGTCGTCACCGCCGCGGAGTCCGAGCCGAACCCGGGCTCGGTGATGGCCATCGCGGCCCACACCTTGCCCAACCGCTCCAGCTGTTCGGGGGTGGCCACGCTGGAGATCGCCGCGTTGCCGAGGCCCTGATAGGGCACCGACAGCAGCAACGCGACATCGCCCCAGCTCACCTCGAGCGCGTTGAGAAGCGCAGACATGTTGGCGCCGTTGATGTTTCCCTTCGGCCCGTCGCCGTCCTTGCTGAACGCCTCGGCGCCGGCGAACGAGATCGTGTTCGCTTCCGAGATGCCCTCGAAGAGGGTCGCCAGTGTGTCGAGCTCGACGGGGTAGTCGTGCTCGCGCAGGTCGTACTTGCGCGAGATCGGTCGCAGCATCTCTGCCGCGCCCTGGTGGCCCTTCTCGATGACCGCCTGCAGCTTCTTCGGCATTTCCAGATTGATCGCCATGTTGGTTCGCCTTCCTAGTGAAATGCTGCTGCTAGAGGACCACGACACCCTCGGCGACGCCGAGAGCACGCAGGTCGCGGTACCACCGCTCGACCGGATGTTCCTTCGTGTAGCCGTGGCCGCCCAGCAACTGCACGCCGTCGAGGCCGATCTGCATGCCCTTGTCGGTGCCCAGCTTCTTGGCCAGCGCCGCTTCGCGCGCGAACGAGAGTCCCTGTTCGGCGCGCGCGGCGCCGCGCCAGGTGATCAACCGCAGACCGTCCAACTCGATCGCGATGTTGGCGCACATGAACGCCACCGACTGTCGGTGGGCAATCGGTTCGCCGAACGCTTCGCGCTCCTTGACGTAGGGGACGACGTAGTCGAGAACGGCGTGCGAGGTGCCGACCGCCAGCGCTGCCCACCCCAGCCGCGACAGCGCGATCGCCTCGGAGTAATTGCTGTCGTGCTCGGCCTCGCTGACGTCTTCGCCGAGGCGAGCGCTCAGCGGCACGGTGACCTTGTCGAGTTCGACTCGACCGAGCGCAGCCGCCCGGATGCCCATGCTGGGATCGGGGGTGACCGTCACCCCGCCGGCCGACGACTCGACCAGGAACAGCGTCGGCTTGCCGTTCAGCTGCGCGGCGATAACGAACAGTTCCGCGTCGGCGGCCGCCGGTACCAGCGATTTGACGCCGTCGAGCCGGTAACCGCTGGGGGTGCGCACCGCGGTCGTCTTGAGCGAGGTCGGGTCGAACAGCGGGTGCGGTTCGGCGATCGCCACACACGCCTGCGGCACGTTCTCGCCTGCGAATTCCGGCAGGTAGGTCGCCTGCTGGTCGGCGCTTCCCCAGTGGGTCAGGGCCGACGCCACGCCGCCGGGCGCCAGGATGGGCAGCGCCAGACCCATGTCGCCGTAGGCGAGCGCCTCGGCCACCAACGCGTTGGTGACGGTGCTGCGGTGCTCGGCGATGCCGTCGAAGTCCTCGGGGATGTTGATCGCGGTGACGCCCAGTTCGGCGGCCTTGGTGATCAGGTCCGGGGGATAGGCGGCCGCAGCGTCGGCGTCGTGTGCGGCCGGACGCAGGATCTCCTCGGCGAATTCCTCGACGGTCGAGACGATCATCTTCTGGTCGTCGTCGGGGGTGAGGTCGAAGTAGTCGGCGCCGCTGGGCTTCAGCCGCGTCGCGGGCTTGCCGAGACTCTGTACGCGCTTGAACTGGCGCGTGGTGGCGCCCGCGGCGGAGAACGCGTGTTTAACGCCGTATTTCAGGCCACGGTTGAGCGGGTCACGCAGGTTGTACTTGTCGAGGAACTCCTGCCCGATCAGGGGCGTGAGCAGCGCGATGCCGATATCGGTCGCAGAACGCTTGTGCTTACGCAAGCCCACGGCGCTTTCCTGGCCGCTTCGCTTGGACGGCAGGGTGTTCGTCATCGGTCAGCTGCCTCCAGTGGGATCGGATGAGCGCAGATGCGCAACTGACTCCAGAGTAAGGTATCGGAACTGACTATTGAGTAAGGTCGGTCGATTGTTGCCTATTTCACAAGCGCGGCGAGTACCGCGTCGTGCAACAGCCCGTTGGTGGCCACGGCGCTGCCACCGTGCGGCCCCGGCCGGGCGGAGAGGTCGGTGAACCGGCCGCCGGCCTCTCGGACCAGGATGTCGAGCGGGGCGAGGTCCCACAGCTTGACCTCCGGTTCCACCGCGACGTCGACAGCGCCCTCGGCCACCAGGCAGTACGACCAGAAGTCGCCGTAGCCGCGGGTGCGCCAGACCGCGTCGGTGAGATCGACGAACGTCGAGCGCGCGGCCTCCCACCCGGTGGTCAGATCGGAGTAGGAGAGGCTGGCCGAGCCGAGGTCGGCCACGCCGGAGACCGAGATGGGGCGCGTCGCGCTCGCGGGTCCGGAAAAAGAGGTGAAGGCACCCTGGCCGCTCCCGGCCCACCAGCGCCGCGCCAGCGCGGGTGCGCTCACCACGCCGACCTGGGGCACACCGTCGACGAGCAGCGCGATCAACGTCGCCCACACCGGCACGCCGCGGACGAAGTTCTTGGTTCCGTCGATCGGGTCGACGACCCACTGCCGGCCCGCGAACTCCGTCGTGCCGCCGAACTCCTCGCCGAACACCGAGTCGGCGGGGCGTTGCTGGGCCAACCGGTCCCGCAACAACCTCTCGGCGTCCAGATCGGCGTCGGTGGCCGGGGTCATGTCCGGCTTCGTCTCGACGCGCAGATCCACCGCACCGAAGCGCTGCATCGTCAGCGCATCGGCCTCCCCGGCCAACGTGAGGGCCAGGGCGAGGTCGTCGGCGACGTCAGGGGAATCGGTGCTCATATGTGGAGTCCTACCATGGCGGTGTGGTTGAACTCGCGATCATGCTGTTGATCATCGGCGCCATCGTGCTCGTCGCAGCGCCCCGGATCATGCGCAAGCGCGGCGTGGGCAACGACTGGGTGCCGGGCACACTCCTGGTCACCGGGGTGAGTCCGCGCCCCGACGACGTGACCGGGGAGCAGTACGTGACGATCACCGGCGTCATCAACGGCCCCACCGTCAACGAGTACACCGTCTACACCCGGATGGTCGTCGACGTGACCGCCTGGCCGACGATGGGCCAGCTCATGGACGTGGTGTACTCGCCCCGCAATCCGGAGAAGTGGGCGTTCGGCTCACCCGTGCCCAATCCGGAGTAACTCCTCCACGCTGGTCAGCTTGATCCGCGGGCGCCCCGACCCCTGGCCGGTGCTTCGCTCGTGCGCGTCGATCAGCCGCCAGTGATCGTTGGTGACCAGCTTGGGCTGACGGTCGAGTAGCCACTGCTCGACGTTCGCGGCGTGGTCCTCGCCGCGGTCGGTCGGCTCGGCGGCCTGCAGGTCGGCGAGCAGAGTGTGGACGGTGTCGGCCGAATCGCTCTTGTTGCTTCCGATCACGCCGGTGGGGCCGCGCTTGATCCACCCGACGACGTACTCGTTGCGGCTTCCCTCGATCCGCCCGTCGGTGTGCGGGATCGTGCCCGACCGATCGTCGAACGGCAGACCTGGCATCGGGACGCCGCGGTATCCGACCGCGCGCACGACCAGCTGGGCGGGCACTTCCTCGCGCTCACCGGTGTCGCGGGCAGACACCCGGCCGTCGTCGCCGCGCACCAACTCGTTGCGGCCCAGCACGATCGACTCGACCTTGCCGTCGCCCTTGATCTCGATCGGTGAGGTGCGGAACCGGAAGACGATCCGCCGCTTGGCGCCCGTGAGCTCCTTCTCGCCGTAGGCGCGCAGCACCTTGATGTTGTTGCGCACGGTCTTGCCTGCGTCGTCGAGGTCGGCGTCGGTGATGTCGGCGAACTCGGCCGGGTCGACGATCACGTCGACGTCACCGAGCGCCTCCAGCTCACCGAGTTCGCGCAATTCCAGCGTCGTGAACGGCGCCTGCAGCGGACCGCGGCGGCCGATCACGAGCACCTCCTCCACCCCGCGCTCGCGCAGGGAGTCCAGCGCGTGGTCGGCGATGTCGGTCTCGGCCAGCAGATCCGGATCGCTGACCAGGATGCGGGCCACGTCGATGGCCACGTTGCCGTTACCGACCACCACCGCGCGGCCGCACGAGATGTCGGGGGCCATCGATTGGTAATGCGGGTGTGCGTTGTACCAGCCGACGAAATCGACCGCGGCGACACTGCCCGGCAGGTCCTCACCCGGGATGCCCAGCGGACGGTCGGATTGGGCGCCGTTGGCGTAGATCACCGCGTCGTAGGTCTGCGCGAGTTCGGCGGGTTGGACGTGCTCGCCGACCACGACGTTGCCGAAGAACCGGAATCGCGGGTCGGCGGCGATCTTGTCGAACTGCGCGGAGATCGACTTGATCTTCGGATGGTCGGGCGCGACACCCGATCGGACCAGACCCCACGGGGTGGGCAGCATCTCGAGCATGTCGACGCAGACGTTGCGGCCGAGGTCCTCGCCGTCGGCGGCCTTCAACAGGGCGGCGGCGGCGAAGAACCCGGACGGTCCCGAGCCGACGATCGCCACATGGTACGGACGCATTGGGGGCATGTGGGCTGCCTTCTGTCGCGGCCCGGCCACGCGCAGGGGGCTGTCGCGTCGCGGCCGGACGAGGTTGCCTCCCGATGCTAGAACGCGGTCGGCGTCGGTCGAGGAGAACGCGCGGACCGGTACCCTGAACTCCCGTGGATCCTGACCGGCAAGCCGATATCGCAGCCCTCGACTCCACGCTCACCACTGTGGAGCGTGTTCTCGACGTCGAGGGCCTTCGCGGGCGCATCGCGCAGCTCGAGGAGGAGGCGTCCGACCCGAAGCTGTGGGATGACCAGGCGCGGGGCCAGAAGGTGACCAGCGACCTGTCGCACGCCCAGAACGAGCTGCGCCGGGTCGAGGAGCTGCGGCAGCGGGTCGAGGATCTGCCGGTGCTCTACGAACTCGCCGCCGAGGAGGAGGGCGAGGCGGTCGCCTCGGCCGTGTCAGAGGCCGACGCGGAGCTGCGGCAGTTGCGCGAGGACATCGAGGCGCTCGAGGTGCGCACCCTGCTCTCCGGCGAGTACGACGAGCGGGAGGCGCTGGTCAACATCCGTTCGGGCGCCGGGGGCGTGGACGCCGCCGACTGGGCGGAAATGCTGATGCGGATGTACATCCGATGGGCCGAGCAGCACAAGTACCCCGTCGAGGTCTACGACACGTCGTACGCCGAGGAGGCCGGCATCAAGAGCGCGACCTTCGCCGTGCACGCACCGTTCGCCTACGGCACGCTGTCGGTTGAGCAGGGCACGCATCGATTGGTTCGGATCAGCCCGTTCGACAACCAGGGGCGCCGCCAGACGTCGTTCGCCGAGGTGGAGGTTCTGCCGGTCACCGAGACCACCGACCACATCGACATCCCCGAGCAGGACGTGCGCGTCGACGTGTACCGCTCGAGCGGGCCCGGCGGGCAGTCGGTGAACACCACCGACTCGGCGGTCCGGCTGACTCACATCCCCACCGGCATCGTCGTCACCTGCCAGAACGAGAAATCGCAGCTGCAGAACAAGGTGTCGGCGATGCGCGTTCTTCAGGCCAAGCTGCTCGAACGCAAACGGCAGGAGGAACGCGCCGAACTCGATGCGCTCAAAAGTGACAGCGGCAGTTCCTGGGGTAACCAGATGAGGTCCTACGTTCTGCACCCCTATCAGATGGTGAAAGACCTCCGCACCGAATACGAGGTCGGCAACCCGGGCGCTGTCCTCGACGGCGACATCGACGGGTTCCTCGAGGCCGGGATCCGGTGGCGTAACAGGAAAGATGACGACTAACACGGTGCTCGCGCTCAGCCTGTCCGACGGGTGGCGAGGATTCTGGGCCGGCGAAACCGGTGTCTGGATCCTCGGCCGCGGCGTGCCGATCGCGCTGCTTCTGATCGGCGGCCTGCTGGCCGCCCGGTTCATCAACTGGACCGCTCAGCGGGTCACCCGTCGCATCGATGCGCAGTACCAGGAGAGCGACCAACTGGTCCGCACCGAGAGTGCCAAGCATCGGCAGGCAGTGGCCTCGGTGATCTCCTGGGTGTCCGTCGCGCTGCTGTTCGTCATGGTCGGTGTCCAGATCACCGACATCCTGGCGATCCCGGTCAGTTCGCTGGTCGCACCGGCCGCAGTCATCGGCGCGGCGCTCGGTTTCGGTGCCCAGAAGCTCGTGCAGGATCTGCTGGCCGGTTTCTTCATCATCACCGAACGCCAGTACGGCTTCGGCGACCTGGTGCAGGTCAACATGCTCGGGGCGCCGGAGGCGGCCGAGGGAACCGTGGAGGAGGTCACGCTGCGGGTGACCAAGCTGCGCACCAGCGAAGGCGAGGTGTGGACGGTGCCCAACGGCAACATCGTGCGCTCGCTGAACATGTCGAAGGACTGGGCGCGCGCGGTCGTCGACATCCCGGTGCCCACCACCGCGGACCTCAACAGCGTCAACGAGGTCCTGCACCGGGTCGGCGAGCGGGCGATGGACGACCCGGGACTGCGCGCGCTGCTGCTGGACACCCCGCAGCTGATGGGTGTGGAGAGCATCGAGCTCGACACGGTGAACCTGCGGATGGTGGCCCGCACACTTCCCGGCAAGCAGTTCGAGGTCGGTCGCCGCCTGCGCATCCTGATCATCGCCGCGCTGGCGACGGCCGGTATCGCGACCCAGGAGCACACTCCGACGGTGAGCAACATCAGCGCCACCGGCGAGGGCCCCCACGAGGCCGCCGAGCCCGCGAGAGCGGAGCGCACGTCGTGAAAACGCCCGAGTTCGTCAACAAGTTGCGGCGGCGCGACCGCCATTCGCGGGTCTACCTCTTCGGCGGCAAGGTCCGGGCCTCCACCGTCGTGTTGCTCGTCGCCTTCATCGCGCTGTACTGGGTCAACCAGACCTATGCCCCCGAGCCCGCGGCCACACCGCAGGATTCGACGGGGCAGGTGGTGCCGCCCGGTTTCGTGCCCGACCCCAACTACACGTGGGTGCCCCGCACCAACGTCGCACCGCGGGAGACCACGACCACCACCAGCCCGACGACGACCACCACGACAACTCCTTCGCCGACGCCCACGTCCACTCCGTCGCCGTCGGAGTCCGACGGCGCCACGACGTCACCCACCACGACCGGCACGGCGCCCGGCGGTGCGACGACCACCGTCATCGATCCCGACGGTTCCGGTCCGCTCGGTCCGATCACGTTGACGCAGGCGCCGCCGCTGCTGGCACCGACGTCGGTGCCGCCACCCGGCCCACCCGCGATCACGACCCCAGAGCCGCCTCAGTGAGCCCGCGTCGCCCCGTCCGGCGATGTGGTGACCGCATTCCTCCCCGCTACACTGGCGTGCCGTGATGATCACCCTCGACCATGTCTCCAAGCAGTACAAGTCGTCGGCGCGTCCCGCCCTCGACAACGTCTCGCTGAAGATCGACAAGGGTGAGTTCGTCTTCCTCATCGGTCCGTCCGGCTCTGGCAAATCCACGTTCATGCGTCTGCTGCTGGGCGAGGAGCACCCGTCCACCGGCGACATCCGAGTCTCCAAGTTCCATGTGAACAAGCTGTCCGGCCGGCACATCCCCGGCTTGCGGCAGGTCATCGGCTGTGTGTTCCAGGATTTCCGGCTGTTGCAGCAGAAGACGGTGTTCGAGAACGTGGCGTTCGCGCTCGAGGTGATCGGCAAGCGGTCCGACACCATAAACCGGGTGGTGCCCGACGTGCTCGAGATGGTCGGCTTGTCGGGAAAGGCCAACCGGCTGCCCGCCGAGTTGTCCGGCGGCGAGCAGCAGCGGGTGGCCATCGCCCGCGCGTTCGTCAATCGGCCGCTGGTGCTGTTGGCCGACGAGCCGACCGGCAACCTCGACCCGGACACCAGCAAGGACATCATGGATCTGCTCGAGCGGATCAACCGCACCGGCACGACGGTGCTGATGGCCACCCACGACCACCACATCGTCGACTCCATGCGTCAGCGGGTCGTCGAACTCGAACTCGGCCGGCTGGTTCGCGACGAACAGCGCGGCGTCTACGGAATGGATCGCTAGTGCGCTTCGGCTTCCTCGTCAACGAAGTCCTGACCGGCCTTCGTCGCAACGTCACCATGACGATCGCGATGGTGCTCACCACCGCGATCTCGATCGGGCTGTTCGGTGGCGGTCTTCTGGTCGTGCGGCTCGCCGACCAATCCCGTGCCATTTACCTCGACCGCGTGGAGAGCCAGGTCTTCCTCACCAACGACGTGTCGGCCAACGACCCGACCTGTGACGCGGATCCCTGCAAGGCGCTGCGCCAGACCATCGAGGATCGCGACGACGTCCGTTCGGTGCGCTTCCTCAACCGCGACGAGGCCTACGACGACGCGATCCGAAAGTTCCCGCAGTACAAGGACGTCGCGGGCAAGGATGCGTTCCCCGCGTCGTTCGTCGTCAAGCTCGACGATCCCGAGCAGCACAAGGACTTCGACGACGCGATGATCGGCCAGCCCGGCGTGCTCAACGTGTTGAACCAGAAGGACCTGATCGACCGGCTGTTCGCGGTCCTCGACGGCATCAGCAACGTCGCGTTCGCGGTGGCGCTGGTGCAGGCCATCGGAGCGGTGCTGTTGATCGCCAACATGGTTCAGGTCGCGGCGTACACCCGCCGCACCGAGATCGGGATCATGCGCTTGGTCGGCGCCACCCGCTGGTACACCCAGCTACCGTTCCTTCTGGAGGCGATGCTGGCGGCCTTCGTCGGGGTGGTGATCGCGATCGCGGGGTTGATCGCGGTGCGGGCACTGTTCCTGGAGAGCGCGCTCAACCAGTTCTATCAAGCAAATCTGATCGCCAGGGTGGACTACGCGGACGTGCTCTACTACAGCGCGCCGTGGATGTTGCTGCTCGGCCTCGCGATGTCCGGCATCACCTCATACGTCACGTTGCGTCTCTACGTGCGGCGGTAGCGATGGCGAAGAAGACCAAAGGCGTCAAAGACACCAACAACCAGGTGGTGGCGACGAACCGCAAAGCCCGCCACAACTTCTCGATCCTCGAGACCTTCGAGGCCGGCGTCGCGCTGATGGGCACCGAGGTCAAGAGTCTGCGGGAGGGGCAGGCGTCGCTGGCCGATGCCTTCGCCACCGTCGACGACGGCGAGATCTGGCTGCGCAATCTGCACATTCCGGAGTATCACCACGGCACCTGGACCAACCACGCCCCGCGACGTAACCGCAAGCTGCTGCTGCACCGGCGAGAGATCGACACGCTGGTGGGGAAGACCCGCGACGGGAACCTGACCCTGGTGCCGCTGTCGCTCTACTTCACCGGCGGCAAGGTCAAGGTCGAGCTCGCGCTGGCCCGCGGTAAGCAAGCACACGACAAGCGTCAGGATCTGGCGCGCCGAGACGCCGAGCGTGAGGTCACCCGCGAGCTGGGACGCCGCGTCAAGGGCATGACCTCCTGACCGGGATTCTCAGTGCGCTGATCGCGGCGCTGGGCTACGGCGTCAGCGACTTCGTCGGCGGGTTCGCGTCGCGCCGCGTCGCAGCGTTGCGGGTGGTCGTCCTGTCCTATCCGCTGGCGCTGATTCTGCTGACCGTCGTCGCCGTGCCAGTGGGCGGTGAGCTGAGCCGGGCCGCGGTGCTGTGGGGACTGTTCGCGGGCGTGGGCCAGGCGTTCGGGGTGTGGTGGTTCTATGCCGCTCTGGGGTCCGGGCCCATCTCGGTGGTGTCGCCCATGACATCGGTGCTGGTCGCGGCCGTGCCGGTGGGTTTCGGCGTGGCGTTGGGGGAGCGGCCCAGCGCACTCGCCCTTGTGGGCGTGGTCGTAGCGCTGGTCGCGGTCGTCATGGTCAGCCGGCAGGCGGAGAACCTCGACGGCGATCCGAGCCCGCACCGGTTCACCGTCAAGGTCGCCTGGTTGACGGTCGGGTCGGGCATCGCGTTCGGCATGAACTTCGTGATCCTCGATCAAGTACCAGTGTCGGCGGGACTCTGGCCGCTGGTGTTCGGGCGGTTGGCGGCGACGGCCATCGTCATGATCGCTGCGCTGCTGACCGCGAACTTCGTGCTGGTGCGTGGGGTTCCGCTGCGGCTGGCGCTGCTCGCCGGCGTGCTCGACACCGTGGCCAACGTGGCGACCCTGCTCGCGCTGCACTCGTCGCTGCTGTCCTTGACGGGTGTGTTGGTGGCGCTGTACCCGGCGGCGACCGTGGCGCTCGCGGTGGCGGTCCTGCGGGAGTCCGTCACTCGCTCGCAGGTGTTCGGAATGATTCTCGCGTTCGCCTCCGTCGCGCTGATCGCCGCTGGTTAGCTACTTCTAGCGCGGGTAGCCGACGCGCGTGTCGTCAGTCGAGGGAGGTGGCCGTACGGGGTTCGGGGCGCGTGTCTCGCTTGTCGTTGCCGTCACCGCGCTGTTGGCGGTCAATACGTTCGCGCCCTGGGGTGATGAGGTGTCCCACCGAATCGCCGCGGCGGTCATGTGCTGCACCTCTGTGGGCGCCATCGGCTACGGCCTACTCGTCGTGCGGCGGGTGCACGGCACCGCTCGGTGGTGGCGTCTGCTGGCCATCGGTGCCATCGCAAGTCTGCTGGCGGGTGAGGCGTGCTGGTGGCTGCTCGGCACCGATTCGTTCCCGGTGTGGGTGGCGTTCTACTGGCTGTTCCCGCCGCTGAGCTTGGCGTCGGTGCTGGTGTTGGCGCTGCGCGGGGGCCGGCTCTCCGTACCGCGCGACGGGTCGCTGCGACACGCTGCGGCGCTGACGCTGCTGGACGGATTGGTGGCTGCCGCTTCCTTCGCGATCCTGGTCATCTTCGGCCTGGGCGATCCGTCGACGTCGTCGTTTCCACGAATCGACAGTGCGGCGGTGCAGGTTCCCTTCGCGCTGGCCGAGATCGTCGTCGTGGTCGTCGCCGCCGTGACCGGCATGGTGTATCACGCCGAACATCCGTACCGCGTCAACTACCTGCAGCTGGGCAGTGGACTCGTGCTGATCGCGGCCTCCGATCGGGTGGTCGCCTATTTCGACACACTGGGCATGCACGGCGCGGCGATGTGGGGCGAGATGGGCTTGGCGCTGGGGCCGCTGTTCGTCGCGCTGTCGATGCGACCCCGCGATCCCGAGCCGGTGCCGACGACGGCATCGCGACTCATCGACTGGGCGCAGCTGGTGCTGCCGTACTCCGGGTTTCTCGGCATCACGGTGCTGTTGGCGTTCCACATCCTCACGGGCAACGAGTTGGGCCCGATGGTGGTCGCCACCGCGGTCGTCATGGTGGTCCTGGTGGCGGCGCGGCAGGTCGTGGCGATGGGGCAGCAGCGCCTGTTGACCCGCAGGCTCTACGAGGTGCAGCGGCGCCTCGCCCATCAGGTCATGCACGATGCGCTGACCGGGCTGCCCAACCGGCTCTTGTTCGCTCAGCGACTCGAGGCCGCGATGCGCGACGGCGAATTCGGACTGATCTTCGTCGACCTCGACGACTTCAAAGACGTCAATGACCGGTACGGGCACGCGGCCGGTGACGAACTCCTGCGCGCCGTCGGGGAGCGGCTGCAGAAATGCCTGTCCGAGGCCGACATCCTCGCGCGCATCGGCGGTGACGAGTTCGCGATACTGATCGACGCTGAAGCGGAGCACCCCGACGTCGTCGCCGATCGGCTCCGGATCGCGCTGCGGGACCCGTTCCCGTTGCACGGCTGGTCGTTGAGAGTGCGGGCGAGCATGGGCCTGGTGCATTCGGGAGTTGGGCCCAGCGCGCTGAGCTCGGACGATCTGCTCCGGCAGGCCGACATCTCGATGTATGCAGGCAAGCGACTCGGCAAGAACACCGTGGTGGTGTACCAACCCTCGGCCGGGCTGCATGCGGACTTCCCGTCCACGTTGCGCGCCGCCGCCGGTGGGGTGCCGGCCGGTTTCAGCCTGCTCTACCAACCCATCGTCGCCCTACCCGACGAAAAGCTGGTCGCGGTGGAGGCGCTGGCCCGGTGGACGACCCCCACCGGTCTGCAGATCCCGCCCGAGACGTTCGTCGCGGCGGCAGAATCTGCGGGTCTGGGGGCCGTGCTCGACGAGATGGTGCTGCACTTGGCCTGCACCCAGGTGGCCGGTACCGGCCTCGACGTCGACGTCCACGTCAACATCGGGGCGTCCAGGCTGGGTCATCCAGGATTCGAGGACAACGTCCGGCGAACCCTGTCGGTGTGCGACGTCGAACCGGGACGCCTGGTGCTGGAAATCACGGAAACGCTGCCCATCGTGGACCTGGTCGGTGCGGCCGCCCAGATCGACCGGTTCAACGGGATGGGGGCACGTGTCGCCCTCGACGACTTCGGTGCCGGATACAACTCCCTGGCGTATCTGCACGCGTTGCCGATCGACATCGTCAAGCTCGACCGCAGCCTGACGGTGGGCTCAGAGGCCGTGCGGGAATTGACGCTGTACCGGTCGGTGGTGGGACTGTGCGCCGACCTGGGTCTCGACGTGATCGCCGAGGGCATCGAAACGGCCGATCAGGCGACGACGGTGTTGGCGGCGGGCTGCCGACTCGCACAGGGCCACCTGTTCGGCCGGCCGGCGCCGCTCGCCGATATCGTCGCCGAGTACGGAGCCGTCCGCGGCGACACCCGAGAAGATGTCGCACTGCCCGCGGACTAAAAACCCACTGGATCATGTTGAACGGGCCGGTAGTATGAACCTTCCTGCTGAAAGTCAGCGGGGGTGCGAGGGGCTGAACGGTTTCGACTTCGCGCATCGAATCAAGGGAAGCGTGCCGGTGCAGGCAATTGACCACCGTAAGCGTCGTTGCAACCAATTAAGCGCCGATTCCAATCAGCGCGACTTCGCCCTCGCTGCCTAAGCGACGGTGAGTCTGTCAGACCGGGAGCGCCCTCGGCCCGGACCCTGGCATCAGCTAGAGGGACCCACCCATACATCCGGTCGCGGGATGTACGGGGACATCAAACAGCGACTGGGATCGTCATCCTGACTTGTTCGCGTGATCAGGAGATCCGAGTAGAGGCATAGCGAACTGCGCACGGAGAAGCCTTGAGGGAATGCCGTAGGACCCGGGTTCGATTCCCGGCAGCTCCACCAAGACGGACAGGCCAGAGACACAGTCTCTGGCCTGTTTTTCTGTTCATCGGCTCGTTCAGCCCTGACGGAAGAACACCCCGTCCGCTCGGACCGTGACGCCGGCCTCGGTGGCGAGGTGCCCGACCGCGAAGACTTTGCGACCCTCGACGCGGTCGATGCGTGCTTTGGCGTGCAGCGGGCCGAGCGGGGTGCCCGCCTCATAGCGGACGGTCAGTGTTCCGGTGACGGCTGGTCGACCAGACTCGTGTGCCGTGGCCCCCAACATGTGGTCGAGGAGCAAGGCGCAGATCCCGCCGTGCACGTGTCCGGGCGGACCCTCGTAGGCAGCGCCGAGTACGACATCTGCCCAGACCTGTCCATCGGGAGCGTGGTGGACGATCAGCGGCGGCGCGAAGGGATTGCGCAGTCCCATGACGACATTGCCCCAGGCGCGAGACGACCCGTCGGATGCCGGCTGGTTCCCTAGGTAGTCCGCGAGTGGCGCTCGGCTCAGCTCTTCTGCGGCGTCATCGATCGTGGCCTTCGCTGCCGTGAGGGTGGCGGTGTCGGCCTCGCTGCGGATCGTCACGTCGACCAGTCGGCGCACCGACCGGGTCAACCCTCGATAGAGCTCTTCTGGAACGTGGTGGTCGGCTGCACTCACGACACCGACATCGCTTCGCCCACGGGCCCGTCGGCGAAGCCGCCGAAGTCACCGCGGTAGAACAGCAGCGGTCGGCCACTGTGCGCCTGAAGTGCGGTGACATGGACGACGACGATGGTGTGATCACCGGCGCCGTGCTCGAACTCCACGTCGGCCTCGATGGTGGCCAGCGCGCCGTGGATGCGCGGGGCTCCATTGCCGGCGGGACTCCACTCGACGGTGGCGAACTTATCGTCCGATCGGCGGGCGAACTGCGCGCAGACGGCTTCCTGATGGTCGGCCAGAACGTTGATGCAGAGACGGCCTGTAGCGCGGATCGCCGGCCAGCTGGTGGATGACAGGGCGGGGCAGAACGACACATAGGGCGGGTCAAGGGAAACCGAGGTCACCGACTGGCACGTGAAACCCAGCGGACTACGGCCGTCATGGCCGGTGATGACGGCGACACCGGTGCAGAAATGCCCGAGCACAGCGCGCATGTCCTGCGGCGCCGGCCGCAACGGTGTCGCAGGTCCAGAAGTGTCGGCTTGCATGGTGATCGCGTCCCTTCGGTGGTGGCCACCCAACGATCGTCGGGAGCGACGCCGGCGTGCAATGGTCCGTCCCGCCCAGCGGTTCATCAGATGCAGGCCGATGACCTGGGTTGTTACGCTCGGTCAGTGACAGATTCCGAACCGTCGGGCAAGCCGCAGCTGGCCGCCACCAGCTGGGCACTGCTGGGCATGCTCTCCTACGAGCAGGAACTGTCCGGGTACGACATCCGCAAGTGGATCGACTGGAGCATGCGGTTCTACTACGGCAGCCCCGCGTACAGCCAGATCTACTCGGAGTTGAAGAAACTCGAGAAGCGCGGATATCTGACCTCGCGGGTGGAGAACAACGGCACCCGATCCCGCCGGCTCTACAAGATCACGCCATCAGGCTTGGACGCCGCCACCCAGTGGGCTCGCGAAGCTCCGGTGGAGCCGCCGTCGCTGAAACACCCAGCGCTGCTTCGGATCACACTTGGCCACCTGAGCGATCCCGCAGCGCTCAAGGCCATGCTCCAGGAACACATCGCCTACGTCGACCAGATGCAGAGCGACGCTGCCAAGGAGGCGCGGTGGGCGGGAGCGGACCCGTCGTGGGCCTATGCCAAGATTGCCCTGGACTGGGCCGAGCGCTACTACACCTCAGAGCGAGAGCTGACCTTGAAGCTCATCAAGGATCTCGACGAGGCCGAAGCCAAGTTCCCGAAAGTCGGTGAGGACGCCAAGATTCCGTGGCCGGATCCAACGTTCTGGTACGAGATCGAGAAGCAGGTCGAAGCCGAGGACGCCGAGTAGCCGGACGCGTCAGACGCGGACGGGCTGGCGTTGCGCGGCGTCGAGTGCGGCGATGTAGCCGTACACTAATCCCTGAGCGATGGTCGCCCCTGCACCGGGATAGGTGTGCCCGAAGGCGTTGGCTGCAGTGTTCCCGATGGCGTAGAGCCCGTCGATGACAGTGCCGTCCTCACGCAGTACCCGCGCGTGCTCGTCGGCGCGCAACCCGCCGCAGGTGCCGAGATCGCTGAGTACCATCTTGACCGCGTAGAACGGACCCTTGACGAGCGGGCGCAGATTCGGGTTCGGGGTGATGGTGGGGTCGCCGTAGTAGCGATCATAGGCGCTACGACCGCGTTCGAAATCGGGATCCTGCCCCGCCGAGGCGTTTTCGTTGAAACGGGTAACGGTCGACTGGAAGTCGCCTACCGGAACCCCCATCTTGGCGGCCAGTTCGGCGAAGTCTTCGGAACGTACCGCGATGCCCGCGTCGTACCAGTGCTGCGGAATGGGCATGCGTGGGAACAGTTCTGCGGCAAAGACATAGCTGTTGCGGTACTGCTGGTCGAACACCATCCACATCGTCTCGACGGGCGTGCCGGCGCTCTCGAGAGCCAGGATGCGCTGCCCGAAGCTCATGTAGTCCGCCGATTCGTTGGCGAACCGCTGCCCGTGCTGATTCACGATGAACGATCCGGGCAGTGACCGCTCGGCCAGCAAGACTGCGGGCGCCGCGTCGGGCAGCGGTGCGACCGCAGGGAACCACCATGACTGATCCATCAGCGCAATGTCCGCGCCGACGTCCTGGCCGATGCGGATGGCGTCGCCGGTGTTGGTGTCCGCGCCCAAACTCAGATGAGCACCAAGGCTTTCCGACTGGAACTTATGACGCATGTCCATATCGTGGTCGAATCCGCCTGCCGCGAGAACCACGCCGCGGCGGGCGGTGATCGTGTAGCTGGCGCGGCGGTGTTCGATGACAGCGCCGGTGACTCGGGGACCTTCGGTGGTCAGAGACGTCAGCGTGGTGTCGAGCCAGATCGGAATGCCGGCGCGGACGGCGCCGGCGAACAGTCCCGCCGCCAACGCTTGGCCTCCCGCGGCGTAGCGACGGCCCAGGAGCAAGCCACCGACGCCTTGCGCCAACCGCTTGGCGATGGTCGGAATTCCCTTGCGGGGGACTCGGCTCATCAGGTTCAGCCACCGGTAATCGGCTCCGGTGGTCGGCATGGGAATGCTGACCTCCATGATCCCCGGTCGCAGCGCCGATCGGTACGGGCCCAACATCGCGGTGTCCAGAGGACGGCATTCACAGGTTCGTCCGGCCGCGGATCCGCCGGCTGCCTCGGGGTGGTAGTCGGAGTAGTCCTTGGCCCAGAACAGCTTCATCGGCGTCGTACGCCGCAGCATGTCGACGGTGGCGGGCAACTGCTTCAGGTACGCCGCTGAGCGCGCTTCGGGCGCGGAGTCGCCGACCACCGCACGCAGATAGGTCTCCGCGCGACTCGAGGGATCATTTCCCCCACCCTCGGCGATGACGGGACTGGCCGGCAGCCACAGCGCACCCCCCGAGCGCGCTGTGGAGCCGCCGACTACCCCGGATTTCTCGATGACGAGCACGGTTAGGCCTCGCTCGTGCGCAGCGAGGGCGGCTGCGAGACCAGTGCCGGAACCGACGACCAGCAGGTCGACTTCGGTGTCGGCAACGGTCAAGCCGGCGGGGATGGTCTGGTGGCGGGGGGCGGTCACGGGGGTGACGATAAGCGCTTTCGCGCCAGCGGAATTCCCGTGTCCTGGTGAGCGGAACGCGTGCCTGACGACGGCGAGGGCCCGCGGTTGGATGGAGCCACACGCGTTCACCGCACTGATCGAAGGACGGCATCCGATGACCACGCACGCTGACGCCGACGACATCCGGCTCATCGAGACAGGTTCAGTCCCGACCAGGTTCGCGCGGGGGTGGCACTGCCTGGGGCTGATCCGCGATTTCACCGACGGTCAACCGCACCAGATCAACGCTTTCGGGCAGAAGCTCGTGGTCTTCGCCGGCGAGGACGGCGTCATCAACGTCCTCGACGGGTACTGCCGTCACATGGGCGGCGACCTGTCGCAGGGCACGATCAAGGGCAACGAGATCGCCTGTCCCTTCCACGATTGGCGGTGGGGCGGGGACGGTCGCTGCAAGCTGGTGCCCTACAGCAAGCGCACCCCGCGCCTGGCGCGCACGGCGTCGTGGCCCACGCTCCAACAGGACGGCATGCTCTTCGTCTGGAATGACCCCGAGCGCAAGGCGCCGCCGGCAGATGTCACGATCCCGCGCATCGAGGGCGCCACCAGCGATGCGTGGACTGACTGGCATTGGTACAGCACGGTCGTGCACACCAATTGCCGGGAGATCATCGACAACGTCGTCGACATGGCGCACTTCTTCTACATCCACGGCTCGCTGCCCACCCACTTCAAGAACATCTTCGAAGGCCATGTCGCGACGCAATACATGAAAAGCGCGGGGCGCCCCGACCTCGCCGACCCCGAAGGCTCCAAGTTGACAGGCACCACGTCACTGGCGTCCTACCACGGCCCTTCGTTCATGATCGACGATCTGACCTACCACTACGGCGATTTCGACCAGCGCACCGTGCTGATCAACTGCCACTACCCGATCGATGCGAATTCCTTCGTGCTGCAGTACGGCATCGTGGTCGAGAAGAATGCGTGCATGCCCGACGAACTGGCAGTGCAGACCGCGGTCGCGCTGGGAGACTTCGTCAAGATGGGCTTCGAGCAGGACGTCGAGATCTGGCGCAACAAGGCCCGGATCGACAACCCGCTGCTGGTCGAGGAGGACGGGCCCGTCTATCAGCTGCGCCGGTGGTACGAGCAGTTCTACGTCGACGCCGCCGATGTCACGCGCGAGATGGTGGATCGCTTCGAATTCGAACTCGACACCACCCGGCCCACCGAGGCGTGGATGAAGGAAGTGGAAGCCAACATCGCCGCCCGCTCGGCCGCGGCCACGGCCGGATGACCGTCCGCCCCGACAATCGGCTGGCTGACGCGCCGATGGTGTCGGTGACGTGCCGGCGGTGCCGTGCGGATGTGCAGGTGCGTAAGAGCAGCTGGAATCAGACCAGCGTTCAGTGGACGGCCGCAGCATCGCAGCTGTGTGAGGAACGTTGCCAGGCAGCTCAATTGGAGTCGCACGGCGGTCGGCTGTTCTTGACGTGCAGCGCACTCGCCGAGTCGATCACCGCTGCGGTGCACAGCGGTTCCCTCTCGGTCGTGGACACAGACGCCTTTTGAGTTCGGGGCGCCCGGTATGCGGCGCGTCAGGGACGATCGAGAGATTCCAGGGATCCGGTGATCATCCGCATCGCCGACGACAAGGTGGCTCGCAGGCGTGCGAAATTTCCGTGCTCGGCCCATTCTTCGTACGCATACCGGCAGGCTTGAACGATCAATTGCGCAGGTAACTCGCGAACGTACGGCTCGCTGTCCAGGTCGAAACGCCGATCCAAGAAGGCGGTGATCGGCTCGACGAGGTCTTGACCCCAGTCCAGCCAGCGCAGCCGATATTGGGGATCGCTGATCATCAGGGCAAGAAATGCGCGGTCGACGTCCATCCGCCCGCGCCGAGGCACCTCGGTGCTGAAGGCTTCGACCAACACCTCGACTGCGTCGCCGTCGACGCCGGCGTCGGCCAACACGTCGAGACTCAACGAGCCGAACCGTCGGAACAAGGGGAGGACCACGTCCTCCTTGACCGGGAAGTGGCGGTGAAACGTCCGCGGAGCGATGCCGGCGGCCTCGCAAATGCGTTCCACCGTTGCCGATGTCGATCCGGCAGCCAGAAAAATGTCGCGCGCGGCCAGAGCGATGGTCAACCGCAGTTCGTCGGCCCGTCGCGCCGTCAACGTCGCCGGCTTGTCCACCGTCATCAACCCCAGCCCTCCTCGGCGACCAGCCCGTCGATCCTAACCACCCGTGTGCGCCGCGGGCTGTCTCACTCGCGGACGTCCCGTTGAGCGGGAACGCGTCATCAGTGTTCGGCGCGTCCCACCTAACGTTTCCATAGTCAGATTCTGCCACCGAGGCAGAAACTGACTGCGATACATCGGCGAGCCGCGTGTGTGACAGCCCGCGTCCGCGCTCCCCGCCCGAAACCGGCACCCAGATTGGAGTTCCAATGACCCTCGCTCCCGAGGATTCGACCCCAGATACCGAGGAACTGAACTACGACGACTACACCCATGACTTCATGGGCAAGGTGGGCAATGTCGCGGACTTCTCCCGCGACTTCCTCGTGGGCCTGGCGCGCGTGTTCGAAGACGTCCTCAACTTCATGCCGTACGCCCACGTCAAGATCTACTCGGAGAAGGTCGGTATCGATGCCGCCATGGATGTCACCGCGAAGGTCTCGCGCGCCGGAATGCGTCAGGTGATGCCGATGGGCCGTTACATCGCGCCTCCCGGGTGGGATTTGAAAGACGCTCAGTATCAGGCGATTCCGTTCGATGTGCAGACCGAGGATCTGACCAAACCGGCACTGATCCGACTCATCAAGACCTATTGGGACCAGTATCTGAAGGGGCACAACTACCTCATCGATCAGTGGACGAAGATCATCCCAGAGGAAGAGGTGTGGCTCGCTCTGCCGGACATGTACCAATTGATCATCGACTACCAGTACCCGAAGCTCGCCAAGGTCCTCAAGATCGAACCGGTCCACGTCGTCGACTTCTTGAAGCTGGCGGTCTTGAGCATCGATGGAACGCTGGGCTACGGCGGCGAGTACATCGTGTACAACCCTGATCACGTCGTCCTGAACATGCGCCGCTGCGAGGTTCTGCAAAGATACACCGACGAAGGTCTGTACCCTCCGGCGCGGGCGCGGATGAATTGCACCTTCGAGCAACGCATCTCGGCACCGTTCTTCCCCGGCTGCAAGCTGGCCATCAACCTGCCGCCGAAGGACTTCAAGTTCGCCCAGGGTGAGCCGTTCTGCGTGTGGACCTACACACGGGGAGAGGAGAACCACGCCGCCGCCGAGGCGGCGCCGGATCCTCGGGCAACCGCCATGGAGCGTATCCCGTTGATGGATGTGACGGTGAGCAAATAGATTCAGTCAGTCATGCGTCGAGGGATGAGGCCCAGCGGGCATCACGACGTGCTGGGCCTCATCCGTCAGACAGTGGTGATGAGCTCGACGCCATCGACCGTCACGCGTGCGCGCCGCCGTCGACGCGGATCTCCGTTCCGGTGATGAAGGCGCCGTCATCGGAAGCTGCCATGGCGATGACCGATGCGACGGCACTGGCGTCACCCAGGATGGCGTTGTCGGTCCCGTGCAGCAGAGGGGTTTGCTTGGCCCACAGGCCCAGGTCGTAGCCCTCGGGCATCTTGTCCAGGGTGCTGTTCGCCAATGCTGTCGACACCCCACCGGGCTGGATGTTGACCGCGCGCAGTCCCTGCTTCGAATATTCCAGTGCCAGCGAGTGAGTGAAGCTGAGGATGCCGCCCTTACTGGCCGCATAGGCCGCCATGTAGGGGTGGGCGAACGTGGCGGCGGTCGAGGTGAAGTTGATGACCACGCCCCGGCCGCTGGCCAGCAGTGCCGGCAACGCTTGCCGAGTCATCAGGAAGGTGCCGGTCAGATTGACCGCCAGCGTTCGGTTCCACTCCGCCAGGGTCGTCTCGTGGGTGTGAGAGCACGTCTGCATCGCTGCCACGTTCACGAGAACGTCCAGGCCGCCGAGGTCGGCCACCGCTGTGTCGACGGCAGCGACGACGTCATCCTCGACGGCAATGTCGAGCGCAGCCGTGGTCAAGCGCTTGTCGGTGCCGGCATCGGCGGCCGTCGCGGCGGTGGCGGCCAAGCCGTCGGGCGAGATGTCGAGAGCCACCACGGTGGCGCCCTCGTCGAGCAGCCGTGCGGTGGTGGCCGCGCCGATGCCCGAGCCGGCGCCGGTCACGATGACGCGGCGATCAGCGAAACGGTCCATGACAGTGTGCCTTTCGCGCTAGGCCAGCTGAAACGCGCTCAGCGGGGCGTGTTCGGGATAGCTGGTGGGCCCACCCAGGTCATAGGCGGCATTGAGAGCGCCGATGAATGCCGGATCGTGCAATGGCGCGCTGGGGATGTCGAGTTTGATGCCCTGCTTGGCGAGGTTGTCGACCAGCATGTCGATGGCTTTGTCGATGGTCAGGTCGTCGGATCCGTCCATGTTCTTCTTGAGCTCGTCGTAGTCGGTGAACACCTCGGCCGACCAGTGCACCAGGAACCGCAGCTCGTCGGTGCGATGGCGAGCGATGACGTCATCACCGTTCTTGAGCAGCCAGGCATCACGGTCGGCGGGATCACCGGTGAAGACGGTGTCGAAGGCGAGGCCGGCGGGAACCTGCTGTTCCACTGGGCCATTGGCTTCGCCACGATGCACCATCATCTCGTTCTGCACGACGACGCCGCGGTTGTTAATCGGCGGGAGAACGCGAGCAGGTGGCTTCAGGGGGCCGTCGGGCCAGTAGGTGAACCCCGATCCCTCATCAAGGGAGAACCACGTGATGACCTGCGCCATCTTGATCAGGTAGTCGGTGAACAGACCTGACTTGCCCATCACGCTGCACAACCACGTGGGGGCGTTCTCGTGCCGCACGCCGCGAAAGCTGGGGGAGTCCAGGTGACCCGGATCGCGATTGGCGCACGGGCCGTTGATGTTGAACAGCATCAGTTCCGGCTTGGCGTGCTCGGCACTCCAGTACCGCTTGGCGTGCTCGAGGAACTCGGCGTTGTAGAAGCAGTCATGCAGCTCGGGGTAGAGCACGGTGCCGTAATTGGCGAGATAGCCGCGGAACGTGGGGGTGAGGAACAGATCCAGCGTCGGCTCGAAGCCCTCGGGGAACGCGCCGCTCATCGTGGCCATGAGCTCGTCTGCCGATGCGAAGTGCTGGGCGATGATCAGCTTCCACGGCCCGTTCGCGCGCACGACGTCGAAGAGACGCTCGCGTTGGTCAGCGGTGTAGACGTCGGTGATCTCGCGCGGCGGCGCGACCGGCCGCAGCACGTCGGACAGCTCCAGGCGGCGCTCGTCAGTCAGCATCGTGTTCTCCTTCGGTGATGTGATCGTCGATTGTGGGCGTCACCGCAGCCGGCGATGTGGTGACCGTCCGGTGATCGGGACGTGGTCCAAAACTGATGGGATGCGCGAACTTCGCAGCCAAGAGCGCACCGATTTCAGCGATGGCCAATCGCCCGCGAGCGGTCGCGTCCGAGCGCATCAGAAAGCCGTGGTACGTGCCGGGATAGCGGGTGAGGGTGGTCTGCACCCCGGCGTCGCGCAGCCGGCCGGCGTAGCGTTCCCCCCAGTCGCGGATCGGGTCGCATTCGGCGGTGACGATGATGGCCGGGGGCAGGCCGCCGACATCGGTGGCGTGGGCCGGGACCTGGTAAGGCGAGTGCGCGGTGGCGCCTCCGTCGACCGTCTCGTGCATGAAGACGATGTCGTCGTGTGCCAGCATGGGTGCATCGGGCATGGCGGTGATGGACGCAGCGCCCATGTCGCGATCCAAACCGGGATAGAGCAAGACCTGCACCGCAATGGCGGGTCCGTTGTGGTCGCGGGCCGCCAGAGCCACTGCGGCGGCCAGGGATCCGCCGGCGCTGTCCCCGACGACGGCGAGCCGCTCGGCATCCACCGACAGCCGGTCAGCTTGGGCGGCAAGCCATTCGGTGGCTGCGTACGCATCGTCGAACTGCGCCGGTGGCGGCGATTCGGGAGCCAATCGGTAGTCCACCGCAGCGACCGCCGCGCCGCTGGCCCGAGCCAGTTCCCGCGCAAGAGGTTCGAACGAATGATTCGAACCCATCACCAACCCGCCTCCGTGGAAGTACACGAGCACCGGGCACCGTGCAGCGGTGGTCGGCCGGTACAACCGCACGGCGATGGGGCGCCCGCCGGGGCCGGGTGCGGTGAGGTCGTCGATGCGCGCCATCTCGGGCATCGACGGATGCGGCGCCGATTCGACGGCGGCGCGCACGGCCGCGAGCCCACGGGTTCGCATCGGCGTCGGGACGCCGAACGCAGCGACCCGCGCTGCGGCATCCGGATCCAAAGTGGGAGAACGCACATCAGCTCCGTGATGGATCGAAACGGCGCTCCGTGCGCAACCGCGGCGCCTCTTGGCTGGTCAGGACGCGGGCACGCTCGAGCATCGCCGAACTGACATAGTCGGGCTGGGTGAGGAGGTAGAACCGACCCTCGGCGGCCTGGTCGAACACCACTTCGGCGGCAGCCAGGGGATCCATGGCGGCGGCTTTGATGTCGAGCATCGCGGCTCGTTGAGACTCGGCGGCATCGGTGTCGCCACCGTCGACCCCACCGGCGGATTCGAAGATGTTCGACACCACTGCGCCGGGGAGCACTGCCTGCACGTGCACATGGTCGGCGTGCCCGGCAGCTTGGACCTCGAGGTGCAGGCACTCGGTGAGCGCGAGCACCGCGTGCTTGCTCATGATGTAGGGCGCTTGCAGCGGTACGACGGCGACCCCGCCGATCGAGGAGAGATTCCACACCCAAGCCGGCGTGTCGCTGGCGAGCATGTGCGGAAGGAACGCCCGGATGCCGTGGTAGACACCGTTGATGTTCACCTCGACGACGCGGCGCCAGTTGTCGACGGGCGTGTCCCACAGGTAACCGAATTGCTCGACGCCTGCGTTGTTGACCAGCAGACGCACCGGCCCCAGATCGTCGTGCACCGCGGCGGCGAGCGCCTGTACCGCCTCGGCATCGCGGACGTCGCAGACCTTGTCGATCGCCGTGCCCCCGGCGGCGCGTAGTTCGTCGCGTAGCTCCGCCACGGCGCCGGCGTCGATGTCGACGAGGACGACGTTCATGCCGAGCCGGCTGGCTTGACGGGCCAGGCCCGCGCCGATCCCGGCACCGGCGCCCGTGATGACGGCGACGCCGCCCCCGAACACTTCGGCGGCGCTCACGCGGGCTGTGCGCTCGCCGAAGCGGTCTTGGCGGCGTGCTCGGCGAAAGGGATCGAGTCGTCGGCGTCGAGCATCACCGTCATCGAGGTGAACACCAGACCGTCCCCCTCCCGGCGGATACCTACGTCTGCGACGCCGCTGGAGACAGCGAAGGGAACGTTGTTGGTGATCTGGTTGACGAACATGTTGAAGCGGACGTGTGTGACGTCGCCTGCCGGACCAGAGCTGTTGCCGGTGCGAAAGATGTTGGTGGCATGGTGCCGACACGGGTAGGGGTTCTCGTTGCGGTGTTCGATCAGCCAGGCGAGAGTTTCTGCGCCGCCGTGCAGTTCGGCGGCCAGCAGGTGCTCGAACGGACAATTCCCGGACAGCGACCGGCTCAGGTACTGCATCTCCTCGCCGATCCGGGTACGCAGCTCGTCGAAGTGCCCTTCGTCGTAGTGGTACCAGAAGGCGGCGATGAATTCCTGAACCTCAGGCAGCGTGATCTCGGTGCTCATGACAGATCAGTCAAACTGACGGTGCGGCACCGCCGAGCTGTTCTGACCGGTGAGCGGGACGTTGATGCGAGCGCAGCAGGCGCGCCGGAGAAGTCATCAATGACAGTAGGCAAGTGTGTCCGGTGATCGGGACACGGTGTGGCGTAGGACACACCTGGTGGGCACGCTCTGGCTGCCTCACAACCACTTCCCAGGAAGGTCATCCTCATGCAGGCAGCGCCGTCACACCCGCGGGATTCCGCGCGACCACCGACCGTCGTATCTCAGCCGTCGCACCGCACCCAGGCGCGCACAGTGGCCAAGGGAGTGGGTATCGCAGCGGGATTCGCCGCATCCGCGTGGATGATGACGTCTGTCGCCACCGGAGTGGCGTCCGCCGACGACGGTGAGTCCTCGTCCTCGGCGGCACGATCGGCGTCCTCGCAGAGCGCCTCCGGTGCTTCCGCGCGGTCGGCAGGCCCGTCCCGCGTCGCGAAAGCGCGGGAAGCCCGTCAGCAGAGCAAGGGTGACGCCGTCCGCGCGACCGGGTCACTCAAGGAGCGGCGTGCAGAGCGATCCGCCCGCACCGCAACCTCCTCCGAGGCCGCCGTGTCCGGGGGCAAGGATGACGCCACACCGGTACGGCGGAGTCTTGGTTTCGCGCCGAAGCGCGAGAGCACGGCGGTGGACACCCCGCCGGCGGGCCAACGTCTCAAGCCCCTGGCGGCTGTGGCGACCTTCCTGCAGCGCAACGTCTTCAATGCCGCACCGGTCGTCACCGACGTCCAGATCAACCGTCAGGGCCCCAACGGGACCATCACCGGCGACCTCGACGCCCGCGACCCCGATGAGCTCGGACAGCGCGTACAGATTCGGTCGACGGTACGGGCCGGCGCACCATCGCCGGCGATCTGCGGATGTGAGGAGGTCCCAGGGTTGATCGCGCTCGCGTACACCAACCCGGCGGTCATCGGCGGCGAGGCAGGAGACAACTGGAACGCTCCCGCCGCGGTCGACAGCACGACGGTCTACCTGAATCCTGATTTCTCCGTGGCGTACTACGCGGGCAAGGAAACAGGGACGGTCACCATCGACGGCCTCGGTACCGGTGACGTGGTACTCGACTTCGTCGGCAACCTTTTTGCGGGCGGGACCGCCGAGAAATCGGTGGCGACACTCAACGGCGACCTCGGGACGGGTGATCTGAAGGGCGTGGAGGGGACAGTGTCCAGTCAGAGTGCGCTCAACGCGGACGGCACGGCGCTCGGCGTGCTCACCGGCGAGGTCGTGCGCCCAGAAATCCGTTACATCGTGGTACGCAAGCCCGTCAACGGTACGGTCACCATCGACGAGATCACAGGCACCTTCTCGTATCAGGCCGACGCGGCGTTCCTCGCCGCAGGCGGCGGAACCGACTCATTCGAGGTGCTCGTCACCGACAACCGGTTCAGCCTCGCCAAGCTGTTCAAGCGCTACAACGGCGACCCGGTACAGTCCGTCGTCCTCACCGTCGTCTGAGGTTCGAGCCGATCGGGGGGCGCCGGGTCATCGCGACCCGGCGTCCCCCGCCGGTGAATCACGTTCCGCTGATGATCTCCCACAGGCCCGAACGTCCGCCCGTGCTGGCCGCAGCGGCAACCCGCATGTCCCACGAACGCGCGGAGCCGAACTCGGATCGCCACGCCAGCGCACCCCGCGTGTACTCGTGCAGGCGGTGCTCGATCGTGGTCCCCATCGCGCCGTGCACCTGATGGGCGTTGCGTGTCACCACCAGCGATGCTTGTCCAGCGCAGGAGCGCGCAACAGCGATCTGGAAATCGAGACATGCTGCACGCCAGCTGCTGTCGATCGCCGTGTTCAGGGCCGCCTCGGTGGCGATGCGAGCCAGTGCAGCCTCGGCGGCGGCGTCGGCGATGAGATTCTGGATGGCCTGGAACTTCGCGAGCGGCCTGCCGAACTGAACCCGCGATGCCGCGTGCTCGATGGACAGAGCCACAGCATGATCGAGTGCCGCGCACACCTGCAAGGCTCGTACCATCGCAGATTTGCGGCCGACGACATCGGCCACTTCCGGCGGCACCGCGACGCCCCGCAGTGTCGAGACATCGACCGTCACGCGATCACGCGGCTCACCGATCCTGTTGGTGCCGTGGGTGATCTGTACATCTGCGGTGTCGATCTGGGCCAGTAGATGTCCTTCGTCTGCGCGCCACAGGACGGCTAGACGGTCCACCTCTGCCGCCCACGGTGCCAAGCCGGTCGACGAACCGGGGGCCAGCTGACAGAGAGTGTGAAGCACGGGAGCGGCGGGCCCCGACACCTCGTCGATCAGCCAGCAGGCGAGAAGATCGTGTTCAGCCAACGGCAGGTGAACGCCGTGACGAACAGCCGCGGTGATCAGCTCTGCCGCCTCGGCCCATCCTGCGCCACTCCCGCCGTCACGTTCGGCGCCTGTCAGGCGTACCAGACCCAGCGAATCGAGTTGCTGCCAGAAGTCGCGGTCGCAACGTCTGCGCGTGCCGGCGCCGACGGGCGCAGCCGTGGCGCGATAGTCGTCGAGCACACCGTTGATCATGGCAGCGAGCTCAGGATCCACTGCGGACGAAACATGTGTCACTGTATCGCTGCTCATCGCAACCCCAATCCACGCGCGATCACTCCGCGCATCACCTCGTTGGTCCCGCCACGCAGAGTGAAGCCTGGCCGTTGGTCGGCGGCGTTGACCACCAACGCTTCCCACGGCCGGTCGGATGGCGCGTCGTCACCGCAACCGTAGGCCGCGAAATCGGCGATATCGCCCTCGGTGGTGGTACCGAGAACCTTGACGACCGCAGCCGGGACGTCGGCGTTGTCGCCCCGCTGCAACGCATCGGCGATCGCGGTCGACATGTGGTGCAGCGCGCTGACGCGTGCCACCAGCTGTCCCCATGCGGCATCGGTACTCACCGGCGGTACGGCGGGGGAGTCGATGGCCGCGGCGAGCAGGGGAAAGGTGGACAGGAACCGTTCCGGTCCGCTGCGCTCGAAGCTGAGCTCCGAGGTCACCTGTTCCCAGCCGCTTCCGATCTCACCGAAGATCCGGGATTCGGGAACGAAGACGTCATCGAGGATGACCTCGTTGAAGTGATGGTTACCGTTCATCGACACGATCGGACGCACCTCGACCCCGGGACTGCGGAGGTCGACGATGAACTGGCTGAGGCCGGCGTGGCGGTGCGCCGGGTCCACCGGCGCTGTGCGGGCGAGCACGATGAAGGCGTGTGCGTGGTGCGCTCCGGAGGTCCACACCTTGGTGCCGGTGAGCGCCCAGCCGCCGTCGACCGGTACGGCGCGGGTGCGGACGCTGGCCAGATCCGATCCCGAGTCGGGTTCGCTCATCCCGATGGCGAAGAAACACTCTCCGGCCACGATCTGAGGCAGGAAGTGTGACTTCTGTTCCTCCGTACCGTATTTCAGCAGTGACGGCACGATCTGCCGGTCGGCGATCCAATGCGCGGCCACCGGTGCGCCGGCGGCCAGCAGCTCCTCGGTGACGACGAAGCGCTCACCGAACGTGCGGCCGTGCCCACCGTAGCGCTGGGGCACCGTCATTCCCAGCCACCCGCGTCGCGCCAGAGCCTTGGTGAACGCTTCATCCCACCCGCACAACCACGAGTCGACCGACGGGGTGAACGCGCCGGCGGCGAGCTGCTCGGCCACGAAGGCGCGGACCTCCACACGGAGCCTTTCGGCGGCCTCGTTTCCTGCAGGGGGGGCCAGGCGAAGCCGTGGAAACGTCATAAGGTCCTCCACTTCGCGATGCGATGGTCGTGTTCGGTGTCGTGATGAGCCAACGGCTGCATCGATGCGGCCATCGCCAGGGTGGATTCCAACGACCCGCTCACCGACTCCTGCAGCAACCGTTTTGCCATCCGCAGGGCGTGCGGCGGGTTGACGGCAATCCGATCAGCCAATGCCCTTGCTGCGGTGAGTAGTTCTTCGTGTGGGACGACGCGGCTGACCAAACCCCACTCCACGGCGGTGTCGGCGTCGATGCGTTCGCCGGTGAAAGTGAGTTCGGCGGCGCGGGCGTACCCGATGGCGCGGGGCAGGAACCAGGTGCCGCCGTCACCCGGGATCAGGCCCAGGGTGACAAAGCTCTCGGCGAACGATGCGCGATGTGAGGCGATCCGGATGTCACACATCATCGCCAGGTCGCAGCCCGCACCGATGGCCGCCCCGTTCACCGCGGCGATCAGCGGCACCTCGAGGCGGGCGAGCGCTCGCGGGATGCGTTGGATGCCGTCGATGTAGGCGCGGCGCTGATCGATCGGGGCGAGGCCGAACATGCCCTGACGGTCCGCCATCTCCTTGACGTTGCCGCCGGCGGAGAAGATCTTGCCGGCACCGGTGAGGATGACCGCACGAATGGCGTTGTCGCGGTTGGCCTCATCGACGAGCGTCTCGAACCCGGCGATGACGTCGGCCCCGGTGATGGCGTTGCCGACCTGCGGAACATCGATGGTCCACACCTGTACCGGCCCGTCGGTCTCGACACGCAGCGGGGTGCTCATCGGCGCCCGTTCAGTTCGGGGGACTGGGTCAGTTGGAGGGATTTGGTCTGCAGGTATTCCTCGAATCCGAATCGACCCAGTTCGCGGCCGATACCCGATTTCTTGTAGCCGCCGAAAGGTGCGCGCGGGTTGTAGGCACCGCCGTTGATGTCGAGCTGACCGGTTTGCACACCTCGAGCGAAGGCGATCGCGGTGTCGTCGTCAGCGGCCCACACCGCCCCTGACAACCCGTAGGGGGTCGCGTTGGCGATGCGCAGGGCGTCGTCGTGGTCGGTGTAGGGGATGACCGCCAGCACCGGGCCGAACACCTCTTCCTGGCCGAGTTCTGACTCGGGATCGACATCGGCGAACACGGTGGGAGCAAGGAAGAACCCGACGTCGCGTACCGGTTCGGCCCCCCCGACGAGGAGGCGCGCGCCGTCGCGTTGCGCCCGCTCGATGTACCCGCGGACCGTGTCGAACTGTGAACGTGAGGCCGACGGCCCGATGCGGGTAGCCGGATCCCACGGGTCGCCCACGGTGTAGCGGCCGACGGCGCTCTCCACGAGGTCAAGCGCCTCGTCGTAGCGGGACTGAGGAACCACCATCCGCGTCCAGGCCATGCAGGTCTGTCCGCCGTTGAGGAACGCGTTGCCGACCCCGACCTTCACCGCGGTGGCCAAATCGGCGCCGTCGAGAATGACGTTGGCCGACTTGCCACCCAGCTCCAGCGCCACCTTGGTGACCGACTGGCCGGCCAGCTCACCGACCCGCGCGCCCACCTCGGTGCTGCCGGTGAAGGACACGAAATCGACGTCGGGATGGCTGGCCATGCGCTCGCCGATCACCCGGCCGGGGCCAGAGACGACGTTGAGCACCCCCGGTGGAAGTCCGGCGTCCTGACAGGCCTCGACGAATTCGAAGACCGACAGGGGTGCGTCGTTGCTGGGCTTGAGCACCACGGTGCACCCGGCGGCGATCGCCGGGACCACCTTGGCGACCACCTGGTAGAGCGGATAGTTCCACGGGGTGATGGCCGCGACGACGCCGTACGGCTCCCGCAGTACCAGTGAATTGCCGATGCGCTCTTCGAATTCGAAGGTGTCCACGACGTCGGCGATGCCCTTGGCGACCGCCAGCGGCACCTGCGTCTGTACTGTCTGCGCGATGCGGACGGGCGCGCCCATTTCAGCGGTGATCAGTTCGGCGATGTCGGGCAGACGTTTCTCGAGAGCATCGATCACCCGGTGCAGGCGGTCGCGACGCTCGGCGATGGTGATGGTGGGGTCGAAGGCGCGACGGGCCGCGGCGACCGCCGCATCGACGTCCTCGGCAGTGCCGGCCGGGACATGGCCGATCACCCTCTCGGTGGCCGGATCGACGACGTCGATGACGCCGCCCCCGGCCGGTGTGACCCATTGGCCGTCGATGAACAGCAGGGGACGCTCGTAGGTGGGCATGGTCATCCTTCTGTCGGGTGGGGGACGATGCTGGCGCGGACGTCGCGCTTGCCGTCGGCAGCGGCGAATGCGTCGTTGATGTCGGCGAGCGGGTAGCACGCCGCGGCGAGCCGATGCAGCGGCAGCTGATCCTGATGGCGTTCCAGGAAGGTCAGGGCTCGAGACAGGACCGCCGGGTCGTAGAGCGACACCCCGACCATGGTCTTGTTCGAGAACACGAACCGGGACGGGTCGAAGGCGAAGGTCTGCCCGATGTTGATGTTGCCGATTTCGACGTAGCGGCCGAACTGGCCGAGCATCTGCAGGCCTTCGTCGATGGCAGCCGGGTGTCCGACGACTTCGACGACCACGTCGGCGCCGTGCCCGCCGGTGAGCTTGCGCACCGCCTTGGCGCGGTCCCGGGGCGTGGCGACCTCGTTGAGATCGATCACGGTATCCGCACCGAACGCGGCGGCCAGTTCAAGTCGCTCGGAAACGGCGTCGATGGCGATCACCTGCGCAGCGCCGCGCGCTTTGGCCACCGCGACGGCGTAGAGTCCGAGCGCGCCCGCACCCTGGACCACGACATGCTCGCCCAGCGTCATGTCGACGCGTTCCAGACCGTACATGACTTGTGACAGAGCGCAATTGGCGCCGGCGGCGATGTCGTCGCCGACGCTGTCGGGCACGGTGTAGATCACCGCACCGGCGGGCAGGAGGTAGTAGTCGGCGTACCCGCCGACGAAGTAGGGCGGCTCGTCGGCGCGGCCGAGCATGGCCATCGTCAGATTCAGGCAGGCGTTGCGGCGCCCGGCCAGGCAGTTGCGGCACGTATGGCAGCTGTAGAAGTACGGAAACACCACGCGGGCACCGGTGGTCAGGGGGACGCCGTTGGAGTCCGTGTGCACCCCGTCGCCGAGCGCTTCGATCGCGCCGACCATCTCGTGGCCGAGCACGGTGGGCAGCTGGCCGCCCAACCCTCTGGTGGCGAATGTGCCGTGCCAGGCGTGCACGTCGGAACCGCAGATGTTCGCGCGCAACACGCGGATGAGAACCTGCCCCGCACCGACTTCGGGCAGAGTGACGGTCTCGAGGGTGAAGGGTGTGCCGGGTTCGTCGAATCGGGCGATACGGCCGGTGTACACGCTGATGTGGCCTTTCAGTTGGTGGCGGGGTGGGGGGTGAACCGCTGCCGCAGATCGCGTTTGAGCAGTTTTCCACTGGGGTTCTTCGGCAGGGCATCGACGAAGAACACCTGTTTGGGTGTCTTGAAGCCGGCCAGGTGTTCGCGACAGTGTGCCACGACGTCGTCTTCGGTCAGCTCGCAGTCTGCGCGCGGGACGACCGCTGCGACGACCGCTTCCACCCACAGCGGATGCGGCAGCGCGAACACGGCCGCTTCCTGAATACCGTTGTGGCGGTAGAGCACCTCTTCGACCTCCCGGCTGGCGACGTTCTCTCCACCGGTCTTGATCATGTCCTTCTTGCGGTCCACCACGTGCAACAGCCCGTTTTCGTCGTAGAAGCCCAGGTCTCCGGAATGGAACCAGCCCCCGGAGAACGCCTGTGCCGTCTTCTCCGCGTCGTCGAGATATCCGAGCATCAGATGTGGACTGCGATGGGCGATCTCGCCGACGACACCGGCCGCCACCGGTGTGTCGGCCTCGTCCAGGATGACGGTTTCGACGTTAACCACGGGGCGTCCCGCCGCCCCGGCGTGGGCGTCCTGTTCGGCAGGGCCCAGAGCAGAGGCCAGTGGCGCCATCTCGGTTTGGCCGTAGAAGTTCCACAACCGCAATTGCGGGAGGCGATCGCGCATCTCGTTGATGATCTCGGTGGGCATCGGCGATGCGCCGTAGTAACCCTTGCGCAGGCTGGACAGGTCCACCTGGTCGAAAACCGGACTGCGCAGCAAGCTGATCCACACGGTGGGCGGCGCGAAGTAGTTCGTCACTCCGTAGCGCTCGATGGTGCGCAGCACCAGCTCGGGTTCGGGGCGCGGGAGGATGATGCTGGTCGCCCCGAGGTAGATGTCGGTGGCCAGGAAATTGTCCAGCTGCGCGCAGTGGTAGAGCGGCAGGGAGTGCACCTCGACGTCGTCTCCGGACATCGACCCGGCGACGATGGTGCTGATGTACTGCCACATCAGGCTCCGGCTGCTGTGCATCACGCCTTTGGGACGCGATTCGGTTCCGCTGGTGTACATGATCCGTACCAGCTGGTCGTCATCGAGGTGGCAATCCGGCGCCGCGCTGGAGGTGCGCAGCCAGTCGACGAAATCCGCCCAGTCCGGCGGGCACCCTTGTCCCGGGTGGACGAGTGCCGCGCGGCAGGCGAGAGTGCGGTCGGCCATGGCGTGCTCGGCGACGGACACGAGATCGCCTTCGACGATGAACCCGCGAGCGTTGCAGTGGCCGAGAATGTAGCTGATCTCCTCGGCGGTGAGCATGAAGTTGATCGGTACCAGCACGACGCCGGCGCGGGCAGTGGCGAACGCTAGGACAGCGTATTGCCAGCAGTTGCGCGACAGCAGGGCCAACCGGTCGCCGGGGCGTAGTCCGTTGTCACGCAGTGCGGCCGCGGCCCGGTCCACCCAATACTCGAAATCAGCGAAGGACAGCACGACGTCACCGTCGATGATCGCGGTCTTGTCGGGCTGCTTACGCGCCGAGCGACGGGGGATGTCGGAAAGGCTGTGGCTGCGGGCTCTGGCGATGACGGCGGCGAGGTCGTCGTGGTGCATGGGCTGCAGCGTGGCACGAGAGGGCGTACTGCGGTGGTTCGTCTCCCGCTCAGTAGACAGACCTGCACCACCGAGGCGTCACCGCTTCGATACTCACAACCATGACCGCCACCACGGAATCATCCTCACCGGCTGACAGCGCAACGGTTCCCGACGTCCTGCGTGCCCACTTGTTGCAGGCCGATCCCGGTGTGCTGGTAGCGGTCCTGGCGCAGATGACCGGCGACGCGACCGTGATCGAGAGGTACGCCGCCAAGATCTCCTACGTTCCCGACCCACCCGAGCGGGCCGGCCACACTGATCCGCAGACCGCGGAGGCGTTGGCCGACAACATCATCGCCGCCTTGGGCGCCGAACGGCCGGCCGACGCCCCGGCCCCGGACGACCGTGAGTTCTTCGCCCGGCTGTTGCCGGTGGCCCTGGGCAGCGAGGTGGACGACGAGCAGGTCGACCTGTTGCTCGAGCAAGGTGGTTTCCGGCCGTCGGCCCCCACCCTCCCGCGTACTGTTCCGATCCCGACGACCACCAGCGTCGCGATCGTCGGCGCCGGATTGGCCGGCATCGCGGTCGCTCTGGCCGCTGCCGAGGAAGGCGTCGCCTTCACCGTGTACGACCGCAACGACGAAGTGGGTGGCACCTGGCTGACCACCACCTACCCCGGTATCGGTGTGGACACCCCGTCGGCCTACTACTCGCTCTCGCGTGAGGTCAACCCCGAGTGGTCGAACTACTACCCGCAGGGCGCGGAGTACCAGAAGTATCTGGTCGCGCTCGCCGACAAGCACGACCTGCGCCGAAACATCCGGTTCGGCACCGAGGTGGAAGCCCTGCATTGGGATGAGCAGCAACAGCACTGGGAGATCCACATCCGCCGCGCCGACGGCACGGTGGATGTGGATCACGCTCGGGTGGTCGTCACCGCAGCCGGCTACCTGAACCGCCCCCGGTTCCCGGACATCACGGGGCGAGAAACGTTCGACGGCATCAGCATTCACTCCGCCCAATGGGATTCCGATCTGGACCTGACGGGAAAGAAGGTGGCGATCATCGGCGCGGGCTGCACGGCGGTGCAGATCGTCGATGCGTGTGTCGACGAGGTCGAGCATCTGACGGTGTTTCAGCGCCAACCGCACTGGGTGGCGCCGCGCAAGCGGCTCTCCGACGACGTCCCAGAACACCGCCGTCATCTCGGCCGGGTGCTGCCCTACTACGCGATGTGGCACCGGGTGAAGTCCTATTGGGGCACCGCCGACAACAACTACCCGATCATCTTGCGGGACCCTGAGTGGTCCAAGACCCACCTCTCCATCAACCCGACCAACGATGTGCTGCTGAAGATGTGCATGGACTACATCGAGCAGACCTTCGGCGCCGACAGTGAACTGGCCCGCAAGGTCACTCCGGACTTCGCGCCCTACGGTAAGCGCATCATCCGCGACCCGGGCGGCTACTACGCCGCGCTGACCCGCGACCATGTCGATGTCGAGGCCAGCGAGCCTGCGCAGATCAACGCCGCGGGGATCGTCACCGCCGACGGCCGCCAGATCGACCTCGACGTGATCATCTACGCGACCGGCTATCACCTGGATTTCCTGTCCACGATGGACATCCGCGGTCGCGACGGCAAGACCCTGGCCGGGGAGTGGGGCGACAGCCCTCGCGCATACCGCGGCGGGACCGTGCCGGGATTCCCGAACCTGTTCATCACCTCCGCGCCCAACTACAGTCCCGGACACGGCGCCGGCGCCAACTTCTCGATGGAGGTGCTGGCGCACTACATCATCGAATGCCTGCAGCTGATGGCTCTGCGCGGAGCGACCTCGATGGAGGTCACCGAGAGTGCGTTCTCCGACTACGTGGCCGGCGTGGATGCAGCGATGCAGAACACCGTGTGGTGTCACACGCCCAATGCCCACACCTACTACCGGTCGCCCTCCGGCCGCGTCGTCGTCGCCACCCCCTTCCGGTTGGTCGATCTGTGGCAGCAGCACCGCGCCCCCGTCGAATCGGACTTCGTTCTGCGATGACCGGATTACTCACGGGCAAGACGGCTCTGGTGACGGGAAGTAGTCGCGGCATCGGGCGGGCCATCGCGCAGCGACTGGCCGCCGAGGGCGCCACCGTCGCGGTCACGGCGCGCTCGTATGAGCCCTCACTGTCGGTGCGGGCCGGCGCGAGCGAAGCGATCCCCGGCACCATCGACGAGACCATCGCGCTCATCGCGGCGGCGGGCGGATCGGCCTTCGGGGTCGCCGCCGATCTGGAGGACGACGCTGCGCGCGCCGGGCTCATCCAGTCGGTGGTCGACCGCGCGGGTGGCATCGACATCCTGGTCAACAACGCAGGCTTCGCTGATTACGCGCTCGTGGAGGACATGCCGCGGGCGACGTTCGACCGCACCGTGGCCCATTACCTCACCACGCCGTTCACGTTGACCCAGGCGGTGATCCCGCATATGCGCAACCGGGGTGCGGGGTGGATCGTCAACATCGGCTCGGTCACCGGCGTCGCGCCGCTGCGGCCCTACCGGGAGTACAACAAGACGGCGGGCGACGTGATCTACGCGTCGTGCAAAGCGGCGTTGCATCGCTTCACTCAGGGCGTCGCCGCCGAGTTGCTCGACGACAACATCGCGGTGAATTGCGTGGGTCCCTCCACGGCGGTGCGCACTCCTGGCGCGGCATCATTGATTCCGGACAGCTTCCCCACCGAACCGGTGGAGTATCTGGCCGAGACGGTGCTGGCCATGTGTCACCTACCGGCTCAAACCCGCACCGGGCTGGTCGCTTTCAGCCTCCATTACCCGTGGGCGCAGAATCTGCCGGTGCACACGCTGGACGGGCATACCGTGCTGCCGCCTCTCGAGCCTCCGGCGACAGCCAATCCGAACATCCTGCCCGCCGGCATCTAGGACTCTCCTAGAGCACGGGGGCGACCAGATCGCAGAAGCTGTGGCACACCCGATCCCGGACGATCACGTCGGTGGTCTCGGGATCGAACCACCGGTCCACGACCGCCCAGTGGACGGGGTGCATCAGATAAGGGCCCATCAGTCCGTCGACGTCGGTGAACTCCTGCTCGAACACATGCGTCCACCCCGTGGCTCCGATTGCCTCGTCCACCCGACTGAGTTGCCAGGCGGCGATCGTCGGAACGTAGGCCGCCATCATCGCCAGTTCGCGTTCGAAGTCGGCCACCGTCGTTGGATCGGCCTCGGGTGACACGCGCAGCAGCAGAGCCCGGTACACGGTGCCGGCTGAGCTGCGCACTGCGCTGCCGCGGTACGTGGCGCCATTGACACGCGAGATGGCAGGGTCCGACAGTGCCGCATCGACATCGCTGTCGGCCGCGGCCTGCGGATCGTCGAATCTCAAGTGCAGCAGGATGTCACCACCGTTGCGTGACCCCGGCAGGGTCGGGGCGACCACGCTTCGGACGGCCCCGCTGCGCGCTGCCGCAGCTTGAAGGTCAGCGAGTACTCGCTCGCGGTCCGGCTCGGCGACGTCGATCAACCGGGTCATCGCCACGGTCGACGTGGCGGCCACATCGGCAGGGGGGACCGCGGTGGCGGGTGGCGCCTCGACGTCGGTGACGGCGGTGGCGACGCTGCGGGTGCGGTCGACGACGAGATCCGCCACGGTGGACCACCACTGAGCGAGTGTCGGGTCGGGTCGACCCTGCCACGTCATCTGCCACCAGGCCAGGGGACTGGGCAGGGCCCAGGTGATGGTGACGGCGTTGGTGCGGTCGGGAAACCAGATCGGTGGGCTCACGAGCACGTCACGCAGGGTCATCCCGCGCTCGCGCGCGCCGGGGGCATAACCGGTGAGGTAGGCGTCGATGAACTCGCGGGCGCGGCCCGGGGCAGTGATCACCCGGTCGACGACGAAGACCTCACTCATGGCGCGAGGCTACGTTCGCCTCCTGCGTCGACGTGATGGCCTTCCCGGCTGCCGGGAGGCCCCTGTTGACCGCCGATTCGACCGACGCGATGGTGATTCGATGAGCGATCCGTTCAGTCCTGCCCGGCTAGGACCGGTGACGCTGCGTAACCGTGTCATCAAAGCGGCCACCTCGGAGGGCCGGTCACCCGACGGTCAGGTGACCGACGACCTGATCGACTTCCATCGCGCTTTCGCCGAGGGCGGTGTCGGCATGACGACCGTCGCGTACTGCTGTGTGTCTCCCCAGGCGGCCAGCGCGCCAGGCCAGATCGTGATGAGCGCGGCCGCGCTGCCGGGTCTGCGCAAGCTGACCGACGCGGTGCACGACGCCGGCGCGGCGATCTCGGCGCAACTCGGCCATGCCGGGGTGGTGGCGCCCCGCAAGCTCACCGGGGTGACTGCTGTGGCGCCCAGCAGATTCGTCAACCCGACGTCGATGGCGTATTGCCGTGCCATCACCGTCGAAGAGATCCGAACTGTCATCGCACAATTCGGCACGGCCGCCCAGGTAGCCGTGGATGCGGGCTTCGATGCGGTGGAGCTGCATTTCGGGCACCTGTATCTGCCCAGCTCCTTCCTCAGTCCGTTGATCAACCGGCGAAAGGACGGCTACGGCGGGTCGATCGACAATCGCTCACGGTTGGTGCGTGAGATCGCCGAGCATGTCCGCGCGGTGGTCGGCGATCAGATCGCGGTGATCGCCAAGCTCGACATGGATGACGGAGTGCCCGGCAGCATCTGGATCGATGAGGCCCTGCGAACCGCGCAACTGCTCGACGCCGACGCCACCCTCGATGCGCTGGAGTTGACGCAGGGCTCGTCGGTCTACAAGCCGATGTATCTCTTTCGCGGGGACACGCCGGTGAAGGAGTTCGCGCGGGTGATGCCCCGTGCGCTGCGTCCGGCGATACGGGTGGTGGGCAAGCAGGCGATGGGCGACTATCCCTACCACGATCTCTACATGCTCGACGCGGCACGCCAATTCGTGCCGCTGATGGCCAACACGAAGCTGATTCTGCTCGGTGGCATCACCGAACGCGCCCACCTGATGACCGGCATGGCCGAAGGATTCGACTTCTTCGCCATCGGGCGGGCGCTCCTGCGCGAACCCGACCGGGTGAGGACGATGATGGCCGAGCCGGCGTCACGCAGCCGCTGCAACCACAACAACAAGTGCATGGTGACGGTGTTCGAGCGGACGCACTGCGTGCTCGACCCCGACCAGCGCTACGGTCCGGTGGCGTCCGGGCAGGACGCGCCGACGACGGCGTCGCTACCGGTCGAGCACCTGCCGTAAGGCCTCGCCGGCTTCGCGGCGGGCCTCGTGGGCGATGTCGAGCATCGGCATCGTCATGAAGCCGTGGATGCCGCCCTCGTACAGGCAGCGGGTCACCGGCACGCCTGCCGCCGACAACGCATCGGCGTATGCACAGCCCTCGTCTCGCAGCGGGTCGTGACCGGCGAGCACCACCACTGCCGGCGGAAGGTCTGCGAGGTCGGCGCCCAGCGGACTCGCATAGGCGTGGGAGCGGTCACCGACGGTCGGCACGTATTGGTCCCAGTACCACTGCAGGGCGGGGCGGGGGTTGTAGTAGCCGGTTCCGAACGCCCGGTAGGAGGGCGTGTCGAAATCGGCCGCGATCACCGGATAGAGCAGCAGCTGCGCAGCGAGGTCCGGGCCTCGACGGTCACGGGCCATCAGCGCTGTCACTGCGGCGAGGTTGCCGCCGGCGCTGTCACCACCGACGGCCACGCGGGCGGCGTCGGCGCCGAAGTCGGCGGCATGGTCGACCGCCCACTCGATGGCGGTGTACAGATCCTCGGCGGCCGTCGGCCAACGGTGCTCGGGTGCCAGTCGATAGTCGACCGAAACCACCACCGCGCCAACGCTGTTGGCCAAGTTGCGGCACAGCCCGTCGTGACTCTCGAGATCGCAGAACACGAACCCGCCGCCGTGGGCGTAGACCAGCAGCGGCAATGGCCCCGCCGCGTCGGGTCGGTAGACGCGGACAGCGACGCTGCCGCCGTCGACGGCCATGTCATGGTTCTCCACCAGGGCGACCGGTTCGGGTGCCGGGTTGGGTACGAACCGGGCGCGGATCGCGGCGCGCGCCTGCGCCCCGGTCATCTCGTGCACCGGTGGGAACCCCGAATCGAGTCCCTCGATGATGGCAGCGACCTGCGAATCGAGTCTCACGCCGGCAACAGGGTGGCGTGGCGCGTCTCCATCGGCCGTGGCGCGGGTCCGCCCCGCAGCGGGCGAAGCGGCTGCAGAGTGGGCGCGACGCGGTCGGGCCCGTCTTCGGCATTGCGCCAGATCCCCATCGCGGTCATGCGCACCGGTGCCGCCATGCGGTGGTCGAAGGTCATCCGCGAGATCGGGCCGCACACCGACACCGCCGCCACAGCCTGACCGGCAGGGCCGATCGGCGCGGCGACGCACCCGAAGCCGACCAGGGACTCCTCGCGCTCCACGGCGACCCCATGGGCACGCACTCGGGCCAGTTCGGCGCTCCACTGGGCGGCGTTGGCGATGGAGTAGCGGGTCTTGCGGGTCGACAGATCGACGAGCGCGTTCTCGTTGTCGGCGAGGATGGCCTTCCCGACGGCCGTACAGTGCGCCGGTTGGCGTCCCCCGACCCGGGTCGGGATGGCCGCCGCCATCTGGTCGCCGATCTTCTCCAGGTACACCACGTCAGAGCCGTCGAGCACGGCGAGGTGCACCACGAGGCCGGTGGCCCGATGCAGATCGCGCAGCAGTGGGATTGCGGCACGATGGATGCGGTCCTGATGCAGCGCCAGCGAGCCCAATTCGACCAGCCGCATGCCCAATTCGTAGTCACGGCCGTCGCGGCGCAGCCAGCGAAGCGCGACCAGGCGTTCGAGCATGCGGTGTGCGGAGGAACGGGGTAGGCCCGTGCGGCGCACGATCTGCGCCAGGGTGAGCCGTCCCGGTCCGTCGAAGGCGTCGAGAACCAGGGAGATCCGGTCGATGACCGCGCTGGGTGTTTCGTTCGTCTTGTCCACAGCCTTCTCGACCGTAACCGTCACGATGCGCTCCTCCGTGCTCCACACATACCGCTGAGGCATATGCCTATTAGTAATATGCCTCTTTGTAGCACAGGGCTGTGGGCGCTGTCACATGAATCGCGTGACGGCGTGTTTCGGTAAAGGTGTCTGACGGGGCCCACAGAGCGATACCCGCCGTGGTCGGCGCGGTACCTGAATTAGCCCCGGTGAGTCAGCCGCGCGCGGCGGCGCGTCCGGCGCGGCGTCCGTAGAAGCTCCCGTCGCCCAGCGAGACGCCGCTGGCGTAGCCCCAGGCCGCGAGTCCGGCGCTGCAGCGTCCGGCGGCGAAGAGTCCGGGGATCGGATCTCCGCTGACGTGCAGAACCTCGGCGTCGAGGGTGGTGTGTAGTCCGCCGAGGGTGAACCCGCCCGTGGACTCCCGCAGATCGATCGCGGCGATCGGCGATCCGAGGGGCCGCAGCCACATCGGTTTCTTGTGCAGCAGCGGATCGCGACCCTCGGTCGCGCCGTCGTTGTAGGCGGCGACGGTAGATTGCAGTGAGCCAGAGGGTAATCCGATCTCGGCCTCGAGCTCGGCGACGGTTTCGCAGACCCAGGTCGGTGGGCGCATCATCAGCTGCGGCGAGAGAGAGGCCATCGCCTCGGCCTGCGCGGTCTCATCGAGGACGAGGTAGGCGGTGTTGTTCTGGTGGTAGAGGGTCAGCTGTCCGACCCGACCGGGGTAGGTGTCTTCGGCGACGAAGCGTTGGCCCCGTTCGTTGACCAGGACACCGCGCACCAGTTGCTGCGGATCGACGAACAACGCCACCTCGGTGGCGTCCATGTGTGCGAGGTCCGCGCCGAGCGCCTGGGCCATCCTGATCGCGCGGCCGTCGTGCTGTTCGATGGAGGCGGCCGGTCTGCCGGCGATGCGCGGCGCGTATCGCGCCACCATGTCGTCGTTGTAGGCGAAGCTCCCGGTCGCCAGCACCACCCCACGCCGGGCGCGGATGTCGATCGTCGTGCCGTAGCGGCGGGCCCGAACACCGACCACCCGGCCGTCGGATTCGACGATCAGCGCCTGCACGCGCACGTCGTACAGCGCCTGGGCGCCTGCGGCCGTGGCCGTCTCGACGAGGCCTTTCATCAGCATGAAGCCGGCGCTCGATTCCCCCTGCTTCTTGTTCTGCATCTGCGGTACGTGGCCGCGCGGCGCGGGGTCGGCGATGGTGTTGAACGGGTAGGAGTTCTCTCCGCCGCTGTACATCAGCCCTTCGTCGCCCATCGGCTCCCAGCCGGGCTGATCAAAGAACTCGGCTTTGAAGGGCACGCCGCAGCCGGTCAACCACTCGAAGTGGGCGACACTGCCGGCGCAGTAGTCGGCGATCCGGCGCTCGTCGGCGCCGGGGCCCATGGCGGCATTGAGGTATGCGGCCATGTTGTCCACGGAATCAGTGAAATCACAGGCGGTTTGGATCGGCGTGCCACCGCCGAGGTAGATGAACCCGCCGGCCATGGCCGCCGCCCCACCCCAGGATCCGCTGCGCTCGAGCACCAGGACCTGGGCCCCCGCACGGGCGGCCTCCACGGCGGCTGCCGCGCCCGCGACGCCGTAACCGGCGATCACGACGTCGGCGTGGTGGTCCCAGGACGTGACGGTCGCGGCGGCGACGGGGACGACATCTGTCACGGGCGCATGGCCGCCGGTAGGTCGGACACCCACTGATGACCCCAGTAGCTGTCGGCGGTGATCTCCTCGGCGGTGTAGTGCTCGTCGTCGACGAGCATGCCCTCGGTGCCGAACTCGATGTCCCAGTCGCCGGGGGCGCGCACATAGAACGACACCATCTTGTCGTTGGTGTGCCGTCCCAGGGTCGAGGACAGCTGGAATCCCTCGGCGTTGACCCGGTCGAGCGCCTGACCGACGGCGTCGAGAGCGTCGACCTCGACCATCAGATGGATGAGGCCGGGGTCGCGCACCGTCTGTGCAGGGCAGATCGCGAGGCTGTGGTGGCGCTGATTGACGCCCATGAACCGGACGCGCACCGGCCCGAACTCCGGAGGCACGGGGACGCGGAACGCGCCGCGGGACGTGAAACCCAGTACCTCCGTGTAGAACTCGAACACAGCGTTGACGTCGAGGGCGGGCAGGACGACGTGGCCCAGCCCCTGCGCACCGGTAACGAAGCGGGCTCCGTGGGGAGTGACGACGGGGGAGTGGTCGAGCACCGCGCCGTGGAACACCTCCAGCGAGGTGCCCGCCGGGTCCTCGAAGGCGATGACCTCCTCGACGCGTCGCGCGTCGGCTTCCTCCAATGACAGCTGCTTGTAGGGCACACCGGCGCCGTCCAGGGTCGCTTTGACCTGTTCGAGATCGGCGTGGTCGCGGACCTCCCATCCGACGGTGACGATCTTGTCGACGTCCCCGGGGATGACGATGATGCGGGCGGCCCGTTCGTCCATCCGTAGGTACAGGGCGGAGGAGTCAGGACCGTGCCCGCGGGCGAAACCGAGGACGTCGTAGGCGAAGTGGCGCCACCGGTCGATATCGGAGGCCGCCACGGTGACGTAGCCGAGGCTCTTGATCAATCCCATCGCAGGGGTGCTCCTAGATCATGGCCCGCAGCGGACCCTGCGGGTCGACGCCGAGGGAACTCAGTGCTGACGCGTGGTAGACGGTGCCGGGGACGTGGATGGCATGCGCCTGACCGACGTGCACATCGCGCCAATACCGTTGCAGCGGCTTGTCCATCCGGGCGGCGTTACCGCCGCAGCGTGCGAAGATCTCGTCGACTGCAGACACGGCGCGCCACACCGCGCGGACCTGGGTGCGCCGCCCGGCCGCCCGGTCCTCGAAGGACACCTCACGACCGGAGTCGACCATGTCGTAGATGCGGTCGGCGTTGGCCAACAATTCCTGGCGGGCGGCGTTGATGTCGGCGGCAGCCTCGCCGATCGCGTACATGACGTAGGGATCGTCCTTGATCGCCACGCCACTGGAATTGACACGCTGACGCTGATAGTCCAGTGCGGCGGCCAGCGCGCCTTCGGCGATGCCGATGGTCGCTGCGCTGATGCCCAAGGGGAACATCGTCGACCACGGCATGAGGTAGAGCGTCTCGGTCATCCCGGCGTCGCGTTGAGCGGTGCCGTCCATGACCTTCATCGCATCCATCGTCCGGTACGACGGCACGAACGCATCCTTGACGATGACGTCCTTGGAGCCGGTGCCTCGCAATCCCACGACATTCCAGGAGTCATCGACGATCTCGTAGTCGGTGCGCGGCAGGATCATGTGCAGCATCTGCGGGGGCATCAGCGGCTTGCCCTCGGCGTCACCGATCATCGCCCCAAGGAAGATCCAGTCGCAGTGGTCGGTGCCGGAACTGAACTGCCAGCGGCCGTTGAAGATGTAGCCGCCGTCAACCGGTGTGGCGACGCCCTGCGGAGCGTACGGTGAGGCGACCCACGTGTCGACGTCGTCGGCCCAGATCTCGGCAGCCACCCGCGGATCGGCGTAGGCCAACTGATACGGGTGCACGCCCACCACACCGTTGATCCAGCCGGCCGACGGGTCGAGCGCTGCCGTGGCCATCACCGTCTCCGCGAACTCGCGCGGGTGCACCTGCAGGCCACCGTGTTCGGTGGGCTGCAGCAGGCGGATGTTGCCCGCCGACTTCATCATCTTGACCGTCTCGTCGGTGAGCTTGCCGATCTTCTCGGCCTCTGCGCCTTGGGTGCGCATCTGCTCGGCATACTCGCTCAACCGGTCGATTACCCGCTCAGTCATGTCGTGGTCCTCTTCGTCGCTGGCCTGTGTCAATGGTGTACCGCGGTCTGGAGTGCGGCGGGCGGGATTCCCGGTCAGCGGAAGCCCCGGAAAGTGAATTCAGAATTCGATGTGGAGGTCGTCGGTGACCGGCCGAGCCTGGCAGCCGAGGATGAGCCCGTCGGCGATGTCGTCAGCTTCGAGGATGTCGCTGGTGGCCATGTCGACCTGACCGCGGATCAACGTCGCCGCACACGAACCGCATTGGCCCTCCCGGCATGAGTACGGCGCCTCCAGCCCGGCCGCCAGCATGGTCTCCACCAGCGTGGCGCGCCGCGGCCAGCGCAACTCGTGAGAGTGACCGTCGAGGTCGACGCGCACAGCGGCGGCATCCGCATCGTCGGCCAGTGCCGCCGCGGTGCGGGCATCGTCGGTGAACGGGTCACCGGAGAGCGACTGGAAGACCTCGAGGTGAATCCGCTCGCGCGGCACCCCGGCCTCACTCAGGGACTCCTTGATCACGGCCATGAACGGGGCCGGACCGCAGATGAACGATTCGACGGCGGTCGATCCGCCGAAGACGGTGCGGACGAAACCACTCATCTGCGCGCGGGTGGGCAGCCCCTGCAGCGACTCCAGCCAGTGCAGCACCGTCAGGCGGCCGGCGTACCGTGCCGCGAGATCACGCAACTCCGCGGCGAAGATCACCGAGGCGTCGTCCCGGTTGGCGTAGCACAGCACCACCCGTCCGCTGCCGGCGAACAGGACCGACTTGAGGATGGACATCACCGGGGTGATGCCGCTGCCGGCGGCCCACAGCAGGAAGTCTGCATCGAGGTCCGCCGGGGTGAACACGCCCGCCGGGGGTAGGACCTCGAGGTGATCCCCAGCAGAAACGTTGTCGCACAACCAGTTCGAGGCGTATCCATCGACGGTGCGCTTCACGGTCACCTTCGGGGCCGCATCGGTGTGCGGGGAGCTGGCCAACGAGTAGCAGCGGGCCACCGATCCGGTCTGATCGCTGGGCACCCGGATCGTCAGGAATTGTCCGGGCCGGTAGGCGAACGCGTCACGTTCATCGTCGGAGATGTCGAAGACCAGTGATCGGGCGTCGGCGCTCTCGTCGATGACCTCAGCCACCCGGAGCACCACCCCGCGGCCTGCGCCGACGATTTCGGTGCCGGTGTCGAGGTCGGTCATGGGCGCTGATCCTGGCGGTCGTCGCGCCTATCGCCAACCCGGTCGGTCCGATGGCCGGGAGATCCAGTCACGTCGCCCGGTGACCGGGAGAATCGGCGGGAACCCCGTCGAAGACGGCCTACCGTTCGGCGCGTGAGCAGTGGATCGATTTCTCGCGTGGATGTGGTTGTGGTGGGCGCCGGCTTCGGTGGCCTGTACGCCGTGCACAAGTTTCGCGAGCAGGGCCTGTCCGTGCGCGTCTTCGAAGCCGCCCCCGATGTCGGCGGCACCTGGTACTACAACCGCTACCCTGGCGCGCGCTGCGACGTCGAAAGCGTCGACTACTGCTACTCGTTCTCCGATGACCTGCAACAGCGGTGGACGTGGTCGGAGAAGTACGCCACCCAACGCGAGATCTTGGCCTACATCAACTGGGTGGCCGACGAACTCGATCTGCGGCGCGACATCACGTTCAACACTCGGGTCACGGGCGCTGCACTCGACGAATCCGCATTGAGGTGGACGGTGACGACCGACTCCGGTGAACGGGTCGACGCCCGGTTCGTCGTGATGGCCACCGGACCGTTGTCGGCGGCGATGACGCCGGACATTCCCGGGCTGGACACCTTCGGCGGCGAGACCTACCACACGGCGCACTGGCCGCACGACGTCGACTTCACCGGTAAGCGCGTCGCGGTCATCGGCACCGGATCTTCGGGTATCCAGTCCATTCCCATCATCGCCGAGCAGGCCGAACACCTCTACGTCTTTCAGCGCACCCCCAATTACAGTGTGCCCGCGGGCAATCGACCACTGGACAGCGACGAGGTCGCCGATATCAAAGCGAACTACGCGCAGCGCCGCCACATGTCCTGGCGCAGCGGCGGCGGCTCGCCGCACGTCGCTCATCCGAAGCTGACCATGGAGGCCACCCCCGACGAGCGTCGCGCTGCCTTCGAGAAGCGATGGGAACTCGGCGGTGTGCTGTTCTCGAAGACCTTCAGTGATCAGATGATCTCGTCGGAGGCCAACGACGAAGCCCGGAAGTTCTACGAGGAGAAGATCCGCGCCGTCATCGACGACCCGGACGTCGCCGAACTGCTCATCCCCACCGACCATCCCATCGGAACGAAGCGGATCTGCACCGACACCAACTATTTCCAGACCTTCAATCGACCCAACGTCACCCTGGTCAGCGTCCGCGCGACGCCGATCCAGTCGATCGACCGCACCGGCATCAGCACCTCGGAGAAGCATTACGACATCGACGCGCTGGTGCTGGCAACCGGTTTCGACGCGCTGACCGGCACGCTGGCGAAGATCGACATCACCGGCCGCGGGGGACAGAAGTTGGTCGACGACTGGTCTGCCGGGCCGCGGACGTATCTGGGCTTGGGCACCGACGGATTCCCCAACCTGTTCCTGGTGTCCGGACCGGGGGCGCCCGCGGTGCTGGCCAACATGGTGTTGCATGCTGAGGCGCATGTGAACTGGATCGCCGAGGCCATCGCCTACCTCGACGACCGGGGGTACGCCGCGATCGAACCGACCGCGGACGCTGTGGACAGTTGGGGCGCCGAATGTGCCCGGCGCGCTGAGGCCACACTCTTCACGCGGGCCAACTCCTGGTACATGGGCGCCAACGTGCCCGGCAAGCCACGCCAGTTCATGCTGTTCATCGGCGGGTTCGGCACGTATCTCGATATCTGCCGCGAGGTCGCAGACGCCGGCTACAAAGGCTTCGAGCTGCTCGCGGCGCCCTGATGTCGGGTCTGCGCGGCAAGGTCGTCCTCGTCACGGGTGCCGCCGGTGGAACCGGACGCGTGCACTGCGAACGATTCGCCGACGCCGGAGCCGACGTACTGGCACTCGACCGCGCCGAGACCGCCGAGGGCCTGCGGCAGACCGCGGACGCGGTGATCGAGCGGGGTCGCCGCGTGGTCACCGGCCTGGCCGACGTCAGTGACCTCGAGGGGATCACCGCGGCCGTTGACGCCGGGGTCGCCCAGTTGGGACGCCTCGACGTGATCGTCGCCAACGCCGGCATCCACAGCGCCGGCGGACCAGCGTGGCAGATCTCCGCTCGAGACTGGCAGCGCACCCTGGATGTCAACCTCACTGGCGTCTGGCACACCGTCAAAGCGGGTGTCCCGCACATCGGCGCCGACGGTGGCACGATCGTCATCATCAGCTCCACCAACGGGATACGCGGCACCGCGGGGAGTGCCCACTACACCGCCAGCAAGCACGCCGTGGTGGGACTGGCGCGCACCCTGGCCAACGAACTCGGGTCACGAAGCATCCGCGTCAACACCGTGCACCCCGGCGCCGTCGCCACGCCCATGGTGCGTAATCCCGAGACGTTCGCACGGCTGCGACCCGATCTGGTCAACCCGACCGAGGAGGACGCCGCCGAGGTGCTCACAGCCCGCAATCTTCTTCCCGTGCCGTGGGTGCAGTGTGTCGACGTCGCCAACGCCGCGGTGTTCCTGGCGTCCGAGGAGGCCCGCTACGTCACCGGCGCACAGCTGGTCGTCGACGCCGGCCTCACCCAGAAGACCACGGTATGACCGGGCGGCTGAACAACAAGGTCGCGCTGATCACCGGTGCGGCGCGCGGTATCGGGCGCGCCCAGGCAGTGCGGTTCGCCGAGGAGGGCGCGAACGTGATCGCGGTCGATCTGTGCGGCCCCGTCGACACCGTGCGGGTACCGCCGAGCACGCCGGCCAACCTCGCCGAAACGGTCCGTCTCGTCGAGCACGCGGGAGGTCGCATCAGTACCTGCGTCGCCGACGTGCGCGACGCCGACGCCTTGGCCTCGACCGTCACCCGGAATGCCGAACACTTCGGGGGGCTCGACATCGTCTGCGCCACTGCGGGAATCACGTCCCGTGCAGCGGCCGTGGACATGTCAGAGGAGACCTGGCGAACCATGATCGACGTCAACCTCACGGGCGTATGGCACACCTGCACGGCAACGGCACCCCATCTCATCGAACGTGGCGGCGGATCGATCGTGTTGGTCAGTTCGATCGCCGGAATGCGCGGGTTGGGTGGCGTCGCCCATTACACCGCCGCCAAGCACGGGGTGGTCGGGCTGATGCGCAGCCTCGCCCACGACCTGGCACCGCATGCCGTGCGGGTCAACACCCTTCATCCCACCAACGTCGACACGCCACTGATCCAAAACGACGCCGTCCGCGCCGCCTTCCGTCCCGATCTCGACCACCCGCCGAACCGGGCGGAGTTCGCCGAGGCGGCAGCACGCATGAACCTGCTGCCGGTGCCGTGGGTCGACCCGGTAGACGTTGCCAACGCCAGTTTGTTCCTGGCCTCTGACGAGGCCCGCTACATCACCGCCGCTTGCCTGCCCATCGACGCGGGGGCCACCCAGCGCTGACCACAAGAAGAGGAGCTCATCGATGATCGATCGCAGCAAGTACGGACCGTGGGCCGTCATCGCCGGCGGGTCAGAGGGAGTCGGGGCCGAGTTCGCCAGGCAACTGGCCGAGGCCGGTATGAACCTGGTGCTCATCGCACGCAAGCCCGGACCGCTGGCCGACACCGCGCAGCGCTGTCGTGACCTGGGTGCTGACGTACGCACCATCGCCGTCGATCTGCTCGACATCGACGCGGTGGCCGAAATCGCCTCTCGGACCGCTGACCTCGAAGTGGGGTTGTTCGTCTACAACGCAGGGGCCAGCACGTGCAACGAACTGTTCCTCGACACCGACCTGAACGAGTTTCGGAAGGTGAACGACCTCAACGTCACTCGCATGATGGAGTTGGTTCAGCACTTCGGGCGACCCATGTCCGACCGACAGCGCGGCGGCATCCTGATCGTCGGATCGCTGGCGGGTTACATGGGTGCGTGGAGGCACACGGTGTATGCGGGCGCGAAAGCCTTCTCCCGGATCTTCGCCGAGAGCTTGTGGCTGGAGCTGCGAGACCGCAACGTCGACGTTCTCGAATTGGTGCTCGGTGTGACTCGCACGCCCGCAATGGAACGCGTGGGCCTGAACTTCGACGCCCCTGGTATCAGTGTCGACGAACCCGCCGATGTCGCTGCAGAAGGTCTGGCTCACTTGGGCGATGGGCCGATCTGGGTGGCTGGTGGCAATGCCGCGACCGCGGAGGCCAACAGTGGACCCGACCGGGCGCGCGTGGTGCTCGGCGCCCATGAGGCCATCAAAGCCTTGATCGACGGGGCGCACTGACTGTGCGCCTCGGGGTATCCACGCCCGTGGTGGTTCAGGCGCCCGGAGCCGCTTCGCCGTGGGAGGCCCACGCTGGGTCCGGGGATCTCTCGCGGATCGCGATGGCTGCTGATGAATTGGGCTTCGACTACCTCACCTGTTCCGAACACGTGGCCATTCCGACCCAAGGCGCCGAGCGGCGAGGAGCCACCTACTGGGATCCGCTGGCCACCCTGTCCTACCTCGCGGCGTACACCAGCCGCATCCGACTGGTAACGGCGGTGCTCGTGTTGGGCTACCACCATCCTCTGCAGATCGCGAAGAGCTACGGCACCCTGGATCGGATCAGTGACGGCCGTGTCACGCTCGGGGTGGGCATCGGCACACTCACCGAGGAATTCGAGCTCCTCGGCGCGCCGTGGCAGCAACGGGCGGCCCGCGCCGATGACGCGATTCGCGCATTGCGCGCGTCCCTGTCCACGCCGACACCGGCCTATCGTGGTGCTTTCTACGACTACGGCGCAATGACCGTGTTGCCCCACGCCCAGCAGGTTGCGATGCCGATCTGGGTCGGCGGTAGCAGTGCGGCCTCGCTCCGCCGCGCCACACTTTTGGCTGATGGCTGGATGCCTTTCGGCCTGAGCGCGCAGGAGGTGTCGGAGATGCTCTCCTCCGTCGACCTGCCGGGGCAGTTCCAGGTCGTGCTCTCCGCTGCCGTGGACCCGGAGGCAGATCCCGACGGCGTCCGCGTGCAGCTCGCGCGGCTACGCGACGCCGGCGCGACCGCGATCACATGCTCCGTGCGTGCCAACAGCGCGCCGCACTATTGCGACCAACTGTCCCGACTACGAGACCTCGGAGGCGCACGGTGAGCGATTCCACTCATGCTGTGGCGCTGCAACAGCTGCTCGACGAGCACGCCATCGCCAAGCTCATCGCGTCGTACGGCCCTGCGGTCGACGCCGGGAATGCGGATGCTGCAGCGCATCTGTGGGCAATCGACGGCGCTTACGACGTGGAGGGTTGGCAGATGACGGGCCGGCAGGGCGTTCATGACATGGTTGCCTCGTCCGCTCATCAGGACCTGGTGGCCAACGGCTGCTGCCACTTCCTGGGCCCTGCCGTCGTCAGCGTCGACGGTGACGAGGCGGTGGCGGTCTGTGAGTCGCTGGTACTGCTGCGCCACAACGACGATGGATCGGCCGGTGGCGATTACCGGGTGTGGCGAGCGACGGCCAACCACTTCGCGCTGCAGCGGATCGACGGGCGCTGGCAGATCACACGGCGAAGCAGCCGCGTGATCAACGGAGATCCACATGCTCGGGCGTTGCTCATCGCCGGTCTCACCGGGATCAGCGCCCCCGACGAGAAGGGCGATTGGTGACGTGGGGGTTCACGTTGTCACCGGAGCCGCATCGGGAATGGGATGCGCCGCCGCGCAACGGTTGCGCGCAGACGGTCATCGGGTGATCACCGTCGATCTGCGCGATGCCGACGTCATCGCCGACCTGTCGAGCCCGCAGGGGCGCGCACACGCCGCGGCCACTGTGCTCGAGGCGTCGCAGGGTCATCTCGATGGTGCGGTGCTGGCCGCCGGGGTGGGGCCACGCCCCGGGAGGGGGAGCGCGGAGACCATCCTCTCGGTCAACTACTTCGGTGTCGTCGACCTCGCACGAGCCTGGCGACCGGCGCTTGCGGCTGCCGGATCGGCCAAGGCGGTCGTCGTAGGGAGTAACTCGGCGACGACCATGCCGATGGTGCCCCGGCGCGCCCAGCGGGCGCTCCTGCGTGACGATCTACCCGCTGCGCTGCGCGCGGTCCGGGTGTTCGGCTCGACCGCGCCGGCGATGGCATATGGCGCGTCGAAGATCGCCGTGGCGCGCTGGGTCCGTCGCACGGCGGTGCAGCCGATGTGGGCCGGTGCCGGGATCCGGCTCAACGCGATCGCGCCCGGCGCGATCGATACCCCGTTGCTCGGAGAACAGCTCGCCTCGCCTCGTCAGGCCAAGGCCGTCAGGACCTTTCCGGTGCCCGTCGGCGGCTTCGGAGATCCCGAGCACATCGCGGCCTGGATACAGTTCATGCTCTCCGACGCCGCCGACTTCCTCTGTGGCAGTGTGATCTTCGTCGACGGCGGCTCTGATGCGTACTTCCGCGCCGACCACTGGCCCCGCCGGGTTCCCACGGCGACGATCCCGCGCTACCTGTACCGGATGGCTGCGTTCTCCAGAAACTCGCGAGTGCACGGTTTCTGACGTCGCGTCTCGCGTTCTGCGTCAGAAACCGTGCGTTCGGTGGCGGTCTACTGAGCTCCGTCCATCTCGCGTGTGATCTCCAGGGCGATGTCGATGAGTTGGTCCTCTTGGCCGCCGATCAGCTTGCGTTGTCCGGCGCGGTGCAGCAACTGGTGGGCGGGCACCCCGTAGCGCTCGGACTGGCGGATGGCGTGTTTGAGGAAACTCGAATACACCCCCGAGTAACCCATGATCAGCGCGTTGCGATCCAGCAGACACTCGGCCGGCATCGCCGGGGCCACGACCTCCTCGGCGGCATCGGCGATGTCGAAGAAATCGATGCCGGTCTTGACGCCGATCTTGTCGAACACCCCGATCAACGCCTCCACCGGCGCGTTACCCGCCCCGGCGCCGAACCGGCGGCACGACCCGTCGATCTGCTTGGCGCCCGCCCGCACCGCCTCGATCGAGTTGGCGACCCCGAGGCCGAGGTTCTCATGCCCATGGAAACCCACCTGGGCGTCGTCACCGAGTTCGGCGACCAACGCCGCCACCCGATCAGCGACACCCTCGAGGACCAGCGCACCGGCGGAGTCGACGACGTAGACGCACTGACATCCGGCATCGGCCATGATGCGGGCTTGCTTGGCGAGCTTCTCAGGACTGATGGTGTGGCTCATCATCAAGAACCCGACCGTCTCCAACCCCAGCTCGCGGGCGAGCCCGAAATGCTGGATCGACACATCGGCCTCGGTGCAGTGCGTGGCGATCCGGCAGATCGACCCGCCGTTGTTCTGCGCCTCTTTGATGTCTTCCTTGGTGCCCACCCCGGGCAGCATCAGGAACGCGATCTTCGACTCCTTGGCCGTCTCGGCGGCCAGTTTGATCAGCTCCTGCTCCGGGGTCTTGGAGAAGCCGTAGTTGAAGCTCGACCCACCCAACCCGTCACCATGGGTGACCTCGATGACCGGCACCCCCGCCGCATCCAAGGCCGCCACGATAGCCCCGACCTCGTCTTTGGTGAACTGGTGCCGCTTGTGATGCGACCCGTCACGCAGCGACGTGTCCGTCATCCGCACATCCCACATCGGATCGAAATAGATGCCGCTCATGCGTGACCTCCTGAGACTGTCTGCTCTTCGCGCGAGCGCTCATCGCGGGTCGCACCGAGCCTGTCTTTGGCGATCTCCTCGCCCACCTTGGTGGCCGCGGCAGTCATGATGTCCAGATTTCCAGCGTAGGGCGGCAGGTAGTCGCCCGCACCCTCCACTTCGATGAACGTCGTGACGACATGGGTGCCTCCGTTGACCACCGACGGCTCATCGAATTGCGGCTCGTTGAGCAACCGATAGCCGGGCACATAGGTCTGCACCTCGGCCACCACCTCCTTGATCGACGCCGTGATCGCGGCGTGGTCGGCGTCCTCAGGAATGGCGCAGAAGATGGTGTCGCGCATGATCATCGGCGGATCCGCCGGATTCAAGATGATGATCGCCTTACCGCGGGCCGCACCACCGATCCTCGACACCCCCGCGCTCGTGGTCTTGGTGAACTCATCGATGTTCGCCCGGGTGCCCGGACCCGCCGACGCCGAGGACACCGACGCCACGATCTCGGCATAGGGCACCCCCACCACACGACTCACGGCGTAGACGATCGGAATGGTCGCCTGCCCACCGCAGGTGACCATGTTCACGTTCGGCGCGTCCAGATGCTCGCGCAGATTCGCCGGCGGGATCACCCCCGGCCCCACCGCCGCCGGTGTCAGGTCGATCGCCCGGATACCGGCCTCGGCATAGCGCGGGGCGGCATCCCGGTGCACGTAGGCACTGGTCGCCTCGAACACCATGTCCGGCATCTCGTCCCGGGCGAGCAGCCAGTCCACCCCCTCATGGCTGGTCTCCAAACCCAGCGTGCGGGCGCGAGCCAAACCCTCACTGGCCGGGTCGATCCCGATCATCCAGCGCGGCTCCAGCCACTCCGACCGCAACAACTTGTACAACAAATCAGTACTGATGTTGCCCGAGCCCACGATCGCCACGGTTGCCTTGTCAGCCACAGGGCTCACTCCTGACATTGAAAGTTCACTGTTTCAGATGAATTCGACGAAGACTTCACCGAGTCCGGTGAGTTCGGCTCGGAAATGGTCACCCTTGGCCACATCGACAGCGCGGGTGCACGAGCCGGACAGCACGACATGGCCTGCGTCGAGCGTGACGTCGTATGCGGACAGAGTGCGCGCCAGCCACGCGACCGCGTTGGCGGGGTGACCGAGGACGGCGCTGGTGCAGCCGCGGGTCACCAGGACGTCGCGGCCGCCGAAGCCCGAGTACAGCGCCGCATCCACATCGGCGAGATCGACCGCATCGGGCGCCGCGCGGTCAGGACCCAGGACGAATTTGCCCGACGACGCGTTGTCGGCGATCGTGTCGATGATGCCGATGCGCCAGTTCGAGATACGGCTGTCGATGAGTTCGACTGCGGCGCAGACATACTCGGTGGATTTCAGGACATCCTCGCTGGTGCAATCCGCCGGCAGCGCGGCGCCGAGGACGAACGCCACCTCCACTTCGACGCGGGGGTGGCACAGCGACGACAGATCGACGGCGGCGCCGTTCTCGACGATCATGTCGGTCAGCAGGTGTCCGAAATCGGGCTCGTCGACGCCCATCATCTGCTGCATCACCGGCGAGGAGAGGCCGATCTTGTGTCCGCAGATCTGCGCGCCTGCGGCGAGTCGCTCGGCGATGTTGGCGCGTTGGATCGCGTAGGCGTCGGAGATGTCGAGGCCCGGGTAAGCCTCGATGAGCGGGTCGATCGGGCGGCACTGCTGTTCGGCGTGGCGCAGCATGTGCGCGGCGGCGTCGCGAGTCGTGGTGTCCAGCATGGGAATCCCTTCGGGCGGGCGGTGCGGCCGCCTGCGAATGCACCTTAGGAATGCGTCCGCGGGTGCCAGCCGGTCGTGTTCCGCCCAGTGGACGTGTGCTAGGCCACCCGGCGAAGGAACGCGGTGACCACCGACTCGAACGCGGCCTTGGCTTCGATCATCGCCCAGTGCCCGCACCGGGGGAACACGTGCAACTCGGCGTTGGGGATCGTCCGCATCGGTATCAACGCCATGTCGAGCGGGCTGACCCGGTCGTCGCGCCCCCAGGTCAGCAACGTCGGGGCCGCGACCTTGTGCATGCGCGCCCATGGCAGTGGCGCCTCGGAGGAGGCCATCGCCGTCATCATCGCGGCGAAGGCAGCCTTGCCGTACATGCGGCGCGCAGCCGCCAATGTCTCGGGGTCGGTGGCCAGAGCCCAGCGCTCGTCGATCAACTGCTCGGTGACCAGCGATTGGTCGTAGACCATTGAATTGAGCCAGTCGACCAGGCGTTGCCGCGTCGGGTCCTCGGTGAACTCTTGGAGCAGCCGGATGCCCTCGCTGGGGCCGGGGGAGAAGATGTTGGTGCCGATCCCGCCGATGGTCACCAGCCGGTCCACGCGTTCGGGCGCGGTGATAGCGGTGTTGATACCCACGCCGCCGCCCATGGAGTTGCCGACGATGTGAACCCGCTCGATGTCCAACGCGTCGAGGAACGGGGTCACCGTGCCCTGCGCGGTGACCATGGGATGCCCACCCCAGTCGTCGGACACCCCGAAGCCGGGGAACTCCAGGATCAAGCAGCGGAAGTGCTCGGCGAACGTCGGCAGGACGCCACGGAAGTTCCGCCACCCCGTCACGCCGGGCCCCGACCCGTGCAAGAACAACACCACCGGTCCCTGACCGATGTCGTAGTAGCGCAAAGCCCCCGCACTGGTGGGTGTTTCACGCAATGTCTCGGCTGCGCCGGACGTGCTCGGAACAGCAGCGGTATGTGACACGGGTCCTCTTCTCGTCGCCGCAGATCGTCATGCGCAGCGTCACACGCGGGCACCGGCACGCGCAACGCCGCGTTCCGGTGACCGGTGGCCCGCCGTTCTCCCCAGGCGCCGGATCGCGTTCTCCCGATGGGCGGGACGCCCCATGGTCCGGCCGCCGCGAAGCTGCGAGGGTTCCCCGGGGCCGAACGTGTCCCCGGTCACAGGAGGAAGCGATGCCGCAGCGACAACTCGCCGTCCCGCTGCAGGGGATCGGTGGCTTGTTCGCCATGTCGGTCGATGCCGCCAAGTTCGTCTTGCGCCGGCCATTTCAGTGGCGCGAGTTCCTCGACCAGTCGTGGTTCGTGGCCCGGGTGTCCATGGCGCCCACGCTGTTGGTGGCGATCCCGTTCACCGTGCTGGTGTCGTTCACCCTCAACATCCTGCTGCGTGAGCTCGGGGCGGCCGATCTGTCGGGGGCCGGCGCGGCCTTCGGCGCGGTCACCCAGGTCGGTCCGATGGTGACGGTCTTGATCGTCGCCGGGGCGGGCGCGACCGCGATGTGCGCGGACCTGGGGTCGCGCACGATTCGCGAGGAGATCGATGCGATGGAGGTGCTGGGCATCAACCCCGTGCAGCGACTGGTGACACCCAGAATGCTTGCCTCGGGCCTGGTCGCCTTGCTGCTCAACAGCCTGGTCGTCATCATCGGCATCCTCGGCGGCTACCTCTTCTCGGTGTTCGTCCAAGACGTCAACCCCGGTGCCTTTGCTGCCGGTATCACCTTGCTGACCGGCATCCCGGAGGTCGCGATCTCGTGCGTCAAGGCCGCGCTGTTCGGCCTCATCGCCGGGATGGTGGCCTGTTACCGCGGGCTGACCATCTCCGGCGGTGGAGCGAAAGCCGTCGGCAATGCCGTCAACGAGACCGTCGTCTACGCATTCATGGGCCTGTTCGTGGTCAACGTCGTGGTCACCGCCATCGGCATCCAGTTGACCAGCAGATGACAGGGAGTACCCAGGTGGCTCTTCAATCGACGTACCCGCGCCTGGCGAGGGCGACGAGACGCCCGGCGCTGATCGTCGGCGGCATCGGCGATCACGTGCTCTTCTACGGCAGGGCGCTGCGGGCCGTACCGTACGCAGCAGCGCACTACCGCAGCGAGGTCGTCCGCCTCATCGCCGAGATCAGCATGGGCGCAGGCACATTGGCGATGATCGGTGGAACGGTGGTCATCGTCGGCTTCCTGACACTGGCGACCGGTGGGGTGTTGGCGATCCAGGGCTATAGCTCGCTGGGCAACATCGGCATCGAAGCGCTCACCGGCTTCCTGGCCGCATTCATCAACGTGCGCATCTCGGCGCCCATCGTCGCAGGCATCGGTCTCGCGGCCACATTCGGTGCCGGTGTCACTGCGCAACTGGGGGCGATGCGCATCAACGAAGAGATCGACGCTCTGGAATCGATGGGCATCCGGGCAGTGGAATACCTGGTGAGCACCCGCATCGTCGCCGGTATGGTGGCGATCACGCCGCTCTACTCGATTGCGGTCATCCTGTCGTTTCTGGCCAGCCAGTTCACCACGGTGGTGCTGCTGGGCCAGTCCGGCGGTCTGTACGACCACTACTTCAACACCTTCCTCAACCCGATCGATCTGCTGTGGTCGTTTCTGCAGGCGTTGCTGATGGCGTTGGCCATCCTGCTGGTCCACACCTACTTCGGATTCTTCGCCTCCGGCGGCCCCGCGGGGGTCGGGGTCGCCGTTGGCAACGCGGTGCGCACCTCGCTGATCGTGGTCGTGTGCATCACCCTGCTCGTCTCGTTGGCCGTCTACGGCTCCAACGGCAACTTCAACCTCTCCGGTTAGCAGGAATCTGTTGTCTGCCAACGCTGTACGCATGTGGACCGGCGCGGTTGCCGTGGCGGTCGCCATCGCCGTGATCGCCGGCGCCGTCGTGATGTTCCGGGGCGGGGTCGCCCCGACGGCCTCGGTGACCGTTCTCTCGCCTCGTGCCGGTCTGGTGATGAACCCCGAGGCCAAGGTCAAACTGCACGGCGCCCAAGTGGGCAAGGTGGTCGCCATCGACGCACTGCCCGACGGGCAGGCCGCGATACGGCTGGCGATGGATCCCGACTACCTCTCGCTGATCCCGGCCAACACCGGCGTCCAGATCGCGTCGAGCACTGTGTTCGGCGCGAAGTTCATCGACCTGGTTCCCCCGCCGACGCCGTCGACCGACACGATGCACCCCGGCCAGGTGCTCGACGCCCGGCATGTCACTGTCGAGATCAACACAGTGTTCGAACAATTGGTCACGGTGCTGCGAGAAATCCAGCCCGAGAAGTTGAACGAGACCCTCGGGGCACTCGCCCAAGCCTTCGACGGGCGAGGCGACAAGCTCGGTCAGACCATGACCGACTTCGACGATCTGCTGGTCAAGCTGAACCCCAGCCTGCCTGCGCTACGCCGCGAAATGGCGGTAGCTCCCGGTGTTCTCAACGCCTACGCCGACGCCGCGCCCGACTTGGTCGCCACCGCCACCCACGCGATTCGGCTCAGCGACACCCTCGTCGATCGTCAGACAGACCTCGACAGCCTGCTCGTCAGCACGATCGGACTGGCCGACATCGGTACCGACGTCGTCGCCACCAACCGCGACCCGTTGATCGACGTCATGCGCCTTCTCGTCCCCACCACCACGTTGACCAACCAGTACAACCCCGCGTTGACGTGCGCGCTCAAAGGCGTCGAGCCGCTGGCCCTGGGCGCGCCGCAGCCACTGCCGGGAGTCATGCTGCTGGATTCGTTCCTCCTCGGCACGGAGCGCTACCGGTATCCCAAGAACCTGCCGAAGGTCGCCGCCACCGGTGGCCCCCAGTGCATGGACTTGCCGAATGTCCGCTTCGGGGCGCGCCCGCCGTTCGTGGTCACCGACATCGACGCCAACCCGGCCCAATACGGAAATCAGGGAATTCTGTTGAACTCCGACGGCCTCAAAGAAGCGTTGTTCGGCCCGTTGGACGGCCCGCCGCGCAACACCGCCCAGATCGGTCAGCCAGGATGAGCGGCGGCCGATACGGGACGGCGCTCAAGTTCGGCGTGTTCGGCGTGATCATGACGCTGCTGACAGGCGCCCTGTTCGTCATCATGGGGCAGTTCCGCACCGGGTCCACCAACGGCTACTCTGCGGTGTTCACCGACGCCTCCAGCCTCAAAGCCGGCGATTCGGTACGCGTCGCGGGATTACGCGTCGGCACCGTCGACGATGTGTCGCTGCAGCCGGACAACACGGTGGTGGTCCGATTCGACGCCGACCGCGACGTGGTGCTGACCACCTCCACCAAAGTCGCCATCCGCTATCTCGACCTGGTCGGCAACCGGTATCTCGAGTTGCTCGACAGTCCCGGCTCGACACGCTTGCAAGCGCCGGACTCACAGATCCCGCGGGAGCGCACCCAGCCCGCACTGGATCTCGATCTGCTGCTGGGCGGGCTCAAACCTGTCATCCAGGGCCTCAACGCGCAGAACGTCAACGCCTTGACCAACTCACTGATCCAGATCCTGCAAGGACAGGGCGGCACCGTGGAATCCCTGCTGTCGCATACGTCGTCGTTCACCCAGGCTCTCGCGGACAACGGCCAGACCGTGCAGCAGCTCATCGACAACCTCAACACCGTCATGGCGACGGTGGCCCACGACGGAGAGCAGTTCTCCGGCGCTGTGCAGCGTCTGCAAGAACTCGTCACCGGTCTGTCCGAGCAGCGTGATCCCATCGGGGAGGCCATCACGGCCCTGGACAACGGCACCGCGTCATTGACCGATCTGATGACCCAGGCGCGACCCCCGTTGTCGGGCACCGTGGACCAGCTCACCCGGCTGGCGCCGCTGCTCGCCAGCGACGACGGCAAGGCGCGGTTGGACCTCTCGCTGCAGAAGGCGCCGGCGAACTACCGCAAGCTCGTCCGCCTCGGTTCCTACGGCAGCTTCATCAATCAATACCTGTGCGGGATGAACGTCCGGGTCACCGACCTGCAGGGCAGGACCGCCTACTTCCCCTGGATCATGCAGACCACCGGCCGTTGTGGGGAGCCCTGATGTTGAAATATCGCGGGTCCCAGCTCATTCGCAGTGGACTCATCGGCTTGATCCTGATCGCACTCGTCATCGCTGTCGGATTGCAGCCCCAGGCGCTGTGGTCATGGGCCACGGCCATCAAGTACCGAGCTCTGTTCGCCGAAGCCGGCGGCCTCACTGCCGGCAATGACGTCAAGGTGTCGGGTGTGACGAAAGGATCCGTCACCGACGTCTCGCTCAGTCACGGAAAGGCATTGGTGACGTTCACCCTCGACAGCGGGGTTCACCTTGGCGCCGAAACCACCGCCCACATCCGCACCGGAACCGTTCTGGGTGCCCGGATGCTGACGCTGGAACCCGCCGGTGCCGGCACCCTGCACTCCGCGGACACCATTCCGTTGACCCACACGTCCTCTCCGTACTCCCTGACCGACGCCGTCAGCGACTTCACCGGCAACACCGCTGCGACGGACACCGGCGCGCTGAACCAATCGCTGGACACGCTGTCGGACACCATCGATGCGATGGCGCCCCAGCTGGGTCCGACCTTCGACGGCCTCACCCAGCTGTCGCAGACCATCAACGGTCGCAACGAATCGTTGGCCGAGCTTCTCAAGAGCGCCGCGGATGTGACCGGCATACTCTCCGAACGCAGCCAACAGGTCAACACCCTGCTGCTCGACGCCAACGCGCTCACCGAGGTGCTGGACCAGCGCCGCTACGCGATCGTCAACCTCCTGGCCAACACCTCGGCACTGGCGCAGCAGTTGTCCGGTTTGGTCCACGACAACGAATCAGAACTCGCGCCGACGCTGAAGCAGCTGAACTCGGTGAGCGAGATGCTCGAGAAGAACCGGGACAACATCGCCAGCGCCCTCGCCGGTCTGGCGAAATATCAGGTGACGCAGGGTGAATCGGTGAACAACGGCTGGTACTACAACGCGTTCATCGGCAACCTGTTGCCCTCGCAGACGCTGCAGCCGTTCCTGGACTACGCGTTCGGATTCCGGCGCGGTACCAATGCGGGCCAACCACCCGACAACGCCGGGCCACGCGCGGAGTTCCCGTGGCCCCACAACGGGATTCCCGGAGGTAGCCGATGATCACCCGCCATCGCGCATCCCTCACGCGCGTCGCGCTCATCGTGCTGATCGTGCTCGGTCTCGCCGGGGCGGGAGTGCTCGTGCGGCAGACCGTTTTCGGGCCGACCACGATCACCGCCGATTTCACCTCGGCCACCGCGATCTACCCCGGAGACGAGGTGCGTGTCGCCGGGGTCAAAGTCGGCAAGATCACTAGCATTGATCCTGCCGGGGACCACGCCACGCTCACTCTGGCCATCGACCACGGCGTGGCGATCCCCGCCGACGCCAAAGCGATCATCATGGCGCAGAACCTGGTCGCCGCCCGTTACGTCGCGCTCACCCCCGCCTACGAGGACAGCGGTCCGACGATGATCGACGGAGCACGAATCGGTCTGCAGGACACGGCCGTTCCGGTCGAATGGGACCAGGTCAAAGACCAGCTCATGCGGTTGGCCTCCGACCTCGGACCCCTGGGTGGTGCGTCAGCCACCTCACTGAGCCGATTCATCGACAGCGCGGCGGCAGCGATGGACGGCAACGGTGAAAAACTGCATCAAGCCCTCGGCCAGCTCGCCGGCGTCGGTCGGATTCTCGCCGAGGGCAGCGGCAACATCGTCGACATCATCAAGAATCTGCAGGTCTTCGTCACCGCACTGCGCGACAGCAACACCCAGATCGTCCAATTCCAGCATCGGCTGGCCAGCGTCACCAGCGTCATCGACGGCAGCCGCACCGATCTGGACGCGGCGCTGACCAACCTGGCGACCGCGGTGGGTGATGTCCAACGGTTCATCGCCGGTAGCCGCGACCAGACCGTCGAACAGCTGCAGCACCTGACGAACATCACGCAGAATCTCGTCGACAACAGACTCAAACTCGAGAACGTGCTGCACGTCGCGCCCAACGCGATCGCCAACGGCTACAACATCTACAACCCCGACAGCGGAACCGCCGTCGGCGCATTCGCCCTGTCGAACTTCTCCGACCCGGTGTCGGTGGTGTGCTCGGCGATCGCCGCGGTCAAGAACGCCACCGCCGCAGAGACATCGAAGTTGTGCGCGCAGTATCTCGGGCCGGCGCTGTCACTGATCAACTTCAATTACCTGCCACTGCCGTTCAACGCCTATCTGCGCAAGGCGCCCAGCCCCGAGAACCTCGTGTACACCGATCCCAACATCGCCCCCGGCGGCCAGGGCGGAGCGCCGCAGCCGTACTCGGAGCAGCCGGCCGTGTCGGCCTACACCGGAATCGGCGAAGTAGCGCCCCCCGCCGGATGGGGCGCGCCCCCGGGCCCGCCAGGGGCCTACGCTCCGAACCGGTCGGTGGCGGCGAATCCTTCGCCGGCACTGTTCCCCGGCGCGCCGATCCCGCCCGGTGTCCCCGCGCCGGCCCCGGCAGCCTCGCCGCGCTCACTGCAGGACATGCTGCTGCCGGCCGAGGCCGCGCCCGTCCCCGCGGCACCCGGACGTACCCCATGAAGCGATGCCTCGGCCGCCTGGCCGCAGTCGGGTGCACCTCGATGATCACGCTGACGGGTTGCGCGTTCAACGGCCTCAACTCGTTGCCGCTGCCCGGCACCGTCGGACGCGCTCCCGACGCGGCCACCTACCGGCTGCAACTGGCCAATGTGGGTTCGCTCGAGGCGAATTCACCGGTGATGGTCAGCGACGTGATCGTCGGCAGCGTGTCCCGGATGACCGTGCAGAACTGGCACGCGAACGTCGAGATCTCCGTCAAACCCGATGTCGTCATTCCTTCTAACGCCGTCGCAACCGTGGGACAGACCAGCCTGCTGGGCTCCATGCACATCGCGCTCGACCCACCGCTCGGCCAGTCGCCGACCGGACGGCTCTCTCCGGGGGCGACGCTGCCACTCGATAAGACGTCGACGTACCCGTCCACGGAGCAGACCCTGTCGTCGCTGTCCGTGCTGGTCAACGGGGGAGGCCTGGGCAAGATCGGGGAACTGGTCGGCGAATTCAACGCCGCGCTCGACGGCAGGCAGGGCAAGATCCGCGACCTGCTCACCCGCCTCGACGACCTGGTGGGCACGTTCGCCGATCAGCGCGACGACATCAACGCATCGATCGCGGCGCTCAACCGCCTCTCGGCGACGCTCGCGGGCCAACGCGCCGTGATCACCGATGCGTTGCACCGCATTCCGCCGGCATTGGACGTGTTGGTCAGGGAGCGGCCCCGCATCACGACAGCGCTGGAGAAGCTCGGTCACTTCAGTGACACCGCGACCACCCTGATCGAGGCGACCCAGGACGACCTGGTGACCAACCTGCGCAACCTCGAACCAACGGTGCGGGCGTTGGCTGATGTCGGACCCAATCTGGCTTCAGACCTGGCGTTCGTGCCGACCTACCCCTACCCGCAGAACTTCATCGACCGTGCCATCCGCGGTGACTACCTCAACGAGTTCATCACGTTCGACTTCACCATTCCCCGCCTGAAACGGGGTCTGTTCCTGGGCACCCGATGGGGTCAGGAAGGCGCACCCCTGGTGCCGGCACCCGGAGATCCCTGGTATGCCAACTACACCAAGGACCCGATCAACATGCCGATCACACCCGCGCCGACCGCTGTGTCGACGATGCCGCCGCTGATCGACCCACCGGCGGAGAACGCCGTCCCGTCGTCGACGACGAGCGCACCTGTTCCGCCCGCCGGCGCCGAACCCGCGCCGGTGCCCCCGATCGCAGGAGGCAACTAGTGCTCACCCGGCTGGTTCGCACCCAGTTGATCCTGTTCGCGGTCGCCTCGGTGATCGGGCTGACGGTGATGGTGGTGACGTATCTGCAGGCGCCCACCCTGCTGGGTGTCGGCCGCATGACGGTCACCCTGCAACTCCCCGGAACCGGTGGCCTGTACCGGTTCTCGAACGTCACCTACCGCGGCGTGCAGATCGGGACGGTGACCGACGTCCGACCCACCCGAGACGGCGCCGAAGCCACGCTGTCGCTGGCCACCTCACCGAGGATCCCGGCCGACCTGCACGCCGCGGTGCTCAGCGTCTCCGCGGTGGGCGAGCAGTATGTGGACCTGCAGCCCCGCACCGACGCGAGCCCCTACCTGCGCGACGGATCGGTGATCCCGGCGTCCGACACTTCGATCCCGCAAGCCGTCGGGCCGATGCTCGATCAGGTCAGCGCCTTGATCGGCAGCATTCCCAAGGACAAGATCAGCCCCCTGCTGGACGAGACGTTCACCGCTTTCAACGGAACCGGTTCCGACGTCGGCTCTCTGCTCGATTCCTCCTCGCGGCTGATCGGCGACGCCAACGCTCACGCCGACCAGGCCACCGCGCTCATCAACGACAGCGCACCCCTGCTCGACGGTCAGGCCGAATCGGTCGACGCCATCCGCACGTGGGCCCGCAGCCTCGCAGGCGTCACCGGGCAGGTCGCCGCCGACGACCCCCAGGTCCGCACGCTGCTGTCCACCGGACCGGGGGCCGCCGACGAGGCGTCCCGGCTGTTCAACCAGGTCAAACCCACGCTGCCGATACTGCTGGCCAATCTGACCAGCCTCGGTCAGGTCGGCGTCACCTACAAACCCGCCCTCGAGCAACTCCTGGTGCTGCTGCCACCTGTGGTGGCCTCCACCCAGGCCTACGGTGCTCCGAAGAACAATCCGACCGGCATGTCGCTGGGCGATTTCACCCTGACCATGAACGACCCGCCGGCATGCACCGTGGGATTCCTGCCCCCCTCGGCGTGGCGATCGCCAGAGGACACGACCGACATCGACACCCCGGACGGCCTGTACTGCAAACTGCCACAGGACTCACCCATCGGCGTTCGCGGCGCACGCAACTACCCGTGTATGGGAAACCCCGGCAAGCGTGCACCCACCGTCGAGATCTGCAACAGCGACAAGCCCTACGAACCTCTGGCGATGCGCCAGCATGCCCTCGGTCCTTATCCGATCGATCCGAACCTGCTGGCGCAGGGGATTCCACCGGACTCCCGCGTCGACCGTGACGGCGAGATCTACGGACCGCTGGAGGGCACACCGCCGGCAACTGCTGCGCCGCCACCAGCGGACACCGACCCCGCGCCGGCGGCCCCGAGTGCTTACCACCCGGGTGGGTCCGGCAGTCCGTCCGTGGCGTTCGCCACGTACGACCCGCAGACCGGCCGGTACGCCACACCCGACGGCGCTGTGTATCGGCAGACCGATCTCGTTCCGCGCACCGGGCAGCGAAGTTGGAAGGATTTGTTCCCCAGCTGAGAATGCCTGCTGCTCAGGTGATCTTGACGAGCTTGAACGGCATCGTGATGAACAGCACCTTGCTGCTTCCGCACGAGCCGCTCACTCCGGTCGTCGAGTCCTCACCCATCAAGGTGGTCGATGACGGATCGGTGCCGCTGCCGTCGGCGGTCGCCGGGTAGAACCGGAAAACCTGCAGCCCGGGACCGGCGCTGCCGTCGGGGCACGGTTGCCATCTGTCGACCATCTTCTTGACGTACCAGACCGAACTCTTCTGATAGATCGTTGCGTCCCAACCGAAGTCGCTGTGCACGGTACCGGTGCACTCGCCGGGGTAGCTGCACGTGGTGGTGATCGACCAGGTGCTGCGGATGCTGGCCTCGTCGTGGAAGACGTCGTTGGTCTTGGCCCACTCGCCATTGGACGTGGCGACGTAGTCGCCGTTGAGACCCCACTCCGGGGACGCCTCGGCGACCGGGCCGGACTGACCGGCCCCCGCTGCCATCAGCACCCCGAGCGCGATCGACATCGTCGACAACCGCATGGCTCTCTCCTCACCTCGAGAGCACACTGTCCTTGGTACGGCCGCGCCTGGCCGCAAACTCTCCCACCCAGTGGACGATGCGATGGCACCTGGCGATCGCGGTGGCACAGTGTCCGACGTGCAGGCACGGGCGATCGCGACCACGGCGCTCCTCGTCGCGGCTCTCGCGATCCCGGTGAAAGCCGCTGCCGCACCCCAGGAATGCAACGATCCATCCTGTGTGCCCGGTATCACCGGCGGCGTCGTCCTCGGCGCGCCGTGCGCCGACACCGCCCACTACGTCTTCGGCACCACATCCTGGGGGCGGTTGGTCTTCTGCGGTTCCCCGCGGCGGTATGCGCCCCGCTACTTCCGGTCGCCGCCGCTGCAGGGTGTCCGGGAGGAGAACTCGCCGTGCGAGGGCGCGGTGAACACCGTCGCGCAGGCGCCCGACGGGCTGTTCCTCTCCTGCATCGGCGTCGACGGGGCCGCGCGATGGGTTCGGGGAGACACCTGACATGACGATCACCTCGACGAACGGCCTGGCCGGCTGCGTACTCGCCCTCGGTGCGCTGTGCACGAGTGGAACATCGACCGCGGGTGCCGACGACGGGCCGCCGCTGCACCAGGTGACCTACACCGTCACCACGGATCGTCCCGTCGGTGTCGGCATCTACTACCGCGACATGGAACCTCCGACGTGGGCCGACTACAGCCACGACCCCTACCGGTACAGCCCACGCGACGACGTCCATCTCGAGCCCGGCGCCCCATGGGTACATCAGGCCGTGTTGGCCGATCCCGATCGCTGGGCAATGGTCACGGTGACCGCGGCCGGGCCGCCCACAGGAGTCGCGATCAGGTTGCGCTGCCAGATGACCGTCGACGGTGTGGAGGTCGATCACGCCGAGGGGCCACGCGGAGCGTTGTGCTCGATGCGGAACTGGTAGTCCGCAGTGACCGCTGGATGGGAAACCTCGGTGACCGTCAGGAGTCCCGCCGCTTACCGTGTGGCAGCAGTCACAGTGGAGCGATCCACGTTCCGTATCTGGAGGTAGGCCATGCGGCTACTGAGCCGCGTCGACAAGACGAGCGCGACGACGGATGAACAGTCCCTGCTGGGGCAGGCCGAAGCCGAGGCCGTCGAGGCGGAAGCCCGCGCTGCGCAGGCCCGCGCCCGCGCCGACGAACTGCGCGAGCGGGCGGCCCTGCAATCCGACGGCGTCGACATGTCGGAGCCTGCCGGCGCCCGATGGTGGCGGCCCCGGCCGGCATCGGTGGCGGTCGTCGTCGCCCTTCTCGCAGGCATCGCCCTCCTGGTCGCGAGCGGATACCTGCTGTGGGGACATCATCTCGAGCAGCGGGAACAGCACCGTCGTGCTGCCTTCGCCGCCGCCGCGTCGCAGGCAGTCGTCACCTTGATGTCCATCGACAGCGCCAAGGCCGAAGACAACGTCCGGCAGATCCTCGACAACTCGACCGGCCAGTTCCATGACGACTTCCAAGCCGAGGCAGCCGATTTCGTCAAGACCGCCCGGCAGTCCAAGGCGGTGACAAAGGCCAGCGCGCAGGCGGTGGCCGTGGAATCGATGACGTCGACCACGGCGACCGTGCTGGTCACCGCCGCGACAACCGTCAGCAATTACGCCGGCGCCGACCAACAGCCGCGCAACTGGCGCCTCAGCGTGGACATGGTCGACGACGGCCACCAGATGAAACTGACGAAAGTGGAGTTCGTGCCGTGACCGCCAGCATCGACGAGGACACCTCCACCGCACCTGCCGCACCCGAGGACGGGGACGAGAGCGAAGCGGTCCCCGCCGCGAAAACGTGGCGCCGATCGCTGGCGGCGCGCTGGCGGCTGCTCGCCACCGGCGGCTTCCTGGTGATGTCGGTGGCGGTCGCCGCGGTGGTCTTCTTCGGACCCCACCGTGACGACCGCGAGACGGCCGCTGCCTCGGAGCAGGCTCTCGCCGCCGCGCAGGAGGGGGCCGTGGCGTTGTTGTCCTACGCACCGGCCAGTCTCGATCAAGACCTCGCGACGGCGCGGTCTCATCTCACCGGCGATTTCCTGACCTACTTCAGCCAATTCGCCGATCAGATCCTGATACCGGCGGCCAAGGAGAAGGACGTTCACGCCAGCGCGACGGTCGTGCGCGCAGCAGTGATGGATGCGCATCCCGACAGCGCGCACGTGCTGCTCTTCATCAATCAGACGACGACCAGCCGCGACAATCCGACGTCGGCCCAGGCTGCGAGTAGCGTCAACGTGGGGCTGACCAAGGTCGACGGTACCTGGCGCATTTCCTCGTTCGACCCGGCCTGACGTCCTGCCATGTGATCCGCACGACTCCCGATGAGTGGAAGCCGTTCTGCCGCAGAGTCTTCCCGCGACGCACGCTTGACTCGACGACAACGACGCGGAAGCGGGGTCACTGTGGCGACATCTGACGACCACTTTGAACAGGATGTGGTGACGTACGAGGCCATCGGTCGAGTGGCGGTGGTGACGATGAACCGTCCCAGGTACCGCAACGCGCAGAACTCGGTCATGACCTATGCGTTGGATGCCGCGTTTCGACGTGCGGTGGACGACGACGAGATCGGCGTGATCGTTCTCGCCGGCAGCGGTGACCATTTCAGCGCCGGCCATGACATCGGGACTCCGGGCCGTGACCACCACGTGTCCTACGACAATCAGGCCGTGCTGTGGTGGGACCACGTCGGGAAGGACGGCGGCGATCAGCGCTACGCCCGCGAGATGGAGGTCTATCTCGGGATGTGCCGCCGCTGGCGCGACATACCGAAGCCCATGATCGCGATGGTGCACGGCGCGTGCATCGCCGGTGGCCTCATGTTGGCGTGGGTGTGTGACGCCATCGTCGCTGCCGACGACGCCTTCTTCGCTGATCCCGTTGTGCGGATGGGTATTCCGGGGGTCGAGTACTTCGCCCATCCCTGGGCTCTCGGTCCTCGATTCGCCAAGGAGATCCTGTTCACCGCCGACCGGTTCACCGCGCAGCGGGCCTACGAGGTGGGGATGGTGAACCGGGTGGTGCCGCGGGATGCACTCGAGCCGACGACGCTCGACCTCGCGGAGCGGATCGCGCAGATGCCCGCGTTCGGTCTGGCGCTGGCGAAAAGGGCCGTCAACCAGTGCGAGGATCAGATGGGTCTGCGCACCGGCATGGATTCGGTGTTCGGACTGCATCATTTCGCCCATGCGCACAACGCCGAGACAGGTGCGGGATCGCTCGGGGGGATGGACGCCAAGACCATGGCGGCCCGGGCCGACGGGTAGTGGTGGCTGCTACATGAGCGACAGGGAGAACGGATAGGTCAGTGTCCCCGGTTTGCCGTCGCATCCGGCCTCGAAGGAGGACGTGAGTACACCGACGCGGGTGGTGGCGTCCCACGTGTAGACGTCATGGGTGTGGATCGTCGTCCCGTAATACACATTGCCGCAGCGCAATCCGTCCGGAACATCCACCGTGAGGGTGTAACGGCCATCCTCGAGCCACGCATCGCCGGCATACGGGTAGGCCCTCGCGACGGGTTGGGGAATCGCCTGGACGAAAACGCAGTCGTCGTCGCAGCTCGCGAGCACCCAGATCCACGTGTGGAAGTCGTACCTGCCCTCGAGGTGCAGCGCGAAGTTGCCGTGTGGCGTGTCGGCCGGTGCGGGAGGCGCTGCTAGAACGGACGAACACACCGCGAGCAGGACCACCAGCACCGACCTCATGTCGTCGCCCTTCGCTCTCATCCATCCGCCTCCATCACACGGTGGCAGATGACGTCGGTGACCATGAACCGCGCGCCCGCTGAGCGGGAGACGGGCAGGACACCTACATCTTGACCACCGGCACCAACCGGGTGAGGTTCCACAGTTGGTTGCGCCGTGCCGCCAGCGATGTCAACAGGATCGACCCCACCCACAGCGCGACCAGGACGATCAGGGCCTGCCACAGCCGGCCGTCGATGCCGCCGAGGATCAACTGCCGAAGCCCGTTGACGCCGTAGGTCATCGGGTCGAGTCGATGCAGCGCTTGGAACGGCGTGGTGGTGGTCTCGACGGGGTAGAGGCCGCCCGCGCTGACCAACTGCACCATGAGCAGCATCATCAGGAGCACCTTGCCCAGCACGGGGCCGAGCAGGGCGCTGATCGCCTGCGCCACCGCGATGAACGCGCACGATGCCAGCATCATGAAGCCCAGCATGGCCACCGGGTGTTCCGCGTGGACGTGCAGAGCGAAGCGGACCACGCAGTACAGGATGATCGCCTGGGGAATTCCGATGAGCACCGCTGGCAGATAGCTCGCCAGGGTCACGCGGATCGGATTGATCTCCGCGGCGATCGCACGGTTCTGCAGCGGACGGAACGCCATCCACAGCAGCATGGCGCCGAAGAACAACGCCAGCGTGAGGAAGAACGGCGCCATGCCGGTGCCGAAGTTGGGCGCCGAGTTCTCGTGTGAGCTCGTCAGTTGAACAGGTCCACCGATGGTTCCGGCGATGGCGTCCTTCTGCTGGGGCGTCCAGTCGGGAACGCTCTGCGCGCCGTCGGTCAGCTTGGTCGCCAACTCTTTCGATCCGGAGCTCAGTTGCGCTGTCCCCGAGGCCAACTGCCTCGCACCATCGTCGAGTGTGGTGATGCCGGCGTTGAGGTTCGCGTTGCCGGCCGCGACCTGCTGAGCGCCCTCACGCAACTCGGTGAGCTTGTCGTTGAGTTCCTTACTCGTGGCGGAGATGTCGGAGAGTGCGGAACCGACGGGTCCGCCCGAGTCGGCGACGGCGCGGGCCTTGACGAGCTTGGCCTGGATGTCCGCGGTGCGCTGATGTGCCAGCAGTTGATCCCGGGTCTCGCGCAACTTCGCGGTCGCGATCGCCGACACCGGGTCCTGGTTGGCCGACAGGCTGTCGATGACCGACGTCAGCGACTGGGCGGCGGTGTCCTGGGCTCCGATGATGGTGTCGAGTTCGTCGGACGCCTCCGTCACTGCCGAGGCGCTGTCCTGCACTCGACCGTTGACCTGATCGCTCTGGGTACCGACCCGCGCCACCAGATCGGTGATCTTCAGCAACGGATCCGTCGCGGTGTCGATACCGTCGGAGAGCGTGCGAGACCCCGCGGCCAGTTGTGCTGACCCGGTGCGCGCGGTGTCGAGGCCTGCAGCCAATTGTCCTGCGCCGCTGTCCACTTGGGCTGCGCCGTCAGCGAGCCGATTCGCTCCGTCGGCCGCCTGCTTGATCCCCGTTCCCGACGTGGTGATCACCGACAGCACCTGGTTGACCGCCTGCCCAGAGATCCTGGTCGATACGGCGTTGAGAACTTGCTCCACGGCGGTACGGCCGATGCTCGACGAGATGTAGTTGTTGGCGTCGTTGTACTCGGCGATCAGTTGCGCCTTACGGGGATTGCCGGTGGTGGGTGAGGCGATGGCCTCGCTGAAGTCCGGCGGCAACTCCAGCATGAAGTAGTACTTACCGTGCGCGACTCCGTCGCGCGCCTCGGCGTCGTCGACCAGGTGCCAGTCCAGGCTCTTGTCGCTGGTGAGCCCGTCGGCCACCTCGGCTCCGGCGTTGATGTGCTGGCCGGACACCTCGGTACCCCGGTCCGAATTGACCAGTGCCACCGGCAATCTGTCGACGTGGCCGAACGGATCCCAATAGGCCCACAGATACAGCGCACCATAGGTCAACGGCATCAACATCAGGATGACGACGGCGATCCGCGTCATTCGATTGCGGGCGAAGCGTTTGATCTCCGACCCGAAGGCGAGTTCGCGCATCATCTCGTCAGTCCTTCCCTGCGATGGTCGCCGATGTGCACCTCGTGCTCGGGTGCCTGATCGCCGAGTGCGTTCGTCACGCCTACGACGACAAGGCGCTCGGCCGCGAGCGCGCCGAGCCGTCGCACCGCCTGCGCCCGCCGCTCGTTGTCGCGCACCTGCTCGAGATCCCCGACGACCAGGATCGGCCGGTCCGACAACTGCGCCAGCGCGATCTGCAGCAGAAACAGCTCCAGGTCGCCCAGGTCGCCGATGTAATCGGTCGGTGCCGGGCGGTCCAGCTCCCCGAACACCTCGCCCAGGACGTCTCGATCGGTGCGCGGCCGGCGAAGAAGGGGAGCGAGCCAGCGACGCTGCTCGGCCAGGACCGTTCCGACGGTGACGGCCTCGTCCAGATCATCGATGTCTGCAAAGGCCGCGATCGCGCAGTGCCGGCGGATCGCCCGCGGCGAGGTGTCGCCGAACACGGTCACCGTGCCTGCACTCGGCTCGAGCCGGCCGGCCAGCGTGAGCAGTAGTGCTTTCTGGCTGTGCCCGCCGGGCATCTGAATCGCATGCAGGCCGCGATCGAGGTCGAGGTCCACGTCGCGGAACAGTGGGCCGTGCTCGCCGTCGAACGTCAACCCGCGGGCCACGACGAGTGCGTCGCCGTCGGTACCGCGCAGCGTCTGCGGAGTGGGTGCCGCAGCGTGCCGGCTCATCGTCGCCTCCTGGTTGCCATCGAGAACAGTGGGTGCTTCAATACGATATGCATTCAATACGGAATGTATCGAGTTCGGGAGTCGGTTTGTCGTGAACGTCACAGAGGCGCAGAGAACCCGCCGACGCAGCAACACCCGTGCCCGGCTCATCGAGGCCACCGACGCGCTGATCGGCGACACGGGACGGACGTGGTTCAGCGTCGAGGAGGTGTGCCGCGCGGCCGGCTATACCCGGGGCGCCTTCTACTCCAGTTACGACGGCATGGAGAACCTGCTCTTCGAGGTGTACGGGCATCAGAACGACGCCCTCGTCGAGCGGTTGCGGAACATGGCCGAACCCCTGCTGAACTCAGCGGGCGTCCTGGAGACCGATCGCGTGGTGCGCCATCTGCTCAAAGCCGGCGTCGCCGATCAACCGCGCATCGCGCTGCACGCCGCCCTGGTGGCCCGCGCCGCGCACCAGCCCGACATCGCCCGCGCGCTGGACGCACAGGTGGAGCGTCTCCGCGAAGGGCTGCAGCAGATCTTCGTCGAGCTGATCGCCAAGACCGGCCGGACGTTGACCGTCACCCCCGAGGTGTTCACCCGCGCGTTGATGGCCGCCCAGGCCGGCGCCTCCGGCCAGTTCCTCAGCGACCGCGCCGCCACCGAGGAAGTCCGCTACCTGACCGCGCTGGCTGTCGTCGAGGGGTTGTCCACCTGAGACCGCCGGTCGGCTACCGGGCGGCGTGCAGTGTGATCTCGGAAATCGCCGTGCGACTCTTGCCGTCGGTGGTGCCCAGCTTGCTGATCCACACCAGCACATCGGACGTCGCCGTCGCGTCCGTGACGTCGATGCGGTTGTGTCCCGGCTGCAGGCCGATCGTGGGGGTGAGCGGGGTGGTGTCGGCCAGTGCGCCCGGATTCTGGGTGGGCGACGACCGGATCTGCACCTCGGTTCCGGTGCTGGACAGGTCGATCGTGACCGCGCTCAACGCCGTCGGTTCCGACAGATGCAGCATCAGGCCCTCACCCTCGATGAAGTTCGGGAAGGGCACGGGGTCGGTGTAGGTGACCGTGGACCAGGACGTCTCCGGATTGCCGTCGATCACCAGGTCCGCCTCGTCCGGGTTGTCGGCGGCGCCGGCCGGCGCGAACACGGTGACGCTCGCCGGCGTCACCAGCGGGCCCGGCCCCCGCTGCGTCGCCAGGCCGAACCCATCGGTGAACCATGCGATCGCACCCACTGCCACCAGGATCACGCCGGCCAGCGCCGCGAAGATCGCGGGTCGGCGGCCGCGGCGTGTCAGTGGCGTTTCGGGTGGCGTTTCGGGTGCCGCCTCGAATGCCGCCGTCGGGCGGGACGACCGCGGTGGCGGGGTCATCGGTGCCGGGTAGACGGTGATCTCGTCGGCATCGAGTGTCCGGCCGTCCCAGACACCGTCGACCTCGACCATGGCGCCATCGGCGAGCGGACCGGCCGCGAGGTGCACGTTGATCGCGACGGGGACCGACGCGGGCAGATGATCAGGTGGATGAGACAGCGTCAGGTCGAACGACACCGCCTGCATCTCGCCTCCGGCGTCGACTGGGCGGTGCTCCACGCGGCGCGCGGTCCCACGCAGCGTCAGCTGCTCGAGGCGTTGCGTGACCGGGCGACCCTGCGGAGCAATGGCCTGTGCCGTCGAGTGGGGTTGCGTGTCCTGGACAGGCGGACGCGGACGCGCCAGGGCCTCGGCGAAGTCGAGGCAGGTGGGGTAGCGCTGAGCGGGGTCTTTGGACAGGGCTTTCGCCAGGACGCGGTCGAGGTGCGCGAGATCGGGACGGCGGGCGGAGATCCGCGGGGGCGGTGTGCCCAGATGGTGACCGATGACGACCGCACGGTTGGCGTCATCGAACGGCGGCGCGCCGGTCAGCAGGTGAACCGTGGTCGCCGCCAACGAGTACTGATCGGCGCGACCATCGAGTGGCTGGCCGCGCAGCTGCTCGGGCGCCATGTAGCTGACGGTCCCGATCGCCATGTTGTCATCGGTGAGGTTGCTGACGTCGTCGATGCGACGGGCGATGCCGAAATCGGTCAGCAGCACGCGGCGCCGTCGTCCGTCCGACGCGGTGACGAGGATGTTCTCGGGTTTGACGTCACGGTGGAGTAGGCGCCGTTCGTGGGCGAAGTCGAGCGCATCGGCCACCGCCGTGACGATGTCGACGACCTCGTTCTCGGGCATCCCCTGCGGATAGGTCTGCGCGAGCAACCGCCCCGCGTCCGTGCCGTCCACGTAGTCCATGGAGATCCACAGCCGGCCGTCGAACTCACCCCGGTCGAGCACGCCGACGATGTGCGGGTGGCGCAGCGTCGCCGCCATCTCGGCCTCCCGGATGAACCGGGCGCGGAACTCCGTGTCCGCCGTCGACGTGGGCGCGAGGATCTTCAGCGCGTCGTGACGAGGCAGGCGAGGATGCTGCGCGAGGTAGACCTCACCCATCCCGCCGGTGCCGAGCGGCCGCTCGATCAGGTACCCGGCGAAGTGTTCGCCCGTGTTCAGCGGCATGCAGCGAGCCTACAAACCGCTCCCGCGGCGGTGCGGCACCCCGCGTGGGGCCGACGAGCCCCTGCCGAAAACCTCCGCGTCGTCGCCGACCCGCGCACCATGGGACCGGTGACCACTGCCGAGCCGACACGACACACCGTCCTGGCGGAGACCGACAGCGCGGCGTACCACTCGCTGCGACGACAACCGGTGACGCGCGCCGAGCGGTACGCGCTCGGAAAGAGCCTGCGCAAGCGGGTGCCCCGGCGGTCACTCGCGCAGTGGACCCCGCCCGTCGACAGGCCGGACCCGGTGCGGCTCATCGAGGAGAACCATCGCGGCCGGGTCGATCGGCTCGTTCCCATTCGGGTGGGACGCATGGTCGCCTCGCCCTACGGATTCCTGCGCGGGAGCGCGGTCGTCATGGCCGAGGACGTCGCTCATCTACCGTCGACCGGCATCACGCCGGTGGTGTGCGGTGACTCCCACCTCGGCAACTTCGGGTTCTACGCATCCCCCGAGCGCGATCTGGTCATCGACCTCAACGATTTCGACGAGGCCCACCCCGGCGGATGGGAGTGGGACGTGCGCCGTCTGGTCGCCAGCATCTGGGTGGCCGGCCGCCACAACGGTGCCTCCGAGGACGACTGCGGCCACGCGGTCCGATCGTGCGTCGCGGCCTATCGCAGTGAGGTGCGACGGCTGGCCGACGAGCCCCTGTTCTCGCGGTCATTTACCCGGATCGACGTCGACCGGCTGGCCGGTGAAGCGCACGGGCCGCTGGCCGACGAAGTGCGTCGCTCGGCCAAGCGTGCCCGGCACCGCACCAGCGATCGTGCGCTGCCCCGGTTCACCGAGGAAGTCGACGGGGACCGCCGGATCGTCGAGGAGCCTCCGCTGATCACACGGCTTCCCGCGCGGGAGGCCGACGCACTCGCCGAGGCGCTCGACGCGTACCTGCCGACGCTGTCCTCCCACTGGCGTCGCGTGCTCGGGGGATACACGCTGGTGGACGTCGCCCACAAGGTCGTCGGCGTGGGCAGCGTCGGTCTGCGCGCCTATGTGGCGCTCCTCGAGGGTTCCTCACCCTCCGACGTCGTCTTCCTGCAGCTCAAGCAGGCGCGCCGCTCCGTCCTGGCGCGGTACGTGCACGGGGAGTCGGCGTGGCACGCGCACCAGGGGCAGCGGGTGGTCGAGTACCAGAAGGCCCTGCAGACGGTCAGCGATCCGCTGCTGGGCTGGACGACGGTCGACGGCCTGCAGTTCTACGTCCGCCAGTTCCGCAACATGAAGGGCACGATTCCGTTGGACGCGATGGACGCAGGGGCGCTCATCGACTACACCGCGGTGGTCGGGCAACTGCTCGCCAAAGGGCATGCTCGCACCAGCGGCGCCTCGATGATCGCCGGGTATCTGGGCGGCTCCACGAAGGTGGACAAGGCGTTGTGCGCGTTCGCCCGGCGATACGCCGATCAGACCGAAGCCGACCACGCCGCACTGGTAGCGGCTGTCGACCGCGGTCGGATGCCCGTCGAACGCGGGGTGTGACGACCAGAATCAGCGTCCTGCAACGGGTTTCGATACCCTTTTCGATGCCAGATAGTCCTCCACCGGAATCGGCTCGGTGGCTGCGTAGTCATCGGGCAGCAGTACGTCACCGGCGGTGGTGTTGACGTAGACGCCCCAGCAGTAGAACCCCCGCAGTCCCGCCGGGTCGGCGGCGATCACCGTCGCGTAGTCGGTGATCGCCCGCACGTACTGCCGCGAGTTGTTGTAGCGGTACAGCGCATGGTCGCGGTCGCGCGCGAAGCCGTTGGCGGAGAGGTAGCGGCCGGCGGCCATGATGGCGTCGCGCGGGTCATGGATGTCGCCTCCGGCGCCGTACGCCGCGAACGTCGCCGGCATGAACTGCATCGGGCCCTGGGCACCCGCCGTGCTGACCCCGGCCACCCGCCCGAACGCGGTCTCGACGAAGTTGACGGCGGCGAGCACGTGCCAGTCGACGCCGAAGGCGGCCTCCGCCTCGCGGTAATAGCGCATCAGCTCATGGACGGGCCGCGGCGCCACGAGCCGCCACGCCGGCAGGGTCGCCCTGGGCCGGGCCATGGCTGCGAGCTCACGGCGGGCGTCGATGTTGAGGTCGTAGGCGCCACGCAGCCCGTCGGGCACCCGCGCGCGGGCGATCCCGTCCCATTCGGGACGGCGGGCGAGCAGCCGGTAGGCCGCCTGCTGGCGCCGGGCGGCGGCGACGACGAGCGCGTCCGGCGACGCAGGGTCGCGCAGCGCCCGTTCGTCGGCGACGACCCCGTCGGCGAGACCGACCGGGTCGGTGGCCAACACCCGAGGTGCCGGCGCGGAGACCGGCGGCGGGGAAGGTGCGGTCGCCGCGGGCGGCTCCGTGCCGGCTGAGCAGCCGGACAGCACCGGCACGCCCAGCGCGACGAGCGCCGCTGCGATGCGAACTGCGGTTCTCGTGCTCAGGCCGTACTCCTCTGCTGTGACGTCGCGTCAATCCCGCCCGGCCGCCAGTATCGTCGTCACTGGCGATCGCGCCACAGTATGCGTCGAACGGTTTCCAGCCACGGTGTGGTGGCAATACCGCCGGGATACGGGCTGGGAAATCCGGGCACGAACGCCGCCAACGAGGAGGAGATGCATGTCGGAGTTGGAGGTCACCGACGAGGGCCACGAGTCGGTCGAACCCACCTACGCCGAGCACCTTCATCCGGCGCGGCCTCGCACGCTGCGATTCCGGCCGCGGGTCAAGACGTCGTTCGTGCGCCGCTCTGTCGCTCAGGACGGCCCGGCCAACGGGAACAATCCCGCCTACGTGGAGTGGCTGCGCGCCCAGTCGATGCTGGCCGATGCCAACGAGATCAGCGCCCAGTTCTCCGGCCAGGGGTCGATGTGGCAGAACCCCTTCGCCACACCGAATCCGCGCGGCGCCGTCGACACCGCCTCGGTGTGGTTCACCGCGTACCCGCTGTCGCTGATCACCCGCCCTGACGAATCGTTCCTCAAGGCGATGGCCAGTGAGGACATGTGGAAGGCGTTCGCCGAGATCGGCATCGAGGCCGTCCACACCGGCCCGGTCAAACGGGCGGGCGGCATCTCCGGGTGGCAGTACACCCCGAGCGTCGACGGTCACTTCGACCGGATCGGCACGCAGATCGATCCGGCGTTCGGCACCGAGGACGAGTTCCGCCAGATGTGCGCGACGGCTGCGTGGTACGGCGGCACCATCATCGACGACATCGTCCCCGGCCACACCGGCAAGGGCGCCGACTTCCGGTTGGCCGAGATGAAATACGCGGACTACCCGGGCATCTACCACATGGTCGAGATCGATCCGCGTGACTGGCACGAGTTGCCCGACGTCCCGGCCGGCGCCGACTCCGTCAACATCGACGCGGCCACCGAGGAGTGGCTCGACAAGGCCGGTTACATCATCGGTCGGCTGCAGCGCGTCATCTTCTACGCCGAGGGCGTCAAGGAGACCAACTGGAGCGTCACACGCCCGGTCACCGGAGTCGACGGTGTCGAGCGTCGGTGGGTCTATCTGCACTACTTCAAGGACGGTCAGCCGTCGATCAACTGGCTGGATCCGTCGTTCGCGGGTATGCGGCTGGTCATCGGTGATGCGCTGCATTCCCTGGCCGATCTGGGCACCGGTGCGCTGCGCCTGGACGCCAACGGCTTCCTCGGTGTGGAAAAGGCGGCGGCCGAAGGGTCGTCGGCGTGGTCGGAGGGGCATCCGCTCTCCGAGGCGGCCAACCATCTGATCGCCAGCATGGTGCGCAAGGTCGGCGGGTTCACCTTCCAGGAGCTGAATCTCACGATCGACGACATCCGCCAGATCGGTGAGGCGGGCGCCGACCTGTCCTATGACTTCGTCAACCGCCCGGCCTACCATCACGCCCTGGCCACGGGCGACACCGAATTCCTGCGGCTGACGCTGCGCACCACGCTGGAGCTCGGCGTCGATCCCGCGTCGCTGGTGCACGCGCTGCAGAACCACGACGAGCTCACCTACGAGCTGCTGCACTGGGAGAACGGGCACCGCGACGACGTCTACAGCTTCCGGGGCGCGGAGGCCACCGGCGAGCAGATCGCAGCGAGCGTGCGCAGCGATCTGATCGAGCACCTCACCGGGCCGGACGCACCGTACAACCGGACCTTCACGACCAACGGAATCGCCTGCACCACAGCAACGGTCGTGTGTGCAGCCTTGGGCGTGTCGGACCTCGACGAGATCGACGACATCGATCCCATCCGGCGTGCGCACCTGCTGCTCGCGATGTTCAACGCGTTGCAGCCGGGCGTGTTCGCTCTGTCGGGCTGGGATCTGGTCGGCATGTTGACCCTGCCGGTCTCCCAGGTCGCCGAGCTGGTGGCCGAGGGCGACACCCGGTGGATCAACCGCGGCGCGCACGACCTGATGGGGACCAACCCGAATGCACGACAGTCCTCCGCCGGAATGCCGATGGGCCGCAACCTGTACGGGCCCATCCCGCAGCAGCTCGCCGACGAGACCAGCTTCATCCGGCAATTGCAGGCCATCCTGAAAGTGCGCTCGCACTACGGGATTGCGACCAGCCGTCAGCTCGACATCCCCGAGGTGTCGCACCGCGGCATGCTCGTGCTGGTCCACGAGCTCGACGGCGAGGGACGCTTGCAGCTCACCGTGCTCAATTTCGCTCAGGAGCACATCGCCGGCACCGTGCGGTCCGAGCATCTGCCGCCCGGCGCGGTGGTGTCGGACATGTTCAGCGGCAACGAGATCGCCACCGTGGACGATCTGCACAGCTTCGCGACCGAAATGCCGCCGTTGCACGGGATGTCGCTGCTCGTGGAGGCTCCGGCCGCGCCGGAGTGATCACCTCAGGAATCGTCGGACGTAGCCGCTGAACCGTGCGGCCAGTTCCTGCTCGTCGAGTCCCACCATCGCGCCGGTACACGCCACGCGGCCGAACCGGTTGCGTTGGTGCCCGGCCAGATAGCCGTCGATGGCGGTCCGCGCCTCCTCGGTCAGAGCTTCGCCGGCCAGGGCGTACACCCGCTCGGCGACGCCGCGTTCGTCGGCCATGAACTCGTCGAAGCGGACGTCGGCCGACTCATCCGGACCCACGGTGTCGCGATCGCGCACCAGCGCCTCGAGCAGCTGCTCGAGCCGATCGGCCCAGGAGGACGCGATCGTGCGCACGGGCGGTGCGGCGCTGTACATCCGGGCGGTGTAGGCCACCATCGCCACCATGGAGATCGCCACCGGGACGGGATCGCGGTGCGTGCACACCACCACGGCACCGGGGAAGACGCGCCTCAGCACGGTGAGCTGCTCGAGGTGCTGTGGTGATTTGAGCAGCCAGCGGCGGCCGCCGCGCAGGAACTGCATCGCTTTCAGCTGGGTGCGCAGATACTCGTAGTGCGGTGTCTGGTCGTGGGCGCGGTAGTACTCGCGCCAGGTCGGTACGTGTGCCAGCGTCTCCATCAGCATCGTGGAGAAGTCGTTGGCCAGCAGTTGAATCTCCTCGTGCACGTGCTCGCTCGTCATCTCGTGCATCGCGCGGAAGTGCGGGAGTAGCAGATCCATCATCGACACCGCCAGCTCCATGCGCGCCACCCGCGGGTCGGGCTCCATCCCGGTCTCGGCCGGCAGGGGAAACGGCTCGGCGCTCTCCCAGTAGGGCATCGTGCGGAAGGTGGGGCCGGCGGCGAGCATGTTGTGCAGATGCGTGGTGCCGGTGCGGGGGAGCCCGGCGATGACGACCGGCGGGACGAGTTCGACGTCGTGGATCTCGGGATGGCGGCGCAGCAGATCGGTGAGAAGCAACCGATTGGTCAACCACTGGGACAGCTGGCGGAAGAAGTTCACCCGGCCGCACTCGTGCATGTCGTCGAGGTCGGCCAGGGCGCCGAGGTAGACGTCGAGGCGTTCCCGGTAGTCGTCGGCGCCGAAGTCGTCCAGACCGGTCGCGTCCCGTGCGGCCGCGTGCAGCGCGTCCGAGGTCAGTTCGCAGCCATCTGCGACCGACGCGATCATGTCCCGAACCTGTTGCGCCTCAACGGTGTAGCGCGGTCGCGCCAGGTCGGTGAGCTCGATGACAGCGGGTGTGGTGTGCATCACAGCAAGTTATGTTACTCTGAGTCACGTAATGACGACAGAGCTCGGCCGGCCCCGCGACCGGCGCATCGACGACGCCGTGTTGACGGCCGCTGCCGAGATGATCGCCGAGGTGCCGTACGCCGAACTGTCGGTCGATGCGATCGCCCGGCGGGCCGGGACCAGCAAGCCCGCGATCTACCGGCGCTGGCCGAGCAAAGCGCATCTGGTGCACGAGGCGGTCTTCCCGATCGGGGAGGCGACCCGGATTCCGTCGACGGGATCGCTGCCCGCCGACATCCGCGAGATGGTGCGTCGGGTCGCGGCTCTGCTCACCGCACCCCCGGCCCGGGCCGCCATCCCGGGCCTGATCGCCGAGATGGCTGCGGACCCCACACTGCACGCCGCACTTCTGGCACGGTTCGGCGACGTAATCACCCGTGGACTGGGCGACTTCCTGCGCGCGGCCGTGCAGCGCGGCGAGGCCCGCCCGGACGTTGACGCGGCAGAACTCGCCCAAGCCGTCGCCGGCATCACGATGCTCTCGCTGCTGACCCGCCCCGATGTGCCCGATGACGGCTGGCTGGACCGGACCGCCACCCTGATCACGAGAGGAATCGCCACGTGAGCGCCGAATCCACCACTGCCTGGCGGGAATTGGTCCAGACCCTGGGTGAACTCGACCGCGGGTTCACCGAGGGCGACCGGGCCGTCGCCGACGACCGCCACCTCGCCGACGGCTATCGGATGCTGGCCACCACGCTCGGCGTCGCCTTCGACACGTACCTGTTCGCCGAGCGCAGCAGACCCCAGTTCGTCGAGCTCAACACGCCGTTCCGCCGAGACCGCCGCTGGGGAGGAGACAACACCGACGCCTGGTACCACCTGTGCCCCGTCGACGACCGCCGTCGGTACCGGATCAGTGGCAATCGCGGTGACAGCGTGTACTTTTCGGTCACCGCTTACAACGAGCCATCGCCCGGCAGCTGGTCGGACCGGATCGTCGCCATCGTCAACGATTCCGACCTCGAGGCCGACGGCCGGATGGACGCCGACGGCGACTTCTCCTTCGAGATCGGACCGCTACCTCAGGTGGCGGTGCTCGTCACGAGGGACTATCAGGCCGATCCGCTGACCGGCAGGCCGGTGCGCTGGCACATCGAGGCGCTCGACCCGCCCGACCCGATCCGACACTCAGATGCCGAAACCGCAGCCTCGCTGCGCGCCTGCGCAACGTGGCTGCGCACCATGTTCGCCATCGTTCCGTTGACGGTGGGCACCCGGGTCGACGATGCGCACGCACTCGGCCACGAAACCGGCCAGGTGGCCAATGAATTCGGCGAGCCCTACCAGGTTCCCGACGCGAACTTCGGGTGGTCGGCCCGTGACGCCTGCTATGCGTATGCGAGCTTCGTTCTCGACGACGACGAGGCGCTCGTCGTCACCCATCGCCCGCCGGCGTGCCGCTTCTGGAACCTCGTGGTGTGGAACCAGTTCATGGGCGGCCACATCGTGACCGACGCCCGGGTCTCGATCAACGGCGCGACGGCGGTGCCCAACAGCGACGGTTCGGTCACCGTGGTCATCTCGAAAAGCCAGGCAGCACACCCCAATGCGATCTCCACGGTCGACTATCCGCGTGGCAACCTGGCGTTTCGGTGGTTCCACGCCGACCACGTGCCGACGCGCCCCCACGTCGCGCTGGTGAAACTCTCCGAGGCGCCGACGCAGGTGGGGTGACGCCGTTCAGTCCAGCGGTGCGGTCAGTTCGATGTTGATGTCGTCGGGATCCTGGAAAGACAGGATCGCGATGCCGGCCTCCTCCAGCACCGTGATGGCGCCGTGGGGGATTCCGGCGTCGGCCAGCGCGCTCTGCGCCGCCGCCAGTTCGCCGCGCCCGGCGACGGCGAAGCTGACGTGGTCCAGGCCCGTGTGTTGCGGATCGAACTCGCCGTGGCCGCCGGGCCGCAGGCCGAACAGGGTGCCCTGGGGTGTCTGGTACACGGCCCCGCCGAAGAACCGTTCGGGTGACTGCGCGATACCCGGGTCGTCAGCCATCGATGACGTGTCCACCACCAGCGGCCAGCCGAACACCGTGTCGTAGAACTTCTTGGAGCGGGCGATGTCCTTGACGGTGATGCGGACATGCGCGAACCCGGTGCTGTCGACGAGAGCCATACCGTCCGGCATACCCGTCACGAGAGGGGTCCGATACCGGGGCGGAGCATATTCACCGAATCGTCATCCGCCCCGCCCGAGGAGCGAGAAGAAACCGTGCGACGGATCGTCGTCACCGGGACTGCCGATCGCGGTGTGGCGGGTGATCGGGTGGCGCAGGTCGGTCTGCGAGGGGTCGCTGACCCGGGCCCAGTCGGTGACGATCATCCGATGCGTGAAGCCCCATCGTCCGGAACGCTTTTCGTACGTGTCGAGATAGCGTCCGCCGACGATGACGTCGACGTCGTGGTCGCCGGCCGCGAGGGTGTGGGTGGCCAGCATGTACACCTCGCCTTCGGCAGCGTCTCCGTCGATCGCGAAATTGACCGTCGTGACGTGATGTTGCATCGCTCTCAGGTACGGCCGCGCGGCGGTGATCTGCGCGACGAGATCCGTGGCGGTCCCCGTCGAGAAGCCGCCGTGCTGATCACTCGCACCGGCGTGATAGAGGCTGCGGAGCAGGTCGGCGTCGCCGCGGTCGACGGCGCGGCAGTATCGATGGACCAGTCGCTGCAGGGCGAACTCGTCGAGCATCAGCGTCAGATTCGGATCGGTCATCGACAGTCACCGTATGCGGTCAGTCCTGAACCGCTTTGGCGATCGCGAGATAGCGCGTCACCTCATCCGGTCCGACATCGGCCCGGGTGGCCGCCCGCACCATGCGCACGATCACCCAGGCGCGCGTGCGGTCCTCGTCGAGTCCCGCGACGTCGACCAGCGTCCAGAAGCGTTGCCGGATACCGTCGCGCACTCGCCCGGCGATCTCGTCCCAGCGATGGGTCAGCATCGGCGCCACGTCGTCGTTGCGGTCGCCGTTGACGGGCAGCGGGTCGACGGCCAGCCACGGTGTGCGGTCGGCGGCGCGCACCGTCGCGGTGTGCAGGTTGCCGTGCAGGACCACCTCGGCGCCCTTGCCGTCGGCGAGCAGGTCACGGCCGAGGGCATGCGCCTGCTCGACCAGGCGGCGCGGCACGGTGGGGGAGACCGGTGGCGCGTCATCGAGCCAGCGGCCCAATTCCTGTGTCGCGGAGGGAAGTTGGGGCATCGAGGGCACGTGCAACCGCGTGTACAGGCCGGCCACCACCTCGCAGGCGTCCGTATCGCGCATCGTGTCCAGCGTGGCCGGCCCGGCGCGTTCGGTCAGCACGACGTGGCGGTGCGGATCCGCCCGGAGCAGTCGGACCGCGCCGTCGCCGTTCCACCGGCGTAGCACCAGATGCTCGTGGGCGAATTCCGGTGAGCCGATCTTGAGCAGTGCCGGTACGTCGTCGGCGGTGCGCACCGGCAGTGTCCTCGCATCGGGTCCGTCCTGAGGTGGTCCGTCGGCGCGCAGCTGCCATTCCTCGATCAGGGGCCGAGCCAGGGAATCCCGGTCGAGCACTACGGGGCGGCCGGGGAATGCTTGGCCTGTTGTTCGGCGGCGTGGTCCTCGATCGCCTTGCCGATGGCATGCGCCGCGCGGTCGACGAATTCGCGTCCACTCGCGGTGACCCACTCCTGCGACGAGCGCGGTGGGGTGAGCTGGCCGGTGAAGTGCGGGATCACGTACTGCGCGAACAGCTCATAGCTTTTCAGCTTGGCCGTGGGCGGCGCCCAGTCGTGGTCGAACAGCAGGAATGCCCCGAATCCACCGTCGCTGGCCTCGATCAACTCGTCGATCTTGGCGACCGCGTCATCGGGGGTGCCGATCACTGCGAACCCGGACTCCCGATTGTTGGCGATGATCTCGGCGACGGTGTCGCCCTGCACCGGTCCGGCGGGCAGGATGTGGCTGAAGTAACGCGAGAACTCGGCTATGCCGTACGCGACGTCGCGCTCGGCCTGCTCGCGCGTCTCCGCCAGATGCATGGGTCCGACCAGGCGCCACTTCGACCGGTCCGCGATGTGCCCGTGCTCGAGCGCCACCTCCTCCCACGTCTTCCAGTGCTGGGCGAGCAGATCCATCCCCTGTCGCGCCGTGGCCGCGATCGACAGCATCCCGATGCCGTGCCTGCCCGCTCCGCGCGGGCCGGTGGGGGAGAAGGAAGCGGCGACCGCGACGTCGAAACACGGATCGCTGTAGGGCGCGAGCTGCAGCCGGGCGTCCTGCAACGTGAAGCCGTCGGTGTGCATCGTGACGGTCTCGCCGCGCAGCAGCCGCATGATCGCCTCGAGGCACTGCTCCATCCGGGGCCGCTGTTCGTCGGCCGGGATGCCGAGCATGTGCGCGTCGGAAGTCAGCTGACCCGGCCCGCAGCCGAGCATCACCCGTCCGCGGGTCAGATGGTCGAGCAGCACCATGCGGTCGGCCAGCATCAGCGGGTGGTGGTAGGGCAGCGAGCTGACGCCGGTGCCGAGCTTGATGTGCTTGGTGCGCTCGGCGGCCACGCCGATCATGACCTCCGGCGAGGCGATGATCTCGAATCCCGCCGAATGGTGCTCGCCGATCCATGCCTCGTGAAAGCCCAGCCGGTCCATCGCCACGATCAGATCGAGATCGCGTTCGATCGCGAGCGTCGGATTCTGTCCGGTGGGGTGAAACGGTGCCATGAAGTTCCCGAAGCGCATCGGTTCATTCTGCGGTGTCGTCGGGGTTCCTCGGGCCTAGATGGCGACGCAGTGGGTACTGATTCGTGCGGACCTGCGCGTGAGCGCCCTGAACCGGCCCGGGAAGGACACCCGATGTCATCTGACACCGGCACGGCGAACGACGCCGGCGCCTCGACGACGAAACTGGCCCGCCGGATCACGGGTCCCCTGCTGTTCCTGTTCATCCTCGGCGACGTCCTGGGCGCCGGCATCTACGCGTTGATGGGCGTGCTGTCAGAGGAAGTGGGCGGTGTGTTGTGGGCGCCGCTGGTGATCGCCCTGGTGTTGGCGTTGCTCACGGCCGGGTCCTACGCCGAGCTGGTCACCAAATACCCCCGTGCGGGTGGGGCGGCCGTGTTCGCCGACCGCGCGTTCGGCAAGCCCCTGCTGTCGTTCCTGGTCGGATTCTCGATGCTCGCCGCCGGCGTGACGAGTGCCGCCGGGTTGGCGCTGGCGTTCTCCGGTGACTATCTCGCGACGTTCGTCGACGTCCCCGTCGTACCGGCGGCGCTGGTGTTCCTGCTGTTGGTCGCATGCCTGAACGCGCGGGGGATCTCCGAATCGTTGAAGACCAACGTGGTGATGACCGTCATCGAGCTGTCCGGTCTGTTGATCGTCATCGCGGTGGTGGCGGTGATGCTCGGTCGCGGGCAGGGCGACGTGGGCCGCGTCGTCGAGTTCCCGGATGGGTCCACGCCGGCGCTGGCGATCCTGGGCGGGGCCATCATCGCCTACTACTCCTTCGTGGGGTTCGAGACCTCGGCAAATGTCGTGGAGGAGATCAGGGACCCGAGCCGGGTGTACCCGCGAGCGCTGTTCGGAGCACTGATCACCGCCGGGGTGATGTACGCGCTGGTCGGTGTCGCGAGCGCCATTGCGCTGCCGGCGAGTGAGCTCTCCGAGTCCTCGGGGCCGCTGCTGGCCGTCGTCGCCGCGTCCGGTGTGGGTGTGCCCGACTGGGTGTTCAGCCTCATCGCGTTGATCGCCGTGGCCAATGGCGCCTTGCTGACCATGATCATGTCCAGCCGCCTCACCTACGGAATGGCGGAGCAGGGCCTGTTACCCGCGGTGCTGACCCGGGTGTTGCCGCGCCGCCGCACACCGTGGGTCGCGATCGTCGCGACCACAGCGGTGGCGATGCTGCTCACGCTGGTCGGTGACCTGTCCACGCTGGCCGAGACCGTGGTGTTGCTGCTGCTGTTCGTGTTCCTGTCGACCAACATCGCGGTGCTGGTGCTCCGCCGCGACGAGGTCGCGCACCGGCATTTCCGGGTGTGGACGTTCGTGCCGGTGCTCGGCGTCGCGTCGTGCCTGCTGCTGCTGACCCAACAGAGCGCGCAGGTGTGGCTGTTCGCCGGGGTCCTTCTGGTCGTCGGCGTCGTCCTCTACGTCATCGCCCGCGGGGTCACGCGGCGACAGGTGTTGCGGGACGGCCACATCGGGCCAGAAAGCTGACCTGAGGCAAGCCCGATGGAATAATGGCGCAATGCCGGAACCCGCCTCCGCTCCCGAGCTGCAATCAGCCGGGCAACGGTCGTCGACGAGCCAGCTGCCGGCCGGTGGTTTCCGCTTCTGGTTCGTCGGGCAACGCTGGGAGTGGTCCGACGAGGTCGCGCGCATGCACGGATACGAACCCGGCGCCGTCGAGCCGAGCACCGAACTGCTGCTCTCCCACAAACACCCGGACGATCGTCGGCACGTTCAGGAAGTCCTCGACCACGCGTTGCACCATGGCGGCTCCTTCAACAGCAAGCATCGCTTCGTCGACACCGGCGGCGTGGAGCACAACGTCATCGTGATCGCCGATCGGATGTACGACGACGAGGGCGCGGTGGTGGGCACCGAGGGCTATTACGTCGATCTGACCGAAACCCTCGACAGGGAACGCCGGGCCGCGCTCGACGAGTCGCTGCCCGACCTCTTCGAAGCTAGGGCCGCGATCGAACAGGCGAAGGGCGCGTTGATGCTGACCTACGGCGTCGACGCAGATCAGGCGTTCAAGCTGCTGATGTGGCGGTCGCAGCAGACCAACACCAAGCTGCGGGCCCTTGCGGCGCAGCTGGTGTCCGAGCTGAGTGCGGTGACGGTCGACGACGCAGGGTTGCGCCGCCGGGTCGACCATTTGTTGCTCACGGTGCACGAGCGCGTCGGCCAGAACGCCGAGCGCCGATGATCAGGACACGGTTGACGATGGTTGACGATGGCGGAGCGGTGACAGTGGATACGAGGATGCGTGGGGCAGCTGGACGTCGAACATGATGTTGACAGTGGCGCAGCGGTGGTGTGCGTCCGCGGCGAGATCGATTCGAACTCGGTCGAGGTGCTCGCCGAAGCGCTCGACAGCGGGTTGTCCGCCGCCTCCAGGGCACCGGCGAGGGCGTTGATCATCGAGTTGACGCGGGTGACCTACTTCGGCAGCGCAGGACTCAACGCAGTCCTGAGCTGCTTCGAACGGGGTCGCGACGCACGGATCGCGGTTCGCGTGGTCGCCGACAACCCGGAGGTGATCCGGCCGATCGAGGTGACGAAGCTGGACACGGTGCTGCGGCCCTATCCCACCGTCGCGGCAGCCGCTGCGGACGCCGGTCCATTGTGACGGCCTCAGGTTTCTTCAGCGAGGGCGGCGAAGTCGGCCGCGATCTGGCGCGCGTGGAATGGTCTGCCACTCCGCTCGGCGACCCGGCGGGATGGGCGCAGAGCCTGCAGACCGCGGTCAGCATCCTGCTGTCGTCGCGGTTCTCGATGTGGATGGCGTGGGGTCCGCAGCTGACCTTCTTCTGCAACGAGGCGTATCGCCGAGACACGTTGGGCCGCAAGTATCCCTGGGCTCTCGGCCGGCCGGCGCGCGAGGTGTGGGCGGAGATCTGGGACGACGTGTCCGGACGGATCGAGCACGTGATGTCCACCGGAGACGCCACGTGGGACGCCGCGCTGTTGCTGTTCCTCGAACGGTCCGGCTATCTGGAAGAGTCCTACCACACGTTCTCCTACAGCCCGCTGCGCGACGATGCGGGCACCGTGGTCGGGATGCTCTGTGTCGTCAGCGAGGACACCGAGCAGGTCATCGGCGAACGCCGGATGGCCACGCTGCGTGAGCTCGGGTCCGACCCCAGCGTGGCCCGCACCGAAACCGAGATCCTCGCGTTCGCCGACCGGCAGTTGGGTCACAACCTGCGCGACCTCCCCTTCACGCTGACGTATCTCTTCGACGCCGACGGGACGGCGCACCTGGCGGGCATGAGCGGGATCGGAGTGGATCATCCCGCCGCGCCGGCCGTCATCGAGCCGGACGGCGGGATCTGGCCGGCCGCGCCGACCGCGGCCGGCGAGACGGTCGTCGTCGATCTCGCCGAGTTCCCGCCGATGCCGACCGGAGAGTGGCGAGATCCCCCCACCCAGGCGATGGTCACCCCGTTGCTGCAGCAGGGTGGCGGCGCGCCAGTCGGGTTCCTGGTTGCGGGCCTCAACCGCTATCGACCGCTCGACGAGAGCTACCGTGGCTTCGTCACGCTGGTGGCCGGCCACCTCGCCGCGGGCGTCAGCCTGGCCCGCAGCTACCGGGCGCAACAGCGCAGGGCCGAGGAGCTCGCCGATCTCGACCGGGCGAAGACCACGTTCTTCTCCAACATCAGCCACGAGTTCCGCACACCCCTGACCCTGATCCTCGATCCCGTCGCCGAACTACGGCGCCGCGCGGATGTCGACACCTCCACCCGCGAGGAGCTCGACGTGGTGTGGCGCAACGGTTTACGGCTGACCAAGCTGGTGAACACGCTGCTGGATTTCTCACGCATCGAAGCGGGCCGGGCGCAGGCCACCTATGTGCCCGTCGACATCGGTGCGGCGACCGCCGAGTTGGCGAGCGTGTTCCGGTCCGCGGTCGAACGTGCCGGGCTGACCTACACCGTGGACTGCGCGACGCTCGACGAACCGGTCTATCTCGACATGGACATGTGGGAGAAGATCGTCTTCAACCTGCTGTCGAACGCCGTGAAATTCACGTTCCAGGGCGCGATCTCGATCACCGTCCGCCGCGACGGCGGCCGGGCGTTGATCACCGTGTCGGACACGGGAACCGGGGTGCCCGCCGATGAGCTCCCGCGTCTGTTCGAGCGGTTCCACCGCATCGCGAATGTCGCCGCCCGTTCGCACGAGGGCAGCGGTATCGGGTTGGCTCTGGTCAAAGAACTCGTCGAATTGCACGGCGGCACCATCGATGTGGACAGCACTCAGGGCGTGGGCACCACCTTCCGCATCCGGGTGCCCTTCGGGACCGATCATCTGCCCGCGGATGCGATCGCAGCGGCGTCGGTCCGTCGACTGGGTGCCTCGGCGGACGCCTACGTCGAAGAGGCGATGCGCTGGGAGGTCGGCACCGCAACCCGCACCGATACCGCAGATGACTTTCGTTCCGCCGCAACGACATCCGATCCGGGCGGCGCGGGCGCAGTGATTCCCGGTGGCCCGGTCCGGGTGCTGGTCGCCGACGACAACGCCGACATGCGGGACTATCTGACCCGCCTGCTGCGCTCCGACGGCTACCAGGTCGACACGGTCACCGATGGTGTGCGCGCATTGGAGTCGGTGCGCGCCGACCCTCCGGAAATGGTGATCAGCGATGTGATGATGCCGGGGCTCGACGGTCTCGCCCTGGTGTCGGCGTTGCGTGCCGACCGGCGGACCGCCGCGGTGCCGGTGTTGCTGTTGTCCGCCCGGGCCGGGCAGGAGGCGTCGATCAGCGGCCTGCAGGCCGGCGCGGACGACTACATGGTCAAGCCGTTCGCCGCGGCCGAATTGCTGGCACGGGTGCGCGCCAACGTCGAACTCGCCCGCCTTCGTGACCACCACGCGCGGTGGCGTACCGCGCTCGTCGATTCCCTGCAGGAAGCGTTCTTCGTGTGCGACGAAGACGGCGCGGTCATCGAGATCAACGGTGCATTCACCGACATCCTCGGATACGACGCCTCAGGGTTGCCGTACCCACCGATGCATCCCTGGTGGCCTGCAGCCGACACCGATGCCGATGCTCATCGCGAGGTCGTGCAGGCGTTCGACAGCCTGATGGGCCGACCGCACGGAACCATCAACGAGGTGCCCGTCACCCATCGCGACGGGCATCGGCTCTGGGTGACCGCCACGTTCACGCATTCAGAAGATCCCGACAGCGGCCGCAAGGTGGTGGTCGGCACGATGCGCGACGTCACCGCCGAGCACTACGTGGTGCAGCGCGAGTCGGCCCTCGCATCGCTCAGTGATGCTCTGGCGCAGGCGGACACGCTCGACGACGCAGTACGCTCCGCCGCCGAGCAACTGCGGGTGGTCTGGCACGCCAGAAGAGTGGTTGCGGCAACCCTGCCCTCGGGGGAAACCGAATCACGGTCGGGCGCCCCTCATGTCGTCTGCGCAGGGGACAGTGTCGCGAGCTGGGACGCGTTGTCGGAACAGACCCGCAACGCGATCACCGCACTTCGCGATGGCGACCTGCTCGATCCGGTGACCTCGGTGCCGGGATCGGCCGGTGTGGCTCTGCAACACCCGCGCGGCGAGCTGGTCATCTACATCGAGCTCTTCGAGAAGAGGCGATTCACCGCCGAGGACCACACGCTGCTCACGGTGCTCGCGGGCCGGCTCGGTCAGGGTCTGCAACGGGTGCATCAGATCGACCAGCAGCGCGAGACCGCGCTGGCGCTGCAGCACGCGATCCTCGGACCCGCCCTGTCGACGGGCTTCGCCGTGCGCTATCAGCCCGCCACTCGACCGCTGCAGGTCGGCGGGGACTGGTACGACGTCGTCGACCTCGACGACGGCCGGATCGGGTTGATCGTCGGTGACTGCGTCGGGCACGGATTGGCCGCTGCCACCGTGATGGGGCAGTTACGCAGCGCGTGCCGCGCGCTGCTGCTCGAGCATCCGAGTCCGGCCGCGACGCTTTCGGCGCTGGACCGCTTCGCCGCTCGCCTCCCCGGGGCGCGCTGCACCACCGCCTTCTGCGCGGTGCTCACCCCCGCCACCGGGGCACTCACCTATTCCTGCGCCGGGCATCCGCCGCCCATCCTCGTGCTCGCGGACCAGGAGACGCAGTTACTCGACGAGGCACGCTCCACACCGCTGGCTGTCAGGTACTCGGAGTCGCGGCCCGAAACAAGTGTCACGATGCCGCCGCGCGCCACCCTGCTGCTCTACACCGACGGCCTCGTGGAGCGGCGCCGTGAGTCGATCGACGACGGTATCGCCCGAGCCACCGGCGTGGTCGGCGCCCATCGCGGGACCGCACTGGACGAACTGGCCGACGTGATCATGGCCGGGCTCGCGCCCGTCAAGGGTTATGACGACGACGTGGCGCTGCTGCTCTATCGGCAGCCCGCGCCACTGGAGCTGGACATCGTCGCAGACGTGGCGGAATTGGCGCCCAGCCGCGCGGCCCTGCGGACCTGGCTGGGCAGCGCCGGTGTCAGTCAGGAACAGACGCTCGATGTGCTGATCGCGGTCGGCGAAGCGATGGCCAACGCGATAGAGCACGGGCATCGGGACCACCCCGGCGGAACGGTCAGCCTGCACGCCAGCGCGTTCGCCGATCATCTGCAGGTGACCATCCGTGACACCGGCCGCTGGAAACCGCCGGCCGAGACCCCCGCGATCCATCGGGGACGCGGTCTGGGGCTGATGCGGGCCCTGATGCAGGATGTCTCCATCGACCCCCAGCTCACCGGGACCACGGTGCACATGCAGACGAGGATCGGATGATGGCGACGCCGCTGCAGGTGCGCACCGACCGCCGCGATGACGGCACGACGGTGGTGACGGCGGCCGGTGAACTCGATCTGAGCAATGTCGCCGAGTTCTCCGAGGCCCTCGGGACCGCGGTGCGTGCGGGCCGAGACGGCACCCCGGTGCGCGTCGACCTGACCAGGATCGAATACCTGGACAGCGGCGCCATCAACGTGCTCTTCGACCACGCCGATGCCATCGACGTGCTTGTCAACCCCATCCTGATGTCCGTGCTGACGGTCAGCGGCCTGGACAAGGTCACGAAGGTGGCGGCGGGGCCCCCGCAGTGAGTCAGGTGTCGGTCTGACGGCGGGCCCGGGCGCGTCGCTTCCCTTCGTGCATCGCGGCCACCCGGGCGACCGGAATCGTCCGCCCCTGCGCGATCAGATCGTCGGGCAGCCGTTGAGCTGCCGGCATCTCTTCTGCCCACGGATCCCGGCCGCCCAGGCGCTGCACCGCCGTGGTGATCGTGAAGTCCGTGGGGTGCACGCGGTCCAGCTCCGACCACGCGACCGGAAACGACACCGGCGTCCCGGGCCGTAACCGGGGGCTGTAGGCCGCGGCCACAGTGGCGCCGCCGGAGCGGGTGGCATCGATGAACACCTTGCCGGCCCGATCGGAGACGATGAACGCCGTGGTCGCGATCGACGGATCGAGCGCCTCGGCCCGAGCCGCGAGTGCGCGCGTCGCCGCGGCCACGTCCTCACCCGGGGTCTGCAGCCCACCGAGATCGAGCGGGACGAAGACGTGTACACCCCGCGAACCGCTGGTCTTCACCGCACCCGACAACCCGGCGTCCGCCAGCGCCCGGCGCACCAACGTCGCGGCCGAAACGACCACCGCGAAATCCGCGCCGTCCGGCGGGTCGAGGTCGAGGATCAGATGGGTCGGCCGGTGGACGTCGGCGGCCAAGCCCAACGCCGGGTGGTATTCGATCGCCCGCTGATTGGCCAACCACATCAACGTGCGACGGTCGTTGCAGAGCGGGTAGCGGATGTCGCGGTGCGAAGCCTCGGCCCACATCTGCACGCTCGGCACCCACTCCGGCGTGTACGCCGGCAGGTTCTTCTGCATGAACGGGGCGCGGCCGCGCAGCGCGCGCAGGACGGTCAGGGGGCGGTCGGTCAACACCGGGAGCATCCGGTCGGCGATGGCATCCAGGTAGTCGACGAGGTCGCGCTTCGTCGCTCCGGCGTCGTCGGCGAGGGGCGCCTCGAGGTTGGTCAGTTCCACCCCGGCACGCTGCTCGGGAGACATCACGACAGCCTACGGAGCAAACGCAACAATGACATTCCCGGACATTCCGGGACATCGCTGAGATTCGAGGACAGTCGGTCGAAGGCACTGTGGCGAACCGGTAACGTCTGCCCGGATCGACAGCGAATGATTTGATGAGCTAGTTGTATGTATCTTCGGCGCGCCGGGTGATGCGCGGGCGGCTCCACGACGTAGGTCCGGAACGGGCCGGGAACGGGCCGGGGAAATGGCGAGGTCGCACTTGATGGGGACGATGCACGATGGCGAATGAGCACAGGGGGGTGGCGCGCGTCATCCGCGCCCTCGCGGTGCCCATTCTGCTCGGCTGGCTCGCGCTCACGGTCGCGACGAACGTGCTCCTGCCGTCGCTGGAGAAGGTCGGCGAGGACCGCACCGTGGGGCTGGCCGCCAAGGACGGTCCCGCCTACATCTCGATGAAGCAGATCGGGGAGAACTTCGAGGAGTTCGACTCCGACAGCACCGCGATGATCGTGCTCGAGGGGGATCATCCGCTCGGCGACGAAGCGCACCGCTACTACGACACCCTGGTCGACAAACTCGAGGCCGACACAGCCCACGTCCAGCACGTGGCCGACTTCTGGGGCGATCCGCTGACCGCTGCCGGCGCGCAGAGCGCGGACGGCAAAGCCGCCTACGTGCAGATCAACCTGCACGGGAACCAGGGCGAACCGCTGGCCAACGAGTCCGTCGCCGCGGTGCGCGAACTCATCGACTCCACACCCGCACCACCGGGTATGACGACCTACCTCACCGGACCGGCGCCACTGATCGCCGACCAGGCGCACGCCGGCGACCGGAGCATCTTCCGGGTCACGCTGATCACCATCGGCGTCATCGCGGTCATGCTCCTGCTGGTCTACCGATCCGTCGTCACCATGCTGCTGATCTTGTTCATGGTGTTCATCGAGCTCGGCGCGGCCCGCGGCATCGTGGCGTTCCTGGCGATCAACAACGTCATCGGGCTGTCCACCTTCGCGGTGAACCTCCTCGTACTGATGGTCATCGCAGCGGGGACGGACTACGCGATCTTCGCCATCGGGCGCTATCAGGAAGCGCTCGGCGCCGGCCAGGACCGGGTGTCGGCGTTCTACACCATGTTCAGCGGCACCGCCCACGTCATCCTCGGCTCGGGGTTGACGATCGCGGGAGCCATGTCGTGCCTGAGCTTCACCCGGCTGCCGTACTTCAATTCGCTCGGTGTGCCGTGCGCAGTCGGCACCCTGGTGGCCGTGCTGGCGGCGATGACGCTCGGGCCCGCCGTGGTGGTGGTGGCGAGCCGCTTCGGAGCATTCGCCCCCAAGCGTGCGATCAGCTCCCGCGGCTGGCGTCGGGTCGGCGTGATGGTGGTCCGCTGGCCCGGACCGGTGCTGGCCGGGACTCTGGCGCTCGCGCTGGTCGGACTCGTGACGCTGCCGGGCTACAAGACCAACTACGACGCCCGCAACTACCTGCCCGCCGACATCCCGGCGAACATCGGGTACGCCGCGGCCGATCGCCACTTCGGCACAGCGCGGATGAACCCCGAACTGCTGATGGTGCAGAGCGACCACGACCTGCGCAACCCGGCCGATTTCCTCGTCATCGACAAGATCGCCAAGGCGCTGTTCCGAGTGCCCGGTGTCGCGCGCGTGCAGACGATCACCCGCCCCGACGGGAAGCCGATCAAGCACAGCACGATCCCGTTCCAGATGAGCGTGCAGGGCACCCTGAGCCAGCTGAACCAGAAGTATCAGCAGGACCGGATGGCCGACATGCTCACCCAGGCCGACGCGATACAGAAGACCATCGACACGATGCAGAAGATGTACAGCATCACCCAGCAGATGCGCGACACCACCCATCGCATGGTCGAGAAGACGAAGGACACTGCCGTCGACGTCGCCACCCTGCGCGACAACATCGCCAACTTCGACGACTTCATCCGTCCGCTGCGCAGCTACTTCTACTGGGAACCGCACTGCTACAACATCCCGGTGTGTTGGGCGATCCGGTCGGTGTTCGACACCCTCGACGGCATCAACACGATGAGCGACGACATCGCCGCGATCGTTCCCGACCTGGAGCGCCTCGACACGCTGATGCCGCAACTGGTCGAGTTGCTGCCCTCGCAGATCGAGACCATGCGGTCGATGAAGTCGATGATGCTGACGATGTACCAGTCGCAGAAGGGCATGCAGGACCAGATGGCGGCGCAGCAGGAGAACGCGTCGGCCATGGGGGAGGCCTTCGACGACTCCCGCAACGACGATTCGTTCTACTTGCCCCCAGAGGTCTTCGCCAACAAGGACTTCCAGCGCGGCATCCAGCAGTTCATCTCGCCCGACGGCAAGTCGGTGCGCTTCATCATCAGCCACGAGGGCGATCCGGCGACCATCGAGGGTCTCGACAAGGTGGACCCGATCAAGACGGCGGCCAAGGAAGCGATCAAGGGCACGCCACTGGAGGGCTCGAAGGTCTTCCTCGCCGGGACCGCGGCCACCTACAAGGACATGAAGGACGGCTCACAATACGACCTGCTGATCGCGGGAATCGCCGCCGTCACGTTGATCTTCGTCATCATGCTGATCATCACGCGCGCCGTGATCGCCGCGGCGGTGATCGTCGGCACCGTCCTGCTGTCCCTCGGAGCGTCCTTCGGTCTGTCCATCCTTTTGTGGCAACACCTGATCGGCCTGGAACTGCACTGGATGGTGCTGCCGATGTCGGTGATCCTGCTGCTCGCCGTCGGTTCGGACTACAACCTGCTGATCGTTTCGCGGTTCAAGGAGGAGCGTGAGGGCGGTCTGAAGACCGGCATCATCCGTGCGATGGCAGGCACCGGGTCTGTGGTCACCTCGGCGGGGCTGGTGTTCGCGTTCACCATGGCCTCGTTCGCCTTCAGCGATCTGGCGGTGATGGCTCAGGTCGGCACGACGATCGCGCTGGGCCTGCTGTTCGACACGCTGATCGTGCGATCGTTCATGACGCCGGCGATGGCGACGATGCTGGGCCGGTGGTTCTGGTGGCCGCAGCACGTGAGCAGTCCCGCGTCGCGACGCAGACTGGCCGCCATCAGGCAGTAGCGGCGAGCGCTCCGATCGGCGTGCTGTCCAGGTGCGCCAACAGGTCGGCGGTGTCCTCGAAGACGGCTGCCGCACCTGCATCCGACAATTCGCCTCTCGACACGCCACCGGTGAGGACGCCCAGCGAGGTCAGGTCCACCCGGCGGGCGGCTTCGCAATCCCAGATCGCGTCGCCGACGAACACCGCCTCGGCGGTGGAGACGCCGGCCCGGCTCAGCGCCACCTCGACGATGTCGGGCTGCGGTTTGGCCGTGTCGACGTCCTCGGACGAGGTGACTTCGGACACCACATCGTCGCAGTCCAGAACCTCACGCAGCGTGCGTAATTCGTCCTCGGGCGCCGATGTCGCCAGCACCACCTGCAAGCCCAGGTCGGCGACTCGGCGCAGCAGATCCCGCGCACCGGGCAGCGGAGTCAGCAGATGGGCGCTCTCCTTGTAGAACTCGCTGTGCCGATCCTTGAGCTGATCGAGCTGCCCCTGGCCGGCCCCGTCGCCGGCCAGGGTCTTCACCAACGTCGTGCCGTCCATGCCGATGCACCGGTGAATGCGCCACGCCTCGACGTTCACTTTTTCGGCCTCGAATGCGCGGACCCAGGCGTAGATGTGCAGATAGTTCGAATCCACCAGGGTGCCATCGACATCGAACAGGACAGCAGGCTGTGACATCAGCCGGCTCAGGGTACCGAGATGCAGCCGACGCCGGGCACGCAGCCGCCGCCACCGCCGGGTCCGCCGCTGCCGGTCGGGCCGCCGGGGATGGAGCCGCCGCCACCGTTGGCGTCGCCGCCGCCCGTCGCGCCACCGGGCGCGGGGCTGGTGCTCATCGAGGGCGCGGTACTGGCCGGCACCGACGTGCTGGTGGTGCTCGTGGTGCTGCTCTCGGTCGTCGACGACGTGCTGCTCGAGTCGCCGCCGTCACCGCCGCCGCAGCCGACGGCGAACACGAGAAGCGTCGCGCCGCCGAACACGGCCAGTCGAGTCCTCGGATGGGATTTCATGAGCCACCAATCTGTCGCAGGGTGCCCCGCAGATACCCGAGCCTCCGCGACCCGAAACTCTTCGGCGCTGCACTACTCCGACGGTGCGTCGGCTTCGGCAGCCGTGTCGTTCTGCGGCGCCGGTGCCGCGATCGTGTCGCCGATGTCTCGCAGCGAACGGATGAGATAGTCGACCGGCCCGGAGATGTCCTCGCTCACGGGGGCTTCGACGACAGAGCCGAGAAGGCCGAAGTACTCGTCACGCCCACCGTCCACGCGGCCGTTGAGCAGACCGTCGGCAGTACGGGCGGGCAGGTTCACCAGTCCGCCGGCGACACGGACGGGATCGAGGTCGGCCGCCGCGTCGACGATCTCGGCCGTGCCCGCCGCGCCGGCCAGAACACCACTGGCTGCCGGCACGGTGAGTCGGACCACCATGCTGTTGGCCGTCCGGAACGGCTCGCCGCTGCCGACGACGCGTGCGAGGCTCGCGACCGGCCGATTCGCCGCCGCGAGAACGGCGTGCGCGAACGCTTCGGGGTTCAGCTCGGCGGCGGCGCGGAACACCTCGACGACGCCGCGGCGCTCGTTGTCGGCGATCGCTCGAACGATCGGCAGCGGCTGCTCGAGGTATTCGTCAACGAGATGTCCGGCGTTGGCCACCGACCGAGACAGCACGTCGGGGTAATAGTGCAGCGGGTTGTGCGTCGGATTCTGCACGACTGCCGAATTCTCGACGCGCACTGAGCCTTCCGAGGATGGTGGCGGTGCGGCGACGATGGTGCCCACCCCGATGACGGCCACCCCTGCCGTGAGCCACGGGCGGACGACCTTCGGCATGTGGCACCCCCCGTTTCGGCGATCCCGTCGCGCTGCCCCCCGGCGATCTGAGCGCAAAGTAGCACCCAGTGGTGACAACCGGTGAGAGCTCGTGCGGCGGTTCGACGCTGGGAGAGTCCTGGGAGGCGGCTGCGGGTAACCTTCCGGCCATGGCCGCAGGTGCGATGGGGACTGTCCGATGAGCGGGGGACTGTTCGCGCTGCTCGACGATGTCGCGGCACTGGCCCGGCTGGCGGCCGCGTCCGTCGACGATCTGGGGGCGGCGGCGGGACGGGCGACCGCCAAGGCGGCCGGGGTCGTCATCGACGACACCGCGGTCACGCCGCAGTACGTGCACGGCATCACCGCTGAGCGAGAGCTGCCGATCATCAAGCGCATCGCCGTCGGCTCCTTGCGCAACAAGATCGTGTTCATCCTGCCGGCGGCCCTGCTGCTCAGTCAGTTCGCGCCGTGGTTGCTCACCCCCATCCTGATGCTCGGCGCGACTTATCTGTGCTACGAGGGCGCCGAGAAGGTGCTCGGCAAGCTCCTCGGCCACGAGGGCCATCAGCAGGCCGCCGCCACCCAGGGGCCGGATGCCGAGAAACAGATGGTGGCCGGCGCGATCCGGACCGACTTGATCCTGTCCGCCGAGATCATGGTGATCGCACTGAACGAGGTTGCCGCCGAATCGTTCTGGCCACGCCTGATAATTCTGCTCGTCGTCGCGGTGGTGATCACGGCGGCGGTCTACGGCGTGGTCGCAGGCATCGTCAAGATGGACGACGTCGGTCTGCGCCTCACTCAGCGATCGACCGGCTTCGTCGGCCGCGTCGGGCGCGCGCTGGTGACCGGCATGCCGAAGCTGCTCAGTGCCCTGTCCGTCGTCGGAACGGCGGCGATGCTGTGGGTGGGCGGGCACATCCTGCTCGTCGGCACCGACACGCTCGGCTGGCACGGCCCCTACTCGCTGGTGCACCACGCAGAGGAGTACGTGCACCACGTCAGCGGGGTCGGCGCGGTACTGGCCTGGCTGGTCAACACCGCCGCCTCCGCGGTGATCGGGCTCGTCGTCGGTGCGCTCGTCGTCGGGATCGTGTCGGTGCTGCCGTTCGGTAAGAAGAAATCCCACGCCTGACGTTCAGTCGTCGCTGCTCCTGCGGTCGGCGACGTGGGCCAGCAGCGCTGGATCGGAGGTGGTGAAGCGCGACGCTTCCTCACCTCCGTCGCAGCGCAGCAGCGCGACGGTGACGGTGCCGGCGGAGCGTCCGATCACCTCCCACACGGCACCCGAATCAGCCCAGCGCTGCAGTTCGGCGACACGGTCCATCGCCTCAGCCTGCCACCACCTAAGCTCGCCGCTGTGCACGCTGGTTCCGCGGTCGCCATCGCGGCGACGTTCACCTGGCTCGGCATGGTGCTGGCGATCTCGTTCCTGGAGGCCCCGCTGAAGTTCCGGGCGCCGGGAGTCACAGTGCCCGTCGGGCTCGGTATCGGGCGACTGGTCTTTCGTGCACTCAATGCCTGCGAGGGGGTCCTCGCGGTGGTGGTGGTCGCCGGCGTGCTGACCGCCGAGGTGGCCGGTGGCGCGTCGATCGCCGCCATGCTCGCTGTCGCCTTGTTGGCGGTCCAGGTCCTGCTCGTGCGTCCGGCGTTGAGCCGGCGATCCGATCGCGTGCTGGCGGGCGGGGAGGCGCCGCGATCGCGGGCGCACCTCGCCTATGTCGGCCTGGAAGTGGTCAAGGTGGTCGCGCTGGCCGTCGGCGGTGTGTGGATGCTGACGCTCTGATCAGTCGAGGGTCAGCGTGCCCTGCCGACGGCCGTCGTGCACAGCGATCAGAGCGTGCACCGGCTCGCAGGTGACCACGCCGTGCTCTGCGGTCACCCGGTCGACGACGGCGTAATCGGCGGCGAGTGTGCTGCCGGTGCCCAGCAGCGTGGTCGTCACCGGGACGTGGCGCCCGATCTGCAGGACGCGGTCGCCGTGCGGGCGTTGACCGCCGCGGAATCCCCACAGCCCGCGCAGCGTGGTGGCGCCGGCGGCATGGTCGGTCGCGCGCAGCCGAGCCGTCAGCTCGCGGTGCACGGGACGACCGTCATGGCGGGAGTCCTCATTCGTGTGCACCGTGAGTTTGTGCGAGCGCCAGTTGCCGGGCGGATCGGCCACGGTGCGGCCCTCGACCTTGCAGACCACGACGGGTGCGATGCTGATCGGCGTCGTGTCCACCAGGGTGGCGAGCTCGTCGATCGCCGCCACCGCCTGTGCACGCGCACCGACACCGGTGACGAGCACCGGCACGTCGGTGTTGTGGCCGAAGAAGCGCGCTCGGCGTCGCTGCCCGGCGACGACGCCGTCGACGCCGAGGAAGACGTCAGCGGTGACGAAGCCACGGCGGTGCAGGATCTCGCACACCGTCACGAACCCCGCCGCACCCGCGACCTGCTGCTTTCGTCCCAGCAGAAGGGACAGCCGCACCGCCCCGTCGCCCGGCGGTGCGCTGGGTGCCACCCACGACCGTTCGAGGGTGATCAATCCGCGCGCCGGCAGCTCGACAACGGCGTCGGCCAGCGCGCGAATCCGTTCGGGCCGATCAGCGGCTGTCACGGTGACCGGCGGGTCCTCGGACAGCGTCAAGGAGCGGTCGGTGCGCAGCACATGCGTGGTGCCGAACCCCGCGATGCCGCGCAGGCAGATACTGGCGGCGAGGTGTTCGCGTGCGCAGACCTCGAGCAGCGCATCAGCCAGGAAACGGCCGCGGCTGCGCTGTCGCTCGGCGAAATAGGCTGTGAGGGTGTGTATTTCGGTCACAATGTCGCTCCCACGTGGTGGCCGAGCCAGGCGGCGAGCAAGCCAAAGGCCACACTGAGGCCGATGTTGGCCAGCGCCGAGACCAACTGGCGCTCCTCGGCCAGGCGCTGTGTTTCGAGCATCCATGTCGAGAACGTCGTATACGAGCCGACAAAGGCCGTGCCGACCAACAGCGCCAGGTGCGGGGGCAGCGCCAATCCGGCCAACGCGCCGAGCAGGAAAGCGCCGCTGACGTTGACGACCAGCGTGCCGAACGGGAACGGCCTGTCGATGCGTCGTGACACCGCCTTGTCGACGGTCAGGCGAGCGAGCGCGCCCACGCCTCCGAGCAGCGCGACGCCCATCCACAGCAACGCGGTCATCGCCGAGTCCGGACCCGGCGGACGAGCGCCGTCGCCAGATAGACCGCCACCAGACCCGCGGCGACACTGGCCACGGTGTACGCCACAGCCAGGCGATAGTGGCCGTGTTCGAGCATCCTGAGGGTCTCCACCTGCATGGTGGAGAACGTCGTGAGCCCGCCGCAGATGCCGGTGCCCAAAAACGGCCGGCGGTAACTCGACACGGGCAGCCGTTCGAGCAGGCGGGTGACGAAGACCCCCAGCAGGAATGCGCCGACGATGTTGGCCGTGAACGTGGGCCACGGCCAGCGCGCCGGATCAGAGGCCGCGAGTTCTTCCAGCCCCGCGCGCGCGAGGGTGCCGACGGCTCCGCCCGCGAACACCGCGGCCAACTCCCGCCGGTCTGAAGCCATGCCGCACAGTATCGAAGATCGGACACCGGTCCCCGGTGTTGCGTGAGCGCGCGGCGTAGCAGAATCGAATCCATGGCTGCGAACCCACGTGCCGGCCAGCCGGCGCAACCCGACGACCTCATCGACATCGCTGCGGTGGTGACGGCGTACTACTCCGTCGTCCCGGATGCGGACGACGTCGATCAGCAGGTCGCCTTCGGCACGTCGGGCCACCGCGGGTCGAGTCTCGACGCGGCGTTCAACGAGTTGCACATCCTGGCGACCACGCAGGCCATCGTCGAGTACCGCGCAGCCCAGGGCACCACCGGTCCGCTGTTCATCGGGCGCGACACCCACGCGTTGTCCGAGCCGGCCTGGGTGTCGGCGCTGGAGGTGCTGGCAGCCAATGACGTTGTCACGATGATCGATTCGGCTGACCGCTACACCCCGACGCCGGCGGTCAGCCATGCGATCCTGTCCTACAACCGGGGCCGCGACACCGCGCTGGCCGACGGCATCGTCGTCACGCCGTCGCACAATCCGCCGCGCGACGGTGGGTTCAAGTACAACCCACCCAACGGCGGGCCCGCCGACACCGATGCCACCGGCGTCATCGCTCGGCGCGCCAACGAGCTGCTGCGTGATGGGTGCAAGGGCGTCAAACGCGTGCCGCTGGCGCGGGCGCTGACGACGGTGCAGCGCCACGACTACCTCGAGGCGTACGTGGCCGACCTGCCGAACGTGGTCGACATGCACGTCATCTCCGCCGAGGGCATCCGCATCGGCGCCGACCCACTGGGTGGCGCCAGCGTCGATTATTGGGGTGCGATCGCCGAGCGGCACAACCTCTCGCTCACCGTGGTCAACCCGCTCGTCGACGCGACGTGGCGGTTCATGACGCTCGACACCGACGGCAAGATCCGGATGGACTGCAGTTCCCCGAATGCCATGGCCTCGTTGATCGCCAATCGAGATGCCTACCAGATCGCGACCGGTAACGACGCCGACTCCGACCGGCACGGCATCGTCACCCCCGACGGCGGACTGCTCAACCCCAACCACTACCTCGCCGTCGCGATCGACTACCTGTTCGCGCACCGGCCGGACTGGGCCGCCGACACGGCGGTCGGCAAGACCGCGGTGAGCTCCTCGATCATCGACCGGGTGGTGGCCGGGTTGGGGCGCACGCTGGTCGAGGTCCCGGTGGGCTTCAAATGGTTCGTCGACGGGCTCGTCGGCGGGACGATCGGCTTCGGCGGCGAGGAGAGCGCCGGGGCGTCGTTCCTGCGCCGCGACGGTTCGGTGTGGACCACCGACAAGGACGGCATCATCCTGGCGCTGCTGGCCTCGGAGATGCTCGCGGTGACCGGCTCGACGCCGTCGCAGCGCTATCGCGAACTGTCCGAGAAATACGGTGCGCCAACGTATGCGCGCATCGACGCGCCGGCCAACCGCGAGCAGAAGGCGCGGCTGGGCAAGCTCTCACCCGAGCAGGTGAGCGCCACCGAGTTGGCGGGTGAACCGATCACCGCGAAGTTGACGACCGCGCCCGGCAACGGGGCACCGCTGGGCGGACTGAAGGTGACGACGGAGAACGCGTGGTTCGCGGCGCGGCCGTCGGGCACCGAGGACGTGTACAAGATCTACGCCGAATCGTTCCGCGGCCCTGACCATCTCGCCGAGGTGCAGGAGGCGGCGCGGGAAGTGGTGTCGGCGGTCATTTCGTGAGTTCTGTCGCCGACGGCGACGCTCGGACGACGCCTCGCCTGCCGCGCGAGGTGTGGGTTCTGGTCGCCGCCAACGTGGTGGTAGCGCTGGGCTACGGCGTGGTCGCACCGGTGCTGCCGCAGTACGCCCGGCACTTCGGCGTCAGCATCAGTGCGGCCACTTTCGTGATCACGGCGTTCGCGGTCATGCGGCTGGTGGGCGCGCCGCCGGCCGGGATGTTGGTGCAGCGGCTGGGGGAGCGGCGGGTCTACATCACCGGCCTGTTGATCGTCGCGGTGTCCACCGCGGCGTGTGCGTTCGCCGGAACGTATTGGCAGCTCTTGGTTTTTCGCGCCCTCGGCGGCGTCGGGTCGGCGATGTTCACGGTGTCGTCGCTGGGGTTGATGATTCGCATTTCGCCTCCGGACGCGCGCGGACGCGTCGCCGGCTTGTTCTCGTCCGGATTCATGATCGGCTCGGTGGGTGGACCGATCCTCGGCAGTCTGACCGCGGGACTGGGGCTTTCGGCGCCGTTCCTGATCTACGGTGCCGCGTTGCTGGTCGCGGCGACAGTGGTGTTCGTCAGCCTGCGCAACTCCACGGTGATCACCCGTTCCGACGACGACGTCGAGGCGCCCGTCCCGTTCCGCGCGGTGGTCCGACATCGCGCGTATCGGGCGGCGCTGCTGTCGAACTTCGCCACCGGCTGGGCGTCGTTCGGGCTGCGGATCGCGCTGGTGCCGCTGTTCGTGGTGGAGGTGCTCGGTCGCGGGCCGGGGGCGGCCGGGGTGGCGCTGACGGCGTTCGCGGTCGGCAACATCTCGGTGGTCATCCCGAGCGGATATCTGTCCGATCGGTTGGGGCGGCGCAAGCTGCTGATCTTCGGGCTGAGCCTGGCGGCGGTGTCGACGGCGTTGGTGGGTTTCACCACGTCGTTGCCGGTGTTCCTGGTGGCGGCCTACGTCGCCGGTGCGGCCACCGGGATCTTCGTCTCGCCGCAGCAGGCGGCGGTCGCCGACGTCGTCGGGAGCAAGTCGCGCGGCGGGACGGCGATCGCGACGTTCCAGATGATGGCGGACTTCGGATCGATCGGCGGCTCCCTGCTGGTCGGACTGATCGCGCAGTACACGTCGTACGGGCTGGCGTTCCTGGTCAGTGGCGTCATCCTGGGCGTCGCCTGCATCGGTTGGGTGTTCGCGCCGGAAACGCGGCCGCGAGCCTCACGGGAACGGACCGAGGTGCGCCCACTGGGACCCGAAGCCGGCGGGGAATGCCCGTGACCTGCGATTTTGAGCGACACCGGGTCGTGGTGTAGCTTCGATGAGCACAACAATCAGGGGCTATGGCGCAGTTGGTAGCGCACCACACTGGCAGTGTGGGGGTCAGGGGTTCGAATCCCCTTAGCTCCACTCAAATCCAGCGGGAAACCGCTGGTAGATCAACCGGACACGATCAGCGTACCGCGTGACAGCACGAACGGACAGCACGAAACCGTTTATGCTGATCAAGTGGACTCAAACCACGGGGTAGCGGACAGCACCGCCCGGCGGATGGTCTGATGGCCTACGTCCGTACTCGGTATCGGCGCGACGGGTCGCCCTACTACTCGGTGTATTGCCGGGAGGGCGGCCGCACCGGCAAGCAGGAGTGCATCGCGAGCTGGAACGACCGCGCCGACGCCGAGCACTGCAAGCAACTCGCCAACCAGGTCGGCGCCGACAAAGCCCGCCAGATCCTGAACATCGTCGCCTCACCGCGCCAGTCCCAGACCCTCGCCCAGTACCTCACCAAGTACATCGACCACCTCACTGGCATCCAGGCCGGCACCATCAACCGGTACCGCGCCTACGTCCGCAACGACCTCGCGCCGATCGGCGACATCCCCCTTACCGCGCTAACGAAAGAGGACGTCGCGAAGTGGGTCAACGCCATGGCCGAGAAGGCGTCGGCCAAGACGGTGAAGAACAAACGCGACTTCGTCTCCGGTGCCCTCAAGGCTGCGGTGAAGGCCGGGACCATCCACACCAACCCGGCTGAAGACGTCCGCAACCCCACGTGGCTGCGCCGCGAAATGGTGTTCCTCACCCCCGCCGAGTTCCAGACCCTGCTCGCCGCCGTGCCCGCCTACTGGCAGCCACTTGTCGAATTCCTCGTCTCCACCGGCGCGCGCTGGTCCGAAGCAACCGCGCTCCAACCCGGCGACATCGACCTGACAGCCGGCACCGTCCGGATCAGTAAGGCGTGGAAGACCGGCGCCGGCGGCTACACCCTCGGCACCACCAAGACCCGCAAGAGCGTACGCACCATCAACGTGCCCGCCCGCGTGCTCGAGCAGCTCGACCTGACCGGCGAGTGGGTGTTCACCAACTCCGGCCGCGGCAAGGGCAACTTCTCCGACGGCGTCACCCGCGCCGACACCGGCCCGGTCCGCATCCACTCGTTCCAGCCGAACGTCTGGCAGCCCGCGATCGCGCGCGCCCAAGAACGAGGGCTGACCAAGACACCGCGGCTCCACGACCTCCGGCACACCTGCGCGTCATGGCTTCTGCAGGCCGGCCGGCCCATCCCCGCGGTACAGCAGCAGTTAGGCCACGAATCCATCCAGACGACTGTCGACGTCTACGGTCACCTGGACCGCTCAAGCGGGGTCGGCAACGCCGCCGCGATGGACGCGGTGCTGAAGGGTTAGTCTTCTTCGGGTTCAGCCCACTCTTACCCATGGCTGGCAGCTCTGGGTTTCAAAGGCAAGGTCGGTGGGCGCGATGGTTACGAACGTCTGTCCTGGCTGATTGTCGATGGCGATAACAGATTCGTCACTGCCGCTGAAATCGCTAAGCCGCTTCCACGTGCAAAACGGGTAACCGTTTTCCATGGTCGGCGCGGATTTGTACGTGCCTGGCGCAACGTCCGATCCGACCACATACATGCCGTCAGTGCTCATTACCGAGCCTGCCGGCGCGATCGGGGCGGGAACGTCTGAGCTTGCCGCCGTTGGCGCAGCGCCCTCTGCATCGGGAGTCGGGACGAAACGCGTGACCGTCGTCGTGCTGACCTTTGTCTCGGTAGACCCGTTCGCGCACGCCGCGACACCAAGCGCGGCTAGCACCGACACCAAAAGTGTGAGTTGCCCCCTCATCCGCGAAATCCTACGGCGAGGTCGGCCTGATTGGAGTCGGTTCGCCACCAGCCTGTGGGCCAAGCTTCGGAGGCTAGTGGTGGTCCCGGCTTGCTTCGGAGCTTCGAACCGTTATCGCGCCGACCAGGATGACGAGTCCGCCGACTAGCAGGGGTATTGACCACATACGGCGCGTAGCGAGCGCGCCATCGCAGTCGGGTGCGGCACGCTGGACGTAACCGCCGATCGGCGTCCCATAACCGGGTCCAGTGACCGATCCCGTTGTGCGGTCAAGGGTTGCAGCCAAACTGTCGAGCTGCTGCTTCTGCGCATACGCCGCGGCGGCGCTCTCATCTCGTCCAGCCCCAGTCCCGCACCGCAAGGAATCGCCCTGACTGTCGACGAGACTAATAGGCACAGCGATCAAGAACACCGCGCCAGCGACTGCCGTCAAGATTCCTACCAGCGCAATAAACGCTCGCAAGCTCATGGCGGGGACTCCCTCTCAGCTGACCTTGGTCCAGGGCGTGCAGTTGTCGCTGCCACGGAAGGTGGCTATGGCGGGCGAATACAGCTCGGCGACTAGTGGCCCCCCGTCAAACCCGCCGACGTACGCATCGATGAGTATGCCGTCGTGCGTGTAGGTCGAGTACATGCACGACGGATAAGCGCCTTCACGGGTGCGCGCCGTCCAAGTACCCCATGTCATCTCACCCGGCACCGAGTACCTCCCTGGTAAGAATCCTGTCGGCGCTTCGACGATGAGAGGCACTTTGGCGGGCGGCACGTCCCCGATCGCCTCCCATACCCCGCCTAGGCAGCCATAGGTAATTTCCGAAACGTCGTCGACATACTGCGTGCCTGAAACACACGCCGCCTGCGCCGCAACGGGAGACAGCACAGTTCCTGACAGCAAAGTCGCGAACACGGTCGCTACTACCGAGATCCCCCTCATGTAGTCAAGTATCGACGCGCACCCGCGGCCTGTTACCGCAAATCGCATTTTGCGATCCGACGTAACCTGCTGACGGTCACCGCCGCATATGCGACCGCCCGCTCGGTCGCGAGCAACCGGTTCAGCAATTGGTAGTAGCGGGTGGGTGTCAGACCCATTTCGCAAATCGCGTCTTCCTTGCCCGCCGCCGTGGCCCACCACTGCCGCTCAAGGTCGAGGATCTCGCGCTCGCGGTCGGTCAAGGTATCCACAGCCACTGGTCCTCCAAGTGATGTTCAAGTTCGGCGACCTCAATCGGGTCGAGATCGGCCATGCGGGCCGCGAGCATGGGTGGGTCTACCCATAGGTGGTCGGCGAGTTCTTCCGCGTAGCGAGACGAGCACGCGCGCAGAGCGTCGACGAGGTCGGGAAGTTCGATCAGCCGGCGGGCCGCAGTGCGCTCGACGAGAGCTTCTTCCTTGGCTCGCATCACCGCGTCTGCCGGAAACACCTGGCGCTCGTCATGCACCAGCTCATGCGCAATCGTGCACCGCCGCTCAACCTGCAACTGATGCCGGTCGATCCGGATCACATCGCCACAGATGATGCCCCGACGTTGATTCGGCAGGTCGACGAACTCCACGCTGAGATATGTCCGTTGGCTGAGATCCCCCCACGGGTCGTATTTCCCCATGGGAGCGAACGTAGGGGAGAGGTCCGACAACGAGGTTGTGAGAAGCAGCTACCTATGCCAACTCACCGGATGTCCTGACCCGCCTCAGCCGCGCGGTCTTGGTCGTCGCGTCGGCGACGGCCCTGTGAGGCTTCGTGGCCTGTCCGGGCGGCAGCCGCAAGGTGCTGAAGGGCATAGTCCTCGCGGCGTGGGGCGCCAACGGTGCGAAGCTCTCGGTAAAGTGCAAGCTCGGCGAATTCGCGCCTATACCGTCGTTGCGCCAATTCGAGGTCGCCTTCTGATAAGTCGACGTTCGCGTGCAGCTCGAAGTCGCCGCCCTGGTTGGGCGTAGAAAGACGCGCGGCGAGGTATTGCGTGTACTTGGCGTCCGAGATCTCGGGCGCGACTTGCACGCTGGGCCCTGCTTCTGCATCGAGTACTTCGACAGCTTGGCGCTGCAAGACTGCATTGTGCGCATATGGCAGAGCCCGGCGGTACATCTCGGCATAATGCTCGAGAAGGCTGGTCTGGCGAATCGAATCGATTGACTGGACCGCCGATTGGACCGCGCGAATGAAGCCACCGGTCCCAACGGCTGGATCTACGACCTCAGTGCTGGCTGGTGGCCGCATGGCCCGAATCACTGCAATGACTGCGTCGCGTTGCTCTTCAGTCAATTCGTCTGCATTCGGCGGGAGCATGGTGGCAAATGTCGACCGTTGGTTTGGTATATCTACGCCGAGCGTGACAGCAGTCGCCAGAATCACCCGGTCGACGCCTACGCCGATGGTCTCTGCAATGAGTTCTAGCGTTCGAGGTTCCGGAAACTCATTCACTCTTGTATCGGTTCCGAGTTGCTGCCATCGCTGCTTACTCAACGCGTTGCCCGATCGCTCCGACAAGGCGTCGTAAGTCAGGCTCAAGGCTTTTCGGCGAGCTGTTATCAGTGCACCAAGCGATGGCATAGCTGCACCCTGCGTTTGGCCTCGGTTATCTCGCAACGCGTGCACCTCGCTAGTCGCCTATCGCTTTTAAGCAACGGGACGACCTATAGCCGCCTACCAAGCTCTTGCCTTGATTCTCTACCAAAACTGCAGCCAGGGAAACTACACAGCTGTCATTTTCTTGACGACCGCCTACCGGTAGTAGTTAAATATCGCTTGCTAGTTGACAGATAGACGCCTACCGAGCAGACTTGGAGCAACAGACATGGCGCGAAGCCGATACAGACGCTGGCCGAAGGGCACCTACATGAGACTCAAAAGCGCGGAGCTTCTCCGAGCCCTCGTCGGTCCCGAAGAAACCAAGAAGCGATCGGGTCGACAGTTAGCCCGATACGCCGACGTCCATCCAAGCTTCATCAATCACCTCCTGGCCGGTCGCCGCCGGAGCTGCACGCCGCAGACCGCCGATCGAATCGCGGAGGCCCTCGAAGTCCCCACCGAGATCCTTTTTGAGGTCCTCCAGTCGCCTAGTGAGCAGCTTTCCGGCAAACAACAAGCGGAGGTGACGAATGGCAGCGCCCAACACGCTGAACCTCAAGGAGTACGCGGCGGCGGTACTCGGTCCGGGCCCCGACAGGGCCGACCCAATCGGGTCAGTCGAGCCCTTCAAGATTCAGTGGCTGACGAAACGCCTACGCGGAGAGGCAAAGCCGCGGCTACCCGGGTACAAGGCCGGCCGTCAGTGGCGAGCAACCGAGGCTGACGTGGAAAAAGCTATCGAATTGCTCCGTCCGTCGAGTGTCGAAGTACCCGCGGTTCCGCAGGTGTCTTCGATGACCCGCACGAGCCGTAGGCGGTTGGCCGGATGAGCAGCCGACCTGTCACTGCCGTCTACGACACCCGCCCTCTGGTGACTCCGTGCGCGCTCGAGCACCACCGGCAGGGTGAGCCGGTCGTGTTCTCGACGTGGTGCCCCGAGCGCCAGTCGACCGTGAAGTACACCGGCCGCGTCGTCACCCATGTCCCGAACGGACGTCGCATCACCGTCGCGCTCAGCCCGTCCGGGCGGCGCGTGAACGTCGAGTGCGGAGCAGTAGCCGCCGCCAGCCCATAGAGAACGGCCCGCGCAGGGGCGGAATCCCTGGCGGGCCATCAACACCGGAAAACACAACTCAGGGAGGAATTCCGATGTCAGCACCAAGCATAGGTGAAGAACTCTTCACCACCGGGACTCAAGGCGAGTGCACTTCGTACGTCGTCAACGGCGACACCGTCGCCGTTGCGATGCCGGCGCCGCAACCCCACAACGAAGACGCCTGGTACGTCTGCCTGTTCGATCCATTCGGCGGACCCACCACCGGCGGCCACACCCGCGACAGTGACGGCGCCCACGAGCTCGCCGCCATGTTCGCCCGCACCGCAGCCCGGGCGGTCGCACGATGACCCCCGACTGGCAGCACTGGTGGACCGCGCCCCTGCTGATCTTCTCCGGCATCACCGGCCCTGGCGGCTGGAACATCCTCGGGGACAACCCCGAACTCGTCACCACCATGCCGATACCGCTGTACCTCGCTCTGCTCGGCATCGTGTTCACCGCGCTCGGTGTCCTCGCTGTCGCCTCAGTCCTGACCTTCCTCTACGCGATCGACCACGTCCTCGAAACCTGGCGCGACGCCAACGCCCGCATAGACGCCGAGCTCGCCGCCGTCTCGCTCGCGTTCCCCCTCAAGGACGAGGTCGAAGGATGATGACCGTCCCCTGCGCGGCAGACCCCACCAAGTTCTTCGCGGAAAGGGGCGGGTCCGCGATGGCCGCCAAGCGGATCTGCGGCACTTGCCCCGTCCAACAGCAGTGCCTCGACCACGCGCTGCTGCACAACGAGAAGTTCGGCATCTGGGGCGGGACCAGCCCAAAGGAACGCCGCCGCATGCAGCTCGGCCAGACCGCACCCCCGGCCGAGTACAACCCCGCTGACTACACCCGCGCTGACGGACACGGGTTCCGCGGCTACAAACGCGGATGCACCTGTCAGGTCTGCCGCACCGGCTACGCCCGCTACCAGCGGGATTACAAGCGCCGCAGTGGAATTAGTGTTCAACGGTTCTGCGTGCAGTGCGGAATGCTGCTCAAGGGCTCAGGTCGCACGAAGTACTGCGGCGGCGACTGCCGGACCATCGCCAAGATGTCCCGGCTCGGTGATGCTGCCGTGACGCAGCTTCCGCGTGGCAAGCATCAACACGAATGCGCATGGTGCGCTGCGCCATTCGAGTCGCCGACCCGCCGCGCCCAGTACTGCACACCGCGATGCCGGATCAAGGCTCACAACGCCCGCAAGAAAGTCGAGAAGGCAGCATGACCGCTCTGCTGACCGACGCGATCAAGGCCCTCGCCTACGGCAGCGGCTACCTACTTGCCGCCGCGCTGCGCCGCCTATTCCCCCTGCAGGCTGCCGCGCCGGCCCGCGTCACCCTCACCGGTAACCCCGACGTCGACGAGCTTCTCGACGACCCGCGCGGCTGGCTCGCCAAGCACCCCGAGTTCCTCCGCGACGCAGGGATCACCGAATGAGCGCCACGTCCGGATACCCGACCCTCGGCGAGTGGTTCCGTCGCCTGTTCACCGGCGAACCCCACCAGATCATCGGCGGCGCTGACGACCCGTACCTATTGCGCTGGTATGTCATTCCGCGGAACCCGCTGCTCAACGTGTACGTGCACAAGTTCTGCCGCAGCGACGATGACCGCGCCCTCCACGACCACCCCTGGTGGTTCGTGTCGCTGATGCTTCGCGGCCAGTACGACGAAGTGACCAACGCCGGCACTAATCGCCGCCGCGCCGGGTCGATCGCTTACCGGCCCGCAGAGTGGCGGCACCGGGTGCAACTGTTGGGCCACTACGTCACGCCTTACCGCCCATCCGACGACCCCACTGGCTGGTCAGATCACTGGGTCGAACAGCCGTGCTGGACGCTCATTGTGACCGGCCGCCGCGTCCGGACATGGGGTTTCTGGTGCCGCAAGGCAGCCAAGGACGTCTGGGATATCGAGACCTACGCCCAGCTCGACGCGTACGCGCGCGGCGAAGCCGTCATGGTCGACCGATTCATCCCCTGGACCGAGTTCGGCGACGCCGGATGCGGAGAAACCTCATGACACAGCCCTGTCTCCCGTTCGACAAGACGATCGCGGACGCGTTCGAACAGTTCCACCGCGACAACCCCAAGGTCTACATCGTCCTCATCCGCCTCGCCCGCGAATGGATCACCCGCACCGGCCGCCACAAGGTCGGTATCAGCGCCCTCTTCGAGCGCACCCGCTGGGAGATCGCGATCACCACGAACGACCCAGAGTTCAAGCTGAACAACAACTATCGGGCGTACTACGCGCGCCTGATGATGGCCGAGCACCCCGACCTCGCCGACCTGTTCCAACTCCGCTCATCCGAAGCCGACGCGTGGATCGCAGAACGGATCGCATCATGACCGCGCTCGACGTCGAGTTCGTCGACGAGCTGCCCGGCCGGTCGCCGACTCCGTCCGCTGATATTGCGGCGTTCGCCGACGCGCTCCGCGCGCAGCCGGGCCGCTGGGCCCGCTACCCGTGGTCCGACGACATCGCTGAGCGGACGCGGAAGTCCCGCGCCTACGACATCAACCGCGGCCAGGCCACCGCGCCAGCGGCGCTGCGCCGCGGCTTCCAAGCCGCATACCGCAACGGCACCCTCTGGGTCCGCTGCATCGCCACAACGTCGCCCGCCCACGGGACTGCGGGCGCCGGTCCGGCCGGGGAGAGCGTCGGTGCTGACCTGGATCCAGCATCGCCGCCCCCGGCCGGACACCCCGACGACGTTCTACTCGGAGACGACCAGTGACCGCGACGCTGCCGCAGTGCGATATCTGCACGCCCGCCTGCGACCGCCAGCAGGTCGGCGAGGCCGCGCTGTGGATGCCGACCGCTGCCGCCACGCTGTGCGCGGCTTGTCGTGCCGACGTCGGGCTCGGTGACACCCCGTACATCCCCGGTGTGTGGCGGCGCGGCCAGAAAGGCTGGATTGCACCCGGCACACCCGAACACCGTGCGGTCATCTCCCCGTCGAAAGTCGCTGCCATCCTGCGGCTGTCGCGGTGGGAGTCGCAGTACCGGCTGTTCCACCGCATGACCGGTCAGGTCGCCGAGGAACCGCCGCAGGACGCGTTCGACGTCGGCCACGACCTCGAGTCCTACGCGGCGGCCAGGTGGCGGCGGAAAAACGCGGGCTGGCGCCTGTCGGCCGGCGAGATCCAGTTCATCATCGACCCCAACCGGTACGGATTCCCCGTCGTCGTCACCTTGGACCGGCGCGCGAACCGCGGACGGGCGCAACGCGTCGTTGAGCTGAAACGCGCACTCACCCTGTCCGACATCGAGCAGTGGGGCGATGACCTCACCGGTGACCTTCCCGAGGACTACACCGCGCAGGTCACCGCGCAGATGGTGTTCACCGGCCTCACGAAGTACGACGGCCACCTGTGCGCGATCGGCCCGTACTACCAGGACCGCGTCTATACGGTGCCGTTCGATCCGATCGTCGGCGAATGGATCACCACCGAATGCGCTGCGTTCTGGGACGGCGTCCGGCACGGTGCAACACCCGAGCTTGATGACAGCGTGGCCACCTACGAGTGTGTCCGCGAACTGCATCCCGACATCGACGGCAGCACCGCCGAAGTCGACCCCGATCTGGCGATCGCGGTGCACAACGCCAGCGCCGACCACAAGGACGCAGAGAAGCGCCTCCGCGGCCTGAAAGCACAGCTACTCGACGCCATGGGCGACGCCCAATACGCCGAGTTCAACGGCATCAAGGTCGCGACCCGATCACCGCACGCCCGCGGCGGTGTCGCACTCAACCTGGCCCGCACCCATCCCGCCGTCGCAGTCCAGAAGGCAACAGCATGAACCCGAAAGGCAACACCATGACCGAGACCACGACCGCCGAGCAGCAGTCCACCCTCCTGGACGCAGTGAACGACGGCGGACAAAGCCTCGCGACGATCCGGCCCGGGCAGCAACGCTGGGACGACAACCAGCTCGCCATCCTCCGCGCGATCGGAGTCGAAGACGCCACCCAGGCCGACGTCGACCTGTTCTTCCACTACTGCCGCACAACAGGTCTCGACCCATTCCGGAAACAGATCTACATGATCGGCCGGAACACCAAGCTCACCGAATGGGTGGAGCAGCCGTCCGGCGGCCGAACCAAGGTCGAGAAGTGGGTCACGAAGTACACCATCCAAATCGGCATCGACGGCTACCGGAAGCATGCCCGCAACATCGCTGACGCGCTCGGCGACCAGCTCTCTTTCGACGGCCCGTACTGGTGCGGGGAAGACGGCCAGTGGCGCGAGGTGTGGACCTCCGACGAGCCGCCGGCCGCCGCGAAGTACATCGTGTTCCGCAACGGCGAACCTCACACGGGCATCGCGAAATTCAGCGAGTACGTGCAGACCAACGCCATCTATGAGGGCTCCGGCCAGCAGCGCCGAAAGGTCGGCGAGGAACCGAACTCGATGTGGTCGAAGATGCCGTCCGGCCAGATCGGCAAGTGCGCCGAAGCGTTGGCCTACCGGCGCGCGTTCCCCGACGACTTCTCGGGACTCATCCTCGAGGGAACAGATCAGCCGACCGTGATCGATCCCGACGGCGCCACCCAAGAGCCGCAGACACGGCGTGGCGGATCCGGAATCGACGGTCTCCGCGGCCGGGCGCAGGCAGCGCAGCAGAAGCATGAAGTGATCAACGCCGAGGTCGACCCGGAACCGGTCGGCGATGGCCTGGCCGCAGATCAGGGCGGACAAGGTACTGCGGCAAACGGCACCCCGCCGCCATCGCCGACCCCCGATCCGGAGAAGACGGAACGGAAGCTGTCACCCAAGCGAAAAGCATTGGAAGAACGCCTATCCAAGCTGATCGCCGAGGTGCAGCCCCCACTCAGCGAAGAGGACCAAGCACTGGTCTTCCGCAGTATCTGCAAAGACACCGGCATCAACGCGGTCGCCGATCTCGCTGACGGGGAAGTCGGGAAGGTCTCAGACCAACTGTTCAAGTGGTCCGAACTCACCGTCCTCAACGACCGCGTCCGCGACATCGTCAACGCCGCAGTCATCGCCGCCGAGAACGCCAAGGCGGGCGACCAGTGAGCGCGCCGCAACGCTTCCGGAAGAAGCCCGTCGAGGTCGAGGCCATGCAGTGGCCCCGCGACGACGAAACCGACTACCAGTCCGTCGTCCGCCGCGCCGCGCTCCACCAATGGGTGTGGGACAACGGCGGCAAGACCTACGTCCGCGGCGGCACCGGTGGACTCCACGACGTCCACGTCGTCATCGAAACCCTCGAAGGCGACATGCGAGTTGCCCCCGGCGACTGGGTGATCCGCGGCATAGCCGGCGAGTTTTACCCCTGCAAGGCCGACATCTTCGCCGCCACCTACACCGCCGTCGACCCGAAACCCGAGACGCCGCGCTCGGCCCAGCTCCGCGTCGAAGCAGCACGGCTCGCGCTGAAAGCAGCCGAGGACCGCTTGAACGCCGAACTCACCCGCGCCGCCAGGGGAGACGATCAGTGACCGTCCGCAACCCGCTCACCGACGACGACGCGGAGCCGATGGGGGAGTACCCCTGCCTGCCCGCCAAGTCGGGCGTCGCCGCGATCCTCGCCGCCGCCGACAAGGCCACCCAGCGCATCACCGACCACGAAGCGTTCGTGCGCGACCTGTGGCAGTTCTGCGAAGGCAAACACGTCATCGGCGTCGTCGAAATTCGCAACCTGATGGCGAGCCACCACGTATGAACCACAACCTGAAAGCCCTCATCAAGGCCCAGATCCTCGCGCACCCCGACGCCGGCCCCGAGGAACTCGCCCTCTACGTCGCGCAAGCCACGCCGGCCGCCGACGTCCGCACCTTCTACGCGCACCTGCTGATCGGCGCGTGCCGCACGAGCATCAATCAGCACCGCCACCAGCTCGGCGAGCGCGCGAAGCCGAAGCCCACCCCGAAACCGGATCCGGCCACGCGACCGCGGCCCCGACCGGTGCCGTCACCCAAGCTCGAGCAGCGCCGCACCTGGTGGGCCGAGATGCTCGCCGCCAGCATGCACGTCGGCGGCGGCCACCAGAAGCCCCTCGGTGACTGCACCGCCGACGACCTCCGCTACTGCGTCAAGGAACGCGACACCCAGATCGGCCGCATCGAAGAACAGATGTCCAACCTGCGCCAACTCCTGAAACTCATGACGCAACACCAAGTCACGACCGTCCGTGAACTCCCCAAGCAGAAGCAGTGGAGAACCGCGTCATGACGATCACCACAGACCTGCCCGGCCAGGAGGTTCACGACACCCAGGAGGATTCCGCCGGGCACCCGCCGACCAGAGAAGAAGCGACACCCACAGCTGTCCCGTCGGCGGGGTACCAGTCGGCCAAAGCTGAATCGCCACCCACAGCTGTCCCGTCGGCGGGGTACCAGTCGGCCAAAGCTGAATCGCCACCCAACCCGTCTACGCCGACTGGCCCAAGCTCCCCGCCGCCCATCGTTGACCCGATACCCAAAGAGTGCCCGGCGGCGGGCCCACTTCTCGCGGACCCCGTGCTCGGGTTGTTCGCCGACGTCCTGGACGACCTCGAGACCGTGCGAATCGCGAACCAGAACCGGCTCCGGCAGCTCACCGACGCCGGGCCACACGGACACGGATTATCGCTTCATTCAGGCGAAGTGAAGCGACTCGCTTCACTCGTCGAACACCTCGAGGCGTCGGAGCACCAGGCCGTTCTCTGCCTGCAGCGCGCCATCCGGGTGCACCCGCTCGGCGCCTGGGTGAAGAACACCCACGGCGTAGGGGAGAAGCAGGCAGCGCGTCTACTCGCCTCGATCCGTGACCCGTACTGGAACGACCTCCACGAACGACCCCGCACCGTGTCCGAGCTCTGGGCCTACTGCGGGTTCCACACGATCGAGACCGCACCTGGTGCCCGGATGGCGCCGAAACATCGCCGCGGCCAACGCTCCAACTGGAACACGCTCGCCCGCACCCGAGTCTGGCTGATCGCCGAATCCTGCGTCCGATCAGCCGCATCCCCGTACCGGAGCGTCTACGACACCGCCCGCGCGAAATACGCCGACGCCACCCACGCCGCGCCGTGTCAACGGTGCGGACCGTCCGGCACACCAGCCGCGGCCGGCACACCACTCTCCCTCGGCCACCAACACGCCCGCGCCATGCGCCTCATGTGCAAAGAGATCCTCCGCGACCTCTGGCACGAAGCCCAGCGACTCCACGAGTTGCCCGCATAACCCACCGATGGAAGGAATCCCTTTGTCCGACAGCATGAAGAAAGAAGAGGCGCGTGAGTTCGCGTCGGTGCTGATCCAGCACAAGAACGGTCTCGCGCACGACGAAGCTACCGAGGCATTGAAGCAGGCGGTGATCGCCGCCGAGCAGACCGGCAAGGCCGCCTCCGTCACCGTGACCCTCACCGTCGAGCCGATCGCGAAGATCCCCGGCGCCTACAAGATCAAGGACAAGGTCGACGCCAAGATCCCGACCGAGCCGCGCTCGTCGATGTGGTTCTCCGACACCCACGGCGGCCTCTACAAGAACGACCCGAACCAGCGGTCGCTGTACGACGACACCCCCGCCGAAGCCTCCGACGGCAAGTCGGCCGCCGCCGGCCGCGACTGATGGCACCGACGACAGCGGTCACCCAGTACGCGGTCAAGGTCGGTGACCGCGGCTGGGCCACCGGGTGGGGTAACAACGTCAGCGCCGAGGAACCCGTCGAGAACCAGGTCGGCGCCTCACGGAAGTCCGCTGTTGAACTGGCCGACCAGCTCCGCGGGCGATACGAGGCACTGGGCGCCCCCGAGATCGCCGCCGAAGTCGAGGTGATGCAACGAACCCTGACCCGCAGCTACAGCGAATGGGCCAGCGTCACCGCATCCGAAGCCCAACCCGCCGCCACCGAACTCCCACCCTTCTGACCCACATCACCCGAAAGGCATCCCACGTCATGGCCAGCACCGACACCAGCATCACCCTCCCCGCCGAACAAGGCTTCGTCTCCGTAGACAACACCCCACACCCCGCCGACGTCGTCGACACCGGGCTCGCGCACCGCCGCTACGCGATCGCCGTCACCGACGAACACGGCCTGCAGGTCAAGGAACTCAATGACCCCGACCAGCGCACCAATCCACACCGCGTCGAAGGCACACGCACAGTCACCGAACTCGCATCGTTCCTCCACGAACTGAACCGGCGACCACTCTCGGAAGAGACAGGAACGCTGTGGGGCAACGCATCCCGCGGCAGCATCGTCGCCATCTACAACGACCACGAAGGCGGACCCAACTCCGCGGAACTCGCCAAGGACGACCGCCTCGCGGGCTGGCGCGACGACCGCCTCGAACTGAAACTGCCCGCCCACCCCGACTGGGTGCGCTGGCACGAAATCTCCGGCAAGTACTTCGGCCAGGAACAGTTCGGCGACATCGTCGAAGACCTCCGACACACCATCGTCGCCCCCGACCAGGCCGACCTACTCGAGATCATCGACTCCGTCCGCGGCTCCACCGGCGGCGACTTCGAATCCAGCATCGACCGCGCCCGCGGCGGACTCAAGGTCGCCTACAAGAAAGAGGTCAACGCCCGCGCAGGCGCCGTCGGCCGCGAACTCGAAGTGCCACAACACATCAAGCTCTCAATCACCCCATGGGACGGCCACACCAAGCTCTACGACGTCAACGCCTACTTCCGGCTGAACATCACCGAAGGCCACCTCAAGCTCGCCGTGAAACTGTTCCCCACCCGAGAGACAGTCCGCGTCGCCTGGGCAGAACTCACCGCCGACATCACCGCGGCCATCGGGAAACCCGTCTACGCCCAGCCCTGACCGTCGAGACCTGGCTGCGGCGCGTGCCCCTCGTGCGCGCCGCAGCCGCCCCACCAGGAGAACCACGATGCGTAGGTACACCGGCCGCGAGCCTGTCGTCACGATCTGGCGCAACCAAATCCCACACCGCGCCATCCTCATGTACTGGGGCATCCGCCTCCGTCGAGGCACCCACGGCTCGCCGTGGCACCGCCTGCTGAAAACGCGCCCCCGCCACATCTGGACCATCCACTCACCCGTCCTCGGCGGCGAAACCCTCACCATCGACACCCGCGGCGTCGAAGCCCGCTGGCACAACTTCCAGATCTTCGACGAAGACGGCTCCCGCATGGTCATCTGCGGTCCAGCGATATGACCGGCAGCACCGCAGAACGCCACGCCGCCTACCGCGCCGGCCTCTGCATCGACTGCAGAACCGCGCCCCACTCCGCAGGCCGACCCCGGTGCAACGAATGCCACACCACACACCAGAAAGCAGCGCAGCCATGAGCGCCACCACTGATTGCGGAATCTCAGCCAGCCCCACCGAACTGGCCTACCTCGCCGGTGTCATCGACGCTGACGGCTACGTCACCGCGACCCAATCGACTCATGCTGGGCGACTGTACTTCGGCGCTCAGCTCGGCATCACCGGCAGCGACAGAGCACCCCACGATCTCGCTGCCCGCGTGTTCGGCGGGAACGTCAGCTGCCACCGTCCGAGCCGGTCACTCGCGCACCATCGAATGCAATTCCATTGGCAGCGTGCAGGTACCCGGGCTACCCCCATCATCTCCGCAGTGCTGCCGTACCTCCGCATCAAGGCGGAGCGAGCGCGCCTTGTGCTAGATCTGCAGGAACAGGTCGACTGGATACGGCTGACCCGCGGTGACGACGACCCTTTCCCTTGGATGTCACCGGGTTACGACCCGACACCCTTGCTGATCTCTCTCGTCGAAAACATCCGCTCGCATAACAGCCGCGCGGGGAGCCGCAAGGCGGTGACCGCGTGAGCCTGTACGTGAAGCTGGCGTTGAACGGCGACGGTATCGGCGACATTGCCATCACCCGTGTCACAGACGTTGGTAGCGAACCGGACTCAGTCAACACCTACCGGTGGTTGTACGACCGAGGCGACGATTCCGCCCGCGGCCTAGTCACGCACCGCTTCGGCGACGGCGCCGTGGTGCTCGCGTCGAAGGTGCTCGCCGAGATCGCGCTGAGGCATCAGATCGCGAACCAAGCACATCACGCGCCGAAGGTCACCACCGACGACCAGAAGATCGCCACCCGCGCGAAACGAGGGCACTTCGCATGAGCCTCGTCGACGAGCTAGTCAGCTTCGACTACGCCGCCCCCGGTGTCGCGCCCGGCTGGGTGTACGCGCAATGCGAGGTGTGCGACGCCTACACCGCCGGCACCGAAGAGTCGGCGCAACAGTGGGCCGAGCGGCACGTCCTGTCTCGCCACACCGGCGGCCGCCACACACACTGGGTGCGGCCGTACGAGCCCCTCGTGCTCGACCAGACCGGCCCTGGCCGCCACAGCGAGGCCGCCGCCGAATTCCCCAAGGCGGTGACTGCCCATGCGTGAATTCCGGTGCGCAGAGATCATCGCCGCGGTCGCCGACTACTACGGCCGCCCCGTCGACCAACTACTCGCCCACGACCGCCATCAACCCCTCGCCGAGCAGCGCCAGGTCGCCATGTTCCTGTGCCGCAGGCTCACCCGGCTCACCCGGCCCGCAGTCGCGCGCGCGTTCCACCGCACCCACGTCACGATCCTGCACGCCGAACAGCGGATGACCGCGCCGCCCGAGCGTCTACGCCACGACATCCAGTGCATCCACGCCCGACTCATCGCTGACGCGGCGGTGACAGCATGAGCGACACCATTCGGCCGCCGATCCCGGCCACCTGTGAAAGCCGCCCCACCGCCGGTGGACTCGTCATCCCATGGGCCAACGTTCAACTCGCCGACGGCGGCGTCGACTTCCGAGCCCAGCACGAGTCCCGCGTCCAACGCTGCATGACCGAATCCCGCTGCCAGGTCTGCTCCAAGACCATCCCCGCGCCGATCGTTTTCCTCGGAGGCCCCCGCCAAGTCGGCTCCCTGACCTTCGACGAACCACCGCTGCACCCGGAATGCGCCGTCTACGTCTCCCACGCCTGCCCCATGGTCGCCGGACGCCTCGACCACTACGCAGACCGCGACACCGTCACCGAAGGCCGCCGCGGCGAGCTCTGCAGCGTCCCGGGATGCGAGTGCGGCGGATGGGTGCCGACACCTGGCCTGCAATTCGCCCCCGGCGGCGACCCCGCTCACGACTGGTACGCCGTCTACGTCTCCGGCTACAGCTGCGGAATCACCCCGGACCGCCCCGACCGCGTTCATGCCGCCGTCGTCCACCAGGACGAAGTGCTGGCCATCCGCCACGTCTCCGCACCCGGAACCGGCCGCACCTGGCGCCGCACCACGATTGAACAGGCGGTGCGCTGATGGGTCGCCGACCGACCGCGGTGACAACCGCGCTGCGCGACCAGATCGTCGCCACGCTGCGCGACCGCCCTACACCGATCACCACCGACCAAGTCGTCGCGCTGGCGCACCCAAGCTTCTGCGTGCACGACGGCGGGCAGTGCACCTACCTCAATTCGCCAATGAACCGAGGCCGAGCAACATGCCCCGGTCACTGCTGGAAACAGCGGATATACAACTCACTGCGCGCGCTCCAACGCGCCGGTGTCGTGACCTGCCATCGGCCACGCGACACCTACTCCGTTTACTGGTCAGCCGCCTCCGAGCCCACCGACGCCGAGATGAACGCCATCCTCGCCGCACTGGAAGGCGACACCGAATGATCACCCTCGACCGCTGCGACTTCTACGCCACCACCAACAAGACAGGCCAATTCATCGGCCGGTGCAAGCAATTCCCCGACATCAAGACCGCACCCCGCGCCCGCAAGATCGACGCCATCGACCTCGCGATCACCGCCGTCCGTGACCGACTCGCCGAGGTCGACGACAAACGCACCGGCACGAAGGCGGCACCCCATGCCTGAACGAGTGCAACGCACACGTCGAGCAGTCCCCGGAATCCCATTCGGTGCCATCTACGTCGGACGACCAAGCAAGTGGGGCAACCCATTCCGGGTCGTGCCCGAACCTAACCACCCACGCTGGGCCGGTCCACGCCACTACCAAGTCCGCACCGCAGACGGACGAATCTGGGAGCCCATCAACACCATCCCCGTGCGGCCCATCCTGGGCCGGGCCGAAGCACAAGCCGACAACTACCGCCGCGCCGCCCAGCACGCCGTTGATCTCTTCGAACTGCATATCGGACCCATGGGCGCTTACGAGTACGACGACCAGCGATGGGCCGAGCTCGACGCCCTGTCCGGCCGCGACTTCGCCTGCTGGTGCCCGCTCGACCAGCCCTGCCACGCCGACGTCCTACTCGAACTCGCCAACGGAAAGGCCCCCGCATGACCGTGTACTGCTACGACACCGAATTCCTCGAAGACGGCCACACCATCGAACTGATCTCGATCGGCATCGTCTGCGAAGACGGCCGCGAGTACTACGCCGTCAACAGCGACATGCCCGTCGACCGCATCCACAAGAACGACTGGCTCATCAACAACGTCTGGCGGCACCTGCCCGTCCGCGGACTCAAGACCGGACTCGCCGGCTCTGCCGGAAACATCCGCGACGTCGTCACGCACGACGGCTCACTCGACATGCGGTCAACTCTGGTGAAGCCGAAGTGGGTAATTCGCAACGAAGTTCTCGAGTTCATTCTGGGTGGAATCACCCCGGCCGGCGAGAAAGACGGCCAACCTTGGTACTGGTCGGAAGATCTGCCCGAACTGTGGGCCTACTACGGCGCATACGACCACGTCGTGCTCGCCCAGTTGTTCGGCCGCATGATCGACCTCCCCGACCTGATGCCGAAGTTCACCCACGACCTCATGCAGCTGATCGAACCTCTCAACCCGAAGACGTTCATCATGCCGAAGCAGTCCGGAGACGAACACCACGCGCTCGCCGACGCCCGCTGGGACATGGAAGTACTCCGCGCGGCCCGTGAGGCACTTAAGCCGGAAGTGGGTGCACGTGATGAGTGACATCGTCTTCCTCGATACCGAGGCCCTCGGCCTGGACCCGAACGCACCCGTCTGGGAGTTCGCCGCAGTGCGCCGCTTCGCGAACGGGAACACCGATCGCACCGAATTCTTCATCCGCCACGAACCGGAACCGTGGGCCAGCGAGTTCCACGCGATCGCGCCCGCGTTCTACGAGGACTACGCGGCCCGCTACCGGTCGTCCGACGCCCTTGACGACCAGGCCGCAGCCGTCATGATCCACATGGTCACCCGCGGCGCGCACATGGTGGCCTGCAACCCCGTCTTCGACGACCCCCGCCTCGCGCAGATCCTGCGCCGCAACAACATCGAACCGGCCTGGCACTACCACCCCGACGACATCGCCAGCCTCGCCAAGGGATACCTCGCCGCCCGCGGCGAACTTCCCGCACCGCCGTACAACTCGAACGCGCTCTCACTCGCGCTCGGCGTCGACCCCGACGACTACGCCCGCCACACCGCGATGGGCGACGTCGCCTGGTGCATGGCCCAGTGGGACACCGTCATGGCCCACACCAACCACATCCACGTCTCGCAGCACATCCACGTCGCAGCGCAAGGAACGGAGGCGACCACCGGTGCGGATTCGGTCAACGAAGCCTGAGTTCTGGCGTTCCAAGCGGATCGCATCGGTGTCGTGGGACGCCCGGCTGGTGCTGAAAGGCCTCGAGTCGTACGTCGATGACAACGGCGTCGGCAAGGACGACGTCGAGCTGATCATCGGAGATCTGTTCCAGCGCGACGCCATTCGAGAGCCCTCGCGAACCCTCGCGAGGGTGTCCGAAGCCCTCTGCGAGCTCGCCGACGCCGGATTGATCTGGCGGTACGAAGCCGCGGGCACGTCGCTGCTCTACGTCTCGTTCTGGGAAGACATCCAACGGGTCGATAAACCGCAGTCCGGACGTTTGCCCAGGCCAGACGGCACGATGGACTACAAATCGTCGTCGATTCGCGAGTCTGTCGCGAATCCTCGCGAGCCCTCGCGAAATGTCGCGCCTGGAACAGGGGAACAGGGGAACAGGGGAACAGGGGCAACACGTACCCCAGTACGTACGGAACCACACAGCGCCGAACCCGAACCGACCGCCGCCGCATCAGCGACACCCGGAGCAGACCTCGTCCGCGCCAACATCACCCAGACCCACCCCGCCGCGACACTCACCAGCCTCCGGCACCAAGCCAGCGAGCTTGTCAACACCGAAACCGACCCCGAGATCGTCGCCGCAGCCCTCCGACTCTGGGAACACAAACCCAACATCGGCATCGGCCGAACGATCCTCGCCTCCCTGTGCTCCGAGGTCATCAAGACCCGCGCAGCGCCCGCCGCCAACGGGCACCCGGCACCCAGCGCGTTCGACCGCAAGAAAGCCGCCAACGGCGCCGTGTTCGCAGCACTCGCAGACCAACCCCACGTCGTGGAGATCGAACGATGACCACAGCCGGCCTGAACTACCCCCAGATCGCCGCCGCCGTCTACCAGGCGTGCACCACCTACGACCAATACCTGCCGCAGCTCTCCGAGGACGTCGCCCGCGCGTGGGCCAAGACCTTCGCCCGCTTCGGACTCACCGCCGAACAGCTCATCCGAGGCGTCGACGCCGTGTACGCCGAACGCGGCAACGGATACCGGCCGCTCCCCGCCGACATCGCCCAAGCCGCCCGCGCCATCCGCCAAGACGAACGCATGAGGGAACCCGCCGCCGTCCGCGATCGCCGCATGGAAGGCCTCGCCGCCAAGGCCGCCGAAGACGTCGTCGCCCTCGCTGAACGCAAAGGCGTCCCCGCGACGACAACGACGTTCGAACGGCGCGGCATCAACCCCGCATCCCGCGTCAAATGCCCCTGGTGCCACGCCGGCCCCGGCCAGCCCTGCGTCATCCCCATCACCCACAAACCGCTCCGGCGACGCCAGTTCCACGACGCCCGGATCGAAGCCGCGCAATGACGACCACCGAGCCCGCCATTCCAGTCCCGGCTGAAATCCTCGCGACCGCCGAAGCCTGGGATCACATGTGGACGCAGCTGCTCGGCGGCATCCCCTTCGACTGCATGACAGACACCGTCCGGGCCTTCTGGCTCGCCACCGTCGGACCGCGGTGGTGCGACTGCCCCTGCGACCCACACCACCGCTGGAACTGCCCCATGACACCGCTCTGGGCGCAAACCATGTGCGACCTCGACCTGAACCCGTGGACCGTCATGCGCCCCGCCTACGCGCGCGGTGGATTGATTGGCGCTCCGCTCTGCCATCTCTGCCTCGCCCACCACACGCTCGGCTCGCCGTGCGCCGAACAACACCGAGAGGACCACCGATGACCGATCACCTCGCGGAAGCGCAACGCCTCGCTCGACGAGGCGGTGGCGGTGACTTCGGCCGCGTGAAGGATCTGAGCCAGGCTGTTCTTCACCTCGTCGACGCGATCAGCGAGCAGCCCGCCACCACCCCGGCGGGCTCCGATGATCCGGGGCCGTGGCACATCGTGTCCCGCTCCACTGGACGCCACCACGGCCCATTCAGCACCGAGCACGACGCCGCCATGGCGCGGGCGCTCGCCGCCCACATCGCGGTGGAATGGCACCGCGCGGCCGTGCTGAACCGCGAGGACTTCGACTGCCACCTCGAGCGGTCCAACGTTGGCGGTGTGCTCTCATGACCGCCGCACTGCCCGCCGGCCGCCGCGAGCAACGCATCCGGCTCTACGTCCGAGGCGAATGGGAAACCCCCGTCTACGACTCAGCCACCAGCGACATGCACCCCGACGACTACCTGCTGTACGGCCCCCACACCGAACTCAGCGTCGTCATCGACCTCCCGGGTATCCCCGGCCAGCCCGGCACCCAGTTCCGGTGGTCCGGCGTCTGGTCGCAGGTCTCCCGCCGCAAGATCGAACGCCGGCAGATGTCCGAGTACCTGCAACACCTGCTCGTCATGCCGAATCCGTTCCTTCCGCCGATCGTTGGCGGCTCGACGTCGGCCTGGTATCGCAAGGCCCGCCAGCTCTGCGGCGACCAGCACGAAGACGGCCCGGCCGGATGCCCGACCTGCCGCATGTACGAAGCCCGACTCACCCCGATCACCGAGATCGCCCGCGACGTCCTCGTCGACGCTGACCTCACCCTGCAGTACCGCCGGAGCATCGGCCGGTGACCGCCGTCGACACCCGCATCGAAGTGCGGCGAAACGGAGACAACGAACCCGAATGTGACTGGGGCGTCATCGAACACCGCCAGTTTCACCACGGCGGCGCCGGCCATGCGCACCTGATCCTCGTCCGCAGGGACGCGGTCGCGAAAATCGTCGCCGCCGATAAGCCGCTGTTCGACGGCCGCGCGTGGGCCACCGTCACGATCCGACACCCCGATCCCTGCCTCTGCGTCTGCATCGAATGCATCACCGGCGCCCACTGCGACCGCCCGACGTGCGCGCAGCCAGACAACGACACCCCGCCGCGGATCTTCTTCCACCTCGACTACCGCGAAGACGACCAGCAGCTGACCTGGGAGCTGTTCGAAGCCCGCTGGTGGGACAACACAGGACCGGAAATCTACGTGGGGAGGTGGCCCGACTGATGCTGTCCGACTACGAGCGCGACTACGACATCGCCTACCACTGGTCGCCGACGACGCGACGCGACGCGATTCAACGAGAAGGCCTCCGCATCGGAGCCGAACCGTGCGTCAACGGGATTGACGAAGACCACCGCAACCCATGGATCTCCGTCAGTCCTACACCCGCGCAGGCATGGTGGCTGTCCGGCGAAGCCCTCTACGGCGGCGGATTCACCTGCGAGGCACCCGTCTGGGATCTCTACGAGGTCGACATCCAGGGTCTCGAGACTGACCGCCGCAACGACGACTACCCCGAGCTACGGGTCATGCAAGACGTGCCAGCCAACCGAATCCGGTGGGTAGCACGGCGCACATTCGGCGACGACGACGAGGAAGGCACCACCCGTGTTTGAGCGATCCACCAGCGACGCCCGCCCCGACGAGCAGCCGGCGCACCGCTGCATCGCGGGCGCGTCCTGCCGCGCCAGCATCGTCCAGGACGGCGAACGGCACCCCGCCTACACCGAACACGCCGACACCCTCTGCGACGGCTGCACAGCGCACCACAGCGCGGCCACGAGCCGCCTCGTACGCGATTACGCCATGCTCCGCGTCACCATCGGCGAGCAGCGCGCCAAACAGGCCGGAGGCGTCCACTCGACCCCGGCACCCCGCATCCCCATCGACGCCGCCTCCGACCGGCTCATGACCGAGATCGTCGAATGGACCGGCTACGCCGCCGACCTCATCTCGTCTCGGCTCAACATCGCCACACGCGACGGCTCCCGCCACCTCGCCGCCCAGATCCACCTCGACGACGAGAACCTCATCGAACGGCTCGGCGTCAACCAGCTCGCGCTCGAGGACGGCGCGCTCGCCGCCCGCTCCTGGGAAGCCACCCACCCCACCGAAGCGGAACGGCTCAACGCGTACGCCGCGGTGGTGAACCAGCACCTCGATGTCCTCGCCGCCATCCCCGCGCATGACGTGCAGATCTGGGCGCAGCCGAAACGCTGCGACGAGCACGCCGAGACGATCAGCACGGCGAAACGCATGCTGAACATCGCCCGCGAGATCCACGACCACCGCGAAATCCGGGAAGCGATCGACACTCTGCAGGCCGCGTTCGTCGCCGCCGGGGCATGCAACGAGTGCTGCGGCTGGTCCGAAGACGGCCGCTACCAGGCCCGCCAAGACGTCACCATGTCGGGCCTCGACGTGATGTTCCGCCTCACCCGTACCCACCAATTGATCCGGCAGCACCTCGGCCACACCCGGATCCGCCACCAGTACGCGATGCCGTGCCCGAACTGCGGCAGCCCCGTCGGCCGCGACGACGGCTCCACCGTGGTCACCTGCGACAACGACCACTGCACCAAGTCCTCCGGCAAGTGGGGCCCGTCGTCGTGGACCGACGGCGAATACCGCCTGCTGTCCGGCATGCTCGCCGACGACGAACGCACCCGGACCCTGTCGAAATACCTGCTCGCAGAGGCGTACACACGGCTCGACGGCATCGCGAAGCTCGTCGCGGACCTCGAATCCGACGAACGGTTCAAGGACGCGGAAGCCGTCCAGCTCATCCTCGGCGCGGTGAAGCCGCACCTCGACGGGCACCTCAAGCCGGCCGACCGCAAGATCGCCACCGACAAAGCCACCGCCGAGAAACGCCAAGAGACAGAGGACAACTGGGCGTGGAAACGGACAGCGCCCTACGTCAAACCGAAGGTGAAGAAGCGGCCCGAGCCCGACCCAAACCGGCCGAAGGTGACGCAGAGCTCCCGATCAACGCTCACCGACGTCGACGAGACGATCGTCGACCAGTTGCGCATCGGCACACCGCCATGTCCCGACTGCAACCTCATCCACCGCGGCGAATGCGCGTGAGCACCCTCGCCGACGAGCACCAGATGAGCGGCTGGACCCGGCTGCCCACCACCACGCTCGACTTCCGGCGGTGCCTCGACTGCGGGCACATCGAAACCCAAGAGCGCCAGCCCTGCACACTGTGCGGATCTACGGAAGCCCGGGCGTACGAAGTGCCCGGCTACGGCCTCGCCTACGTCTGCACACCGTGCCTGAAAGGACACGCCGAGTGAGCGACATCATCGACCGCATCAACGAGCTCGTCGACGGCCAACTGCAGCAGGAACGATCCGGGTACGACCACAACATCAACCAGAAGCCCTGCCCGAACTGTGGCAGGGAGTGGCACGGGCTACCCCTCACGCAGCACGTGGCCCAGATGTACGCAATGGGACGCTATGAACCGGAATATATTGCGGCACAGGACGATTCGCCAATTATCTGTAAGGGATCGACAGTCGTCGACCCCGACGCGAAGCGTGTTACCCGCACCGGCGTGGTGTTCGTCAGTATCAACGTCGACGACGTCGCCCGCCACATGGAGCAGATGCGCCAGCGATGGGCGCAGTTCTTCGAGGAAATTGCCGATTCCTTCGCTCAACTCGGCCGGCAGTTCAACGAAGCCGCGAACAGCATGGCCGAACTGCTCGGACCGCGACCCAAGCACCCGCCACAGTGCCTCTGGTCAGGCGTCAATATCACCTTCGGGCAACACAACTGGCACTACGAACTGCAGGTTCTGCGGCCCGCGCTGCAGTTTCCCCGAGTGTTCCAGTATCCGCACTACCGCATCCTCAACCCGCTGGAACTCGAGGTACACCAGCTCTGGCCGCAGTTCACCGCGCCCGGCTTCCCGGTTCCGCCTCGGCCCGGCTACGACTTTACCGCGTGGGCAGTCGACGTCCAGCACGGCCCACCGCAGCGCCACCGCGCAGATGTCCGCACCGACCCGCGCAGGCCCGCCACCGCAGCCCGCCGGAACGGGAGGCGCGCCCGTGGGTGAACGCCGCCACCGCGTCAAACCATGGCCATGGCCCGGAGACAGCCGCGAAGACCGCGCGAAACGCGTCGCCCTCTCGTACCGGTCCCTCGCCTTCGAAGCCAGCCAGGGCCGCATCGACGACATCGCCGGAGAGCTCCACCGCCTCGACTGGCGCTGGTCCGAATACGGCGTCACCTGGACCACGCCCAGCCAGCGACCCCTCGACCCCGAGGAATGGATGACCGCCGCAGACCTCGCGATCGTCATCAACCGGCCCCGAAAAGACCTCTACAACTGGGCCCGCCTCGGCCACATCGAGCAACGCTGCGGACCCGACGGCGCACCCGAATACTCCGTCGCCTCCGTCATCGCCTACCAGCGGAAACTCCACCAACGACGCACCCGAAAGGAGAAATGACGACGATGTCAGTGCTAAGTAGTACGCTAGTCCCATCTACCGCTGTGCCCAGACCCGGGTGCAGCGGTTTCTGCGCCTACGACCTCGGCCCCTACATTCCCGGCGACGGCGAGCACTACGCACTCCTCAAGCACGTCCTCAGCCTCGGCCCCAACGGGACCGCGCTTGAGTTCGGCGTAGGCGCCGGCCAATCAACTAGGCTGATCGCCGCCCACATGCCCGTCATCGGGTTCGACAGCTTCCAAGGCCTCCCCGAAGACTGGCGCCACGGCTACCAGGCAGGCGCATTCGCCCAGCAGCACCCGCCAGCGATCGACAACGCCGACTACGTCATCGGCTGGTACGAAGACACCCTCCCCGCCGCCGACTTCCGCGAAGTCGACCGCATCGGCCTGGTCCACATCGACTGCGACCTGTACTCGGCCACCAAGACCGTGCTCGACCACATCGGCCGCGGCTGCTTCATCGTGTTCGACGAATGGCACGGCTTCGACGGCGCCCGCCCGGGCACACACGAACAACGCGCATGGCGCGAGTTCGCTGACCACACCGGCATCACGTGGCGCGTCGTCGGCCACGGCCACCAGCAATGGAGCATCCAAATTGCCTGACACCACAACGCTTTTCATGTTCGCCGGCCGCCGCCCCAACATGGAGATACAGCTGCCATACCTGCAGCGCATCCTCGCCGAACACCCCGACACCGAACTCCACATCTGGGACCTCTCCCGCACCATCGAGGACCACCAGTACATCCGGAGCATCAGCGGGGACCGCATCACGGTCTTCGACCACTTCTGGGACGGCCGACAGCCCTGGCGTCACTTCAACGACGTGTGGCAGCACTACACCGCCAAGCAGTACCGCAACCACCTCTTCGTGAAGCTCGACGACGACGTCGTTTTCATCGAGACCGGCGCCTTCGCGTCGTTTATCGACGCCATCGCGTCGAATCGCGACGCCGTCATCTCGGCCAAGGTCATCAACAACGGTGCCTGCACCGAAACCGAACCCGACCTGTGGTTCGCCTTCGAAACGCTCAACCTGCCGCTGCTCGACGTCCACCTGTCCGTCGACTACGCCGACATGTGCCACCGCTGGTTCTTCGACAACTGGCACGACATCACCGGCGCCCGACCCACGCTGACCCCGACCGACGAATGGCTGTCCATCAACCTCATCGGCTTCGACTGGCGCATGGGCTACGAGATCAGCCGACGCATCGGGAAGCCCTCCCCGCCCCACATCGCCGGCCGCAACTTCACCCCCCGCAACAGAGTCGGCGACGAAGGCGCGGTCAACATGCTGCCCCGACAGATCCACGAGGGATTCGTGGCAGCACACCTGACGTTCGGCCCGCAAGAGAAGGCCATGACCGACGGCCAGCTCGCCGAATACCGCAAGCTGTACGGCGACATCGCCCGCAAGTACCTCGACGCATGACCAGCGTCGCCGTCATCATCCCGTTCCGCGATCGCGGACGAGACCCGCTGCGCCAGGCCAACATCGAATGCGTGCTGGACCACTGGCGCGACTACGGCGCCGACGACGTTCTGATCTGCAGCGACCGACGCGACGGCGACGCACAATTCAACCGCCACGCCGCCTACAACCTCGGCGCCGAGCACGTACCCGCGGCGGACGTCCTCGTCTTCGCAGAGTCCGACATGCTGGTCTGCTACCCGCAGGTCCGCGAAGCCGTCCACCAGGCCGCCGCTGCTCCCGGCCTGGTGGTCCCATTCACCCAGTACCGATACCTCAGCCAGCGCGACTCCGAAGAAGTCCGCGCCCAACGGCGGCACCCCGGCGACTGCATCCCGCTCCACACCATGGACAACGGCAAGAGCATCGGCGCGATCAACGTCCTGTCCCGCGCCACCCTCAACGCCGTCGGACAGTGGGACGAACGCTTCGAAGGCAACTGGTACGACGACAACGCCATGCACCGCGCCTTCGAGATCGCCGCCGGCCCAACCCGGTGGGTCGACGGCCCCGCTCACCACCTCTACCATCTGCCCGGCCACGGCCCCGGCGACCACATCACCGACGCCGACCGTGCCGCCACCGACGCGAACCGCGCCCGCTGGCGCCGCTACCAACGCGCCACCACACCCGCGCAGATTCGCGAACTCACAGCCGGCGCAGCATGACCGCCAGCGCCCCGGTCCCGTTCGACCCCGACTGGACGGTCCACCCTGGACGAATCCTGCAGCAGGAGATCGACGCTCGCGGCTGGACCCAGAAGCAATTCGCCGAGATCATCGACCGACCAGTCCAAGCGGTAAACGAGATCTGCACCGGCAAGAAACGCATCACCGCCCAGACGGCGCTCGTCCTCGGCGCGGCGCTCGGCGTCGATGCCATGTTCTGGCTCACTGCTCAGGCCCGATACGACCTCGACGTCGCGCTCGGGAAGCGGGCGCAGTGACCAGCGTCCGGATCGCGATCGTCGCGCACGAAGCCCGCCGCCGAGCCGCCGTCCAGCTCGCCGACGACACCCGCGCCCTCGGCGTCAGCATCGACGACGGCACCCTCGGATGCGAAGGCAACCACCGCCGCGTCTGGGACTGGCACACCGACGCCGGCCCCTGCCACGACTGGGCAGTCACCCTCGAAGACGACGCCCAACCAGCCCCCGGGTTCCGCGACCAACTCGCCGCCGCCCTCGCCGTCGCACCCGCACCCATCGTCAGCCTCTACCTCGGCACCGGATACCCGCCGCTCTGGCAGCCCCGCATCCGGAAAGCCCTCGACGGCGTCGACGTCGCCACCAGCTGGCTCACCGCCGACAGCCTGCTCCACGCCGTCGCCGTCGCCATCCGCACCGACCTACTCGACACGCTCGAGCTGCAGCCCGGCTACGCACCCGACTACGCGATCACCCGCTGGGCCCGCCGCCACGGCCACCCCATCGCCTACACCGTGCCCAGCCTCGTCGACCACGCCGACACCGAACCCGTCACCACCGTTCGGTACGACCGACTCACCCGCCACAAGCCGCGGAAAGCGTGGGTCCACGGCACCCGCGCGATCTGGACCGCGCACACCGCAGCCCTCTGAACCACGGGAGGCAGACATGGCAGACACCCACCCCGGCGACGGCAAAGCCCACGACCTCAAGCAGTACTGGGCACACGGCGCCGGAGCCGCCCGCATCCGCTGGGGCCAACCCGGCGACTTCGAACGCTGCCGAACCGAGATCAACGGCGCCATCGAACGCAGCGGACGCAAGCCCCTGCCCGACCGCGAGATCAGCGGCCTGTGCTCCAACCTCCACAAAGAGGCCACCGGAGCACGACCAGGCCACGCACCCAGCGAGAAACGGAACCACGGATGAACCCCACCATCGGCCGCATCGTGCACTACCACTCGAAGAACGGCGACGGCATCGTCTCGCCGGCCATCGTGCTGCGTACCCGGGCAACCACGAACCTCGACGTCATCGAACGCTGGGGCCCCGGTCCTGACGGCACCCTGTCAGGCAAGGGCCGCCCCGCCGCGCTGGTACCCGAACTGCCTGACGACACCACCGTGGACCTCGTCGTGCACGGGCTGGGTGGCGACTACCGCGAGTACGCCATCCCGTACTCCGAGACGCCCGCACCCGGCACCTGGTCCTGGCCACCCCGCGCGTAGCTTCCCGTGCCCAGCACCACCACACCGCACTGCAAGGTTGAGACCTGCGACGAGGTGTGGAATAACCGCCACTTCTGCATCCACGCCGCCAACCACGACGGCGACCACGACTGCCTCTGCGGCTACTCCTGGCCACGCACGACAGGTGATTGAGCAATGAGCATTCCAACCACAGGCGACAGGCTCAGGGTCATCATTCCCGTCTCACACGACTTCCTTCGCCGTGTCGACGGCGCGCTGGCGCACGTAGACACAGCGGCTGTCGAGGCATTCGACAAGGCATGCAAGCCCCACGGCCTGACCCACACCAACCGGCGCGTGGTCTTCGAAGGAACCGTCACCGAAGCCCAGCGATGCGGCTTCGAGCACGACTTCGACGGGCTGCCCGAAGACGTACATGCATTCATCTACGAGGCAGACACCCGTGTGGGAACGCGACCCTGACGTCGGCCGCACCGTCCCATACAAGCTGCAGCAAGCCTGCTTCAAACGCGACCACTGGACCTGCCAACAGTGCGGATTCGAAGCCGAACCAAACAAAGGCCAAGTCCACGCCGACCACATCATCAACCGCGCCGAGGGTGGCGAAGACCTGCTCGAGAACCTCATCACCCGATGCGTCCCATGCCACGGCCCCAAGACCCAGGCCGAGGCAACCCGCGGACGCGAACGCCGCTCCGGCAAACGCCCACCGCGACGCCACCCGGCCGACGCCCTCACCCCCTAACCCCCCGGGGGTATGACCCCCCTCAGCCCCCTGACCAGCGCCGGATGGCATAGCGTCTGCCTGTCCGCATGAAACGGGAACCTTTCACCAGCGCGCGTTTCGTACATCTGAAACACGCCTCGGCTAATTCGATTGGAGGTCCGCTATGGCAGTAACGGGCCGCAAGCCGAAGCCGGAAGGCCAGGCCGTCAATCGGAACAAGCCGACCTACGACTGGACCGAAGTCGAGAACGTCCCGTACGCCGACGGGCCGAAGCTGCCGCGCCAGCGGAGCAATGGCCGGCCGTGGATGAAGCGGACGAAGGACAAGTGGGAAGCCTGGCGGACCATGCCGCACTGCAAGCTGTGGGGTCCGGCCGAGTGGGACTTCGCGATGGACTCGATCGAGCTCGCGGCCCAGTTCCACGAGAGCGGTGAGCCGAAGTTCGCGACGGAGTTGCGGAACCGCGAGAAGGTGCTGGGCACGACTGCGGATTATCGGCGTGACCTGCGTATCCGGTACATCGAGCCGAAGTCCGGGGGCAACGACGGCGACTCCGATGCCGGGGTGACCAACATTGCCGACTACCGCGACCTCTGAGCTTCTCCTACCTGGGTACAAGGTCGACGAAGAGACGGGCGCGTGGTGGACGCTGCCGTGGCCGGACGATCCGGATGAGCGGATGGCGTTGGCCGGCAGCAGTCTTGGTCCGGCGATCATCGACTGGTCGGAGGGCCGGACCGACGAGCCGGGCCTGATCCACTATCAGTTCGGCACGCCGTGGCGGTGGACGCGGTTCCAGCGCCGGTTCCTGATCCTCTGGTATCACGTCGATTCCGACGGCCGATTCACCTACCGGTCGGGAATCATCCGCGGCGCCAAGGGCACGGGCAAAGACCCGATGGCCGGCGCGATGTGCAACTGCGAGCTGCTCGGCCCGGTCGAACTGCACGACTGGGACGAGAGGACGAACCGCCCGATCGGCCGTGCGCGGGGTTTCCCGCTGGTCCAGGTGATGTCGAACTCGCAGGAACAGTCGAAAGACGTCCTGCGCGTGGCGAACGCGATGTGGAGTCGCGACGCCCGCGACTTCTACGGGCTGGACTGCGGGGAGACCCGCACGATCATCAAGGGCACTGGTGCGCGCTTCGAGATCCCGCCGACGTCAGAGGAATCTGGTGAGGGCGACCCGGCGACATTCGTGGCGCTGAACGAGACGCACCACATGTCGAAGTCGAACGGCGGATCCAAGGTCGCCACGATGGCCCGACGCAACGTCGGCAAGTCGCCGGAGTACATCCAGGCGCGGATGTGCGAGTACACCAACGCGCACCGGCAGGGCTCGGACACCGAGGGCGAAGCGGCCTATCGGGCGTGGCAGAAGCAGCAGGCGCCGGGATACAAGGGCGACAGGGACATCCTGTATCACTCGATCGAGGCGGCCCCGCCGTTCGACATCGAGACGGCCGAAGGCCGGACCCGGGGTCTGCAGCAGGCGTACCTCGACGCATCGTGGAACGACATCAAGCGCAAGTCCGCGGAGATGGCCGACGCCCGCACTTCGGTGGCCGATTCGATTCGGTTCTACCTCAACGGCCTGGCCACCGAAGAGGACGCGTGGGTGGAGCCGGACTACTTCGACGCCCTCATCGGTACCGCCGAGCAGCAGGTTGTCGCGGACAAGGACCAGATCGCACTGTTCCTGGACTGCTCGAAATCCGGCGACGCGACGGCGATGATGGCGACCCGACTGTCGGACATGTACAGCTTCGTCCCGTTCGGCGACGCGGTGTGGGAACGGCCGCATGGCCTGCCGCAGAAGACGCCGTGGCTGGCTCCGCGCGCCGAGGTCGACGCGAAAGCCCGCGCGATCTTGGAGCGGTACGACGTGGTGTGGTTCGGCATCGACCCCTCGCCGGCCGAGGACGACGAGAAAGAGGCGCTGTACTGGCGCGAGGTGATCGACGGGCTGCACCGCGACTACCGAGAGAAGCTCCCGGTCTGGGCGACCCCGGGCGAAACCATCGGTAACGCAGTGCTTTTCGATATGCGTCTGTCGCAGCGCGGCGGCGTGGCCCGCAATCAGATGTTCACCGAGAACGCGATGCTGGTGCAGCGGTGGATCAACGAGGAACAGAAGGACGGTCCGCTGCGCCACGACGGGCATCCGACGCTGCGCCAGCACGTCCACAACGCCCGTAACCGGCCGAACGAGTGGGGCACGTCGCTGTCGAAGGTGACCCGCGACTCGAAGAAGCACGTCGACCTCGCGGTGTGCATGGTCGGCTCGAACATGGGCGCCCGAATCGCTTTGAACAGCGGCAAGTTGAAGAAGCGCCGCTCCGGCAAGGCGACGTTCTTCTGATCAGAGGGGAGGTGCTTCCGTGCTCACAGCAGACCAGATCCCTCCGCTGATCAGCCGCATGTGGCAGATCCATCAGCACGAACTCACCGCCTTTGACCGGATCGACGAGTACGTCGACGGGAAGATCGGCCGCCCGCACATTCCGGACGACGCCGACGAAGAGGTCAAGGAAATCCACGCGATCTGCGTGCACAACGTCCTGACGCTTGTGCTCGACGCGTTCATCCAGAACCTGTCGGTGGTGGGTTACCGCCGCGGCGACGCCGAAGTGAACGATGAGGCGTGGAAGAAGTGGCAGGCCAACCGCATGGACGCGCGGCAGGCCGAAATCTACACGTCGACAGTGAAATACGGGGTCGGCTACGTCGTCGCTGAACGCGAATCCGACGGTCTCAAGTGGCGTCCCCGGTCGCCGCGGCAACTCTTGGCGCTGTATCGCGATCCACAGGTCGACTGGTGGCCGCAGTACGCGCTCGAGACGTGGGTCGACAGCACCGATGGGAAGCCGCGGCGCAAGGGACTGTTGTTCGACGCGACGCACATCTACCCGCTGGACCTGGGGGAGTTGTCAGCACCGATCCGCGACGAGGACGACAAGATCCGGAAGGTGCCAATCTCGGTCGGTGAGAGCAGTGTCGGCACCGCCCGCGCGCACGGCGGTGTGTTCCGCGGTCGGCCGGTGTGCCCGGTGGTGCGGTACGTCAACCGCCCGGACTCCGAAGACCTCATCGAGGGCGAGATCGACCGGCTGGTCATCGACCAGCGTGCGATCAACGAGGTCAACTTCGACCGGCTGATGGTGGCCCGGTACGGCGCGCACCCGCAGAACGTGATCGCCGGCTGGACGGGCACGCGAAACGATCTGTTGAAGACCGCGGTCAACAAGACGTGGACCTTCGAGGATGCAGACGTCAAAGCGTCACGGCTGCAGGGCGCTTCGTTGGAGCCGTACAACGCGCTGATCGAGAAGCTTGAGGAACACGTGGCGCGGCGCGCGCAGATCTCCCCGACCTACGTGATGTCGGGCATGGTGAACCTGTCGGCGGATGCGCTGGCCGCCGCCGAGCGCAACCAACAGCGCAAGCTCGGCGCGATGCGGGAGTCGCACGGCGAATCGCACGAGCAGCTGCTGCAACTGTCGGCCGCGATGGACGGCGACGCCGCCACCGCAGAGGACGAGAGCGCCGAGGTGATCTGGAAAGACACCGAGGCGCGCGCATTCGGTGCAATGACCGACGGCATCTACAAGATCGCGTCTGCGCTGCACGAGGGACTCCCGATCGAGCCGCTGCTGCCACTGGTCCCCGGAATCTCGCAGCAGATGATCACCGCGCTCAAGGCCGCCGCCGAGAAGTCCCGCCAGGCGAGCACCGTGACGCAGTTGGTGTCGGCGCTGCGCCCGGCCGCCGCCGCGGCGACACAGGATCCGCAAGTCGCTGCCCTGGCTGAACGGACAGCGTAGTGACGGCGCCGCAGGCGGCGTCCGCAGCGGGCGTCGCCGGTGGCCTGATCGTCGCGGCCAACACCACCGATCTGGTGGTTCAGGCCGAGGCGCTGCAGCAGATTCTCGGCGACCTGGCCGCCGTCACGGTGCAGCAGGTGGTGCAGTTCTTCGCGCAGTACAACAGCGCACACCCAGAGTTCCCGACGCTGCTGCGGCAGGTGTTCCCACGGATCTTGGAGCAGAACGGGCAGGCCGCCGCGGCGATCGCGGCCCGCTGGTACGACGAACTCAAGCCAGACTCCGACTTCACCGCCACACCGGTGGTGGACATCCCCCCGGCGCAGCTCGACAAGACGATCAACTGGGCGCTGTACGCACCCGGCAAGGCGACCCCGGTCGACAGGCTGTCGGGGTCGGCGAAACGCCTCGTGACGAACGCGGCCCGGGACACGCTCACCGACAACGCGAACACCGAGGGTGTGCGGTGGGCCCGGTACGCGTCGGCCACCGCGTGCGCGTTCTGCAGGCTGCTGGCCACCCGCGGTCCGGTGTACCACTCCGAGCAGTCCGCGAAATTCGTGGTGGGACGCGAGAAGCAGATGACTAGAGCGGAACGCCGACAACGCGCAGCAGCACGGATGGCCGGCCTGCCGGACCCTGCGCGGCGGGTGGAGTACACCGGCCAAACGCGTGGCACACGCGCGCTGGGGGAGAAGTACCACGACCACTGCCGCTGCATCCCAGTGCCGGTCCGCAGCGGTGACTATGAGCCACCGGATTACGTGCAGCGGTGGGAGGACGACTACATCGCCGCGGTGAAGGCGACGCAGTCCGCCGGGAAGACGAAAGGCGAGTACGGCGCCATCGACATCAACGCCGTACTCGCGCACATGCGCTCCAACAGCGACGCGCACTGAAATAGCCACCGCCACAACACCTTCGGGTGACTGTCGAACCACGACGGCAGTACTTGATGGCGGGTTTTTCGTGGGTTGACTCCACACGGAGGTACTACCGATGACCCAGCCAACGGGTGATCAGCAGCAGAACAACGGACCTGACCAGGGTGGTAGCCGCAGCGCGGCGCCTGGCGGTGCGGGAAGCAACGCGGACGCCACGTTCACCCAGGACCGCGTGAATGCGCTTCTGGCAGAGGAACGTCGCAACACTGAGAAGCGATTTGAGGGGCACGACGACTTCAAGGCCAAGGCCGAACAGTTCGACGCCCTGACCGCCTCGCAGAAGACGGAACTGCAAACCGCGAACGACGCGGCGTCCGACTTCAAGTCGAAGTGGGAGACCTCGGAGAAGGACAACGGCAAGCTGCGGACGCAGTTGGACCGTCAGAAGATCGCTGCAACAAAGGGTCTCGACCCTGATCTGTGGGACCGCGTCCGCGGCACCACAAGCGAAGAGATCGAAGCCGACGTGCAGAAGCTCGTCGACAAGTTCGGCACCCAGGGGCCCCGCGACAACGGGCCGCTCCGCTCCGGTGCATCCACACCTGACGGCCAGTCGAAGAAGGAACGCGCCGCTTCGGCGCTGCGCTCCCTCGGGGCCAACAGGTAGCCAACTTCCCCGACGTCACGTCGCGGGATGCCATGAAACAAAAGGAGAACCAACATGGCTGACATCAGTCGCTCCGACGTGGCGACCCTCATCCAGGACGCATACGCGACCGACTTCCTGTCCTGGGCCGCCAAGACGTCTGCAGTGCTGCAGGCGTTCCCGACCCGCAACATGGGCACGAAGACCACCAAGATGCCGGTGATGGCGACCAAGCCCCACGCCAAGTGGGTCTCGGAGTCGGCCACCGACGCCGCCGGTGTGAAGCCGACCGGCAAGGTGACGTGGGGCAACAAGAACCTCGTGGCCGAGGAACTCGCGGTCATCGTGCCTGTGCACGAGAACGTGATCGACGATGCCACCGAGGACGTGCTGCTCGACATCGCGAAGGCCGGCGGCGAAGCGATCGCGTTCGCCCTCGATGCCGCGGTGTGCTTCGGCATCAACAAGCCGTCCACGTGGAACTCGAACGACCTCTTCGCGTCGGCCACCGCCGGCGGGAACGTCTTCGAGATCGGTTCCGCCGTCGCCGGTGAAGACCTGTCGGGGCAGATCCTCAACAGCGCCGAGAAGCTCGCCGACCGCTACGAGCCGTCGACGCTGCTGGCCAAGATGGGTCTGCAGTTCAAGCTGTCGAACCAGCGCAACGCCGACGGGACGCCGATCTACGCCGGCCCGCTGGCCGCCGCGCCGTGGTCCGACGGCACCGTGCACGGCCTGAACACCAAGTTCGTCACCGGCACCGTCGACGACGGCTCCGGCGGCGACCAGCTGGTGTGGGACCCGGACATGGCGACCGCGATGGTCGTCGACCGCTCCCGCGTCATCATCGGCGTCCGTCAGGACATCCAGGTGAAGTACCTCACCGAGGCGACCGTCAACGGGATCAACCTGGCCGAGCGCGACATGGTCGCGCTGCGGTTCAAGGCCCGCTACGCCTACGTCCTCGGCGACAACATCGCCTTCGGTTCGCAGCTGCACACCAGCTCGCCCGTCGCGCTGGTCACCCCCGCCGGCGGCAGCTGATCCTTCAACCCCCAACCCCCGGGCCGATCTTCCCCCGGCCCGGGGGACGGGAAGGGCGGTGAAAACGTGATTCCCGTATCGAAGACCGCCGTCGAGCAGTCGCCCGCGTTGGAACGAGACCTCACCAGCGACGAGGTGAACAAGCTGCCCGGCCGCGCCCAGAACGCGTCCGAGCTCGTCGAGGGCTACATCGGCGTCGAGTACGACCCCACCGACACGGAGCACCCGATCCCCGCCGTCGTCACCTCCGTCACTGCTGACGTCGTCGCGCGGCTGTACGCGGCGGAAGAGAGCAACGTGCCGCAGTTCGTCGACTCGAAGACCCAGACCATGGGTCCGCTCGGCGCCACGGTGCGGTTCAACGCCGACGCCACGTCGAGGCAGCCGTGGCTGACCAAGGCGGACAAGACCCGGCTGCGCACGGTGTTCTCCGGCTTCCGGGCCACCACGATGGGCACCGTCCGGAGCGATCGGTGCTGCTGAACCCGACCGGCGCCACTATCGCGCCGAAACGGGCCGACACCGACTTCGGCGAAAACCAGTGGAGCGACCTCAACGCGATCGCGAACGCGGTCGTCGTCCCCCCGCAACTGTTCGTCCCCCGCGGCTCCGACCTGAAAGACGGCGACCAGTTCTCCTACCAGGGCACGACGTATTGGGTTCGCGGGCAACGGAAGTGGGACATGGACCACCCGCTGACCGGTGACGACCTCGGCTACGTCGAGTTCGAGATCTCCACGGAGAGGTGACCCCCGTGCAACACGACATCCCGTCCCCGAACCCGTTCCTCACCTCGTGGCTGCTGTCCGGCGACTGCGCCCGCGTCATGCGTGAAGCCGGCGGGCATGCGCGCGACCTGTACCGCAGCATCGTCGCCAAGGACAGCGGCGCACTGGCAGCGTCTGCTCGCATCGACCTCGCGATCGGCGGGCTCAAGCACGACCGCATCGTCGCTGATATGTCCGTCGGCCGCGGACTCCCGCGCGGCGGCTACGGCGCCGCCCACGAGTTCGGCACCAAGCGCACTGTCGAAGGCCCCGCCCAACCTGGCGCTGACGGCCCGGTCCGTACCGGCGGACACCACGCCGCGGACGACCTGGTGAAGGTGCTCGCCATCATGTCATCGATGTCATGACGATCGCCTACCCGCAGTGGTGGAAGGGCGGCCGGTGGGACGTCGAACGGCTCATCCGCGACCTGTTCATGTTTCAAGACAACGGTGCAGCACAGGGCCTGACCGGGGTGAAGGTCGAGCCGTGGCTGACCCGGCTCGACGACCGCGAGGACTGGCTGGAATCCGGCAAAGGCCTGCTGCTGGTGCACCGCATGGGCGGCCACGTCAACAAGCGGAAACAGCAGTGGTCCGACGTCTCGATGACCCAGATCGGCGCGGTCACCCAGTCCCGGGACCAGTCCAACCTGCTCATGTCCTACGTCACCGACGTGCTGTGCGAATTCGAAGAAGGCGGCGACGTCGCCCGCGAACAACCGCACCTCTCAGGAGTCTCAACAACCTTCATGACTGTTCCGGGTGAAGTTGTTGGGCCGCAATTAATCCCGGAACAAGTGGGTGACGACCGCCTGGTCACGACCACGTGGGAGATCCACGCGGACCGTCCGCGCGGCCTGCCCGACTATCGCGATGCGCTCGGCATCGACTGGTAACCAAAGGAGAAAACGCCATGGTCACAACCAATCCCGATGTGACGCGCCGCGACCTCATGTTCGCGCCGCGTCAGCTGCGGGTCATCCAGTACCCGTACCTGACCACCGACCTGATCGAGATGGTCCACAACCCGACGACCGGTGCGCTGGCGCTGCCGGACGACGGTCAGGTCGTCGGCCTGCACGACAAGCAGCAGGGCGGCCGGCTCGCCAACGCGGTCACCATCAACGACATCCGGTCGCACGGTGAGGGCGGCCCGACCCGGCAGCTGCCGACGCAGCGCGACCTGACCATCGGGCTGACGCCGCAGGAAACCACCAAGCAGAACCTCGAGAACTGGCTGGGCACCGACCTGTCCGGCGTCGACTACGACCAGTCCGGTGGCGTGACGTTCGGTGTCGAGCAGTTGCCCGACATCATCCTGTCCCGCACCGTCCTGCTCGGCAAGGACAAGTGGAACGGGCTGCCGTGGTACATCGCGTGGATCGGCAACCGCACCAACATCTCCGAGCGGTCGGAGACGCAGCTGACCGACGCCGAGGTCGCGACCTACCCGTACACGATCAACTTCCAGGGCGAGGACGCACTGCTCGGCCAGCCGCTGATCGTCGACATCTTCGGTCCGGGCTGGAAGGCGATGCAGGACGCGGGTGTTGATCCCGGCTTCGGGGCGGGTTCCTGATCTATGGCGACGAAGCCGCGCAGTAAGGGCGCCCCGTCCACGGTGGCGGACGGGGCGCCCGTCGGCCGGTGGGCCGAGGTGCTCACCGAGACCCGCAGCAAGGGCAAGGCGATCGAGCCGTTCCAGATCACCAAGGATCTGGTGCTGCAGCCGCCGACGACGAAGCGAGTCCGGGCGATGTCGCGGGCCACGCTCGCTGCTCAGGCCGCGATCACCGCATCCGTGAACGCGGTCCGCAACGGCGCCACGCAAGCCGAAGTCACCGAGATCCGCGACGCGATCGAGGCCGCGGACGACGCCTACACCCGCGCGCTGGTCGGCCCCGACCAGATCGACGCGGTCGAGACGTACTTCGAAGACCGAGGTGACTGGGAACGGGAAGCGTTCTATGAGGCGCTCAAGGTGCAGTTCCTGCGGCTGCCCTCAGAAGAGGACGAGGACCGTATCGACCAGCTTGAGCAGCAGGTCACCGCCCTGCTCGAGGCGCTGTCGAGGGCCGAGCCGGAGCATCCGCTGATCGCCGAGATCGCCGGTGAGCAACCGGGAAAAGGCAGCGACTCCTCGACTACCTCGGGTACTACTGGGACGAACTCGAAGGTGACTTCGCCCACCACCTCGGAGTCCGAGCCCGAGACTGGTGCTTCGACCGGCCGTGGGGAGAGTTCCTCAACTACGCGGAAACCGTCGCCCGCATAGACGGTTCTCGTACGCAGGCCGCGTTGCTGCGGGACAAACGGCACTACCCGGCGTTCACGCAGGCACTGCGGGCACAGCAAGACACCCCGGCTCGGCCCGACATCGTCGGGTACAGCCGCACGGTCAGCGAGATCCACAAGCTGAACGTCACTGTGACGCAGCTGCTTCGGGCGATGACCAAGAACTACAGCATCCCGTTCCCGGCGGGACCGCTGTTCCCGGCAGAGATCTTGGCGATCGACAAGGCGAACGACGAGCTCGCCGAACTCGACGCCGACATCGCCGCATCCATGAAGACGACCGCGATGCCGCGGCCGAAAACCCGGAAGGAGGCCGCTCATGCCTGAGTATTCAGCGGGTAGCGCCTCCGTCCGGATTCGGCCGAACGCCGACGACTTTGTTCGCGATTTGCGCCGGCAGCTGCGGTCCGTGCGGGATCCGGGATTCGAAGTGGAGGTCTCGGCCGACACGAGCCGATTCCGGGAGAAGACCGAACGGGCGAAGCGCGAGATCTCCAAACCGGTGGACACGGAGCTCGACCTTGATCTGACCGAGGCCGAGAACAAGCTGCGCGCCCTGCGGATTCGGGAGCGGGCCAACCGTCTCGGCATCAAGGTCGACGTCGAGGCGGACCCGTCGCGGGCCGAGCAGCAGCTGCGGCTGCTCCGTGCCCGCGAAGAAGCGCGGAACATCGAACTCAAGGTCGACGTCGACACCAGCGCGGTCCGGCGGCAGCTCGGCGGCTTTGGCCGCACGGATCTGCTGGTCAACATCGGCGTCGTCGGTTTGGCGGCCGTGCAGCCGGCGACGGTCGCGCTCGTCCAGTTGGCGGGCGCGCTGCAGCAGGTGTCCGGCGCGGCGCTCGTCGTCCCGGGCGCGATCACCAGCGCGGGCGCCAGCATCGGCACGCTGGCGCTCGGCCTGTCTGGGGTCAAGGACGCCTACGACGCGGTGTCCAAGGCGGCGCAGTCGTCGGGGCAGGACAGCGCCGCGCAGGCCCGCGCGTCGGTCGCGGCCGAGAACCAGCTGCGGAACGCGGTCGTCGACTCCGCGCAGGCACGCAAGGACCAGGCGCAGGCCATTCGCGACGCCCGCAACGAGCAGCGTGACCTCAACATCGAGATGCGCGGCGGCCTGATCTCCGAGTCCCGCGCCGTGCTGGAAGCGCAGAAGGCCCGCGAGGACCTCGCGCGCGGCAAGTACAGCGACATCCGCGACGCCGCGCTGCGCGTTCAGGAGGCCGACCAGCGGGTGCTCGAGGTCCGGGCCCGTAACGCCGACACCGCCCAGAAGCTCAACGACGTCAACGCCAAGGGTGTCGAGAACAGCGACCGCGTCGTCGCCGCGAATGAGCGCGTCGTCCGCTCGGATCAGCAGGTTGCCGAGGCGCACGCGGCGGTCGCCGCGGCCAGTGATAAGCAGTCCGCGGCGCAGAAGGCTGCCGCGCAGGCTATGGACAATCTGTCTCCGTCGGCGCAGAAATTTGTGCAGCAGCTCGTCGACATGCAACCGCTGTGGGATCGGCTCCGGAACTCGGCGCAGGAACCGCTGTTCGAAGGCAAGGCAGAGGAATTCGAGAAGTTCGCCAACGACCTGGCTCCGCACTTCGAAACGGGCATGACGCGGATCTCGGCGGCGTGGAACGACAACATCACCGCCCTCTTCACCTCGATCGGCAGCACCCGCGGAACCGGGCTGATCGACCGGATTCTCGGCAACACCGGTGAGGCGCAGGAACGGCTGTCGAAGGCCATCGACCCGCTCGTCCGCGGTATCGGCACTCTCGCCGCGGCCGGCACCGACTCGCTGCCCCGGCTCGCCGACGCGCTCGGCAACGTCGCCACCCGGTTCGCGAACTTCATCGAAGCCGCCGACAAAGACGGTCGCCTCGACAAGTGGATCAACGAAGGCCTCGACGGGATGACGTCGCTGGGCAACTCGGTGCTGAACATCGGTCAGTCGTTCGGCGCCATCACACAGGCCGCGGGCGGCGGGGGCAGCTTCCTGCAGTGGCTCGAAGACATCACCGCCCGCATGAAGACGTTCCTCGAATCACCCGAGGGCCAGGACCAGATGCGGGAGTTCTTCCGCGAGGGGCTCGAGCAGCTACGGCACTGGGGCGAACTGCTCGCCAAGCTGCCGGGCGCGTTCAAGAGCCTCGCCGACGGCGCGCAGCCGTACGTGTCGAGCCTGATCGACCTGTTCAAGACACTGTCCGATCTCGTCGGCGATCACCCTGATCTCGTAAAAGGTGTTCTCACAGCGTATTTGACGTGGAAGACCATCAATCCCGTCATTGACGGCGTCCGCAACGGGCTCGGACTGCTGTCCTCCGGGCTGACGGGTATCGGCACCGGCTTCTACCGGACGCGGGACGACGCGAAGAAGGCGATGGCCGACGTCGACTCTACGTTCCAGAAGGTCGGCAAGGGTGGATCCGGGTTGTCGAAGTTTTCCGGCGCGCTGTCGGCGCTGGGCGGGTCGGCGGCCGGCGCCGGTGTGCTCGGCGCTCTGGCCACCGTGGCGATCCCGGGCGTCATCACGGCGCTGCAGTACCTCGACCAGAAGAACCAGGAGTCCGCGGAGCAGGTCCGGAATTTTGAGTCCGACGTCCGGAATCTCGAGAGCACCCTGGATCGGACCACGGGCAAGGTAACGGCGCTGACCCGTTCGAAGGCGATCGAGGGTGCCCGCAACTACGACGCCAGCGGTGAGCCCGGCGGGGGTATCCCGGGCATCAGCAAGGGCAACGCGCTGTCGGCCGCCGAGTCGCTGGGCATTGCTCCGGATCTGTACGCCGACGCGCTTGTCGGGAAACCCGAGGCGACACAACAGATCAGAGACATTCTGCTCAAGAACAACCTGGTCCCCGAGTTCCAGGTCAATAAGGATCTGTCGAAGCGGGCGGCGGCAATTAGCGCGCAGACCGGCGGCGAGATCAACCAGGATCTGCTGCTCTCTGCCCTCATCGGCGATCCCAAGGCACTCGAACGCTACAACGCTGTCCTCGCCGAGAAGGCGAAGGGCAATCCGTCGCTGATGAACACTGCTGACCTCGCCGAGATCGCGCAACAGCTGTCGGCTACTGGTCAAGCGTCGGTGTTGTCGGGTGGCTATTTGAACCGCACGCTGGGACGTATCCCTGCCGCTGAGCAGGGTGCCCAACAGCAGAACCAAGCTGAGCAGGGCCGGTTTGAAATCAAGCCGGGTGCTGGCTCGCCGTTCCCCGATGATGCGAAGGTCGCGTCGAGCGGCACCGACTACCGGGTTACAGTCCCTGGGAATCTTGCCGATCAGCTGACACAGCAGAAGATCCCGTTCATCACGAACCCGGACGGGACGCTGACAGCGACCGTGCCGCTGGACTCGCCGTACATCAAGAAGTACGCGACAGGCGGCCTCGTCCCCGGCCACGGCCCCCGCGTCGCGATCCTGCACGGCGGCGAGCTCGTCGTCCCGGCAGCGCAGGTGCCCCGCTTCGACCAGGGTGGCGTCGTCGACGAGCACGGAAACCCCGTTACCCCCGGTTCGGCGCCCGGCCCGGCTGCTGTGCCGAACGCGCCGATCGCGTCGAACCCGACCTCCGGCGGCGGGGGAATCATCTCGAGCCTTGTCGGCGGCATCACCTCCGGCATCCAGGGTCCGATCGGCAACGCCATCGGTTTGGTGTCGTCCCTGCCGGGTGTCGCGCAGGGCTTGCAGAATGCGGACGCGGCGATCCAGCTGCCTGACATGCCGGCGATGACGCAGGCCGGAACACCGGGCGGCGACTTCGCGTCGCGGGCGGCCGGGCTGCCCGGGTTCGCAGGCCTGTTCGGCGGGCTGGCGTCTCCGGATCCGAAGTCGGCGGTGACGCAATGGGTAGGGAAGTCGTTGAACTACTTGGGTAATTGGGGAGTCAACACAGCGACGCAGGCGGCCGGCATCCTGTGGCAGGGCGGCCTGAATGCTGTGGGGCTGGGCGGCAGCATTCTGTCGCCGTCGAACCCGTACACCCAGGCAGCAACGCAGGTCGCCGGTTTCGCGCTCGGCTCCGATGGCCCGCTGGCGGCGCTCGCCGGGCTCAACTCTCAAGGCGGCGGCGGCGGTTTCGCCGTCGACCCGACCGGCTTGGCGTCCCAGTACGGCGTCACGCTCGATAGCGACACTCTGCGCGCGCTGTATAGCGGGGCGACGCCGGGCGCTACCGGTAGCGGCGCCGACTGGGAGGCGATCGCCCAGCGCGAATCGAGCGGCAACTGGCAGGCCCCCTCGGACAACTCGGGTGGCCCTTACCGCGGCGGCCTGCAGATCTTGGATTCGACATGGCAGCAGTTCGGCGGCACCGCGTACGCACCGACCGCTGACAAGGCGTCGAAGGCTCAGCAGATCGAGATCGCGGAGAAGATCTTGGCGGCGCAGGGCCCGGGTGCGTGGCCCAACACGTTCGCGTGGAAGACCGCCGCCAGCAGCGGCAGTGGCAGCGGCGGTTCAGGAAACGGTTTGCAGATCAACACGCTCAAGGGCAAGCACGCCATCCAGGCGAACTTCCCGTGGGCCACCGACATCGGCGGTGTCCGCGCTGACGCGTTGAAGTGGCACCCATCGGGCCTTGCGCTCGACGTGATGATCCCCGGCGCTGGCGGACTCAACGACCCGACGCCGGCCGCCGGCAAGGCGCAGGGCGACCAGCTCTACGCGTGGCTGAAACAGCACCAGTCGGAGCTCGGCATCGACTACATCCTGTGGCAGCAGAAGGACCACTTCAATCACCTGCACGTGAACTTCGCGCCCAGCGGGTTCCCGGGCATGGAGTCCGGTGGGCCGACGCCGTCACGAAAGGGCCCCGGGCCGACAGGCGGGTTCCTGGCCGAGGTCCATCCGGACGAGTTCATGATCTCCGCGCGCGGCCGTGCCACCGTGCCGGATGCGTTCCTGCACAGGCTGAACGCCGGCCTCGTCGACCCGAAGGAACTTCCCGGTCTCGCTGCGGGTGGCCCGCCGCCGACGGGTGTCGTGGTGCCGCCGCCGCGGCCGAACTTCCAGGTGCCGAACGCCAAGACGATCACCCCGGCGCCCGCGCCCCGGCCGACGACGGTCGTGCCGCAGACGCCGCCGTCAGCACCGACACCTGCGCCGGCGCCGCAGACGGTCGCCCCGGTGGCTCCGACCCCGGCACCGGCGGCGCAGGCGCCCGCGAAGGGACCGGCTGCGAGCGGGAGCGCCGCGCCGACGGTCGCTCCGGCACCGAAGTCACTGAACCACAACCTCGACTGGATCAACACCGCGATCCAGTCCGGCGCTGCCACCCTCGGTAACCTCGCCGCGACTGCCGCGTCGATGGGCATCGGCGCCGCGGGTGGCGGGCCGCTGGGCGGGCTGGCCGGGTCGCTGATCGCGGGCGGCTTCCAGCAGGGCGGCAAGATCGTCCAGGGTCTCGCGAACGTCGTCTCGTCGGCGTTGGTCGGCTCCGTGCCGGGCAGCTTCGGCGGCGAACCCGGGGCCCGCGCCTACGGCCAGTCCGTGCTGCACGAGCAGAGCTTCCCGGACCTTCGCATGTCGGCGGGCGGGAACAAGACGTACAACTTCAACGGCATCAGCGACGTCGACCGCCTGATGAACCGGATGGAGCTCGCCGATAACGTTGCCTTCCAAGCAGAGATGGCGAATCACCGCAGGTGAGGCCCGGTCTGGACACCATTGACGTGATCGGTGTCAACGGGGACTTCTGCCGCATCTCCGATAAGTCGCTGACTTGGGGTCCGCTGCTGGCTCCGGGGTCAAAAGGCCTGTTCGACATGCCGATTCAGACGAACTACGCGAACTATGCGTTCGGTCAGTTCTTCCAGTCGTGGAAACCGAAGCTGCGCAACGTCGTCTGGACGATCCACATCATGAACCCGGAGACCGGGACGCGCCTCGATCAGGACAAGGATCTCTGGCACCTGATCTGCGCGCGTTGGAAGGCCATGTTCTCGCCGTCCGACGAGGCGAAGATCGTCTACACCTCGGCAGACGGTGAACGCGTCCTCAAGGTGCGCACGTTCGACACGTCGACGTCGTTCTCCACCCAGAACTTCGAGAACATCGACCCGCACATCTTCGCCTACGGGTCGCTGGTGCAGGTGATGGCCGCCGAGCTACCGTTCTACGTCGGCAAGCCCGACCGCTACTCGCTCGAATTCGATGGATCGGGCAGCTTCTGGGGGACGCTGCCGTACTTCAATCCGGGCACAGTCGACATCTGGCCCGAATGGGATCTGACGTACGGCGCGAAGTTCTGGCTGCCTGACTACAGCTTCGGCAACGAAATCCACGGCCGCGGCATCGAGGACGCCGGCAAGACCGTTCCGACACCGCTCATCGTCGAAGGTGATGGTCGCACCACGGTCTACACCCGACCGGACCTCGAGACCTACATCTCGGAGTGGGAGACCCCGGTCGGGCTGCGCTCGGAAGGCAAAGACTTCGAATATCCCATCCCACCGGGCAAGGGCGACTCCGATCCGGAGCAGGGCTGCGTAGTCCGCGCCACGAACGTCTCCGACGGCGCCGCGCTCACGTTGACACTGCCGCGCTGGTACGACTCGCCGTTTTCCACGCCGCTGGTGGTCTGAGTGCCGAATCTCGCGTCTCTCGATGGGGTTCGCGAGATCACCGACGAGATCCGTCGGCAACGAAAGGCTCTGCAGCGGGCGCAGACCGAGATCCGGCTGTACCGGAACGTGCCCGGCGAGATCGGATTGCAACCCCGCGGACGCATCAACGTCCTGGATTGCTCGAAAGGCCAGTTTCAGCAGCGCGACAACGTCTCGTCGCCCGGTGTGATCACGCTGCCGGCGCGACACCCAATGGCGAAGTGGATTCTCACGATCCCCAACGACCCAGATCAGTGCAAGAACGTCGTGATTCGGGTTGACCGGTACGGCGGGGCGTGGCGCTGGTCCGGTCTCATGCACCACTGGGGCACCGAAACCGTCGACGGCGCTGACTATGTCACCGCCTACTTCAACGACGACCTGCAGACGCTGCAGTTCCTGCTCTGCCCCCCGAACCCCGCACTACCGATCCCAATCTTCCAATTCCCGAGGGATCTCTTCATTTTCGCACCTAGCGCCTGGGGTGCTTCCGCCGTATGCGAAATGAACTTCGTTCGGCAGCAGGCGAACGTCTGGACGCTCCCAGATGACCCGTTCGACCCTCAGCAGTACGCCGATTCGCTCGACCGGTCGACCTGGCAGGCGCACATCAAGGCGCCAAAGTTCAGCCAGGACTCGTCGCTGTGGGGGGTGTTCGCGGCCCGCATGAATGGCGTCGACACGGTGATCGCCGACCCAATGGACGACGCACAGCTGTCCATGACCTACCGGCGGATCTTCACCGCCGAAGGGGAGACCGTCACCGGCCTGCTGGACAACAACGTCGCCAACGGAGCACTGGTGTTCGAGGTGCAGGACCGCTCCGGCTTCGCTACCGGTGACGGCACCTACATGACCGGCAACGCCGCACTCGGATTTGCCCGCACAGTGCTCACATGGAGCGAAGACCTACTCGAAGGTGTCCTCGAGTTCGTCACCGACGACCAGTCACTCACCCCGGACGAGTACTGGCAGTCCGGACACATGGGCACCCGGGCGAAGAAGCCCGGCATCACGGTGCGCGACTCCCGGTACAACCCGCTGCAGTCACAAGTCACCTACTCGAACGCCACCGCCTCGCAGGTGATCGTCGGCGGAGACAACCCCACCGTCGACGCCATCGCGGATCTGATGATTTCGTCGATCGGCAACCTGCTCGGCTACTTCCTGCTCGCCGGGTTCGACTCACTCGGGGACATCGCCAGCGACATCGTCATGCCGTTCCTCGTCGGCACGATCTTGGCGTGGGGCCAGTTCGAAAACGGCGCGCGGGCAGGGAAACTCGGATGGGCGCACCTGTGGGAGATTTACCAGTCGGGCGCCGAACAGAACATCTGGTCGCTGTCGGCGCTGGCGACCGCCCGCGGCGGTATGAAGGACACCGCCGACGAGACCGGCCACCAGATGGTCATCGACGACTCCACCTGGCTGATCCCGGGTCTGCACTGCCAGATCGGTGACCGGATCGGTTCCATTGACGGCCTGCTGCAGCGCGCCGGCATCGACATCATGTTCACCAACCAGGTCAAGGACATGACCCACGTCTTCGACGAGTCCGGCAAATCGGAATTCCAGATGAAGGTCGGCCTGAACCAGGCGGCGATGAGTCGCGGTGAACGCAACGCCCGCATGTTCAAACTGGCGATGGACCGTATCGCCGACATCGGACTGCACATCGTCCAATGACGAAAACTATTGGCAAAGAACGTAACTCGAATACGGAGGGAGCGATGCCGTGCAATCGTTGAATTCGGCGGTCGTCCTCTCCCGAGGCAGCACCTGGAACCCGCGCCGCAGCGAACACCCCTACCTCCTACCCCACACAAGCGGGCTGAGGGAATGGCCAGAGGCTGCCGCCGCGACGATCATCTTCACCGGCACGAACGGCGACGTGCTTCTCACCCTCGATGGCGACGTCTACCCCGACCGCATCGAGTTCTACGGCGACCCCGACGTCATGGACCCGATCCCGGCCGGCGCGAACTTCGAGATCTATCTGGACACCAACGACGGCACCTTCCAGATCCGCCACGGCAAGGTCATCCGCCGCGAGGCGATGTACTCCAACGCCCTGCCGGTGTCGGTGACTCCGGCGCTGTCGTTCACCGACAGCTTCCAGCGCGACGTCCTCGGCCGGAAATGGAAAACCGTGTGGGGACAGACGGTAATCAACGACAACTCGGATCTTTCACTGCCGAACGGTGTTTCGGTCAAGAACGCGTTCTTCAAAGAGTCCGCGATCCGGTTCTGGCAGGAGTTCAGTTCAGATTCCGTCGAGGTCGGCTTCACTGTCGTGAACCGGCTCAACAGCCAGGCCGGCAAGACCGGTGTGGCGATCTGCTGCGACATCGGACTGAACACCGGATTCGTGTGCGAGCTCGAGACCGGCACCGGCCACCAGTACCTGCATCTCGGCGTGCTCAACGGCCCGATCAGCAACATCTATCAGGGTGCTGCCGTTCCGAACACGGCCGCCAACGGTGACTACTACCGGCTGCGCTACACCTACGGCGACCGCACCCTGTCTGCGTACAAGAACGCCAGCTTGGAACCGCTCACTCAGTGGGTCGACGAGACCGAGATGGTTCCAAACGGCAAGGGATACCGGCACCTCGGCATGAACTTCGAGGCGTCGCTGGCGACGCGCGGCATCCAGGTCACGTCGATGGCCGCGCGGGACGCCGCATGACCACGGTCGAGCAGGAGATCGCCGCCCTGGCCGGCACGCTGTGGATTCTGCCGCCCCCGGCCCGCACAATGCTGGCCGAAAAGCTCCACCCCTTCGGCACGCGCCTGCATCCCGAGCTGGCGGTCAAGACGCTGGTCCGGGAGGGCGACCCGCGGCAGGGCAACTGGGCGCCGATGGTCCCTCGGATTACCGAGCTCGGTCGGCGCAAGTCCACGCCGCGCGAAGACGTCGAGCGCATTGAGCGGTGCGCGCGGCTGTCACTGGTGCTGCAGACTATGCTTCCGCCGCGGATATGCCCACAGGTCGCGCCCGAACTCGACGGGCTCGGCTGGCGGATTCACCCGGATCTGGCGACCGAGACAGTCCCGATGCCGGCCCCGGTGAACTTCGAACGGGTGCTGCAGATGGCGGCCGAGAAGGTGCCCGCGCTGGCCGGCATGGTGGAACGCGTCGAGCAGGCTCAGGCCGCCGCGGCGCTCGGTGACGACGGCCCCCGCAAGGCGCTCGCCCGCGAGCTGCTGGCAACGTTCGCGCAGCAGCAACAGGACGCCCGCCAGATCGAGATACCGGACAGCATCAAATGACGATGCCCAACGGCCCCGCCGGGGTCAATCCGGACGTCCTGTACAAGGTCACCGGCAACGACGGCTCAGTTTCCGGTCTGCCGGAGCGCACCCGCGAGAACGTCGAAGCCGACCTGCTCGCCCGGCACGCGCCCGCCGGCATCCTGCCCCACTGGGGCGGAAAGCGGATCAAGCCGACCGTGCAGTCCGGGATCGACGCCACCCAGGTCACCTCCGGCACCTTCGCCGACTCGTTCGTCCCATCGGTCGGCCAACTGCGTGACGCCATCTACCAGGCGTTCACCGGCACCTCGCTCACCAACAGGTCTGCCGCGCAGGTGCAGACAGCGATCAGCGACTGGTTGGACGACTACGCCACTTGGAAGGCCGACATCACCAGCCGAGTCGAAGCATTGGAGGCAGCACTGTGACCGCAACCGACGTCCCGCCCGGTGTCGTCAAGCAGAACCCCGAGACGCTGCAGACCGCCGTCCGCACCGCATGGATAGAACCCATGCGGGCGTGGCTCATCGTCGACCTCGTCCACGGCGGCGCGTACAGCGACGGCACCGAGTGCGCGACCTGGCCGGTCGTGTCCACCCCGCCCAACCCGGAGCCCTGATGGCACGCCAAACGTTCGTCGGCACCGGCACCAAGGATCCGCGGGAGCGTATCGACTGGACGCAGAACTGGGCTGATCTGCTGGTCCCGCTCGATGACCACATCGTCGCGCTGACACCGATCATTTGTTTCCCCGGGACGCTCGACGACGCGTCCGCCGAGATCACCATCGCGAATTCGCAGTTCACCGAACTGGACACCACCCTCACGATCGAGGACGGCATCAACGGCAGAACCTACGCCGCGTCCTGCATCGTCGACACGTTCCGCCGCCGCCGGTTCGTCCGGTCCTATCGCGTGCGGTGCTTCCTGAAATGACGAGAGAGGCAACGTAAATGGCCGGTTCCTACTTCACCACTTACTTCCTCGACACGGTCATTGACCACAACCTGCGCGGAGAGGATTGGACGCCACCCACGGCGCTCTACGCGCAGAAGCATCTCGGCGACCCCACCGACGCCGGGACCGCGTTCCCGTCCACCACGACGACACGCGAGGCGGTCACGTTGGCGGCGGCCGCAGGCGGTGCCACCGTCCTCGCGTCGACCGATGTGAACTGGCTGTCCACTGTCCGAGAGCAGGTGACCCACCTGAGCATCTGGGACGCGGAGACTGGCGGCCATTGCATCGCGATCATTGAGCTCGAGGAATCCATTAACGCGGGCATCGGCGACACCATCGACCTGTCGTCGCTGCCGATCTCGTTCCGTGCAGCGGAGGACGCGGCCTGATGGCTGTCTTCCACGAAGCGACCGGGCCCGGTGCCGCCGAGTTCTGGCCGCTGATCAGCGTGCCGCAGATCGACCTCACCTGGCGGCACCCGAAAGTCGTTGGTGCTCATCGTGCCCTGGTCGTCCCGATGGCCTACCGAGTCCGTAACGGCGACATCGGCGACCTCGACCGCACCGTCACCTACGACGACATCGAGATGACCTCGCTGGGCGTGCAGCCGTTCAACAACACCGGCGACTCATGGCTCGAACTGTTCGGCGTGCTCGAGGCCCCATCCGGCGGTCGAATCCGCGCCGTGCTGGCCGGTGAGTTCCTGGCGCCGCGCTGGCTGCGCGCCACATCGCTGTCCTACACCGGTGTCGACGACTTCGGCGCAGTCACTACGACGTACGGCACCGGCACCGCGCTCACCGCCGCCGCCACCCCGCCTGCTGCGGGAATGGCGGTCCAGGCATTCGGCACCAAGACCGGTCTCAAGGCGTACACCCAGCGGCAGCGGTACCTGAACAACACCGGAATCGGGCTGCTCGCGGGCGACGTCGACGGCGACGGCACCGCGAAATCATTCGCCGCGACCCGCGCCGACACCGGCCCGTGGGCCAACATCACCGTCGCCCTGACGCCGGCTGACCTGGTGGCCAGCGCGAAACCGCTTGTCGTCGAACCACGTTTGAGTGCGAAGGCGCGGAGGCTGCCGCGGCCCGGCATTCCGCGCCGCGTCGTGTTCGACATCAAGCCCGAGGCGTAGAAGGGAGACCCCGCTGATGCCACCCATCATGTTCACCGCGCACGCTGACCTCAAGACAGTCGTCGGGTCCGGCGCGGTCGCCGGGCTGGCCGGTACCCAGTTCCGATTCGACCTCGTCATCGACCCGAAAGGCATGCTGCGCTACGAGCTGGCGCCGCGCCCGCTGCTGCTGCCATGGACGCGTCGCGTCACCGGCTATATCCGTTCCGACGGGCAGATGTACGACATCGAAGCGGTCAGCGCCGCACCCTACGACCTCGAAGACCCCGGCACGCTCGGCGTCAAACTGCCGGCCAACGACCCGACGCTCGAGCTGGACAGGCTGCAGTACCGGCTCACCGTCGTCGCCAGCCACGCCGGCCGCACCCTGCCCCTGCAGGACATCTACTTCGACGCACCCCACGACGACCGGCCCGTCTACATCCCCCTCGAATCACCTCGGCCCGGCCAGCCTTTCGGTAGAGGCCGACCGGGCTGGGGCCTCGCGTCGGCCGAAGTGAACAGCGACGGACTTCTCGTGCTCACCCGCGAGGACAACTTCGACCTCAACCCCACACCCATCTCTGTGTCTCCGGCCGTGAGCGCCGCCTACACCATGACCTTCGGCCGATGACTCAACCGCCGCTGTCCGAGCAGGAACCCGGCACCGAAGTAACCGCAGTGGTGATCGACCCCGAGGGGTCCATCACCACATTCCGCGCCGACGGCTCCGCTGAGAGCACGACGGAATCCGACACGCTCCGCGACCGTATCCGCGCCCAAAGCGTTGCCACGCAGGGATTTCTGAAGAGGAAGAGAAGACGATGGCCAACACTCCGAATCTGATTCGAGCCACCGAGAACCACCCCGGCATCTTGGTGGCGGCGACGCTGTCGGCGGCATCAACCGCTGTCTACACGGGCCCGGTGGGAGATGTGGACGACGACGAGGACGACGGCAAAGCCACGGCTATCGCGACCGCGACGGTCTGCAACACCTCCGGGTCGGCGCGCGTCGCCTACATCGCGGTGACGAAAGCCGGCGGCGGCACTGCGCGGCTGGCGCGGATACCGCTGGACGTCGACGAATCCTGCGTAGTCGACGAGCTCGTCGGTTTCCTGCTCGGCCCTGGCGACGTCATTCTGGCGTGGGCATCGGCAGTCGCATCGGTCGACATCGCGATCAGTGGGGCGGTGTCGTCGTGAAGCGCCGCAGCCGGAAGAACCCCCTCGCCACCGCAAGGGATCTCGTTGACGTCACCTCTGTCGACGCGGGCGGCGGCAACGCCCAACTAGTGATCAACGGCATCCCCGGCCCGGTCTTCACCGGCTATCCCTGGACATGGAGCGGTGGCGTCGGAATTCCCGACCTCGAGCGACCCATCCCCGGCGCCCTGCGGTTGTACGTCGACCCCGTCAACGGCAACGACAGCTACAACGGATTCACCTGGTATCGAGCCTTCAAGACGATCCAGGCCGCGTGCAACGCCG
>NZ_JAKRFN010000019.1 GCF_022348085.1 Mycobacterium sp. PSTR-4-N | reverse complement strand
ACCGCGCACGTCGCGGGCGCGCACTCCGATACCGCCGCCGGTGCCGTCGACCTCGGTGGGGCGACGACGCTGGCCGAACTCGCCGCGGTCCTCGCCGGCGCCCGGGTCGTGGTGGCGCCCAACACCGCAGCCGCCCATCTCGCCGCCGCGGTCGGCACGCCGGTGGTGTCGCTGTTCGCGCCCGTCGTGCCCGCATCCCGGTGGGCGCCGCACGGTGTCCCGGTCACCGTGCTCGGCGACCAGGCGGCGCCCTGCCGCGGCAGCCGCGCCCGGGTCTGCCCGCTGCAGCGGCACACCTGCCTCGACGACATCTCCGACCGCGCGCTGCTGGAGGCAGTGCACGCCTACGCGCAGGGAAGGAAAGCACCATGATCGCAAGCCATTTCGACGATCTGATCGGCGCCGTCCGACGCACCAGCGGTGACATCGGGCAGGTGCAGGGGTGGGGGCACCAGCTCGCCGGTGTGCTCACCGACGGGGGCCGCCTGCTGGCGTGCGGCAACGGTGGCAGTGCTGCTGAAGCCCAGCACCTGACCGCGGAACTGGTCGGCCGGTTCGCCGCCGAACGTCGCCCGCTCTCGGCGATCGCGCTGCACGCCGACACCTCCGCGCTGACCGCGGTGGTCAACGATTACGGCGGCGACGAGATCTTCGCGCGCGGGGTGCGCGCCCACGGCCGCCCCGGTGACGTGCTGATCGCGTTGTCGACGAGCGGCACCAGCCAGAACGTCTTGACCGCGGTCAAAGCCGCGAGCGAGATCGGGATGACGACGTGGGCGCTCACCGGACCGGCGCCCAATCCGCTGGCCGCGACCTGCACCGAGGCGATCTGCGTGGACGCACCGTCCACCGCGACGGTGCAGGAGGTTCACCTGCTGCTCGTGCACGCGCTGTGCATGGCCGTCGACGAACGCATCCTCGGCGCGGTGCCCTCATGAGTTCCGCACCCCTGGTGATCGTCGGTGACACCCTGCTCGATGTCGACATCGACGGCAGCGCAACACGATTGAGTCCCGAGGCCCCCGTACCGGTCGTCGATGTCGAGCGGGGCTGGCACCGCCCGGGCGGCGCGGGTCTGGCCGCGCTGCTGGCCGCCCGCACCCACGACCATGTCGTCCTGGTCACCGGGATCGCCGACGACGCGGAGGGCCGGCGGCTCGCGGACCTGCTGACCTCGGCCGGTGTGCGGCTGCTCGCGCTGCCGATGCGGGGAACCACCGTCACCAAGACGCGCGTGCGCGCCGGCGGACAATCCCTGCTGCGTATCGACCGCGGTGACGCCGTACCGGTGCCCGGCTCGCTGCCACCGGGCGTCGCCGACGTGCTCGCCGACGCCGGCGGGATCTGCGTGGCCGACTACGGCAGGGGAGTGGCGGCGCTGCCCGCGCTGCGCGATGCGGTGGGCGCTGCGGCGGCCACCACCCCGGTGGTGTGGGACCCGCACCCGCGCGGCGCCGAACCGGTGCGCGGGTGCCGGCTCGTCACGCCGAACGACGGCGAGGCACAACACTTCTGCGGCGCCGACCGCAACCCCGGCGAGGTGCTGCGGCAGCGCTGGGGTGCGCACGCCGTGTGTGTGACGCTGGGGGCGCGGGGAGCCCGGGTGGTCGATGCCGACGGCGCGCGCACCCACATCGGCATACCCGCCCAGGCCGCGGCCGGGCCCGTCCGCGCGGACACCTGCGGTGCCGGCGACCGGTTCGCCGTCGCCGCCACTGCGGCACTCGCCGACGGCGCCGACACCGTCGCCGCCGTGACCGCAGCGGTGGACGCCGCCGCCCGGTTCGTCGCCGCCGGTGGTGCCGCCGGCGTGTCGACCCCGGCCCCGGCCGCGCAGGGCAGCCCGGTCGCCGACACAGGGCGCGACGTCAGCCATGACGCCGCCGACGCCGTCACCCTGGCCGAACGCCTGCGCGCCGACGGCCGCACGGTGGTGGCAACCGGCGGGTGCTTCGACCTGCTGCACACCGGGCACATCCGGTTACTGCGCACTGCACGGGAATTGGGTGACGCGCTGATCGTCGTCATCAACTCCGACGATTCCGTGCGTGCCCTCAAGGGCCCCAGCAGGCCGGTGATGCCCGCCGAGGACCGTGCCCGGGTGCTCACCGCGCTGGCGTGCGTCGACGCCGTCGCCGTCTTCGACGATGCGACGCCGGAACGCATCCTCGAGACCCTGCGGCCCGACGTCTGGGTCAAAGGGGGCGACTACACCGTCGACGACCTGCCCGAAACCGCCGTCGTGACCCGCCACGGCGGCGATGTCGTGATCGTGCCCACGGTCGCCGGCTACTCCTCATCCGCTCTGATCGCCGCTGCGCGGTCGGACCTCACGAAAGGTGAATCATGACCTCTTCCTCCACCCGCTCACCCGGAGCCGTGCTGATCACCGGAGGTGCCTCCGGACTCGGCGCCGCGGTCGTCGAAGCCGTTGCCGCACAAGGCGGTACCCCCCTGGTGTTGGACCGCGCCCGGCCGACCGGTGACGTCGCCCACGTATGCGCCGACCTCGCCGACACCGACGCCGTCGACGCCGCGGTGGCCACGCTCGCCGAGCAGGCGGGCGGACGCATCGACGGCGTGTTCACCGCCGCGGGCATCGACTCCTGCGGCACGTTGCGCGAGGTGCCGGCCAAGGAGTGGGAACAAGTCGTCGTGGTGAACCTGCTCGGCACCGCGGCCGTCATCCGCTCCGCCCTGCCGTATCTCACGACCGGCCAGAGTCGCATCGTCACCGTGGCCTCGACGCTGGGCATCAAAGCGGTCAGCGATGCCACGGCCTATTGCGCTTCGAAGTTCGGCGTGGTCGGCTTCACGCGCGCCCTGGCGGCCGAACTGGCCGGCGAGATCGGCGTGACCCTGCTGATCCCCGGAGGCATGCACACGCCGTTCTTCGACGGCCGCACCGAGCAGTACAAGCCGCCCGCCGACGCCGTCCTGAACCAGCCGGCCGACGTCGCCCGAACTGTGCTGTTCGCGCTGACCCAGCCGCCCGGCTGCGAGATCCGCGAACTCGTCGTGTGCGCCTCGACGGAATCCTCATGGCCCTAGACGCGGCTGCAGAGCCGCGCACGATCGTGGTGCTGCGGGCACTCGGGCTCGGCGACCTACTCACCGGCGTTCCCGCGCTGCGCGGGCTGCGCCGCCGCCATCCCGGCGCACGCATCCTGCTGGCCGCGCCGGGGCAGTACCGCGATCTGGCTCTGCTGTCCGGTGCCGTCGACGACATCGTCGACACACCGGGTCTCGGCCCGCTGGCCGGGGCGCCGAGGGAACCCGACCTCGCGGTCAACCTGCACGGCCGCGGGCCACAGAGCATCAGCGCCCTCGCCGCACTGCGACCCGCCCGGCTGCTGACCCACCACCACGAGGCCCACCCCGAGGTCCCCGGGCCGCCGTGGCGGGCGGAACTGCACGAGACCGACCGCTGGTGCGCGCTCCTGCATTGGGCCGGGATCGACTGTCGCCCCGATGATCTCGCGCTCGACCGGCCGCAGGGCTATCCCGACAACTCCGGGGTCGTCGTGATCCATCCCGGCGCCGCCGCCCCGGCCCGGCAGTGGCCGCCGCACCGATTCGCCGCGGTGGCCGCGGCCCTGGCCGATGAGGGCCACCGCGTCGTGGTCACCGGCTCGCCCGCCGAAACGGATCTGGTGCAGGCCGTGGTGCGCAAGGCCGGGCTGCCCCGCTCGGCGGTCTGGCCGGCGTCGGGTCTGCTCGCGCTCGTCGCTCTGATCAGCGACTGCGCACTGCTGATCTGCGGCGACACCGGTGTCGGTCACGTGGCCACCGCCACCGGCACGCCGTCGGTGCTGCTGTTCGGCCCCACCCCGCCGGCGCTGTGGGGTCCGCGCGGCAACGACCGCCACGTCACGCTGTGGGCCGGTGACCGCGGCGATCCGCACGGTCGCACCCCGGACCCCGGTCTGCTGCAGCTGACGGTGCCCCGGGTACTCGACGCCGCCCGCGCCGCACTGGTGGCCTGCCGATGAGCCTGCGCATCGGTGTCGTCGGTGTCGGATACGTAGGCCTCACCACGGCCGTGTGTCTTGCGCGCGACCACGACGTCGTCGCGGTCGACATCGACGACCGTAAGGTGGCGAGCCTGGCGTCGGGGGTGGCGATCATCGACGAGGCGGACCTGCCGGCGCTGCTGGAGAGCATGCTGGAGCGTGGGCACCTCGCGTTCAGCACCGATCATCGGGCGCTGGCCGACCGCGACGTGGTGTTCGTCTGCGTCTCGACCCCCAGCGGGCCCGAGGGCGCCGCCGACCTGCGGGCCCTCGACGCCGCCACCGCGACGCTGGCCACCGTGCTGCGCCCGGGCGCGGTCGTCGTCGTGAAGTCGACGGTGCCGGTCGGCACCACCCGCGGCATCGCCGACCGTCTGCGCCCCTGCGGGATCGGCGTGGTGTCCAGCCCCGAATTCCTGCGTGAGGGCCGCGCGATCGCCGACTTCACCCACCCCGACCGCGTCGTCGTCGGCGCGGACTCCGGCAGCGACGCCGCCCTGGTGTGCGCCGCCTATGGCGCGGACCCCGCGACGGTGCTGCACATGAGCCCGGAGAGCGCCGAGCTGGCGAAGTACGCGAGCAATGCGTTCCTGGCGGTCAAGCTCTCCTACACCAATTCCCTTGCCCAGCTGTGCCATTCCTACGGCGCCGACATCGCCGATGTCACCGCATGTATGGGCGCCGACCCGCGCATCGGCGCGGGCTTCCTGCAGCCCGGCCCCGGCTGGGGCGGCTCCTGCCTGCCCAAAGACACTGCAGCGCTGGTGCATTCAGCGCACGCCCGCGGTGTCTCGGTGGCCGAAGTGGAGGCGGCGCGCCACACCAACGCCGTCCAGCAGGTGCGCATCCTGGCCGCTCTGGAGCGGGCGATGCCGTGTGCCGTCGACGGTTGCCGAATCACAGTGCTGGGGTTGACGTTCAAGGCGGCGACGAGCGACACCCGCGACTCACCGGCGCTGGCGATCAGTGCGCACCTCACGGCGGCCGGCGCCCACGTGTACGGCTACGACCCGCAGCTGCCCGCCATCGATCCCGCCGTGCTGCACGCAGCCGGCGTCACCGGTGTCGACGATCCCTATCGGGCGGCGAAGTCGGCGGATGCCGTCGTGGTGCTCACCGAGTGGCCGCAGTTCCGCGACCTGGACTGGGCGACGATCGCCGAGCAGGCGCCCGGGGCCGTGGTGTTGGACGCGCGAAATCTGCTCGACCGCACGGTCATCGCCGCCACCGGGCTGCGCTACCTGGGCAACGGCCGCGCCGACGGCTTCTAGGCCGGCTGCTCGTCCATCGCCACGCCGGTGGCCTGGAAGTACACCCGACGGGCGATCTCGACCGCGTGGTCGGCGAAGCGTTCGTAGAACCGGCCCAGCAGCACCATGTCCGCCGCGACCAGCGGGCCGTGCTGCCAGTGCGGGGCGGCCACCCGCCCGAACAACTGCCGGTGCAACTCGTCCATCCGTTCGTCACCCGCGCAGATCCGCTCGGCGAGCGCGGCGTCGACCGAGCCGACCGCGTCGCGCGCCTGCGCCGCCATCCGCACCGCTGTCGCGCCCATCTCGGTGAACAGATCGGTGAGCTCGGGTGGCGTCGCCGGCAGCGGGTGACTTCGCGAGGCGGTGCGCGCCACGTGCGAGGCCAGCGCGCCCATCCGGTCGGCGTCGGCGCCGATGTGCAGGGCTGCCACCACCGTGCGCAGGTCACGCGCCACCGGCGCCTGCAGCGCCAGCAACCGGTAGGCGCGGTCGTTGACCGTCACGCCCAGCGACGTCAACTGATGGAGCTCGGTGCGCAGCCGGCGGGCCTGGTCGGCGTCGGCGGCCAGAAGTGCGGTGGTCGCCGACCGCATCATGGTCGAGGCGCGGTCGCACATCTGGGCGAGGTCGGCCACCAGAGCGTCGAGCGTGTCGTGGAATTCGTTGCGCATGGGTACCCCGCAATCCGCCGGTGCGATCAACGGCGAGGGCCACGTACCCGCTCGAGTCGCCACCAAACCACGTCTCGAGGCGGGTAAATTCACCCCGTGGCGGTGGCCCGCGACGATCAACGAGCCACGACGATGTTCCAGCTAGGTGCAGCAAGGTGATGTGTGAGCGAACCCGACAACGAGGCCGAGACCTTCGAAGATCTGCTCCGCTTCCTGCGTGACGCGCGCGGATTCGACTTCACCGGCTACAAGCGGACCTCGCTGATGCGCCGCGTGCGCCACCGCATGGAGCAGGCCGGCTTCAGCACCTTCGAGGAGTACCTCGACGCTCTTCAGGCCAGCGCAGACGAGTTCGCCGCCCTGTTCAACACGATCCTGATCAACGTGACGAGCTTCTTTCGGGACGCGCAGGCGTGGGATTACGTCCGTGACGAGGTCATCCCGACCATGCTGGCGCAGCGCGGCCCCGGCGACCCGATCCGGATCTGGAGCGCCGGGTGCGCGTCCGGGCAGGAGGCCTACACGCTGGCGATGCTGCTGGCCGAGGCGATGGGGGTCGACGACTTCCGGCAGCGCGTCAAGATCTACGCCACCGACGTCGACGAAGAGGCGCTCGCGGAGGCCCGCATGGCCTCCTACGACGCGCGGGCTGTCGAATCGGTGCCGCCGCGGCTCCTCGAACGGTACTTCGATCCGGTCAACGGCCGGCACGTCCTGAGCAAGGATCTGCGCCGGTCGGTGATCTTCGGCCGCAACGATCTGGTCCACGACGCCCCGATCTCCCGGGTGGACCTGCTGGTGTGCCGCAACACCCTGATGTACTTCAACGCAGACACCCAGGCCAACGTGCTCAGCCGGTTGCACTTCTCGCTCGCCCCGCGCGGGGTGCTGTTCCTGGGTCACGCCGAGATGCTGCTCAGCCACACCGATCGCTTCACCCCGATCAACCTCAAACACCGCTTCTTCCAGAAGTTGCCCTCGTCGGTCGACGCGGTCGCCTCCTACCGGTCGCCTGCCTTCGGGGATCGCCGCCACGAGGTGTCGGCCCTGGAATCGATCCGTGACCTGGCGTTCCACGCCAGTCCGGTCGCGCAGATCGTCGTCACCGGCGACGACACGGTGGCGATGATCAACCAGCAGGCCGAGGCCACGTTCGGATTGTCCGGGCGCGACATCGGCCGGCTGCTGCGCGACCTCGAGGTGTCCTACCGCCCGGTCGAGCTGCGCGGCTACGTCGAGCAGGCGAAGGTGGAACGCCGGTCCGCGCGCATCCCCGACGTCTCCTGGCAGCGTCCCGGCAGCGACGACGTCTGGTTCGAGATCCACGTGAACCCGCTGGTCGACGGCCAGAACGGACTGGTCGGCATCTCGATCGTGTTCTTCGACGTGACCGCCACGCGCGCGCTGCTGGACAAGGTGGTGCTCACCAACAGCCGGCTGGAAACCGCCTACGAGGAACTGCAGTCCACGAACGAGGAACTCGAGACGACCAACGAGGAGTTGCAGTCCACGGTCGAGGAACTCGAGACCACCAACGAGGAGCTGCAGTCCACCAACGAAGAGCTCGAGACGATGAACGAGGAGCTGCAGTCCACCAACGACGAATTGCACACCATCAACGACGCACTGCGCGAGAGCAGCCTCGAACTCGACGAGACCACGGCGTTCCTCGACTCGATGATCACGTCGGTCCGCTTCGGGTTGAGCGTGGTCGACCGGCAGACCCAGGTGCTGGTGTGGAACCGCAGCTGTGAGGAGCTGTGGGGCCTGCGGGCCGACGAGGCGATCGGCCGCCCACTGGCCGACCTCGACGTCGGCCTGCCCATCGGCGAGGTGAAGCCACTGATCGGCCAGGTGTTCGTCGACCCCGACGCGGTCGAGGAGACGACCGTCGACGCGGTCACCCGGCGCGGACGCGACGCGCGGGTCCGCGTGTACTGCTCGGCGTTTCGCGCCGCCGACGGTGCGGTCAACGGGGCGCTGCTGCTGATGCAGGTGATCGAGCAGGCCGACTAGACCGACCGACCCACGCCGGAACGGCTACGAGGCGGGCGTGCGCGGGGCGTAGCGCAGGATCGCGGCGATGCCGTCGCGCGGGGTCAGCCGTTCGTCCATGCCGAGGAGATCGGCGTCGATGGCGACCGCGGCGAACGGGAGCGCCTCATCGGCACGCACCGTCACCGTGACCGGCAATCCCAGTTCCGAGAGCACCTCGGCGGTGGGGGCCACCGTCGTCGCGGAATCACCCATGACCACGGTGGCCTCGGCGAGATTCCCGATGATCAGCGTCTCCACCGCACCCTCACGCAGCGCCGCGCACACCCCGTCCAGGCCCTCGGTCGCCAGCCCCGAGCGACGGTTGATCTCGGCTGACACCCGCTGTGCCGCATCATCGATGACGTCGACCCGGCGAAGGCGCAGATGGGTGTCGATGTCGTGGGCCAGCGCGTCGGCACCGACGCTGCCCCGAGCCCCCGCATTCACCTCGACGACCCTCTCGGCCACCCGCTGCGGCAGCGTGCCCACCAGATCCGCCCGCGAGCGGACCTCGCCGACGACGAACACCACATCGGGATCGGCGTCCTCGAATGTCGCGGTGACGTCCTCGGCGACCTCCTGCACGTTCTTGCGCCGCGCTTCGTCGGCGGTGCGCTGCGGGTCTCCGTAGCCGGCGTTCTCGGCGCCGGAGGCCTTGTGTACCGGGTAGCCGTCACCCTCGACGCTGATGGCCTGCGTACGCCCACCGTGGTGCACGCTGATGTCGGCCCCGGCGTGGTCGACGGCCACCGTCAGATACGGCGGGTCGTCGACGCCGTGCACGACGGCCGGCACCAGATACGGCAGGGACGACAGGCGCACGAGTGTGGTGTCCGGCGGCCGGATCAGTCGCTGATCGAGATGCACCCTGCCCTGCGAGGCGATCACCGCGCGGCCACCGCGGCCCACCGCCGCGGGGGCCCCGGTGAGCGCTTCTCGCACGGTGCCGACGAGCTCGTCGGCGGCACCTTGGCCGGCGAGGTCCTCTTCGACGGCCCGCCAGCGCAATTCGGCCTGCTTGACCGCATCGGCGGTGTCGTGACTGTCATCGACGTAGACGGAGGCGAACGGCCCCGGTGCGTCGATCAGAGAGCGGAATCTGTTGGGCTGCATACGGGCAGGGTGCCCACCGCGGGCCGCGACAAACGATCACCTACGCATCACACCCGCTGCCAACCGCAGGTCGGAAACCAGTGACGCCAACGATTGCTCCCGCGCCTCCGCGGGACCGCGTAGCACCGCCGACGGGTGCAGGGTCGCGATGACCGCGGGGTCGGCCTTCTCCGGGAGACGCAACACCTCACCGCGGTGGGCTGTCAGCCGAAAGTCGTTTCCCAGCAGCGACTTCGCAGCGGTGGCGCCGAGGCAGACCACGACCTCCGGGGCGATCGCCTGCAGTTCGGCGAGCAGCCAGGGCCGGCACGAGACCACCTCGGTGCGACTCGGAGTCTTGTGGATGCGGCGGGTACCGCGCTCGGCGGGCACGAATTTAAAGTGTTTGACGGCGTTGGTCACATAGACCGATCCGCGGTCGATTCCCGCCTCCTCCAGCGCCGTGTCGAGCAACCGTCCGGCGGGACCGACGAACGGTTCACCGCGACGGTCTTCCTGATCGCCGGGCTGTTCGCCGACCAGCATCATGTGCGCCCCGGCCGGTCCGTCGCCGAAGACGGTTTGCGTGGCGTGCGAGAACAGATCGCAGCCCCGGCAGGCGCGGGCGGCGGCGGCGAGATCACCGAGCTCGGCATTCGGCGGCAGGAAGTCCGCGGCGGTGACTGAGGGCTTGACGGAGGGCATGCAGGCCGGGTACCCACGGCGCCGGGAGCATCACGAAAAGTCCGTCCTACGAAGTGTTCCGCCTCGCTTCCGGAATCCGTGGACGTCGCCTGGGCCGCAATGCGAAGTCGTTGCCGACACCCGAGCAGACCCGCGTTTTCGGGACATACTGGTTCGCGGGGGTCCTCGATCCCCAGTGCGGATGGTTCAACATCGAAGCTGTTCGCCTCTTCGAATCAGTACTGCACAGGAGGCGCCACACGATGACACATGACCCCGACAACGCAACGCTGCACGACGCGTTCGTCGCCCTGCATCGGCTGCCCGACGATTCGCCCGCGCGCGAGCGGTTGCGCACCCGCATCATCGAGCAGTGCCTGCCGATCGCGGAACGCATCGCCCGACGCTATGACCGGCGCGGTGAGACGCACGACGACCTCGTCCAGGTGGCGCGCGTCGGATTGATGAACGCGGTGAACCGCTTCGATCCGACGGCCGGTCCTGAGTTTCTCTCCTACGCCATTCCCACCATGATGGGCGAGGTCAAACGGTACTTCCGCGACTGCAGCTGGTCGGTGAACGTACCGCGCCGCCTCAAGGATCTCTATCCCGCCCTCGGCCCACTGACCGCGGAGTTGACCCAGCGGCTGGGACGGGCGCCGACGGCGGGCGAACTCGCCGACGCGCTGGGCGTGGACCACGGGGAGGTGGTCGAAGCGCTTACCGCCGCAGCAGGTTTCAAGCCCCGATCGTTGGACTACACCTCTCGCAACGAAGACGACGGACCGACGTTGGTCGATCGGCTCGGGCAGCCCGACCCCGGAATCGACTTCATCGAAGACCGCGATGCGCTGCGCGCTCAACTCGAGACGCTGCCCGCCCGGGAGAAACGGATCATCGTGCTGCGCTTCTTCGAGTCTCTGACGCAGAGCGAGATCGCTGCCCAGCTGGGTATCTCGCAGATGCACGTGTCCCGGCTGCTCACCCAGTCGCTGTGCCGGCTCCGCGACGGCATGCTGGACGACCGGCCGCACGCGAAGGCGGCCTGACTCTTCCCGAAACACCGTCGGTGCGCGACGCGGTGGTGTCGGTCGGGTTCGGTAGGGTCTGCGCCGTGACAACGAGCTCCGCGCCGACCCGCCGCCCGACCGTAACCGCCCGTCTCGCTGCGGAACTGGCGGTCGGAGAAGATCAGGTCAGCGCCGCGGTCCGGTTGCTAGACGAAGGCGCGACCGTGCCGTTCATCGCCCGCTACCGCAAGGAGGTGACCGGCAGCCTGGACGACGGTCAGCTGCGTACGCTCGCAGACCGGCTGACCTACCTGCGCGAACTCGACGAGCGCCGCGAGGCCGTGCTCGCCTCGATCCGCGAGCAGGGCAAACTCACCGACGCCCTCGTCGAGGCGCTGCTGACCGCCGAGACCAAGGCGCGGGTCGAGGACATCTACCTTCCGTACAAGCCCAAGCGCCGGACCAAGGCCCAGATCGCACGGGAAGCCGGGCTTGAGCCGCTGGCCGAGCGATTGCTCGCCGATCCCACGCTGACCCCGGAGAAGGCCGCCGCGGAATTCGTCGGGCCCGAGGTCGTCGACGCCGCCGCGGCACTCGACGGCGCCCGGCACATCCTCGTCGAGCGGGCCGCCGAGAACGCCGAACTGGTCGGCCAGGTGCGCGAACACTTCTGGCAGCACGGCACGGTGCGCTCCCGCGCCGCCTCCGACGCCGTCGCCGCGACACCTAAGGCGCAGAAGTTCTCGGACTACTTCGACTTCGCCGAGCCGTTGACCGCGATGCCGTCGCACCGGGTGCTCGCGGTGCTGCGCGGCGAGAAGGAAGAAGTGCTCGCGCTGACCGTCGACGGCGGCGACGAGGCCGAGTACCAGGCGATGATCGCCCGGGCGCTCGATGTGGACCTGACCGCAGGCGCCGCCGCCACCCCGTGGCTGGACGGCGTCGTCGGGTTCGCCTGGCGCACCCGGCTCTCGGTCTCGGCGTCGGTGGACGCGCGGGTCCGGCTGCGGCTGCGTGCCGAGTCCGACGCGGTCACCGTGTTCGCCCGCAACTTGAAGGATCTGCTGCTCGCAGCCCCGGCCGGCAACCGCACCACGCTCGGACTGGACCCCGGTTTCCGCACCGGGGTCAAGGTGGCCGTCGTCGACGGCACCGGCAAAGTGCTCGACACCTGTGCCGTCTATCCGCATCAGCCGCAGAAGCAGTGGGACGCCGCCAAAGCCACGCTGGCCGCGTTGGTCGCGCGGCACGGCGTCGAGCTGATCGCGATCGGCAACGGCACCGCCTCACGCGAGACCGACGCGCTGGCCACCGAGGTGATCGCCGAGATCCGGGCTGCCGACGCCGCAGCACCCACCAAAGCCGTCGTCAGCGAAGCAGGCGCCTCGGTCTACTCTGCGTCGGCGTACGCCGCACACGAGTTGCCCGACCTCGACGTCACGCTGCGCGGAGCGGTCTCCATCGCGCGCCGCCTGCAGGATCCGCTGGCCGAGCTGGTCAAGATCGAACCGAAATCCATCGGCGTCGGCCAGTACCAGCACGACGTGACGCCCGGCATCCTGGCCCGTAGTCTCGGCGCGGTCGTCGAGGACGCCGTGAACGCGGTCGGGGTCGACGTGAACACCGCCTCGGTGCCGCTGCTGGCCCGGGTGTCCGGTATCACCGAGACACTCGCCGAGTCGATCGTCGCGCATCGCGACCGCACCGGTCCGTTCCGCAATCGGAGTGCATTGCTGGAGGTGCCGCGGCTCGGGCCCAAGGCGTTCGAACAGTGCGCCGGCTTCCTCCGCATCCGCGACGGCGAGGATCCCCTCGACAGCTCCGGGGTGCATCCGGAGTCCTACCCGGTGGTGCACCGCATCCTCGATCGGGCCGGGGTGACGCTGGCCGAGATCATCGGCAATCAGCGTGCGCTGCGGTCCGTGCGGCCCTCCGAGATCGCCGACGACCGGTTCGGCGTGCCCACCGTGACCGACATCCTGGCCGAACTCGAGAAGCCCGGCCGTGATCCGCGGCCGGAATTCACCACGGCCAGCTTCGCGGCCGGCGTGGAGAAGGTGGCCGACCTGAAAGAGGGGATGATCCTCGAGGGCGTGGTGACCAACGTCGCCGCGTTCGGCGCCTTCGTCGACGTCGGCGTGCACCAGGACGGTCTGGTCCACGTGTCCGCCATGTCCGACCGCTACGTGTCCGATCCGCACGAGGTGGTGCGCTCGGGCGAGGTCGTGCGAGTGAAGGTGGTGTCCGTCGACGTCGAGCGGCAGCGGATCGGGCTGAGTCTGCGGCTCGACGAGAAAACCCGCGCCCCGCGCAAGGAGTCGACACCGCGGCAGGGGCCGCGACGAGGCTCCGACCAGCGGCCGCGCCGCGAGGGCGGCAACGATCGGCGGGGGAGCGGCAGCACGGGAGGGTCGATGGCGGACGCGCTGCGCGCCGCGGGTTTCGGGCGGTGAGCCGGGCGCTCGATCAACCCAGGTAGACGGGACCTGCGGGATAACCGCCGCCGACTGTCGCGATGTGCACGTGGTTGTAGTGGTTGGCGTTGTCAGAACCGAGATCGGTCATGCCGTGCGGGGCGCCGTGGGTCGGGTACATGGTCTGCCGCCAGATGACGTGCGCGACGCCGAGGCGGTCGGCGTTGCTCAGCGCGAACGCCACGATCGCGTTTCCGAGTGCAATGCCTTCGGCGGAGCTGTAGTCGGGGATCATCACGTCGACGGCGAGACCGTCGGGGTGCCACCGCAACGCATCCGGGCGCACCCCACCGATGCGCTGGATCTCCGGGAAGATCGCGCTGACCGCGCGGGCCACCAGGATGGTCTTGACCTGCATTCCGGTCTCGGAGCCGACGGTGCTGGGCAGAGCGGCGTCGAGGGTGCGGTGCATCGACCGCGAGGCGGCGAGCCGCAGGCCGTCGTCGGCGGGTGTGCTGCGGTACTCGGGGATCGGTGACGGAAGGGCAACCAGCGACGTGCAGCACGGTGCCATCGATGGAGACCCAGCCGGGGCCGGATCCGGTGTGTGAATCGAGTCGGCTCCAGAACACAGCAGCGCCAGCGCGGGGAGCGCGACAGCGGCGGCAGGCGCCGCCCACCGAGGACGGCGCCTGGTGGCTAAGCGGTGTCTGCCCACGGGCCTGCACCTTACCGCGCCGTCAGGGGTGTCCAGCAATTCGGTCGTGATGCCGATAGGTCTGCCGTTGCCCTGCTGTGCGCAGCCGGAGGTTCGAAACCGCTGCTCACGCAGTTGGCGCGCGGGATCTCGCGGGTGGCGTTAGGCTCGCCGTCGGCGGCCTCCGTGTGGCCGGTGTAACACCGGATCCAGGTCGCCCGATGAACCACAGACACCGGCTTCGACACCCGAAGGAGATGCCGTGGGCGCAGTTCTGGGGTTGTCGTTGACCAGCACCGAGGTCACCTGGGCGCTGGTGGACGAAGCCGAGCGGACCGTCATCGACCACGACTCGCTGGAACTCGACGGCGGTTCGGAGACCGGCACCGACATCGACACCGACATCGCTCGTCTCGCCGCTCGCGGCGGCCACGGCCTGGCCCGCGCCTGCGGGCTCGACGTCGATCGGTTGCGGCTGGTGTGGACGCCCGATGCCGAGACGCGGGGACGGCGACTGCGCACCGATCTGCGCTCGTTGGGCGTGACCGTCGACGCCGTGCCGCTGGTCTGTGCGACCCGGGTGCTGATCGACCCGCAAGACTGCGACATCCCGCCCTTGGTGGCGCTCGCCTACGGTGCCGCGTTGGCCGAGGTGGACCCCGCCGAGGCGATCACCGTGGCACTGCCTCGTGTCGCCACGCGCCGGAAGAGGCCCGTGCGGGTGCTCGCCGCCGCGATCGGGGTGGCCGCTGCCGCTGCCGTCGGCGCAGTCTTCCTGACCGCGGGATCGGTGCCGGAGGTCGAACCGGCGGCGAGCGCGGCGGCCGCACCCGCCGCCGCTGAACCTGGATGGGTCAGCGTCACGGCACCGGTGGACGCTGCCGCAGAACCTGCACTCAAGTTCGTCACCGCTCCGTCGCCGACCTACGCCGCGGCTCCGGTGCGCGTCGCCGCACCTGCGGCTCCGGCCGCACCCAGGGCTCTTGCCGCACCGGCGCCCGCGGTCGTGGCTGCACCCGAGGCGCTTCCCGGCCCAGGTGCTCTTCCTGGCCCCGATGCTCTTCCTGCCCCGAACGCGCTTCCCGGCCCCGCACCGGTTGCATCCCCCGAGGGACCCGAGGCGCCTGAGGCGATTGCGACGAGCGGCACGCCGACGGCGCCCTCGTCCGCACCGCACCTGCCGGTCGACGATCAGCAGCACCTGCCCGGCGCGGAGCCGCTCGTCGCACCGCTGCCTGGCCCCGACACCGAGGCACCGGCGCTGCCGGACACGGAGATGACAGTTCCGGTGAATGTGTTCACTGCGTTGCCCTGACGCGTTACCGTCGAGGCCGTGACAACGGTCCCTCAGATGACGCGTGACGATGTGGTCGGCGTGGCTCGTGGCATGAGAGAGCTGGTGCGTGAGGAGGCTGCCGAGTCGGAGCGCCGGCGCACCCTGAGCAGCAGCGTCGTCGAGGCGATGTGGTCGACAGGTTTGATGTCGGCGTTCAACCCCGCGTCCGCGGGCGGAGTGGAGCCCTCGTTCGCCCAGATGATCGAGACGTGGATCGAAATGGCTTGGCAGGACGGCTCTTTCGGGTGGGTCGGGATCGCCAATCTGCCGTCGTCGTTCGCCGCGGCGACGTACCTGCCCGACGACGGATTCGCTGAGGTCTTCACCGCGCACGACAACCACGTCACGATGGGCGGGCAGTTCTTCCCCAACGGCCAAGGCGTCGCGGTCGACGGCGGCTACCGACTCACCGGCTCGTGGAGTTTCGGCTCCGGCACCGGGCACGCCGAATACGTCGCTGCCGGTTTCCTGCCGATGGTCGACGGCGAGATGCAGTGGATCAGCGAAGGCGTGCCCGACATGCGGGTGGCGATCGTGCCCCGCGCCGACGTCCAGTTCAACGACGGCTGGCATGTGCAGGGGCTCAAGGCCACCGGCTCCTACGACTACGCCATCGACGATGTGTTCGTGCCACATGGCCGCACGTTCGCGCTGTTCACCCGCGAGCCGCTGCGGGGCACCTCGCCCGCGACGCGGATGGGCATGATGCCGGTGACCGCCGCCGGGCATGCCGCCTGGGCGCTCGGGGTGGCCAAGAGCATGCTCGACGACGTCGCCGACCTCGCGGCGACCAAATTCCGGATGAGCGACATGGCAGCACTGGCGACGCGGCCGACGTTCCAAAAGGGCCTGGCCCGGCACGTCGCCGCATGGCGGGCAGCGCGGCTGCTGGTGCTCGACACGTTCGGCACGGCCGAGGCCGCCGTCGCGGCGGGCGACGACCTGACCCCGACGATGCGGGCCGATATGCGGGTGGCAGCGGTGCACGCCACCGACACCGCACGGGAATGCGCGGAGTGGGCACACCTGGCCGCCGGCACGACGGCCATCCGCGAGGGCAGCCGGCTGGAGCGCGCGTTCCGCGACATCTACACCGGCACCCAGCACGCCTTCATCAGCGAGAAAGTCGCGATCGACGCCGCCCAAGTGTGGCTGGGCATCGTCGAGGACCAGTTCGGGCTCTGACTCAGTCCGACTCAATCGTCAGTGATGTTCGCCCGCGGATCTGAGGTCAACCCGCCCGCTTAACTTCACTTGATCGTATAGCTGAAGTTAAAGTCGGAAAGTGACTTCACTTCGTCCCACGACCTACGAGGACGTCCGCTGGGAGCCGCAGGGCGGACGCCACAGGAATGGGGCGCGACCTCGATACGGGATGTATCGCCCTGCCGTGCCCGCGGCCATCGCCGACCTCACTCTGGATCTGCCGTCGCAGGTGTTGGCCGAGGCGGAATCCGCGAGCCGCGAGATAGCACGCTTCGATGCGGAGCTCGGCGGCGAGATAGCACCTTTTGCTTCTGTGTTGCTGCGGTCGGAGTCTGCGGCGAGCTCGCAGATCGAAAACCTGACCGCCACCGCGCGCGCCATCGGCGAGGCGGAGCTGCCCAACGGTAAGTCCAAGCGAAACGCTGAAATGATCGTCGCCAATGCCGCTGCGATGGGTGCAGCGCTCGCCCTCTCCGACACCGTCGATGCCGACGCCATCCGGGCGATGCACAGGGCGTTGATGGCCGACGATCCATTGCACACGCCAGGGGAATTCCGCACCGAGCCCGTGTGGATCGGAGGCGGCTCGACTCCGATCGGTGCGACGTTCGTCGGCCCGCGCCACGAGCTGATCCCCGAGGCGATAGGCGACCTCATCACTTTTGTGCACCGCGCCGACGTTTCGACGCTGCCGCAGATCGCGGTGGGCCATGCACAGTTCGAAACCATCCACCCGTTCACCGACGGAAACGGCCGCACGGGCCGCGCTCTGGTGCAAGCGCTGCTGCGCAACAAGGGCTTGACTCGCCAGGTGACCGTGCCGGTCTCAGCCGGGTTGCTGGCAGACACCGACGCGTACTTCGCCGCGTTGACCCGTTACCGCGACGGAGACGCTGCGCCGATCGTCGAATGCTTCTCCCAGGCCACCGTCCTGGCCATTGCCAACGGGCGACAACTGGTCACCGAACTCCGCGATATCCGCGACGGGTGGAACGAGGTGATCGCCGCGCGATCGGACTCCGCGGTGTGGAGGGTGGCAGACTTGCTGACCCGTCGCCCGGTCGTGAATGCCGCGCTGTTGGCGCAGGAGCTCGGCATCGAGTCCACCAACGCACACCGCTACCTCAACCCGCTCGCCGAGGCGGGGATACTCGTCGAGGCAGCCAGCGGGCCTCGTAACCGGGTATGGCGTTCGCCCGAAGTGCTTGCCGCACTTGATGCTTTCGCCGCACGCGCCGGCCGGCGACGCTGACGGGCGAAACACCTGGGGATCAATTCGGCTGTGGGGATACCTCGCCGACGGTGATCAGATCGGAGAACACCTGCGTCCACACCGGGCGGCGCACACGGTGCTGATCGGCGACGGTGAAGCCGGCGTCGGTGAACAGCCGCCGCATCGCCGCCGGGTCCGGCGCGTCGTAGGCCGGCAGGCGCACCGCGGGCAACAGATCGACCGGCACCAGCCGGCGCGGGCTCAGCGTCGCCACCGCCGCGACACCACCGGGCGCGAGCACCCGGTGGAACTCCCGCAGCGCCGCAGGCTGATTGAACCAGTGGAACGCCGACGTGCTCACCACCGCGTCGAGGCTGCCGTCGGCGAACGGCAGCTGCTCGGCGGGCGCCCGTACCCACTGCACCGCACTGGAGCGGCGGCGCGCCTCGGCCAGCATGCCGTCGGACATGTCGACCCCGGTGACGCGAGCGCCCTGGACTTCCCGGGCGATCCGGTCAGCGAGAATGCCTGTGCCGCAACCGATGTCAGCGATCAGATGAGAGCCGTGCGCCTGCAGAAGCGCGATCACCTCATCCTGGGCCGGTCGGTAGACCCACCGCTGCACCACCGCGGTGTCGTAGATCGGTGCGGCGAAACCCCAGAACCCCGTGACGGCCTCGTTGAACCGTCTGCGGGTGGTCGACGTCATGGCTGGCGGGCGGCGTCCAGAACCGACAATTTCTCCGGGCAATAGGTGCGCAGACCCGCGCCGATGAACTGGTAGGTCTGTTCGGTGGTGGTGCCCTTCTCCATGTTCATCTGGATGAAGCGCGCCGTGGCGAACACATCGGGGTCCACCCCGGTGTAGAGCCGCTTGCACATGATCTTGCCGATCCAGGCGTTGTAGTCCTTCTGCCCGTAGATCCCGTAGACGTGCAGCTCGTTGGCGAAGTCGGTGTCCGGGTCGGCCATCGCGGGTGCCGCGGCACCCATCGCCCCGACCGTCAACGCCGCCGCAGCGATCCCCATCAGAACTCGTCTCATGTCCTCACTCCTTCTGCCGGATCACTCTGCAAGCCACCGGGTCTCGGCCACGGCGCCGGAACGGGACGCCGTCGCACCCGTTGCGGCCACCAGAACCACGGGCCCATCAGCGCCGCGATCGCGGGCGTCATGAACGCTCGGATCACCAACGTGTCGAACAGCAGCCCCAGCCCGATCGTCGTACCGACCTGCCCGATGATGGTCAGCTCACTGACCGCCATCGACATCATCGTAAGCGCGAACACCAATCCCGCGGCCGTGACGACGGAACCGCTGCCGCCCATCGCGCGGATGATGCCGGTGCCGATGCCCGCGTGGATCTCCTCCTTCAACCGGGAGACCAGCAGCAGGTTGTAGTCGGCGCCGACGGCCAGGAGGATGATCACCGCCATCGCCAGCACCATCCAGTGCAGCGGCTGACCCAGGATGTGCTGCCAGAACAGCACCGACAGCCCGAACGAGGCGCCCAGCGAGATCACCACCGTGCCGACGATGACCGCCGACGCGACGATGGCGCGGGTCAGGATCAACATGATGATGAAGATCAGCCCCAGTGCGGAGATGCCTGCGATCAACAGGTCGTAGTTGTTGCCGTCCTTCATGTCCTTGAAGGTGGCCGCGGTACCACCGAGGTAGATCGTCGAGCCCTCCAGCGGGGTGCCCTTGATCGCCTCCTTCGCGGCGTTGCGGATCTTGTCGATCCGCGCGATGCCTTCGGGAGTCAGCGGGTCACCCTCGTGGGCGATGATGAACCGCACCGATTTGCCGTCGGGGGACAGGAACTGCTCCAGGCCGCGCTGGAAATCCTTGTTGTCGAAGATCTCCGGGGGCAGATAGAACGAGTCGTCGTTCATCGAGTCGTCGAACGCCTCGCCCATGGCGTCGGCATCCTCTTGTTGCGCCGCCATCTGGTCCTGCATGCCCTTTTGCGACTGATACATCGTCAGCATCATGGACTTCATGGTCTTCATCGTGGAGATCATCTCGGGCATCAACGCGACCATCTGCGGCATCAGGGTGTCCAGCCGCTCCATCTCCGGGATGATCTCCCGGAAGTCGTCGCTCATCACGTTGATGCCGTCGAGCGTGTCGAACACCGAGCGGATCGCCCAGCACACCGGGATGTTGTAGCAGTGCGGTTCCCAGTAGAAGTAGTTGCGGATCGGCCGGAAGAAGTCGTCGAAGTTCGCGATGCTGTCACGCAGCGCCTCGATGTCGACGTACATGCCCTTCATCTTGGTGACCATGGAGTGGGTGACTTCCGACATCTGCTTGGTCAGGCCGGACATCTTCTCCATCGTGGCGATGGTCTTGTCCATCTCGGCGGCCTGATCGAGCATGTCGGCCATCCGGTCCTGCATGTACTTCTGGTTCAGCCGCTGGGTGGTGCCCTGCATGCTCATCTGGAACGGGATCGACGTGTGCTTGATCGGCTTGCCGTCGGGCCGGGTGATGGCCTGCACACGGGCGATGCCCTCGACCCGGAACAGCGCCTTGGCGATCTTGTCGATGACCAGGAAGTCCGCCGAATTGCGCAGGTCGTGATCGCTTTGGATCATCAGCAGTTCCGGATTCAACCGGGCCTGCGAGAAGTGCCGGTCGGCGGCGGCGTAACCCTCGTTGGCCGGCAGATCGGCGGGCAGATAGTTCCGGTCGTTGTAGTTGGTCTGATAGCCGGGCAGCGTCAGCAAGCCCACCAGCGACAGCGCAATGGCGCCCACCAGGATCGGGCCCGGCCAGCGCACGATCGCGGCGCCGATCTTGCGCCAGCCGCGGATGCGCATGGCGCGCTTGGGTTCGAGCAGGCCGAAGCGGGTGGCCAGCGAGATGATCGCCACCATCAGCACGACGCCGGCGAGCACCACGATCACCATGCCGATGGCCAGCGGCACACCCAGGGTCTGGAAGTAGGGCAGCCGGGTGAAGCTGAGGCAGAACGTCGCACCGGCGATCGTCAGGCCCGATCCGAGCACGACGTGCGCGGTGCCGTGGAACATCGTGTAGAAGGCGGTCTCTTTGTCTTCGCCGACACTGCGCGCCTCCTGATAGCGACCTATAAGGAAGATGGCGTAATCGGTGGCCGCGGCTATCGCGAGCGTGACGAGCAGGTTCGTGGCGAACGTGGAGAGGCCGATGATCTCGTGGTAGCCGAGGAAGGCCACCAGCCCACGCGCGGTCGCCAACGCCAGCACCACCATCGCCAGGGTGATCAGCACCGTGACGATGGAGCGGTACACCAGCAGCAACATGATGATGATGACGGTGAACGTGGCCGCCTCGATCATCCTCATGCTGCGGTCACCGGCGATGTGCTGATCGGCCGCCAACGCGGCGGGCCCCGTCACGTAGGCCTTCACGCCCGGCGGCGGAGGCACGGATTCGACGATCTTCTGGACCGCCTCGACCGATTCGTTGGCCAGCGATTCGCCCTGGTTACCGGCGATCTTCACCTGGACGTAGGCGGCCTTGCCGTCATTGCTGGTCGACCCGGCCGCGGTGAGCGGATCACTCCAGAAGTCCTGCACCGACTGCACGTGCGTGGTGTCGGCCTCGAGCTTCGTGACCATCTGGTCGTACCAGGCGTGGGCCTCGTCGCCCAGCGGTTTGTCGCTCTCGAAGACGATCATCACCGAGCTGTCGGAGTCGCCCTCCTCGAACGCCTCACCGACCTTCTTCATCGAGATCAGCGACGGCGCGTCGTCGGGGCTCATCGACACCGCGCGCTGCTGTCCGACGACCTCGAGCTGCGGGACGACGGTGTTCAAGATGATGATCACCGCGACCCAGCCGAGCACGATCGGCAGCGCCAGCGTGCGGATCAGTCGCGGGATGAGCGGCCGGTGCGGACGAGAAGGCGGGTGGGCGTCGGTCGGGGCGTCGTGAACGGGTGCGCTCATGCGGACTTCACGAAGCAGAAGGTCTGAGCGTTGAGCCCGGTGGTCGTCTTCTCGTCACGCAACTCGTCGTCGACCAGGATCCGGCACGTGATCGAACTGCCGTCACCCTGAGCCACGATGTTCGGGGCCGCGGACGGCTCGGTCGTCGACAGGGTCAGCGACCACGGCAACGCCGCGTTGTCCACGCGCTGCGGCTTGGCGTCGAGATCGAGATAGTTGATGTCGGCGTAGCTGCCGGTGCCGGTGATCTCGTAGCGGACCACCTTGGGATCGAACGGCTCGGGCAGGTCGGCGAAGTTGCGCGGCGTCTCGATGATGCCCTCGGAACCGAAGAACGTCCGGATCCGGGAGACGGTCAGACCGGCGACGACCACGACGAACACGATCAGCAGCGGTAGCCACACCTTCCTGGCAACCTTCATCACGACCTGCGTCTCCCGATCTGCTCCCGGCCCGTGCCGCGCAATGTATTCCCTGGCCTCGTGCGGTATTCCGGCGATAGTAACTTAGCCGGTATAACTTCTCATCGGACACACAGTAGATCAAGTCAGTGTGGTGCCGCTAACTACATCGCCGCCGGTGCGCTACGCGTCACAGATGTGAAACGCCTGCCTCACTCCGCCGTGTCGCCGCCCGTGCCGGGCTCGACGTCGGCCGCCGCGTCCTGTCGAGAGGCGTCCAGCACGCTGACCGCGATGCCGTAGGGAAGGAAGCGGACCCGACGCGTCGGGTCGGTGTTGTCCTTGTTGGCGCGCAGAGCATCGAGTTCGGTGGGGAACACCTGCTCGATGTGTGCGCCGCCGGCCGCGTCGACGGTGAAGATCGCCCACACGCCGTCACCGGTCTCGCCGGCTGTCTCGGGCCGGCGCGGCCGCCCGCCGCGAGCGAGGTCGTCGAACAGCACCGACCAGCCGGCGCGCTCGCCCGACGTCGTCATGAACTTGCCGAGTGCATCCCGCAAACCCTCGCCGGCGTCGCGGATCACCCGGTCGAAGTCCTCCGGATCGAAGCCGAAAGGTCCGTTACCGCTCATGGTCGCCTCCTCGCAGGCTGTGACGCGCACAGCAGATGCCTCCAGTGTGCCTGTGCCGGCGGGGTCAGTCGACTGCCGGTGCCGGCGAGTGGTAGGCAACCGTATGGCCTCTTCGCGTGCCGACGTCCTGTCGGCCGCCCAGCGTTCCCTGGCCGCCGCCGGCGCGCACGACCGCTCCGGCTGGCTCGGACTGTTCGCCGCCGACGGCAGAGTCGAGGACCCCGTCGGCTCGGCGCCCCACCGCGGCCGCGCCGCGATCGGGCACTTCTACGACACGTTCATCGGCCCGCGCGAGATCACCTACGACCTCGACGCCGACCTGGTTGTCGGCACCACGGTGCTGCGCGACCTCACCCTGGCGGTGCGGATGTCGCCGACGCTGACCATGCACGTGCCCACGTACATCCGCTACGACATGGCGCACACCCCGGACGGGCTCCGGATCGCGGGACTGTCCGCCTACTGGGAACTGCCCGCGATGATCCGCCGGTTCCTGCGCGGCGGCTTCGGGGCGTTGTCCGCCGGCCTGACCTTGGGTCGCGCGATGGCCACCCACCAGGGCGTCGGCGGCAGTGTCGCCTTCCTACGCGGGTTCGAGGGCACGGGCAGCGGCGCCGGAAAAGCCTTTGCGCGGGTACTCGAGGATGCCTGCGCCGGTGACGAGGTGGGGCTGCGGCGCCGCACCGCGGGCGTGGTGATGACCGCCGGGGACGACGAACCGCGGACCGCCTCCGACCTCGCCCGGCTGCTCTCGGGTGCCCGCTGGGACAAACGAATCCGCTCCGGTCGATCCGTCGTGGCCCGGGTGCATACCGCCGACCGCCCCGCGATCCTGATCGGGGAGTACCGGGCCCGCGGAGCCTCCCGCGCACAGCTGAGCCGGCTGCGCATCTTCACCGACACCGACTGAGCCCCAGAACGGCGGTGTTGTCGCCTCCGGCGCGGCGAACGTGAGAACGTAGCAGGACCATGGACACCACCTCCCGCGCTGCCACGACGTACATGAGCTACGAAGAGTTCGGCCGTCGGTTCTTCGAGGTCGCGGTGACCGAAGAACGGGTGGGCGAGGCGATCGGGCAGATCGCCGGCGACGCCTTCGAGATGGGACCGATCGCCCAGGGGCCTGGCCGGCTGGCCAAGGTGACGGCCAAGGTGCGCATCTTGACGCCACGGGTGAACCGCCGCGTGGCCGAGGAGATCACGTTCGCGATCCGTATCCCGCTCGAGATCGACATGGTGGTCGATCTGCGCATCGACAAGCCCAGGTTCATGGTGTTCGGCGAGATCTCGCTGCGCGCTGTGGCCCGCGCCGCCGAACCGCTGCTGCTGATCATCGACGTCGAGAAGCCGCGTGCCAGCGACATCGCGATCCATGTGACATCGAAATCGCTGCGGGGCGAAGTGGTGCGCATCATCGGCGGTGTGGACGCCGAGATCAGGCGGTTCATCGCGGCGCACGTCGCGGGTGAGATCGACAGCCCGGAGTCGCAGAAGGCCAAGGTCATCGACGTCGCGCATGAACTCGACACGACGTGGACGGGAATCTGAGCCCGGGTCAGCCGACGAGCTGGGTCAGTTCGGGCCGTCGCGGACCGCGGGTATCGCTGACCGACCTGCCCCGCAGGTGGTTCCACAGCCAGGGCATCAGCATGTTCTGCGTCCACAGCGCCTGCGAGTAGGCGCGCGACCGCAGCGACGGCGGGGGGGCCGTCGGATCCGCGGTGGCCCAGGCGGGGGAGCTGCCCGGTAAGGCGAGCGCCTCAGCCGCCGCGTCGGCGAAGAGTTGGTGCCCGCGCGGGGAACCGTGCACCCGGTCCGGGCTCCACGTGTCGGGTTGGGTCATCGACGGCGCCCGGTACAGGTCGACCAGCGCGAAACCGTGCCGTGCGGCGGCCGAACGGATCACCTCGTTGATCGCGAGGACCCGGCTGCCCAGCACACGCCCGATCGGCAGGATCCGGGCGAGGTCGGGGAACGTCGTCGTGACCACCGTCGCGCCGGATGCCGCCAGCGCGCCGTGCACCTCATCGAGTTGGGCCAGCGCCCGCTCGAAACCTGTTCCGGGACGGGTCATGTCGTTCATGCCTATGCACAGGGTGATCAGGTCGGCGCCCATCGCCACCGCTGCCGGCAGTTGAACGTCCGCCACATCGCGGATCTGGTTGCCGCGCACCGCCAGGTTCGCGTACTGCAGACCAGGCCGCAGCTCATCGAGCCGCTCGGCCAGCCGGTCGGCGAACCCCCGCAGTCCCGCCGCATCGTCGCCGTCCCACAGTCCCTCGGTCTGGCTGTCGCCGAGGGCGACGTAGCGGCTGTATCCGGTGTGAGCGACCACGACAGCAGACTCTAACGCGACCGGCCCAGCCGGGTCAGGTTCAAGACCATGCCGACGCTGAGCTGAGTGATGCTGTCCTCCAGGCGTTTCCGGTCGAGCTCAGCACGCCATTGAGGCAGTGTGCCCGTCACCCGGACCACCCGGGGCGCGAACTCGACCCCGGTCAGCGTCAGGCCATGGGCCAGCTCGGGCAGCCTGACCGGGTAGGCCGGGGTGCGCGCCGGCAGCCGCCAGCGCCTGGTGCCCAGGGCCACCGTGTGGGCCTGCAGCCACAGTGTCGAACCGTCGACGCTGACATCGACCTCGACATGGCCGAACCGGGGCCTGCGGGCAAACCGGATGCGGGCCACCCCGTCCTCGTCGACCTCGCCGGTTAGCCGCGGCGCCGCCCGCCCGAACAGGTCGTCCACCATCGGTGCCGGCACCTCGAGCGTCACCTCCACCGGGGCGGCCACCAGCGTGGGCGGCGCGCCCGGCCGCACGTGAACATTGTGCAGGATCACGGTTGCGGTGTTGAGAACGCCGCCCTGCCAACGGATGTCGGAGGCGATGAGACGAACGTCCGTGAGCTGGCCGACCGCCAGGCCGTGCACGTCGAGCCGCGAATCGAACCGCGTGACGGTCAGCGCGAGATCGCCGTCGTCGAGGCGAACGGTGATCCGGCGCCCGAGAACGAGGCGGCGGACCGTCACGAACAGCGTGCGATAGGCGGCTGCGGCGCCGCTGTTGACCGGGACCATGGTGGTCGCCGACCACAGCGAGGTGAGCATACGCCGCGTGGGACGGGTCATCGCCTCCATCCTCGCACGGGCTATTGTCGGTTGTGTCTTCCCGCAAGCCCTCGCGCAGCGCCGGACTCCTGCTCTACCGAGAGGGGGAGAACGGGCTCGAGGTGCTGCTGGGCCATCCCGGCGGGCCGTTCTGGGCGCGCAAGGACGACGGCGCATGGTCGATTCCGAAAGGCGAGTACGACGAGGGCGAAGATCCCTGGGCGGCCGCGCAACGCGAGTTCGCCGAGGAGATCGGTACGCCCGCGCCGACCGGGCCGCGCCTCGAGCTGCCGCCGGTGCGTCAGTCCGGCGGCAAGGTCGTCACGGCGTTCGCGGTGCGGGGCGACCTCGACGTCAGCGCCGCCGTCAGCAACACGTTCACGATGGAATGGCCGCCGCGGTCGGGGCGGATGGCGGAGTTCCCCGAACTCGACCGGGTCGCCTGGTGGGACCTCGAGACAGCGCGCGTGAAACTGCTCAAAAGTCAACTGCCGCTGCTGGATGCGCTGATCGAGGCCGTGGTCGACGGTCGGGATTAGAGGTCCAGGGTCAACGGTCCGCTGCCGCGGGACACGCAGGTCAACATCATGCCGGCCGCCCGTTCGGGGTCGGTGAGCAGCGTGTCACGATGGTCCACCGCGCCGTCGAGGACCCGGACCCGGCAGGTGCCGCAGAATCCCTGCTGGCACGAGTAGGGTGCCGAGATCCCGGCCCGCTGCAACGCCGCCAACAGGGTCTCCTCGGCACCCACGGCGATCGTGGTACCGGTCGACGCCACGCTCGCGTCGAACGGGCTGCCGTCCTGCACCGGAGCTGCCGCGAACCGTTCGAAATGCAACTCCACGTCGGCGCGGTCCACCACCGCCGCGCGCACTGCCGTCAGCATCGGCGCCGGACCGCACGCGTACACCGCGGTGCCCGCCCGGCAATCACCGAGAAGCGTTGCCGCCGAGGGTAATCCGTTCACATCATCGGTGCGGATCGCCGCGCCGAGGGCGGCCACCTCGTCGACGAACGGCAGGCTGTCGCGGCTGCGGCCGGTGTAGATCATCGACCACTCCACGCCGAGGTGCCGCACCGCCCGCAGCATGGGCAGGATCGGGGTGATCCCGATGCCGCCGGCGATGAATCGCACACGGCGGGTGGGGGATCCGTGCCCGGGCACCGTCAGCGGAAACGCGTTGCGCGGGCCGTGGGTGTGCACCACGGCGCCGGGAGACAGGGCGTCATGGCATTCGACCGACCCTCCGCCGCCGTCAGGGATGCGGCGCACCGCGATGCGGTACTCGCCGGACTCGGCCGGGTCGCCGCACAGCGAGTACTGGCGAATTCGGCCACTCGGCAGATGCACGTCCAGATGGGCACCCGGATACCAGCGGGGGAGCGCGGCGCCGTCGGCCGCGCCGAGCGTGAACTCGACGACGTCCTGATCGTGGGCCACCACCCGCCGCCCGCGCACGGTGAGCGCCAGCGTCGCCCGCCCCTGCCTGCTCGGCGGACGGATCCGGCGCGTCGCGGTGACGGAGAACAACCGCGCGAATCCCGCGCTGGCCAGCGCCAGCACCGGGTCGTGGCGGCTGCGTCCCGATGCGCTGGGCGGCGTCTGCCGGTAATGCTTGCCGATCACGGACGTCACAGATGAGCCGCGCGCGCCGCCGGCGAGCTCGCCAGGTAGGCGACCGCTTGCGCGGTGGACCCGAACTGCTCCGGGGAATAGCCGCGCCGGAAGTAGGTCAGAGTGCTCGATCCGAACAGCGAGCGGTAGCGCGGCAGCAGGCCCAGCTTGGAGTCGCGCATCCGCATCCGGTTGAAACCCCACCACGACGCCGTCACCGCGGGGTCGGTCTTGACCAGGTACCACGCGGTGCGCTGGAAGAACACGAACAGCATGGACGCCGCGACCGTCATCGCCCGGATGCGGGACAGGTAGCTGTCGTGGAAGTACGTCGCGACGTCGTGGGCGACACTGCGGTGCTCGACCTCCTCGCTGCCGTGCCAGCGGAACAGGTCGGTCAGCGTGGGGTCGGCACCGTGGTCATCCCAGGTGCAGTTCAGCGCGAAATCGCCCATCACCGCGGTGTAGTGCTCGATCGCGGCGATGAGCCACAACCGCTCACAGAGATGGTTCAGGCGCACGCCGGGGTCGGCGGAGTCGACCGGCGCGAGCACCCGGGAGAAGACGTGCTCGACCTGCGCGAGGATCGGACCCGGGTCGACGCCGCGTTCGACCATGAACTCGTGCAGGATCGCGTTGTGCACGTCGGCGTGCGTGGCCTCCTGACCGATGAACCCGCGGATGTCGTCGGCGAGATGCGGATCGGTGACCATGGGCAGCGCCTCGTTGAACGTCTGCACGAACCAGCGCTCACCCGCGGGCAGCACCAGGTTGAGCACGCTGATCACGTGCGAGGCGGCCGGATGGCCCGGAATCCAGTGCAGCGGAACATCGCTGACGTCGAAGTCGACCTTACGGGCCTGGATCTGCACAGGCCCGGGATCGATGTCGTCGACGGTCGCGGCGTCGCGGCGGGGTCGCAGCATGTCGAGGAGTTTACGACGAACACCGCTGTTGATGGGACCGTGGGTCCCGGGTAATCAGCTCAGCTGGCAGGCAGCGGCTGGCCTGGGATCGCCGGCCCGCCGGGGATCTGCTGCGGCGCTCCGGCGACGGGAGCACCGGCACCGGGGGCCCCGGCGATCGGCACGACCGGCGTCGGCGTCACGGTGGTCACGCCGTTGGCGCCGACCGTGGGTCCGCCCACCGGGCCCTGCGCCTTGATCTGGTCGGCGGCGGCCTGCGTGCAGTCCAGCGACAACAGCATCCGGCCGCCGCTGGTGACCTTCTGCTGATCGACGAGGCACGCCGACTGCGGCAGCACGCTGCCCCGGGAACCGCCGAAGTAGGCCTTGATGCCCTGGCTCTTCAGGATCGCCAGCGCGCGACCGTACTGCTCACCGGTCACGTTGTACGGGCTGGGCGCCCCCGCCGGCTGAGACAGCGCGGCACCGGCCCCGACCAGGGCGATCGTTCCGGCGGCCACCAGGCCACCGCTGAACACGGCGAGCTTTCTCACGACAACTCTCTCCTCGGGTCGGCGACGCGGTGCGAACATATCGCAGCGGTGACGATTGTGAAACCGCTGCAGGGGCCGCCCGCGTTACAGGCCGCCGCGACCGACGGTGTCATGTGACGGTCACGGGAGCTCGGCCGCGGCGCGCATGACGTCGCACAGTGCCGCGGCGCGGGCGTCGTCGAACAGCGCGTCGAGCAGCACCGGGCGGCCGTCGGGCCCGGCCAGCGGCACCCGCCAGTTCGGGTACTCGTCGGTGGTTCCGGGTTGATTCTGGGTCCGGGTCTCACCGACGGCGTCGGCCAGCGACATCGCCAGCAGGCGCGCCGGACTACGACCCAGATAACGGTGCAAGGCGATGACGACCTCATCGACATCGATATCGACACCTGGGTCCGACTGCTCGGCGAGCAGGCCCACCCGGCGCAACTCCGCGAGCCAGGCGTCGCGATGCGCGCGGTCGGCCGCCCATTCCTGCTCGGCGGGGCGGGTGAGAAGGCCCAGCTCGTCACGCAGCCGGACGTGTTCGCCCACCAGATAGCCCGCGGTGGGCGGTAGGTCATGGGTGGTGACCGCCGACAGACAGGCCTGCCGCCACTGCTCGGCCGGCAGCGGCGCACCGTCGGAACCGGCCTCGAACCACAGGATCGACGTGCCGAACAGACCCCGGTCCCGCAGGTAGTCACGCACCCAGGGCTCGACGGTGCCCAGATCCTCGCCGACGACGACCGCACCCGCCCGGTATGCCTCGAGCGCGACGATCCCGATCATCGCCTCGTGGTCGTAGCGCACGTAGGTGCCTTCGGTCGGCGCGACGCCCGCGGGAATCCACCACAGCCGGAACAGTCCGATGATGTGGTCGATGCGCACGCCGCCGGCGTGGCGCAGGGCCGCGGCCACCAGCGCGCGGAACGGCTCGTAGGCGACCTCGGCAAGCCGGTCGGGTCGCCACGGCGGCTGCGACCAGTCCTGCCCCAGCTGGTTGAACTCGTCGGGCGGCGCGCCCGCGGTCACGCCGAGGGCCAACACGTCCTGCAGCGCCCACGCGTCGGCACCTGCGGGGTCCACCCCGACCGCGAGGTCGGCCATCACGCCCACCTCCATACCCGCACCCACCGCGCCGGCCTGCGCCGCGGCGAGCTGCTCGTCGAGCAGCCACTGCAACCAACGGTGGAAATCGACCGCGGCGGAATGCTCCGCGGCGAACGCGGCGACCGCCTCGCTGCGCGGGTGCCGCAGTTCCTCCGGCCAGGCGCGCCAGTCGGACCCGTACTGTTCCGACAGCGCGCACCAGGTGGCGAAATCGTCGAGTGGGGTTCCCTCCCGCCGGCAGTACCCCTGATAGGCGAGCTCGCGGCCGCGACTGAACGGAACTAGGTAAACGCTCTGCAGCGCAGCACGTTTGGCCTCCCATGCACGGTCGCGATCGATGCTGTGCGCCCGGGCGGCGCGGGCCTGCACCCGCGCGTGCGCCTTCCGCACGCGGCCGCGGTGGCGCAGGTAGGCGTACTCCGGCACGGCTTCGACGCGCAGGTACAGCGGATTCACGAATCGGCGCGACGTCGGCAGATACGGCGAGGGCTCCATCGGCGGTGTCGGCGCGGCCGCGTGCAGCGGGTTGACCAGGATGAAGCCGGCGCCGTGCTGTCCCGCCGACCACACGGCCAGATCGGTCAGATCGGTCAGATCGCCGACGCCCCAGGACTTCTCGGAGCGCACACTGTAGAGCTGGGTGGACAGCCCCCAGAGCCGGCGGGCACCCATGCGCACCGGGGTGGCGATGTGCGACGGCGTCACGATCACCGTCACGGCGGTGTCGAACGCGCCGACCCGCAAGTGCACCCGGTGATAGCCGAGCGGCAGGTCGTCGGGCAGTTCGAAGGTCGCCTCGCCGACCAGGCGGCCGTCGAGATCGTAAGGGGGCCGGTTGTTCTCGAGCTGTCGCAGACCGTCGCGACGGGTGCCGTCCTCGAGCTGCAGCCATACGTCCACGGGGTCGCCGTGGGTGACGTGCACCCAGAACGGCGTCGCCGTCGCCGCCCGCGCGACGATCGACGCGGGCAGCGACCGCGCCCAGTAGGCCCGGTCGTGTGCGGTCAGAGCGGCCGTCCGCTCGTCGTCGGTTCCCGCAGCGACGCCCAGGGCGCCCAGCACAGCCACGAGCGTCGTGTCGGGCACGGCGACGTGGCGACCCGACCAGTCCTGGTACTCGGTGGCCACGCCGTACCGGGCGGCCAGGGCGAGCAGCGACGAACGGTCCTCGGGCATCGGCATGGACATGCGCGCCATCTTGCCGCGTCGGCACGGCCGCGTCGCAGCGACCGCCCGGTCCGCCGGTAGGGTCACAGCCACCATGGCGCCCCACCCGCTCGACGGCGGCCAGGCGCGCGACCGGCGAGCCCGGATCGCGATCGGCGCCGTCTTCCTCACCAACGGTGCACTGTTCGCCAACCTGTTGCCGCGGCTGCCCGAGGTCAAGACCGACCTGGGGCTGTCGAACGCGATGCTCGGCGGCTCGGTGGCCGCATTTTCGGCGGGCGCCCTGATCGCCGGCCCCGCCGCGGCACTGCTGATCCGGCGCTACCAGTCGGCCCGCGTGAATCTCGGCACCACGCTGATCCTCGCGGGGTTCATCGTGATGGCCTCGGCTGCGCCCAGCGCCGTCACGCTCGCCGCGGCGCTCTTCGTCGCCGGCGCCGCGGACGCGATCACCGACGTCGCGCAAAACGTGAACGCTCTACGGCTGCAACGACAATACGGGCGCTCGATCATCAACTCCCTGCACGCCGTCTGGGCGGTGGGAGCAGTGGTGGGCGGGCTGATGGCCGCGGGCGCGATCGCCGTGCACCTGCCGCGGACCGTGCACCTGGGCCTCTCAGCGGCGCTGTTCTGCACGGTGGCGGCCGCGGCGTATCCGTTCCTGCTGCACGGACCCGACCACGAGGACCGTCCGAGCGGCCACGGCGGCCCCGCTCCTGCGGGCGGGGCCGTGTATCTGGTCCTGCTGGCGTTGGTCGGCATCGCGATCGCGGGTGCCGCCGTGGAGGACGCCGGCAGTTCCTGGGCGACGCTGTACCTGCGGGACAGCCTGGGTGCCGCCGGGCCGGTGGCGGCGTTCGGCTACGTCGCCCTGGTCGGCGCCATGTGCATCGGGCGATTCATCGGCGACCGCCTGGTCGACCGTTTCGGTGACCGCGCCGTGGTGCGGGCCGGCGGGGTGGTCACGGCGATGGGGATGGGCGCCGCGCTGGCGTTTCCATCGGTGCCGGGCAGCATCGCCGGATTCGCCGCGGCCGGGTTCGGCGTGGCGACGGCGGTGCCTGCAGCGATGCGCGCCGCCGACGAGCTTCCCGGGCTGCGCGCCGGCACCGGTCTGACGATCTTGACCTGGCTGATGCGCGTCGGTTTCCTCGGCGCACCTCTGATCGTCGGTGTTGTCGCCGACGCGGCAGGGTTGCGCGTCGGGCTGTTGATCGTCGTGGCGGCGGGTATCAGCCTGCTGGCCCTGGGCGGTGTGTTGAGCGGCAGAGCTGGACGATGACGCCGAGCAGCGCTGGTACAGTGGCGTACCGGGGCGAGTACCGGGGGCCCACGCGCCCTTCGATCGAAGGAGATCCACTGAGATGACCGCGGAAGCACGCTCCGACGAGACCCGCAGCACCGCGAGTGGTCATCCGGTGGTCGACACCACTCACGGGCCGGTCCGCGGTGTCGACGACGGCACGTTCGCATCCTGGAAGGCGGTCCCGTACGCCTCCCCGCCCGTCGGCGACCTGCGCTGGCGTGCGCCGGTGCCACCGACCGCCTGGAAGGAACCGCGCGACGCCTCCCGTGTCGGGCCGGCCTGCCCACAGCCGACCGACCCGCGCATTCCCCTTCCCCTCGGCGCTCCCCAGGGCGAGGACTTCCTCACCCTCAACGTCTGGGCGCCGTCGGGCACCGAACCGGGAGCCGGCAAGCCTGTCATGGTGTGGGTGCACGGCGGGGCCTACATCCTGGGTGCGGCCAGCCAGCCGCTCTATCACGGCGGGCGGCTCGCCGCCGACGGCGACGTCATCGTGGTCACCGTCAACTACCGGCTCGGAGCGCTGGGCTTCCTCGAGCTCGCCGCGCTCGATGCCGATTCCGAGCGCTTCGCCACCAACGTCGGACTGCGCGACGTGCTCGCCGCGCTCACCTGGGTGCGGGACAACATCGCCGGTTTCGGTGGCGATCCGGGCCGGGTGACCCTGTTCGGCGAATCGGCCGGCGGCGGTGTGGTGACCACACTGCTCGGTGCACCTGCGGCCAAGGGGCTCTTCCACGCCGCGATCGCGCAGAGTTCGCCGGTGACCTCCTCCTACGACGCCGAACAGGCCGGCCGCATCGCAGCGCGGTTCCTCGACGTCGTCGGGGTGGGCCGTGACGAACTGTCCCGGCTCGCCCGGCTGCCCACCGGGGCGATCGTGGAGGCGTCACGCACGGTGTTCAACGAGGTCCCGGTGCGCACCCCGGGTCGGCTGGCCTTCGCGCCGATCGTCGACCGCGACCTGGTGCCGGACTATCCGATCCGGCTCGCCCAGAACGGGCAGACGCACCCGGTGCCGCTGATCATCGGCACCAACCGCAACGAGGCGGCGCTGTTCCGCTACATGAAGCTGCCGCTCCTGCCGATCAAGGCCGATGCGATCCAGGCGATGTTCGCCCAGATCGCCGCCGAACAACCGGAGCTGACACTGCCCGAGCGAGCGCAGCTCGAAGGCATGTACCGCGGGAGGCGGGCGGGCAAGGGCCTGGGGCTGGCCAGTGACCTCGGCTTCCGGATGCCCTCGATCTGGTTCGCCGACGGTCACCGGGCGACCGCGCCCGTGTACCTGTACCGCTTCGATTTCGCGACCCCGATGCTGCGCGTGCTCCGGATGCCCGCCGCCCACGCCACCGAGCTGCCCTTCGTATGGGGCAATCTGGGCGCGGGGCGCAAGGATCCGATGTTCGCGCTCGGTGGCCGCGCGGCCGGCGCGGAGGTGTCGCGGCGCATGCGGGCCCGGTGGACCGGCTTCGCCCGCGACGGTGTTCCGGGCGCACCGGCGGCCGCGCCGCACTGGCGCCCCTACGACGGCGCGCGCGCCACACTGGTGATCGACAGGCATGACGCGGTCGTCGACGATCTCGACGCGCCGGTTCGCCAGGCCTGGGGCGACGACGTGCTGAGCTTCCGGTAGGGGACCTCGAGTGGCCTCAGCGGGTTTCCTCACCGTGCTGCCGCCCGCGATGCGGGATCCGGTCCTGTTCGCCATCCCGTTCTTCCTGCTGCTGCTCGTCATCGAGTGGGTGGCAGCCCGCAAGCTCGAACACGTTGTCACAGAAGGTGATCGACAGGATCGGCCCGGCGTGGGGTCGTACCTGGCACGCGATGCGTGGGCGAGCATCTCGATGGGGCTGGTCTCGGTCGCCACGATGGGCGCATGGAAGTTCCTGGCGTTGCTCGGGTACGCGGCGATCTACACCTACCTGGCCCCGTGGCACCTGCCGGCGACGCAGTGGTACACCTGGGTGATCGCGCTCCTCGGGGTGGACCTGCTGTTCTACTGGTATCACCGCATCGCCCACCGGGTCCGGCTGATCTGGGCCACCCACCAGGCGCACCACTCCAGCGAGTACTTCAACTTCGCGACCGCACTGCGGCAGAAGTGGAACAACAGCGGTGAGATCGTGATGTGGATTCCGTTGCCGCTGTTGGGTGTTCCGCCGTGGATGGTGTTCTTCAGCTTCTCGGTCAGCCTGGTCTACCAGTTCTGGATCCACACCGAGCGGATCGGCAGGCTGCCGCGGCCCGTCGAATTCGTGTTCAACACCCCGTCGCATCACCGGGTGCACCACGGCATGGACCAGCTCTACCTGGACCGCAACTACGGCGGCATCCTGATCCTGTGGGACCGGCTGTTCCGGACCTTCCAGCCCGAGGTGTTCCGTCCGCGCTACGGACTCACGAAGCCGGTGCACACGTTCAACATCTGGCGGTTGCAGACCCGCGAGTACGCCGCGATCGGTCGCGACGTCCGGGCGGCGCGCCGCGTGCGCGACAAGCTCGGCTACGTCTTCGGTCCGCCCGGCTGGCACCCGGCAGACCAGCCCGGGGCGCTCCCTGAGGCCCATGTCAGCCCGTAGTCTGCGCAGTGTGCAGACAGTCTTCGACGCCCCGGTCGACCCCGCTCTCGTGGACCGGTCCCTGGCCGGCAGCACGCTGGGCTCGGTGTGGCTGGACCCCGGCTCGGTCCAGCGTCCGCATCACCCGCCGCTGTCGGGGCCGCTGACCGCTGACCTGCTGGTCGTCGGCGGCGGCTACACCGGACTGTGGAGCGCGCTGCACGCCGCGCGCCGCCACCCCGACCGCCGAGTCGTGCTCATCGAAGCCGACCGCATCGGGTGGGCCGCCTCCGGCCGCAACGGCGGTTTCGTCGACGCCAGCCTGACCCACGGTTACGAGAACGGGAAGGCGCGCTGGCCTGACGAGATCGAGGCACTCGAGGCGATGGGCCTCGAGAACCTCGACGGCATGGCCGCCGAGATCGCCGAACTCGGCCTGGACACCGAGTGGCAGCGCACCGGGATGCTCACCGTGGCCACCGAAGCCCACCAGGTGGAGTGGCTCTCGGAGTCGGCCCCGGCCCACGGTGAGTTCCTCGACACCGCCGCGGTGCGGGCCGAGGTCGACTCGCCGACCTACCTGGCGGGGCTCTACAGCGCCGACGACTGCGCGATCGTCAACCCCGCGAAGCTCGCACTGGAACTCGCCCGCGCCTGCCGGGAGGCCGGCGTGGAGATCTTCGAGCACACCACCGCACGCAAGATCCACTCCGGCGGGGCGGCGCTGCGCGTCGACACCGACGGCCCGGTGCTCACCTGCCGCCAGATCGTGTTGGCCACCAACGTCTTTCCCAGCCTGCTGCGCCGCAACCGCCTCCACACCGTGCCGGTCTACGATTACGTGCTGGCCACCGAACCGCTCACCGACGACCAACTCGACCGCATCGGGTGGCGGCGCCGCCAGGGGATCGGTGACTCGGCCAACCAGTTCCACTACTACCGCCTGACGATGGACAACCGCATCGTCTGGGGCGGCTACGACGCGGTGTACCACTTCGGGCGCAAGGTCAAGTCCAGCTACGAGGACCGCACCGACAGTTACCGCCGGCTGGCCGCGCACTTCTTCCTCACGTTCCCCGCCCTGTCCGACGTCCGCTTCACCCACCGGTGGGCCGGTGCGATCGACACGAACACGCGGTTCTGCGCGCACTGGGGGACCGCGCGCGACGGCCGGGTCGCCTACGTCAACGGGTTCACCGGCCTCGGTGTCGGGGCGGCCCGCTTCGCCGCCGACGTGTGCCTCGACCTGCTCGACGGGCTCTCCACCCCCCGTACCCAGCTGGAGATGGTGCGCCGCAAGCCGCTGCCGTTCCCCCCCGAGCCGATCGCCAGCGCCGGCATCCAGGCCACCCGCTGGTCACTCGACCGCGCCGACCACAACGGCGGCCGGCGCAACCTGCTGCTGCGCGGACTCGACGCGGTGGGGCTCGGCTTCGATTCCTGACGCGCGATCCGGCCCGCCCCCCGCCGGAGCCGGCCGTGCGGGTGTAACGCCCCGTTATCGACCCGCGATGAGCCAGTTACACCGTCAGCGCACGGGGGTAATCACCTCCTCATCGTGAGCGGCGGTCGCCGAGAACTCACCCGGGGAGAGTGGAGGGGCCGTGCTGAACAGACTGCCGCGTCGCCTGTCATCGCGTCATCGCATGTCGGTTGGCATGTCGTCCGCCGTTCTCGCGCTGCTGGCGCTGCTGATGCCGGCCGTCCCCGCCGGCGCGCAGCCCGACCCGCTGGTGCACCCCGGCATGGAGATCCACCAGGACTCCGTGCTGTGCACGCTCGGCTACGTCGACCCCGCCACCCGCACCGCGTTCACCGCCGGGCACTGCCGGGCCTCGGGCACCGTGACCGACAAGACGGGCACCGTGATCGGCACCCAGGGCTCCTTCCGTGACAACACCCCCGACGGCATGACCGTCGACACCAACCATCAGATCGCCGACTGGGAGGTCATCCACCTGCTGCCGTCGGCCACCATCAACAACGTGCTGCCGAGCGGCAAGGCACTGGTCACCGATGCCGCGGTGGTGCCCGTCGCCGGGATGCCGGTCTGCCACTTCGGCGTCGTGACGGGGGAGAGCTGCGGCACCGTCGAGGCCGTCAACAACGGCTGGTTCACGATGGCGAACGGCGTGGTCAGTCGCAAAGGTGACTCCGGCGGGCCGGTGTACACCACCACGCCTGACGGCCGCACCGTTCTGATCGGCGTCTTCAACAGCACGTGGGGCACCTACCCGGCCGCCGTCTCCTGGCAGACCGCCAGCGCCGAGGCCCGTGCCGACATCATTTCGGCGGCCTCCGGCGAGATCACGCCGGTCTCCGCCCAGCCCTAGTCCGACAGCGCGAACACCGGGATCGACGGCGCCACCGCGCGCACCTGCGCATCGGTCGAGGCCGGTGTCAACCCACCGATGTGGCCCTTGACCTGCCAGTACCACCGATCGAGATATCGCCGGAGCAGCGCCGGTTTCGCGTCGTCGGCGAGCTCGGCGACGCGGCGGGTCCGAGCGTTGCGGCGGGAGCCGATGTCGACCTCGCCCGCGGCACGGACGTTGCGCGCCCACTGGGTGTTGCCGCGCGGCGAGACCAGATAGTCGCGGCCGTCGACGGTCAGCAGATTGATCACCACCTGACGCGGCTCACCGCTGGCGCGGCCCCGCACCCGCAGCGCGGTGCTGCCCTGGATGCTGACCCCTCTCTCGGCCAGCCATCGGATCGCGGCGTTGAACGCGCGTGCGCTCGGCCCCGGGACGTCGTACCGGGCGGCGGTGTGGCGGTCGGTCATGTCGGAACTCCTCATCTTCGGCGCAGAGAGCACTGCTCTCAAAACTGTGACACGACGCAGGCTGAAATTCAAGAGCAGTGCTCTCTGATGTGCCACACTGGCTGCCGTGGGCAAACGCGAGGACAGCAGGGCGAAGGTCGAGGCGCGGATCGTCGAGATCGGCCGACGCCACCTGATCACCGACGGCGCCGCCGGGTTGTCACTGCGGGCGGTCGCCCGCGACCTCGGCATGGTGTCCTCGGCCGTGTACCGCTACGTGGCCAGCCGCGACGAACTGCTGACGCTGCTGCTGATCGACGCCTACACCGAACTCGCCGACGCGGTCGACGAAGCGCACCGCAGCGCGGGTCCGGACTGGCGGACACAGCTGGCCGCCGTCGCCCGCGCGGCCCGCACCTGGGCGCTCGAGCAGCCCGCGTGCTGGGCGCTGCTGTACGGCAGCCCGGTGCCCGGCTACCACGCACCCGCGGAACGCACCGTCGGACCCGGCACCCGGGTGATCGGGACCCTGTTCGGAATTCTCGACGACGCCGTTGCCGCCGGCGCGATCGCTGGCCCCACAACGCCTGCGCCACAACCACTCTCATCGGATTTCGGCAAACTCAAGGCCGAGTTCGGGGTGACGCTCGACGATGCCACGCTGGGCCGGTGCTTCCTGCTCTGGGCGGCACTCGTCGGCGCGATCAGCCTCGAGGTATTCGGCCAGTACGGCGCCGACACCCTGACCGATCCCGCGATGCTCTTCGACACCCAGGTGCAGCTGCTCACCGAGATGCTGACTCAGTAACCCCGACTGCCGCCCGGCGACGTCACGAAGCCGTGCTCGCCGTAGTGGCGATCCGGCGGGTCCGCGGTGTCGGCCGGCCAGGACGCCGGCTTGGCCGCGTGGCAGGCGAGCGTCTCGGCGTCCGGGACGGCGCACACCACGCCGTTGCCCGCGTCGAAACGCGAGCCCACCGGCAGCAGCGGCGGCTCGGAACCCGGCGTTGATCCGGCCGGCCCCATGTCGGAGCTGAACATCGCTTCGTGGGTCAATGACACCGAGACCGTCGTCGCGTCGGTCCCCGCCAGCGGGCCGGAGCAGACGATTCCGAGGTCGGGGATCAGACTGTCCTGGCACCGAGCGCCTGCGGGGGTGCGAAAGATCCACCCGGAGGTGCTCGGATGGGCTCCGGACACCTGGTACGGCGCCGGATCGACCGCCGGATATGCCGTCAGGTCGACCTCGGCGGGCAGGGCGTGTGCGGGGATGGCGCCGGCGAGCAGGCCGGCACACACCAGCACGGGCGCGGCGCGACGAGCCGGGGTGCGCATGCAGTGATCATCGCGGCGGTCAGCGTTGTCGTTAGCCCACCAATAATAGAACGCGTTCTAGCACCGGCGGCCGGCTGACGATATTCTCGACTCGATGCTTGACCAGACACCTGTCCAGATCGCGTGGGTGACGCGGGACCTCGACGCGACCGAGGCGGCGCTGACGGCCATGATGGGGGCTCGCACCTGGGTACGCATGCCGGGCGTGCACTTCGGGCCGGACTCCTGCACCTACCGCGGCCGCCCCGCCGACCACGTCGCCGACGTCGCGCTGAGCTACGCGGGGGACACCCAGCTCGAGCTGATCTGTCCGGTGCGCGGGCAGAGCATCTACACCGAATTCCTCGATTGCGGCGGTCCCGGCCTGCACCACGTGTGCCGGGCCGCACCCGACCTCGAGTCGTTCGACGCCGCGGTGGCCGCCGCCGAGCGCGACGGCACCCCGGTCGCGATGGCCGGCACCATGGCCGGCATGCGGTTCGCCTACCTCGAGGCCCCCGACGCCGGCGTGCCCTACATCGAAATCGCCTACATCCCCGACGACCTCGCCGCGTTCTTCGACCACATCAAACAGGAGCAGAAGTGAGCTTGCCCATCCCCGACACCGTCCGCGCAACCGACGTCACCTCCTGGTCCGACGAGACGGACGTCGTCGTCATCGGGTTCGGCATCGCCGGCGGCTGCGCCGCCGTCAGCGCCGCCGCAGCCGGCGCACGGGTGCTCGTGCTGGAGAAGGCCGCCGCCGCGGGCGGCACCACCTCGATGGCGGGCGGTCACTTCTACCTCGGCGGCGGCACCGCGGTGCAGCAGGCCACCGGCCATCCGGACACCCCCGAAGAGATGTACAAGTACCTGGTCTCGCAGTCCCGCGACCCCGAGCACGACAAGATCCGGGCCTACTGCGAGGGCAGCGTCGAGCACTTCGACTGGCTCGAGGCGCTGGGCTTCCAGTTCGAGCGCAGCTACTACCCCGGGAAGGTCGTCGTACCGCCCGGCACCGAGGGACTCTCGTACACGGGCAACGAGAAGGTCTGGCCGTTCTGCGAGCAGGCCGTCCCGGCGCCCCGCGGCCACTCGGTGCCCGTACCCGGCGAACTCGGCGGCGCCGGCATGGTGATCGACCTGCTGGTCGCCCGCGCGCAGGAGCTGGGGGTGCAGTTCCGGTACGAGACCGGGGCGACCGCGCTGGTTCTCGACGACGACGGCGCCGTGGCCGGGGTGCGCTGGAAGCACTTCGGCGAGACCGGCGACATCAAGGCCAAGGCCGTCGTGATCGCCGCGGGCGGCTTCGCGATGAACGCCGAGCTGGTGGCCGAGTACACCCCGGCGCTGGGTGCCGAACGCAAGACCAAGCACCACGGCACCGTCGCCCCCTACATCCTGGGCAACCCCAACGACGACGGCCTGGCCATCGGGCTCGGCGTCTCGGCCGGCGGCGTGGCCACCCACATGGATCAGCTGTTCATCACCGCCGCGGCGTACCCGCCGGAGATCCTGCTCACCGGCGTGATCGTCAACGCCGAGGGCAAGCGGTTCGTCGCGGAGGACTCCTACCACGCCCGGACGTCGGCATTCGTGCTCGAACAGCCCGATCAGGTGGCGTACCTGATCGTCGACGAGGCGCACATGCAGATGCCCGAGATGCCGCTGATCAAGTTCATCGACGGCTGGGAGACCGTGGCCGAGATGGAGGAGGCGCTCGGCATCCCGGCGGGCAACCTCGCCGCCACGCTGGACCGGTACAACGCCCACGCTGCGCGCGGTGAGGATCCCGACTTCCACAAGCAGCCCGAGTACGTCGCCGCGCAGGACACGGGCCCGTGGGCGGCGTTCGACCTCTCCCTGGGCCGCGCCATGTACTCCGGGTTCACCATGGGCGGGCTGAAGGTGTCCATCGACGGCGAGGTGCTGCGCTCCGACGGGAGCGCGATCGAGGGCCTGTACGCCGCCGGGGCGTGCGCGTCGAACATCGCGCAGGACGGCGTGGGCTACGCCAGCGGAACGCAGTTGGGCGAGGGGTCGTTCTTCGGCCGCCGCGCGGGGCGGCACGCCGCCAGCCGGGCCACGGCCGCCGTCGTCTGATCGTCAGACCCGGGCGGGCTCCTCGCCGATCACCCCGAGCTCCCACGCGCCCTCGCCGAGCAGCTTCAGCTCCCGGGTGTGGTGACGCTGCAGGCTGCTGCGGTGGCTGACGCTGACCAGGATGGTGTCGGGCAGCCGGGTGCGCACCAGCTCGTACATCGAGAGTTCCAGGCCCTCGTCGAGCGCCGAGGTCGACTCGTCGAGGAACACCGCCTTGGGCCGCGTCAGCAGGATGCGGGCGAACGCGATGCGCTGTTGCTCGCCCGGGGAGAGCACCTTGGCCCAGTCCTGGACCTCGTCGAGGCGATCGGCCAGGTGCGGCAGGGCGACGGTACGCAACGCGTCCCGGAGCTGGTCGTCGCTGAGGTCGCCGGTGTTGTTCGGATAGGACACCACCGCGCGCAGATCGCCCAGCGGCACGTACGGCATCTGCGACAGGAACATCGTCTCGTTCTCGTCGATCGGGTAGGTCAACCGGCCTGACGTGAACGGCCACAGCTGGGCCAGGCTGCGCAGCAGCGTGGTCTTCCCGGTGCCGGACTTGCCGGTCACCATCAGGCATTCGCCCGGCTCCAGGCGTAGGTCCACGGGTTCGAGCAACTGCTTGCCGTCCGGGGTGCGCACCTCGACCTTCTCGAGGGTGACGTTCTGGCCGGTGCAGCCGGCGACGTCGAGGTGCGGCAGCGCCCGGCCCTGCTCGTCAGCCGTGACCAGGCCGTCGAGACGGATGATCGCGGCCCGGTAGCCGGCGAACATGTCGTAGGCATTGCGGAAGAACGACAGGCCGCCCTGGATCGCGCCGAAGGCCGACGCCGACTGGTTCAGCGCGCCGAGCGGGATCTCCCCGGCCGCGAAGCGGGGGAACTGGACCAGGTAGGGCAGCGGCACGATGAGCTGGCCCATCGACCAGTTCCAGCCGTTGAAGCGCAGCGACCGGTTCACATAGCGCCGGTAGTTGGTGACGACCGGGGCGAAGAGTCGGCGCAGCCCGGACCGCTCGGCGGCCTCACCCCGGTAGAACGCGACGGCCTCCGACGCGTCCCGCAGTCGCACCAGCGCGTACCGGAACGCCGCGTTGTACTTCTCGTTGAGGAACGACAGTCCGATGATCGGGCGGCCGATCCAGAACGCGACGATCGTGGCGAACAGCACGTAGCCGATGGCGATCCAGAAGATGGCGTGCGTCAACGTGATCCCGGCGACGGTCAGTGGCCCCGACAGGTTCCACAGGATCGCGGTGAACGAGATCACCGAGATGACGGCCGAGATCGCGCCGAACAGAAGCGAGTTGCTCGAGCCGTAATACGGCAGGTTGGGCTGCGGGCCGTTGGTGGCGGTGAAGATGTCGATGTCGGACTGGATGCGCTGATCCGGGTTGTCGATGGTCTCGTCGATGAACCGGGCCCGGTAGTAGGCGCGGCCGTTCAGCCAGTCGCCGGTCAGCCGGTCGGTCAGCCAGGCGCGCCAGCGCAGGCAGAACCGCTGGAACAGGTACATGTCGAGCAGCAGCTGGGTGATCGACAGCGTGGCCAGGATGCTGAAGATGAGAATCGTCGACCAGAACCCGTCGATGCCGGACTGCCTGACCTCTTCGTTGCCCGAGGTCAGGCCCTGGACCACCACCTGGAAGCTGGTCAGAAGGTCATTGCTCTGGTAGGTGAACAGCACGTCGAGGCGCACGTTGATCAGCACCGAGGCCAGCAGAACCGCCAGGTAGGCCCAGACCTTGATGCTGTCGCGGCCGGTGAAGTACGCGCCCGAGATGCGCCAGAACTGTCGACCCCACGTGGTGAACCGGCCGACGAGCAGCAGCACGACCAGCGTCGCGACCGCGGCGTACAGCCACCCCTTGGCTATCCAGGCAAGAGAGACCCACAGCTGATCGCCCCAGTCCAGCGTCGGGGTGAACATTTCCTCCATGCGGGCAAGGTACCGCGCGAAACTGCTGGGGGCGTTGCGGAGCCGTCAACCCGATGGTGCGAGTCGCTCCAGCCGCCACTCACCGTCGCCGAGCAGGGAAAGCCGGCGATCGTGCATCGGGTGGACGGTGGCACGGTGACTCACGCTGACCACGATGGTGTCCGGCAGGCGCTCCCGTATCAGGCGGTAGAGCATCTCCTCGAGTCCCTCGTCCAGCGCAGAGGTGGACTCGTCGAGGAACACCGCCCGCGGCTGAGCCAACAGGACCCGGGCGAACGCGATGCGCTGCTGCTCGCCGACCGAGAGCACCTTGGCCCAGTCCTGGGCCTCGGCGAGGCGGATCATCAAGTGCGGCAACGCCACATCGCGCAGCGCCGCCTGCATGGCGGCGTCGTCGAAGGTGTCCGGCGACTGGGGATAGGCCACCACGGTGCGCAGCTCACCCAACGGCAGGTAGGGCAGCTGTGGGACGAACATCACCCCGTCGCGTCCACCGGGAAGGCGTACCTCGCCCGAGGCGTAGGGCCACACCCCGGCCAGGCTCGCCATCAGCAGCGACTTGCCGATGCCCGACGGCCCCGTGACGACCAGTGACTCCCCGGGTTCGAGGGCGACGTCGAGCGGGTGCAGCAGCGGGCTGCCGTCGGGCCGGCGTACCGCGACCCCCGACACCTCCACGCGACCGTCGGGGGAGTCCGACGGGCACACCGGCGTGAACCTGCCCGCCCGGGCGTTCTGGTCGGCCAGCCCGTCGAGCCGGATGATGGCCGCGCGGTAGCTGGCGAACTGGTCGTAGGCGTTGCGGAAGAACGACAGATTGTCGTGGATCGCGGCGAACGCGTTCGACGACTGCCACACACCGCCGAACGAGATGCGTTGCGCGAACAGACCCTGGGCCTGCACGAGCCACGGCAGCGGGTTGATCGCCTGGCTCATCGACACGTTCCAGCCGAAGAACAGCATCATCCGGTTCAACCAGTGCCGGTAGTTGTCCATCACCGCGTCCAGGCGCCGGCCCAGCACGGTGCGTTCGGCGGCTTCGCCTCGGTAGAGCCCGATCGCCGCGCCCCCGTCCCGCACCCGCACCAGCGCGTACCGGAAGCCCGCGTTGCGCAACTCGTTCACGTAGTTCAAGCGGATCAGCGGGCGCCCGATCGCGAAGGCGACGAGGGTGGCCACCAGCACGTAGACCAGCACGATCCAGAACAGGGCACGCTGCAGTGTCAGCCCGCCCACGGTCAGCGGCTCGGACAGCTGCCACAGGATCACCCCGAACGACAGCACCGACAGAACGGCCTCCACGGCGCCGAACAGCAGAGTGTTGCCCGAGGTGAACATCGGATTGTTGGTGTCCCCGCCGACCCCGGTGGTGAACACGTCGACGTCCTGCTGGATGCGCTGATCGGGGTTGTCGATCGGCCGGCTGCCGAACTGCGCCCGGTAGTAGGCCAGCTCACCCAGCCAGCCGTCGATGAACTTCCTGCTCAACCAGATTCGCCACCGCATGATGAACCGCTGCGTGACGTACATGTCGAGCAGGAGGCGCACGATGTAGCACGCGGCGAGCACGGCGAAGACCACCATCGTCGCCCAGAATCCGGCGATGCCGCTGGACCGGTCCGGGCCCGAGGAGAACGCGATCTGCAATGCGGTGAACAAGTCGTTGACGTAGTAGGTCAGCAGCACGTTGATGCGGACCGAGATGATCACCGACAGCAGCAGCAGCGCCACCACCGCCCAGACTTTCCCGCTGCCGGGGCCGGTGAAGTACCCGCGGGTGACACGCCAGAACTGACGCCCCCACTCGGTGAAGCGGCCCAGCATGACGAGCACCGCCACCAGGCACAGCGCGGTCACCACGAACGTCGTCGCCACCCAGATCGCCGAATTGAGCCATTCGCGGCTCCAGTCCAGCGTCGGCACGAACGTGTCGGTGTCCACGGTGCGCGCCCCCCTTCCGCACGGCCCGGTCTGCGGCGAAGCTACCGCAGGCCGGCGGCGTCGTCGCGCACGCCGCGCGCACCGGGGATCTGCGGGTGGGCGGGAGTCACGACGGGGAATCCGAGGGCTCCCGCGTACCGTGATCATGTGGCACGCACCTCATCGAAGACGTCGTCCCCGGCCGCCGATGCTGCCAAGGACACGGCACCGTCGAAGAAGCCGAGCGGACGCTTGTCGGGACGCTTCTGGAAGCTCCTGGGAGCCAGCACGGATCGCAACCAGAGCCGCTCGATGGACCAGGTCCGGGCGGCTGCCGATTTCGACGCCAAGGCCGCCGATCTCGACGACGAGAAGCTGACCAAGGCGGCCACGCTGTTGCAGCTCGAGGATCTCGCCGATTCGGCCGACATCCCGCAGTTCCTCGCGATCGCGCGGGAGGCCTCCGAACGCGCCACCGGCCTGCGCGCCTTCGATGTGCAGCTGCTCGGCGCGCAGCGGATGCTGGCCGGCGACGTCGTCGAGATGGCCACCGGCGAAGGCAAGACGCTCTCCGGCGCGATCGCCGCCGCCGGTTACGCGTTGGCCGGCCGCAGCGTGCACGTCATCACGATCAACGACTACCTGGCCCGCCGCGACGCCGAGTGGATGGCGCCGCTGATCGAGGCCATGGGACTGACCGTCGGCTGGATCACCGCCGACTCCACCGCCGACGAACGGCGCGCCGCCTATCAGTGCAACGTCACCTACGCCTCGGTCAACGAGATCGGCTTCGACGTGCTGCGCGACCAGTTGGTCACCGACGTCGCCGATTTGGTGTCCCCGAACCCCGACGTCGCGCTGATCGACGAGGCCGACTCCGTCCTCGTCGACGAGGCATTGGTGCCGCTGGTGCTGGCCGGCACCAGCCATCGTGAGGCCCCGCGCCTGGACCTGATCCGGTACGTCGGCGAGCTCACCGACGGCGTCGACTGGGCCACCGACGCCGAGGGCCGCAACGTCCACCTCACCGAATCGGGCGCGCAGAAGATCGAGGCCAAGCTCGGCGGCATCGACCTGTACTCCGAGGAACACGTCGCCACGACACTCACCGAGATCAACGTCGCGCTGCACGCGCACGTGCTGTTGCAGCGCGACGTGCACTACATCGTCCGCGACAACGCCGTGCACCTGATCAACGCCTCCCGCGGCCGCATCGCGACGCTGCAGCGCTGGCCCGACGGGCTGCAGGCCGCGGTCGAGGCCAAAGAAGGCATCGAGACCACCGAGACCGGCGAGGTGCTCGACACCATCACCGTGCAGGCGCTGATCAACCGCTACCCGACGGTGTGCGGGATGACCGGCACCGCGCTGGCCGCCGGTGAACAGCTGCGGCAGTTCTACAAGCTCGGCGTCTCGCCGATCCCACCGAACACCCCCAACATCCGCGAGGACGAACCCGACCGCGTGTACGTCACCGCCGCGGCGCGCAACGACGCGGTGCTCGAACACATCACCGAGATCCACGAGAGCGGCCAGCCCATCCTGGTCGGCACCCGCGACGTCGCCGAATCCGAGGACCTGCACCGGCGGCTGGTCAAGGCCGGCATCCCCGCGGTCGTGCTGAACGCCAAGAACGACGAGGAGGAGGCCGCCGTCATCGCCGAGGCCGGCCAGCTCGGTGCGGTCACGGTGTCGACGCAGATGGCCGGCCGAGGCACCGACATCCGGCTGGGCGGTTCCGACGAGAAGAACCACGATGCCGTCGCCGAACTGGGCGGGCTGCACGTCATCGGCACCGGGCGGCACCACACCGAGCGGCTGGACAACCAGCTGCGCGGGCGCGCCGGACGCCAGGGCGATCCCGGCTCCACCGTGTTCTTCTCCAGCTGGGAGGACGACGTGGTGGTCTCGCACCTCGACGCGGGCAAGTTGCCGCTGGAGTGCGACTCGGACGGCAAGGTGCTCAGCCCGAAGGCCGCGACCCTGCTCGAACACGCCCAGCGCGTCGCCGAGGGCCGGCTGCTCGACGTGCACGCCAACACCTGGCGCTACAACCAGCTGATCGCCCAGCAGCGCGCGATCCTCGTCGAACGCCGAGATGCGTTGCTGCGCACCGAGACCGCGCGCGAAGAACTCGCCGCGCTGTCCCCGCAGCGCTACGAGAGCCTGCTGGAGGAGCTGGGTGAGGGCGGCGAGGAGAAGCTGACCAAGATCTGCCGGCTGATCATGCTCTACCACCTCGACCGCGGCTGGGCCGATCACCTGGCCTACCTGGCCGACATCCGGGAGAGCATCCACCTGCGCGCGCTGGGGCGGCAGAACCCGCTCGACGAATTCCACCGCCTCGCCGTCGATGCGTTCGGGTCGCTGGCCGCCGACGCGATCGAGGCCGCCCAGCAGACCTTCGACACCGCGCCGTCCATCGAGGACGAGCCCGGGGTGGATCTGTCCAAGCTGGCGCGCCCGACATCGACGTGGACGTACATGGTGCACGACAACCCGCTCAACGACGACACCCTGTCGGCGCTGAGCCTGCCCGGGGTGTTCCGCTAGGTTCTACGCATGGCTCGCGGGTCCGAACCGGGGGACACCCCGGCACCGCGCGACCGGGTGCTGACGATCCCGAACGTGTTGTCGGTGCTGCGGCTCGTCCTGGTTCCGGTGTTCCTGGTGCTGCTGCTGGTCACCCACCAGACCGGCTGGGCGGTGGCGGTGCTGATGTTCAGCGGCGCGTCGGACTGGGCCGACGGCAAGATCGCCCGGCTGTTCGACAACCAGTCCTCGCGGCTGGGCGCTCTGCTCGATCCTGCCGTGGACCGCATCTACATGGTCGTGATCCCGATCGCGCTGGCACTGGCCGGGATCGTGCCGTGGTGGCTGGTGCTCACGCTGCTGGGCCGCGACGTCGTGCTCGCGACGACGCTGCCACTGCTGCGCAGCCGCGGGCTGACCGCACTGCCGGTCACCTACATCGGCAAGGCGGCGACGTTCGCGCTGATGTCCGGCCTACCGCTGGTTCTCCTCGGCCAGGGCGATGCGGGCTGGCAGCCGCCGGTGCTGGCGTTCGGGTGGGGTTTCGTGATCTGGGGCACGGCGATGTACCTGTGGTCGGGGGTGCTCTACCTCATCCAGGTCGGCATGGTCGTGCGGTCCATGCCGACCTCGAGGCCCGGGGGGACCGGGGTGCGGGCGTCGTGACCCAGCTGGGCGGCTTCGACCCGTCGTCGGGGCGCAACGCGCACCGGGCGGGGGCGCCGACGCTGATCCCGGTGCCGTCGCTGCTGCGCTCCCTGCTGTCCGAGCATCTCGACCCGGGCTATGCCGCGGCCGCGCAGTCGCCGCGCGGGCGCACCGACCGGTGGTGGCAGCTGGTCGCGGCGGCGCTGGTCGCCACGGTGTTCGCGCTGGCGTGGTCGCAGGCGCGCGCGACGGCGCCCGGCGTGCGCGAATCCCAGCAGGTCCTGGTCGCCAGCGTGCGCGCCGCCGAAGCCGCCACCGACGCGCTGACCGCGCAGCGCAACAGCCTCGCCGCCTCCGCGGATGCACTGCGGCGCAGCCGCCTCGCCGGCGACGCGACGGGCCGGCAGCTGCTCAGCCAGCTCGACGAGGCGAGCTTCGCCGCGGCCGCCACCCCGGTCATCGGGCCCGGCCTGACCGTCACCGTCACCGATCCCGGCGTCACCCGCGATCTGACCGACGTGGCCACGCAGCGGGTCGAGGGCAGCAGGCAGGTCATCCTCGACCGGGACCTGCAGCTGGTGGTCAACTCACTGTGGCTGGCGGGAGCCGAAGCGATCTCGGTCGGCGGTGTGCGCATCGGGCCCAACGTGACGATCCGCCAAGCGGGGGGCGGCATCCTGGTCGACAATCAACCCATCAGCAGCCCCTACGCCGTCGTCGCCGTCGGCCCGCCGCACGGGATGGCCGACGCCTTCGACCGCAGTTCGGGCCTGCAGCGCCTGCGGCTGCTCGAGGCCTCCTACGGCGTGGGCGTGACCGTGACCGCCGGTGACGGCCTGACCCTGCCCGCCGGCTCCGTGCGAGACCTGACCTTCGCCAAAGGACTGCAGTGATCGGAATCGTCGCCCTGGTCATCGGCATCGTGATCGGTGTCGTGTTCCACCCCAGCGTGCCCGAGGTGATCCAGCCCTACCTGCCCATCGCGGTCGTCGCCGCGCTCGACGCCGTGTTCGGCGGGTTACGCGCCTACCTGGAGAACATCTTCGACGCCAAGGTGTTCGTGGTGTCGTTCGTCTTCAACGTCCTGGTGGCCGCGCTGATCGTCTACGTCGGCGATCAGCTCGGCGTGGGGACGCAGCTGTCCACCGCGATCATCGTGGTCCTGGGCATCAGGATCTTCGGCAACGCCGCGGCGTTGCGGCGCCGGCTGTTCGGAGCCTGACATGACCGATCCGGAGAAGCCGGAACCCCCGGCCGACCATCACGGCCGGCACGAGATGCCGCCCGCCGAGCAGGCCTCGGCGTGGGGCCGGCTGCGCCTCACATCGCCGAACAGACCACGCAGCGGCGTGTTCGGCGTGCTGGCGGTGCTGCTGTGCCTGGTGCTCGGCATCGCGATCGCCACCCAGGTCCGCCAGACCGACTCCGGCGACGCACTCGACACGGCCCGGCCCGCCGACCTGCTGGTGCTGCTGGATTCCCTGCAGCAGCGCGAAGCCGCGCTGAACTCCGAGGTCACCGATCTGCAGCGCACGCTGTCAGAGCTGCAGGCCTCCGGCAGCAGCGACCAGGCGGCGATCGAGAACGCCCGCGCCCGGCTCGCGGCGCTGTCGATCCTGATCGGAACCGTGCCCGCGACGGGTCCGGGCGTCACGCTCACCATCGCCGATCCGTCGAAGGGCGTGGCCGCCGAGACCATGCTCGACGTCATCAACGAGTTGCGTGCCGCAGGCGCCGAGGCCATGGAGATCCGCGGCGCGACCGCAGGCGGCGGGCAGACGGCGGTGCGCGTCGGGGTCGACACCTGGGTCGTCGGTTCGGCGGGCGCGCTGGTGGTCGACTCCACCACGCTCAATCCGACGTATTCGGTTGTCGCCATTGGCGATCCGCCGACGCTCGCGGCGGCGATGAACATTCCCGGCGGCGCGATGGACAGCATCGAACGCGTCGGCGGATCGATGGTGATACAACAGTCCGACCGGGTCGACGTCACCGCCTTGCGGCAACCGAAACCCCGCCAATACGCTCAGCCCGTCAAGTGACGCGACCACGGGAGGTCGCGTGAACAATCGAGGAGCACAGTGACCGAGATCCCCGCCGACCTGTCCTACACCGAAGAGCACGAGTGGGTGGCGAAGACAGGTGACGACACGGTGCGCGTCGGTATCACCGATTTCGCGCAGTCGGCGCTCGGCGACGTGGTGTTCGTCCAGCTGCCCGACGTCGGCGCGGAGATCGCCGCGGGGGAGTCCTTCGGTGAGGTCGAGTCGACCAAGTCGGTGTCGGACCTCTACGCACCCGTCACCGCGAAAGTCGTTGCGGTCAACACCGATCTGGACGCCAACCCGCAACTGGTCAACTCCGACCCGTACGGCGACGGCTGGCTGGTGGAACTGCAGGCAGACGGCGAGTCGCTGCAGACCGCGCTGGCGGCCCTGCTCGACGCGGAGGCCTACCGCGGCCACGTGACCGACTGAGGGTTGTTAGGGTCGCAGTCGACCAGTAAGCGGATCCGGCCGTGGTGGACCCAATGGGGTCCGCTGCGCGGTACGGTCGACACCAGCGGCGAGAGCGCTGGAGGTCCCGGCCGGAGATCGCCACAGCAGCCAGTGAGGAGCAGCGGGTGACGGAAAAAGACTTCACATCGGGGGCCGACTCTGACGAAGTCACCGTGGAAACGACATCGGTGTTCCGCGCCGACTTCCTCAACGAGCTCGACGCTCCGCCCGCCGCAGGCGGCGAGAGCGCAGTCTCCGGCGTGGAGGGCCTGCCCGTCGGGTCGGCGTTGCTGGTGGTCAAGCGTGGACCCAACGCCGGCTCGCGCTTCCTGCTCGACCAGCCCACCACCTCGGCGGGCCGCCACCCCGACAGCGACATCTTCCTCGACGACGTCACGGTCAGCCGGCGGCATGCCGAGTTCCGCCTCGAGAGCGGCGAGTTCCAGGTCGTCGACGTCGGCAGCCTCAACGGCACCTACGTCAACCGTGAGCCCGTCGACTCGGCCGTGCTGTCCAACGGCGACGAGGTGCAGATCGGCAAGTTCCGCCTGGTGTTCCTGACCGGACCCAAGGACGACGACGGCAGCGCCGGCTGACCCGGACTGACCTTCTTCTCGATCGCGACGACCAGCGATGACCCAACCCGAGGCCTCGGGGCAGGCACTGCCCGGGATGTCGATCGGGGTCGTGCTCGACACGTTGCGGGCGGACTTCCCGGACGTCACGATCAGCAAGATCCGCTTCCTGGAAGCGGAGGGTCTGGTGACCCCGCAGCGCACGGCGTCCGGTTACCGCCGGTTCACCGCATACGACTGTGCGCGGCTGCGATTCATCCTGACCGCGCAGCGCGATCACTACCTGCCGCTGAAGGTCATCAAGGCACAACTCGACGCGCAGCCCGATGGCGAACTGCCGCACAGCCCGTCGGCGTACGCGACGCGACTGACGCCGGTGGGAGCGACGGACGGCGAGCACGACGCTGACCATTACGGCGCCCCGGCTGCGCCGGCGCAGGCGCGGTTGAGCCGGGACACCCTGCTGGAACGGTCCGGTGTGAGCGACGAGCTGCTCACCTCGCTGGTGAAGTCGGGCGTGATCACGCCGATCTTCAAGGGTGCGGGCACCGTCTTCTTCGACGAGCACTCGGTGGTGATCGCGCAGTGCGCTCGCGCGCTGGCCGATTACGGCGTGGAGCCACGGCACCTGAGGGCCTTTCGGTCCGCGGCCGACCGGCAATCGGACCTGATCGCCCAGATCGCGGGCCCGGTGGTCAAGGCAGGTAAGGCCGGCGCCCGTGACCGCGCCGACGACCTCGCACGGGAAGTCGCGGCGTTGGCCATCACGCTGCACACGTCATTGATCAAATCGGCCGTACGCGACGTTCTGGATCGCTGAGGACTAGACTCGACCCGACGGTTTTTTCGTCTCCGCCGGCCCCTTCGGGCCGGGCGGCTACAGCGCAACACCGGTGCGGAGGGTAGGCACAGATGGGTGAGGTTCGCGTCGTCGGAATCCGTGTGGAGCAGCCGCAGAACCAGCCCGTGCTGCTGCTCCGCGAGGCCACCGGTGACCGCTACCTGCCGATCTGGATCGGGCAGTCCGAAGCCGCCGCGATCGCCCTCGAGCAGCAGGGTGTCGAGCCGGCCCGCCCTCTGACCCACGACCTGTTCCGCGATGTCATTGCCGCGCTTGGGCATTCGCTCAAAGAGGTTCGCATCGTCGATCTGCAGGAGGGCACCTTCTACGCGGATCTGATCTTCGATCGCGACATCAAGGTCTCCGCCCGGCCCTCGGATTCGGTGGCCATCGCACTGCGCGTCGGGGTGCCGATCTATGTGGAAGAGGCGGTGCTGGCCGAGGCAGGGCTGCTGATCCCCGACGAGAACGACGACGAGGCCCCCGGCGCCGTGCGCGAGGACGAGGTCGAGAAGTTCAAGGAGTTCCTGGACTCGGTGTCGCCCGACGACTTCAAAGCCACCTGAGCCGGCCACCTGAGCGAGCCACCTAAACCGACCTGTTGGTCACGGATGCGTCTCGTCCTGTTCGACACGCGCAGCGCGTATCCGACCTCACCGGATTCGGCGGCGATACTTGGTTCCGACGGGCAGTCACAGCAGGCGTCCAAGCGTATGCTCGAACCGAGTTCGGGCTGGGATAACGTGCGCCCACGAGACGACGCGAGTTTCGATCGGCGAGAGGATTCGACACGTGGGAGACACGCCACGCCAGGAAGAATTGGACCTGAACACCGGCGCGCCCGCGGACACCCTGCCGCGGGTCGCCGCTGAGCCGGTCCAGGCGGGCCTGTTCCCCGATGACTCGGTGCCGGATGAACTCGTCGGCTATCGCGGGCCCAGCGCCTGCCAGATCGCGGGGATCACCTACCGCCAGCTCGACTACTGGGCACGCACCTCCCTGGTGGTCCCCTCGATCCGCGGCGCCGCGGGCTCGGGCAGCCAGCGCCTGTACTCGTTCAAGGACATCCTCGTCCTCAAGATCGTCAAGCGATTGCTCGACACCGGCATCTCCCTGCACAACATCCGCGTCGCCGTCGACCATCTGCGTCAGCGCGGAGTGTCCGATCTGGCCAACATCACCCTGTTCTCCGACGGCACCACGGTCTACGAGTGCACCTCGGCCGAGGAAGTGGTGGATCTGCTGCAGGGCGGCCAGGGTGTGTTCGGGATTGCGGTCTCCGGCGCGATGCGCGAGCTGACCGGCGCGATCGCCGACTTCCCGGGAGAGCGCGCCGACGGTGGCGAATCGATCTCCGCACCCGAGGACGAGCTGGCCTCGCGACGCAAACATCGCGACCGCAAGATCGGCTGACACCGCACCCGTGCAGACGGGCCGGTAGACTCGGCGGCGCATCGCCCTCACGCGGGAGAGTTCCGTGGCCGCCAGCCACGGGCGCCGAAGGAGCAACACCTCTCCGTCAACCTCTCAGGCCCCCGGACCGCGTCAGGCCCCGATGCCTCTGGAAAGCGGTGCGACGCACCCGCCCATGGGGAAAGGCATGCCGGCTCGGGGATCCCCGCGAGCCGGGCGCCGAATCTCTCAGGCAGCCCGGGCCGGGCGGACGACAGAGGGGGAGGCGCCGGTACGCCTGCGCGCCTCGCGCCCCGAACGTCGGGAGATCCCGTGTCGAACACCACCGATCAGTCCGCCCCCCGCGAACTCACCTTCGTCGACCGCCACATCGGCCCCGACGCCGACGCCGTCGCCACCCTGCTGGAGACCATCGGCGTCGCCTCCCTCGACGAGCTGGCCGCCAAGGCGCTGCCCGCCGGCATCCTCGACTCGCCGACCGACGGGCTGGCACCCGGCCTGGACCACCTGCCCCCGGCGGCCACCGAAGCCGAGGCGCTGGCCGAACTGCGCGCGCTGGCCGACTCCAACACAGTTGCGGTGTCCATGATCGGACAGGGCTACTACGACACGCTGACCCCGCCGGTGCTGCTGCGCAACATCCTCGAGAACCCGGCCTGGTACACCGCATACACCCCGTACCAGCCGGAGATCAGCCAGGGCCGCCTCGAGGCGCTGCTGAACTTCCAGACCATGGTGACCGACCTGACCGGCCTCGAAGTCGCCAACGCCTCGATGCTGGACGAGGCCACCGCCGCCGCCGAGGCCATGACGCTGATGCAGCGCGCGGTCCGCGGCTCGTCCCGCCGCCTCGCCGTCGACGTCGACGTCTTCGCTCAGACAGCCGCCGTGCTGTCGACGCGCGCGCAGCCGCTGGGCATCGAGATCGTCACCGCCGACCTGCGTCAGGGCCTGCCCGAGGGTGACTTCTTCGGCGTCATCGCGCAGCTGCCCGGCGCGAGCGGCGCCGTGCACGACTGGAGCACGCTGGTCACCGAGGCCCATGACCGCGGCGCGCTCGTGGCGATCGGGGCCGACCTGCTGGCGCTGACGCTGATCGCCCCGCCCGGAGAGATCGGCGCCGACGTCGCGTTCGGCACCACACAGCGCTTCGGTGTGCCGATGGGCTTCGGCGGCCCGCACGCCGGATACCTGGCGGTGCACGCGCAGCATGCGCGGCAGCTGCCCGGCCGCCTCGTTGGGGTGTCGGTGGACGCGGACGGAGCGCCGGCCTACCGGCTGGCACTGCAGACGCGTGAGCAGCACATCCGCCGCGACAAGGCGACCAGCAACATCTGCACCGCGCAGGTGCTGCTCGCGGTGATGGCCGCGATGTACGCCAGCTATCACGGCGCCGACGGGCTGCGCGCCATCGCGGCCCGCGTGCACGACCGCGCCCGCGCGCTGGCCGGCGGCCTGACCGAGGCCGGCGTCGAGGTCGTGCACCCCGCGTTCTTCGACACCGTCCTGGCCCGGGTGCCCGGCCAGGCCCGCGAGATCGTCGACGCCGCCAAGCGCCGCGGCATCAACCTGTGGTGCGTCGACGACGACCACGTGTCGGCCGCGTGCGACGAGGCGACCACCGAGGCGCACATGGCCGACGTGCTCGCCGCCTTCACCGGCGGCGCCACCGCGGTGCCCGCCGCCCGGTCGGGCGCCGAGATCGCCACCCGCACCTCGGACTTCCTCACCCATCCGGCGTTCACGTCCTACCGCACCGAAACCGCGATGATGCGCTACCTGCGCTCGCTGGCCGACAAGGACATCGCGCTGGACCGCAGCATGATCCCGCTGGGCTCGTGCACGATGAAGCTGAACGCAGCCGCCGAGATGGAGCCGATCACCTGGCCGGAGTTCGGGCGGCAGCACCCGTTCGCGCCTGCCGGGGACACCCCGGGACTGCGCCGCCTGATCGCCGACCTGCAGGCCTGGCTGACCGGCATCACCGGGTACGACGAGATCTCGTTGCAGCCCAACGCCGGATCGCAGGGCGAGTACGCCGGTCTGCTGGCCATCCAGGCCTTCCACATCGCCAACGGGCAGGCGGAACGCAACGTGTGCCTGATCCCGTCGAGCGCGCACGGCACCAACGCGGCGTCGGCGGCGCTGGCCGGCATGAAGGTGGTCGTGGTCGCGTGCCGCGAGAACGGCGACGTGGACCTCGACGATCTCCGGGCCAAGATCGCCCAGCACGCCGAACGGCTGTCGGCGCTGATGATCACCTATCCGTCGACGCACGGCGTCTACGAGCACGACGTCGCCGACATCTGCGCCGCGGTGCACGACGCCGGCGGTCAGGTCTACGTCGACGGCGCGAACCTCAACGCGCTCGTCGGGCTGGCCCGGCCGGGCAAGTTCGGCGGCGACGTCAGCCATCTGAACCTGCACAAGACGTTCTGCATCCCGCACGGCGGCGGTGGCCCCGGCGTCGGCCCGGTCGCGGTGCGCGCGCATCTGGCGCCGTACCTGCCCGGCCATCCGCTCGCCGAGGAGCTGGGTCAGGACTACACCGTGTCCGCGGCGCCCTACGGGTCGGCGTCGATCCTGCCGATCACGTGGGCCTACATCCGGATGATGGGCGCGGCCGGCCTGCGGTCGGCGACGCTGGTCGCGATCGCCTCGGCCAACTACATCGCCCGTCGGCTCGACGAGTACTACCCGGTGCTCTACACCGGCGAGAACGGCATGGTGGCCCACGAGTGCATCCTCGACCTGCGCGGCATCACCAAGGCGACCGGCGTGACGGTGGACGACGTGGCCAAGCGGTTGGCCGACTACGGCTTCCACGCGCCCACGATGAGCTTCCCGGTGGCCGGGACGCTGATGGTGGAGCCGACCGAGAGTGAGTCGCTGGCCGAGGTCGACGCGTTCTGCGAGGCGATGATCGCGATCCGCGCCGAGATCGACAAGGTCGGTTCGGGGGAGTGGCCCGCCGAGGACAACCCGCTTCGCGGCGCCCCGCACACCGCGCAGAGCCTGCTGGTCGACGACTGGGCGCATCCGTACACCCGGGAGCAGGCGGCCTACCCGCTCGGCCATGGCTTCCGGCCGAAGGTGTGGCCGCCGGTGCGGCGCATCGACGGCGCGTACGGCGACCGGAATCTGGTGTGCTCGTGCCCGCCCGTGGAGGCCTTCGCGTAGAGGCGTCTCGGAGTCGTTAGGGTGTCCCGGTGACACAGCCCAGGTTGTTCATCTTTCCGCACGCGGGCGGTTCCGCGCAGTACTACGTGCCGTTCGCGAAGACGTTCACGATCGACGTCAAGCGGACCGCGGTGCAGTACCCGGGACAGCGCGGCAAGCAGGATTTCGCATCGTTCACCAGCCTGCCGGCACTTGCCGACGAGGTGGTGACGATGGTGTCCCCGGAGAAAGACCACGGCGGTCCGGTGTTCTTCTTCGGGCACAGCATGGGCGGGCTGCTGGCGTTCGAGGTGGCGCGCCGGTTCGAGGAGGCGGGCCGGCCGATCAGCGGACTGTTCGTGTCCGCGGTGGCCGCGCCGGGCCATGTCGGATACGAGGACATCCCCGACGACGACGAGGGGCTACTCGGTGCGGTGAGCACGATGACCGGGGCCAATCCCGAGTTCATGAAGAACCCGGAGTTCGCGGCGGCGATCCTGCCCACGCTGCGCGGGCTGAAGGCGATCGCGTCGTACAGCTGCCCGCCCGAGGTGCGGCTGTCCGGCCCGATCCACGCCTACTTCGGCGACGACGACGAGATCGCCACCGCGGCGAAGGTGGCGCCGTGGGCCGAGCGGACCCGCTCGGAATTCACGGCGCGGGAGTTGCCGGGCCATCACTTCTACCTCAATGAACGATTGGGCGACGTGGTGCCCGACATCGAGGCGAAGATCCTGGCGAGGACCGCGGGACGGGCTTGAGGGGCCCTGTGGTCTTGGCCACACCGGGGCTCGTTCGGGGCGCTGTTCCCGACGACCGGGGCGAGTCGCGGAGCACATCGGCTCGACGGGCAGGGCATGTCCGTTTTGCCTTTCCGGGGCTGGTCAGAGCCGCAACTTACCGGTGAGTCAGAAGCTAACTCGACGCGCGCGTGCAGATTCCGCAAACCCTTTACGCGCGCGTCAACGCAAGCGGAGCACGGCGTTGCGCTGCCGCGGCCGGTGCTTCGCATATCGGACCTGCCCGCTTCTGAGCAACCGTCCGCCCGTTAGTGAGGTGGACGTTTGCCGAGCTGGCAACATTGCGAGAGTTGCGTCGGGAATAAAATCGGCCGTCGATACAGCGCGTTTCCGGCGAAATCGGGGCCGATTGCGCGACTTCCCTCTGGCAAGCACTTCGTGGTCTAATCCTTGGTCGGATTACACGACATTTGTGACAGCTCGGTGTTAGCCTTCGGCCAAGCGGGGGATGCGCGGCCATGGGCCGGTGTCCGGTATGCCACACGGCAACGGGGCCGGGACGCAGGATCTTTGAGATGAAAGGACGTCGCCATGCCTTTGCTTGAGTCGACCATTCCTGGCCTCCTCGCCGAGCGCGCTCGGCAGCAGCCCGATGATGCGGCGTACACCTTCCTCGACTTCGACGTGGACCCCAACGGTTACGCCGAAACCCTGACCTGGTCGCAGGTTCACCACCGCGTCCAGGTGGTCGCGGCGGAACTGCTGCGGCACGGCAGCAAGGGGGACCGGGCCGCCATTCTCGCGCCGCAGGGCCTCGAGTACATCGTCGCGTTCTACGGCGCGATGGCCGCGGGCATGATCGCGGTACCGCTGCCCGTGCCGGCGATGGGCCAGCTCGACGAACGCGTCAACGGTGCGTTGCGGGACTGCCAGCCGACCGCGGTGCTGACCACCTCGGCGGTGGTCGGCGAGATCCTGACCTACGTCGGCAACCTGCCCGGCGGCAATCCGCCGGCCGTCGTCGAGGTCGACGCACTGGACCTCGATTCCCCGGTGACCCCCGAGGTCAACGTCGGGCCGCTGCCCAAGACCGCCTACCTGCAGTACACCTCGGGCTCCACGCGCGCTCCCGCCGGCGTGATCATGACCCACCAGAACGTGATCGCGAACGTCAAGCAGGTGTTCGACGACTACATGGAGCACCGCAACGGCGTACCGCCGCGCGACATCACGATGGTGTCGTGGCTGCCCTTCTACCACGACATGGGGCTGATCCAGGGCGTCTTCGCGTCGCTGCTGACCCCCGACGAGGACGCGGGCGGCGCGCTGCACGGCCGCCCCGCGATCGTGATGAGCCCGGTCGCGTTCCTGCAGAAGCCGGCCCGCTGGATCCAGCAGCTGGCGCTGAACAGCTGCGCCTGGTCCGCCGCCCCGAACTTCGCGTTCGAGCTGTCGGTGCGTCGCACCACCGACGCCGACCTCGAGGGCATGGACCTGGGCGGTGTGCTGGGCATCATCAGCGGTAGCGAGCGCATCCATTCGGCGACCATTCGCCGCTTCAACGAGCGGTTCACCAAGTTCGGCATGCCCGCGACGACGGTGCTGCCGTCCTACGGGCTGGCCGAGGCGACCCTGTACGTCATCTCCGCACCGATGGGCCACACCCCGTCGACCGTGCGCTTCGACTACGAGAAGCTGGCCGCCGGTCACGCCGAGCGCTGCGGCACCGAATCCGGCACCGAGCTGGTCACCTACGGCGCACCGCGGTCGTCGACGATGCGCATCGTGGACCCGGAGACGTGCGTCGAGAACCCGGACGGCAAGGTCGGCGAGATCTGGATCCACGGTGAGCAGGTCGCGATGGGCTACTGGCGGGATCCGGTCAAGACCGAGCGCACGTTCAACGGGCAGCTGGTGAACCCGTCGGAGGGCACGCCCGTCGGTCCGTGGCTGCGCACCGGTGACCTCGGCGTCATGAGCGAGGGCGAGATGTTCATCATCGGGCGCATCAAGGACATGCTGATCGTCGACGGTCGCAACCACTACCCGGACGACATCGAGGCCACCATCCAGGAGATCACCGGCGGCCGCGTGGCCGCGATCTCGGTACTCGACGACACCAGCGAGCAGCTCGTCGCCGTGGTGGAGCTGAAAAAGAAGGGCACCTCCGAGGCCGAGGCGCTGGACAAGCTCAAGGCCGTCAAGCGTGAGGTCGCCTCGGCGATCAAGAAGACCCACAGCGTGCGGGTCTCCGACCTGGTCCTCGTCGCTCCGGGTTCCATCCCGATCACCACCAGCGGCAAGATCCGGCGCTCGGCCTGCGTGGACCGCTACCGCTCAGACGAGTTCAGCCGGTTGGACGTCACTACATGACCTCTGCTTTCGACGAGGATGCACTCCGGCACTGGTTGGTCGACTACCTGGTCACCAACATCGGATGCAGCCCTGACGAAATCGATCTCGATGCTCCGCTGAACGACCTCGCCGTCGGGTCCAGTGACGCCGTGGTGTTGACCGGCGAGCTGTCCGAGCTGCTGGGTCGCACGGTGTCACCGGTCGAGTTCTGGCAGTACCCGACCATCAACGCGCTGGCGAAGTTCTTGACCGGCGGCGAGGTGGATCCTCTCGAGGGTGCCGCCGGCGCGGTCAACGCGGCGCGGGAGAGCGGCCGGGCCGACTACGACGACGCGATCGCCGTGGTCGGGCTGGGGCTGCGACTGCCCGGTGGCGCTGACATGGACGGCAACATCGAGGGGCCCGAGCAGTTCTGGGAGTTCCTCTCCGAGGGCAGGTCCGCGGTGCGCGAGGTCCCCGCCGACCGATGGGAGTCGTTCCGGATCGACTCGCCCGAGGCGGCCGCCGCGCTCGCCGGTACGACCCGGTGGGGCTCGTTCCTGCGCGACGTGGACGCCTTCGACGCGGAGTTCTTCGAGATCTCGCCGAGCGAGGCCGACAAGATGGACCCCCAGCAGCGGCTGCTGCTGGAAGTCACCCACGAGGCACTCGAGCACGCCGGTATCCCGGCCCACAGCCTGCGCCACACCCAGACCGGCGTGTTCGCGGCGGCGTGCCTGGGGGAGTACGGCTACCTGTCGACCACGGATCTAGGCGATGTGGACTCGTGGTCGGGCACCGGCGGCGCGCTGTCGATCATCGCGAACCGGGTGTCTTACTACTTCGATCTGCGCGGTCCGTCGATGACCATCGACACCGCCTGTTCGTCGTCGCTGGTGACGATCCACCTGGCGTGCCAGAGTCTGCGCGCCGGCGATTCGGACGTCGCGTTGGCGGCCGGGGTGAACATGGTGTTGTCGCCGGCGGTGACGCGCAGCTTCGACCAGCTCGAGGCGATGTCGAAGACCGGGCAGTGCCACGCGTTCGACGCGGCCGCCGACGGGTTCGTCCGCGGCGAGGGCTGTGGCGTGGCGGTGCTCAAGCGGCTCTCCGACGCCCAGCGTGACGGCGACCGCGTGTTGGCGGTGATCCGCGGTTCTGCGGTCAACCAGGACGGTCGGTCCAACGGGCTGATGGCGCCGAACCCGGCCGCCCAGATGGCCGTGCTGCGGTCGGCCTACGCCGCCGCGGGCGTCGAGCCCCGCGAGGTGGACTACGTAGAGGCGCACGGCACCGGCACGCTGCTGGGTGATCCGATCGAGGCCCGCGCGCTGGGCACGGTGCTGGGGCGCGGCCGCGCCGCCGATGCTCCGCTGCTGCTGGGCGCGGTGAAGTCCAACCTCGGGCACCTGGAGGCCGCAGCCGGGATCGCCGGGTTCGCCAAGGCCGTGCTGGCGTTGCAGCACGACACGATTCCGGCCAACCTCGGCTACCAGAATCCCAACCCGCACATCCCGTTCGACAACCTGCGCCTCCGGGTGGTCGCCGAGCACACCGAGTGGAAGCGCAACGGTCGACCGCGCCGGGCCGGGATCTCGTCGTTCGGCTTCGGCGGCACGAACGCCCACGTCGTCATCGAAGAGGCACCCCGATCGGGCGCACCCGCCCCCACCCCCGAGCCGGCCGTGACCACGCTCGTCGTGACGGGCCGCACGCCGCAGCGCGTCGCCGCGCAGGCGGGGATGCTGGCGGAGTGGATGGCCGGTGCCGGGGCGGAGACGTCGCTTGCCGAGATCGCCCACGCGCTGAACCACCACCGCTCCCACCACACGAAGTTCGCCACGGTGGCCGCGCGCAACCGTGCCGACGCGATTGCCGGCCTGCAGGCGCTGGCGGCCGGCCAGTCCGCGCCCGGCGTCGTCGGCCCGCACATCGGTGCCTGCAAGCCGGGCACGGTGTTCGTGTACTCGGGGCAGGGGTCGCAGTGGGCCGGGATGGGTCGGCAGTTGCTGGCCGATGAGCCCGCGTTCGCGGCCGCGGTGGCCGAGATCGAGCCGGTGTTCGTCGACAAAGTCGGCTTCTCACTTCAGGAGATCCTCGCCGAGGGCCGCCCGGTCAGCGGCGACGCCGAAGTCCAGCCGGTGCTCATGGGCCTGCAGCTGGCGTTGACCGAGCTGTGGCGCTCCTACGGGGTGCACCCCGACGCGGTGATCGGGCATTCGATGGGCGAGGTGACCGCCGCCGTCGTCGCCGGCGCGCTGAGCCTGGCCGACGGGTTGACCGTGATCGCGGCCCGCTCCTCGATCATGTCGCGGCTGGCCGGCCAGGGCGCCGTTGCACTCGTCGAACTCGATCCCGACGCCGCCGAGGCGCTGGTCGCCGACTATTCGAGCGTCGAGATCGCCGGGTTGGTGTCGCCACGGCAGACCGTCGTCGCGGGTCTACCCGACGAGGTCGACGCGGTCATCGCCGCCGTCAGCGCGCAGGACCGCTTCGCGCGCCGGGTCAACATGGAGGTCGCCTCGCACACCGCGCTGATGGACCCGGTGCTGCCGGATCTGCGCGAGGCCTTCGCCGCCATCACCCCGCGCACCCCCTCGATCCCGTTCCTGTCCACCGTGCGCGACGAGCAGGATCCGGTGCTCGACGCCGCCTACTGGGTCGCCAACGTCCGTCGGCCGGTGCAGTTCAGCCGGGCCGTGATGGCCGCCGCGCAGGAGATCGGCACGTTCGTCGAGATCAGCGCGAACCCGATCCTGACCTACGCGATCGCCGACACGCTCACCACAGGTCACCACCACGCGCTGGGCACGCTGGTCCGCGACGGCGACGACACGGTGTCGTTCCACACCACGCTCAACGCCACCCACACCACACATCCCCCCGAGACCGAACATCCCGCGCATCCGGGCGGCCCACGGGTCGCACTGCCGACCACGCCGTGGCACCGCACCCGGCACTGGGCGATCCGCAAGCCGACGTCCACGGGCGCCACCGCCCCGCAGCCGGGCACCGTGCTGGGCGGCCACACCGCGGTCGCAGGCCCGCAGCCCGGACATCTGTGGCAGGCCCGGCTCACGGCGCAGGCCCGGCCGTATACGCACCCCCACCGGTTCGCCGGCGTGGAGATCGTGCCGCTGGCAGTGCTGCTGCAGACGCTGGCGCTGGCCGCCGACCGGGTGGGTGCCGCCGCGCTCGCCGACGTCCGGTTCGAGTTCCCGATCGCCCTCGACACACCGCGGGTGGTGCAGGTCTACGCCGACGCGGACGTGCTGACGATCTCGTCGACCACCGGTGACGACAGCCAGGACCGTCAGTGGGTCCGGCACGTCAGCGCGCGGATCAGCCGGGAGCCCGTCGGCCCCGCCGAGCCCGCCGACTCGAACGTGGCGGGCTATGACCCGAGCGCACTGGCCGAACTGCATCAGGCCTGGGGGATCGACGGCCTGGCCTACCCCTGGACTGTCGACGGGCATGCGCAGACGGGCGGCGAAGCGCGCACGGAGGTGACGTTCGCCGACGCGCCGGCAGCGCCGCTGGCCGCTGCGCTGGACGCCGCCGTCAACCTGGGTCGCCTGATCGATGCATCCACACCCGGTCTGATGGTGCCGGCCGCGATCGAGCTGTTCGTCGTCGGGCAACCGGCGACGGGGCGCGGCACCGTCGTCAGCCGCCACCGCGGCCGAGACGGCGATGACCTCGTCCTCGACCTGTCCGTCGAATCCGCTGACGGCACGGTCGTCGCCGACCTGCGCGGCGTCCGCTACACCGCCGTCGACGTCGACGAGGCGGCTCCGAGCGCCGCCGAGCCGCGCCGGATCGCCCACCGGCTGGACTGGCAACCCTGGACCGCGGATGCCGCGGGCACCGACGCAGGACCCGTCGCGGTCGTCGGCGCCGGCGCGCTGGCCGAGTCACTGCGCGCGGCGGTCGGCACCGACACCGAGGTGGCGCAGGCCCGTTCGGTCGTCTACGTCGCCGACTCCGACGGACCCTCGGCCCAGGAGATCGCGGTCCGGCTCACCACCGAGGTGGCCGGCCTCGTCGCCACGCTCGCCGATCGGGACCCGCGTCGCCCCGCCACGCTGTGGGTGATCACGCAGGGTGTCTTCGAGTCGGCCACCGAGTCGGCGCTGCAACAGAGCCCGCTGTGGGGGCTGGCCGGCGTCATCGGCGCCGAGCAGCCACAGCTGTGGGGCGGCCTGATCGACGTGCCCGAGGCGGACACGGATGCCGAAACGCTGGCTCCGACGCTGAAGGGGTTGCTGTCGAGTCCGGTCAAATCGGTGGCCGTGTGGCGCGACGGCAGCCTGCTGACCCCGACGCTGGCTGAGATCACCGACGCGCCCGTCCGCGAGCCGCTGCACTGCCGGCCCGATGCCGCCTACCTGATCACCGGCGGCATGGGTGCGCTGGGTCTGCTGATGGCCGGCTGGCTCGCCGATCACGGCGCGCGCCGCATCGTGCTGGCCGGCCGCACCGCGCTGCCGCCGCGACGCGAGTGGGCGCAGGTGTCGGAGCCGGAGCTGCGGCACAAGATCGACGCGATCCAGGCGTTGGAGCTGCGCGGCGTCACCGTCGACACCGTCGCCGTCGACATCGCCGATCGCGACGCGGTGGCCGCAGTGCTGGATCGCCGCGACGCCGACGGCGCTCCGCCGATCCGCGGCGTCATCCACGCCGCCGGCATGACCGAGGCGCAGCTGCTCACCGAGCTGGAGCCCGAGCGCGTGCACCGCACCGTGTGGCCGAAGGTCGCCGGCGCTGCGGTGCTCGCCGACCTGTTCCCGCCGCAGGCGCTCGACTTCCTGTACCTGGCCGCGTCCGCGGGTGCGGTGTTCGGCATCCCGGGTCAGGGCGCCTACGCCGCGGGCAACGCCTACCTCGACGCGCTGGCCCGCGCCCGGCACGCCCAGGGCGACAACACGGTCAGCCTGGACTGGGTCGCCTGGCGCGGCCTCGGGTTCGGCAACGAGGCCCAGGTCGTGGTGTCCGAGCTGGAGCGGGTCGGCTCACGTCCCGTCGCAGCGGGCGAGGCGTTCGCGGCGTGGGACCACGTCACCCGGTTCGACATCGACCAGGTCGTGATGGCCCCGATGAGCTCGGCGCACGACGCGGCCGCGGTCACCGGTGACGCCCACCGGCCCTCGGCGCCGACGCGGAACTGGGCGGCGCTGGATCGCGACGAGCTGCTCGACGAGCTGCGCGACGGGTTGCGCGGCATCCTCGCCACCGAGCTGCGCCTGCCGGAGAGCGATGTGCTCACGGATCGGCCGTTCGCCGAGATGGGCCTGAACTCGGTGATGGCGATGTCGATCCGCCGCGAGATCGAGCGGCTGGTGGGGCTGGAATTGTCGGCGACGATGCTGTTCAACCACCCGACGATCGACAGCTTCGCCGGCTATCTGGCCCAGCAGCTCAACCCCGAGGCCGGCGGCGACGAGGCCGCGGTCGCCGACGATGACGACGAGGACAGCCTGCTGGACTCCCTGTTCGACAGCGTCGAATCGAACTGATCGCGCGAGCATGCCGATGCGACGGAACCACCAGAATTTCCCGGATCGACCCGACGCGCGAGACCATGTCGGGAGATGTTTGCGAAAGGATCACTGATGCCAGCATTGACGGCGCCCACCGTGACGACCATTCCCGCGCTCCTCGCCGACCGTGCGCAGCAGCAACCCGACGATGACGCGTACACGTTCTTCGATTACGAGGCCGACCCCGCAGGCATCTCCGAGACGCTGACCTGGTCAGAGGTGCACCACCGGGTCCGCGTGGTGGCCGCGAAGCTGGCCACCCTCGGCTCCCCGGGCGACCGCGCGGTGATCCTGGCGCCGCAGGGCCTGGAGTACATCATCGGATTCCTGGGCGCCATCGAGGCCGGCTTCATCGCGGTGCCGCTGACCATGCCGCAGCTGCGCCAGCACGACGAGCGCGTCACCGGCGCGATGAAGGACTCCCAGCCCGTCGCCGTGCTGACCACCTCCGCCGTCGTCGACGACATCCGCCACTACGGTCAGCTCGACCGTCAGCGTGCGCCGAAGTTCCTCGAGGTCGACACGCTGGACTTCGATTCACCACTGCGGCCGGCCGCGCCGGTGTCGCTACCCAAGACCGCGTACCTGCAATACACCTCGGGCTCGACCCGGCTGCCCGCCGGTGTGGTGGTCAGCCACCGCAACGTGCTGGTCAACGTCGCCGAGCTGCTCACCGACTACTACGAGGCCTATCCGGAGGGCCGGGCGCCCGAGGACACCACGGTGGTCTCGTGGCTGCCCTTCTACCACGACATGGGGCTGATCGTCGGTGTCTTCATCCCGATCATGCTGGGCACCCCGGCCGCGCTGATGAGCCCGATCTCGTTCATGCAGAAGCCCGCGCGGTGGATGCAGCTGCTCGGCTCGCATCCCAGCGCGTTCACCGCGGCGCCGAACTTCGCGTTCGAGCTCGCCGTCAAGCGCACCAGCGACGACGACATGGCCGGCAAGGACCTCAGCACCGTGGCCGTGATGATCAACGGCGCCGAGCGCGTGCACGGCACCACGGTCCGCCGGTTCAACGATCGCTTCGCCGCGTTCGGCCTCTCCGATGCTGCGATGCGGCCGTCGTACGGTCTGGCCGAGGCGACGGTGTACGTGGTGGCGACCGCGGGCGGCCGGCCTCCGACGGCGGTGCGCTTCGACTACGAGAAGCTGGCTGCGGGGCAGGCGGTGCGCAGCGAGGTCGCCGACGACGGCACCGAGCAGATCGGGCTGGGCGTGCCGCGGTCGACGACGGTGCGGGTGGTCGATCCCGAGACGCTGACGGAGAACCCCGCCGGCACGATCGGTGAGGTCTGGCTGCACGGCGAGCACGTCGCCGGCGGGTACTACCAGAACCCCGAGCTGACCCAGAAGCTGTTCTCCGGGCAGCTCGCCGAGCCCAGTGCCGACACCCCCAAGGGTCCGTGGCTGCGCACCGGCGATCTCGGCGTGATGTTCGACGACGAGCTCTACATCGTCGGACGCATCAAGGATCTGCTGATCGTCGACGGCCGCAACCACTACCCGGACGACATCGAGGGCACGGTCGCGGAGTTCACCGGTGGTCGGGTCGCGGCCATCTCGGTGCCCGACGGCGCGAGCGAGAAGCTGGTGGTGATCGCCGAGTTGAAGAAGCAGGTCGATCCGGCGCAGCTGGAGGCGGTCACCCAGCAGGTCACCTCGGCGATCTCGATGACCCACAGCGTGCGGCTCGCCGACTTCGCGCTGGTGCCACCTGGCTCGCTGCCGCTGACCACCAGCGGCAAGGTGCGTCGCGCGATGAGCGCAGACCTGTACCGCGACAACAAGTTCCAACGGTTGGACGCCACTAGATGACCTCTGCTTTCGACGAGGCTGCGGTTCGTCGCTGGTTGACCGACTACCTGGTTGAGAACAACGGTTGCAGTCCTGAGCACATCGCGCGCGGCGCCTCGATGCACGACCTCGGGGTCGGCTCGCGCGACGCCGTGGTGCTGACCGGTGTGCTGTCGGAGTACCTGGGCAGGCCGGTGTCGCCAGTGGACTTCTGGCAGTACCCGACCGTCGACTCGCTGGCGAAGTTCCTCACCGGCGGCGAGGTGGAGCCGGTCGAGGGGCCGGTCGGCGTGCGCTCCGGTGGATCGTCCGACGAGCAGATCGCGGTGGTCGGGCTCGGCCTGCGGCTGCCGGGTGGGGCCGAGGCCGACGGCAACATCGAGGGCCCGGACGCGTTCTGGGACTTCCTGACCGAGGGCCGGTCCTCCGTGGTCGAGGTGCCTGCCGAGCGGTGGGCACCGTTCGACGACGGCACCGCCGACGGCGCGACCGCGTTGGCGAACACCACCCGCTGGGGCTCCTATCTGCGCGACGTCGACGCCTTCGACGCCGAGTTCTTCGAGGTGATCCCGCGCGAGGCGATGCGGATGGATCCGCAGCAGCGGCTGCTGCTCGAAGTCACCCACGAGGCGCTGGAGAACGCCGGCATCCCCGCCGACACCCTGGCCGAGACCCGCACCGGCGTGTTCGCGGGCGCCAGCGCCGCGGACTACGCCCAGCTCGGCGCGGCCGACCTGGGCGCCATCGACGCCTGGTACAGCACCGGCGGATCGATCAGCATCATCGCCAACCGCATCTCGTATTTCTTCGACTTCCGCGGCCCGTCGGTCACCATCGACACGGCGTGCTCGTCGTCGCTGGTGGCGATCCACCTCGCCTGCCAGAGCCTGCGGACCGGGGATTCCGACGTGGCACTCGCCGCCGGGGTGAACCTGTTGCTGTCACCGGCGGGCACGCGCAGCCTGGACCAGGCCGACGCGATGTCGAAGACCGGGCAGTGCCATGCCTTCGACGCCGCCGCCGACGGGTTCGTCCGCGGCGAGGGCTGTGGCGTGGCGGTGCTCAAGCGCCTCTCCGACGCCCAGCGTGACGGCGACCGGGTGCTCGCGGTGATCCGCGGATCTGCGGTCAACCAGGACGGCCGGTCCAACGGGCTGATGGCACCCAATCCCTCCGCGCAGATGGCGGTGCTGCGCGCGGCATACTCGGCCGCCGGGGTGGATCCCCGCGAGGTCGACTATGTGGAGGCGCACGGCACCGGCACGCTGCTGGGTGATCCGATCGAGGCCCGCGCGTTGGGCACGGTACTCGGCAAGGGCCGGCCCGCGGACCGGCCACTGCTGGTCGGCGCCGTGAAGTCCAACCTCGGCCACCTGGAGGCCGCAGCCGGGATCGCCGGGTTCGCCAAGGCCGTGCTGGCGTTGCAGCACAACACCATTCCGGCCAATCGTGGCTACCAGACCCCGAACCCGCACATCCCGTTCGACAAGTTGCGACTGGCCGTGGTGGCCGAGCACACCGACTGGGCGCCGGCCGGGCGGCCGCGCCGCGCCGGGATCTCGTCGTTCGGCTTCGGCGGCACGAACGCCCACGTCGTCATCGAGCAGGCGCCCGTGACCGTGCCGGCCGACGTGCCCGACGACACCCCGGTGACCACGTTGGTGGTGTCGGGTCGTACGCCGCAGCGAGTCGCCGCGCAGGCGGGGATGCTGGCGGAGTGGATGGCCGGTGCCGGCGCGGAGGCGTCGCTCGCCGACGTCGCGCACGCGCTGAACCATCACCGCTCCCAGCACCCGACGTTCGCGACCGTCGCGGCACGCACCCGCGCCGACGCGATCACCGGTCTGCACGCGCTGGCGGCCGGTGAGTCCGCCGCCGGCGTGGTACCGGCCGGGGGAGTCGTCCCGAAGCCGGGCACGGTGTTCGTGTACTCGGGGCAGGGGTCGCAGTGGGCCGGGATGGGTCGGCGGTTGCTGGCCGATGAGCCCGCGTTCGCGGCCGCGGTGGCCGAGATCGAGCCGGTGTTCGTCGACAAAGTCGGCTTCTCGCTGCAGGAGATCCTCGCCGAGGGCCGCCCGGTCAGCGGCGATGCCGAAGTCCAGCCGGTGCTGATGGGCCTGCAGGTGGCGTTGACCGAGCTGTGGCGGTCCTGCGGCGTGCATCCGGATGCGGTGATCGGCCACTCGATGGGTGAGGTGACCGCGGCCGTCGTCGCCGGGGCGCTGTCCCTGGCCGACGGGCTCGCCGTGATCGCGGCCCGCTCCTCGATCATGTCGCGGCTGGCCGGCCAGGGCGCCGTCGCGTTGCTCGCCGTCGACGAGGACACCGCCGCCGCGCACATCGCCGCGCACGGCAGCGTCGAGATCGCCGGCTATCTGTCGCCGCGCCAGACCGTCGTGGCGGGCCTGCCCGATGAGGTCGACGCGGTCATCGCCGCGGTCACCGCGCAGAACGCGTTCGCCCGCCGCGTCAACATGGTCGTCGCCTCCCATACCGCGCTGATGGACCCGGTGCTCGCCGACATCGGCGCCGCGCTGGCCGACATCACGCCGGCCGCGCCGACGCTGACGTTCCTGTCCACGGTCACCGACCCGACGCAGACCCCGACGCTGGACGCCGACTACTGGGTGGCCAACGTGCGCGAACCGGTCCGATTCAGCCGGGCCATCCTCGCCGCGGCTGCCGACCACGGCACCTTCGTGGAGGTCAGCCCGCACCCGACACTGGGTCAGCCGATCGCCGCCACGCTGGCCGACGAGGCAGGCATCCTCTCGCTGGGCACGCTGGCCCGCGACGCCGACGACACCGTCACGTTCCACACCAACCTCAATGCCACCCACACCACCCGGCCACCCCAGACGCCGCACCACGGCGAGCCGCACGTCGTGCTGCCCGCCACCCCCTGGCAGCGCACCCGGCACTGGGTGGACGTCCGGTCGGCGCACCGTGTCCCGGCGAGCCGACCCGGGGCACTGCCCGCAGACACCGTGGTGCCGGCCGAGTGGTTCTGCGAACTCACCTGGCCGGTGAAGCCGCTCGCCACCCCCGGCACCGATGCCCCGGCCGGCAGCTGGGTGGTGGTCGGCGACGACCGCATCGGCGCCGAGATGGCGCGCCGCCTCGGATCGCCCGTCGTCACCCGGGGCGCCGACGCCGACGACCTGGCGCAGGCGCTTTCGGGCGCGACCCACGTCCTGTTCGCGCCGGCTGAGCGCGCCGGTGACGAGCTCGGATACGACCTGTTCGACGGTGCCCGCGCACTCGCTGCGGCAGCGGCCGAGCAGCCGGCACCGCCGGTGCTGTACCTGCTCAGCCGCAACGCCCAGCCGGTCAGCGAAGGGGATCGCGCCAACCCCGCACAGGCAGTGCTCTGGGGTCTGGGCCGCACGCTGGCTCTGGAGCATCCCGAGATCTGGGGCGGGCTGATCGACGTCGACGCCTCGGCGCCGGCCCCGGTGACGGCCCGTCTGGTGCTCGCCGAGGCACACGCCGGAGACGGCGAAGACCAGGTGGTGTACCGCGCCGGCGAGCGCCGCGTGGCACGGCTGGTGCATCAGCTGCCGCGTGCCGGCGGGGCGCCACTGAACCCGGACAAAGCCCACCTGGTCATCGGCGCCACCGGCAACATCGGGCCGCGGCTGATCGAGGAGCTCGCCGCGACGGGCGCGACCACCGTTGTCGCCGTGTCGCGGAACCCCGGCACCCGGCTCGACGAGCTGGCCGCGCGGTTGGCGGCGCAGGGCACGACCGTGGTCACCGCGGCGGCCGACGCCTCCGACGGCGCGGCCCTGGGCGCGCTGTTCGAGCGGTTCGGCGGGGACCTGCCTCCGTTGGGCGGTGTCTACCTGGCGGCGATGAGCGGCGGGCCGGTGACGCTGGCGGACATGACCCGCGACGACGTCGTCGCGATGTTCCGCTCCAAGATGGACGCGGTCAGCCACCTCCACGAGCTGTCACTCGCTCAACCGGTGGAGCAGTTCGTGCTGTTCTCGTCGATCTCGGGTGTGCTCGGTTCGCGCTGGCTGGCGCACTACGCCGCGACGACGACGTTCCTCGACACCTTCGCCTACGCCCGGCGCGCCGCCGGCCTGCCGGCGTGCGCGATCAACTGGGGGCTGTGGAAGTCGCTGGCCGACGTGCAGACCGGCTTCGAGAAGCAGGCCACCGCCGAGTCCGGACTGGAGCCGATGCCCGACGACGTCGCGATCTCGGCGCTGCGCCTGGTCACCGGGCCCGGCGCACCCGCCCGGGCGACCGTCGTCGCCGCCGACTGGCCGCGCCTGGCGGCGGCGTATCACACCCGCGCCCAGCTGCACATCCTCGACGAGCTGCTCGACGGTGACGACGCCGCGGCGACGCTGACCGGGGACACCGCGTTCCGGACCGCGCTGCGCGACGCACCGGCCGAGCACCGCAGGGATTTGCTGGCCGATCACGTCGTCGCGCAGGTGGCTGCCGCGATGGGCCTGGCCTCGGCCCACACGCTGGACCCGACGGTCGGCTTCTTCCAATTCGGCATGGATTCGCTGATGAGCGTAACGTTGCAGCGCTCGCTGAGCGAAAGTCTGGGGGAGGTCCTGCCCGCGTCGGTCGTCTTCGACTATCCGACCATCGAGGCGCTCACCGATTATCTGGCGTCGGTGCTGCCTGAGATAATCGAGACCGCCGGTAACGACGACGAGGTCGCCGGCAGCCCCGATGCTGACGCGATCGGGGAACCCGAGGACGCCTACGACGACCTGGCCGAGGACGAACTGCTGGCCAGGCTCTCGGAACGATTGAATTGAGTGTGATGACCGCAAGCTCAGGATCGCCCGGTTCGGGCGCCGCGCCGGACCGTCGGGCGATCATCACCGAGGCGCTGCGCAAGATCGACGATCTGTCCGCGAAGCTGGCGGCGGCGCAGAAGGCCGAGACCGAGCCGATCGCCGTCGTCGGCATCGGTGCGCGCCTGCCCGGCGGCGTCGCCGACGCCGACCAGTTCTGGCAGTTCCTGCTCGACGGCGGCAACGGCGTGATCCGGGTGCCTGCCGACCGCTGGGACGCCGACGAGTTCTACTCGCCCGACCACAGCGTCCCCGGCACGATCTGCAACCGCGAGGGCGGCTTCCTCACCACATGGAAGCCCGACGAGTTCGACGCGGAGTTCTTCGCGATCTCACCGCGCGAGGCCGCCGGCATGGACCCGCAGCAGCGGCTGCTGATGGAGGTCGCGGTCGAGGCGCTGGAGAACGCCAACATCAGCCCCCGCAGCCTGCGCGGCTCGTCGACCGGCGTGTTCGTCGGTCTGACCGCCAACGACTACTTCCGCTCGGTGATCGGCGTACTCGAACCCGAGGAGATCGACCCCTACATCCCGTTCGGCAACGCGCCCAACTTCGCCGCCGGCCGGCTCTCCTACTTCCTCGGCGTGCGGGGCCCGGCCGTGGTCAGCGACACCGCGTGCTCCTCGTCGCTGGTGTCGATCCACCTGGCCTGCCAGAGCCTGCGCCGCGGCGAGAGCGACCACGCGCTGGCCGCCGGGGTGAACCTGATCCTGAGCCCGGAGAACAACATCGCGTGCTCGCGCTGGGGCATGCTCTCGCCCGCGGGCCGGTGCGCGACGTTCGACGCCGACGCCGACGGCTACGTGCGCAGCGAGGGCTGTGGCGTCGTGGTGCTCAAGCGGCTGTCCGACGCCCAGCGCGACGGCGACCGGGTGCTCGCGGTGGTGCGCGGGTCGGCGGTCAACCAGGACGGCGCCAGCAGCGGCCAGACCGTGCCCAACGGGCCCGCCCAGCAAGAGCTGATGCGCACGGCGCTGCGCAACGCCCGGCTGGAGCCCTCCGACGTCGACTACGTCGAGGCGCACGGCACCGGCACCGGGCTGGGTGACCCGATCGAGCTCGACGCGCTCTCGGCCGTCTACGGCGACCGCAAGGACGCGGCGCCGCTGGTGCTCGGCTCGGTGAAGACCAACCTCGGCCACCTGGAATCGGCGGCCGGTGTCACCGGCTTCATCAAGACCGTGCTGAGTCTGCAGCACGGGTTCATCCCGAAGATGCTGCACTTCTCGACGCTGACCCCGCAGGCCGGGGAGGGTGCGAAGAAGTTCCACATCGCCGCCGAGCCGACGCCGTGGCCCGCCCATGACGGTCCGCGCCGCGCCGCGGTATCGTCGTTCGGCGTCAGCGGAACCAACGCCCACATCGTGCTGGAGCAGGCCCCGGAGTCCGAATCCGTTGCGCCACAACCGGAACCGCCGGTGAGCACGCTGGTGGTGACCGGCAAGACCCCGGCGCGCGTCGCATCGCTGGCCGGCGCGCTGGCCGACTGGCTCGACAGCCCCGCCGCCGCCGAGGTCAGCCTGGCCGACGTCGCCGAGACGCTGAACCATCGCCGCGCCCAGCACCCCCGCTTCGCGACCGTCGCCGCCACCGACCGCACCCAGGCCGTCGCCGGCCTGCGCGCGCTCGCCGAGGGCTACCCCGCCCCCGGCGTGGTGCCTGTGCACGACGGCGCCTGCGGAACCGGCGCCAAGCCCGGCACCGTGTTCCTCTACTCCGGACAGGGTTCGCAGTGGGCCGGCATGGGCCGGCGATTGCTCACCGACGAGCCCGCGTTCGCCGCCGCCGTCGACGAGCTCGAACCAGACTTCGTGGCCCAGGCCGGCTTCTCGCTGCGCCAGACGCTGGAATCCGGCGAGACCGTCGTCGGTATCGACCGCATCCAGCCGGTGCTGGTCGGTGTGCAGTTGGCGCTGACCGCGCTGTGGCGCTCCCACGGCGTCGTCCCCGACGCGGTGATCGGCCACTCCATGGGTGAGGTGACCGCGGCCGTCGTGGCCGGGGCCCTGAGCCCCGCCGATGGGCTGAAGGTGATCTCCACCCGGTCGCGGCTGATGAAGCGGCTGTCCGGGCAGGGCGCGATGGCGCTGCTCGAACTCGACGCCGCCGCGGCCGAGGAGTTGATCGCGGGCTACGACGGGCTGACCGTCGCGGTGTACGCCTCGCCGAACCAGACCGTGATCGCCGGTCCGCCGGACCAGGTCGACGCCGCGATCGCCGTGGTCGACGCGCAGGACAAGCTCGCTCGCCGCGTCGATGTGGACGTGGCCTCGCACCACCCGATCATCGACCCGATCCTCGAGGACCTGCGGACCGAGCTCGCGACGCTACAGCCCCGCACGCCGACCATCCCGGTGCTCGTCACCACCGACGGCCGGCCCACCGACGGCACCAATGTCTTCGACGCCGACCACTGGGTGGCCAACCTGCGCAACCCGGTGCGGTTCGCCCGCGCGGTCGCCACCGCCGGTGCCGACAACACCGTGTTCGTCGAGGTGAGCCCGCATCCGCTGCTCGGGTATGCGATCAAGGACACGCTCGCGGCCCTCGTCGGAGACCAGAAATCAGGCCCGAGCCATCACCACAGCATCGCGACGCTGCAGCGCGACGCCAACGACACCCTGACGTTCCGCACCAACCTCAACGCCACCCACACGACCCGGCCGCCGAAGACGCCGTCTCGTCCCGGGCCTCGCGTGCAGATCCCCACCACGCCGTGGCATCACGCGCACCACTGGATCCAGACGGCAGCCATGCGCGCGGCCGCCGGTGCGCCGGCAGGGGCTTCCGGGGCTTCGGAGGCGCCCGCTACCCACGCCGAGGGCGGCTACCACGAGTGGATGCACGAAGTGACCTGGCCGGTGCGCGATCTCGCGCCCGGGCGCGTCGACGGCGGCATCGCCGTGATCTCCGACGACGCCGAACTCGCGGCCGCGCTGAACGGCCGTACGGTCGGCCTCGACGCGCTCGACGGCATGGGTTCAGCAGATGTCCTGGTGTACGCGCCGGCGGTCCCGGCGCAGCGCTTCGACGCCGCCGCCGCGTACCAGATGTTCGACGAGCTGCGCCGGATCGTCGTCGCACTCGCCGGAACATCCTCCGCGCCACGGCTTTTCGTCGTCACCCGCAACGCCCAGCCGGTGACCGAGGGCGACCGGGCCAACCCGGCGCACGCGGTGCTGTGGGGTCAGGGTCGCACGCTGGCCCTGGAGCATCCCGAGTTCTGGGGCGGGCTGATCGACGTCGACGAGACGCTGCCCGCCGAACTTCTGGGCGCGTACCTGCACGCCGAAGCCGCAGAGGCGCTCGGGGGCGCGGGCACCGACCGTGACGACCAGGTGGTCTACCGGGCGGGGGAGCGGCGGGTGCCGCGCCTGGCGCCCCGCGCGCTGCCCGCCGTCGCGGTGAACCGGCTGGAGAACAACACCAGCCACCTGGTCGTCGGCGCTACCGGCAACGTCGGTCCGTACCTGATCCGCCAGCTCGCCGACATGGGCGCGGCGACCGTGGTCGCGGTGTCGCGGCGCGGCACCGGCCTGGCCGACCTCGCCGCGGAAGTCGCCGCCAAGGGCACCACGCTGGTCGAGGTCGCCGCCGACGCGGGCGACGATGCGTCGATGGCGGCGGTGTTCGAGCGCTTCGGCGCGGACCTGCCGCCGCTGGACGGCGTCTACCTGGCCTCGCTCGCGGGCGGTGAAGCGCTGCTGACCGACATGACCGACGACGATCTGCGGCCGATGTTCCGGGCCAAGGTCGACGCGGCCGCCGTGCTGCACAAGCTGTCGCTGACCACGCCGGTGCGCCGTTTCGTGCTGTTCTCGTCGGTCACCGGGCTGCTCGGGTCCCGCGCGGTCGCGCACTACACGGCGGCCAACGCGTTCGCCGACGCCTTCGCCTATGCGCGGCGCGCGCTGGGCCTGCCGGCCACGGTGGTCGACTGGGGGCTGTGGAAGTCCTGGTCGGACGCCCAGCCGCAGATGAAGGCCGCGGGGCTGGAGCCCATGCCCAACGACGTCGCGATCCGCATGCTGCCGACGGTGCTCAGCCCGCAAGCCGGCACGCAGATCGTGCTCGCAGGCGCCGACTGGCCGCGACTGGCCGAGGCCTATCGCATGCGTGCCGCGGTCAAGGTGCTCGACCGCCTGGTCGCGGGGCCCGGCGAGGACGCCGATCTGTCCGCGGTGCCCGCCGCTGAGTGGGGCACGGTGCTCGGTGAGCCGGCCGAATCGGCCGACCACGAGCACCTGTGGCGGGCGCGACTGCTGCCCGGCGAGCGGACCTGGGCGAACGCGCACCGGGTGCGCGGTGTCGAAGTGGTGCCCGTCTCGGTGGTGCTGCACACGCTGTCGACGCTCGCCGAGCACGTCGGCGGTGACCGGATCGCCGGCGACGTCCGGTTCGAGTACCCGATCCTGGCCGACGCGCCGAAGGTGATCCACGCCGTCGCCGACGGCGACGCGCTGACCATCTGGTCCAGCGCCACCGCCGACGCCGCCCCGCAGCGCTGGACCCGGCACGCCAGTGCCACGTTGACCGCCGCCCCGCAGCAGCCGCGGCAGGACGATCAGAGTCCGGTCGGCACCGTGTTCAACGGCGCGGCCATCGAGGACATGCAGCGCGCCTGGGGTGTCGAGGGCCGTCCGTTCACCTGGACCGTCGCCGACGCCACCGCGACGACCGCCGGCGCACGCGGCACCGTCGAGGTGCCCGACACCGAGTCGCCTGCCGCGGCCCTGCTGGACGCCGCGGTGCACGTCGCCCGCCTCGCCGACGCCGACAACGCCGCGCTGCTGCTCCCCGCCGGCGCCGAAAGCCTCGCGGAGTCGAACGACGCAGCTGCGGGCACGGCCACCATCGAGGTGTTCCGGCGCGACGGTGACGGGGCCGCTCTGGTCGTCGATGCGCAGGTCACCGGCCCCGACGGCACCGTCTGGGTGGACGTGCGCGGTCTGACCTTCGCGCCGGTCGAGTCGGCCCCGGCCCCCGCGGTCGGCGAGAGCGCTTCTGCGGCAGCCGAATTCATCGACTGGTCGACGATGTCGGCGAAGGAGACGGTGGAGACGCTGCGGGTTCGGCTGCGCGCCATCCTGGCCCGCGAACTGGGCATGCCGGAGACCGCGGTCGACGTCGAGTCGGCGTTCCCCGAGCTGGGCCTGGACTCGATGATGGCGATGAACCTGCTCCGCGACGCCAAGGCGCTGGTGCGCATCGACCTGTCCGCGACCATGCTGTGGAACCACCCGTCGATCGCGCAGCTGTCGGAGTTCGTGGCCGAGCTACTCGCCCCGATGCAGCAGGCCTCGCCCGAACCGGAGGAGGAGCCCGGAGAGGCTGACGACTCCGACGAGTTCAGCCTCGACGACCTCTTCGACAGCATCGAATCTTCCGTCGAGTCGGCCAACGCCGGCAGTGAGGGCACCATCTGATGACGACCCCCAAGCCAAAAACCCCCAACATCAAAACCACCTTCGACCGGATCTCGGCGATGTCCGCCGAGCAGCGGGACAAGCTGGCCGAACAGTTCGAGAAGGCCTCGCGCGTCGCCGGTGCCGAGCCGATCGCCGTCGTCGGGATCGGCTGCCGGCTGCCCGGCGGTGTCACCGGACCCGAGAGCTTCTGGAAGCTGTTGGAGAGCGGCACCGACGCGGTGACCGAGGTGCCCGCCGACCGCTGGGACGCCGAGGCGTTCTACGACACCGACATGAGCGTGCCGGGCCGGATGCCCACCAAGTGGGGCGCCTACCTCGAGGACATCACCGGCTTCGACGCCGACTTCTTCGGCATCACTCCTCGTGAGGCGATGTCGATGGATCCGCAGCAGCGAGTGGCGCTCGAGGTGGCGTGGGAGGCGCTGGAGAACGCCGGCTACGCACCCGATCAGCTGGGCGAATCCCGCACCGCGGTGATGCTCGGCGTGTACTACAGCGAGTACCACAACGCTTCGCCGGAGAACGCCGACGCGATCGACGCCTACTCGGCCACCGGCAACGCGCACAGCGTCACCGTCGGCCGCATCGCTTACCTGCTCGGCCTCAAGGGCCCGGCGGTCGCGGTCGACACCGCGTGCTCGTCGTCGCTGGTGTCGATCCACCTGGCCTGCCAGAGCCTGCGGATGCGCGAGAGCGACCTCGCCCTGGCCGGTGGCGTCAACCTCAACTTGCGCCCGGAAACCCAATTGGCGCTTGCCAAGTGGGGCATGCTGTCCCCGCACGGGCACTGCTACGCGTTCGACTCGCGCGCCGACGGGTTCGTGCGCGGCGAGGGTGCAGGCGTGGTCGTGCTCAAGCGGCTCACCGACGCCGTGCGCGACGGGGACCGGGTGCTGGGCGTCATCCGCGGTTCGGCGGTCAACCAGGACGGCCGGTCCAACGGGCTGACCGCACCGAACGCCCCGTCGCAGCGCGACGTTCTGACGCGGGCGCTGAAGTCGGCCGACGTCGCCGCGGGCACCGTCGACTACATCGAATGCCACGGCACCGGAACAGCTCTGGGCGATCCGATCGAATTCGACGCGCTGGCCGCCATCTACGGCAAGGGCGACGTGCCCTGCGCGCTGGGCACCGTCAAGACCAACATGGGCCACCTCGAAGCGGCCGCCGGCGTGGCCGGGTTCATCAAGACCGTGCTCACGCTGGCGCACGGCACGATCGCGCCGAACCTGAACTTCGACAAGTGGAACCCGCAGATCGATCCGAAGCCGACGCGGCTCTACGTGCCCACCGAGGCGACGCCGTGGCCGGCCAGCGACCACCCGCGCCGCGCGGCCGTGTCGTCGTTCGGTTTCAGCGGCACGAACGCCCACATCGTGCTCGAGCAGGGTCCCGAACCCGCGCCCGCCACCGCCGAGGCCCCGGCCGTCACCACGCTCGTCGTGTCCGGCAAGACCCCGGCCCGGCTGGCCGCCTCGGCCCGGTCGCTGGCCGACTGGCTCGCCGGCGACGGCGCGTCGGTGCCGCTGACCGACGTCGCCTACACCGTCAACCACCACCGCAGCCGCTACCAGACCATCGCGACGGTCTGCGCCCGCACCCATGACGAGGCCGTCACCGGTCTGCGCGCGCTGGCCACCGGTCAGCCAGCACCCGGCGTGATCGGCGCCCACGACGCCCGCCTCGGTAAGGGCACCGTGTTCCTGTACTCCGGGCAGGGCGCGCAGTGGGCCGGCATGGGCAAGGCGCTGCTCGCGGAGGAGCCCGCGTTCGCCAAGGCCGTCGACGAGCTCGAGCCGGCATTCGTCGACAAGGTGGGCTTCTCGCTGCGCCAGACGCTGGAGGCCGGGGAGCCGGTCGTCGGCATCGACCGGATCCAGCCGGTGCTGGTCGGCATGCAGCTCGCGCTGACCGAGCTGTGGCGCTCCTACGGCGTGGAGCCCGACGCGGTGATCGGCCACTCGATGGGGGAGGCCACCGCCGCCGTCGTCGCCGGAGTGCTCACTCCCGCAGAGGGTTTCGACATCATCGCCACCCGCACCCGGCTGATGAAGCGGCTGTCGGGCCAGGGCGCGATGGCACTGCTGGAACTCGACCCCGCCGCGGCGGAGAAGCTGATCGCCGACAAGCCGGACGTGACCATCGCGGTGTACGCCTCACCGAAGCAGGTCGTCATCGCCGGTCCGCCCGAGCAGGTCGACGAGCTCGTCGCCACCGTCGACAAGCAGGGCCGGCTGGCCCGCCGCGTCGAGGTGGACGTCGCATCGCACCACCCGACGATCGATCCGGTGCTGCCGGAGCTGCGGGAGGCGCTGGCGTCGCTGACGCCGGCCGCCCCGAAGATCCCGCTGCTGTCCACCGTGGCCTACACCGGTGACGCACCGCTCTACACCGCGGACTACTGGGCGGCCAACCTGCGCAACCCGGTCCGCTTCAGCCAGGCCGTGCACGAGGCCAGCGCCGAGAACAGTGCGTTCATCGAGATCAGCCCGCACCCGCTGCTGTCCCATGCGATCAGCGACACCCTCGCCGCGCAGTCGGTCAGCAAGCGCTTCCACGTCGGCTCCACGGTCAATCGGGACACGCCCGAGACGCTGGCCTTCCACGCGCAGCTCGCGGCGGTCCGCCCGCCCGCGGTCAGCGCCGAGGGCGCAGCGGGCCGGCTCGTCGACGTGCCGCCGACGGCGTGGCAGCACGAGCCGTTCTGGCTCAGCGACCGCGCGGGCACCCCGCAGTACGCGGGCTCGCATCCGCTGCTCGGGGTGCACGTCGAGCTTCCGACGGGCAACGGCCACGTCTGGCAGTCCGACGTGGGCACCGGTGCGCACCCGTGGCTGGCCGACCACGTCGTGCACGGCCTGCCGGTCATGCCCGGCGCCGGTTTCGCCGAGATCGCGTTCGCCGCTGCGCAGGAAGCGCTCGGCCGGCCCGCCACCGGTGTGGCGGTCTCCGTCGAGGTCGAGCAGATGCTGCCGCTGGACCCGAAGACTCAACTGACCACCCAGGTCACCGCCGGTGACGACGGCGTCCAGCGGGTCGAGATCCATTCCCGTTCCGACGCGGGCTGGACCCGGCACGCCGTCGGCACCATCGCCGCGGCCGAGCCCGAGACGCCGGGCAAAGCGCTGCCCGCCGACGGGGCCACCCCGGTGTCGCCGGCCGACTTCTACACCGCCCTGCGGCGCACCGGCGCCCACCACGGGCCGGCGTTCGCGGCGCTGACCCGCATCGCCCGCTCCGCCGACGCCGCCGACACCGAGATCGAGCTGCCGGAGTCGGTGACCCCGCAGCGCGGTATCACGCTGCACCCGGTGCTGCTCGACGCGGCGCTGCAGGGCCTGGCCGCCGCGATGAGCGACGCCACGCTGGCCGATTCCGGTGAGGACACCTACCTGCCGGTGGGCTTCGGCACGATCCGGGTCTTCGCGGAGCTGGGCCGCCGGGCCCGATGCCGCGCCGAACTCGTCAGCGTCGCCGACAACGGTGACGCCACCGGTCGGGTCACGCTGACCGACGACACAGGCGCCGTGCTGGCCCGCGTCGACGACGTGGCGCTCAAGCGGATCCAGCGCCGCACGGTGCCACTTCCGTTGTCGCAGAAGATCTTCGACTCGCGCTGGGTCGAGGCCGCTGCGCCCGCCGCCCAAGCGGTCACCGGCAGCTGGCTCGCGCTGGCCGACGGCGCCGCGGGCCAGGCGGCGGCGCAGGAGTTCACCGAGCGGTTCGGTGGCCCGACGCGACGCGTCGTCACCGCCGATCTCGGCGACGAGTCGGCGGTGCGGGAGGCGTTCGCGACCGCGACGGCGGATCCGGATCTGCCGCCTGCCGGTGTGATCGTGTTCGGCGACTTCGGAGCCGCCAGCGACGATCTCGCTGCCGGCCTGAGCCATGCCCGCGACGTGATCTGGGGCGTGGCCGGGACGGTCCGCGCGATCGTGGGCAGCTGGCATGGCAAGGCGCCGCGCCTGTGGCTGGTCACCTCCGGCGGTCTGGTGACCGCCGCGGCGGACGGCCCGGGCAACCCGGCCGCCAACAGCCTCAAGGGGCTGGTGCGCGTGCTGGCCTACGAGCACCCCGACCTGAAAGCCACGCTGCTCGACACCGGCGCCGACGATCCGGCCGGCGCGCTGAGCAGCGAGATCGAGGGCAACTCCGCGGACGACGTCGTCGCATGGCGCGGCGGAACCCGTCTGGTGGAGCGGCTCGCCCGCGCCGCGCTGCCCGCCACGCCGGGGCAGCTGACGGTCCGCGCGGACGGCAGCTACGTCGTCACCGGCGCGCTCGGCGGTGTCGGGATGGCGGTCGTGCGCTGGCTCGTCGGCCACGGCGCCGGACGGCTCGTGCTCAACGGCCGCAACGGGCCGTCCGACGAGGTGGCCGCCGAACTCGACACGCTGCGGCAGCGTGCCGAGATCGAGGTCGTCACCGGCGACATCGCGGATGACGGCGTGGCCGGGCGACTGGTCGCGGCGGCCGAGGACACGGGTAAGCCGCTGCGCGGGCTGATCCACTCGGCTGCGGTCCTCGAGGACGAGATCTTCGTCGGCATGACTCGCGAGAGCCTGGACACCATCTGGGCGCCGAAAGCCCTGGGTGCGCTGCGCCTGCACGAGGCCACCGTCGGCAAGGACCTGGACTGGTGGGTCGGGTTCAGCTCGATCGTGTCGCTGCTCGGATCGCCCGGGCAGGCGGCATACGCGGCCGCCAACGCCTGGCTCGACGGCCTGGTGGCGGCACGGCAGGCGGCGGGACTGCCCGCCATCGCGGTCAACTGGGGCCAGTGGGCCGACGTGGGTCTGGCCAGCACGCTGCGGTTCTCGGTGCTCGACCCGATCAGCCCGGCCGAGGGCGTCGACGCTCTCGGCGGCGTGATGGCCGCGGGTCTGCCGCGCGTCGGCATCGCCCGGCTGCGGCTCGACCGTGCCGCGGCGGCGTTCCCCGAGATCCACCAGATCGGGTTCTTCACCGACATGGTGGGTGAGCTGCAGACCGACGACATCGACGAGGACTGGGGCGGCGCCGACGCGCTCAAGGCGATGGACGCCGCGGAGGTGCACCGTGTCGTGGTGGCCCGGTTGCGCCGAAGGATCTCGGCGATCATGGGTTACTCCGATGACAGCGCAGTCGACGTCGCGCAGCCGCTCACCGAGCTGGGTCTCGACTCGCTGATGGCGGTGCGGATGCGCAACACGATCCGCGGCGACTTCGGCGTCGAACCGCCTGTCGCGCTGCTGCTGCAGGGCGCGACGCTCACCGACCTCGCGGTGGACCTGATCCGTCAGCTCGGCCTGGAGGAGCAGGAGTCCGCCGAGCGTCCCAACGCCCTGCGTGAGCGCGCCCAGCAGCGTGCCGCCGCGCGTCAACGTGCCGCATCGCGGCGAAAGGTAGGACCACGATCGTGACGAGCAGTACCGGCGAGCAGGACCTCCCGGACAACGCCATCGCCGTCATCGGCATGGCCGGGAAATTCCCCGGCGCGGACTCGGTGTCGGCGTTCTGGCGCAACCTGCGTGCCGGGGTGGAGTCGATCGTCGACCTGTCGGAGAGCGAGCTGCTGGCCAACGGCGTCACCGAACGCGCGCTGGCCAACCGCGGGTACGTCCGGCGGGCCGGGCTGATGCCGGGCATCGAGGAGTTCGACGCGGACTTCTTCGGGTTCACGCCCTACGCGGCGCGGATGCTCGACCCGCAGCACCGGCTGTTCCTGCAGGCGGTGTTCCACGCGCTCGAGGACGCCGGCTACGACCCCGCGGGTCTGGAATCGACCGTCGGCGTGTTCGGCACCAGCAGCTCCAGCGGCTACCTGCTGCACAACCTGATGTCGAACTTCGACCCGATGATGGTGATCGGGCAGGGCGCCAGCTTCGAGATGGTGAACCTGAGCCTGCAGAACGACAAGGACCACCTCGCCACCCGCGTCGCGCATCAGTTCGACTTCCGCGGGCCCGCGCTGTCGGTGGCCACGGCGTGCTCGTCGTCGCTGGTGGCGGTGCATCTGGCCTGCCAGTCGATTCTCAACGGCGAATGCGACATCGCGCTGGCCGGCGGCTCGTCATTGCGCATCCCGCACCACGTCGGCTACTGGTACGAGCAGGGCGCGATGGTGTCGCCCACGGGGCAGTGCCGGCCGTTCGACGTGCGGTCCGACGGCACGATCTTCGCCAGCGGCGTCGGCGTGGTGGTGCTCAAGGCGCTGGCCGACGCGATCGACGACGGAGACCGCATCCACGCGGTGATCCGCGGATCGGCGCTGAACAACGACGGTGCCACGAAGATGACCTACGCCGCGCCGAACGCGCTGGGCCAGGCCGAGGTCATCGCCGAGGCGCACGCGATCGCCGGGGTGGACGCGTCGTCGATCACCTACGTCGAGACGCACGGCACCGGGACCCCGCTCGGGGATCCGATCGAGGTGGAAGGTCTGCGGCAGGCGTTCGAGCTGGCCGAGGAGACCCGCAGCGCGCCCTGCTACCTGGGCTCGGTCAAGTCGAACATCGGCCATCTGGAGACCGCGGCCGGCATCGCCGGGCTGATCAAGGCCATCCTGTGCCTGGAGCACAAGGCGATCCCGGCGACGCTGCACTACACCAGCCCGAACCCGGAGCTGCACATCGACCGCGGTCCGTTCCGGATCCGCACCGCCGACGGCCCGTGGGAATCCGACGGCATCCGCCGCGCGGGCGTCAGCTCGTTCGGTGTGGGCGGCACCAACGCCCACATCGTGCTCGAAGAGGCGCCCTACGCACCCGCCCCGGCGCCGAGCGCCAAACCACAGGTGCTGGTGCTCTCGGCCCGCACCCAGGAGGCGCTGGCGCAGTCGCGCGCCGCACTGGCCGGCGAACTGGCCGACAGCGACGAGATCAGCCTGCCCGACGCCGCCTACACGCTGACCCGGCGCCGCAAGGATCCGTTCCGGCTGGCCGCGGTGGTGCACGATCAGGCCAACGCCGCGACCGTGCTGTCCGCGGCGGAGACGGACAACGTCTTCGAGGGCCAAGGGGTCCCGGACGCGGAGGAGTCCGGCGACCGGGTGGCCTTCCTGTTCCCTGGCCAGGGTGCTCAGCACATCGGCATGGCCCGCGGCCTCTACGACACCGAGCCGGTGTTCGCCCGTCACTTCGACGAGTGCGTGGCCGGGTTCAACGAGCTGATGGGTTACGACCTGCGCGCGGAGATCTTCGACGGGGTGGGCCGCAACCTCGAGCACACCGACCGTGCGCAGCCCGCGCTGTTCACCGTCGAGTACGCACTCGCGAAGCTGCTCCAGTCCTACGGTGTGGAGCCCGCGGTCATGGCGGGCCACAGCATCGGCGAATATGCCGCCGCCACGATCGCCGGGGTGTTCGACCTCGACACCGCGATCAGGGTCGTCGCCAAGCGCGCACAACTCATGCATGCCGCCCCGCGCGGCGTCATGGTCGCGGTGCCGCTGAGCCCGCAGGCCGTCGCCGAACATCTCACCGGTGACGTGGACGTCGCGACCATCAACGATCCCGGCAGCTGTGTGGTGGCCGGCAGCGAGGACGCGATCCGCACCTTCCAGGCCGCGTTGGCCGAGAAGGGCGTCGCCGCGCGCCGGGTCCGCACGTCGCACGCGTTCCACTCGCGGCTGATGGATCCGGTGGTCGCCGAGTTCGGTGCGTTCCTGACCTCGGTGACGCTCAACGAGCCGCGAATCCCGTTGCTGTCCAACATCACCGGCACCACGATGTCGGCGGCCGAGGCCACCAACCCGAACACCTGGGCACGTCAGATCCGGGCCACGGTGCGCTTCGCCGACGAGCTCGACCTGCTGCTCTCCGCTCCGGACCGGGTGCTCGTCGAGGTCGGTCCGGGCGGCACGCTGACCTCGTCGGCGGGCCGGCACCCGCGCTGGTCGGAACGCCACCGGGCGGTGCGGTTGATGCGTCATCAGGCGCAGAACCGCAGCGACGGCGACACGTTCCTGCTCGCGCTGGGCCAGTTGTGGGCGGCGGGTGTGGACGTCGACTGGACGCCGGCTTGGAGCCCAGCCCAGAACGCCGACGCGGAGCCACACCTGGTCACGCTGCCCGGCTATCCGTTCGCCAAGCAGCGGCACTGGGTCGAGCACAACGCCAACGCCGCATGGCTGGGCGGCGCCCCGGCGACCAACGGTCTCGCCGGCGACGCCTCGGCGCCGGCGACCGCACCGGCCGCCGCCGGTGGCGCCTCGTCGGTCGAGACGGTGCTCGCGCAGGTGTGGGCACAGTGCCTCGGCCTGCCGGACATCGACCGCAACGCCAACTTCTTCGAGATCGGCGGCGACTCACTGATCGCGATCAGCGTCGCGATGACCGCGGGACACCGCGGGCTGGACCTCACACCGCAGGATCTCTACGAGAACCAGACGGTGTCGTCGCTGGCCAAGGCGCTCACCGCCCGGTACGCCGAAGGCGGCCTGGCCCGGCAGACACTCGACGACGTCGTCACCCCACCGGTGCCGCCGAACGTCGCCTACTTCCTCGAGCACGGTCTGCGCGACGTCGGCCGCTGGCGCACCCCCGTGGTGCTGGGCCTGCGCGCCGACATCGGCGAGGACGACGTGCGCGCGGTGCTGACCGCCGTCACCGCGGCCCACGACGCGCTGCGCGTGCACCTGGTCGAACGGGCGGGCACCTGGGAGCAGCACATCGCCGACCCCGCTGAGTTCACCGAGCTGATCGTCCGGACCCTGCCAGACGGCGTCGCAGCCGGCAGCCCGCAGGAACGCGAGGCCGTGCAGGCGGCGTTGGACGAGCAGGTGCGCGAGCACCAGCTGCTCACCGCCCCGCTGACCGCGACGTTCCTGCGCGGCGCGCACGGCGGCCGGTCGTCGCTCGCGCTGACCCTGCACGGGGTGGCGAGCGGTCCGGGTGACGACGGCACCTCCCGCGACGTCCTGCTGACCGACCTGGTTACTGCGTTCTCGCAGCGGATGGCGGGGGAGGAGATCACCCTCGCCCCGGTCCCGACGTCATGGCGGGAGTGGTCGCAGCGCTGCGCCGGGCTGGCCACCCACCCGGCGGTCCTGGACAGCCGCGACTACTGGCTTCAGGTCGCCCGCGCCGCCACGGTCACCGTGGCCGGCCCGGAGCCGACCGAGCGCCCCGGCGCCGACGACCTGGTGCGCCTGTCGAGCGCGCTGTCGCCCGCCGAGACCGGGGAGATCGACGACACCCGGCGGCGGCTGCGTCTCCCGGTCGAGGAGATCCTGCTGGCAGCCCTGGGCCGGACCGTGGCCGCCACGGTCGGCGAGGGCACCGTGGCCGTCGACCTCGGCGGCCGCGGCCGTTCGGTGCTCAAGCCCGATGTCGATCTGCAGCGCACCGTCGGGTGGTTCTCCACCCTGCACCCGGTCGCGCTGCCCGCGGCCCAGCAGACGACCGCGCCGGCACTGCTCGACGAGGTGCGGGAGACGCTGAAGGCGGTGCCGCACTATGGCATCGGCTACGGCCTGTTGCGCTACCTGTACGCGCCGACCGCCCGGGCGTTGGCGGACACCCGCTCGGCCGACATCCTGTTCACCCACGTGGGCACCATTCCCGACGTCCCTGCCGATCAGCCCGAGGACGCCGCGGTCCGCTTCGACACCGACACCGCGATGCCGATCAGGGACGCACTGCCCGGCCTGGGGCATGCACTGGAGTTGCGGGTCTACCGCTCGGCCGGGGTGCTCTACACCGACTGGTGGTACGACAGCCGCCGGCTGGGCCCCACCGATGTGGAATCCTTTGCCCGGCACTATTCGACCGCACTGCTGGAGATCACGCGGGAAGCGCTGGCCGCCGAGGACGCGGATGCGGCCGGAGACGAGCTGGCGCTCGTCGATCTCTCGTGACACGGCTCAACCGGGCAGGAGGAGCTCATGTCCCGCTCTGACAAGGCGGTCGTCGTCGCCGGCATCCGCAAGTCGTTCGGCTCGGTGGTGGCACTGCGAGACGTCAGCTTCGAGGTGGGCCGCGGCGAGGTGCTGGGCCTGCTCGGCCCCAACGGGGCCGGCAAGACCACGACGGTCAACATCCTGTCGACGCTGATCACCCCCGACAGCGGGCGCGCCCTGATCGCCGGCCACGACGTCGTCGCCGATCCTGCCGGTGTGCGGCGCTCCCTGATGCTGACCGGGCAGTACGCCGCGCTCGACGACATGTTGACCGGCCGGGAGAACCTGCTGATGTTCGGCCGGCTGCAGGGTCTGAAGAAGAAGGTGGCCAAGGAGCGCGCGCTGGAGCTGCTCGAGCAGTTCGATCTGGTCGAAGCCAGCGACCGTCCGGTCAGCACGTACTCCGGCGGCATGAAGCGGCGCATCGACATCGCGTGCGGGCTGGTGGTCCGTCCCGAGGTGGTGTTCCTCGACGAGCCGACGACGGGTCTGGATCCACGCAGCCGCCAGGCGATCTGGGAGCTGGTCACCGACTTCAAGGAAGCCGGCATCGCCACACTGCTGACCACGCAGTACCTCGAAGAGGCCGATCTGCTCAGCGACCGGATCATCGTGATCGACAAGGGCACGGTGATCGCCGAGGGCACCGCCGACCAGCTCAAGGAGCGCACCGGCGGCACCTACTGCGAGATCGTGCCCCGCCACATCGCGGACCTTCCGGAGGTGGTGCGTGTGCTCGGCCCGCTGCTGCCGCAGGCCAACCGCGCCGCGCTGACCGAGACCTCGGACCGCATCTCGATGCCGGCGCCGGAGGGTCCGCGCACGCTGATGGCCGCGCTGACCAAACTCAACGAGGCCGACATCGAGTTGATGGACATCGCGTTGCGCCGCCCGTCGCTCGACGAGGTGTTCCTGGCGCTGACGGGTGATCAGCCCCGGGATGCAGGCGAGCGCACCGAGGTTCCGGCGGCGGGCGCCTACGCGTGAGCGGGGCAGTCTCGACCGCACCCGCCCGGTCCACCGTTCCGGCGGCCTCCCGGCCGCCGGTGCGCGCGCTGCAGCAGTGGTGGGTGCTCACGGTCCGGATGATCATCCCGACGCTGCGCAACGGCGAGTTGGCGACGCAGATCATCGGATCGATCGTGTTCACGATCGGCTACTACCTGCCTCTCAAGCAGATGATGGGCCAGGTCCAGCCGCTGTCGAGCTACGCGCAGTACCTGACACCGCTGATCATCCTGCAGGCCATCTGGTTCGCGGCGGTCTCCGCCGCGTTCCGCTCGGCCACCGACTCGGTACAGGGCATCAACCGGCGGTTCCGCGCGATGCCGATCCCGGCGATCATGCCGCTGGCCTCCCGGTTGACGGCCAGCATGTACCGCTGCGTGATCGCGCTGGTCGTGTCGGTGGCGTGCGGCCACGTCATCGGGTTCCGGTTCCACGGCAGTGTGTGGCACACCCTCGGATTCGCCGGCCTGGTGCTGCTGATCGGCGCCACCCTCGCCGTCATCGGTGACCTCATCGGCATCGCCACCCAGAACCCCGAGGCCACGGCACCGATGATGCTGGTGCCGCAGCTGACTCTGGGGCTGGCCTCGGTGGGTCTGCAGCCGGTCGAGCAGTTCCCCGACTGGATTCAGGGCTTCGTCCGCAATCAGCCGCTGTCGCAGTGGGTCTACGGCCTGCAGGCGTTCGCCGGGGACACCACCGACGCGGCACCGGAGGTGACCTGGGCCGTCCTCACCCCGGGACTGGCGTGGGCGGTGGGCGCCGGGGTCGTCGCCGTCGTCCTGCACCGCATCGTCAGCAGGAGGAGGCGGTGATGGCGGGCTCGCAGACGGTTCCCGAGCCCGTCGCGAAGGCGCCGTACCGGTCCGGCCGGCATCGCGACGCCCGGGTGTGGGAGAACTCGCCGCGACGGCTCGTTCCGCAGGTGCTGCTGCTGACCTACCGCATCCTGCGGCGGTGGAGCCGCGACCCCGCGACGCTGGTGCAGTCGCTGGTGATGCCCGCCGGGTTCCTCGCCGCGCTGGACATCGTCTTCGGTGACGTCATCAAGCAGGTGAGCGGGCAGAGCGGGCTGTACGGGCAGGTTCCGCTGGTCGCCCTCGTGGGCGGGATGACCGGAGCGATCATCGGGGCGATCAGCGTCATGCGGGAACGCGACACCGGTCTGCTGTCGCGGTTCTGGGTGGTGCCGATGCACCGCGCCGCCGGACTGCTGTCGCGGATGCTGGCCGAGTGGGTCCGCATCGTGGTGATCACGCTGGTCGTGATGTGTGTCGGGTTCGCGCTGGGGTTCCGGTTCGAGCAGGGCCTGCCGGCGGCGATCGCGTGGGTGTTCATGCCCGCGATGTTCGGGGTGGCGTTGTCCGCGGCGGTGCTGACGCTCGCGCTCTACTCGTCGAGCACGCTGGTCCCGCAGGCCACCGACATCGTGGTCGCGGTGCTGATGTTCTTCTCGATCGGATTCGTTCCGCTCGACCAGTACCCGAAGTGGTTGCAGCCGTTCGTGGAGCACCAGCCGGTCAGCTATACGATCAAGGCGATGCGCGGCCTGTCACTGGACGGGCCCATCGCCGAACCGGTCCTGTTCACGGTGCTGTGGTCCGCCGGCATCTTCGCGGTGTGCGCGGTGCCGCTGGCCATCGGCTATCGCAGGGCCAGCCGCCGCGGGTGACCCCGCTTTCGACGCACAGGGAGTTGTGACAGACGTGTATCCGACCTCCGGGATCCGCAAGTTGGCGCGCAGCGAGGAGATGTTCGCCGAGACGCACAACTTCATCGGCCTGGCGGCGCACGTCACGGGACCGATGGACGCCGACGCGCTCTCGGATGCCTTCGATGCGCTCATCGAGGCGCATCCCGTGCTCGGTGGGCATCTCGAGCAGTTGCCCGACGGCAAGTGGGAGATCGTGCTCGACGATCTGATGCACTCCGGCATCGAGGTGGTCGAACTGACCGGCGACCAGCCGGCGCCGCCGCTGATCTTCGACCAGACCCAGTCGCTGGTGCACCTGCGCCTGACGATCCGTGACGGTGTGGCTCAGCCGACGCTCTACATCCACCACAGCCTGGCCGACGGTCACCACCAGTTCAGCCTCGTCGAGGAGCTGTTCTCCACCTACACCGATCTGGTCACCACCGGGACCACCAAGCCGGTCACGGTGCATCCCGCGCCGGAGCCGCTGGAGGTCATCCTGGCCAGCCGTGGCGTCGAGAAGAGGCCACGCTCGGGCCTGGAACGCCTGCTGGCGGCGATGTTCGCCTACGAGCTGCCGCCGTCACGCCGGGCGCCCTCGGAGACCAATCCGGTGCTGCCGCAGCTGGTTCCGATGGAGTACTGCACGCTGTCCGAGCAGGACACCGAGAAGATCATCGCGTTCTGCCGGGCCAACAAGCTGGGCCTGAACAGCCTGCTGTCGGCGGCGGTGTTGATGGCCGAGTGGCAGGTGCGCAACACCCCGAACATCCCGGTGCCGTACGTGTATCCGGTCGATCTGCGCTACCTGCTGACGCCGCCGGTGTCGGCGACCGAGAGCACCAATCCGGTGGGGATCGCGACGTATCTGGCGGAAATCCATCCGGGCACCGATGTGGCGGCGCTGGCCCGCGACATCAACGACACCTACAAGAAGGACATCGCCGAGGGCGTCATCCAGCAGAGCTTCCTGCACTTCAGCCCGCAGTACGTCGGCAATCCGCCCGGGCTGCCCGATGTGGTGATGTTCACCGACAACGGGATCGTGCCGCCGCTGCGCACGCCGCCGGACATGCAGGTGGCCGCCAGTCACGGCGAGTTCTACTTCGCGGTGGGCGCGGGCATCGAGATCTACACGTCGAAGATCTTCAACGGGCAGTTGATGATCGAGTACCACAGCCACGGCCCCGATCGCGACAAGTCGATCGCCGCGATCGAGGCCCAGCTGCACGGCATCGTGGCCAAGCAGGCCGCGAGCACGGGCGCTTAGGTGCCGAACGCGTAGCGATGGTATTGCAACGAGGTACGCAGCGGCGGCACCGCCGCGACGAGGCGTTTGAGCGCGTGCATGCCGCGACCGGTCCGGGCGTAGGTGCTGGCGTCGAAAAACGTTGCCGCCGAGAGCAACCGGATGTCGGGCAGCTTGTCGAGGATCTGCTGGGGGTCGTTGACCGCCCAGTACAGCACCGAGCCGGAGGTGCGCACCAGCGACTGGCTCTTCTGCGATTTGATGGCCAGCCAGTTGAAGAAGTCGATCTGCAGCTCGCCGGTACCGAAGCGGTCGACGAACCGGCGCAGCAGCGCGATTCCCTCGTCCTCGGTCAGGTACATGCTGATGCCCTCGGCGATCAGCAGTGTCGGCCGGTCGGCGGGAATCTGCTCGAGCCACTGCGGTTCGGTGGCCGGCGTGGCGATCAGCTCGTAGTTGTCGCGGCTGGGGTAGATCTGCTCGCGCAACGCGATCACCTGCGGGAAATCGACGTCGTACCACCGGACGCCGGGACCGGGGTCGACGCGGAACACGCGGCAGTCCAGCCCGCAGCCCAGGTGTACGACGGTGCATTCCGGGTGCGCGGCGATGAACTGCCGCACCCAGATGTCGTACTGCGCGGTGCGAACGGTGAACAGCGGCGCCCACTTCGGCGTGATCTCCAGCTCACTCCAGTCGAAGTCGAGCTTGCCGATCGCCGCCTTGGCGAAGGTGTCACCGAGGATGGGCTGATCGAAGTCGGCGTCGAGTGCCTTGAGGTACAACGTGGACAGCATCGTCTTCGCGGGGCCGCTCAGATTGACCGCAACTTTGTCGTTCACGTGTGTGAGGCTATGCGCTCGAGGCCCGGCGTGGCACGCCGGGTTGGGAAGGCTGGGGTTGGGAAGGCCAGGAAAGGATGTGCCGGAGTTGGCTGAATCACCGAAGGTGCTGCTGCTCTACTACAGCTACACAGGGCAGGCCAAAAAGGTGCTCGACGCCGCGGCCGAACGGTTCCGCGCCCGCGGGTACGAGGTCACCGAGGCGCCGATCGAGTTCACCGATCCGCGCTATGCCGAGCGGTTCTCCCGCTTCCCGATGCGCCGGGTGTGGCCGGAGTTCCTCGGCATGCTGCCCGCGCAGACGCTCAAGCGCACCGGCGACATCCGCACCCCCGAGGCGGTGCGCACCGGTTCCTACGACCTGATCTGCATCGGGTCGCCGACGTGGTGGGACACCGTGTCGATGCCGTTGCGCACGTTCCTCATGTCGCACGAGGCCCGGCCGGTGTTGGACGGCAAGCGATTTGCGGTGTTCGTGGTGTGTCGGCGCAAGTGGCGCAAGAACCTCGCCGGGGTCCGCAAGCTGGCCGAGAAGAAGGGCGGGCGCTACGTCGACGGGATCCACTTCACCTATCCCGGCGGGGAGCTGCCGTCGATGCTGTCGCTGACCAGCTACCTCGGGTCGGGGGAGTACAAGGAGCGCTACCTGGGCATGAAGCTGCCCCCCACCAATATCAACGACGAACACCTCGAAGAGGCACGGCGATTCGCCGACCGCGTCGCCGACAAGGTGTTCGGTCGAACACCCTCGGAGCGTCCGTAGTGGCCCGTCCGTTCGACGTGAGCGCCGAGGCGGGCGCCGAGGTCGCCGACGTGCTCGCCGCCTTCGCCGCCAGGGACTACTGGCTGGCCCGCCTGGCCGCCTACGGCGGTGATTCGATGACGCTGGATTCCTTGACCGTCGACCCCGACGGCGCCGTCGTCGTGCAGACCACGCAGGATCTGCGCCAGGACATGCTGCCCGGCCAGATCGGCCGGATGTTGCCGGGGAACACCTCGATCACGCGCAGGGAATCCTGGCGGCCCGGCGCCGACGCGGGGGAGGCACACGGCGAGTTCGCGATCACGGCCCGCGGGGTGCCCAGCTCCGGGTCGGGAACCATGGTGCTGCAGGCGATTCCGACGGGCTCGCGGCTGCGCGTGCGGGGCACGGTCGAGGTGCGGATCCCGATGATGGGCGGTCGCATCGAACGCTACGTCGCCGAGCTGATCGCCCGCGACGTGCCGCAGATGCAGCAGTTCACCGCGTCCTGGATCGCCGGGGAGGCGTAGCAGTGCCCGAACCGATCCCGAGCGCCGAGGACGCGCTGGCCCGGCTCTCCATGCCACTGGTCGAGGCGATGATGACCCAGCGCGCGATCCGGCGGGTGCGCCCCGATCCGGTCGACGACGCGATCGTGCTCAAATGCATCGAGCTCGCGTTGCGGGCACCCACCGGAGCGAACGGGCAGAACTGGGAGTTCGTCGTCGTCAAGGACCGGCGGATCAAGAAGAAGCTGCAGCGTCGATACCGGCTGGCGTGGCGGGCTTTTCACCGCACGTCGATTGCCGACATCGCGTCCTACGACGAGGAGATGGCCAAGAGCGTCAAGGCCATCGAATGGCAGCTGGAGCACTTCACCGAGATTCCGGTGCTGGTGATCGCGTGCCTGCGCCTCGGCGCGAGGGAGGGCAAGGTGCCGTTCGTGCCGATGCCGCACGCGGCCGCCTCGGCGTTCTTCGGTTCCATCTACCCCAGCGTGCAGAACCTGCTGCTGGCGGCCCGCTCGATGGGGCTGGGCGCTTCGCTGATCACGTTGCCGCTGTGGAATCTCACGTCGGCGCGCCGGATCCTCGGGCTACCGATGGACGTCACGCCGTGCGCGGTGGTGCCGCTGGGATGGCCGAAGGGCCGATACGGCCCGACCACGCGCAGGCCGGTGGACGAGGTGGTGCACCTCGACCGGTACGGCAACCGCGCGTGGTTCGGACCGCGTCGCTGAGCGGGATCTAGTCGGAGCCGCCCGAATCGCCGCCGCCCGAATCGCTGGAGCCGCTGCCCTTGTCGGCCTTGCTGCTCGCCGATGTCCCGGCTGTGCTCTTCGCCTGACGGTCGGCGTTCTTCTCCGCCCGGGCGCTCTTGCGCTCCGACGCGCTGTCCTCGGCCTGCTGCTTGGCGGACTCGAACTTCTTCTGCAGCGACGCGACCGTGTCCTTGACGCTGAACGTGCCCTTGCGCCCCGACTGACCCCCGGTGGACGCATCGGCCTTGTCGCTGGATTCCTCGGCCGTGTCCGGGGCCTCGGTTGCCTCGGCCTCCTCGGCGGCCTTCTCGGTGACCTTCTCGGTGGCCTTTACGGTGGTCTCGACCACCGGCTCCGTGGTGACCGCCGGCGTCGGCGCGGCGGTCTGCGCCGGCGCCTGCACCTCGGTCTTGGCGACCTTCAGCGTGTCCAGGCCGACCAGAGTGGTGGTCGCGGTCTCGGGAGCGCCGCCGGGCCAGCCTGTCGGATTGTCCGGGTAGTCCTTGTCCTCGACGGCGGGGTTCTCCGGCTTGGGGATGAACAGCTTGACGAACGTCTCGATCTCCCGCACGGCCAGCCAGTCCGGCACGTGCCCGGTGACCTGCAATGCCGCAGCGAGATTGGCGCTGGCGGTGACGAAGTCGTACATCGTGACGGGTCGGAACGCCTGCGGCTCGCCGGTGAAGTAGTCGGCGACGGACTTGATGACCTCGAAGCGGTCCAGCTTGATCGTCTTGCCCGACCACTCGGTGGGCTTTCCGTCGACGGGATTGATGACCTCACCGAAGGTGTAGCCCTCCGGGGAGTAGAACTTCCACATCGGCACCGTGAACATCGACTGCAGCATGCCGATGGGGTCGGTGCACTCGAACGCACATCCCTCGTGCATCGGGAGATTCGCAGCGGCCCACCAGTTCAGGTGCTCGCCGAGCGGGCGCGACAGCGCCGGGAACGGCACCAGCATGTCGACGAAGCCTTCGAGCATCTCGGGGTTCGCCGGGTCCCAGCCCCACACGTTGTTGGGTTGGGAGACCTCCCAGCTGCCGCTCTCCGCCATCGCGTCCGCGAAGCGCTGAATGCCGAACACGAGGTTGGCCGGGGTGTTGAGCGCTGCCATGAACGCGTTGGCCGGAATGTTGGCCACGGAACCGGTCAACGCGACGTCGGCGTCGCGCACGACGAACGCGTGCGGAGTCGGGGTGACGGGACCGACGGCGATCAGGCCGGCCCCCACCAGGGCAACGCCCGCGGTGGCGTACGGACGCAAAGCTGTGTGCATCGAGAATCCTTCTGTGGTCGAGGTGACGGCAGCATAGAACCCGCTCCCCGTATGCGGCGGACGAATGCGACCGTAGCAAAGTAACGATAGACGGTGACGGCACGGTCGTGTGCAAAGACCACGAAAAGCTGTACGACGAGTTCGGCGCCGCTGGCGTGCGCCGAGCGACACGCCTGACCTCGCTGGCAGAGGCGGCAAAATTGACCTGACGGCAAATAATCACCGGGCGTGCCGGCCCCGCCCACGTCACGCCGACCGCACGCAGCAATGTAACGAAACCCGCTCCTGCGGCGATGTCAGCTAACTCGCGTGCCCGAGTGTCTGGTCAGAGTTTCTTGAGTCCGCGCAACACGGTGCCGAACGGTCCACTGGCCGCGACCGCCTTGCGCAGCCGCGGATTGAGCTGACTGGCGTTCAGCACGAGCAGGTAGCGCAGCCCGTGGTCTCGCCACTCGGCGATCTGGTCGAGCACCTCGTCGGCCGTGCCGCAGAAGGTGATCTCCCGCATCAACGACGGCGGCACCGCCTTGGTGTAGGCGAGGGCGCTCTCGTAGTCGATGGTCTGCGGGACGAGATCTTGCACACCGGAGAAGTCGGCACCCAGCGGGTGCACGGCGCCGTGGCGGGCCCACGTCTCGGCCGGCGCGGCCAGTGCCGACGATTTCAGGATGACCCCGTCGAGTGCCTCGTCGACGTCGTCGCGGGTGCGGCCCACCACGACGGCGCGGTTCAGCGCCGGGACGATCGCGGCGGGGTCGCGGCCGGCGTCGGAGGCGACGTCGTGCACGACGCTCAGGGAGCGGGCGTAGTCGGCGGGCCGGGACACGGTGAACGGCACCCATCCGTCGGCGTGCCTGCCGGTGATGCGCAGCATGCGGGGGCCCTGCGCGGCCACCCACATCTCCGGCCACGTGCCGCGGTAGGGCGGCAGATCGAACACCGCATTGTGCAGCGGGAAGAACTCCGAATCCCGGGTGATCGGTTCACCGCCGGAGTTCCACAGCGCGCGAATCGTCGCCACGGCCTCTTCGAACCGCGCCACCGGCTTCTCCCAGGGCACGCCGTAAGGCTCGTTGCCCTCGCGTTCGCCGACCCCGATGCCGAGGAGGGCGCGACCCTTGGTGAGCAGGTGCAGGGTCGCGGCGGCCTGGGCGGTGACCGCCGGGTTGCGCCGGGAGGCGTCGGTGACGCACACACCCAGCCGCAGCCGGGTGAAGCGGTTGCGCGCGGCCAGGTGTCCGAGCATCGTCCAGGGTTCCAGGATCGCGTCGACCTTGGGCACCAGCTTGGCTCCGACGCCGAGGTGCTCGGGGGTGGCCAGCGAGCGGGGGATCAGCGAGTTCAGGTGATCGCCCACCCACAGCGAGTCACCCCCGTTCATGGCCACGGTGGCGCCGGCGAACCGGGTGGCAGCGGTCGGCGAGAAGCGGGTGTTGACGATCCCGTCGAGCAGCCCGAATCGCAGCCCGCCGGTGGATGTTCCGTCTCGTCGGGCGCTGAATCTCATAGGAGGAACCGTACTATCAGGGGCGCTACCCGCCTGTCCGACCGGATCCGAGGAGACCATGCTCGAGGTGCTCGACCGGGGTGAGGCGAGCGCCGCCCATCCGGTTCCGCTGCTGTTCGTCCACGGCGCCTGGCATGCCGCGTGGTGCTGGGACGAGCACTTCCTGGGCTGGTTCGCCGATCGCGGCTACCGGGTGCTGGCGCTGAGCCTGCGCGGTCACGGCGCAAGTGGCACGGACAAACCCCTCAACGACTGCACCTTCGACGACTTCGAGGCCGATGTCGCGACGGTCGCCGCGACCGTGGAGACGCCGCCGGTGCCGATCGGGCACTCCATGGGCGGTTTCGTCGTGCAGAAGTATCTGGAGTCCCACGACGCGCCGGTCGCGGTGCTGATGGCGTCGATGCCGCCACAGGGCTACCTGCGGTCGGGGTTGCGCTGGCTACGCCGGCACCCCTGGCACTTCGCGAAGATGTCGGTGACGCGCCGGACGCTGCCGTATGTCAGCACTCCCGAGTTGGCACGGGAGCGGTTCTTCTCGCCGCACACCCCCGAGGACCTACTGCTGCGGTATGCCGGGCGACTGGGGGAGGAGAGCGCGCGATCGGGCACCGACGGGATCTTCAACCGGCCGCACCCGGAGCGGATCCGCACCCCGATGCTGGTCCTGGGCGCAGATGACGACGGGGCGGTCACCCGCGCGGAGGTCGAGGCGACCGCGCGGGCGTACCGGACCGAGGCCGAGTTCTTCCCGCGGATGGGGCACAACATGATGCTGGAGCCGGGTTGGGAGGCCGTGGCGGCCCGCATCGACGCGTGGTTGACCGCGCAGCGGCTCTGACACCGGCGGCCGCACGGCCTCCGGCAAAGCATCGCCGCACCCGGGCCACAACCACTTGTTTGCGCTTTCACATTGCTGACGAGACCGCGGAGACCGGTCATATTGACGTCGCCGACAGCCGCAAAGCCTGATCAGCCAGCGCATTTCGACGGGGCAGCGCCGGCACGCCGAATCGCCCGCCGAGTGCGCCAGGCACGCAAGACGGGCCCATCGTCGCGGACACATGTGACGGCGTAGCAATTTCTCGTTAGCTGGACACCTGCATCACACTTCGGTACTGTCATCGTGATCTCGTCGTGACCCGTTACGCGAGAGCCCTGAGCACGTCCGACGAGAGGGATGCACACATGCAGTCAGCGTTGCGGCCGTACGTCACGACAGGCGTTGCGCTTGTCGGGGCGTCGTTGATCGCGGCGGGGTCGGTATTGCCGGTCGAGGCGGCGGTCAGCGCCGCCCAGGAGCGCACGATCTCGTCGATGGACGTGAGCCTGGTGGCCGCGTCGACGGGTCTCAAGCCCGGCCAGTCCTACGCCAACATCATTCCGAACCTGTTCAACGCGGTGCTGAGCATCCCGCGTGCCGAGATCGACGGCATCAACCGCTTCTCCGCCGCGATGGAGGAGAGCAAGAGCTGGTGGGTCTACAGCGACGTCAACGTCCTCGGGTGGGATCCGCCGAACGAGGAGATGACCAAGGGCTTCGTGGACATGCTCCTGCCCTTCAAGCCTTACTCGGAGCAGGCCGGCATCGCCACGTTCCTCTGGTTCGCCGCGAACTTCCCGATGGATGCGGGCTGCTCCGGCCTGCCGCCGTGTCCGCACCCCGAGAGCATCCTCAGCCACATGTTCCAGGTGGCCCCGTGGGAGTTCTACACCGGTGACGGCTACACGTTCGGCGATGTGATCAACCCGGTCAGCGAGAACGAGACCTATTGGGGTCAGGAGCTCGGCGAAACGGGTGAGAAGACCCCATGGTCGAACACGACCTGGCTGCTCGACCCGAACGCCGGCTGGAACGCGACCTGGGACTACCTGCTCGACGATCCCGAGCCGGTCGACTTCCCGTCCGGCAAGGAGATCTGGGACACCACGGTCCGGCTGACGTCGGCGCTGTGGAAGAGCTGGTACCCCTTCGTGCCGCAGAGCACGCTGTGGAACCCGCAGATGTCGCTGTCGGCCTACGTGCTGCGCCCGTTCGCGAAGGTGCTCTGCCCGACCTGCAACCCGGCAGATCCGTTCATGCCGACGGACTGGAAGCCGGGCGACGACATCCCGCCGAACAGCTACGTGCCGCTGAAGTACAAGAAGAACTACGGCGAGGACGGCAAGTGGATCGGGCCCAAGCCCGGCGAGGAAGACACGTCCACCGCGACCGCGCTGCTCGCGTCGAAGACCACGCCCGCGGTCGAGACGGCTGTCGAGGAGCCCACCAAGGACACCTCGGCCGACGCGGTGAAGCCGGCCAAGAAGAACGATTTCCTGGCCAACGCGATCCAGAACCTCACCGACAAGTTCAACCAGGCCAAGACCGACGACACCAAGACCGACACGGTCGAGGCCGGTGCCACGGACACCGACAAGGGCGAGGTCAAGGAAACCCCCGCCGCCGAGGTCACCCCGGTTGCCGACAAGACCGACGACACGTCGTCTGACGACACCGCCAAGCCGGCCAAGAAGTGGTCGTTCGGCAAGGACCGCAAGGCCGCCGATACGACGAAGGCCGATGCCGATGCCGACACGACGAAGGCCGACGCGAAGAGCGATGCCGCAGGGTCGAAGTCGTCGGACAACGCGGCACCGGCCAAGAAGGCGCCGAAGTTCGGCAAGCGTGACTCGGGCGGCAGCGGCTCGGGTGCCAAGGCAGGCGCGGACAAGTCCGACGGCGGTGACAGCAAGTAGGAACGGGACTGCGATCGCCCGTACTATCGCCACGTGAGTACCGAGCAATACGACGCTGTCATCGTCGGTGCGGGATTCGGTGGGATGGGTGCCGCGATCCAGCTCAATCGGCTGGGGTACCGCCGGATCGTCATCCTCGATCGGGAAGACGATCTCGGCGGTACCTGGCATGTCAACCGGTATCCGGGTCTGACGGTCGACGTCCCATCCACCACGTATTCGTATTGGTTCGAGCCGAACCCGTACTGGTCGCGGCTCTACGCTCCCGGCGCTGAGCTCAAGACCTACGCCGAGCACGTCGCCGACAAGTACGACCTGCGGCGCTACATGCGCTTCAACACCACGGTCGACGGGGCCCGCTGGGACGAGGAAACGCAGACCTGGCAGGTCTCGCTGCAGGGCGGTGAGACGATCCGCGCGCAGTTCCTCATCCTGGCGACCGGATACCTGAGCCAGCCGAAGAAGCCCGACATCCCCGGCATCGAGGACTTCGCGGGCACGGTGCTGCACGCCCAGGAATGGAACGACGGTTACTCGCTGCGCGAGAAGAAGGCCGCGATCATCGGAACGGGCTCGACCGGTGTGCAGTTGATCCCCAAGCTCGCCGAGGACGTCGCCGAGCTGACCGTGTATCAGCGCACCCCAATCTGGGTGATGCCGAAGTTCGACCTCTCGTTCGGCCCCGCCGCCCAGAAGTTGTTCGCGAGATTCCCTGTGGCACAACGGCTCCTGCGGATGTCCAGCGATCTTTTCATGGACGTCATGGTGACCATCGCGATGTGGAAGTTCCGGCAGTTCCGTCCGGTCAACAGCGCCGCAGCGGCCATCGGCGCCCTGCACCGCTACCTGTCGATCCGGGACCGGGAGCTGCGGCGCAAGCTCACCCCGAATTACGACTTCGGCTGCAAGCGCCCGACGCTGTCGAACGTGTACTACCGCGCGCTCAACAAGGCGCACGTGCACCTGGAGACGGCGGGCATCGAGCGGATCGATCCCGACGGGATCGTGACGACCGACGGCGTCAAGCGCACCGTGGACACGTTGGTTCTGGCCACGGGCTTCGACGTGTGGGAATCCAACCTGCCCGCGATCCCGGTGATCGGCCGGGAGGGCCGCGACCTCGGAAAGTGGTGGCGGGAGAACGGGTTCCAGGCCTATGAGGGCATGACGGTGCCGATGTTCCCGAACATGATCAACCAGGCGAGCCCCTACGCGTGGGTGGGCATGTCCTGGTTCGACACCGTCGAATACCAGATGCGGCACATGAAGCGGTTGTTCGGTGAGCTGCAGCGCAGCGGCGGCCGCGCGTTCGAGGTCACCGAGGCGGCCAACGACCGGTTCCTCGATCGCATGCTGACCCTGCTCGACGATTCGGTGTTCCGGCTCGGCGATTGCACCAATTCGCGGTCGTACTGGTTCAACAAGTCCGGCGAGGCGCCGCTGTTCCGGCCCACGTCCATCCGACAGGCCGTCAAAGAGCAGGAGCATTTCCCGCTCAGCGATTACCAGATAGCCTGACGCCCCCGACGAACGAGGTGACACCATGACAGCGGCCACCACGGATCCGGTGAAGCTGCCACCCGGACCGCCCCTACCCAAGCTGGTTCAGGGCGCGTATGTGCTCACGGCCCGCTACGGCTCCATCGCGGCGCTGGGCCGCCGCTACGGCTCCACGTTCACGCTCAAGGTGCCGGTGTTCGGCACCACGGTGGTGATCAGCGATCCCGCGCTGGTGAAGGAATTGTTCAGCAGCAGCCGCGACTTGATCGGGCGGCCGCAGAACAACCTGGGGGGTGACGTGCTCGGCCCCGGCTCCATCTTCAACCTCGAAGGGGACGCGCTGCTCGCCCGCCGCAAGCTGCTCCTTCCGCCGTTCAACGGCAAGAACATGCGTGCCTACGAGAGCATCACCGAGCAGGAGGTGCTGCGCGAGATCGGCTCCTGGGCCGAGGGAGTCGAGTTCCCGACCGTCGACCCGATGATGCGGATCACGCTCAACACGATCCTGCGAGCGGTGTTCGGCGCCGAAGGCGCCGAGCTCGACGAGATGCGTGAGCTGATGCCCAAGGCCGTCGAGTTCGGATCGAAGATCGCGCTGATGCCGTCCGTCGTGCGCAAGGACGTCGGGCCGTGGAGCCCGGGAGGGAAGTTCGCCGGCTACCGACGCCGGATGGACGAGCTGCTGAAATCGCTGATGAGTCGAGCGCGATCGGACCCGGACTTCGCCGACCGTGGCGATGTGCTGTCACTGCTGCTGCAGGCTCGTTACGACGACGGCGCACCCATTCCGGACAACTACATCGTCGACGAGCTGCTCACCATGCTGGTGGCCGGGCATGAGACCACCTCGACGCAATTGGCCTGGACCATCGAACGCATCCGTCGCCATCCCGACCTGCTGGTCCGGCTCACCGACGAGGTCGACGCGGGCGGCAACGAGCTCCTGCTGGCCACCATCGCCGAGTCGCAGCGCACCCGGCCGGTGCTGACCGCGGCGCTCCGGCGGGCTCGCACGCGAATCCAGCTGGGGGAGTGGATCATTCCCGAGGGCGCCACGATCCTGGCGAGCACCCAGCTCGCGATGGCCGCCGAGAGCAGCTTTCCCGACGCCGAGCGCTTCGACCCGGACCGCTTCGTCGGCAAGCCGCCCAACCCCTTCGCGTGGATCCCGTTCGGCGGCGGCATGATGCGATGCATCGGAGCCTCCTTCGCCACGATGGAGATGGAGGTCACGCTTCGTACCATCCTGCGTGAGTTCCGCATCGAGCCGACCACCGAACCCGACGAGAAGCCCCACAGCCGCGGCGTGACCGTCACACCGGGCCGGGGTGGCCGCGTCGTCGTGCACCGCCGCACACCGGCCGGACCGCGCGCCGCCGATTCGGTCTCGGCGGGCAACGGCGAGAGCCGCTAGAAGCGGTAGGACAGCACCCGCGCCTTGCGGGCGATCGCGGGGATGCGGTGGGAGAGCCGCGCGGCAAGACGCAGCCCGCGGGGAAATGCCGCGGCTTCGGGCCGCTGCATCACGCTCTGCTCGTCGCGAAGGCGCAGGGCGGGATTCCAGGACTCCGGGCGGCGGGCGTCGGCGAATCCGGGGAAGTTCCACTGATCGTGCGGCGAGTTCGTCTTCCGCGAGGTGGCCAGCCGACCCAGCAACCGGTTGGCCCGGCTCACCGGTCCGTAGTCGTTGAACGCGAGCACGCCCGTCGCGAAATGTGTTGTCACGTCCGAGAACAATGCCTTCACCGCCGGCTCGTCGAGGAACGCGATCAACCCGTCGGCGAACACGAGGGCGGGCCGGTCCGCCGGAATCTGATCGGCCCAGCCTTGGGCGGTCAGATCGGTGGACATCGGATGGTCGGCCGGATGGGCCGGCAGCACGTCGGCGCGCAGCGCCAGCACGGCGGGCGTGTCGACGCTGTACCAGTCGACTCCGGCGCCGGGGTTCACCCGGTGCACAGCCGACGAAAGACCCGCCCCCAGATCGACCACCACGGCATCTGGATGTTCTGCCAGGAACGCGCTGATGAGCTCGTCGAGAATCTTGGCGCGCAGAGCCACCAACGGCACCACGCTGGGGGTGGCGGCGAGGCTGGTGAAGTCGTAGTCGATGGCACCGACGGTGTCGAGCGCCCACCGATCGCCGAGGATCGGCCGCGGCGCGCGCTGGTCGAGTGCGCGGCAGTATTCGGTCAGCAGAGCGGTCTGTTCGAGCGGTGCGAGATGGCTGACGTCCATGACATCAGCCAAGCACAGCCGGCTCGGTCACTGCGTCGCAGAGGTGCTGTCCGCGCTCGCTGCGGTATGTGACGCACGGGTGTGCCGATCGAAGAGACGCGCGAAGGGCCGCTTGCGGGTCGCTGTGCGATCCGCGGCCTCCTTCTTCGCGGTGGACTTCTCCGCGACAGTCGTGGCGGGGGCGGCCGGGGCGGTCTCCTGTGCGAGATCGTCTCGCTCCGTCGGCTCGTCGGCAGGGGCGACCTCGGGCTGGACGACCTCGGGTTCGGCGTCAGTCGGCTCCGCCGACTCGGCCGCGCGCACCTTTCGCGCATCCCGCGCAGTGGTCAGCGCGGTCACCAGGGGGGTGGCTGTGCGCGTCTGTGGCTCGGGCTCGGGGTTGGGCTCGGGGGTCGGTGGCACGACCGGGGGGAGCAGGTCCGGAGGCCAGCCGGGGGAGTCCGGAAGATAGGACCGGTCGTACCCCTTCTCGATCTTCGCCTTCAGAGGACCGTTGAGTTCGTCGGCGAGCTTGTCGAGTCCCATTTTGCGCAGCGGATCCAGCAGCGGGATGTCCTCCGTCGGAACGAACACGTAGATCGTGTTGCCCTCTTTCCAGACGTAGTTCGCCGGATCGTAGATGTCGATGTCGTCGTAGTTGACGTGGATGTTGGTCAAGCCGGCGTTGGCGTTGAGAAATGCCAGCAAGTTCATCGGGTTGTCCGGCCAGTCGGAGGCTCGGTCGTATTGCCGTGTCACGTCGATGATGTCGTAGTCGGTGGCCGGCGTGACCGAGCCGAACCGCCGGTGCGTTCCGCCGTATTTGCGGTCAGGGTTGCCGATGAGCACGAAGCTCATCTGCTCCCGCGTCGGCACGCCCTCGGTTCCGGCATGGTCTTCGAGCCACTGTCCGACCACGCGTGCACCCTGGCTGTACCCGAACACCACCATGGGGTTGGTGAAATCGGTGGCGGCCAAGGCCTTCTGGAGGTCGTCGGCGCCGGTGTAGCGGTCGAGGTAGGGATAGGTGACCGGCGAACACGTGCGGGTTCCGGTGCACATGATGCCGCCGTGGTCGTCGCTGTTGTCCCCGGGATAGAGCGCCAAGGTCACGACTTTGAGCTGATCGGGCAGGGCCGCGATCGCCTCGGGTGCCGTCGCGAGGCTGGGCACGCCGACAGCCAGCGGGGCGATGGCGGCCGCGGCGGCCACCGCGACCCAGCGTCGCGCAGATCGCTTAGCTGACCTGTTCATGTGGTGCCCCTGTTCTCCCCGGCGCTGCAATTTGCTGCGTAGCGCACACCCTACTCGCAGTCCAGATGACAACAGGGATGTTCAGCTGTGAGTTTCGCCGACGACACCGAAGGTGACACGTGACGTCAAGATGATTGCCGGGCATGAGAGGTTTGAGGATGCTCAGAGGTGGGTATCGGGTTTGCCCGCGAGTCAGAGTTTGCCGGCGACGAAGTCCGCCGCCTGGTCGACCATCCCGTTGTCTACGTAGGCGAAGTGCGCCGGCAGGCTCAGCCCCTTCGAGCAGAACAGATCGTCGAGGGCGCACATGTCGATCGACCGCGGGCCGTAGGTGGTGCTCATCGCCGGCAGAGGTCCGCCGCCCTTGACATCGCGCAGCGGATTGCCGAACACCGCGATAGCTGCGATGTGGTCGGAGAGATGCGCGGGCAGGGGAGTAGGCGTGTAGTGGCCCAGCGGCTGCGGGTCCACCGTGATCAGATCGATGACGCCGGCGCCCTGGGACATGCCGCCGAGCACCAATCTCGTCGATGGACAGTTGTCGGCCATCCACTGCACACGGGCAGTGGCATCCGCGGCACCGGCGGGCGCCGACTTGTCGAAATCGAAGCCCGCAGGGTAGTTCACGGCATACGCGCCGACGGACCGGTCACCGACGCGCGAACGCAACGCATCGACGAAGGCGTCGCCAACGAACCCGAGGCCGGGGTCTGCCCCGGTGCCCCGGGCGAAGATCACCTCGATGTCCGGGCAGGGCTGCGCCTGCGCTGCCGGAGCGCCGACGACCCCGGCCAGCAGCACCGTCGACGCCAGAATCACTGCTCCGAGAACGCCCCTGACGTGTCGCACACCCATAAGACCATGCTAGCGATCGCATTCACAGGAACCTCTGACGTCGCTCTGACCTGCAGCGTCAGGCGAAGGCGTAATGACTGAGCGGGAAGCTCTCGTTCTCGCGGTTCGTTTCGTTGGTGGAGGCGGGCCGCACGAGGGTCTCCCCACTGGGACTGAAGTAGTACGACCGCGATCGCGCGCAATCGCCCTGCCGGAACACGGTCTTGCCGAGCTTCGCCGACATCCGTTCGCGGAAAGCCGTATTGGCCTCTTCGGTGACCTCGAAAGCGCGCGCACCCCGGCGCTGCAACTCGCCGAACAGCCGGTCCATGTGCCGCATCTGGTACTCCATGGTGTTGAAGTACGACAGGCCGCTGGACGCGTACGGACCGGCCAGCATGAAGAGATTGGGGAACGCAGGCACCGTGACGCCCTGATACGACTGGAACCCGTTGTCGCGCCACCACTTCCCGAGGTTGCGGGCGTCGCGGCCGATCAGTTCGATGGCCGGGATGTTGGCCTCCCAGATGTCGAATCCGGTGCACAGGACCAGCGTGTCGATCGTGGTCTTGGTGCCGTCGCACGCCACGATGCCGTCGGAGACGATCCGCTCGATTCCGGCGGTCTGCAGGTGGACGTGCGGTTCGGCCAACGTGCGGTAGTAGGAGTTCGAGTAGGTGGGTCGCTTGCACCCGAAGTCGTAGTCAGGGGTCAGCTTCGCCCGCAGACTCCTGTCGCGGATCGACAGGAAACGATGCAGCGCAGACAGGTACGACGCGAAGACGTTGAGTTGCCGGAAGTACTTGTAGTTGACCACCGACAGGATCATCATCACCTCGAGATTGGCATCCGTGGTGAAGCGGAACGCACGCTGCAGCAAGGGGATACGGGCAAACAGCCGGCGGACGAACGGCGGGATGGCGAAGTCCATCTTCGGCACGACGTGGATCGGCGTGCGTTGGTACACCGTCAGGTCGGCCGCGGTCTTGGACAACTCGGGGATCAGCTGCACCGCAGTCGCTCCGGTGCCGATCAGACCGATCCGCTCACCGGCGGGGGAGTAGTCGTCGTCCCAGTCCATGCTGTGGATGACGCGGCCTTCGAAGTCGGCGATGCCCGGGATGTCGGGATTGCGCGGCTGGGACAGGTAGCCGGTCGCGGTGATCAGAAAGCGTCCGGTGAGGGTCTCCCCGTCCGACAGAGTGACCTGCCAGAGCTGGTTCTCCTCGTCCCACCGAGCACCGTCGACCGGGGCATTGAAGCGCATGTGCCTGCGCACGTCGTACTTGTCGGCGACGTGATCGGCGTACTCCTTGAGCTCCGAGCCGGGGGCGTAGAGCCGGGACCAGCGCGGGTTGGGCTCGAACCAGTAGGAGTAGGTCGGCGACGGGATGTCGACGGCCAACCCGGGGTAGTGGTTGACGTGCCAGGTGCCGCCCAGGTCGTCCTCGCGATCGAGGATCAGGATGTTGTCGTAACCCATCTTCTTCAGCTGGATCGCGGCACCCATTCCGCCGAACCCGGCGCCCACGACGATCGCGTCGTACTGCGGGGAATCCATGGACATCAACGCTACCTCACAGCAAATAGGTCATCGGGCCACAGCAGTTTAGGTCGCCGCCCGCGGCCGCGCTCACCGTCACATCCGCCCGGCCGATCCACCGACACCACGAAGCCCCGACCAATGGCCGGGGCTCCGGGCGGGTGTCTGAAGGCTTCAGGCAGCCTCGAGTTCCGGGGAGGGCTTACTCCGAGGAGCCGGAGGAGTCAGACGACCCAGATCCATCGGACGACGAGTCGTCCTCGGCAGCCTGCTGGCGGGCTGCCTTCCGTGCTTCGCGCTTGGCGGCCGCCTCCGCCTTCGCCGTGGCCCTGGCCTCGGCACGGGCCGCCTTGGCTTCCGCCCGCTTCGCCTTGGCCTCCGCCCGGGCCTCGGCCCGTGCGTCGCGGCGATCCTGTGCCGTCACCTTGGGCTCCGGCTGGGCCTGTCCCGCCGACGCGTCCTCGCCGGTGGTACTAGGGGCATCCGACGCGTCAGAGACGGCCTCGACTTCGGGTGCGGCGATCGCGGCGACCTTGACGGCGGGGGCGGCATCGTAGCGGCTGTAGCCCTTTTGGATCTTGGCCTCGAGTTCGGCCTCCTTGGGCTTCAGCCACGGCATCAGCTGCACCAGCGGCAGCGTGGCGGTGGGAACCAGGTAGTGCTCGGTGACACCACCCTTGGCGTTGACGGTCTTCTCGTAGTACATCGTCCCCTTGAGCGCTTCCAGCTCCGCCATCGAGGTCGTGTACATGACTGGCACGTGAACGACGATCGAGCCGGCTATCGCGTTGGCCATGGCCAGGAAGTTCCACGGGCGGTCGGGCATGTCGGCCATGCCGTCGTACTCACCGGTGATCACGACCACGTTGAAGGGCGTGACAGGCGGCGGCTGGTAGGTGTAGTCGTACTTCGAGCTGTACTTGGCGTCTTTGATCAGTTCCTGGCGGCTGGAATCCTCGACGACGATGAACGTCACCTTCGAGGGGTCGGGCATCGTGCCCTCTTCCATCCACTGGCGCATCACCTCGTTGACCACCAGCGAGCCGGCCGACAATCCGACGACCGTGACCTTGTCCGTGGGAGCAGACAGATTGCCGACGGCTGTGTCGATCGCAGCGTCCAGATTCGGGATGCCGACGCGAATTGACGCGCCGAGTGTCATGTCGCCCTTGCCCGAGTACGGCCCGGCCTCTGCCGGCCATGTCACCGACGTCCGAACATCGTCTTTGAAGGCGCCCTCGAGCAGCGGCTTCATCAACGTGTCGTCCATGGATTTGATTTTGATACCGCCGATGATCACCGCGGTGCTCACGGCACTGGCTCCCGTGGCAGTGGTCAGCGCTAGCGCGATAGAGGCAAAAGCGGTGCCACAGGCAACACCGGCTTTGCGAATGGTGTTCTTCATGACATCTCCCCGAATTGAAACGATTGTCGACTCGCCGTGCTCGGCGCGACATGAGCATATTGCGCGTCCGTCAACAAGTTCGTAGCAAAAACCCAACATTTCCAATTTATGCAATTCGGGCAAAGTGGTCGTCTATTGCTGTTATCCATTGTTTATAGTTTCTCTACGTTAGTAGAGAATTTACGCTCACGGCGGCAGGAAAAGGCACCGGTCATCACGCCCGGGAGGAAAAGACTCGCTGAACGGGCTTTTAGTAGGCAGAATGCTCCACCGCTGGCATTCGCGAGCGAAAATTACGTTACTGTAACTATCGCCATCTCTGTATTCGTAGAGTGTGTAGCTGAGATGTTGCTGACACCTGGTCGGCTAAAAAAAATTTTTGGTCTGTACCATCACCCACAGCACACCTTTGCCGCTGCGTGGACGGCGGGTGAACATTGCCTCGCCCTCGAACCACGCCGTCAGCTCCGGTCACGCTGTCGGCAATACCCAAACTGACTCTCGAGTAACAAACGGATTCCACGGAGCAAACCCAAGTGACACGCGACGCCACCCAGCAATCGACGGTGAGCTTGCCGAGGCCCCCGGCATCTGACGCCGCCGTCCGCCCACGGCGGAGGTGTTTTTAGGCAAAAGCCCAGTTGCGCAACACTTTTGGCATCCACGACGGGTTCCTCGACGCGTGCTGTTCCGCGTGGCATCGTCGGCGCGCAGCTGGCGTGGTGACAACGCCGGAATAGCCACAGCGGCGCAACATGCCCTTCGCAGGGGAAGTTTCAGTCACCGCGCGTTTGCTAGGTAGCCACGCAAAAAGTAGTTGCATGCGGTAACGTCCGCGACGGTCGACGCGCCGGCATCGCGTCGGCGAGAGAAGCGCAGTCGTGGCCCTCAGGCACTGGCCACGAGCCCTCTCGCTCCCGGCGCTCGCCCACTCCGCTCCACCCCCGGCTCTACCCCCAGCAGTTGACCCGTCATCTGACGACAGCACAGTCGTCTCTTCGGAAGGAATGTGGCGTGAAACGAGCGACCAAGGCAGTGATGACCGCAGCGGCACTGCCGATTGCGGCGACACTCCCGCTGACGTTCGGCGGCGCAGCGATGCCGGCCGCTGCCGCCGCGGCCGCCGCGGCCATATCTTCGGCCTCGTCGGTGATCCCGCCCGGCCCTGCCACTGTCTTGCATCATGGTCCGACGCCGTGGGACATGGCCGACAACCTCGGCGGGGCGCTGTGCGAAGCACCGAAGGTGTGCAAGGAGGTCCGCTACGACTGGATTCAGCCGTACGGACCCATCGAGTTCGGTGTCACCGAGAACGTCAACCGTCTCGATTGGGCGATCCATCACGTCGGGACCGATCCCAAGATCGTCTACGCGTTCAGCGGGGGAGCGCGCATCGCGTCGGTGTGGCTGCAGGATCACGCCGAGGACAAGGACGCACCAGCACCGGAGGATCTGTCCTTCGTGCTGCTCGGTAACGGCGGCCGCAAGTACGGCGGAGTCAACGGCTGGTTCTGGGGGGATCTGTTGCGGACCCCGACCGACACCCAGTACGACGTCGTCGACGTCGCCGGCGAGTACGACCCGATCGCCGACTTCCCGACCAACCCGTTCAATCTGCTCGCGGTCGCCAACGGTGTCGCGGCCTTCGTCTACGTCCACCTGCGCTACGACGAGGTCGACCTCGACGATCCGGACAACATCGTCTGGAAGGAAGGCAAGACCACCTACGTCTACGTGCCCACCGAGCATCTGCCCCTGCTGCAAGGCTTCTACGATCTGGGGCTCGGGTCACTGGTGGCCGACATCGAGCCCAAACTGCGGGAGATCGTCGACAAGGCCTACGACCGGACCTGGCTGGAGGGCAAACCCACGCTGGGTGACATCGCGGCGGGTGCCGAGACCACGGCCTCGACGTCGGTGACCACGCCGCAGGCTCGCCCTCTGGTTCGCGCGGCGGACACCAAGACCGCGGACACCGAGACAGCGGACTCGGAGAAGAACGCCACCGAAGCCACCGGCACCGGTGGCGAGCACGCTTCGGCGCGACCCGACACGACACCGAGCCCCGAGTCTCCCGACACCGGAAGCGATTCCGAGTCCGAGCAGCCGACCGATCCCGACGTCGTCCCCGCCGACGAGCCGGGCGACATCGTGACGCCCGACGACCGGCCGGCCGACGACGCCACGGCGCCGGACGGCGAGCAGCCCTCCGACACGCCGACCGAGGCATCCGACGGCGACGGCGACACCGGCACCGCGTCCGCGCCGCGGGCCAAGCACCGCATGCCGCTGCGCGGCGTCCTGAAGGCCATCGCGGCCGAGAAGGCCACCAAGACCGCCGAGACCGCCAAGTCCGACACCGGGCGGACTGCGACGGCGAAGGCGGCGTCCTCGTCGGCGAAGGCGGCGTCCTCGTCGGCCGGGGGCGGCACCGACTCGCAGAACTGACACGGCGGCCGGCGGCTATCCTTCCGTCGTGGCAACTGAGGGTATGGCGGGCAAGGTCGCGTTCATCACCGGTGGCGCATCGGGGATCGGGGCCGCCCTCTCAGAGGCACTGGCAGCTGCGGGTGCGCACGTGTGGATCGCCGACCGGCAGGTCGAGGTCGCCGAGACGGTGGCCCAGCGGCTGCGCGGCACGGGTGCCACCGCCCACGCCGTCGCCCTCGACGTCCGCGATCCCGCAGCGTTCGAGGACGCCATCGCCGACACCGTGCGCACCAGCGGCCGTCTCGACCTCCTGTTCAACAACGCGGGCATCGGCATCGGCGGTGAGGTCGATGCGCTCACCCTGCAGGACTGGACGGACATCATCGACGTCAACCTGCGCGGCGTGGTGCACGGGGTACAGGCCGCCTATCCGCGGATGATCGCGCAGGGCAGCGGGCACATCGTCAACACGGCATCGATGGCGGGCCTGATCACCACGTCCGCCCAGGCCGGATACTCGGCCACCAAGCACGCCGTCGTCGCGCTGTCGAAAACACTGCGTGTCGAGGCGGCCGCGCACGGCGTGCGGGTGTCGGTGCTCTGCCCCGGGGTGGTGCGCACGCCGATCCTGTCCGGCGGCGAATACGGGCGCAATCGCACCGTGAGCCGGGAGAACCTGATCAAGCTCGGTGAGGCGCTGCGCCCCATCGAGCCGGATCAGTTCGCCTCCCAGGCCCTGCGCGGCGTCCGCCGCAATCACGCCATCATCGTGGTACCGCGCTGGTGGAAAGCGCTGTGGTACCTGGAACGCCTGTCGCCGACCCTGTCGATGAAGACGGCCGCGATCGCGCTCAAGCGCACGCGCGAGGTGGCCTCAGCCCCGCTGCAGTAACCGCTGCGCCTGCCGGGGCCGCAGCGCGGCCAGCCGGATGTCGCCGCGATAGTGGTCCTTCACGCGCCGGTCCATGACCCATCGCCACAGCGGTGGGCACAACGCCAGCACCACCATGGCCGCGTAGCCCGCCGGCAACTGAGGCGCCTCGTCGGCGTGGCACAGCGCCTGGTAGCGGCGTTGAGGATTCGCGTGGTGGTCGGAGTGGCGCTGCAGGTGGAACAGGAAGACATTGGAGATCACCGAGTTGCTGTTCCAGCTGTGCGCCGGGCGGACCGGCTCGTAGCAGCCGTCGGGCCGGCGCTGCCGGCGCAGACCGTAGTGCTCGAGGTAGTTGATGGTCTCGAGCAGGAAGACGCCCAGCAGAGCCTGACCGATCAGCCAGGGCACGACCTGCACCCCGAATCCGATGATCAGCGCTGCGAACAGCCCCACAGCCATCAGCCACGCGTTGAGCACGTCGTTGTGCAGCGTCCAGACCCATCGTCCGTGCCGGCGCAGCCGCCTGCTCTCCAGCGACCAGGCCGACCGCAGACTGCCGGTGATCGAGCGCCAGTAGAACGCGTACACGCTCTCGCCCAGACGTGAGCTCGCCGGGTCCTCGGGCGTGGCCACCCGCGCGTGGTGGCCCCGGTTGTGTTCGACGAAGAAGTGGCCGTAGCCGGTCTGGGCGAGCGCGACCTTGCTCAGCCAACGCTCCGCGCGTGCGCGCTGATGGCCCAGCTCGTGGGCGGTGTTGATCGCGATGCCGCCGATGCCGCCGACGGTCAGCATCAGGCCGACCTTGTCGGGCGGCGTCATCGTCACCCCGCCCCCGCCGGTCCACAGCCAGCACGCCAGCAGCAGCGACATGTACTGCGCGGGCAGATAGAGGTAGGTGGCCCACCGGTAGTAGCGGTCCTGCTCGAGGTAGACCAGCACGCTGTCCGGCGGGTTCTCCGAGTCCGGCCCGACGAGGTAGTCCAGCACCGGGATGATCACCAGCATCAGTGCCGGCCCGGACCACCAGAACAGCCCCGAACCGGTCAGCGCAACGGCTGCCCACGAGGCGGGGACCAGGACGGGGATCACTATTCCGAGCAGCCACACGTAGCGCTTGCGGTCGCGCCAGTCACGGGGCGCCGCAGCGGATCGGATGTGGCCGGGCCGTCGGGTGGGCATCGTGCGCCTGCTCCCCCTCCTCGCCGTACTGTTAGCTGATCTTCGCACCCCCGCGCGTCGATCCGGTAACGCCGTCATATCATTGTTGCTCGTCATCGGGCAATCTCAGGAGCGAAGCGTGTCGTGTCGGACTGCTCACCGACCCCTTTCGAGCAGTTGCTCGCCAATCAGAAGACGCCGGGTCGCCGGTGGCGCCGGCCGAGGCTGACCCGCGGCGCGGGCGCCTCTCCGGAGATGTTGCGCAGGACCACGTCCGACAGCGTCGTCGTCGAGTCGATCACCTCGCACCCGACCGCGGAGAACGTCGTCTCACCGTACACGCCCGGGTCCAGCAATGGGTTGGTCAGCGCCTGGGAGAACGCGTCCACCGCCACCATCGCGCTCATCAGCGGGGGCAGCGTGCTGCCGCGCCGGACGTCTTCGGCGAACAGTCCCACGAACAGCTCGACGCGGTCCATCCCGTCGGCGCCGTAGCACGCCGTCAGCGCATCGCGGGTCCGCCGATCCGAGGTCAGATCGTCGATGGTGGTGAGCGCGGGAAAACCGCACAGCTCCCGGTAGGCGTTGTAGGGCTGCAGCCCGGTGTCGCGGCCGATCGTGATCGACTTCTCCTCGATCGGCAGCAGGCTCGGGTCGGTGTTGCCGAGGGCGATCGTGCTGCAGGGCTGGCGCGAGGCCTCGTCGAACAGCGCGGACAGCCCGTGTTCGGTGACGGGACGGGTGTCCCACCACATATCGGCGAAGCGCCGCTGCTGCCCGCCGACGGTGACCTCGGTCGGCACCAGCGAATGCCACCGGTAGAGCAGGTTGAACTCGACCGACATCCAGTTCTGCCGGTACCACTTCTCGCCTGCGCCGATCCCCGGCTCGACGAACAAGGGGAACTTGATCGGCGTGATGTGGTTGATGTAGTCCTCGATGACGATCTTGAGCAGCACCACGGTCAGCGTGTTGCGGGTGGTGTCGAACACCCGGTCGTCGGACCAGTCCCTGTGTTTCTCGCTGATCAGCCCCGCGATGCGGTTGTGCTCGCGCAGGAAGAGCGTGCTCATCATCACGAAGCCGTAGTGGATGTTGCCGCGGGGGATGCCGAGCGCGAAGAGCGTGGATCTGCGGGCATCCGGTACGGGACCGCCACGCTCGGCCTTGATGTCTCGCCCCCGGAACTCGGTCTGCAGACCCTCGAACTCGGGCTTGACGGTGCCGTCGGCGTCGCAGAGATAGGGCGGGAACTCGGCGTCGAGGGTGGGTTCGGTCTTCAGCCGGCCGCCGGTGTGCGCCCGCAGCACCGTGGTCACCTCTGTCTCCTGGCCGTAGAGCTGGCTCAGGTCGATGTCGTGCGTCGAGGTGTTCTTCTTGTCGTTGCGGGGGTCGGTCCGCAGGAATCCGTCGACGAACCACTGCGCGAAGATCGGGAAGAGCAGCGTCGACTTCGGCGACTCCGGGCATCGCGTGCCCGCGCGGGCGAACAGCGCAGCCACCGTGGCCGGCGCGGGCAGGTCGGCCGCACGGCTCGGCAGCGACGGCAGATGACGTTGGCTGAAGCGGCGGTCGTGCAGTGACTCCCACGAAATCCAGTCCTGCTTGGTGCTCAACGCACCGGTTCGGGTCGGCATCGTGTAGATCAGCGAGTTGATCAGCCACCGGTTGACCAGCTTCGACACCCCTGGCGTCGCGCGCAGCCCGCGCCAGATCAGCGCGAAATGCGTGGTCGCCAGGATGCGAACACCGTGCGAGACACCGTTCTTCCGCCAGAACCCGCTGGTCACGGACGTCAATATAGGACAACAGCGCGGCTGGGGGAGGTTCTCCGGGGCGCGCTCAGCCCATCATGGTCGCGACGGCCGACGCCAGCTCCGGACCCGACGAGCTGGACAGGTTCTGGTAGGTGCCGCCCGTGGTCCGGGAGACCGCTTCCCAGGTGGAGCGGTCGGGATCGTCGCCGAAGTCGATGACGTTGATCGCGACGGGTTTGGCCGGGTCGAACGCGCCGCTGACGTACTGCTGTAGTCCGTCGGCACCCAGCGACTGGTCGGTGTGCGGGCCGGCGGTGATCACGAGCACCGAATTCTTCTGACCCTCACGATATTTCGCCGATGCGTCGGTGTAGACCAGGCGCAGCGTCGTGAACGACACCGCGCCGCCGTCAGACGGCGACTGCCCGTCGAGCGCGGCGGTCACCGCGGCCGAGCGCGGCTGGCCGTTCACCTGGTCCGACAACGCTCCCAGCGGCACCTCCGAGCGCCCGGCCACCCCGTCGAACGTCCACAAACCCACCCCGGAATCCGGGGGTAGGACCTGCAGGCGCGCCGTGAGCGCGTCGACGACATTGCTCAACCGCGATTTCCCGCCCTCGTCGGTCGGCATCGACTGGTCGAGCATCACGGTGACCGTCGGGCTCTGTGCCGGGCTGGCCAACATGTCGGCAATGGTGACCCGCAGCGCGTTGTCGCCGAGGTCGACCGGTGTGCCGAGGGGCCGGAAAGACACCACGTAGCTGGCCGGGGGCTGCTGGCCCTCCACCCGGAACCCTGCCTTCGCGAGCTCGGCGAGTTGGTCGGGTTTGCGCATGAAGCGGGCGAACTCGCTGGCGGCCGAGATCTGCTCCTGGGCCAGTCCATCGCCGGAGAGCAACACGGTGGGGAAGTCGGCGACCGCGGTGGGTCCCGGCGGCAGCCACGCCGCCAGCTTGGCGTTCGCGTCGGGCAGGTCGGCAGCCTTCTGGAAGAGCCGCTGCTCGGTGGTGACCACGGCGTGCACCGGTGCGGTCGCGGGGTCGTCAGCGCCCAGCAGAGCGTCGAACGCCGTGCCGGCGGTGGCGTCGTCGAGGTCGGGGGCCGCGGCCATGACGGTGCTGACGGCGCCCAGCCCGGCGCTGGGCGGCGAGCCCGCGGGTGCCGATGCGGCGGCGATCGCCTCGGCGGCCAGATACGACGCGTCGCTGTCCTGGTTCACGGGCAGCGCCAGGCGGAGTCCGCCCCAGCCCTGCAGTCCCAGGCCGTCGAGTCCGGCAGGATCGCTCTGCAGCCGCGCGAGGGTGCCCCAGTTCTGGTCCTTCAAGGCGCCCTGCACTTGCGGAGACGTGGCCAGCACCACGGGCGAGGTGACCAGGGAGCGGCTGTCGCTGACGGTGCGCGGTCCGGTCTTGGCCTCCAGGCGGGCCTCCGAGGCCGAACTCGCCGGGATCCACAGGGCCGGGCGCTGCCCGAGGTCACCGGGCCAGTCCCCGGTCAGCCCGTTGAACACCTGATCGGAATCGGCGGAGGTGACCTCGACCTTCACGCACTTGTCGCCCACCGGCTCGGCGGTGTCGTTGTAGCGCTGCGCCAGCGCGGTCACGGGCTCCGCGATCGCGGGATCGGCGACGACCGCGACGGCGACCTCACCCTCGACACACCGGGCAGCGGCCGTCTGCGAACGGCTCGACAGCGCGTCACCGAAGAACCGCCACATGATCACCGCGCCGACGATCACGACAACGCTGATCAGCGCGACGATGACGCCGACCGAGATCTTCCGACGTCCCGGGGTGACCGCCCGGTGGCTGCCGGTCCACTCGCCGTTGTCCCAGCCGCCGCTGCGCTGACCGTCGGGCCGCGATCCGTCGGCTTTTCGGGCCGCGCCGAAGCGTTCGGTCTGTGACTCGTCGGGTGCAGGTCCTTGCCGCCTGGTCGAGTCGGAGTCGTCGGGATCGGGGAGGCTGTGTCTACCCAAAGTGGTCCAGTACCTGCCTTGTCGTTGACCTGGTGTGTCGGCGGAGCTCAGTGCGCGCCGGCGGCGGCTTTGAACTCACGTCGGCGGCGATGCAGGATCGGTTCGGTGTAGCCGCTGGGCTGCGCGCAACCGTCGAGGATGAGCTCCTGAGCCGCCTGGAACGCGATGCTGCCCTCCGGGTCGGGCGCCATCGGCCGGAAATCGGGATCCGCGGCGTTCTGCTCGTCGACCACGGCGGCCATCCGCCGCAGGCTCGCCTTGACGTCGTCGGCGGTGATCACCCCGTGCCGCAGCCAATTCGCCAGCAGCTGACTGGAGATCCGCAGCGTGGCCCGGTCCTCCATCAGCGCGACGTCATGGATGTCGGGCACCTTCGAGCAGCCGACACCTGCGTCGATCCAGCGCACCACGTAGCCGAGGATGGACTGACAGTTGTTGTCGACCTCCTCGCGGATCTCGTCGGACGCCCACGCCAGCTCCTTGGCCAACGGCACCGTCAGCAGGTCGTCGAGGCTGGAGCGGCGCTTGCCCTCGAGCTCCTTCTGCACCGCGAACACGTCGACCGCGTGGTAGTGCATCGCGTGCAGGGTGGCCGCGGTCGGCGACGGCACCCAGGCGGTGGTCGCACCCGCTTTGGGCTGGCCGATCTTCTGCTCGACCATGTCGGCCATCAGCTCGGTCATCGCCCACATGCCCTTGCCGATCTGCGCCTTGCCGGAGAGCCCGGTCTCGAGACCGATGTCGACGTTCTGGTTCTCGTAGGCCTGAATCCATGCGGTCGACTTCATCGCGCCCTTGCGGATCATCGGACCCGCCTCCATCGACGTGTGGATCTCGTCGCCGGTGCGATCCAGGAAGCCGGTGTTGATGAACACCACGCGGTCGGCGGCGGCCTTGATACAGGCCTTGAGGTTCAGCGTGGTGCGCCGCTCCTCGTCCATGATGCCGACCTTGATGGTGTTCTGCGGCAGCCCCAGCACGTCCTCGACGCGGCTGAACAGCTCGCAGGTGAAGGCGACCTCGTCGGGGCCGTGCATCTTCGGCTTCACGATGTAGATCGAGCCGGTGCGGCTGTTGAGCAGCGGGCCGTTCCCGTCCTCGTCGCGCAGGCCGTGGATCGCGATCAAGCTGGTGAACAGGGCGTCCTGGATGCCCTCGGGCACCTCGGCGGCGTCGGACCCGTCATCGGTGGCGAACACGATCGCGTCGTTGGTCATCAGATGGCCGACGTTGCGGACGAACAGCAGGCTGCGGCCCGGCAGCGTGACCTCCGCGCCGTCCGGACCGGTGAAGGTGCGGTCGTCGTTGAGCACCCGGGTGAACGTCTTGCCGCCCTTGCGGACCTCTTCGGCCAGGTCACCGCGGTTGAGGCCCAGCCAGTTCCGGTAGCCGAGCACCTTGTCGTCGGCGTCGACGGCGGCCACCGAGTCCTCGAAGTCCATGATCGTGGTGATCGCCGACTCGAGCACGACGTCCTTGATGCCGGCCTTGTCGGTGGAGCCGATGGGGGAGTCGGCGTCGATGAGGATCTCGATGTGCAGGCCGTTGTTGACCAGCAGCACCGCGGTCGGGGCGTCGGGCTCGCCGAGGTAGCCGACGAACTGGGCCGGATCCACGAGCGAAACCGATTCGTCGTCCAGCGTCACGGTCACCGCGCCGTCGGCGACGGTCAGCCCGGTGATGTCGGCCCAGGAGCCCTGCGCCAGCGGCGCGGCACCGTCGAGGAACGTCCGGGCGTAGGCGATCACCTTGTCGCCGCGCACCTTGTTGTAAGAATCGCCGGGCTCGGCGCCGCCGTCGGTGGGGATCACGTCGGTGCCGTAGAGCGCGTCGTACAGCGAGCCCCAACGGGCGTTGGCGGCGTTGAGCGCGAAGCGCGCGTTGAGCACCGGCACCACCAGCTGCGGGCCGGCGGTGGTGGTGATCTCGTCGTCCACGCCGGAGGTGCTGATCGTGAAGTCGGCGGGCTCGGGCTCGAGGTATCCGATGTCGGTGAGGAACTGCTTGTACTCCTCGGGGTCGAAGCCGCCGATGATGCGGGCCCGATGCCACCGATCGATCTGGGCCTGCAACTCGTCGCGGCGCGCCAGCAGCTCCTCGTTCTTCGGGGTGAGGTCGGCGACGACCTTGTCGACACCGGACCAGAACGTGTCGGGATCGATACCGGTACCCGGGAGCGCCTCGTTCGTGATGAAGTCGTACAGCACCGGGGCGACGCGCAGGTTACCCACCGTCACACGTTCGGTCATGAGTCCTCCCTCGGCGGCATGCGCGCGCTCGAACCCGCGCTACCTGTCGTGAATTCCGTCGAACCAGCGTACCCGCCGGTAAACACCCCACCCGTGCCGGTGAGCGCAGCCCCGTTGTCAGCCGAGGCCGCGAGCGCGTCGCAGGCGTCGATGAGCCGCGCCCGCAGCGGGGCGGCGCGCACGCTGATCGCCTCCTGGGCAGCGGCGTATTGCGCTCGGCCCGCGGATGTTTCGACCGGGATGGGTGCGAGGCCGAAGTCCCGCAGGTCGTAGGGGCTGGCGCGCATGTCGAGCACCCGCGCGTCCACCGCGAGGGCGAAACAATCCAGCAGCAACGAGGATTCGATCAGCGGTCCCAGCTTGGCCGCCCACTTGTACAGATCCATGCCCGCGTGCACGCAGCCCGGCTGTTCCTCGGCGATCTGCGTCGCCCGCGACAGCGGTCGGGCGTTGCGCGGCGCGGCCGCGGTTGTGAAGAACCGATAAGCGTCGAAATGGCTGCACCGCAACGGCATCGACTCGACCACCGCATCCGTGCCCGCCGCCCCCAGGCGCAGCGGCACCGCGCCGTGGCGCACCTCCGACGTCCGGTACACCATCGCCCACTCGTGCATGCCGAAGCAGCCGAACCGGGGCGGTCGTGACGCCGTTGCGGTCAGCAGATCGGCGATGAATCCCACGGTGTCCGACCGCGCCACCAGATGGTCGCGGCTGACGGCGACCCCGCCGCCGTGGCGGTGGTAGCCGGCCCGGGTGAGGTAGTCCCGCGCCCCGGGCCCGGTCAGCACGACACCGTAGCCGGGATGCCAGACGCGCAGGTGCCGCGGACGCAAGCGGTAGTAGGTGAACAGGAAATCGAACACCGGGTGAGCCAGCCCGGCCTGCCGGCGCTCGACGTGCGGGGCCAGCAGGGCGTCGGCGCGCCGACGGTGGGCGGCGGCCCGCTCCTGCCACGTCATCGGCGCTGCCATCCGAATCACACCCGGTGGGTGCCGTCCCGGACCGTTCCGACCAGGTCTTCGACGAGGTCTTCCAGCGCGACCATCGCGGTGATCGCGCCGTCGGCCGCGGTGACCAGCGCGAGGTGGCTGTTGGTGCGGCGCAGCCGGGTCAGCGCATCGGGGAGTGGCATGGAGGCCGGCACCTGGGGCAGCGGGCGCACCATCGACGACTCCAGCACCACCGAATCGTCGTTGGGACCGTCCAGTAGCGGGAGCACGTCCTTGATGTGCAGATAGCCGGCGTACGCGCCGGAGGGGTCGGCGACCGGGAAGCGCGAGTACCCGGTCTCCTTGAGTGCCTGTTCCAGCGCGCCGATCGTCGGCCCCGCCCCGGAGCGCGCGGCGGGAACCGCGCGGATCCGGTGCAGTGGCAGCGCGACGTCGTTGACCACCCGGTTGCGGATCTGCAGGGCCCGGGTCAGCCGGGTGTGCTCCTCGGGGTCGAGCAGCCCCTCCGACAGCGATTCGGCGATCATCTCCGACAGCTCGACCGTCGACACCGTCACGTCGAGCTCGTCCTTGGGTTCCACCCCGAACGCCCGCAGCGTGGTGTTGGCACACCAGTTGTAGAACGCGATGAACGGCCGGGCGGCGCGGATCCAGACCAGGTAGATCGGGATCAGCAGCATCGCCGTCGACTCGGGTCCGGCGATCGCGATGTTCTTGGGCACCATCTCGCCGAGCAGCACGTGCAGCGTCACGACGATCGACAGCGCCACCAGGAACGAGACGGTGTGCAGCAGCGCGGTCGGAATGCCGAGGAGCTCGAACGGCTTCTCCAGCAGATGCGCCACCGCGGGTTCGGCGACCCGGCCCAGCAGGATCGAACACACCGTGATGCCGAGCTGGGCGCCGGCGAGCATCAGGGACAGGTTCTCACCGGCCCTGATCACGGTGACCGCGCTGTTCTTGCCCTGCTCGGCGAGTGCTTCGAGCCGGTCGCGGCGGGCGGAGATCAGCGCGAACTCCGAGGCCACGAAGAAGGCGTTGGCGGCGAGCAGCACGAAGGTGAGCAGTACGCCGAAGACGTCACCCATCGGATTCCCCGCCGCTCTCGGCCTCGTCGGCGGCACGGCCGAGCCTGGTCAGCTCCAGCTGATCGATGCGACGGCCGTCCATTTTCACCACGGTGGCCAGCCACCGGATCGGGTCGTCGATCGGCCCGTCGGGGTCGAATGCGACCAGTTCCACCGATTCCCCTTCGTCGGGGATGTGGCCGAGCTGTTCGAGGACCAGACCGCCGATCGTCTCGTAGTCGCCCTCCGGAGCCCGGAACTCGGTGTTCTCGGCGACCTCGTCGATGCGCAGCAGTCCCGACACCTGCCAGCCTTCACCGGCATGGACCACGTCGGGCGGCTCGTCGTCGTGTTCGTCGCGGACGTCTCCGACGATCTCCTCGATCAGGTCCTCGACGGTCACCATGCCGGCGGTGCCGCCGTACTCGTCGACGACGAGGGCGGTGGCCAGTCCGTTGGCACGCACCTCGGACATCACCGCGTCGCCGTCGAGGGTCGACGGCACGCGCGCGACGGACTGCACGATGTCGGACAGCTTGCGGGTGGCGCGCTGGTCGCGCGGCACCGCGAACACCTGCTTGACGTGCACGACGCCGATGGTCTCGTCCAAGTCGCCGCGGATCACCGGGAACCGCGAGTGCCCGGTACGGACCGCCGCCTGGCTCAGATCAAGCACAGTGTCGTCGGCATCGAGGGTGTCGATCTTCGACCGCGGTGTCATCAGCTCCTCGGCGGTGCGGACGCCGAATTGCAGCGAGCGGTCGACCAGCACGGCGGTGACCGGATCGAGCGAGCCGCTCTCGGCCGAGGTGCGCACCAGCGACACCAGTTCCTGCGGGGAGCGAGCCGACCGCAACTCCTCGGCCGGCTCGATGCCCACGCGGCGCAGAATCCAGTTCGCGGTCCCGTTGGTGAGCCGGATCAGCGGGGTGAACAGGAACGAGAACATCAGCTGCGGGCCCGAGGCGAAACGCGCCGTGGGCACGGGCCGGGCGACGGCGAGATTCTTGGGCACCAGCTCGCCGAACACCATCGACACCGAGGTGGCGATCAGAATGGCCAGGATCAGCGCCAGCGTGGTCGCGAAGCTTTCCGGTAGCGACAACGCGGCCAACCCGGGCTCGATGAGGCGGGCCAGCACGGGTTCGGCGAGGAAGCCGGTCGCCAGCGTGGTGATCGAGATGCCGACCTGCGCCCCCGAGAGTTGGGTGGACAGCGTGCGGTGCGCGCGTTGCACCATCTGGTCGCGGCGGTTACCCGATCGCGCATTGGCTTCGACAGTGCTGCGCTCGAGGGCGGTCAGCGAGAACTCGGCGGCGACGAACACCGCGGTGCCCGCGGTGAGCACCACGATGGCCAGCAGTGAGAGCAGCGAGGTAACGACGGTCACCGGCGGCCGCCCGAGAAGACACAAGGGACGCCGGGCCCAGCGCCCGGCTGACTAGAGGAGGGCTCGGTCTCGGCCGGCTCCCGGTCGGGCCGCTCGGCGAGTATGGCCGGCTCGGATGGGCGTCCATCCAGTGCCTGCGGCACCTGATCCCTTTCGGCGCAGTGACAAACGGTAGTGCCCGTTCATGCTAGCCGACCTGTCCGGCTGCCCCGAGCCGGGCAATCGGTCTGGTTAGGCTCGCCTTAGCGCGGTGGTAGGTTCACAGCGAACGATCAGGAAAGGCGGACCCATGTCGCTCACACAGTCGGTCACTCGCTCGAACTCCCGGCCCTCCCGGTGGGTGGGGGCGGTCGCCACCGTCGCCGCGCTGGTGGCCATGACGGCCTGCGGATCGTCGAACACGACCGACGACGCCGACAAGGTGGTGGTGTATTCGGGGCGCAGCGAGGAGCTGGTGGCTCCGCTGTTCACCCAGTTCACCGAGGACACCGGCATAAAGGTGGAAGCGCGCTATGCCGGCTCGGGGGAGATGGCCGCGCAGCTGATCACCGAGGGCGACGAGTCCCCGGCCGACGTCTTCCTGTCCCAGGACGCCGGCGCGCTGGGCGCGGTGTCGAAGGCCGGGCTCTTCGCGCCCATCGACGCCGAGACGCTCCGAGCGGTCCCCGCGCAATACGCGGCCGCAGACGGCACCTGGGTCGGGGTGTCCGGCCGCGCTCGGGTCGTGGTGTACAACCCCACGCTGGTGCACACGCCGCCGGACACGATCGACGGGCTGCTGGCCCCGGAATGGAAGGGCAAGATCGGCTTCGCGCCGAGCAATGCGTCGTGGCAGGCGTTCGTGACCGGGCTGCGGGTGGTGCGCGGCGAGGACGGCGCGGAACAATGGCTGCGCGCGTTCAAGGCCCAGGACCCCACGCCGTACGAGAACAACGTCGCAGTGCGGGACGCCGTGGATGCCGGTCAGGTGCCGCTGGGCCTGGTCAACCACTACTACCTCTACGAGCTGATCGACGCCAAGGGCGCGGACGCGGTGACGGCGCAGAACAAGTTCATGGCCGCCGGTGATCCCGGCGGTCTGGTCAACGTCGCGGGCGTCGGCGTCCTCAAGGCCGCCCCGAATCCCGAAGGCGCACAACGGTTCGCGTCCTATCTGGTCGGCGAGTCCGCGCAGAAGTACTTCGCTCAGGAAACCGAGGAGTACCCGCTCGCCGCGGGCGTGTCGCCGTCGGGGCAGATGCCGCCGCTGAGTGAACTGCAGCCGCCCGCGGTCGATCTGTCGCAGCTCGACGATATCGAGACCACGCAGGAGCTCCTGGTCGAGACCGGCCTGCTCACCAATTGACCGCAGGCTCGATCCGGGCGGCCCGCCCGCCGGTACTGCTGTTCGCGGCGGCCGCGCTGGTGGCGGCCGCGACGCTGATCCCACTGGTCTATCTGGGTGACCGCGCGTTCTCGCGGGGCTGGACCGCGGTCGTCGACGAGGTGCTGCAGCCGCGCACCGCGGCGCTGATCGGCCGGTCGCTGCTGCTGGTGGTCACCGTGACCGTCGCGTGCGTGCTGCTGGGGGTGACCCTCGCCGTCCTGCTCACCCGCACCGATCTGGTGGGCCGGCGGATCTGGAGCGTGGTGCTGACGCTGCCGCTGGCGATGCCGAGCTATCTGCTGGCCTACCTGTGGGTCTCGGCCGTGCCGTCGATCGCCGGGTTCTGGGGTGCGGTGCTGGTCCTGACGCTGGTGAGCTACCCGCTGGTGTTGCTGACGACGACGGCCGCGCTGGCCCGGGTCGATCCCGCACAGGAAGAGGTGGCGCGCTCGCTGGGGCGGGGCGGTTGGGCGGTGTTGTTCGGGGTGACGCTGCGCCAGTCTCGGGCGGCGATCGCCGCGGGGGCGCTGCTGGTGGCGCTGTACGTACTCAGCGACTTCGGGGCGGTGGCCGCCATGCGGTACGAGGCCTTCACCTGGGTGATCTACGGCGCCTACCGCTCGGGGTTCAACCCGTCCCGCGCCGCGGTGCTGTCTCTGGTGTTGCTGGTGTTCGCGGTGGCCCTGGTGGTCGCCGAGCACGCCGCGCGGGGCCGGGCTGCGGCGTCGCGCGTCGGCTCGGGCACCCCGCGGCCGGCGCCGGTGAGCCGGCTCGGCAGCTGGCAGGGGCCGGCGCTGGTCGTGC
>NZ_JAKRFN010000018.1 GCF_022348085.1 Mycobacterium sp. PSTR-4-N | reverse complement strand
CGACATGGAAGTTCACCGCTTCCGCATCATCTACAACACCATCCGACCCCACCAAGCACTGGCCGACCACACCCCCAAACAGGCCTACCTCGCCAACAAAAACCTGCCACTTTCTTGACTCAAGACACGGGCCCACCGACATTGATGCTGTTAATCAGTTTCGGGTGAGGATGGTCTTGCTCGTTCGCCGCCGGTGATGACTCGTCCGCTGACTGACGCCCTGTTGGGTTGTCTTCCAATTGATTTGTCTCACCGGCGACGTGCGGGCAAGCACCGCAACAGCCCTGGTAGGGCGGACATGACTTAATCAGGAGCCTGTCCGCTGCCTCATCAATGTCTTGTCTGCCCGCCCTACCGGGTTGTCACTCATCGCACGGTTCATTGCACGGAGAGGACACCACCATCGTGACACCCCGACGTCGCGTCGTCATCGGCATCGACACCCACCTCGACACCATTCACCTGGCCGCGATCACCGATACCAGTCAACTGCTCGGTGATGCCGAATTTGCCACCAGCCCGACCGGGTATTGGGCGGCGATCTGCTGGGCGCGTAGCTTCGGCGAGGTCGTCTCCGTCGGCGTTGAGGGAACCAGCTCCTATGGCGCGGGCATCACACAGGCATTGCAGGCCAACGATATTCACACCGTCGAGGTCAATCGTCCCGACCGCGCCGCACGGCGTAAGCAAGGGAAATCTGATCCACTCGATGCCTACAGCGCTGCCCGCGCGGTGTTGGCCGGCCACAGCCTAGCCGTGCCCAAAGACCCCCACACCGGGGCGCTCAAAGCTCTATTGGTCGCCCGCCGCGGCGCGATCAAAGCCCGCACTGCGGCGATCAATCAGATCAAAGACCTCCTGGTCACCGCTCCGGCCGAGCTCCGCGAGCGTTATCGCCGCTACCCCACGACGCTGCGCCTGATCGACGCGCTGGCGCGGTGTCGCCCCACCGCGCACGAGGACCCTACCGCCGTATCGGTGCTGATCGCCTGCAAAGCACTGGCACAGCGCATCGAGTTCCTCGAGCGCCAAGACCGCGACCTGGCCGCCGAGCTCGATTCCCTGACCACAGCGCTCAACCCCGCCCTGCGGGCGGCCTACGGCGTCGGGCCCGATACTGCCGCCCAACTGCTTATCACCGCCGGCACCAACAGCCACCGCCTCCGCAGCGAGGCAGCGTTCGCGATGCTCGCCGGCGCCGCGCCGATACCCGCCTCCTCGGGAAAGACCACCCGGCATCGGCTCTCCCGCGGTGGAGACCGCGCCGCCAACAACGCTTTGCACCGCATCGCTCTAGTGCGTTGGTCCCATGAGCCGCGCACCCGCGATTACGTCGCCCGACAACTGGCTGTCGGACGTTCCAAAAAGGACGTCCTGCGGCTGCTCAAACGAGCCATCGCCCGCGAAATGTTTCGACACCTCACCGCACCCAGCCCGATCGACGACTACAGCGATCTACGCCCCACCCGACAAGCCCGCAAGATCACCCTCACCACCGTCGCCAACCATTTCGGGGTCTGGCCCACCCAGATCTCCCGACTCGAACGTGGCCTCAAATGCGACGACACCCTCGCCACCAACTACCGCCGCTGGCTAAACACCCAGCTCATCGATGTCGCTTGACGCTTAACAGAGATAGGAGCATCACGTTCTGGTGCTAAGCCAGCGTCACCACGACCGGGGCGTGATCGCTGGGCGATCCCACTCGTTCCTTGCCGGTCTTGCGTTCGTCGCGCGCAATCTCGGCGTGCTCGACGCGGGTGGCCAGCGCCGGCGAGCCGAGGATGAAGTCGATGCGCATGCCGCGGTTCTTCGGGAAGCGCAACTGCGTGTAGTCCCAGTAGGTGAAGACCCCGGGCCCCGGCGTGAACGGCCGCACCACGTCGGCGAATCCGGCGTCGACGATCGCGTCGAACGCGGCGCGTTCCGGTTCGGTGACATGCGTGCTGCCCGCGTACGCCTCGACGCTCCACACGTCGTCGTCGGTGGGCGCGATGTTCCAGTCCCCGACCAGTGCGATCTGCGCCGAGGCATCGGCTGCCAACCACGATGACGCTGACTGCCGCAGAGCGGCAAGCCATTTCAGCTTGTAATGGTAGTGCGGGTCGTCGACGGTGCGGCCGTTGGGCACGTAGAGGCTCCACACCCGCACCCCGCCGCACGTCGCGCCCAGCGCACGCGCCTCGGCGGCGGCCTCGACGCCGGGGGTGGCGCCCCACGTCGGCTGATCGTCGAAGCCCACCGCGACATCGTCGATGCCGACCCGTGAGGCGATGGCCACCCCGTTCCATTGGTTGAACCCGCAGTGCACCACCTCGTAGCCGAGCGCGGCGAACGGCATCGTCGGGAACTGCTCGTCGGAGCACTTCGTCTCCTGCATCGCGAGCACGTCGACATCGGCGCGTTCCAGCCAATCGGTGACCCGATCAACCCGGGCGCGAATCGAATTGACGTTCCAGGTCGCCAACCGCATGCCGTTCACAGTAGATCCTCGGCACGCACATAGCGGGACCGGTGATGCAGCGTGAAGCCCATCTTCTCGTACAGCCGCCGAGCGCCGTCGTTGTCGGTGACCACCTGCACATAGGCGCGTGTCGCGCCGTGCGCACCGGCCCACCCGAGCAGGCCGTCGCACAACCGGCGAGCCAGGCCCTGACGGCGGGCCGACTCGACGACGTGGACCGCCGACACCCCGGCCCACCGGGTGCCGTCGGGCGCCTCGGTGATCGCGACTCGCCCGACCGCGGCGTCGGCCAGCGTGCCGAACCCGACCTCGCCGTCGATCACGGCCGTCAGTACGGCCGGCGGCACGTCGCGCTCGTAGAGCGCGAGCCAGCGTTCGTCGGGAGTCGCGGCCATCGTGACCTCACCGGCGGATCCTGGCTCGACATCCGCTGTCATGACCAGGTTCTCGGCATCGGTGGGCACCCCGTCGGGGATGCGGAACAACCGATCGGGCGCGGAGATCAGCGCGGGCAACGTGCGCGCAGCGTACGCCCCGGCGACCGCGGTGATCTCGGCATGAGACGTGAAGTGCAGCGGCACAGCAGAATTCGCGCGCCGCGTGGCGCCGCCACCGAACCTCAGGAACCAGCCGTCGAGCCACTGCTGCTCGGTACCCGGCCAGGCGAGGGCCGCCGCGTGCTCCAGGTTACGGATCGCGCCGACGCGCACCGGCTGCTCAGGCACGACCCGGACCGCGACGACGTCGTCTCGGGAGATCGCGACCAGCTCACCGTGGCGGGTGCGCACGACGACCGCGGGCTCGATCTCTTCGACGTGGCCGATCACATCGGTGAAAGGTCGCGCCTCGTCGGAGGGGAGGCGATAGCGCAGACTCACCCGGGTGCCGGGCGGTGGCAGCTGCGGCACAGCTCAGTGACCGAACGGGTCGGGGTCCTTGCCGGGCAGCCACGTCAGGCCGGGGACACCCCAGCCGTGCGATTTCACCGCCCGCTTCGCACTGCGGGCGTTGCGGCCGACGAGGCGGTCCAGATAGAGGAAGCCGTCCAGGTGCCCGGTCTCGTGCTGAAGCATGCGGGCGAACAGATCCTCGCCCTCCAAGGTGATGGGCGTGCCGTCGGCGTCCAGGCCCGTCACCCGCGCCCACGACGCGCGCCCGGTGGGGAAGGACTCGCCGGGTACCGACAGGCAACCTTCGTCGTCGTCCTCGGGGTCGGGCATCGTCTCGGGCACCTCGGAGGTCTCGAGCACCGGGTTGACCACCACGCCGCGCCGTCGCAGCGTCTTGCCGCGCGCGTCGGCGCAGTCGTAGACGAACACGCGCTTGGCGACACCGATCTGGTTGGCGGCCAATCCCACTCCGTTGGCGGCGTCCATCGTGTCGTAGAGATCGGTGATGAGATCGGCGAGGTCGGCGGGCAGAGACCCGTCGGCGCCGACGGGGATCGGCTCGGTGGCGGTGTGGAGGACCGGGTCCCCCACGATGCAGATCGGTCGAACAGCCATGGCCGAAAGCTTAGGGTGACGCGCGCAGGAGCCGACTCGCGGTCATTGGTGACGATGTCCGTGACCGAGCCGTGATTGAATACGACCTGCAAACCACACTGATGTCATTTCGACCGTTGGAAGGGTCCAAGAGGCGATATGGACGGCGCGATCGTGCGGACTGATCAGTCAGGGGACTCCGCAGACGGCGCTGAACCCGCCGACGGTCTGACCCGTCGGGAACACGACATCCTGGCGTTCGAGCGGCAGTGGTGGAAATACGCCGGATCCAAAGAAGACGCCATCAAAGAGCTCTTCTCGATGTCGGCGACCCGCTACTACCAGGTGCTCAACGCGCTGGTGGACCGGCCCGAAGCGCTGGCGGCCGATCCGATGCTGGTCAAGCGACTGCGCAGGCTGCGTGCGAGCCGGCAGAAGGCGCGCGCGGCGCGGCGCCTCGGCTTCGACGTGACCTGACGCCGCCGGCGAGCCGATACAGTAGGCGCCGATGAACCAGCGAGAATCCTCAGGACTGCCCCTGCGGGCCATGGTGATGGTCCTGCTGTTCCTCGGCGTGGTGTTCCTGCTCGTCGGCTTCCAGTCGATGGGCAGCAGCGACGACGACTCGGGCAGCGACTCGATCGCGACGTCGATCACCAGCACCCCCACCACACCGTCGACCACCGCGCCGCCGGCGAAGGCCGACGTGCGGGTCTTCAACATCTCGACCACCGAAGGGGCCGCGCAGAGCACCGCCGACCGGCTGCGCGAGGCCGGCTGGAACGTCACCGAGACGGGCAACCTGACCCTGCCGGACACGACGGTCACCACGGTGTTCTTCAGTGACGCACCGGGTGAACAGCGGGCCGCCGAAGAGGTGGGCCGATTGCTCGAAGCACCGGTGGCGCCGCGGCTGCCCGAGCTGACCGAGCAGCCGCCGGGCGTCATCGTCGCGGTCACCGGTTAGGCTCTTGCCCATGCGCAGGACCGTCGCCGCCGCCACCTTGTTCGCAGCGCCCGCACTCGCGTTGGCCGCCTGTTCGCCTCCGGGCGACGTGCCCAGCGATACGCCGGGCACCACACCCCCGATCTGGACCGGTTCACCGTCACCGTCGGCGCCTGCCGGCGAGGGAGAAGCCGGCGAGGGTGAAGGGCAGGCCCAGGCCGCCAACGGGGAGACGCTGAAGGCCGACCTCAAGACCGCCGACGGCACCACCGTCGCCACCGCCGACATCGCGTTCTCCGGCGGTTTCGCCACGATCACGGTGCAGACCTCGGCGACCAGCCAGCTCACGCCCGGCTTCCACGGCATGCACATCCACTCCGTCGGCAAGTGCGAAGCCAACTCGGTCGCCCCGACGGGCGGCGCCCCGGCGAACTTCAACTCCGCGGGCGGACATCTCCAGGTGCCCGGCCACAGCGGCCATCCCGCCAGCGGCGACCTCGCCTCGCTGCAGGTGCGCGAGGACGGCTCGGCCAAGCTCGTCACCACCACCGATGCTTTCACCGCCGACCAACTCCTCGACGGCGCCGGCACGGCGATCATCATCCACGAAAAGGCGGACAACTTCGCCAACATCCCGCCGGAGCGCTACCAGCAGGTCAACGGCGCGCCGCCGCCGGATCAGACCACCCTGGCGACCGGCGATGCCGGAGCTCGGGTGGCGTGCGGTGTCATCACTCGGGGCTGACCGACGGGCTGACCGCATCGACTTCGCCGGGTCCGCCCGGCCCTCACTCGGCGTCGAGTGGGAGTTCGCGCTCGTCGACGCGCAGACACGTGACCTGAGCAACGAGGCCGCCTCGGTGATCGCCGAGATCGGCGAGAACCCGCGTGTGCACAAGGAATTGCTGCGCAACACCATCGAGGTCGTCACCGGCGTGTGTGACACCGTGCCCGAGGCGATGGACGATCTGCGGTCGACGTTGCGGCCCGTGCGCGAGATCGTGCGCGACCGAGGCATGGAACTGTTCTGCGCCGGCACCCACCCCTTCGCGAAGTGGTCGGCGCAGAAGCTGACCGACGCGCCGCGCTACGCCGAGCTGATCAAGCGCACCCAGTGGTGGGGCCGGCAGATGTTGATCTGGGGTGTGCACGTGCACGTCGGGATCTCCTCGGCGCACAAGGTGATGCCGATCATCACCTCGCTGCTCGACTACTACCCGCACCTGCTGGCGCTGTCCGCATCGTCGCCGTTCTGGGACGGCGGCGATACCGGTTATGCGAGCAATCGCGCGATGATGTTCCAGCAGCTGCCGACCGCGGGCCTGCCCTTCCACTTCCAGGAGTGGCGGGAGTTCGAAGGCTTCGTGGCCGACCAGAAGAAGACCGGCATCATCGACCACATGAACGAGATCCGTTGGGACATCCGGCCTTCTCCTCATCTGGGCACCGTGGAGGTTCGGATCTTCGACGGGGTGTCGAACCTGAAGGAACTCGCGGCGCTGGTCGCGCTGACGCACTGCCTCATCGTCGACCTCGACCGCCGTCTCGACGCGGGGGAGGCGCTGCCGGTGATGCCGCCGTGGCATGTGCAGGAGAACAAGTGGCGGGCCGCGCGCTACGGGTTGGACGCAATCATCATCCTCGACGCCGACAGCAACGAGCGGCTCGTCACCGAGGATCTCGACGAGCAACTGGAGCGACTGACCCCGGTGGCCCGCTCGCTGGGATGCGTCGACGAACTCGCCTCGGTCGCGGACATCTACCGCGACGGTGCCTCCTACCAACGTCAACGGCGGATCGCCGAGGAGTCGGACGGGGATCTGCGCGCCGTCGTGGACGGGTTGATCGCCGAGTTGGTGATCTGACGTGCCGACGATCCCGATGTTCCCGCTCGAGGTGGCGATGCTGCCTGGAGAAACGTTGCCGCTCAAGATTTTCGAGCCGCGCTACTCGGCTCTCGTGCAGGCGTGCCTGGCCGCACAGGATCCCGCGTTCGGGGTGGTGTTGATCGCTGCAGGCCGGGAGGTCGGCGGGGGCGACAGCCGCAGCGACGTCGGCACCGTCGCGCACATCACCGAACACCAGGACCTCGGCGCCGGTCAATACGTGATGAAATGCGCCATGCGGGAACGGTTCCGGGTTCTCGAATGGTTGCCGGACGCGCCGTATCCCCGTGCGGTGATCGAGCTGTGGCCCGACCAGCCAGGGCCGGTGGTGACCGCGGACGCGATCCGGGACATCGAGGACCGGATGGTCGCATTGTTCGAGCGGATCGCCACGGCGCGGGGCGCTGAGGTCAATGCGCGCGACATCGTGCTCGGCGCCGACGAATCCGGTGATGCCGCTCTGTGGTTGTACGCGTTGACCGCTCGGTTGCCGATGGGTCAGGCTGACCGCTACTCGATACTGGCCGCACCGACGGTCGCTGATCGCGTGGTTGCGCTCTCCGAAGCGGTCGAGACCGTCACCGCGATGGTGGAGTTCCAGCTCTCGGAGTGAGCTGCCCTACAGCAGTGTCCCGCACACGAGCACGTATGGCGGCGCATCGACGGCGTCGCGGTGATAGCGGTGCATGACATCGCGTGCGTCGATCGACGACGCGTCCCAGCGGTGACAACGCAACCATTGCGCCACATCCGGTTTCGCCGTTGCCTCGACCGCGATCCGGCTGCCCCGCGCGCTGTAGAGCGCGACCTGCTCCAACAGCGTGTCCAGGCCGTCGTCGTCCAGGTCGGGGAGCAGACTCTCCGCCAGCCAGGCTGTCGGCTCGTTGTGATCGAACCCGGCCTCCCGCAACGCTTTCGGCCAGTCATCGGTCACGGCAGCGGGGACCGGTACGTACTTGGCGCCCAGCTGCGCGTCGGAGGCGTCCATGATCCGTGTCTTGTGCGCCAGCACCGCGGGCTCGTCGACGTCGAAGACCACGGCATCGCTGAGCCACGGCAGACGCCACGCCCGGGTGTCGAGGCCGGCATCGAGCACCACCACCTGCGAAACCCCGGCGGCACCCGCGGCCAGGACGTAATCGTCGAACCACTTCGTGCGCGCCGCGGGGTAACCCGGACCCGACGCCGGCAGGTCCACCTGGCCGGCGCCGGCCAGCAGCAGGTGTGCGTACGGATCGGTGAACAACGGATGGTCGGCCTCGGTCTCCGAGGCGCGGACCGCAGCGACACTCAGGGCGGTACGACCCTGCTGGTCACCGCTGGGGCGCATCATGGCCGCCGGGTTCCCTGTCGTCGGCGAAATCATGCATCTCGTCTGTGGTCATCAAATCGTCGCGGATGTTCTGCTCGCGGTAGGCGAGCTGGCCCACCCGGTTGGCGATCACCGGAGCGGTGATCACGGTGAACAACCCGGTCAGGATCAGCATGCCGACGTCGATCTGGCCACGCAGCCGCAGCGCCGCGCCGATCAGCACGAGCAACAGTCCGAGCACCTGAGGTTTGGTGGCCGCGTGCATGCGGGACAGCGTGTCGGGGAAGCGGACCACACCGATGGCAGCGGTCAACGCGAGCGCCGATCCGCTGAGAATCAGCACCGCGGCGGCGATGTCCCACGCGTTCACCGGGCCGGCCCCTTCTCCGTCGGGTCGGCGACGTCGGGCACGCGGAACCGGGCGACGCTGACCGAGCCGACGAACGTGATCAACGCCAGCGCGGTCAGGCTGTAGGTCACCGTGGTGTCCAAGGTGAACGCCGCCCACGTGCCGATCGCGCACAGCGCCACGGCAACCAGGGTGTCCAGCGCCACCAACCGGTCCAGGGTGGTCGGGCCCAGCAGCATCCGCACCATGGTCGCCAGCGCGGCGGCCGACAGCATGGCTCCCGCGGCGATCCACACGACCGTCATGACGCGTTCTCCTTATGCCCGGCGGCCCGCCAGTCGCTGTCCCGCTCGAACGACGCGACCAACAGCTTCTCCAGATTCGCGACCTGCCGGTAGAACCGCGTGACGGTCCGCTCAGACCCCACGTCGAGCACGTGCACGTAGATCATCCGGCGCGGCTGGTCGATCTCGAGCACCATGGTCCCCGGGGTCAGGTTGATGATGTTGACCGCCAGCACCAGCACCAGGTCCGACTTGATCGCCAGATGTGCACGCAGCACCGCGGTCAGCGGCGGTGGCCCCGGCTTCAACGCCAGTGCCGCGACCTGCACCGACGAGCTGAGCAGGTAGTAGACGACCGTCAGCATCAGGCGTAGCAGCGATATCGGGTGCAGCCTGCCTTCGACGGGTACCGGCGGCAGCGGCAGCAGCAGAGTGATGACCAGGGCGACCAGCAGGCCGGACAGGATGTTGGCCGCAGACACGGTGCCCCACAACAGCACCCACACCAGGATCAGCCAACACACCATCCAGATCCGCAGCGCATAGGTTCTCATTGCGGAGGCACCTCCCCGAGCACCGCGGTGATGTACTGCCCGCGGTCGAGCACCTCGGCGGCCGCCCTCTCGCTGTAGGCGAAGATCGGCCCGGCCGCGACGGTGAGGGTGAGTCCGACGGCGATCAACGCGCCCGTCGGCACGAGCATCCCGATGGGCATCTTGCCCACGTCGTCGCGGTCGACGAACTCGATGTCGGAATCCTCGGGACTATCCATCAGCACCGTGGGCGCGCCACCGGACAGGTGCCCCTCCGGCGCGTCCTTACGGGACCGCCAGAACGCCTTCGTCCACACCCGGGCGATGACGTAGAGGGTGAGCAGGCTGGTGATCACGCTGCCCGCCACCAGCAGCCACGCCAGCACCGAACCCGATTCCGAGCCGGCCTCCAACAGGGCCACCTTGCCGATGAACCCCGAGAACGGCGGGATACCACCGAGATTGAGGGCCGGCACGACGAACACGAACGCGAGTACCGGGCTCGCGGCGGCCAGCCCGCCGAGGCGCTCGAGCGTCGAGGCACCCGCCTGGCGTTCGATCAGACCGACGACCAGGAACAGCGTGGTTTGCACCAGGATGTGGTGGGCGACGTAGTAGATCGCGCCGGACATGCCGAGCTGGTTGGACAGTGCGATACCGAACACCATGTACCCGATGTGGCTGACGAGCGTGAACGACAGCAGTCGCTTGATGTCGCTCTGGGCGATGGCGCCGAGGATGCCCATAACCATCGTCGCGAGGCCGGCGATCAGCAGCACGTTGTCCAGGGAGCCGCCGGGGAAGAGCAGCGAGTGCGCCCGGATGATCGCGTACACACCGACTTTGGTGAGCAGACCGGCGAACACGGCGGTGACCGGGGCCGGCGCGGTGGGGTAGGAATCGGGCAACCACGTCGACAGCGGGAACACCGCCGCCTTGATGCCGAACGCGACGAGCAGCACGGCGAACAGCGCGGTGCGGGTGCCCTCCGAGACCCCGCCGAGCCGCACCGACAGCTCCGCCAGGTTCAAGGTGCCGGTGGTCGCGTACACCAGCGCGATGCCGAACAGGAACACCAGCGACGACACCATCGAGACCATCACGTACGAGATGCCCGCGCGGACGCGCTCCCGGCTGGCGCCGATCGTCAACAGCACGAAGCTGGCGTTGAGCAGCACCTCGAAACCGACGAACAGGTTGAACAGGTCACCGGCCAAGAACGCCATGAACACGCCCGCCGACAACACCAGATAGGTGGGCAGGAAGATTGACACCGGCTGGCGCCCGTCACCGTCGCGGATGCCCTGCCCGATCGCGTAGAACACGACGGCGAGCAGCACGATCGACGAAACCATCAGCATCAGCGCCGAGAGCCGGTCGACGACGAGCGTGATGCCCAGCGGACCCATGCCCGGTTCGGTGGGCCCCCAGCCGCCGACCTGCAGCGCGATCGTGCCGTCGCGGTCGGCGAGGTGGACGAGCAGCGCCGAGACGACGACCACCGCCGAGAGCGCGACGATCGCGATGAGGCGCTGCAGGCGGGGCCGGCGGCCCGCGACCAGCGTCGCGGCGGCGGCCAGCATCGGGATCAGGACGGGCAACGGGGTGAACACCGCGCCGAGATGCGAACCGATCATCGGGACCCCTCGTGACCGGGCAGCGCGTCGAGTTCGTCGGGCAGATCGGTGTCGCGGGTGCGGTCGGGTTGCAGACGGCCCTCGAGCTCCTCGCCCACCTCGGTGCCGGACTGCTGCGACACGCGGATGTCCTCGGGGTCGTTGCTGACCTCTTCGCGGGTGTTCAGCCGGTAGGAGCGGTAGGTCAGCGCCAGCACGAACGCCGCCACCCCCATCGTGATCACGATCGCGGTGAGGATCAGGCCTTGCGCCAACGGATCCGCGGTCGCGGTGTTGTCCGCGCTGGTGCGGCCGCGCACCGGCGGATTGCCCGCGGAGCCACCCGCCGCCAGCAACAGCAGGTTGATCGCATTGCTGATCAGCAACAACCCCAGCAACATCCGGGTCAGGTGCCGTTCCAGCAGGAGATACACCCCCGCGGTGGTCAACCCCGCGATGATGACCAGCGAGACCACATATGTCGTCATCGTGCCCTGCTCATCTCGTCGTCGATCTGCGCGCCCAGGCTGCGCAACACGTCGAGCACCAGGCCGACCACGATCAGGTACACCCCCATGTCGAAGAACAGTGCGGTGACGAACTTGACCGTGCCCAGCACCGGCACGTCGACCTGGATCAGCGCCGACGACAGCACCGGAGCGCCCAGCAGCAGCGAGGCGGTCGCGGTGCCCGCCGACAGCGCCAGGCCCACCCCCAGGATCTTCCCCGCGTCCAACGGCAGGGCCTCGCCGAGTTCGTAGCGGCCACCGGCCAGATACCGCAGCACCAGCGCGAGACCGGCCATCAGCCCGCCGGCGAAACCGCCGCCCGGGGTGTTGTGGCCGGCGAAGAAGAAGTACGCGGACAGCACCATCATCACCGGGAAGATCAGCCGGGTCGCGACCTCGAGGACCAGCGACCGGTTGCGCGGGTCGCGCAGCTCGCTGCCACGCAGCCACGTCACCTCCCCCGCAGCGGGGCTGTTCTGCGAATAGACCGCGAGCTTGCCGATGTCCGGCTGACCGGCATCGGCCACCCGGGGAGCCGCCCCGAACCGACGGTTGCGGAACACCATCGACGCCACCCCGGTGGCCGCCACCAGCAGCACCGAGACCTCACCCAGGGTGTCCCAGGCGCGGATGTCGACGAGCAGGACGTTGACCGTGTTGGCGCCGTGGCCGCGCAGGTACGCGGCGTCGGGCAGCAGCTCGGCGATCGGCCGCCCGGACCGGGCCGCCATCGCGAACGCGGCGAGCGTGGTGACCGTCGCGCCGACGGCGACGGCCAGCGCTGCGCGCGGAACGCGGAAGCGACGGATGTCGGCGCCGCCGGTCTCGGCGGGCAACACTCGCAGCACCAACACGAACACCACCAGCGTCAGCGTCTCGACCAGGAACTGCGTCAGCGCCAGATCGGGCGCGCCGTGGAAGGCGAAGATGACACCGCAGCCGTAGCCGGTGACCCCGACCAGCAGGACCGCGGCCAGCCGGTTGCGCATCACACAGGCCGCGAACGCAGCGGCGAGCATGATGACGCCGACGACGACGTGCGGCGCCGAATCCCACAGCTGGAACTGCGGTTGGTCACGGGAGCCCAGGGCCAGCACGGTGAGCGGGAGGAGCACCAGCGTCGTCAGGATGACCGACTGTGTGGCCGGGATCGATCCGCGCTGGGTGACAGCGGTCAACCGCACCGACATCACGTCGGCGCCGCGCAGGACCGCGTCGTAGATGCGATCGGCATTGGCCAGCGGCAGGAAGCCCAGCCGGGCGCGCCGCAACCAGCGACGGCTCGCGTACAGCGCGACACCGGCCGCCAACACCAGCACCGACAGCAGCAGCGGGAGATTCACGCCGTGCCACAGGGCGAGGTGGTAGTCGCCGTCGTAGCCGACGGGGTCGGGCACCCGGTCGGCGTAATCGCTCAGCATGTGATCGAGGCCGGTTGGCCAGATACCGAACACCAGCCCGGCCGTCGCCAAGATCGCGGGTGGCAGCAGGAACGACGTCTCCGGTCTGTGCATCTCGCGGACGCGGGTGCTCGGCTGCGGCATGCCTTTGCGCCCGAACGCGCCGAACACGAAACGCAGGCTGTAGGCCGTCGTCAGCACCGACCCGCACACCACCCCGGCGAGGACGAACGGCGCTGCGCCACCCAACGTCGGGCTGTGTAGCACGGTCTCGAAGTCGGCCTCCTTGGCGACGAACCCCAGGAACGGGGGTAGCGCCGCCATGCTGGCCGTTGCGGCGCATCCGATGACGAGCAGCGGTTTACTCCGGTCGCCGAGCCAGGCCAGCCTGCGGATGTCGCGGGTTCCGGTCGCGTGATCGATGATCCCGACGACCATGAACAGCGTCGCCTTGAACAACGCGTGCGCACAGAGCATCGCGAGCCCGGCCAGCATCATCTCGCTGCCGCCTGCGCCCACCATCACCGTGATGAAGCCGAGCTGGCTCACCGTGCCGAACGCCAGGATCAGCTTCAGGTCGTATTCGCGCAGCGCCCGCCAGCCGGCCATCAGCATGGTCAGCAGGCCCAAGCCCACCACCGTCGGCCGCCACTCGGGAGCGTCGGAGAAGCCCGGCGTGAGCCGCGCGATCAGGTAGACGCCGGCCTTGACCATTGCGGCGGCGTGCAGATACGCGCTCACCGGGGTGGGTGCCGCCATTGCGCCGGGCAGCCAGAAGTGCAGTGGCACGATCGCCGACTTCGACAGCGCACCGACGAGGACCAGCACGATCGCCACCGAGGCGGCCACCCCGGTCGGCGGGTTCGCCACCAACTCGGAGATCAGGAACGTGCCGGCGCGGTTGCCCAGGATCACGATGCCGACCAGCATCGCCAGCCCGCCCAACGTCGTCACCAGCAGTGCCTGCGTCGCCGCGCGCCGGCTCATCGCTCGCTCGGCGTAATGGCCGACCAGCAGGAACGACAGAACGGTCGTGGTCTCCCAGAACACGTAAAGGACCAGCATGTTGTCGCTGGTGACGAGGCCGAACATCGCTCCGGAGAACGCGACCAGTTCCGCGGCGAAGCTGGGCAGCCGCTTCTCGGTGTGTCCGTCGTGATGGTGGAAGTAGTCGGCGCAGTAGAACAGCACCAGCGCGCCGATGCCCAGCACGAGCACGCTCATGATCGCCGCGAGCGCGTCGAAGCGCAGCGTGATGTCCATCGAGAGGCCGGGGACCCACGGAACGGTCAGCCCCTGCCCCGGTCCGCGGCCGGGCCAGTTGCCGGCCACCCAGACGAGCGAACCGAGGGGCACCAACGCCAGCGGATAGAACGCGCGCCGACCGAAGCGGTGGACGAGAACGGGCGCTACCAGGGTGGCCACTGCGTGCGCACAGAGGATGGCGAGCATGGCTCCGTTTCGTCAAGATCGGCGGGGCCCCAGTCTACGGGCCCGTGACCATCACCTCGATCCTGTCCTCCCCGTCGGGCCCGCACACGAACAGGATCTCGTCACCATCGCGCAGCACGTCCCCGGCTTCGGGGACGATCAGCCGGTTCCCGCGCAGCACCGTCACCAGCGCGCTGTCCCGCGGCATCGTCAGATCGCCGACCCGCCGTCCCACGAGCGGGCTGTCCGCGGGCAACGTGAACGAGGCGATGTTCGCGCTGCCCTCGCCGCGCAGCTCCCGCGGGCCGCGGCCCAGCGCCATCAACCGGACGACGTGGCCGACGTCGATGGCGCCCTCGACGGCGGCGACCATCGCCACCGGCGTCGACACCGCGACGTCGATGCCCCAGCCGTCGGTGAACAACCACTCGTTGCGGGCATCGTTGATGCGCGCCACCACGCGGCCGATGCCGAACTCGCTCTTGGCGAGCAGGGCCATCGCGAGGTTGGCTTTGTCGTCGCCGGTCGCGGCGATCGCGACGTCGCAGATGTGCATCTCGGCCTCCTCGAGGGAGGTCACCTCGCAGGCGTCGGCGAGGAACCACTCGGCACCTGGCACCGTCGCCGGCTCGTACCGCCGGACGTTCCTCTCGATCAGCAGCACCTTGTGGCCGTAGCCCACCAGTTCCTGGGCGACCGAGCGGCCCACTGCACCTGCTCCGGCGATGGCGATCCGCATGAACACGACTGTGCTGATTTACTGACTGCGACACAAGTGCCTGCAGCGAGGAAACAGTGACACTGCACGAGCTGTACGTGGCGCTGTTCATCGGGGGCCTGGTGCTGCTGGCGAGCATCGCCGCCACCAGGCTGGCCACCGGAGTCGGCCTCCCGAGCCTGCTGCTGTTCCTCGGGGTCGGCGTGCTGGTCGGCGAGGACGGGCTGGGCCTCGACTTCGACAACGCGCAGCTGGCCCAGGATCTGGGCACCGCCGCGCTCGGCGTGATCCTCGTCGAGGGTGGTCTGACCACGAGGTTCGCCGACATCCGCAAGGTGCTGGCGCCGGCCGCCGTGCTCGCGACGGTCGGCGTGCTCGCCAGCACGCTGCTCACCGCGGCGGCCGCGCACCTGCTGCTCGGGATGGACTGGCAGCTGGCGCTGCTGCTGGGGGCGATCGTGTCGAGCACCGACGCCGCGGCCGTGTTCTCGGTGCTGCGGGTGGTGCCGCTGCCGCGCCGCCTCGGCGGCCTGCTCGAGGCCGAGTCCGGGTTCAACGATGCGCCCGCGGTGATCCTGGTGCTGCTGTTCAGCGCGACACCGTTGGTCCTCGAACCGGTGTCGGTGGCCGGGACCATGGTCTACGAATTGGGGATCGGCGCCGCGATCGGGTTGGGGTGCGGGTTCTTCGGCGCGATGGCGTTGCGCCGCACCGCCCTTCCCGCCGCCGGCCTCTACCCGCTGGCGACGTTCGGCCTCGGCATGCTGGCATTCGCCGCCGCAGGCTCGGCGCACGCCAGCGGGTTCCTGGCCGCCTACCTGGCCAGCGTGGTGCTCGCCAACTCCGGTCTGCCGCACCGCTCGGCCACCCGCTCCTTCGCCGAAGGATCCGGGTGGTTGGCGCAGATCGGGCTGTTCGTGATCCTCGGTCTGCTCGTCTCACCCGATGAACTGATCGACGAGCTGGTGCCCGCGATCGTCATCGGGCTGGTGCTGCTCCTGCTGGCACGCCCGGCGTCGGTCGTCCTGTCGCTGATCGGTTTTCGCGTGCCGTGGCGGGAGCAGACGTTCCTGTCCTACGCGGGGCTGCGCGGTGCCGTGCCGATCGTGCTCGCGACCTATCCGATCGTCGAGGGCGTGCCCGGCAGCGACCGGTTGCTCAACATCGTGTTCATCCTCGTGGTGGTGTTCACGCTGGTTCAGGGGCCGAGCCTGCGCCGGGTCGCGGAATGGCTCGATCTGGTCCCGCGCGACACCACGCGTGAGATCCAGGTCGACGCCGCGCCGCTGGACGTCCTGGGGGCCGAGTTGATGACGATGACGGTCGCGCCGGGATCGCGGTTGCACAACGTGACGGTTCTCGAGCTGCGGCTGCCCGATCCGAGCGTGATCACGTTGATCATCCGCGACGGCCGTGCGTTCGTGCCGGAGCCGTTGACCAGACTGCAGATCGGCGACGAGGTGATGATCGTGACGACGACGACCACCCGCGACGAGGCCGAGCGACGGCTGCGTGCGGTCAGTCGCCGCGGCAAGCTCGCCTACTGGTTCGACGAATACGGCGAGCCGGGGTAGCTCACTGGCAGCTCAGCGCGCGTCGGCGAAGGCTCGCAGCGACGCCACCTGCACCGCGTCCAGCGACGGGCGCACCGCCTCGCGGGCCGCGGCCACGTCGGCGGCTGTGACGTCGGCGGCGTCGATCGAGCGGCGCATCGCGGTCAGCGCGGCCTCCCGCAGCAGCGCCACGCAGTCCGCTGCGCTGTACCCGTCCAGCTCGGCGGCCAGCGCATCGAGGTCGACCGCGTCGGCGCCCTCGCGGGCCAGCGGCACCGATTTGCCCGCCGTCCGCAGGATCTGCGCGCGCGCCTCGGCGTCGGGCGGCTCGACGAACACCAGCTTCTCCAATCGGCCCGGCCGCAGCAGCGCGGGGTCGATCAAGTCCGGACGGTTCGTCGCACCCAGCACCACGACGTCGCGCAGCGGCTCGATCCCGTCGAGCTCGGTGAGCAGTGCGGCCACCACGCGGTCGGTGACCCCGGAGTCGAAACTTTGCCCGCGCCGCGGGGCCATCGCGTCGATCTCGTCGAGGAACACCAGCGACGGTGCGGAATCCCTTGCCCGCCGGAACAATTCGCGGACCGCCTTCTCCGAGGAGCCCACCCATTTGTCCATCAGCTCAGCGCCCTTGACCGCGTGCACACTCAACCGCCCGGAGCTGGCCAGCGCGCGCACCACATAGGTCTTCCCGCAGCCGGGCGGACCGTAGAGCAGCACGCCGCGCGGTGGCTCCACGCCGAGACGGGCGAACGTGTCGGGATGCTGCAGCGGCCACAACACCGCCTCGGTGAGCGCCTGCTTGGTGGCCACCATGTCGCCCACGTCGTCGAGCGTGACCGAGCCGACCGAGATCTCTTCGGCCGCCGAGCGCGACAGCGGCCGGATCACGCTGAGCGCCCCGAGGAGATCGTCCTGGCGCAGCTGCGGTGCGGTGTCGTCCTCGCTGGCCCGCGCCGCGGCCCGCAGCGCGGCCTCACGGATCAGTGCGGCCAGGTCGGCCACGACGAATCCTGGTGTGCGCTGGGCGATCTCGTGAAGATCGAGGTCGGCGGCCGGAACATCGCGCAGGAGCACCTCGAGCAACTGCTCGCGCACCCCGCCGTCGGGCAGGCTCAACCCCAGCTCTCGGTCACACAGATCCGGTGCCCGCAGCCTCGGATCGACCGCATCGGGCGTCACCGTCGTCGCGATGAACGCCACCCCGGATGTCGCCACCGCCGAACGCAATTCGGCCAGGATCAACGCCGCCACCGGGTCCGGGGGAACCGGCAGCAAGGTGTCGATGTCGGTGATCAGCAGCACGCCGCCGCCGTCGCGTACCGACGCCACCGCGGCGGCCACGTTCTTGAGTCGATCGTCGGCCCGCAGCGACCCCACTTCGGGGCCGTCGAGCTCCACCAGGCGCCGGCCACTGCACACCGTCCGGACCAACCTGGTCTTGCCGACCCCCGCGGGCCCCGACACCAGGACGCCGAGATTCGCCGTGGCGCCGAGTGTGTGGAGCAACTCGGGCTGGTCCAGGGCCAGCTTGAGCCATTCGGCCAGCCGGCCCGCCTGCGTGTGAGCACCTTTGAGGTCATCAATGCTGGATGTCGGCGCCGCTTGCTCGGTGATCACGTGCGTCTCCGACGCGGGAGCGGACGGCCCGGTGTCCGCCGCGCCGTCCGTGTCCCCCCAGCACACCAGCGAATTCGGTTGCACGCTCACGGGTCCGGCGGGGTCGACCTCGGTGACGGTCAGCAGCTCGGAGGTCCACACGATGCCGACCGACGCCGCGAGCGCAGCCGTCGCCGCGGACGTCGACGTGCCCGGACCCAGGTCGCGCGGCAGCAGCGACACGGTGTCGCCCACCGTCATTACCTTGCCCAGCAGTGCCTGTCGCAAGGTGGCCGGGGTGATCGACCGGCTCGCCAGGTTGGACCCCGTCAGCGTCACCGACCGGGCGCCGTACACGGTCGCAGCGGCGACGAGCACCGCCGTGTCCTCGCGCAGGCCGGCGTTGCTGAGCGTGACGTCGTCGAGCAGGGCGGTTCCGGCGGGTACCCCGTCGGGCGCTTTGCCGACCACCGCGGCCGTGGTGCGTGACCCGGTCAGCGACACCGCATCCCACTCGCGGATGCCCAATGCAGCAATTGCTTCGGGATGCAGCCGGACCACGCCGCGGCGGGAGTCCAGCGCCGAGGTGTTCAACCGCGCGGTGAGCGTCAGCTGGGCCATGTCAGCTCCGGGGCGGTCGGCGCAGGCCCAGTCGCATCATCGATCGGCGGTGCGGCTGCGCCCGCCGGATCGCCCGTCGCGCGGCCCGCTGTTGCCTCGGCTTGTCCTCCCACACCTCGGGGTGAGCGGCCAGGAAGCGCCGGGTCCGGATCGCGAACGGGATGTGCAGGATGTAGCCGATGATGATCAGCAGGATCACTAGGTAGCCGTACAGGATCGACGCGGCGACACCGATGGCGAGCAGCGCCAGCAGCGGGGCGACCATGTTGGGCGGCACCGAGAACGTGTGCACCTTCCGCATCGGCAGCGTGCTCACCACCAGCAGCGAGACCGCGATCATCCAGATCACCACGGCCGGTTCGGACGTCCACCAGCCGTCACCGAACTGCATCTTGGCCGCCAGCGGGCCGATGGCGCCGATCGCGCCCGCCGGGGCCGGCATGCCGACGAAGTACTTCTTCTCGTAGTCGGGCTGATCCAGGTCCAGCATCGCGTTGTAGCGGGCCAGTCTCAGCACGATGCACACCGCGTACAGCAGCACCACGATCCAGCCCACCCGGGAGTGCGACAGCAGCGTGCCGTAGACGATGAACGCCGGCGCCACCCCGAAATTCACCGCGTCGGCCAGCGAGTCGATCTCCTCGCCCATGCGTGACGTGGCGTTCAGCGCACGTGCGGTGCGGCCGTCGAGGGCGTCCAGGATCGCGGCGATGGCCAGGAACGCCATCGCCTCGGTGGGCCGGTCGTCGAGTGCGAACTTGACCGAACTCAAGCCCAGGCAGATGGCCGCGACCGTCATCGCGCTCGGCAGGATGCGGGCGCTGACCACCGGCGCCTTCAACCGCGGCTTGCGGGGTTTCATCGCAGTTCTGCCAGCACGGTCTCGCCGGCCAGGGTGCGCTGGCCCACCGAGACCAGCACCCGGGACCCGGCCGGCAGATAGGTGTCCAGGCGAGAGCCGTACCGGATCAGCCCGTAGGTGTCGCCGATGCCGATCGAATCGCCGGCCCGCACATCACACACGATGCGGCGGGCCAACAACCCGGCGATCTGTACGGCGATCACCTGCGCGCCTTCCGGGGTGCGGATCACCACGCTGTTGCGCTCGTTGTCGGCGCTCGCGGCGGCTAGTTCGGCCGACACGAACAGGCCGGGGCGGTGCGCCACGGTCACCACCTCGCCCCCGACGGGTGCCCGCTGCACGTGCGCGTCCAGCAGCGACAAGAAGATGCTGATCCGCGGCAGCGGCTCGGCGGGCAATCCGAGCTCGGCCGGCGGCACCTCCTCCTCGACCAGGCAGATCAGCCCGTCGGCGGGGGCGACGACGACACCGGGCCGTGTCGGTGGCGTGCGCGGCGGATGCCGGAAGAAGGCGGCGTTGGCGGCGGCGGAGGTGAGGCCGGCGCGACGGACGAAGCGGTTCCGGCGTCCGGCCAGCGCCACCGCCAGGCTGGCGCCGACGAACGGCAGGCCTGCGGGGTGCATGGGGGGAACGGACGTGCGGATCAGCGCCGCCAGCCGCGCGGGGCCTGTCTTGAGGTCGGGGCGTCTGGCCATCGTGGGGCCAATAGTACGGTGGCCCCCTCTAGCGGAGGTCCCACACCTGCACGCGGCTACCCGAGGCCACCTCCGAGGTGTCCTCGTCGATCTCCAGCAGGCAGTTCGCCGACGCCAGCCAGCGCAGATGATGCGACGCCGGCGGCCCGTAACTGGTGACGGTGTCGGTGACGGGGTCGAGCACCCCGCGCCGGAACTGCCGCTTGCCGCGCGGGGAGGCCAGGTCTTCGGTGAGCATCGCGGTGCGCCGGGGCCGCTCGGGCTGGGGTAACCCCATCGCTTGGCGCAGGGCGGGCCGGACGAACACCTCGAACGACACCAGCGCGCTGACCGGGTTACCCGGCAGCGTGACCGCGGGAGTGCCGTCGATCGATCCGGCGCCCTGCGGCATTCCGGGCTGCATCGCGACTTTGACGAACTCCACAGCACCGGACGGGCCGCCCAGCGCGTCCTTCACCACCTCGTAGGCGCCGGCGCTGACCCCGCCCGTGGTCAGGATCAGGTCCGCCTGACCGGCGTGGGTGCGCAGCATGGCGCGGAAGGCGTCGACGTCGTCGCCGGTGGTGGGGGAGGCGACCACGTCGGCGCCGGCGTCGCGGACCGCGGCGGCCAGCATCACACCGTTGGATTCGTAGATCTGCCCCGGGGCGAGTTCGGCGCCCGCGGGCACCAGCTCGGTACCCGTCGAGACGACCAGCACCCGTTGGCGCGGCGTCACGGTCAGCGTCTGCAGGCCCAGTGCGGCCGCCAGGCCGAGCGCAGCCGGCGTCAGCACGTGGCCGGCCTTCAGCACCGTGGTCCCGGCGGTGACGTCTTCGCCCGCGTGCCGGATGTGCTGGCCGTCGCGCGCCGCGGCGCGGATCGTCACCGTGTCGATGGCGCCGTCGGTGGCCTCGACCGGGACCACGCCCGTCGCACCGTGGGGCAGCGGCGCGCCGGTCATGATGCGGTGGGCGGTGCCGGGCTGCAGCGTCGGGATGTCGGTGCGTCCGGCGGGGATGTCCTCGGCGACCGGCAGCCGCACCGGCGCGTCGTCCGTGGCCGTCGCGACGTCGGCGGCGAGCACCGCGTACCCGTCCATCGCCGAGTTGTCGAACCCGGGCAACGACAGCGGCGCGACGACATCCTCGGCGAGGACGAGGCCGAGCGCGTCGGCCAGCGGGAGCGCCACAGGGGCGCGCGCCGTGATCAGCGAGCCGACCAGCCGGCGGTGCTCATCGACGCTGCGCAGGGAGACGCTGCCCATCAGACGGGATAGCTCACGCCGGTCAGCTCCTCGGACACCGCCCACAACCGCTGCTGCACTGCGACATCGTGGGACTTGCGGTTCGACTGCACGAGCACGGGGTGCCCGACGAGCTCCCGGAAACCGGAGGGGCCGTAGTACTGGCCGCCACGCACCTGCGGATCGGTTGCCGCGCGCAGCGTGGCCAGCGCACCGACGGCGCGGCTGTTGGTCACCAGGCCGGCCAGCGCGGAGAAGCCGGGCAGGTTGGAACCCGGGACGTGGCGCATCAGCTCGGTGTTCGAGATGCCCGGGTGTGCGGCGACGGCGATCGTCTTGGCGCTTGCGGCGGCGAGCCGGCGCTGCAGCTCGTAGGTGAACATCAGATTTGCCAGCTTGGACTGGCCGTAGGCGGCGACCCGGTTGTAGCCGCGCTCCCACTGCAGATCGTCGAAGTGGATGTCGGCCTGGATGTTGTGCGCGATGCTCGCGACCACGACGACCCGGGAACCCTCGACGGAGAGCAGGTGGTCGAGCAGCAGCCCGGTGAGCGCGAAGTGTCCGAGGTGGTTCGTGCCGAACTGCAATTCGAAGCCGTCGGCGGTGACCTGCTTGGGCGGATACATCACCCCCGCGTTGTCGATGAGCAGATCGATCGTCGGGTAGGCCGTCCGCAGCGCCTCCGCCGCGGACCGCACATTCGCCAGCGATGTGAGGTCAAGCTCCTGGACCTCGACCTGTGCCCCGGCGTGCGCCTGGCGGATCCGGTCGGCGGCTTGGTTGCCTTTCGTCAGGTCACGCACGGCGAGCACCACCCGCGCGCCGCGGCCGGCGAGAACGAGGGCGGCCTCGTAACCGATGCCGGAGTTCGCGCCGGTGATCACGGCGACGCGGTCGGACTGGTCGGGGACGTCAGCAGCGGTCCATTTCACGCTCATGCGATCACGATACTGAGACGATGGTCGCGACCATGGATCTCCTCGACCCCGCCCATCCGCCGAGTCGGAAGGCACCACGGGTGTGGGCGCTGTCCGCGGCGATCCCGTGGATGGTGGCGGTCGCGGCGCAGGTGGTGTGGATCGTCGTCGACCCTCGGGTGGGCTGGCTGCATCTGCTGGTCGCTGCGGGCACCGTCGTGGGGATCGTTACGTCGGTGGTCGTCGCCCCGCTGTGGCGCTACCGGGTGCACCGGTGGGACATGGATGCCACCGCCGTCTACGTGCGGTCGGGCTGGTGGGTGCAGGAGCGTCGCATCGCTCCCATCTCGCGGGTCCAGACCGTCGACACGCACCGGGGTCCGCTGGACCGGCTCTTCGGATTGTCGAACGTGACCGTGACGACGGCGTCGTCCGCCGGCGCGGTGCGCATCGTGGCGCTCGACGCCGACGTGGCGGACCGGGTGGTGGCACGGGTGACCGACATCGCGGCGCTGGGTGCCGAGGACGCGACGTGACCGAGGACGGCTGGCTGCGGCTGAGCCCGCGGATGCTGCTCGTGCACCCGATCCACGAGGTACTGCGCCAACTGCCGGTGCTGATCGCGTCCCTGGTTCTGGGTTCGACGACCGGCAACCCCGGATGGACGCTCGGCGGCGTGCTGCTGGTCGTCGGCTACGGCGCGGCCCGGTGGTTCACCACGACCTATCGCATCGGTGCCGATGACATCCGGCTCCGCAGCGGAGTGCTGCGGCGCACGGTGCTCTCGCTGCCCCGCAACCGCATACGGTCGGTGTCCACGGATGCGCGCCCGCTGCACCGGCTCCTCGGACTCACCGTGGTGCAGGTCAGCACCGGCAGGCAGGCCGGCGGAGACACGACGTTCGCGCTCGACGCGCTCCCGGCCGACGACGTGCCGCGACTGCGCGCGATGCTGCTGGCCGGCTCGTCGGTGCCGTCCGAGCGCCAGGGGGACGGCGGATCCGGCCAGGTGCTGGCGCGCTGGCAGCCGTCATGGCTGCGCTACAGCCCGCTCACGGCGACCGGGGTCGTGATGATCGCTGCGGGCCTCGGTCTGCTCGCCCAGACGGGCGCCCTTGCCGCCCTGTCGGACAGCGCTGTCGCGAGGGCCGGCGAGGGGGCGGCGCAGACGTTGGGAACGGTGGGCACGGTGGCGGCCGTGGCGTTGCTCCTTCTCGTCGCTTCGGTGGTCGTCGCGGTGACGCGGTCGCTGCTCACCTTCGGCAATCTCGAGCTGAGACGCGACGCCGACGTGCTGCACCTGTCGCACGGTCTCCTGCGCGTCCGCGAGCACACCTTCGACATGCGCAGGCTGCGCGGCGGCACGCTGCGCCAGCCGCTGCTGGTGCGGTGGTTAGGCGGCGCGCGGCTGGACGCCGTGATGACGGGTGTCGGCGGGGCGGGCGAGGCGTCGCAGCTGTTGCCACCGTGTCCGCGGGCCACCGCCGAGTCGGTGCTGACGCAGCTCATCGACGCGCCCGAAGCGGTGCGCGGCCCGCTCACCCGACACGGGCCGGCGGCGACCCGGCGGCGGTGGACGCGTGCGCTCGCCGCACCGGCTGCGCTGGCGTTGGCGCTGACCGTGACCGCGGCCGGCTGGGGTGTCCCGCTGTGGACCTGGCCCGTGCTGGCCGCGGCGACCGCGGCCTGCGCATGGCTGGCCGCGGACCGATCCAGCGCGCTCGGGCATCGGGTGGGTGACGGCTGGCTGGTGTCGCAGGCCGGCAGCGTGCTGCGCCACCGTGACTGCGTGGCCGCCGCGGGTGTCGTCGCGTGGACCGTGCGGCAGACGCTGCCGCAGCGCCGCGCCGGGGTGGCGACCGTGATCGCGGCGACGGCGGCCGGCGAGAAGCGCTACGAGATAGTCGACGTTCCCGTCGCGGCGGCATGGTCGATCGCGGCCGCGACGTCGCCGTGGCTGGCCGCCGTCGCATGGGCCGGGGCCGAGTTGCGCTGAGACCCGCGCCGTTTACTGTCGCACCATGGCGATCGGTGGAGTGCTGTTCGACATCGACGGCGTGCTGGTCACCTCCTGGCAGCCGATCGATGGTGCGGCCGAGACGTTGCGCACGCTCAACGAACGCCAGGTGGCCTGCGCGTATCTGACCAACACCACCACCAGGACGCGAGCCCAGATCGCCGCTCTGCTGACCGACGCCGGGATGGACGTGCGCGCCGACGAGGTGATCACCGCGGCCGCGCTGACCGCCGACTACGTCCGCGACCGGTATCCGGATGCCCGCTGCTTCCTGGTCAACAGCGGGCAGATCGGCGAGGACATGCCGGGCATCGACCTCGTCTACTCGACCGACTTCACCGGCCCGGAGGCGCCGGAGGCGCCGGATGTGGTGCTCCTCGGAGGAGCTGGGCCCGAGTACACCCACGAGACGCTGTCGTGGGTCTACGACTGGATGGCCCAGGGCGTTCCGGTGGTCGCGATGCACCGCAGCACCGCATGGACCACCACCGACGGGCTGCGCGTCGACACCGGCATGTACCTGATCGGCATGGAGGAGACCTCCGGCCGCAAGGCGACCGCGGTGGGAAAGCCGGCGCCCGAGGGCTTCCTGTCCGCGGCGGGCCGGCTCGGCGTCGACCCCGACGAGATGTACATGATCGGCGACGACCTCAACAACGACGTGTTGGCCGCACAGGTCGTCGGGATGACGGGTGTCCTCGTGCGCACCGGCAAGTTCCGCCAGGACACGTTGGACCGTTGGGCTGCAGACGAATTCGCGATGCAGCCCAACCACGTGATCGATTCGGTGGCTGATCTGTCGACGCTGCTCGACCTGTAGCGATGAGTTCCGCGCCGGCGCGGAGTCGGAACTGCATGACCGAAACGCTGATAGTCGAGACCGTCGTCGATGCCGAGCCCGCCGCGGTTTTCGCGGTGCTCGCCGACCCCGCCAACCACCCCGCCATCGACGGCACGGGGTGGCTGCGTGACTCACTCGACCCCGGTGTCGTGACCGAGAACGGCCAGATCTTCCGCATCCGGATGTTCCACGACAACCACCCGGACGGGTACTACGAGATGGCCAACAAGGTCATCGCCTTCGACCCCGATCGGACGATCGCCTGGGAGCCCGGACAAGCGGGCGAGAGTGGCGAGCTCGAATTCGGGGGCTGGACATGGCGTTACGATCTCGCAGCCACCGGGCCCGGCCAGACCCGGGTGCGTCTGACCTACGACTGGTCGGCCGTTCCCGCCGACCTGCGCGAGCACATCACGTTCCCGCCGTTCCCGACGAGCTATCTGGACGGCTCGCTGGCCAACCTGTCGGCGCTGGCGTCAGGCCGTTAACTCCCGCTGCAGCACACGGATCGCCTCGATGCGTTCCTTGAGCTGATCGCGGGTGGCGGCAGCGACCGGCGGACCCCCGCACCGGCGGCGCAGCTCGTTGTGGATCCAGCCGTGCGGCCGGCCCGTGCGGTGGTGCGCCAGCGAAACCAGCGTGTTGAGTTCACGACGCAGCTCACGCAGCTGTCCGTGCGTCGTCGCCGGCACCACGGCACCCGACTCGGTGCGCTTCTGCAGTTGTTCGTCTTGGCGTCGGCGCAGCAGGTCGCGCATCGCTTTCGCGTCGAGCAGACCGGGGATGCCGAGGTAGTCGGCTTCCTCGTCGCTGCCTGCGGGGGTGGCCGTGCCGAACGAGGCGCCGTCGAAGATCACCTGATCCAATTCGGCGTCGGCACCGAGGTATTCGATCTTGCCCTCGTTGTCGTCGGGCTCGTCGCGCTTCTGCTCGGCCAGCTCGGCATCGAGCGGATCGTCCTCGGTCTCCCGGTGCGGCTTGCCCAGCACGTGGTTGCGCTGGGCTTCCATCTCGCTGGCGAGCATCAGCAGGTTCGGCACCGAGGGCAGGAAGATGCTGGCCGTCTCGCCGGGCCGGCGCGACCGCACGAAGCGCCCGATCGCCTGGGCGAAGAACAGCGGCGTCGACGCGCTCGTCGCGTACACGCCGACGGCGAGGCGCGGCACGTCCACACCTTCGGACACCATGCGCACCGCCACCAGCCAGCGTGACGTGTCCGCGGCGTACTGCGAGATGCGGTCCGAGGCGCCCTTGTCGTCGGAGAGCACCACGGTCGGCGCCTCGCCGGTGATCTTGAGCAGCAGGTCGGCATAGGCGCGGGCGGCGGTCTGGTCGGAGGCGATGATCATGCCGCCGGCGTCGGGAACGTGCTGACGCAGGCCCCGCAGCCGGGTGTCGGCGGCGGCGATCACCGCGGGCATCCACTGCCCGGCCGGGTTCAGCGCCGTCTTCCAGGCCCGCGCGGTCTGCTCGGCGGTCAACGGCTCGCCGAGCCGGGCCGCGTGCTCCTCGCCGGCACTGTCGCGCCAGCGGGCCTCACCCGAATACGCCATGAACATGACCGGGCGGACCACACCGTCGGCGAGAGCGTCCGAGTAGCCGTAGGTGTGGTCGGCCTTGGACCTCTGGAAACCGTCCGGGCCGGTCTCATAGGTGACGAACGGGATCGCGCTGTCGTCGCTGCGGAACGGCGTCCCGGTCAGCGCGAGGCGCCGGGTGGCGTCGTCGAAGGCCTCCCGGATCGCGTCACCCCAGCTCTTGGCGTCACCGCCGTGGTGGATCTCGTCGAACACGACGAGCGTCTTGCGGTTCTCGGTGCGCACCCGGTGCCGCGACGGATGGCTCGCAACCTGGGCATAGGTGACGACGACGCCGTGATACTCCGAGGACGTCTGCGAGTTCGAGTTCGAGAACTTCGGGTCCAGCACGATGCCCTGGCGCGCTGCGGCCTGCGCCCACTGGATCTTCAGGTGCTCGGTCGGCACCACGATCGTCACCGCCTCGACGGTGCGCTGGGCCAGCAGTTCGGCGACGATGCGCAGCGCGAACGTGGTCTTCCCGGAACCGGGGGTGGCGACGGCCAGGAAATCGCGAGGTTGCGCCGACAAGTATTTGACCAGCGCCCGTCGCTGCCAACCGCGAAGCGTCGGGGTGCTGGGCGCTGCATCAGCCCGCACCCACGACTCCTTTCGACCGAATCGCAGTCTAGGGCAGGCGCTTCCGCGATCGCATCCGACGCGGCGTGTCCACCCCCGGCGTGTCTGGTACCTACTCGACGAAGTGGTTGTCGTTCTTGGCGAACCACTCGCGGCGTTCCTCGTCGGTCAGCTCCCCGAGCTGGGCCAACCCCTCGAAATAGTGCTCGCGCGGCGCACCCGGGGCGAACAGCATCAGCATCGTCGCGGGTGCGTCGGCCCGGTTGCCGAAGCCGTGGATGCCGCCCGGCGGGACGTAGAGGAAGTCTCCCGCCCCGCCGTCGGTCCACTCGCTGCCGTCGTACAGCGCCACGGTGCCCGACAGGATGTAGAACGCCTCGCTCATGCCGCGGTGGTAGTGCGGGCCCGGCCCGCCCCCGCGCGGGGCGATCGTCACCCGGTACAGGCCGTAGTCGCCGCCGGTGTCGCCCTGGCCGGCCAGATAGTGGTACTGGACCAGGCCGAAGGAGTCGTAGTCCGGCGGTGCGTCGCCACGCTTGAGCCACGCGCTGACCTCGGGCTCGTCGGCGGTGTAGCGGGGCGGGGGATAGGGCGGCACCAGCAGCGACATGCGCCCACGCTAAACGGGGAAGGTGACTCCGGTGAGTTCTTCGGAGACCGTCCACAACCGCTGCTGCTGGGCCACGTCGTAGGACAGCGCGTTGGACGCCACGACGACGGGCGCGCCGCGCTGTTGGCCGATGCCGTCGGGGCCGTAATACTGCCCGCCGAGCACACCGGGGTCGGTGGCGGCGCGCAGCGATGGCAGCGCACCGCCATCGGGCTTCTGGGCGAACAGCAGCGGAGCAGCCGCCAGGAAGGCGCGTTCGACCGGGCGTGGGAAGCTGCGCGCCAACTCGGTGGTGGCCGTCCCGGGGTGGGCCGCGACGGCGATCGTCTTCCCGCGCGGGGCCAGGCGGCGCTCCAGCTCGTAGGTGAACATCAGGTTGGCCAGCTTGGACTGTGTGTAGGCGCCCATCCGGCTGTAGCTGCGCTCCCACTGCAGGTCGTCCCAGTGGATCGCACCGCCCATCTTGTGGCCGTTGCTGCTCACGGTCACCACGCGGGAGCCGGGCACGTCGACGATGTGGGGGAGCAGCAGCCCGGTGAACGCGAAGTGGCCGAGGTGGTTGGTGCCGAACTGCAGCTCGAAGCCGTCCTTCGTGGTGCCCTTGGGGGTCGTCATCACGCCGGCGTTGTTGATCAGCAGATCGATGCGCTCGAACCGGCTCTTGAGCGCGTCGGCGGCGGCGCGGATGGAGACCAGGGACGTCAGGTCCAGCTCCTGGACCTCGACGGTCCCGCTGATCCTGTCCGCCGCCTGCTTGCCCTTCTCGACGTTGCGCACCGCGATGACGACGGTCGCGCCCTTGTCCGCCAGCGCCTTGGCGGTCTCGAACCCGAGGCCGGTGTTGGCGCCGGTGATGACGGCGACGCGGCCGGTCTGGTCGGGGATGTCGGCTGTGGTCCAGTCGCTCATGGGTGTCCTTTCGTGGGAGGGGATCGCTAGACGGCGACGGTGATTCCGGTGAGTTCTTCGGACACGGTCCAGAGGCGTCGCTGCAGCTCGACGTCTTTGGACTGCTTGCTCGAGTCCACCACCTCGGGGTACCCGCGCAGCTCGAAGGGTCCTGACGGGCCGTAGTACTGGCCCCCGCGGGCGGCCGGATCGGTCGCGGCCCGCAATGTCGGCAAGGCTCCCATCGCCGCGCTCTGCGACACCGCGCGGAACACCGGATCGAGCAGCGGCAGGTGTCGGCCGAGGTCGGTGTTCGACCCGCCCGGGTGTGCCGCCAGTGCGGAGGCCGGCGATCCGGCGGCGGCCAACCGCCGCTGCAGCTCGTAGGTGAACAGCAGGTTGGCGAGTTTGGACTGGCCGTAGGCCACGACGCGGTTGTAGCCGCGCTCGAGTTGGAGGTCGTCGAAGTGGATGCTCGCGCGGATTCGGTGCCCGATGCTGCTGACGGTGACGATGCGCCCCGCCGGCGCTGCCGTGACACGATCGAGAAGCAGCCCGGTCAGCGCGAAGTGGCCGAGGTGGTTGGTGCCGAACTGCAGCTCGAAGCCGTCTGCGGTCTCTTGGCGGGGCGTGTACATGACGCCGGCGTTGTTGATCAGTAGGTCGATCGTGGGGTGATCGCTCTTGAGTCGGTCCGCGGCAGCGCGTACCGAGGCCAGTGAGCTGAGGTCGAGATGCTGCAGCACGACGGTCGACCCAGGTGCCGTCTGCTGGATGCGGCGGACCGCGTCCTTCCCCTTGTCGGTGTTGCGGACCGCGACGACGACCGTCGCTCCCTTCGCCGCCAACGCCTTGGCGGTCTCGAAGCCGAGGCCGGTGTTGGCGCCGGTGATCACGGCCGTGCGGCCGGTCCTGTCGGGAATGTCGGCTTCAGTCCATGTCGTCATGTCGTTCTCCTAGAATGAATGGAAGCGGGGCGTCCGCTCCGGTTGTTGATCACTATACGGAACGCACGCCCCGTTTATCTATTCCTGAGGAGCTCGTCATGAATCGGCCCCTGCGCGCAGACGCGGCACGCAACCGCGCCCGGGTGCTCGAGGTCGCCTACGAGACCTTCGCCGACGAGGGGCTGGCGGTGCCGATCGACGAGATCGCCCGCAGGGCCGGGGTCGGTGCCGGCACGGTCTATCGACACTTTCCGACGAAGGAAGACCTGTTCCGCGCCGTCGTCGACGACCGAATTCGCAGCATCATCGCGTGGGGCAGCGCCCTGCTCCAGGAGGTTGCGCCAGGGGAGGCGCTGTTCGCCTTTCTACGCACCCTGGTCCTGCAATGGGGGGCCACCGACCGGGGTCTCAGCGAGGCGCTCGCCGGTGCCGGTGTCTCGGTGGACGTGGCGATCCCTGAGGTCGAAGACGAGTTCCTCGCAATGCTCGGAGAGTTGCTGCGCGCCGGGCAGGAGGCAGGCACCGTGCGCGGCGAGATCGGCGTGGCGGAGGTCAAGGCTCTGCTGGTCGGGCTCCAGGCGATGCAGGGCTACAACGGGGAGGCTGCGACCAGGGTCATCGACGTCGTGCTGGACGGCCTACGCGCTCGATGAACAGCCTTGCACTCTCCCAGGTCGAGTGCTAAGAATGCAGTTGGCACTCGCGACCGGTGAGTGCTAGGTCGGGACGGTGAGGCCGGGGCCGCATTTCCGCGAGCACATCCCCAGCCGTCCGTCGCGGGCACTGCGCCCGACCAGCAAGACGTGCATCCCCAATCCCGGAGGAAACACTTCGCAATGGCCAAGACAATTGCGTATGACGAAGAGGCCCGTCGCGGCCTCGAGCGGGGCCTCAACAGCCTCGCCGACGCGGTAAAGGTGACGCTGGGCCCCAAGGGTCGCAACGTCGTCCTCGAGAAGAAGTGGGGTGCCCCCACGATCACCAACGATGGCGTGTCCATCGCCAAGGAGATCGAGCTCGAGGATCCGTACGAGAAGATCGGCGCCGAGCTGGTCAAGGAAGTCGCCAAGAAGACCGACGACGTCGCGGGTGACGGCACCACCACCGCCACCGTGCTGGCCCAGGCGCTCGTGCGCGAGGGTCTGCGCAACGTCGCCGCCGGCGCCAACCCGCTCGGCCTCAAGCGTGGCATCGAGAAGGCCGTCGAGGCCGTGACCGAGGGTCTGCTCAAGTCGGCCAAGGAGGTCGAGACCAAGGAGCAGATCGCTGCCACCGCCGCGATCTCCGCCGGCGACGTCCAGATCGGCGAGCTCATCGCCGAGGCCATGGACAAGGTCGGCAACGAGGGTGTCATCACCGTCGAGGAGAGCAACACCTTCGGCCTGCAGCTCGAGCTCACCGAGGGCATGCGCTTCGACAAGGGCTACATCTCGGGCTACTTCGTGACCGACGCCGAGCGCCAGGAAGCCGTCCTCGAGGATCCCTACATCCTCCTGGTCAGCTCCAAGGTCTCGACCGTCAAGGACCTGCTCCCGCTGCTGGAGAAGGTCATCCAGTCCGGCAAGCCGCTGCTGATCATCGCCGAGGACGTCGAGGGCGAAGCCCTGTCGACCCTGGTGGTCAACAAGATCCGCGGCACCTTCAAGTCCGTCGCCGTCAAGGCCCCGGGCTTCGGTGACCGCCGCAAGGCGATGCTGCAGGACATGGCGATCCTCACCGGTGGCCAGGTCATCAGCGAAGAGGTCGGCCTGTCCCTGGAGACCGCCGACGTCGCGCTGCTCGGCAAAGCCCGCAAGGTCGTCGTGACCAAGGACGAGACCACCATCGTCGAGGGCGCCGGTGACTCCGACGCCATCGCCGGCCGCGTGGCCCAGATCCGCGCCGAGATCGAGAACAGCGACTCCGACTACGACCGCGAGAAGCTGCAGGAGCGCCTGGCCAAGCTGGCCGGCGGTGTTGCGGTGATCAAGGCCGGAGCTGCCACCGAGGTGGAGCTCAAGGAGCGCAAGCACCGCATCGAGGACGCCGTCCGCAACGCCAAGGCTGCCGTCGAAGAGGGCATCGTCGCCGGTGGCGGCGTCGCCCTGCTGCAGTCGGCCCCGACGCTGGACGGCCTCGGCCTCTCCGGTGACGAGGCCACCGGTGCCAACATCGTGCGCGTCGCGCTGTCGGCCCCGCTGAAGCAGATCGCCTTCAACGGTGGTCTCGAGCCCGGTGTCGTCGCCGAGAAGGTGTCCAACCTGCCCGCGGGTCACGGCCTCAACGCCGCGACCGGCGAGTACGAGGACCTGCTCAAGGCCGGCGTCGCCGACCCGGTGAAGGTGACCCGCTCGGCGCTGCAGAATGCAGCCTCGATCGCGGCGCTGTTCCTCACCACCGAGGCCGTCGTCGCCGACAAGCCGGAGAAGGCCGCCGCACCTGCGGGCGACCCGACCGGTGGCATGGGCGGCATGGACTTCTAAGAAGTCGCCTTCGAGAGGCCCGGTCCCGTTCGCGGGGCCGGGCCTTCTTGTTTATCCCCAACGTGGGCCCTGTGCACAGGTTCGGCCCGAAAAGCGTGCGGGAGGCCCACTCTCGTCGGATGCCGCGGTGACGGTGCCCGTATGGAACCTTTCATCGGCAGCGTCGCGGTCCGCGACGGCCACCTCACCCGCCGCGCCCTGGCCCGTCACCACCGCCCGGTGTTCCGCGACGTCTATCTCGCGAAGGACGTCGAGTTGACGGCCCGCATCACAGCGCATGCCGCATGGCTCGCAACCGGCGCAGTTCTGGGCGGGACCTCGGCCGCCGCGGTCTTCGGCACCAAGTGGATCGACCCTCACGCGCCCGCGGAGATCGTCCGCGCGGACCGGCATGCGGCACCCGGCATGATCGCGCACTCATGGACCCTCGCAGCCGGAGAGACGTGTCTCGTCGCGGGGGTCGATGCGACCACGCCGGCGCGCACTGCGTTCGATCTCGGCCGCACCCGACCTTTCGACGAGGCGGTCCCCGTCATCGACGCGCTGATGAACGCAACCCGCTTGTCCGCGGCTGAGATCGCAGCCGTCGCAGCAGCGCACCCCGGCGTTCGCGGTGTTCGGCGTATCCCCGGGTTATTGAAGTTGGTCGACGGGGGTGCGGAGTCGCCGCAGGAAACCCGGGTGAGGCTCATCCTGGTCCGTGCCGGACTCCCGCGGCCCGAGACGCAGATCGCGTTCAAGGATCTGCGTGTCCGTGTCGACATGGGCTGGCGGCAGTGGAAGGTCGCCGTCGAGTACGACGGTGTTCAGCACTGGAGTGACCGGCGGCAGCGCACATGGGACATCGACCGGCTGGCGCTGTTGGACGAGGCCGGGTGGGCAGTAATCAGGGTGAGCGCTGAGATGCTGCGGCGTCCCGACGTCATCGTCGAACGTGTGCGCGCCAAGCTGCTCGAACGTGGGGCCTGTGCACAACTTCTCGGCGGATGCCGTGCACGAGGCCCACGTTCGGCCTAGCCCCTAAAGCTCCCGCAGCGGCGTCGGCTTCAGAGCCAGCGTCGCGGTCACGCTGATCACCGCGGTCAGCACCAGGTAGCCGCACGCCAGCCAGGGCGAACCGCCCACCGCTCCGATCAGGGCGGTCAGGATCAGCGGTGTCAGCCCCGAGGCGAACACGCCGGAGAGTTGGTAGACCGTCGAGAGTCCCGTGTAGCGGATGCGGGCCGGGAACAGCGACGCATACAGCGAGCCCTGCGCGCCGTAGAACAGCGCATGCACGACGCCGAACACCACGAGCATGCCGACGGCGTACAGCCCGATGTCGCGGGTGCCGAACAAGGCGAACACCGGGAACACCGCGACGCCGTAGGCGCCGATGCCGATCGTGTAGATCCGCTTCGGGCCGTAGCGGTCGGTCAGCAGACCCGATACTGGCAGCAGCACCGCCATCAGCAGGGCGGCGGCAGTAACGGAGATCAGCACCGGCACCTTCTCCAGCTTCAGCGTGCCGGTGGCGTAGGCGATGGCGAACACGCCCCAGGTGTTGAACGCGGCCCCTTCGCCCCACCGCGACAGCATGCCCAGCACGGTCGAGCGCAGCACCGGCGGTCGGAACACCTCCCGCACCGGCACCGCGGCCCGGTCGTCCTCGTCGCGGACCTTCTCGAAGGCCGGTGTCTCACTGGCCTTCAGCCGCACCGCGACACCGAAGATCACCAGCACGATGCTGAACAGGAACGCAATGCGCCAGCCGTAGGCCAGGAACGCATCATCGGGCAGCGCGATTTGCAGCAGGGCGAAAACGCCTGTGCCGAGGGCGAGTCCGAGCGCCAGGCCGACCTGCGGGATGCTGCCAAAGAGCCCTCGCCTGCGCGCCGGGCCGTGCTCGACCGCCAGCAGTACCGCGCCCGCCCACTCGCCGCCGAGCGCGAAGCCCTGCACGATGCGCAGCAGGAGCAGCAGAATCGGGGCGAGCACGCCGATCTGCGCGGCCGTGGGCAGCACACCCATCAACGCGGTCGCCGCCCCCATCAGCAGCATGGTCAGCGCCAGCGTCTTCTTGCGGCCGATGCGGTCGCCGATGTGGCCGAACACGAACCCGCCGATGGGCCGGACAACGAACCCCACCGCGAACGTCGCGAACGACAGCAGCGTGCCGACGAACGTGGTCTGGTCAGGAAAGAAGGCCCGGTTGAACACGAGGCTGGCGGCCGTCGCGTAGAGGAAGAAGTCGTACCACTCGATCGTCGTCCCGACCAGGGACGCCCACAGCGCGGTGCGCGCTGCCGGTGTGGCGGGCTCGGTGTCGGGTGGGGCTATGACAGTCACGGGGATCCATCAGCGCACGTCGCCGGGCTCCGAACAACGTTTGCGATCGGCATGGATGAAACTCGGCGCCGCTGAGGTTCACTGTCAGCATGGACACGATGACTGCGATCGGCGCGTACGCCGCCGACTCGATCGACGACAGCCTGCGCGACATCACCGTCCCGGTGCCCGAGCTGAGGCCCCGCGACGTACTGGTCCGGGTACTCGCGGTGTCGGTGAATCCGGTCGACGTGAAACAGCGTGCGGCACTGGAGTCCTCCTCCGAACCGAAGATTCTGGGTTATGACGCGGCCGGTGTGGTCGAGGCGGTCGGCCCGCAGGTGTCGACGCTGTCGGTGGGCGACGAGGTCTGGTACGCCGGGGACATCACCCGCGCCGGCAGTAACGCCGAACTGCAGGCGGTCGACGAGCGCATCGTCGCCCGCAAGCCGGCATCGCTGTCGTTCGCCGACGCGGCCGCGCTGCCGCTGACGACGATCACCGCGTGGGAGTCGCTGTTCGACCGGTTCGGCCTCACCGCGGACTCGACCGGCGATCTGCTGGTGCTCGGTGCTGCCGGCGGTGTCGGCTCGATCATGATCCAGCTCGCGAAGGCGCTGACGCAGGTGCGGGTGATCGCCACCGCCAGCCGCGACGAGTCGCGGGAGTGGGCGCGACGGATGGGCGCCGACCTGATCGTGAACCACCATCATCTGCGGGACGAGACGCTGGCCGCGGTTCCCGGCGGCGTCGACTACCTGTTCTCCCCGCATTCGGCAGGCAACATCGACGACTACGAGGCGATCGTCACACCCTTCGGCCACATCACCGCGATCGACGAACCGGAGGGCATGGAGCTGGTGGGTCTGAAGGCGAAAAGCATTGCGTGGCATTGGGAATTGATGTTCACGCGGGCCATGTTCGAGACGCCGGACATGATCGAACAGCAGCGACTGCTGGCCCGTACGGCGGATCTGGTGGACCAGGGCGTGCTGCGGACGACGGTCACCAAGACCATCACCGATTTCTCGGCGGCAGGGCTGGCCGAGGCGCACCGTGACGTGGAGTCGGGCCGGATGACGGGCAAGGTCGTGCTCACCCGCTGACGGGCGGCGGCGTAGGTTCCCACACCATGGCCCTTCCCCGCCCGTCCGAGAACACCACCGCCGTCGTCACCGGAGCCTCGTCGGGCATCGGCGCCGACCTGGCTCGCGAACTCGCGGGGCGCGGGTACGGCCTGACGCTGGTCGCCCGCCGCGAGAACCGGCTGCGTGAACTGGCCGACGAACTGTCGGGCCGGGTCCGGGTCGAGGTCATCGCCTGCGACGTCGCCGACGCGGCCGCCCGCGCGGATCTCCTGGAGGAAGTCGGCCGCCGCGGCCTCACGATGGACATCCTGGTCAACAACGCCGGCATCGGCACCATCGGCCCGGTCCTCGGCTCGACCCCGGAAGCCGAGATCGGCCAGGTGAGGGTCAACGTCGAGGCGGTGATCGACCTGACCACCCGTGCGGTGCAGCAGATGGTGCCGCGCGGCCGTGGCGCGATCCTCAATGTCGGGTCGACGGCCGGCTTCCAGCCGTTCCCCGGTCAGTCGGGCTATGCCGCGACGAAGGCGTTCGTGCGGTCCTACACCGACGGGTTGCGCGGTGAGCTGGCCGGCACGGGCGTCACCGTCGCCGCTCTGCATCCGGGGCCGGTGCGCACCGAGTTCCTCGAGACGGCAGGCATGGACGAACGGACCTTCGCTGCGGCGTTTCCGAAGTTCCTGTGGATTCCGTCGCGCACCGTCGCCAGGAAGGGCATCGAGGCACTGGAGAGCGGGCGCAGCGTCATCCCGGGTTGGCAGAACGAGATTCCGGCACGGGTCTTCGAAGTCATGCCGCGCCGGCTGCTGTTGCCCCTGCTACGTAACCAGCACCCGGCGCTGAAGCGGTCGAGCTAGCCGGGCCAAGGCCGCATCCAGCCTTCGACGGGAAGGTCCATCCCGTTGCACAGCGTGCAGATGGTGCGGTACCAGCCGACCGCGATCAGCAACTCCATCCGCTGCTCGTCACTGAGGGTGCCTCCCAACGCCGTCCAGGTCCGCTCAATCCACGAGCCGGTCGCCTCGAGCTCGTCGACCGCGGATATCAGCGTGCGTTCCTGAGCTGACCATCCGACGTCGGCGCCGGTGACCAGCGCGTCGCATTCGGACTCGGACACTCCCGCGATAGGACCCCAGAACGCGGCCTGCCCACCCCACTCGTAGGCGCATCCGACGAGTGCGCAGATGCGCAGGATCGCGATGGTGCGCAATCGAGGGGGCAGTGTCGCATCGACATACAGGGCCTCACCCAGCGCGCGCAGCTTCGCGGCCAGCGCCGGGTGACGCTGCAGGCACCGCACCAGCAGCAGCGGCTCGTAGGTCCGGTCGGGGTGACCCCAGCGGTTGATGCCGTCGGCGTCCTGCTCGCTCCACGGCGGGGCAAGTGGCGCAACGCGACTCACGCGCTCGGCGCCTCCCGTCGGCCGCGGATCAGGGTCCCGGGCCGGGCGTCGGTGGGGACGCCGTTCTCGGCGATCACCTGCCCGGTGACGACGGTGGCGACGTATCCGTCGGCGCTCTGGTCGAGCCGCCGGCCGCCGGCCGGGAGGTCTGCGACGACGACGGGCCGGTGCAGCCGCAGCGCGTCGGCATCGATGACGTTCAGGTCGGCCTTGTAGCCCACCGCGATGCGGCCGCGGTCGGCCAGGCCCGCTACCGACGCCGGCACCGAGGTGAGTTCGCGCACCGCGTCGGCCACCGTGAGCCGGCCGGTCGGTCGGTCTCGCACCCAGTGCGTCAGCATGTACGTGGGAAAGCTTGCGTCGCAGATCATTCCGTAGTGAGCACCGCCATCGCCCAATCCGAGGACGACGTCGTCACGGCGAATGAGCTCGGCGACGGTGTCGAGTGAGCCGTCCCGGAAGTTGGCCAGGGTCACCAGCAGCATGGCCTGACCATCGTCGTCGAGCAGGCGGTCGTAGGCTTCTTCAGCGGGGCTGATACCGCGTGCCTGTGCGCGGGCGCCGATCGAATCCGACGGCGCCGGTTCGTAATTCGGCGGATCGCCCAGCGGGAACATGTAGTTCCAGGCTTGGGCGGCGAACATCAGCGGGTGTCCGTCGGCGGCCGGGCGATCGTTCAGAATACGTTCGCGCACTTCGGGTTCACGCATCTCGGCGACCCGCTCGGCCAGCGGCAGGTGCGCGATCGCCTGGTAGGACGGGTACATCACGAACGGGTTGCCGGACAACTCGAGGCCGAGCATCAGCCCGATCGGGCGCGGGAAGATCTGTGCGCTGATCCGGCCGTCGTTGTCGTTGGCCTTCTCGACCATGCGCAGCGCGTCGAGGAAGAACGGGTCACCGGCGTTGCCGATCGCGAGGGTGAATGTGACGGGCAGGCCGACGTCGGCGGCCACGTCGAACACCGTGCGCAGCGCCGGCTCGTAGTCCCCGGCCATCAGGTCGGGCACGAACTGGATCAACCCGCCGCCGGCGTCGTCGACGCCTCGCGCGATCGCCTCGATCTCGGCGTAGCCGGCGTCGTAACTCGGGATGGGGTGACCGCTCTCGGACTTGTGCAGCGTCAGCCGCGACGACGCGAAGCCCAGCGCCCCGGCCTGCACCGCCTCGGCGGCGAGCTTGCGCATCATCGCGAGATCCTCGGGCGTCGCCGGTTCCCGGTCGACACCGCGGCGACCCATCACGTACACGCGCAGCGGGGAGTGCGGCAGGAACGCGGCCACGTCGATGTCGTGCGGCCGCGCCTCGACCGCGTCGAGGAACTCGGGAAAGGTCTCCCAGTGCCAGGGCAGCCCGTCGACCATGACGACCCCGGGGATGTCCTCGACCCCGGCCATCACGTCGACGAGCACGTCGTGGTCATCCGCTCGGCACGGGGCGAAGCCGACGCCGCAGTTGCCCATCACCGCCGTGGTGACGCCGTGCGCCGAGGATGGGGTCAGTCGGTCCGACCAGATGGCTTGACCGTCGTAGTGGGTGTGCAGATCGACGAACCCGGGGGTGACGAGCAGGCCGGTGGCATCGATCTCGCGGGCAGCCGGGCCCGAGATGCCGGGCCTCACCTCGGTGATCACGCCGCCGGTGACCGCCACGTCGGCGACGAACGGTTCGCCGCCCAGGCCGTCGACCACGGTCCCGCCACGAATGATCAGGTCATGTGTCATGCCTCGAATGTACGGTCAGGAGATGATCGACCACTTCGGAATCAACTGCGTGCACTGGGACGAGTCGAAGACGTTCTACGACAAGGTCCTCGGGGTGCTCGGCTACACCCGGCAGATGGACATGGAGGTCGCCGTCGGCTACGGCGCCGACGGCCATCCCTCGTTCTGGATCGGGGACGCCTCGGTCGGCGACGTGTCAGGTCCGAACCGCGAGATGCACGTCGCGTTCGTGGCCAAGGACGCCGAAGCCGTGCAGGCGTTCTACCGCACCGCGCTCTCGCTGGGGGCCGAGCCGCTGCACGAGCCGCGGATGTGGCCCGAGTACCACGACAACTACTACGGCGCGTTCGTGCGCGACCCCGAGGGCAACAACGTCGAGGCCGTGTTCCACGGCGGCGGCCCGGCGGTCACCGGTCCGCCGGTTTGAGCCAGCGCCACTGACCTTTCGACCATCCGGTGGCGCCGTCGAGGGTGTCCGCGACGGCCTGCACCACGCCGGGCCACTGCCACTCGTCGTAGTCGTCGCCCGACAGCCAGCCGCCGGGGCGGACTTTGGGCAGCCAGGCGGTGATGTCGGCGCACACGCTGTCGTAGTCGTGCCGGGCGTCGAGGTGCACCCAGGCCAGGGATTCGTCGGCGAACAGCTTCGCTGCGGCCACCGAGTCGCTGATCAGGAGCTGCACCTGATCGGCCGCGCCGCACGCGATGAGGTTGCGGTGCAGCAGCCCGGCCAGCGTGCCGCCGCCGTGGCTGACCGCGGGGGCGTGCGCGTTGGTCCCGCCGCGCCCTTCGGGCCCGCTGCCGCGGGCGGTGTCGACGCCGACGATCACCAGGTCGCGACCGCGGGCGAGTTCGGCCAGCGAGCAGAGGCTGCGGCCCAGGTAGCAGCCGACTTCGACGATGCGGTCGCCGGCACCGAAGTGCTCGACGGCTTCCTCCTGCCCCGAGCGCCACTGGAACCAGCCGGGGATGTCCTCCCAGGACTGGACCGGCTGGTCGAATCCGGCCATCGGATCAGGCATCTTGATCAGGCACCTGCGGTCACCGTCCTGTCGGTCATCTCGATGTCGTCGCCCCGGCGTGTGATCACGCCGTCACGTTCGAACGCGTCCAGCCACCCCGTCATCGGCCACCGCCCCCAGCGCCGGTGGAAGATCCGCGCGTTGCCGACGATGGCGGCCACGTGCTCGACAGGCGGATTCGAGACCGGGTGGTGCTGGTGGTAGGCGTGCGCGCCGCCCACCCAGATCAGCGGAAGTCCTTGCGCTGCAGCGGAAGCCGCGAAGTCGGTGTCTTCCCCGCCGTAGCCCGTGTAGTCCTCGCAGAACCCGCCGAGGCGGGTCCACGTGTCCGCCGAGCAGGCGAAAGACAGCGACCAGAACAGGTCGTGGTTCGGCTCGATCTGCAGCACGCCCGGCGGAGGGTCCGGTCGCGCGGGATGGGGGTCGGTCAGCTCGTCGAGGCGATCGAGGGGGTAGCCGCCGGGTGCGGGCGGCAGGTAGGTGACGGGCCCGCAGAGCAGGGCCGGCCGCTCGATGCGTCCGTGCGCGTCGAGGTACCGGCCGATCAGATCCCGACCGGGAATGCAGTCGACGTCGAGGAAGATCAGCAGCTCGGCACCGCGATCGAGGCCGGCCTGGGCGCCGACGTTGCGGGCACGGGCCAACGGCAGCGCCGCGGGATCTGCGGAGCACGGGACGACGTGGACGCCGGGGCCGGCGAGTTCAGGGACGGTCGGATCGGCCATCGCGACCACGATGCGCTCATGCTGCCCGGGCACGCACTGCGCCAACCCCGCCTGCTGGGTCCGCAAATGTGCGTGCCGCCCGTGCACGACGGTCACCACCGCGGCGCGAGGACTCACGCGGCGATCACCTGCGCGGCGCGGGCGGCGGCCCCGCGAACATGCAGCCGCGACCACGCCGACCGGTCCAGCGCGAGGGTTCCGGTGAGCAACGCGGGCCACCGGTCACGGGTGGGCCACTCGGTCAACTCCACGGTCAGCCCCGCTCGCGCCAAAGCTGTTGCGGTGGCGTGCTGTTCGGCGAAGGGGCGGTGCTGGGGGATCACGATCACCGCGGCATCGGTGAGCGCCACGTCGGCGACGGCGTTCTGTCCTGCGTGGGTGACGATGACGTCGGCCGCCTCCAGCACCGGCCACGGATCGTCGACCCATCCCGATGACCCCAGCGCGATCCACCGGTAGTGCGGAAGGGCCGTGCGGAGCTGGTCGAGGGCGTCGGCGGGCAGATCGTCGCCACCGGCACCGCCGAGCAGCACGCCAGTCCGAGTGTCTGACCGGGTGCGTCGCCCTCGATCCTCGAACTGGCTGATCGATCCGACGAAGTGAGTGCGGTCCGCGTGATCGTGGAGCCACGCCGGTCGGTAGACGTCGGCGGACCAGGGCGCCACGATCTGGTCGGCGATGTCGTAGGCCAGCCGGTGGGCCGGATCGGTGCGCTCGCCGGGCATTGCCATCACGGTGACGGGGATGCCCGCCAGCCGGCCCAGCATCGCGATCTCGACCGATACGTCGACGACCAGGCGGCGTAGCCCGGCGTCCGCGGCGACCTGGAGCAGATCGGCGGCGCGCCGCGCCAGACCCGCCACATGTGTTGGCGCCCAATGCAATCGACCACGGCTCTGCGGATCGACGGGCAGCTCGCCGTCGGGCGGGACGTCGAGGGCGAGCTGCACCCAGCGGTCCTGGGGCCGCATCTGCGCGGGGCGGGGCAGCGAGGAGAAGAAGGTCACGGGCTCGTCTAGGCGGGCGCAGATGGACCGGGCCCGGGCCGCGTGCCCGCGGCCGTGGTGGTGCACGTAGTAACCGATCACGCCGACACGCCGTCCATCGCCGAGATTCCCGGAGCGCACAGCAGCTGTCGATACTGGTCGAGATACCGCGACACCATCACCTCGTGCGAGCAACAGCGCTCGGCGCGGGCGCGCGCGTCGCTCCGGTTCAGCCTCATGGCGTCGAGCAGGGCCAGGCTCAGCCCGTCGATGTCTCCGGGCGCCGCGAGCCGGCCGCACGATTCGTCGATGATCTCGGGGATCCCGCCGCGGGCGAACGCCGCGACGGGCGTGCCTGCGGCGAGCGCTTCGGCGACGACGCGGCCGTAGGGCTCGTCCCAGTGGGGGGTCACCAGTGCGACCGCCGCGCCGCCGACCAGCAGGTTCAGGTCGTCACGCCGCAGGTGTCCGTCGTAGACGACGCCGTCGCCCAGCAGAGGGCGCACCGCGGCGTCGAAATACACGGAGTCGCCGATCGGTCCGGCGATGCGCAACGGGATGCCTGCAGCGCGCGCCGCGGCGATGGCCGAGGTGACGCCCTTCTCCGGCACCAGTCGCCCCGTCCACACGGCGTAATGGCCGCCAGGACCCATCGGCCGGTGTGCCATGTCCACTCCGTTGAGGATCACCGGGATGGGCCCGCTGATCGGAGACCACTGCCGCGCGGTGAACTCACTGACGGCGACGAAGCTGCTGGCCACGCCGCCGGGGAGTGCGACCGCCTGCTCCTGCCACTTCAGGGGAGGGGTGTGCAGCGTGGTCAGCATGGGGGCGTCGACGGTGTGGGCCATGGCAAGCGGCAGGTAATGCGGACTGTGGTTGTGGATGACGTCGAACGCACCGAGCTCGGCCCGGCCCAGGCCCACCATCACCGACAGGTAGGCGTGCGTCTCCTGCACCACCCATTCAGGAGTCGTGGGATCGAGACGGCGGGTTTCCTCGCTCATGTGCAGGGTGCGCAGCGGCACCACGTTCCATGGCAGGCCCATGTCGGAGCCCGGCGCGGCGAACACGGTGACGTGGTGTCCCGCAGCGGTGAGGCCGTGAGCGAGTTCGAACACGAACGCTTCCAGTCCGCCGGCGAACGGTTGCCGTACCGGGTAGCGGGACGAGGCCAGAAGCGCGATGCGTAACGGGCGTGCGCTCATGCGGTTCTCGCACTCCGGCACAGTCCGCGGTAGAGCCGCGCGGTGTCCTGCCGCACCTGGTCGCGCTCTGCGGCCCGCACGCGCCGGCGGGTTAGGTCGTCTGTTCGTTCCCCGATCTGTCCGAGCGCGTCGGCGACGGCCGCCAGCAGGCCGGCTCGGTCGAAGCGCCCGATGCCGAAACCGAAGGTGGTGCAGGGCCGTTGTTCGTGCAGATGTCCGCAGTCGGGGACCACAGGAACGACACCGCTGTCGTGGCAGGCCTCGACCCAGCCGGAGTGGGTGCCGAAGCGGTAGGGCAGCACCAGGATGTCGATGTCGTGGAGGAAGCCGACGAGTTCGGCGTCGGTGAACGGTGGATGGACCCGGACGTCGACACCGCGCGCCCGGTAGGCCGCCAGCCGATCGGCCAAATGCTCGTCGGCCCGAGGTGAGTCAAGAGCGTTGCCATCGAGATCCAGCCGCAGCGAAACATGCTGCGCTGCAAGCAGTGTGTCCATCACCGGCCACGGGTCGATGTTCGCCCGCAGGAACTTCGCATGGATGGCGACGACGGGCTCGGTGCGGTGCTCGCGCGGTGACCCGACCTGGTCGATCGGCAGCAGGTGCGGGTGCGGCAGCACCGTCGCCGCGACGCCCCACCGATCACGGACCTCCCGGGCCGCGCCGTCGGTGAGGGTGATCACGGCATCCGCGCGGTGCAGCAGGGTGCCGAGCTTGGCGTGGTGACCGGTCTGGTCCTCGAGATGCGGGTTCGCGAGGTCGTGCACGGTGACCACGAGCGGGACGCCATAGGCGGCGAGTACGTCGGCGACGGCCACGAGATCGTCGTGCTCGATGCTCTCGAACCCGAAATGCACGTGCAGGACGTCGATCTCGGCGACATGTGCGAGCACGTACTGCGGATCGAGCCATTGTGGCGGCCACCATTGGCCCGGCTGGCTCGCATCCGGAGGAACCGGATCGGGGAGCAGCGTCACGAGCGTGGTGTCCACGGTGGCGGTGATGTACGGGTGTGCAGCCGGAACGGAGGCAACACGAATCAGATTCACACAATCCTTTCGACAGAGGCGATCAGTCTCGCCGCTGTCTCGACGATTGCTCTGGGGAAAGATATACCACGCCGAGGTGACACGTAACCTCTCGGCGTGGACTTCTCCAGCTCGCCCGCCGAGCAGTCAGCGCACGACGAGCCGCTGTGGTTGGTCGTCGGCAATTGTCAGGCCGAGGCGCTGCGCCGGGTGCTCGACAGCGTGCCGGCACGGCCGTACCGGACGGTGCGGATTCCGCCGGTTCATGAACTGACACAACAGGATCTGCCTCATCTCGACGCATTGCTGGGGCAGGCTGCGGTCTTGCTCAGCCAACCGGTCCGGCCCGATTACCGGGGCCTGCCCGTGGGGACGGGCCAACTGGTCGAGCGACTGAATGCCGGTGCCCGGGTGGTTCGTTGGCCGGTGATCCGCTACGCCGGGCTCTATCCTTTCCAGGTCATCGTGCGCCGTCCCGCCGACCGATCGCTGACACCTCCGGTGGTGCCGTACCACGACCTGCGGACCATCGCGGCGGCGCGGGCGGGGCGCTCGCCCGACGACCCGTGGGACGTCGAGGTCAGCGCAGAACAGCTCCGGACGGTGGCCGCCCTCAGTCGCGACGAGCTGGCGATGCGGGAAGCCAGAGACTGTGACGTCGGCGTCTCGGATCTGTTGGCGGGCTTGGGCGTAGACGCGGCACACACGATCAACCACCCCGGTAATGCAGTGTTGATCGCCCTGGCCGGCCGCATCCTGGACCACCTCGGAGCGACGGTGACCGTCGGCTCCCTCGACACCGTCCTGCTGTCGTCGGTGACCGCGCCGTTGGAGGCGCGGGTGCTCGGCGCACTGGGACTGTCCGGGACGCCGCGGCGGGCCTGGTGTCAGCACGGCACCACGATCGCGCCCGAGGACGTCCACTCCGCGCAGCTGCGGTGGTACGGACGCAACCCCGACTTCCTCGACCTCGCCGTGCAGCGTCACGGAAACGTCATGGATTCACTGGGACTTCTGTGAGCGAGGTGACGCAGGCCCTCGTGGGACCACGCCACCACGGCGTGGTCCGCTTCGGGCTCGCGCTGAGCCTGCGGCATGTGTGGTCGCCCGACGTCGAGGGCCTGCTGAGCAACGTCGGCGAGGACGGGGTGCATCTGCAGTTCACCGACCGGCTCTTCGGGGACACCCCGGAAGCGGCGGCCTGCGCCGTCGCGGCGATCGCTGCCCGCGCCCGCGTCACCGTGACGCTGCACGATCTGCCGCAGCGCTCCGACGGCCGCAACGCCGACCGGCGTGCGAGGGCATACGCCGACGTCGCCGCACGCTCTGCCGGTGTGGCCGTGAGCAGCGAGCACGAGCGAGAGCTGTTGCGGGACATCGGTGTCGACGTGTCGTCGGTCGCGGTGATCCCGTTACCGATCGGACGACCGGCGCCGGTTCGTCGCCGCCCCGCGGAGGTGCGCACCATCGGCGTGTTCGGCTTCCTGTACCCCGGCAAGGGGCACGAGGAGGTGATCGCGGCTGCTGCAAATCTGCCGCGGGACGTCGAGGTCCACGCGATCGGCGAACCCTCCTCCGGGCACGACGATCTGGTGACCGACCTGACGGGGCGCGCCGCCGAACAGGGCCGGTGCTTCCACGTGACGGGGCACGTGGGCGACGACGAGTTGATCGACGTGCTGCAACGCGTGACGGTGCCCGTCGTCGCGCACACGCACGTATCGGCGTCGGGCTCACTGGGTTCGTGGCTGTCGGCGGCGCGCCGCCCCCTGGTGGCGACGAATCGCTACACCCGCGAGATCGCCGACCGCAATCCCGGCATGCTCACGCTGTACCCGCCGCGCGGACTGGGTGGGGCGATCCGCGCTGCGCTCGATGATCCGCTGTCCACCTGGCTGACCGACGAGTCGGTACCGCGGCCGTCACCGTCGGACACCGCGCGTGCCTACCGCGCCTTCTTCGACAGGTGGCACCGATGACACCGGAGCTGTTTCCCCTGCCGGACGGCAGGTTCTGTGTGGCGGGCAACCGGTGGGACGTGCTGGACGGCAGGCCGGGACGCGACGCGAGTATCGCCGTCGTGGTGCCGTTCTACGACCAGCAGGACGATCTGGACCGGCTGCTCGCCGCGCTGGAGCTGCAGGACTACCCCCTGCACCTGGTCGAGGTCGCGGTCGCCGACGACGGCTCCCCGGTGCCGCCCGACATCTCGTCGACGTCGTTGCGGTGCAGAGTGGTTCGGCAACCCGACCGCGGATTCCGCGCCGCGGCGGCCCGCAACCTCGGTGCCGCCGCCACCGCCGGCGAGATCCTCTGTTTCCTCGACGCCGACACCGTGCCGGAACCCGGTTACCTGCGGGAGATCTCGCGGTTACCGTCGCTGCTACCGGATGCGTTGGTGGTCGGTCGGCGGCGCCATGCCCGCCTCGACGGCTGGTCGGCGGCCGACGTGGCGCGATGGTGGGCGGGCGAGCGCACCCCGGTGGTGCTGGGTGAACCGCGCTGGCTCACCGACGCGTATGCCCGTACCGGGGACCTCGCCATCGCCGACCACACCGCCTACCGCTACGTGATCAGCTCGGTGATGTGTTGCAGCAGAGAACTGTTCGATTACTGCGGAGGTTTCGACGAGTCGTTCGACCGGTACGGCGGAGAAGACTGGGAGTTCGCGCACCGGGCCGCGGTCTGTGGCGCGGTGTTCCACCACGCGCGCCGGGCGGTGGCGTGGCACAACGGTCCCGACTGGGCGGGTCGTGAGGTGTCGGACCGGGCCGCCGCCAAGAACGCCGAGGCTCTTGCGCTGGCGAGGCTGATCACCGATCCGGCGGCACGCACCCATGGTCTGCGCTACGAGATCCCCGACGTGGCAGTCGAAATCGATGCCGACGAGCACGGACTGGGGTCCCTCGTCGCGACGCTCGCCGGCTTCCTCGCTCACGACGTCGGTGTATGGATCACGGGCGCGGGAGCGGAGTCGCTGTGCGCGCGAGCTCATCTGCAGGATGACCGCATCCGTGTCGGTCCGGTGCCCGACGACATTCGGCGTCGCACCCGGTTCGTCGTCGCCGTGACCGGACGGCCCGTGCTGTCCGTGCAGGGCGTGGCCGACCTCGTCGCCGCCTGTGCGCGACCCGGCGTCGCCGAGGTGCATGTCAGCGAGGGGGCCGCCCACGTGGTGTGCCGGGCGTCGTGGGCGCTGCACCGGCAGGCGCGGTGGCAGTGCGCGACGGAGTTCGGGGCCACGGTGCACCGCCCGGGCGACGAATTCGGGATGAGAGAAGGAGACGCCGAACCTGACCTGTCGTGGTGACCACGTGTCCGACGGCGGGCGTAGCTTGGGCAGCATGGCCGACATCGACGCTGCCCGCGAGCTCCTGCGTGATTCGTTCACCCGCCTGATCGAGCACGCCGACGATCTGACCGACGGTCTGACCGACGAGGTGGCCTACTACCGGCCGACGCCGGAGGCCAACACCATCACGTGGCTGCTGTGGCACAGTGCCCGCATCCAGGATGCCCAGCTGTGCGACATCGCGGGCATCGAGCAGGTCTGGTTCCGCGAGGGCTGGGTGGACCGCTTCGCCCTCGACCTCCCGCGCGATGCGCACGGCTACGGCCACACCCCGCAGGACGTGGCCAAGGTACGCGCGTCGGCGGACCTCCTCGCCGGCTACTACCACGCGGTGCACCGCGAGTGCCTGTCGTACGTCGCCTCGGTGTCGGGCGAGGACCTGGCCCGGGTCGTCGACGAGCGCTGGGCGCCGCCGGTGACCGCGAGCTCGCGACTGGTGAGCATCATCGACGACGCCGCCCAGCATCTCGGGCAGGCGGCCTACATCCGGGGCATCGCACCGCAAAGTTGACACCTGTCAACCCCGCGTGCGACGTGCGTCACACCGCTCGTTAGAGTAGGGGCATGACTGCGACCTCCGACGTCACGCCCTTCACCGGAACCGGCACCATCACCAACCCCGCGACCGGCGCTTTGGCCGGCCAGGTGCGCTGGACCGACGCTGCGGACGTGCCTCGCACCGCTGCCGCCCTGCGCGACGCCCAGCGCGAATGGGAGGCCCGCGGCGCTGCGGGCCGGGCCAAGGTCCTGGCGCGGTACGGGGTGTGGCTGGGCCGCCACCGCGCGGAGATCGAAGAGCTGCTGATCGCCGAGACCGGCAAATCCGCGACCGACGCGGCCCAAGAGGTGCCGCTGCTCCTGATGATCCTGTCCTACTACGTGCGCACCATGGAGAAAGCGCTCGCTCCCGACCCCCGCCCCGCGGCGCTGCCGTTCCTGTCGATCAAGAAGATCGAGGTGCACTATCGGCCCCGCCCCGTCGTCGGCATCATCGCGCCGTGGAACTACCCCGTCGCCAACGCGCTGATGGACGCGATCGGGGCACTCGCTGCCGGCTGCGCCGTCCTGCTCAAGCCCTCGGAGCGCACCCCGCTGACCGCTGAACTGCTGCTGCGCGGCTGGCTCGACTCCGGCGCCCCCGACGTGCTGGCGCTGGCCCAGGGCGCCCGGGAGGTGTCCGAGGCCGTCATCGACGTGAGCGACTACATCCAGTTCACCGGCTCGAGCGCCACCGGTGCCAAGGTGGCCGAGCGGGCCGCTCGTCGGCTGACCCCGGTCAGCTTGGAGCTGGGCGGCAAGGACCCGATGATCGTCCTGGAGGATGCCGACATCGAGTTGGCCGCCCACGCCGCGGTGTGGGGTGCGATGTTCAACGCCGGGCAGACCTGCGTGTCGGTCGAGCGCGTGTACGTGCTCGAGCCGGTGTACGACCAGTTCGTCGCCGCCGTGGTCCGTGACGTCGAGAACCTGAAGATGGGAGCAGGCGAGGGGCATCACTTCGGCGCGATGATCGACGACAGCCAGGTCGCCGTCACCGAACGTCATGTCGCCGACGCACTCGCCAAGGGTGCGCGGGCGTTGACGGGCGGGAAGCGTCGGCCGGGTCCCGGCAGCTTCTACGAGCCCACCGTGCTGGTCGACGTCGATCACTCGATGGCGGCGATGACGGAGGAGACGTTCGGTCCGACGCTGCCCATCATGAAGGTGTCGTCGGTGGCCGACGCGGTCCGGCTGGCCAACGACAGCCCGTACGGCCTGTCCGCGGCCGTGTTCTCCCGCGATGTCGAGCGCGCCAAAGAGGTTGCCCTGCAACTGGACTGCGGTGGCGTCAACATCAACGACGTGATCTCGAACCTGATGTGCACCACCGCCCCGATGGGCGGCTGGAAGACCTCGGGTATCGGTGCGCGCTTCGGCGGGCCTGAGGGTTTGCGCAAGTACTGCCGCATCGAGACCGTGGTCAGCCCCCGCACCGCGGTCGGCGCCGGGGGCAACTACTACAACAACTCGCAGCGCGCGCTGAAGCGGATGAACACGATGATGACCAAGCTGGCGCTGATCCGGCCCAAGCGCATCGCCAAGTAGTCCACCGGCTGTTCACCTCGCCGTCACCGTCTCGACGGCGACGCTGGTTAGCGTCGGCCGGTGACCCTGGACAGCTCCGGCTACCACGTCCTCGACGACGACGATGACGACCCCGTGCTCGTGCTGCAACCCAGCGGCGAGACCGTCGACACCTGGCGCGAGAACTATCCGTACGACGAGCGCATGACCCGCGCGGAGTACGAGGAACAGAAGAGGCTGCTGCAGATCGAACTGCTGAAGCTGCAGAAGTGGAGCCAGGCCCACGGCCATCGCCACGTGATCGTCTTCGAGGGTCGCGACGCCGCAGGCAAGGGCGGCACGATCAAACGCTTCATGGAGCATCTCAACCCGCGCGGGGCCCGCGTCGTCGCGCTCGAGAAGCCCACCGAGAAGGAACAGACGCAGTGGTACTTCCAGCGCTACGTCACCCACCTGCCCGCCGCCGGGGAGATCGTGCTGTTCGACCGGTCCTGGTACAACCGTGCCGGCGTCGAACGCGTGATGGGGTACTGCTCGCCCCAGCAGCACGCCGAGTTCATCCGGCAGGCCCCGCTGTTCGAGCAGATGCTCGTCAACGACGGCATCAGCCTGATCAAGCTGTGGTTCTCGGTGACCCAGTCCGAGCAGCGCACCCGCTTCACGATCCGGCAGGTCGACCCGGTGCGGCAGTGGAAGCTCTCGCCCACCGATCTGGCGTCGTTGGACAAATGGGACGACTACACCTCGGCCAAAGAGGACATGTTCGCCTGGACCGACACCGAGATCGCCCCGTGGGCGGTGGTCAAGAGCAACGACAAGAAGCGCGCCCGCATCAACGCCATGCGCTACGTGTTGAGTAAATTCGACTACGACAACAAGGACCACGAGGTGGTCGGCCGGCCCGACCCGTTGATCGTGGGACGCGCGCTGGCCGACTAGGTCCCCGGAGCCGCTCCGGCGGCGACAGAAGGCTCGTGCGTCCCGACAGGAGGGACGCGGTGCGTTTTCTCGCCACGCTGATGCTGTGGCTGCTGACCACGCTCGCGCTGGCCGTCGCCGTCCCCGCCGGGTGGGCGCAGAAGACCATCGTCGACGAGGACGGGTACGCCGCCCTGGCCGCCCGCGCGGCCGGCGACCCCCGGTTGCAGGACGCGATGGCCGGCGAACTGAGCGCCCAGATCATCGCGCTGGGCGCCGACAACGGCTACCGGCTCAACCCGCAGCTGGTCCGCACCGTCGCCGACTCCTACACCAGCAACTCCGGCTTCCCCGGTCAGTTCGCCCAGGCCAACCGGATCGCCCACCGGTGGATGTTCACCGGCGCGGTACCCGAGGGCAATTCGACGGACCGGTGGCTGATCGACATCGCACCCATGCTGTCGGACCCGTCGTTTCACGCCACGCTCGGCAGCCTCGACCTCGCCGTGCCCCCGACGCTGACGGTGCCCATCACCGTCGAATCACCCGACCTGCGCCCCGGCAAGCTGCGACCGCTGGCCACCTGGGGTCCGTGGGCGAGCATCGGCGCCGCGGTGCTCACCGGCCTGCTGGCGCTGCTGACCCTGGCGGCCGCCCGGTCGAAGGGGCGCGCGCTGTGTGCCCTCGGAGTGTCGGCGCTGCTGGTCGGCGCCGCCGGCTGGGCGGGCATCGAGATGGGCCGGCGCTTCATCGACGCGGCGGTCAACAGAACCACCGGCGACATCCGCACCGTGGCCGAGGTGATGGTGCGCACCGCCGAGGACAGTGCGCACCACTGGCTCAACATCACCCTGCTCGCCGGTATCGGTCTCGTCGTGGTCGGTGTCCTGGGCGCCACCGCGGGTGCCGCGCTGCGCCGGCCCGACGCTCGATGAGCGCGCCGCTCGTTCCCCCCGCGGACGCCGATCCCGACGACCTGTTCACCTCGTTCGCGGGGTGGGCCGAGGACAACGGCACCCCGCTGTACCCCGCCCAGGAAGAGGCGCTGATCGAGTTCGTCAGCGGCGCCAACGTCGTGCTGGCCACCCCGACCGGATCGGGCAAGTCGCTCGTCGCGACCGGCGCGCAGTACGCCGCGCTGGCGGCCGGGCGGCGCAGCTACTACACCGCGCCGATCAAGGCGCTGGTGAGCGAGAAGTTCTTCGCGCTGTGCGGGGTGTTCGGTGCGGAGAACGTCGGCATGCTGACCGGCGATGCCGCCGTCAACGCGCACGCGCCGATCATCGTGTGCACGGCCGAGGTGCTGGCGAACACGGCGCTGCGGGAAGGTTCGGGCTCCGACATCGGCGTGGTCGTGATGGACGAGTTCCACTACTACGGCGATCCCGACCGCGGCTGGGCCTGGCAGGTGCCGCTGCTGGAATTGCCCGGGGCACAATTTTTGCTCATGTCGGCGACGCTCGGCGACGTCACGTTCCTGCGGGAGGATCTGACCCGGCGCACCGGGCGGCCGACTGCTCTGGTTGCCCACGCCGAACGCCCGGTGCCGCTGTTCTATTCGTACGCGACGACGCCGATGCACGAGACCATCGGCGATCTGCTCGACACCCGCCAGGCGCCGATCTACATCGTGCACTTCACCCAGGCCTCAGCGCTGGAGCGGGCGCAGGCGCTGATGAGTGTCAACGTCAGCACCAAGGACGAAAAAGCCGCGATCGCCGAGCATCTCGGCGCGTTCCGGTTCTCGACCGCGTTCGGGACCACGCTGTCGCGGCTCGTGCGCCACGGCATCGGGGTGCACCACGCGGGCATGCTGCCCAAGTACCGACGGCTGGTCGAACAGCTCGCCCAAGCCGGCCTGCTCAAGATCATCTGCGGCACCGACACGCTCGGCGTCGGCATCAACGTCCCGATCCGCACCGTCGTGTTCACCGCGCTGTCGAAGTACGACGGCACCCGCACCCGGCTGCTCACCGCACGGGAGTTCCACCAGATCGCCGGGCGCGCAGGCCGGGCCGGCTACGACACCGCGGGCACCGTCGTGGTGCAGGCGCCCGACCACGAGGTGGAGAACCTCAAGCAGTTCGCGAAGGTCGCCGACGATCCGAAGAAGCGACGAAAACTGGTGCGGCGCAAGGTGCCCGAGGGCATGGTGCCGTGGAGCGAGAAGACGATGACGCGGCTGGTGGAGGCCGCACCAGAACCGCTCACCAGCAACATGCGCGTGTTCACCGCGATGATCCTCGACGTCGTCGACCGGCCCGGCAACCCGTTCGAGGCGATGCGGCGCCTCCTCACCGACAACCACGAGCCACGTAAGCGGCAGCTGCGGCTGATCCGGGAGGCGGTGGGGATCGCCCGGTCACTGCTGCAGGCCGGGGTGATCGAGCGGATGTCGGTGCCCGACGCCGACGGCCGCCGCTACCGGCTGACCGTCGACCTGCCGCGCGACTTCGCGCTGAACCAGCCGCTGTCCACGTTCGCGCTGGCCGCCATCGACGTTCTCGATGCCGACGCGGAAAGCTATGCCCGCGATGTGGTTTCGGTGATCGAGGCGACGCTGGAGGATCCGCGGCAGATCCTTGCGGCGCAGCTGAAGAAGGCCAGGGGCGAGGCGGTCGCGGCGATGAAGGCCGAGGGCATCGAATACGACGAGCGCATCGAACTGCTCGACGACGTCACCTACCCCAAACCCCTCGACGAACTGCTGCACGGCGTGTTCGAGATCTACCTGCAGACCAATCCGTGGGCCGCCGACGGGGCGCTGTCACCGAAGTCGGTGGTACGCGAGATGTGGGAGGGCGCTTTCACGTTCCGCGAGTACGTCAGTCTCTACGGGCTGACGCGTTCCGAAGGCGCCGTGCTGCGGTACCTGTCCGACGCGGTCAAGGCGCTGCGCTCCGGTGTGCCCGCCGCGGCGCGCACCGAGGAGCTCACCGACATCACCGAGTGGCTCGCCGAGTTGGTGCGGCAGGTGGATTCGAGCCTGCTCGACGAGTGGGAGCAGCTCACCAGCCCCGACCAGCCGCTGGACGCGCCGGTGTCGGTGCCGGTGCGGCCGCGACCGGTGACGGGTAACGAGCGGGCGTTCACCGCGATGGTGCGCAACGCGCTGTTCCGTCGCGTCGAACTGTTCGCCCGCGAGCGCTGGGATGAGTTGGGCGCGTTGGACAGTGGCTCCGGGTGGACGGCGCAGCGCTGGGGTGCGGTCGGCGACGAGTACTACGCCGAGCACGCCGACGTCGGCATCGGCCCGGACGCGCGGGGTCAGGCGTTGCTGCTCATCGACCGCGGCGCCGATGTGTGGCGGGTGCGGCAGATACTCGACGACCCCGCCGGCGACCACGACTGGGGTATCGACGGGGAGGTCGATCTGCCGATGAGCGACGAGGAGGGTGTCGCGGTGCTGCGCGTGCTCGACGTCGGTCGGATGGATTAGCGGGTCGGATGCACTAGGCGGCCGTCAGAGCCGCCCGCGCCGGATCCGCCAGCAGCCCCGCGACGCTGCGGGTGATGGGCAGGCCCGTCTTGATCTCCAGGTACGCGAACTGCCCCTGCGGGTTGACCTCAAGGAAGTAGACCCTCCCGTCGGTTGCCGACACCCTCAGGTCGATCACACCGAACGCGAGCCCCAGTGACCCCATCAGCTGGTGCAGTGCTGCGGCGAGGTCGTCGTCGAGGTCATAGGGGGTGAACGCAACCGAGTTGTCCATCCTCGAATCCACCCACCCGGCGCCTGTCTGGGAATCGATGCGCACCGCCCAGGCCTCACCGGCTATCCAGACGATCCGCAGGTCATAGCGACCATCGATGAATTCCTGGAAGGTGGTGGGGGAGGAGCGGATTCCGGTCAGGCGCGGTAGATCGGCAGTCGTGACCAATCTGGTCTCGGTGAACGTGCTGCCTGTGCCCGTGCGCTTGCAGATCGCGCGGCGCTGCAGTCCCTCGAGGAATTCCGAGGCCACCGTCGCGTCGTTCGTCACGACTGTGTCGGGCACGTTGAGACCCAGCGATCGGGCGGTGTGCAGCTGGACGAGTTTGCGCGCGGCGCGGTGTTGTGCGGCAGGGTCGTTGACGAACACCGCGTCGAGTGACCACAAAAGGCCTTCGGCGAAGTGGTCACACTCGGCCTGCCGGAAGGTGTCGACGTCCGGGTCGACGCTGCGCCCGACGGTGCTCCGCGCCGGTCGGCGCCACCAGACGGCACGGACGGAATCGAGATCGATGCCATCCCAGGAGTGTGCCCGGCAGTCTCGCGTCGACGTGAATCGGGCTGTGCTCGATGGGAACTGGGCGAGATCGAGCTGCAGCGCAGCGATGCCGAAGTGTTCTCGCAGGTGCGAGGACACTGCGGCCGCGTGCACGTCGAGCTCGTGGGCGACGATGAGTACCGGTGTGGTCATGATCGGTGGTCGTTACTGGCAGTCGTCGCCCTGGCACACGGTTCCGAACCCGCTGGGATGGTCCCAGCAGCTCACCGATGTGTGGCCCGCCTCGGCCGTCACGACACGATTGAAGGCGAAGCCGTGGGCGCGGCCCCACTCCTCACTCTGGCGTGCGAGGTCCTCGGAGCCGACAACGGTGCGGTAGCGGTCCGGCAGTGTCATCGGCCGCTCGAGTGATTCGATGGTCAAGGTCTGCAGCCACCCGATCGACGCGCCGACACGGACGACCACCTCGACGGGTTTGCCGCCCTCCTCGGCCACCGTCGGATTCACCCATTCCGATTGCCTTTCGATGTCGGCCCGCTGGATCACCCAGGTGCCGCCGGGCACGTTGATCCGGACCTCACCGTCGGCATCGCTGGCAAGCAGGCCTTTGAGCGGTGTGTTCGTCATGTCGGTACTCCTCGTGGCGTGATGGTCCCGGTCCTGTCGCCGGGCTCGCTCATGAGGATCACTCGCAGATCGTGCCTGCGCCTGCGTAGTGGACTACCTGACTTTTCAGGGTTCGATCACGTGTGACGGGTCCGGCCGCCGCTCTGCCGGGGCCTGGCTGTAGTCGCCCCACGGCCCGTCGCGCTGCTCGACGGCGGCGCGTACACCGTCCCGTTCGGCCGTCTCGACGAAACGCAGCGCATCAGGGGTGTTGCGCATCAGCCCGTCGAGGATTCCGCCGAGGGTCTGCGTCGACGCCAGGCCCATGTTCTCGTAGGCCTGATTGACGATCAGCTTCTGTGCCTGCAGTTGCGAGAGCGGAATCTTCGCCAGCGAGGCCGCGATCTCGGCCACCCGCGCCTCCAGCCGCTCGAAGGGCACCGACTCGTTGATCAATTCGACTGCGGCGGCTTCTTTTCCGGTCAGCGGCTCACCGGTGAGCGCATGCCACTTCACCTTGGCCAGGCTCAGCCGATACAGCCACATCCCGGTCAGGTAGGCCCCCCACATGCGGGCGTACGGCGTCCCGATCACCGCGTCGTCGCTGGCGATCACCAGATCCGCGCACAGGGCGTAGTCGCTGGCCCCGCCGACGCACCAGCCGTGCACCTGGGCGATCACCGGTTTGGACGCCCGCCAGATCGCCATGAACTTCTGCGTCGGCCCGGTCTCCCGGGAACTGACCATCGCGAAATCCTTGCCGGGGTCCCAGCGCCCATCGGTGTTCATCGCCTCGCCCCAGTGCTCGAAGCCGCCGCCGAAGTCGTAGCCGCCCGAGAAGGCGCGTCCGGCCCCGCGGAGCACGATCACCTTGACGGCCGGATCGCGTTCTGCCAGGCCGATCGCGGCCTCGATCTCGTCGGGCATCGGGGGCACGATGGTGTTGAGCCGCTCAGGGCGGTTCAGCGTGATGGTCGCGACGGGCGGTTCGGTGCGGTAGAGCACCGTCTGGAACTGGCTCACCTGAGCAGTTCTAGCGCCAGTCGCGGAAGGCGTCCAGCAACCGGTCGCGAAACGGCGGGTCGACGTCGTCGTCGCAGAGCACGCTCAGGGTGCGCACCGTGGTGCGGAACTGTTGCAGATAGGTCAGGCAGCCGTCGCAGCCCGCCAGGTGCTGCTCGAACCGCGTCTGGGTGACGCCGTCGAGCGCGCCGTCGAAGTAGGCGGTGATCAACGCGACGAGCTCATAGCAGTCCATCGGTGCGGGCTCGCTCATGTCACGTCCCTCACGTAATCCTCGAGAACCTGCCGGATCGCCGTCCGCCCGCGGTGCAGCAGCACCCGCTGGTTGGCGAGCGTGATGCCGAGCAGCCGGCTCACCTCCGCGGAGTCGACGTCGAGCACGTCGCGCAGGGTGACCACGAGGCGTTGCCGCTCGGGCAGGGTGTCGAGTGCGTCGCGGGTCAACGCAAGCAACTCCGAGCTCAGCACCGAGCCCTCCGGTGACTCGGGGAACGGCACCGGTTCTTCCCCGTCGCGCCAGTGACCCGCCCAGCGCTCGTCGCGGTCGTGGAACCGGGCCGGGTGCACGGTTCCGTTCGTGTACGCGGCGATCTGGGCGTCGGACTCCCGACGGTCCCGCATGCCGCGTTTCTTGGCGATGTTGATCAGCACCGTGAACAGCCACGTGCGCAGAGAGGACCTGCCCTCGAAGCCGTCGATACCCTTGAGCAGCGCGATCCACGCCTCCTGCACGACGTCCTCAGCGACCTCGCGGGACGACACGTAGCCCTGCGCGATCCGCAGCATCGCCGGCGTGTGCCTGTCGACCAGCGCGGCGAACGTCGCCTCGTCACGCGCCCGCAGCGCCGCGACGATGGCAGCCTCGTCCGCGGAAGTGGCGGTCATGTCCGCGAGATCGTAACCCAGCACGTCACACCGGGGCGCCCTGAAGCACAGCGGCTCCCTTCGTCGACCGGTAGTGCCCGCCGGGCCCGCCGGCGTTACACGTCGGCGGTCACCGGCTCCCGTCGCGCATCGTCGGATCGGCCGACCGGATGCGGCCGCCGATCACGATGTTCGGCGTCCGGAAGTAGGCCCACCCCAGGGTCAGCACCGTTGCGGCGGCGGCCAGCGCCAGCGCGCTCTGCAGGTCGGGAAGGCCGGACAGGAACAGCACCACGATGCCCGCACCGGTGCCCGTCCAGTAGATGCGCCGTTTGACCGCTCGCCGATCCATGGTCGCGGTGTCCCAACCGGGCGCTGCGATACCGGCCAGCACCAACGCCGCGCCGACGATCAGCAGGATCTCAGAGAGCGTCATGGCAGCAGCAGCTGGAAGCCGTCGACGATCTCCGCGGAGTCGCGCACGTAGGTGGGGTTGGTCGCATCGGTGGTCTGCACCGTCAGCGTCGACAGGTAGGTGGCCGACGGTGTCCGCGCCACGACGGCATGCATGATGATGGGCCGCTGCGGTGCCGGCCCCATCGCGGGCGCGATGTATGTCGTTGTCTCCGAGGGCAGTCCGCAGGTGGTGTTGCTCTCGGTCTGCAGATCGAAGGCGCCCATCATCGTGGTCAGGTTGGATCGGTTCTGTTCGAACACGATGTCGGGATCGGCGCTGCCGCGGACCGACTCCAGGGTGACCACCGCGTTGGGGGCGAACTGATCGGCGACGAGATCCTGTGCGACGATCGCGAACCGGATGATCTGGTTGTCCATCATCGTGTTGCGTTCCCACCCCTGCGGTTGCGGGACGCGCAGCTGCGGTTCGCGGGGATTCTTCTGCGGGATGTCGACCAGAGGCGCGGTGACGGTGGTGCACTGCGCGTCATCGCCGGCTTCCTGGGCGGGCGCGCGTCCGGCGGCGGTCACCGCGGTACCGGTGATCTCCCGGCCGCAGCCGGTGAGCACCATCGCGGACGCCAGCAGCAGCGCTCCGGCCGATCGGGCGATCGTCACGTCACTGCCCTCCCAGCGTCGAGAGCAGGAACTCGTAGATCAGAGCGGCGCGGAACGCGATCTGCGGATTGTCCGACGCACCCGCGTGCCCGCCCTCCATGTTCTCGTAGTACCGCACGGGGTGGCCGGCCGCCTCCAGCGCCGCGGTCATCTTCCTGGCGTGGCCCGGATGTACGCGGTCATCGCGGGTCGAGGTGGTGATCAGCACCGGCGGATAGCGGCGCTCGGTCGAGATGTTCTGGTACGGAGAGTATTTCGAGATGAAATCCCAATCATCGGGATCGTCCGGGTCGCCGTACTCAGCGACCCAGGAGGCGCCGGCCAGCAACAGGTGGAACCGCTTCATGTCCAGCAGCGGCACGCTGCACACCAGGGCGCCGAACAGCTCCGGATACTGCGTCAGCATGATGCCCATCAGCAGCCCGCCGTTGCTGCCACCCTGTGCGCCGAGCCGGTCCACGGTCGTGATCCCGCGCGCGACCAGATCCCGTGCCACGGCTGCGAAGTCCTCGGCGACCAGGTGTCGGCCCTCGCGCATCGCCTGGGTGTGCCAGGTGGGGCCGTACTCACCGCCACCGCGGATGTTGGCCAGCACGTATGTGCCGCCCCGGGAGAGCCACAGCCGGCCCATCACACCGTCGTAGTACGGGGTGCGGGCCACCTCGAACCCGCCGTATCCGCCGAGCAGCGTAGGACCGGCGCTCAGCGTGTGGCGATGCCCCACGACGAAATACGGCACCGCGGTGCCGTCGTCGGACGTCGCGAAATACTGCTGCACCTCGAGATCGGCTGCGTCGAAGAACGACGGCGCCCGCTTGATCTCGGTGAGGGCGCCGCCGGCAGCCCCGTGCATCAATTGTGACGGTGTGACGAAACCTGAGCAGTCGCAGAAGATCTCGTCACCGAGGGGATCGACGGCGACCAGGGACACGGTGGTGTTGTCCGGCAGTCCGGCCACCGGTTCGTGCTCCCACGAGCCCGGCGTCACCACCTCGACGTGGCTGGCGACATCGGCGAGTGTGACGAGCACGAGACGGTCGCGGGTCCACCCGTAGTGGTGCAGGCTGGTGTGCCGGTCCGGGGTGAACACCGTACTCAATTCTGCGCTGCCGGAGAGGAATTCGTCGTAGTCGGCGGCCAGAAGGGAACCGGCGGGGTAGTGCTGGGTGCCCGTTCCGTAGCTGTAGTGCCAGTCGCTGCGCAGCTCGATCAACAGCCAGGTGCGGTGAACAGAGATGCTGGCGTCGGTCGGGGTGTCGATGCGGACCAGTTCGGCGCCGCGCAGCTCGTAGACCTCTTCGTTGAAGAAGTCCAGCGCGCGGCTGATCAGCGTGCGTTCGAACCCGGGCGTGCGATCCACCGACGCCGCGACCAGGACGTCGGCCGGGTCGCCCTCGAAGATCGTCACCGCCTCGTCCAGTGGTGTCCCGCGCGTCCAGCGCTTCACGATCCGCGGGTAGCCCGACTCGGTGAGTGACCCTTGCCCGAAGTCCGTGCCGACCAGCAGCGTGTCCTCGTCGGCCCAGGTGACCTGAGACTTCGCCTCGGCCAGCTCGAACCCGCCGTCGACGAAGGTGCGGGTCGTCATGTCGAACTCACGCACCACCGCCGCGTCCGACCCGCCCCGGGAGAGGCTGACCACTGCGCGCAGGTGGTCGGGTTCGATCACGTCTGCCCCGGCCCAGACCCAGTTCTGGCCGTCGGTGCGGGCGAGCTCGTCGACGTCGATGACGACGTCCCAGTCCGGCTTCTCCTGCCGGTAGCTCTCGAGCGTCGTGCGGCGCCACAGACCTTTCGGGTTGGTCGCATCGCGCCAGAAGTTGTAGAGGAACTCACCGCGCCGGCGCACATAGGGGATGCGGGTGTCGGTGTCGAGGACGTCGAGGGCATCGGCACGCATCTGCTCGAACCGTTCGCCGCCGAGTTCGGCGATCGTCGGATCGTTGTGCGCGCGCACCCACGCGAGTGCGTCGTCGCCGGTGATCTCCTCGAGCCAGAGGAACGGATCGTCCGTCTGCGGGGGGTTCGTCACGCCCCCATTCTGCGCACCGCCGTCGGCGGTGTTCGAATCGGCTGTGGGAATGGGTGGGGTCGGTACGATCACCCCAGCTGAGCATCGGGGGCCGTGGTGAACCACATCCGCCAGTGGTGGAGACAGCCGGACCGCTACGACTGGCTGGCCGGCTACCTCGCGTCCCGCCGGCTGCTGCGCATCTCCTCGGCGGTGATGGCCACGATCATGGCGGTGCTCGCTGTCGCGGTGGCGTTGACATCGCTCAGTCCCGCCGGCCCACACGGGGCCATGCGGGGGGTGGTGGCGGTGATCGCGGTAGGTTTCGCCGGTGTCGCCGTGGCCTACGCCCGGCGGTGGCCCACCCGGCGGCACTCGGCGGTGTTCGCGGTGTGCGGCTGTGCTGCTCTGGCGGTGGTCGCCGTGGCGCAGTCGGACCCGCATGCCGGGCTGCTGACCTGCTGGGCCTTCGTCGGGCTGGCGGCCTACGTCGCCTCCGCGCACAGCCCGCGTCTGCTCGCTCTCACCGTCGCCATCGCGCTCGGCACGGCGGCCGCGTGCGCGGTCCGGATGGGGGTGGCCGGCGACGTGCCCTTGGGCGTGGCCACCCTGCTGATGTCGATGGGCGGCCTCTTGACGGTGCCGTTCGGTGGACACATCCTGACGCGACTGCTGTGGAACGATGCCGTCTCGACCGACCCGCTGACCGGGTTGACCAACCGGCGAGGGTTCCGGCGGGCGGCGCAGGCCCTGATCACCGACGCGGCCCGGCGCGGCTCGGGAAGTTTCAGCGTGGTGATGATCGACCTCGACGGGTTCAAGCGGATCAACGACACCCTCGGCCATGCGATCGGCGACCGGGTGCTCGTCGACGTGGCCGCCAGACTGCGCGACGCGTGCGGCTCGGGGGCCATCGCGGCACGGGTGGGCGGGGAGGAGTTCGTGGTCGCCCAGGCGTGCCCGCCGCGCGAGATGGACCTGCTCGCGCGGCGGCTCTGCTCGGCCATCGCGTCGAACCCGTGGCACGTCACCGCCAGCCTCGGGGTCGCCGGGGTCGCCGGGGTCGCCGGGGTCGCCGGGGTCTCCCGGGTGTCAGGGGTCGCGGCGCACGACACCGCTGCCGACGCCCGCACGCTGATCGAGCGCGTCATCGCGGCCGCCGACATGGCGATGTACGAGGCGAAACGGGCCGGCGGCAACCAGATTCGCATCTCCGATGCCGCCTGAGCCCGTCGCGTCCTAGCTGAGGTGGTGCACTTCCTGCAGGCCGTACACCGGCGTGGGCAGGCCTTCGTAGCGGGCCTTGAGCTGCAGCGCCAGATACAGCGAGTAGTGCCGGGACTGATGCAGGTTGCCGCCGTGGAACCACAGGTTCGGCTGCTGCGTGGGTTTCCACATGTTGCGCTGCTCGCCCTCCCACGGCCCGGGATCCTTCGGGGTGTCACTGCCCAGACCCCACACCTTGCCGACCTTGTCGGCGACGTCCTGGCCGATCAGATCCGCCGCCCAGCCGTTCATCGAGCCGTAGCCCGTCGCGTAGACCACGACGTCGGCGGGCAGCTCGGTGCCGTCGGCGAGCACCACCGAGTCCTCGGTCAGATGGTCGACCTGGCCGTGCGCCAGCTTGATTCGCCCGTCGGCGACCATGTCGCAGGCGCCGACGTCGATGTAGTAGCCGGAGCCGCGCCGCAGATACTTCATGAACAGCCCGGAACCGTCGGCGCCCCAATCCAATTCGAACCCGGCGGCTTCGAGCCGGTCGTAGAACTCCTTGTCGCGCTCCCGCATCTGGTCGTACAGCGGGATCTGGAACTCATGCATGATCCGGTACGGCAGTGAGGCGAACGTCAGGTCTGCCTTCTCGGTCGTCATCCCCGCGGCCAGTGCCCGCTCGGAGTACAGGTCGCCCAGGCCGATGTCCATCAGGGTGTCGGACTTGACGATGTGGGTCGACGACCGCTGCACCATGGTCACGTCGACGCCGTTCTCGTAAAGCGCCTTGCAGATGTCGTGGGCGGAGTTGTTCGACCCGATGACGACGGCCTTCTTGCCGGCGTAGGCGTCGGGGCCGGGGTGCTGCGACGAGTGGTGCTGATCGCCGCGGAAGACGTCCTGGCCGGAAAGTGTCGGCACATACGGCTTGCCCGACATCCCGGTGGCGAGCACCAGCTGGGTCGGGTGCAGGGTGAGGCGCTCGCCGTCGCGGTCCACCTCGACGGTCCAGCGGCCCTCGGCGTCGTCGAATGTGGCGGACAGGCACGTCGTCTTCGACCAGTACGGCACCTCCATCACGCGGGTGTAGAACTCGAGCCAGTCGCCGATCTTGTCCTTGGGTGCGAACACCGGCCAGTTCTGCGGGAACGGCAGGTAGGGCAGGTGGTCGTACCAGACCGGGTCGTGCAGGCACAGGGACTTGTAGCGCTTGCGCCACTGATCGCCGGGTCGCTCGTGCTTGTCGACGACGATCGCCGGCACGCCGAGTTGGCGCAGCCGTGCGCCGAGGGCGATGCCGCCCTGACCGCCGCCGATCACCAGCGTGTACGGCTGGATCGTGCGGCCCAGCTCAGCGTCCTCGGCCGCCTTCTTCTCCGCCCAGGAGCGAGGATCGGGGTCGTCGCCGTGCACGGCACCGAGGACGCGTGTGGCGCCCTTGCGCTCTTCGTGGCCCTTGAGTTCCTGCAGCGCGGTGAGCAGGGTCCAGGCCTTGTCTTCGCCTGCGTCGTCCTTGATCCGCAGATGCCCGGTGCCGCGTCCGGCCGCGGTTTCGAACTGGATGAACGCGGAGACGACGTCCCCATCCTGGGTGGGTTCCTCTCGCGTCGCGAATCCCGACGGGTCGGTCTCGGCGAGACGGGCGGTCAGCATGTCGGTGATCTGGTCGCGGCCTTCGAGGGTCTTGAGGTTCCAGGTGAAGGACACCAGGTCACGCCAGAAGCCGTCGACGGCGAACATGCCGGCGGCGCGTTCGATGTCGCGGACGGCCAGCGCGGCCTCGAAGTCGGCCAGCCAGGCGTCGACGCGCTGCTGCGGGGTCAGGGTGGTGGTTCGGGGGTCGAGAGTGGAAGTCATGTGAGCCAGACCACACCTATGTCATGGCCGGCACAAGAGTTGCGAAGCGTTGCAACCGCCACGCTTCCTACGCCCCCGCTTCATACGCCCAAACCAACGCTTGGGTCACGACACGCCGCGATTTCTCGCCCAAACCGACGTTTGGGCGTCGTGCAACCCCCTGCAACTCTTTCGACGTGTGGCCGCCGTCACATAGAACTGGCCGCATGAAAGCAGCTGTCTACTACGGCCCCAACAAACTCGAGATCGACGACGTCGCCGAGCCCGAGGTACGCCCCGGCACCGTCAAGCTGCAGGTCGGCTTCAACGGCATCTGCGGCACCGACCTCCACGAGTACTACGCCGGCCCGATCTTCGTGCCGACCTCGCCGCACCCGCTGACCGGCGCGCAGCTCCCGCTGACCATGGGCCACGAGTTCTCCGGCACCATCACCGCCGTCGGCGAGGGCGTGACCGGATGGGCCGAGGGCGACCGCGTCGCCGTCGAGCCGATCTACAAATGCGACCACTGCGGACCCTGCCGCGCCGGCAACTACAACGTCTGCCAGCAGATCGGCTTCCACGGCTTGATGTCCGACGGCGGCATGGCCGAGTCGACCGTCGTACCCACGTCGATGTTGCACCGGCTGCCGGACAGCGTCTCGTTGGAGCTGGGCGCCCTCGTCGAGCCGATGTCGGTGGCCTATCACGCCGCCACCCTCGGCGACGTCAAGGACGGTGACTCCGCGATGGTGTTCGGCGCCGGGCCGATCGGCATCGGTCTGTGGTTCGCGTTGCGCGGCAAGGGTCTCGAAGACGTCTTCGTCGTCGAGCCTTCGCCGACACGGCGCGCGGCCATCGAGGCGCTCGGCGCGCAGACCCTCGACCCGACGACGACCGACGTGCCCGCGTTCATCGCCGAGCACACCTCCGGTGCGGGCGCCGACGCCGTGTTCGACGCCGCCGGGGTGGCGCCCGCGGTGAGTACCGCGCTGGCGTGCGTGGGCTCCCGGCGACCGATGGTCAGCGTCGCGATCTACGAAAAGCCGCTCGAGACACCGCTTCTCAACCTCGTGATGAACGAGTCACGCATCCAGGGCTCGCTCTGCTACACCGGCGCGGACTTCGAAGCGGTGATCGCGCTGATGGCCGACGGTCGCTACGACACCACCGGCTGGGTGACCCGTATTCCGTTGGACGACGTCGTCGACGAGGGATTCGAGGCACTCCATGCCGGCACCAAGATGAAGGTCCTCGTCGACCCGAACGGAGGGAACTGACATGGCAATCACCGGAAAAGTCGCACTGGTGACCGGTGCCGGCCGCGGCATCGGGCGGGGGATCGCGCTGCGGTTGGCACGCGACGGCGCCGACGTGGCGCTGGTCGACGTCACGGCTGACGGTATCGCGGCCGTCGCCGACGAGATCACCGAGATCGGCTCCAAGGCAACCACATTCGTCGCGGACGTGAGCGATCGCGACCAGGTGTTCGCGGCCGTCGACCACACGGCGAGCGCGCTCGGCGGTCTGGACATCATGGTCAACAACGCCGGCATCGCGCTGGTCGGACCCATCAAGGACGTCACGCCCGACGAGCTCGAGAAGCTCTGGGCCATCAATGTCGACGGCGTGCTCTGGGGGATCCAAGCCGCGGTCGCGCACTTCACGGCCAACGGCAAGCCAGGCAAGATCATCAATGCGTCGTCGATCGCCGGCCACGATGGCTTCGCGATGCTCGGCCCCTACAGCGCGACCAAGTTCGCGGTCCGGGCGCTGACCCAGGCCGCGGCCAAGGAGCACGCCGCCGACGGCATCACCGTCAACGCGTACTGCCCCGGGGTGGTCGGCACCGACATGTGGGTGGAGATCGACAAGCGCTTCGCCGAACTGACCGGCGCCGCCGAGGGCGAGACCTACGAGAAGTTCGTCGGCGGCATCGCGCTCGGGCGCGCCGAGACACCCGACGACGTCGCCGGCTTCGTGTCCTACCTCGCCGGCCCCGACGCCGACTACATGACCGGCCAGGCCGGGCTGATCGACGGCGGCCTGGTCTACCGCTGAGATGGGGAGCACAATCGCAGGTGATGCAGTCCGTGCCTGAACCCGCCGTCGCCGTCGGGGAGGATCCGCGCAGCTACGCGCGGTTGATGTCGGCTGTCTACGACGCGACGATGGCCGGACATCGCGCGCCGGCCCGCCCCCGCGAGGTGATCGGCGACTCCTGGCAGCGACTGCTGGCCAGCGGTGTGGAACCGAGCGACACCCCGGTCGTGGAAACCGGCGGCCTGGAGGCGCTGCGCCGCGCGTCGGGACTGATGGACGTACTCGACGAGATCTCGCACGGCCTCGAGTCGTTGGTCGCCGAGGGCGAGAACATCCTCGTCGTCGCCGACGCAACCGGGCGGGTGCTGTGGCGCTCCGGGTCGCCGTCGGTGCTCAGCAACGCCGACCGGCTCGGGTTCGTCGAGGGCGCGCACTGGGGTGAAGGTGCCGTCGGCACCAACGCGATCGGCACCGCGCTCGCCGCGCAGCGGGCCGTCCAGGTGTTCTCCGCCGAGCATTTTCTGCGCAGCCACCACTCCTGGACCTGTGCGGGAGCGCCGATCCGCGACCCCCGCACCGGCCAGGTGCTCGGCGTCGTCGACGTCTCGGGTCCGGCGGCCACCGTCCACCCGACCACGATCGCGCTCGTCGACGCCGTCGCCAGGCTCGCCGAATCGCACCTGCGCTCCGAGCACGACCGGACGTTGAACCGGCTGCGCTCGGTGGCCGCACCGATCCTGGCCCGCATGGGCGCCCCGGCGCTGGCCGTGGACACCGAGGGCTGGGTCGCTGCGGTCGACGCGATGCCGCTGCACAACCGCATCCTGCTGCCGGACCAGATGGGGCCAGGGCGGGTGTGGCTGGCGACGTTGGGTTTGTGCGCGGTCGAGCCGCTGCCCGGCGGGTGGCTGGTGCGCCTGGCCGACAGCGACGACGACTCGGCGGCCGCGCACGTCTCGCAGGTGACGCTGGACTTCGCCGATCCGGACAAGCCGGGGCTGCGCATGGTCGGGGAGTTCGGCAGCTGGCGTCACGACCTGTCGCTGCGGCATGCCGAGATCCTCTGCGCGCTGGCCCGTTCTCCGCAGGGCCGCACCGCGCCGGAACTCGCCGAGGACCTCTACGGCGACCGCACCCGCGTGGTCACCGTGCGTGCCGAGATGTCGCGGTTGCGCAAACAGTTCTCCGGGCTGCTGGCCGCGCAGCCCTACCGTTTCGCGTCGTCGGTGGGGCTGACGGTCTGCTATCCCGCCGACCGGCGCATGCTGCTGCCGCCGTCGATCGCACCGGCCATCAGAGCCGCGCGACTGGAGGAAGATGGTTGACGTGCCCGCACCGAATCGAGCCCTCATCACCGCTGCCGCAGCCGACCTGCTGCGCACGCTGCAGGACCGCCACGGGGCGTTGATGTTCCACCAGTCCGGCGGCTGCTGCGACGGGTCGTCGCCGATGTGCTACCCCGACGGCGACTTCGTCGTCGGCGACCGCGATGTCCTTCTGGCGATCTTCGACGTGGGCGACGGGGTCCCGGTGTGGATCTCCGGGCCGCAGTTCGACGCGTGGAAGCACACGCAGTTGGTGATCGACGTGGTGCCGGGCCGCGGTGGCGGGTTCAGTCTCGAAGCGCCAGAAGGCATGCGGTTCCTGTCGCGTGGCCGTGCGTTCACCGACGACGAGCTGGCCGCACTCGCGGACGAGCCGGTGGTCACCGGGGCGTCCTACGAACGAGGTGAGCGGCCGTCGGCGCACGGCACCCTCGTCGTCGCCGAGGCGGTCGACGCCTGCCCGGTGCCGCTGCGCTAGGGCGCAGCTGGTGTGCATCCAGGTCGCTTCAGCACGCGAATCCGCGCTCTGAGTGCACACCACAGTCCCCCGCGCGCCTGACCCGCAACGCGACGCGCCGGCGTTACCGTCGCAGACGTGATCCCGCTGCCCCGCGCGTCGGTGCTGGCCGGGGTGATGCTCATCGGCGTCGCCCTCGGAGTCGCCGGTGCCCTGTTCGTCGCGGGCGAGGTCTCCACCACCCTGAAGCCCGCTGCCGTCGTCGCGCTCGCGGTCGGCATCCCGAGCCTCCTCGGCACGCTGACGATCCTGGTGTCCGGCCGGCGCTGGGCCACCGCCGTCGGTGCGCTGGTGGTGGCCATCGGACCCGGTTGCCTCGGCGCGCTGACGGCAGTCCAGGTGGCCGCCGGTGTCTGAGCAGCTCGTCGCCGAACATCTCAGCCGGTGGAAATTCGCACTGGTCACGGTCACGGTGTGGGCGGTCGCCGGCGCGGCCGGTGCGGGCCTCTATCACTGGTGGGCCCAGTCCCCGGACAAGGCCGTTCCGGTGTTCGCGGTGCTCGTCTACCTCGTCGCCAGCATCGTCGGAAGCCTCCTGACGGCGCTGGTGCAGGACCGCCCCGCGGTCACCGCGCTGGCCATCGCGTTCATGTCGGCACCGTTGGCCGCGGCCATGGGTGCTGCGCTGCTTCGCGGCCACTAGGGTGGTAAGGCGTGACCCACTATGACGTCGTCGTTCTCGGAGCCGGCCCCGGCGGGTACGTCGCGGCCATCCGCGCTGCTCAGCTCGGACTCAACACAGCCATCATCGAACCCAAGTACTGGGGCGGCGTCTGCCTGAACGTCGGGTGCATCCCGTCGAAGGCATTGCTGCGCAACGCCGAGCTGGCACACATGTTCACCAAGGAAGCCAAGACATTCGGCATCAGCGGTGACGTCAGCTTCGACTACGGCGCCGCGTTCGACCGCAGCCGCAAGGTCGCCGACGGCCGGGTCGCCGGCGTGCACTTCCTGATGAAGAAGAACAAGATCACCGAGATCCACGGGTACGGCAAGTTCACAGACGACCACACGATCGTCGTCGACCTCAACGAGGGTGACACCGAGACGGTCACGTTCGACAACGCGATCATCGCGACCGGCGCCCACACCAAGCTGGTCCCGGGTACGAAACTCAGCAAGAACGTCATCACCTACGAAGAGCAGATCATGGAGCGCGATCTGCCCGGCTCGATCGTCATCGCCGGCGCCGGCGCGATCGGCATGGAGTTCGCGTACGTGATGAAGAACTACGGCGTCGACGTCACGATCGTCGAGTTCCTGCCCCGCGCGCTGCCGAACGAGGACGCCGAGGTGTCCAAGGAGATCGAGAAGCAGTACAAGAAGCTGGGCGTCAAGATCCTCACCGGCACCAAGGTCGAGTCGATCAACGATGACGGCTCGACGGTCACGGTCAAGATCAGCAAGGACGGCAAGGAAGACGAGCTCAAGACCGACAAGGTCATGCAGGCCATCGGCTTCGTGCCCAACGTCGACGGCTACGACCTGAAGAAGGCCGGCGTCGAGCTGACCGACCGCGGCGGCATCGGCATCGACGACTACATGCGCACCAACAAGCCGCACATCTACGCGATCGGTGACGTCACCGGCAAGCTGCAGCTCGCTCACGTGGCCGAGGCGATGGGCGTCGTCGCCGCCGAGACCATCGCCGGCGCGGAGACGCTGGCGCTCGGTGACTACCGGATGATGCCCCGCGCGACGTTCTGTCAGCCGCAGGTCGCCAGCTTCGGGCTGACCGAGCAGCAGGCCAAGGACGAGGGCCATGACATCGTGGTCGCGAAGTTCCCGTTCACCGCCAACGGCAAAGCCCACGGCCTGGCCGATCCGACCGGCTTCGTCAAGCTGATCGCGGACAAGAAGTACGGCGAACTGCTCGGTGGCCACCTGATCGGTCCCGACGTCTCCGAACTGCTGCCCGAGCTCACTCTGGCGCAGAAGTGGGATCTGACCGCCAATGAGCTCGCCCGCAACGTACACACCCACCCGACCCTGTCCGAAGCGCTGCAAGAGTGCTTCCACGGTCTGGTCGGCCACATGATCAACTTCTAATTGAGGGCGATCTGGATCGCCGGTATCGGCGGGTTGGTCATCGGCCACATGCTGTGGCTGGCGGGCATCTCGGCGGCCATCGCGTCGTCTGATGTGCCGACCTGGGTGCTGGTCGTGGCGGCGGTGTCGTTCCTCGTCGCGATCGTGTCCGGGTACCTCGGCTGGCGTCAGTGGCAGAAGAAGTCGCGCACAGCCGAGGCGTGGGCGGTGTTCTGCTGGGCGCTGCCGGTGTCGCCGTTGTTGTTCTCGCTGGCTGTCTTGGGCGTGACGTACTTGTAGCCGTCCACTCGGTGCCATGATGTGCCGGTGGGGGATGGCGGTGTCAGGGCTTTGCTGCGTCAGTGGTGGCATCAACGGGATGACTACGACTGGCGCATCGACTTCCTGCGTACGCGTGCCCTGCTGCCGATCCTGCGGTACCTGATCGCCGGCATCGGCGCGGTGCTCGGGCTTCTCAGCGCGATCAACGCGGTGGCACCGCCGATGGCCGACAGTGCCCTCGTCCGCGTGGGTTGGGCGGTGGTCTCGCTCGGTTCGCTGGTGTGGGCGGTGCGCTGGGCGATGCGGCCCTGGCCGACGCTGCGCGAATCGACCGCGCTGTTGATCTACGTCGACATCCTCATCACCCTGTCGACACTGCTGTTCGGCGACCCCAATCTGGCGATGTCGGGCATGCCGCTGCTGTTGTGCGCCGGCGCGTACGTGGTGTTCTTCCACGGCCCGCGACTGCACCTCGTGCACATCGGCTGGTGTGTGCTGGCCGTGGGTGGAGTCGCGGTGTGGCTGGCCGCGGACACTGCGGTCGGCGGTGTGCAGGTCGCGGTGTCGCGGGCCGTCATCGCGCTGGTCGTGACCGCGTGCATCCTGCCTGCGCTGCAGTTCGGTTTCTGGTTGCTGCAGGGCAGTTCGAAGCAATCGTTGACCGATCCGCTGACGGAGCTGACGAACAGGCGTGGGCTGTCCGTGGCGATGAAGCAACTCAACGAGCGCGCACCGGCCGGCGCGGACCTGTGTGCGTTGCTGATCGACGTCGACGGGTTCAAGGCGGTCAACGACACCCTTGGTCACGCGGTCGGCGACGAAGTGCTGATCCGGATCGCCCGCAGGATCCGCCAGAGCGTGCGAAGTGATGCGGTCGTCGTGCGGTGGGGCGGCGAAGAATTCCTCGTGGTCGACCGGATACCGGCGGCTCAGGCAGGGACGGTGGCCGAGCGGGTGCGCGCGGCGGTGGCGGCGCCCGCACAACCGACCGTGACGGCGAGCATCGGGGTCGCGGCCACCACGGCCTCGGGGGCCACGGGCACCGATCTGATCGACGTGATCTCTTCGGCGGACGCCGCGATGTACGAGGCGAAGGCCCGTGGCGGTGACCGGATCGCGATCGCGGCCGCAGTCTCAGCCCTGCACCGTTGAGGCGAAGAACTCCACCAGCCCCTGCGGTGCCCTGGCGTCGAGGAGGATGTCCAGCGTCGCCCACGAATCCCGCGCCGATTCCCTGCTGCGCGAGAACATCTCGGTCTCGTACGCCGCGACGGTCGCGGTGATGTCGCCGGGTCGTTCGGCAAGTGCCACACCGAGCGCGGCGGCGTCGTACATGGCGGTGTTCGCGCCTTCTCCGCCGGGAACGGTCAGATGCGCCGCGTCACCGAGCAGCGTCACCCCGGGCGACGGCGGCCAGCGATGGTCGTCAGGGAGCGCGTAGATCGGCCGGCGCACCGGCGCGGTGTCGGCCTCGGTGATCAACGCCCGCAAAGGTGTTGCCCACCCGTCGAATTCGGCTGCGACGCGGTCGATCAACCGCGTCGTCTCGAACCACTCGACCGGTCGCCGCAGCGCGACGTAGACGTGTAGCACTCCGCCGGCCTCGCGGTGGGCGATGATGCCCCGCTCGGGCGCCACCGCGTACATCGCGCCGGCCCCCACCAGCGCCGCAGCGCCCGGGTGGCGGGTATCGGCGTCGTACAGGTAGGTCTCGACGAAGGTGACGCCCGAATACGTCGGTACCGCGTCGGACAGACGTGGGCGGACCTTCGACCATGCGCCGTCAGCGCCCACGAGAAGTGTTGTGGTGAGCCGTTTTCCGTTGGTGAACAGCACGTCGTGGCAACCGTCACCACGCGGGTGGATGCGGTCCACCTTGTGTCCCCACTGCACGGTGTGCTCGGGCAGCGACTCGAGGAGGATCCGACGCAGCTCGCCACGCAGCACTTCGGGGCGACCGCCGGCGCCGTCATCGGCCTGCTCGAACAGCACGGAACCGTCGCAGCCGACGATTAGCGCCGCCTCGGCGCCCTGGTGGATGATCGACCCGAATTCCCGCGTCAGCCCCGCCACCTCGAGTGCGAATTGGCCTGTGCCCCGGTGCAAATCGAGTTGTCCGCCTTGGCTGCGACTCTGCGGCGCCGGTTCGGCTTCGTACACCGTTGCCTCGACGCCGCGAACATGCAGCACCCGGGCGAGGGTGAGGCCGCCCACGCCCGCGCCGATGATCGTGATCGAGGTGTCCATCTCGTACTCCGCCCGTCATGGACGACGTTCCAACCTAACGCCAGCTTGGAACGACGTTCCAGAAATGTCAAGATGAGCCATGTCGCCCCGTACGTCCCGCCGGCCTGAGGCGTTGACGACCGACCGCATCGTTGCCGCCGCCGTGGAAATCCTCGATCACGACGGGGAATCCGCCCTCACCTTCCGTGCGCTCGCCGCGCGCCTGAAGACCGGCGCCGGCGCCATCTACTGGCACGTCGCCGACAAAGACGCCCTGCTCGGTGCCGCGACGGAGAGCGTCATCGCCGCTGCACTTCCCGACTCAGGGCTCGTTGACCCCCCGGACGTCGGGATCCGCGCTGTCGCGCTCGGCATCTTCGACGCCGTCGACGCTCATCCCTGGGTGGGCGCGCACCTGGTCCGGCAGCCGTGGCAGCCTGCGATGGTCGAGATCTACGAGCGGGTGGGCCGGCACCTCACCGCCCTCGGCGTCGCCGACGAGGCGCTGTTCCACGCCGGCTCGACCCTGGTCAGCTTCGTTCTCGGCGTGGCCGGACAGAACGCCGCCAACGCCCGTCAGCGGCCGCCCGGCGCCGACCGGGCCGCGCTTCTCGACGACATGGCGCAGCGATGGCAGCGCTACGACGCGCAGCGGTATCCGGTGGTGCACCGGATGGCCGCACAGCTGCGTGACCACGACGATCGCGAGCAGTTCCTGGCCGGCATCGACATCCTGCTCGCAGGACTCGCGCCGCCGGGCGGCTAGTCCGGGAAGTCCAGTGGCACACCCAGTGTGGTGATGGTCGCCGCCAGGCCGTCGTATTGCGCTGTGAGCACACAGAATTCGATGAGCTGGGCGGGTGTGTAGTAGCGGGCCAACGCCTGCCATGTCTGGGGTGACACGCCCCGCGTGACGACGAACTCGTCGGTGGCGGTGAGCAGGGTTCGTTCCCGGTCGGTGAGGCCGTCGGCGTCGGGACCGGCGAAGATCGCCGCCTGGGTCGCGGCATCGACACCGCGGGTGCGCGCCAGCCGGCGATGCTGCTGCAGCTCGTACTCGCAGTCGCGCAGATGCCCCACGCGCAGGATCACGAACTCGGCGTCGCGCCGTGAGAGCTTGCCCGCGCCCAGCAGATACCCCGAGAGCGGCAACCAGACGAGGAACAGCGTGCGATGACGGCCCAGCACGTTCATCAGGCTGAACTGCGGTCGGCGGATGCCGCGCGCGCCGACCTTGGCGATCGTCCAGTTGATCGGGCCGAGTTCCTTGAACCCTCCGGGGGAGATGCGTTCGCTCATGACTGCCTCACCAGGTACGGGGACACCGTCGAGCGGTGTTCGTCGATGTCGAGTGCGCGGCCGAGCGCGGGGAAGGCCCGCTGCGGGCAGTTGTCCCGCTCGCAGACGCGGCATCCCGCCCCGATGGGCGTCGCTGAAACCTTGGGGTCACCACTGAGGTCGAGGCCTTCCGAGTAGACCAGCCGATGCGCGTGCCGCAGTTCGCAGCCCAGGCCGATCGCGAACGTCTTACCCGGCTGACCATAGCGCGAGGCGCGCCGCTCCACCGTGCGCGCCACCCACATGTAGGCCCGGCCGTCGGGCATCTCGGCGATCTGCACACTGATCTTGCCGGGGTATGCGAACGTTTCGTAGACGTTCCACAGGGGGCACGTGCCTCCGCTGGAGGAGAAATGAAAACCGGTGGCGGACTGACGCTTTGACATGTTGCCCGCGCGGTCGACACGCACGAACGAAAACGGCACGCCGCGCATCGAGGGTCGCTGCAGCGTCGACAGGCGGTGACAGATCGTTTCGTAACTCGTCGAGTAGTAGGCAGACAGCCTCTCGACGTCGTAGCGGAAGCTCTCGGCGATCTCGTGGAACTGGGCATAGGGGAGCACGGTCGCGGCTGCGAAGTAGTTGGCCAACCCGAGGCGGGCCAGTCTGCGGGATTCGTCGCTGGTGAAGTGGCCCTCGTCGGTCAGCTTGTCGATCAGCGCGCCGTACTCGAGGTAGGCGAGCTCGGCGGCCATCCGGAACACCCGCTGCCCCATCGACAGATGGGCGGTGATCTCGAGTGTTTTGGTGGCGGGATCGAAGCGGTGCAGCACACCTTCGCCGAGGTCTTGTCGGCGGATGATGCGCACGCCGTGCACGAAGCGCAGCCTGTCGGAGAGGTCGCCGGCCAGCTCACCGCGTTGCACTCGCATCCCAGCCGTCAGCTCCTCGGCCGCGGTGTCGAGCTCGTGGAGGTAGTTCTGCCGCTGGTAGAAGTAGTCGCGAACTTCTTCGTGCGGCATCGAGATCGATCCCGTGCCACTGGCCCCCGGGTTGACGCTCGCGACGTTGAACCGGCCCTCGGTGGCCGCGGCCAGCTGGGTCGTGGTCAGTTGGTAGCGACGGTGCAGGTTCACCATGGCGCGAGCGAGATCGGGATGGGCGCCGACCATCTCGGCGACCTCGGCTGTGCCCACGTCGACGTCGAGGTCACGGTCCATCAGCACTTCGCGCAGCTCGGCGATCAGACGGGTGTCGTCCTGGGAGGCGAAGAACGTCGCGTCGACGCCGAACACCTCGGTGATGCGCAGCAGCACCGCGACGGTCAGAGGCCGCACGTCATGCTCTATCTGGTTCAGGTAGCTGGGAGAGATGTCGAGCATCTGGGCCAGGGCCGCCTGACTGAATCCCCGCTCGCTGCGCAGTTGACGCACCCGTGCTCCGACGTATGTCTTGGCCACGTCGAACCAGCGTAGCGGGCTGCTAACCCGGTATTCGCAGAATTTGCACGACGGACCTGTGTGGCATCATCAGGTTCCGTGACCTTGGCCAAGACGCTGATGCCGGTGCCCGACGGGCACCCCGACGTATTCGACATCGAGTGGCCGCTGCGCGTGGCCGACGTCGATCGTGAGGGCCGGCTGAAGTTCGACGCGGCGACCAGGCACATCCAAGACATCGGCACCGATCAGCTGCGCGAGATGGGCTTCGAGGAGACCCACCCGCTGTGGATCGTCCGCCGCACCATGATCGACATGATCGAGCCGATCGTGTTCAAGGACATCCTGCGGCTGCGCCGCTGGTGCTCGGGAACCTCCAATCGGTGGTGCGAGATGCGGGTGCGCATCGAGGGGCGCAAGGGCGGGCTCGTCGAATCCGAGGCGTTCTGGATCAACATCAACCGGGAGACCCAGGGGCCGGCGCGCATCGCCGACGACTTCATCGAGGGGCTGCGCCGCACCACCAGCGAGGGCCGGCTGCGGTGGAAGGCGTACTTGAGTGCGGGGTCGCGCGAGGACGCCGAGCTCGTCCGCGATTACCCGGTGCGGGTCAGCGACATCGACATCTTCGACCACATGAACAACTCCGTGTACTGGTCGGTAGTCGAGGACTATCTGCACGCGCACCCCGAGTTGATGCGCGTGCCGCTGCGCGTGACCATCGAGCACGACCTGCCGGTGGCCCTCGGCGACAAGCTGGAGATCCTGCAGCACACATATCCGGCCGGATCGACCGAGAAGTTCGGTCCTGAGCTCACCGATCGGAGTGTTACAACGCTCACATATGCGGTCGGCGACGAGGTCAAAGCGGTCGCGGCGATCTTCCCGCTCTGAATCGCTCCACCAAACAGTACGGGCGTACTGACCTGCGACGATCGTTTACCAGCCGGTAACTTCTGAACCGGTTCAGCACAGGTACGCCTTCGCAATCTTCGCAAGCTCGGCTCGGGTGTTGGCGAAACTTTACAAGCGAAACGGGTGGACCTGCAGTTATGCCGTGATGCATCCTCGACTCAGCAGTCCGGTGAAGACGCTGGAACGTTAACAACCGTTTGAAGGAGTGGGTCACCTCATGACCAAGTCGACCGTGGGCACGCCGAAGTCCCCCGAACAGATCCAGCACGACTGGGACCACAACCCCCGCTGGAAGGGCATCACCCGCACCTACACCCCCAAGGACGTCGTCGCCCTGCAGGGCACCGTCGTCGAAGAGGCGACGCTGGCCCGCCGCGGTGCCGAGGTGCTGTGGGAGCAGCTGCACGAGATGGACTTCGTGAACTCGCTCGGCGCCCTGACCGGCAACATGGCCGTGCAGCAGGTGCGCGCGGGACTCAAGGCCATCTACCTGTCCGGGTGGCAGGTCGCCGGTGACGCCAACCTCTCCGGCCACACCTACCCCGACCAGAGCCTCTACCCGGCCAACTCGGTGCCGCAGGTCATCCGCCGCATCAACAACGCGCTGCTGCGCGCCGACGAGATCGCCAAGGTCGAGGGTGACACCTCGGTCGAGAACTGGCTCGCCCCGATCGTCGCCGACGGTGAAGCCGGCTTCGGTGGTGCGCTGAACGTCTACGAGCTGCAGAAGGCGATGATCGCCGCCGGTGTCGCCGGGTCGCACTGGGAGGACCAGCTGGCCTCGGAGAAGAAGTGCGGCCACCTCGGTGGCAAGGTGCTGATCCCGACCCAGCAGCACATCCGCACCCTGACCTCGGCCCGTCTGGCCGCCGACGTCGCCGACGTCCCGACCGTCGTCATCGCCCGTACCGATGCCGAGGCCGCGACGCTGATCACCTCCGATGTCGACGAGCGCGACCAGCCGTTCATCACCGGTGACCGCACCGCCGAGGGCTTCTACCGGGTCAAGAACGGCCTCGAGCCCTGCATCGCGCGCGCCAAGGCCTACGCGCCGTACTCCGACCTCATCTGGATGGAGACCGGCACGCCGGACCTGGAGCTGGCCAAGAAGTTCGCCGAGGGCGTCAAGAGCGAGTTCCCGGACCAGATGCTGGCCTACAACTGCTCGCCGTCGTTCAACTGGAAGCAGCACCTCGACGACGACACGATCGCCAAGTTCCAGCGTGAGCTGGGCGCGATGGGCTTCAAGTTCCAGTTCATCACCCTGGCCGGCTTCCACGCCCTGAACTACTCGATGTTCGACCTGGCCTACGGCTACGCCCGGGAGCAGATGAAGGCCTACGTCGACCTGCAGGAGCGCGAGTTCGCCGCCGAGAGCCGTGGCTACACCGCGACCAAGCACCAGCGCGAGGTCGGCGCCGGCTACTTCGACCGGATCGCCACCACCGTGGACCCGACCAGCTCGACCACCGCGCTCGCCGGCTCCACCGAAGAAGGCCAGTTCCACTAGGCCTGCCCCGCGAGCGCGCGTGTCAGCACAGCGACACGCCGCACGGCGCGTACAACCCAGCGCGCGCTCGCGAAGCTTGACAGCGCAGACCCCGCCCAGAAATCTTGGGCGGGGTCTGACGCATCTATGCCGAAGACAGTCCCGCACGCGAGGAGGAATTTCAGTCCAGTGAGCATCGAACGAGTCGGCGTCGTGGGCGCCGGGCAGATGGGCGGCGGTATCGCCGAGGTGTGCGCCAAAGCCGGTGCCCACGTGACGGTCTACGAACCCGCGCAGGAGCTCGTCGAGGCCGGCCGCGCGCGCATCACCGCGTCGCTCGAACGGGCCAAGGCCAAAGGCAAGCTGGCCGCCGACGACTTCGAGATCACCCAGGCCCGCCTGACCTACACCAGCGACCTCGCCGACATGGCGGACCGGCAGCTGGTGATCGAGGCGATCGTCGAGAACGAGGCCGTCAAGGCCAAGGTCTTCGCCCAGCTCGACGAGATCGTCACCGACCCCGACGCCGTCCTCGCCTCGAACACCTCGAGCATCCCGATCATGAAAATCGCTGCGGCGACCAAGAATCCGAGCCGCGTGCTGGGGCTGCACTTCTTCAACCCGGTGCCCGTGCTGCCGCTGGTCGAGGTGATCAACACATTGGTGACCTCCGACGAGGCGATCGCGCGGGTCGAGAAGTTCGCAGGCGAGTCACTGGGCAAGAAGGTGGTGCGCTGCGGCGACCGGTCGGGCTTCATCGTCAACGCGTTGCTGGTGCCGTACCTGCTGTCGGCGATCAGGATGGCCGAGGCCGGGGTGGCGTCCGTGGAGGACATCGACACGGCGGTGGTCGCGGGGCTCTCGCACCCGATGGGCCCGCTGCGACTTTCGGACCTGATCGGGCTGGACACCATGAAGCTGATCGCGGACTCGATGTACGACGAGTACAAGGACGCGCACTACGCCCCGCCGCCGCTGCTGCAGCGGATGGTGGAGGCCGGCCAGCTGGGTAAGAAGACCGGTCAGGGTTTCTACACCTACTAGGCGGTGCGCCGAGTGCACGCTTTGTGATGAGTTCTCCCGTAATTCTCATCAGAATGCGTGCGCTCGGGAACCGATCGGGGGCTTCGCGCGCCTAAGACGGTGTGCAGGACATCATTTTGGGCTCAGAGGCGCTTGCCGCGGGCACGGTCACGCGTCAGGATCTGCGCCGCAGATACGTCAAGCTCCACCACAACGTCTATGTGCCAACGGGAATGGCGCTCACCGCGCGCGACCGCGCCTACGCCGCCTGGCTCTGGTCGCGGCGTAGTGCCACCCTGGCGGGCCTGTCGGCCGCCGCGTTGCACGGCTCCCGCTGGCTACCCACGGGAGGCCCGGCCGAGCTCACCCGCGTGCGATGCGGCAATCCGCCGGGTATAGCGATCCACCGGGAAACCCTCCTCGACGACGAGGTCTGTCTGGTGAGCAGCATCGAGTGCACGACCGTGGCGCGCACCGCCTTCGACATCGGACGTCGGATTCCAGGCGACGAGGCGGTCGTGCGGATCGACGCGCTGCTCAACGCCACCCGCGTCGCCCCGGCCGAGGTGGCTGCCGTCGCCTCCCGTCATCCCGGTGCCCGCGGGATTCGCCGCCTGCGAGAAACGCTGAAGCTCGTCGACGGTGGCGCCGAGTCACCTCAGGAGACTCGTGTCCGCCTGCTCCTGGTCCGGGCGGGTGCACCTGCACCCCAAACACAGATCCCTATCCGCAATGCGTCCGGTCGCGTGGTGCGCCGGATCGACATGGGCTGGCGGGACTACCGGGTGGGCGTCGAATACGACGGTGGACACCATTGGACGGACCCGTCAGCGCATGCCGAAGACATCTGCCGCCTCGACTTCCTCGCCGAGCGGGGCTGGATCATCGTCCGAGTGAGCGCGCGGCATCTGCGGCAGGAGCCTCAGGCCATCTGGCACCGGGCCGAGCAGGCGCTGCGTCGCAGAGGCTGGGACGGCCACTGACGTTGAACGCACGCTCTATGACGAAGAATGCGGGAGAACTCATCAGAAACCGTGCACTCGGCAGGCGACGACAGCTCAGGCCTTGGCCAGCCGCTTCTTCTCCGCCGCCACGTCGAAGTCCGGCGGCGGCCACGACATGTTCAGCCGCTTGAGTGCCTCGATCATCAGCTCGGTGATCGCCAGCCGGCTGTACCACTTCCTGTTGCACGGCACCACGTGCCACGGCGCGTAGTCGGTCGACGTCCGCTCCAGCATGGCCTGGTAGGCCTCTTGGTATAGCGGCCACTTCAACCGCTCATCGATGTCGGCGGGGTTGTACTTCCAGTACTTGTCCGGGCGGTCGAGGCGTTGGGCCAGACGTTTCTTCTGCTCGTCGAGAGAGACGAACATCGCGACCTTCACCACCGACGTCCCGCTGTCCACCAATTCCCGCTCGAAGGCGTTGATCTCGTCGTAGCGGGGCTCCCACACGTCCTGCGGCACCAGGTTGTGCACGCGCACGATCAGCACGTCCTCGTAATGTGAGCGATCGAAGACGCCGATATGGCCGGCGGTCGGCAGCGCCTTGCGGATGCGCCACAGGTAGTGGTGCGAGAGCTCCTCGGCGGTCGGCTTGCCGAAGCTGCGGTACTGCACGCCTTGCGGATTGCAGCCGCCCACAACGTGTTTGACGATCCCGCCCTTGCCTGCGGTGTCCATGCCCTGCAGTACCAGGAGCACGGATCTGGTGTCACCCGAGCGGCTGTTGGCGTAGAGCATCTCCTGCAGTTCGGCGAACCGTACGTTGCGTTCTTCCTGCAGGGTCGGCGCATCGGATTTGGTGCCGCGGAAGCCGGGCGTCGCATTCGGGTCGATGTCGGCGACGCGGTCCCCGGGTTCGAACTTCAACAGGGAGTGCGGTTCGTGCGACCACAGCGACGGGAAATCCAGGGGCTCGCTCACCGCTCTAGTCAAGCAGCTGAGGTGGTAATTCCGGCGAAGGATGATCTGAGGAGCGGAATCTTTTCAGCGATCCCCCGACTTCGACGATGCCGCACAGTGCGCTCCACGACAGCATCGTGAGGTAGTCGATCAGCTCGTCGGCGCTCATCCGGGGATGCGACATCCACGAGTGTGTGGCCAGCTGCACGCCGCCGACGATGTGATACGCCCACGGCTCAACACCGCCGGTGTCCATGCCGACCGACACCATCCGTCGGCGCAGCATCACCGCGAGCATGCGGGCGATGATCGCCTCGGAGTTCGCGACGGCCTTGCTCTTGCTCGCCGAGTTGTTGGCCATGACGAAGCGGTAGGGCTCCGGCTCGGCCGCAACGGTTGCGACGTAGACGCGGATGACCTCGCGTGTGAGCGCATAGCCGTCCAGGTTCGAGGACAGCGCGGCGGCCATGTTGGGGATCAGCGTGGTCTGCGCGAACCGCATCATCACTGCGGTGGTCAGATCGTTCTTGTCGACGAAGTAGCGGTACAGCACCGTCTTGGAAACCCCGATGTCCGCGGCGATTTCGTCCATGCTGACGTTGCTGCCAAGGCGGCGGATGGCCTCCAGCGTGCCATCCACCAGTTCGTTGCGGCGTTCGACCTTGTGCCGATGCCAGCGCCGTTTGCGCCCATCGGTTTTGACCGCCACCTGGGGGGATTGTTGTGCCACGTTCGCGGTGATCCGTTCCTTCGTCCTCGTCGATAATACGGTGGTCGACGATTCGCAGTTGCCCGCGCAGGGAAGATGAAGGCGTGGCTCATCGAGTGAACGTCCCCGACGCCGGGCAGCGCCCCCGTGCGAGCTTCGCCGAGAAACTCGCCGGAGCGGATTCGCCGGCGGACGAAGAACGACGGCGCGCGCTGCGACGCATGAAGGCCGTCGCGCTGAGTTTCCTGATCGGCGCATCCGTGATCTTCCTGCTGTGTACGTGGGCGCAGACCCACGGTGCGCCGGCGTGGGTGGGCTACGTGCGGGCCGCCGCGGAGGCCGGCATGGTCGGTGCGCTGGCCGACTGGTTCGCCGTCACGGCGCTGTTCAAGCACCCGCTGGGTCTGCCGATCCCGCACACCGCGATCATCAAGCGCAAGAAAGACCAGCTCGGCGAGGGTCTGTCCACGTTCGTGCGGGAGAACTTCCTGTCGCCGGAAAACGTGGAGACCAAGCTGCGCGACGCGGACGTGGCCAGCCGCACCGGCAAGTGGCTCGCCGAGCCGGTGAACGCCGAGCGAGTCGCCGCCGAGGTGTCGACGGTGGCCCGCGTGCTGGTGGAGATGTTGCGCGACGAGGACGTGCAGCAGCTGCTGGACCGGATGATCGTCAAGCGCATCGCCGAGCCGCAGTGGGGGCCGCCGGTCGGTCGGGTGCTGTCCTCGCTGCTGGAAGAGGGTCGGCAGGAGGCGCTGCTGCAGCTGCTCGCCGATCGCGCGTTCCAGTGGTCGCTGGGCGCCGGTGAGGTCATCGAGCGGGTCATCGAACGTGATTCGCCGACGTGGTCGCCTCGCTGGGTGGACCACGTGGTCGGGGACCGCATCCACCGGGAGTTGATGGATTTCACCGACAAGGTGCGGCGCAATCCCGACCACGAACTGCGTCGCTCGGCGACGAAGTTCCTGTTCGAGTTCGCCGACGATCTGCAGCGCGACGAGGCGACGATCCAGAAGGCCGAGAACGTCAAAGAACAGATCATGGCCCGCGACGAGGTGGCCCGGGCGGCCGAGACCGCCTGGACTGCGGCCAAACGGATCATCCTGGAGTCCGTCGACGATCCGTCGTCTGCGCTGCGGGCCCGTATCGCCGACACCGTCGTCCGGATCGGGGAATCGCTGCGCGACGACGCCGCCCTGCGCGACAAGGTGGACAACTGGGTGGTACGCGGAGCGCAGCACCTGGTGAGCCAGTACGGCGCGGAGATCACCACGATCATCACCGACACCATCGAGCGCTGGGACGCCGACGAAGCGAGCCGGCGCATCGAGTTGCACGTCGGCCGTGACCTGCAATTCATCCGCATCAACGGCACCGTGGTGGGCTCGCTCGCCGGCCTGGCGATCTACACGATCGCGCAGCTACTGTTCTGACCTGCGCTAACTGAGTGCTTGCAAAAGTTAGCACTCCGCCGTACCGTGGAAACGTCGGTCATTTCGGATACCCCACGGCAGCGAAGGAGGCGAGCCATGGCACAGGACGAGAACCTCGCCGCGGTCGTCACCAACGCCGCCCAGGACATCGGCAGCTTCATCCGATCCCAGCGAGAGGCCGCGCACGTCTCTGTGCGGCAGCTCGCCGAGAAAGCCGGTGTCAGCAATCCCTACCTCAGCCAGATCGAGCGGGGATTGCGCAAACCCTCGGCGGACGTGCTGAACCAGATCGCCAAAGCGCTGAGGGTGTCGGCGGAGGTGCTCTACATCCGGGCAGGGATCCTCGAGCCCAGTGAGACCAATCAGGTGCGCGACGCCATCATCACCGACACGGCGATCAACGAGCGGCAGAAGCAGGTGCTGCTCGACATCTACACGTCGTTCTGTCAGCAGAACGAGGCGGCGCTGCTCGAGGCTGCCGCGCAGGCGGATCAGGCCCCATCCGAAGACAGCCTCCTGCAGATCACCGGATCACCTCATGAATCACCCGAGACCTCTGTCCCTCACTGAAAGGAAACACCATGGCTGAGAAGAACCAGCTCGACATCGACGACCTGAAGGCCCCGCTGCTCGCCGCGGTCGGCGCCGCGGACCTCGCGCTCGAGCGCGTCAACGAGATCGTCGCGACGCTGCGCGAGCGTGCCGGCGACGCCCGCTCCGACGCCGAGACCCGCGTCGAGGAGAGCCGCGCCCGCATCACCAAGCTGCAGGAAGATCTGCCGGCGCAGTTCGGTGACATCCGCGAGAAGCTGAACTCCGAAGAGCTGCGCAAGTTCGCCGAGAGCTACGCCGAGAACGCGCAGACGGCCTACACCAAGCTGATCGAGCGCGGCGAGGCCGCTCTGGAGCGTCTGCGCAGCCAGCCGGCTCTCGAGGGTGCCGCCAGCCGGGTCGAGGAGTACACCGACCAGGCCGTGGAGCTGACCCAGGAAGCACTGGGCAACGTCGCCTCGCAGACCCGCGCGGTCGGTGAGCGTGCCGCCAAACTGGTCGGCGTGGAGCTGCCCAAGCGCGCCGAGTCGGCCGCCGAGCCGGTGAAGACCGCCGCCAAGAAGGCCCCGGCGAAGGCTCCGGCCAAGAAGGCCCCGGCCAAGGCCACCGCGAAGAAGGCCCCGGCCAAGAAGGCCCCGGCCAAGAAGGTCACCCAGAAGTAAGTCGACTCCCGACCCGGGAAGTCGAAAAGGGGACGTAACCCGCCTAGGCTGTGGAGCGTGGAGCTCCAAGGCCTGACGGGTTACGTCCTCATCGCGTTGCAGTTCGCCATTCTGGCGACGACGGCGTATGCGTTCGTCCATGCCGCGATGCAGCGAACCGACGCCTACCCCGCGGCCGACAAGCTGACCAAGCCGGTCTGGCTCGTGATCCTCGGTGTCGCGGGTCTGCTCGCCCTGGTCCTGGGCATCACCGGTGTCGCGATCGCCGCGGTGGCCGCCGGCGTGTACCTCGTCGACGTACGGCCCAAGATCCTCGAGGTGCAAGGGAAATCGCGCTAGTGCGACGGAGTCTGGTCGCCGCCGGATGTCTTGCCGCCTCGGCACTCGTCCTCGCCCCGACCGCGGTCGCCGCGCCGGTGCTGCAGCCGCCGCCCTACATCGACCACGTCACCTGGGCCAAGTGGGGTGATTTGTCCAGTCTGCGGGTGTATCCCACCCCTGCCGGCCGCGACACCTCCGGACGGCCCGGCACCTCCGCGCAGGCCGACGAAGCCTGGAGTGAGGTGCTCGCCCTGTCTCCCGATGCCGCGATCGCCGGTATGAAGGAGCAGTTCATCTGCCACTGGCGGTTCGCCGAGATCGCCGAGCCGGGCAAGGTGAGCTGGAACCTGGAGCCGTGGCGGCCGGAGGTCAGCCCGGATCAGATGATGGCCGCCCGGTGCAATCCCGGCGGCACCGAAGAGCCGTTCTGATGGGCTACACGCGCGCGGACGTCGCCGCCGTCGTCGACCACACGCTGCTCAAACCCGAAGCGACAGAGGCCGACATCGTCGCGCTGCTTGCCGAGGCCGTCGAACTCGGCGTGTACGCGGTGTGCGTGTCTCCGACGTTCGTGCCGACTGCGGTGGCGCTGGCTGCGGGCCGGACCGTGGCGGCCGTGGTGGGATTCCCGTCAGGCAAACATCTTTCGGTGATCAAAGCGCATGAGGCCGCCGTGGCGGTCGGTAGCGGCGCCGCAGAGGTCGACATGGTCATCGACGTGGGCGCCGCGATCGCCGGTGAGCTCGACGTGGTGCGTGCCGACATCGCCGCGGTGCGGGACGCGACGCCGGGCGCGGTGCTCAAGGTGATCGTCGAATCGTCGGCGCTGGTGGAGTTCGGCGGGTGGCCGCTGCTCACCGACGTGTGCCGGGTGGCCGAAGACGCCGGTGCCGACTTCGTCAAGACCTCCACCGGTTTTCATCCCGCCGGCGGTGCCTCGGTCCGCGCCGTCGAGGCGATGGCCGGCGCGGTCGGCGGTCGGCTGGGCGTCAAAGCCAGCGGCGGCATCCGGTCGGCAGCGGATGCGGCGGCCATGCTGAACGCGGGCGCGACACGACTCGGATTGTCAGGCACGCGCGCCGTTCTCGACGGTTTGGGGTGACGGCCCGCGCTACAGGTTGGCGAAGCAGGGGTCGTCGGTCTGCTTGGGCATCGAGGCGTTCTGCGTCGAAAACCGGCTCTGCACACCGCTGTCGGTGACCGACACCGAGTCGGCCTTGATGTCCATCGGGTAGTCCTGGGTCAGCCGTGAGGTGAACGCGTCGAGCGCCGGCTGCACCGATTCGCGCGGCAGCGTGAAGCCCAGCCCCGTCACCTTCTGCACGGCCAGCGAGATGCCGCCGTCGACGACCTGAGGCTTGGCGGTGATGCTGCCGAGCGGGCCTTCGAGTTCGATCGTGCCGTCGCCGGCGTTCGTGCTGACCCCGGAGACGAAGCTGCCGATCAGCGGGATGGCGCCCTGGATCGTCTGCTTGATGCCATCGGCCGACCAGTCGATGGTGGCGACCAGTGAGCCGACGGTTCCGCTCGAGTTCGCGGTGTCCTGCAGGCGCACGTCGTTGATGTCCAGGTTGAGCTTCATGCCCTTGGCGTCGCGAACCTGGTTGCCCGCGGTCTCGATGTGGATGTTCGTGTAGTGACCCGACATGTGCTGCATCAGGAACGGCGGCAGCACCCCGAACGACGCGGTGGCCTTGTCCTGCACCACGCACTCGACGGTGGAGGCGACCACCGTGTCCGCCCGGTTGCGCGCGTAGAGTTCGCCGCCCAGCAGTCCGGCCAACACCAGAGCGACCACGATCACCGCGACCAGGACGATGGACAGCGGATCGCTGAAGAACTTCGAGAGCTTCGCCGGCAACGCTGATCCTTTCTGGGCCGAACCTTTCTGCGGGGGTACGGGCGGTGGGCCGGGCTGCGGTTGCGGACGGGCCCAGGGATCGGTCATCTGTGGGATTCTGCCTTACCCAGATGAGCTGAACCTGAGCGGTTGTCCATGACCGCGACGGCGGCGCGGGCGGCCCGTGCGGCCTCGACGTCGACGTCGTGGAGCAGCAGCGCAGGGTCGGGGCCGGCTGACGCCAGGATCTCACCCAGCGCCGAAGCCACCAGGCTTCCGCCGACGCCGGTGGGTCCGTGGGCGGCGAGTTCGTCGCCCGGATACGCCTGACCGACGGCGGCGACGACGGTGGAGGTGTCGATCGCCCTGGCGCGCGCCAGCAACGTCCACTGCTCGAGCTTGCCCGGCCCGGTGCCCCACGAGGCGTGCACGGTGATGACGTCGGCGCCGCGCGCGGCGAGCTCGACGTACAGCTCGGGGAAGCGGACGTCGTAACACAGCGTCAGGCCCACCGTCAGGCCGGCGACGAGGATCGTCACCGGTTCGGTGCCCGGGGCCACGGTTCGCGACTCGGTGAATCCGAACGCGTCGTACAGGTGGATCTTGTCGTAGCGGGCGTCCACGCCCGGGCCGGTGGCGATCAGCGTGTTGGTCACGCGTCCGTCCCCGGAGGGCACGAACATCCCGGCGACGGCGACGATCCCGGCCCGCTCGGCGATCCGGCGGACGCCCTCGGCCCACGGCCCGTCGAACGGTTCGGCGATCGGGGCCAGCGGCACCCCGAAGCGGCACATGGTGGCTTCGGGGAACAGCACCAGATCCGCCCCGGCGTCGGCCGCGCGGCGGGTGTACTCGTCGACGAGGGCGAGGTTGGCGGCCGGGTCGGCGCTGCTGCGGATCTGGGCCAGCGCGATACGCATGCCGCCAGCCTAGTTACGGACCCCAGGCGGGACGGTTCGCCTTGGCGGCCTTGCGGCCGAGTTTCCCGGAGTTGATCTGGGCGGCCAGGCTGTCGAGGATCACCCGCGAGCTGAGCAGTGCGGTCTGTTCGGCCCAGTCGTACGGCGGCGAGCACTCGACGACCTCGATGCCGGCCAGGCCCGGCTCGGAGATCTTCTTGACCAGGTTGAGCGCCTCACGCGGGAGCAGGCCACCGGGCTCGGGCCAGCCGGTCCCCGGGACGAAGCCGGCGTCGATCACGTCGATGTCGAAGGACAGATACACCGCCTTGGCGCCCTTCCACGCGACCTCGAGGGCGATCTCGGCGATCTTGTCGATGCCGACGCGTTCGACGTCGCCGACGGTGATGACCGTCGACTTGCGGTCGCGGCCCACCTTGACGCCCTCGCGAGGCGCCTGCCACCCCCCGATCCCGACCTGCACCAGGTTGGTCGCGGGGGCGTTCTTGATGTTGGTGGCGTGGAACCACGGCGTGGTGTGCATCCGCTCGTCGAGGTCGGTCTCCTGGGTGTCGACGTGGCGGTCGAAGTGGATGATCCCGATGTTGCCCTCCATATAGGGCGCCAGACCGCGGATCGTCGGGAAGCCGATGGAGTGATCGCCGCCGAGGACGATCGGCATCACGCCCTTGCTCGCGACGTGGGCCATCGCCTGGCTGATCTGGTCGAAGGACTTCTCGAGGTTGCCGGGGATGGTGAAGACGTCGCCGATGTCGACGATGTTGAGCTGCTCGCGCAGGTCCACGCCGGTCTCGTAGTTGTAGGTGCCGAACAGGTTGGTCGAGCGGCGGATGCCCTGCGGGCCGAACCGGGTGCCGGGCCGGTAGGTCGCGCCGGCGTCGAGGGGGACGCCGAACACGGCGACCTCGGCGTCGTCGACCTCGTTGACGTCCTCGATGAACGGGCATTTGAGGAAGGTGCCGCGCTCGCCGGCGAAGTGAGGCTTCTCCCCGCGCACGAACGTGGAGATGGTCCGGTCGTTGATGGTCGGCGCGGCCTCGAGGCCGTAGCTCAGCCCGCGGTCGATCTCCTCGCGCAGGCGGCGGTCACCGAGGCGGGCTTCGGCCTGCTGAGCCCAGGCGCCTTCGGCGTTGGCCAGATTCGGATCGGGGCCCGGGAAGTCGGATTCGTCGGACATGAGTGCTCCTCACGCGTCGTCTTGTCGCTGACCGGGTACGACGCACCTCGTCCGGGGAGTGGGGTCACCAACTCCTGCGAGTCATTGTCAGCACGCTCCCGAGAACCTGTCCACTCGAAGAGCCGACATCTCAGCCCAGCGGTGCGACCGCTGACCACGGCACCGTCAGCACCCCGTCGCGCAGCGGCCGCCGTGGCGTGGTCACCGGAAACCCCTGTGCAGCAAGGATTTCCATCATCGCTCTCCACCGCACCCGGGGCCCGAACACGCCGTGAGGGGCGCTGCTGACCCACGCCCGGTCGCAGGCGGTGAGCAGTGTGTGGATGGGCTGGCCGGGCACGTTGTGGTGGATCAGCACCTTGGGTAGCCGCTCGGCAAGATCCGACGGTCTGTCGATCGCGAACGGGTCGCAGGCCAGCGTCAGGCTCACCGCCGAGGTCGCGTCGAGCAGCACCCAGCAGCAGCGCCGTCCCAGCTCGTCGCAGGTGCCGTCGACGATCAGCCCACCCGGGGTCAGCCCATCCCGCATCGCCGCCCACGCGTCGGCGACCGCATCGAGCGGGTACTGGCGCAGCACGTTGAACGCCCGCACCAGCACCGGTCGGTGTCCGGCGAGCTCGAAGCCCCCACGGGCGAAGTCGACCCCGGGTCCGGCCGCCGCGCGGGCCACCTCCACCCGGTGCGGGTCGATCTCCAGACCCAGCACGCGCACGTCGGAGCGCACCTGGCGCAGCCGCACCGCGAGTTCCAGCGTCGTCACCGGCAGCGCGCCGTATCCGAGGTCGACGACCAGCGGGTCGGCGGCGCTCTGCAGCGCGGTGCGCACCCGCGCCGAGTGGACCAGCCACCGGTCACTGCGCCGCAGCCGGTTGTGCCCGGTCGTGCCCCGCGTCACCGCGCCGAGCGGACGGGAACCGGTCACCGTCTCCCTCAGCTGTTCTCGGCGATCCACACGGTGGTGAACCGTTGTTCGGCGATCAGCAGGTCGACCAGTTGGTGGCCGATGAAGTTCTCGATCTTGCCGCCCACCAGCGGCACCCGGACCTCGACGGTCGCGGTGAACGCCAATCGCGAGCCCGTCCCGGTCGGCGCCAGGACCGCGTCACCCCGCAATCCGGCGGGGGCGCCGGGAATGGACCCGGACACCGTGGCCGAGGTTCGGCCGTCGACGACGGGCGCCCAGCGCTCCTCGCGGACGAAGCTGAGATCTCCCCGGTGGAACTGCGTGACGACGGCCGGCAACCGGTCGGCGCGCAGCGTCTGCGTGGTCTTGATGCGCAAGCCACCGTCTGCACCGATGGTCATCTCGTCGAGGGTGGCGTGGTCGGCGCCGGAGTCGCCGAGCCGGACCAGCCAGTACTCCTCGTCGGCGAATGCGCGGTGCACCTGTTCGACGGTGCCCCCGTACTCGGCGGCCATGTCGAATGAACGCGGCATGGCAAACCACGCTACCGTTACCGCCCGTGGTCACTCCGTCTATCGCGGGCGTGGCGGTCGCCGAGAATGTGCCGCTGGCGCCGCTGACCACGCTGCGCGTCGGGCCTGTCGCGGACCGCGTGGTCACGTGCGCCACGACCGAGGAGCTGGTCGACGTGCTGCGCGCGGTCGGGCCGGAGGCGCTGATCCTGGCCGGTGGCTCCAACGTGGTTCTCGCCGACGACCTGCGGCCGCCGACGGTGGTGCGGATCGCCACCCGTGGTGTCACCGTCGACGGGCCACTGCTGCGCGCCGAGGCGGGCGCGGTCTGGGACGAGGTCGTCGCGGCGTCGCTCGCGCACGGGCTGGGCGGGCTGGAGTGCCTCTCCGGGATTCCCGGGTCCACAGGTGCGACGCCGGTGCAGAACGTCGGGGCGTACGGCGCCGAGGTGGCCGACACGATCAGCAGGGTGCGCCTGCTGGACTGGGACACCAGCGAGGACCGCTGGGTCTCCCCGGACCATCTCCGATTCGGTTACCGCACAAGCATTCTCAAGGGCGCTCCGGTGGCGGTGGTGCTCGAGGTGGAGTTCCGGCTCGACGCGTCAGGCCGCAGCGCCCCGCTGCGCTACGGCGAGCTGGCCGCGGCGCTGGGCGTGGCGCCGGGGGAGCGCGCCGACCCTGCGCGGGTGCGCGAGACGGTGCTCGCGCTGCGGGCGGGCAAGGGCATGGTGCTCGACGCGGCCGATCACGACACCTGGAGCGTCGGCTCGTTCTTCACCAATCCGGTCGTCACCGAGGAGCAGTACCGGCGCATTCTCGATCAGGTGAGGGGCGGGGTGCCCCGCTATCCGGCCCCCGGCGGGGTCAAGATGGCCGCGGGTTGGCTCGTCGAGCACGCCGGTTTCAGCAAGGGCTACCCCGGGCCGGATGCGCCTGCACGGCTGTCGACCAAGCACGCGCTGGCGCTGACCAACCGTGGCGGCGCGACGAGCGCGGACGTGATCGCGCTGGCCAGGACGATTCGCGACGGCGTCGCGGCGCGGTTCGGGATTGATCTCACACCCGAACCGATTCTGCTCGGCTGCGTTCTCTAGGTACGCTGGCAACACGTGAGCCCTGCCAAACCGATCAACAGGCGGCGAGCGCTTGCCGCTCTGGCGGTCGGCGTCGCGGCGCCAGGAATTCTGGCGGCCTGCCGGAACGAGAACGGTACCGCCGCCTCCGGGCAGGCGGCCGACGACGCACCGGCGGCACCGGTCCTGAGCTACCAGCCGAAGAACGCCGCGGACGATGTGGCGCCCACCGCCCGCATCGCGGCCCGGGTGGAGAACGGCTGGTTCCAGAAGATCAGCCTCGCCAACGCCGACGGCAAACTGGTGGCGGGCGCGCTCAACCGCGATCGCACCGAGTTCACCGCCTCCGAACCGCTCGGCTACGGCGTCGAGTACCGCTGGGCCGGCACGGTGGTCGGGCAGGACGGCAAGTCCGTTCCGGTGAAGGCGTCGTTCACCACGGTGAACCCGACCACGCAGGTCAACGGGCAGTTCCAGCTCTCGGACGGTCAGACCGTCGGGGTGGCCGCGCCGATCATCCTGCAATTCGATGCCGCCATCGCCGACGAGGACCGCGCCGAGGTCGAGAAGGCCGTGAAGGTCACCACGACCCCGCAGGTCGAGGGCAGTTGGGCGTGGCTGCCCGACGAGGTCGGCGGCTCGCGCATGCACTGGCGGACCAAGGAGTACTTCCCGTCGGGCACCACCGTGCACGTCGACGCCAAGCTCTACGGCGTGTCGTTCGGGCAGGACGCCTACGGCGCCACCGACTCCACGCTGGACTTCACGATCGGCCGGCGTCAGGTGGTCAAGGCCGAGGCGTCCAGCCACCGCATCCAGGTGCTCGACGAGTCGGGGGCGGTGATCATGGACTTCCCATGCAGCTACGGCGAAGGCGACGAAGACCGCAACGTCACGCGCAGCGGCATCCACGTGGTGACCGAGAAGTACGAGGACTTCTACATGTCGAACCCCGCGGGCGGCTACACCAACGCCCACGAGCGGTTCGCGGTCCGGATCTCCAACAACGGCGAGTTCATCCACGCCAACCCGGCCAGCTCGGGTGCGCAGGGCAACAGCAACGTCACCAACGGGTGCATCAACCTGTCCACCTCGGACGCCGAGCAGTACTTCCAGACCGCGCTGTACGGAGACCCGGTCGAGGTGACGGGCACCCGCATCGACCTGTCCTACGCCGACGGCGACATCTGGGACTGGGTGGTCCCCTGGGACGAGTGGAAGGCGATGTCGGCGGTCAGCACGGAGAAGCCGTCGTCGAACATCCCGGCGAGCGCGCCGGCCACCCCGCCCGGGGCGCCGACGTCGGTCAGCGGCCGCCCCGGCGGCTGAGTTCTCAGACGCCCGAACCGACGCTCGGGCGTGAGATTCGGCCCCTTTTCGCACCCGAACGTTGTTTTGGGCGTAGTGGACCGGCGGCTGGTCACGTCCGGCGGTTGAAGCGTGAACCCGCGGCGCCGCTGACCTGATCCCGCGGCCGCACCACGATCAGATCGAGGTCGACGTGCGACGGGCGGCTCGCCACGAACCCGATCACCTCGGCGATGTCCTCGGCCACCAGCGGCGTGACCCCCTGGTAGACCTTCGCGGCGCGCTCGTCGTCACCGGAGAAGCGGTTGAGCGAGAACTCCGTCTTCACCATGCCCGGCGCGACCTCGGTCAGCCGCACCGGCTGCCCGAGCAGCTCGCTGCGCAGCGTGCGGTGCAGCACGCCCTGGGCATGCTTGGCCGAGGTGTATCCGGCGCCGTTGTCGTAGATCTCGACCGCGGCGATCGACGTCACGGTGACGATCAGCCCGTCGCCGGAGGCGATGAGCTTGGGCAGCAGCGCCCGCGTGACGTGCAGGGTGCCCATCACGTTGGCCTCCCACATCCACCGCCAGTGCTCGATGTCGGCGTCGGCCACCGACTCCAGTCCACGCGCCCCGCCGGCGTTGTTGACCAGCACATCGACCCGGTCCAGCCGGCCGGCCATCGCCGCCACCGCCTCGGGGTCGGTGACGTCGGCCACAATCGCGGTACCGTCCAATTCGGCCGCCAGCGCCGTGATCGGGCCCTCGCGGCGAGCCACGCAGACAACGTGAAAGCCCTGTGCGGCAAGGGTTCTGGCGGTGGCTTCCCCGATTCCCGCGCTCGCGCCGGTGACCACGGCGACGGGGCGGGCATCTGATGGCGTCGTCATGATCCCAACCCTAGGCCCCGTGCTAGATTGACCGCGTGTCCGGTATGAGTCAGGCAGTCACGGCTGCCGCGCGGCGTGCGTGTTGTTGTTGCGCACCTCGCCGCGCCTGACTGCAACCCGACGCCCGCACGTCCCGTCGCGTCGCCAGGTGTGGCCCCGCCCACCGACAGACCGATCCGGAGACGATTCCATGACCAGCTCGATTCCCGCCCGTTCGCACCGCACCCGGCCCGCGCAGGCCCTGGTGCACCAGATCGTGCCGCCGGCGCTGCGGATGCCCGAGGCGGCCGCGGCGACGGTGTTCGCCGCGGCGCGCCACCGCGGTCCCATCGCGCGCGACGCGATCGCCGGTGTCACCGATCTGTCGATCGCCACGGTGAACCGGCAGGTCACCGCCCTGCTCGACGTCGGGCTGCTGCGCGAGCGCGCTGACCTGTCGGCCTCCGGTGCCATCGGCAGGCCCCGCGTGCCCGTCGAGGTCAACCACGAACCGTTCCTGACACTCGGCGTACACATCGGCGCGCGGACCACCAGCATCGTGGCGACCGACCTGCTCGGCCGCACGCTCGATGTGGTGGAGACGCCCACACCGCGCGGCACGCAGTCGGCGGCGATCGCGGCGATCGCGGCAAGCGCCCAGCGCTACCTGAGCCGGTGGCATCGCAGACGCCCGCTGTGGGTGGGGGTCGCCGCAGGCGGCGTGGTCGACAGCGCCACCGGCTACCTCGACCACCCCCGGCTCGGCTGGTCGGATGCGCCGGTGGGGCCCGCCTTCGCCGAGGCGCTCGGCCTCCCCGTGTCGCTGGCCGCCCACGTCGACGCCATGGCCGGAGCCGAGTTGCTGCTGGGGCCGCGCCGGCGCTCCGGCCGGCCGACGACCAGCCTGTACGTCTACGCCCGCGAGACGGTCGGTTACGCGCTGGCCATCGCCGGGCAGGTGCACTCCCCGGCCAGCGGTCCCGGCACGATCGCCGCGCTGCCGGCGCACTCCGAATTGCTCGGCGGCACCGGAGAACTGGAGTCGACGGTCAGCGACGAAGCGGTGCTCGTGGCGGCGCGCAGAGCCCGCATCGTGCCGGCGGACGGGCCCGGGTCGACGGTGACCGCGGTGCTGCGCGCCGCCCGGCAGGGTGACGACGCGGCCGTCGCGCTGGTCACCGAGCGCGCCCGGGTTCTCGGCGAGGCCGTCGCGCTGCTGAGGGACATGCTCAATCCCGACGACCTGGTGGTCGGGGGACAGGCTTTCACGGAGTACACCGACGCGATGGGCGTCGTGGAGCAGGCGTTCGCGCGGCGCTCGGTGCTCGGCCACCGCGACATCCGGATGACCGCGTTCGGCAACAGGGTGCAGGAAGCGGGCGCGGGCATCGTGTCGCTCGGCGGCATCTTCGCCGACCCGGTCGGAGCCATGCGCCGTGCCGAGGCCCGTCGCCCCGAGGTGAGTGCCTGAGAGGGCGGTGAGGTCGCGCGGTGTAGACATGATGTTGTGCGCCCGACGACCGACCCTTTGCCCGTGCCGCGCCGGGTGGCGGTGTTGTCCGTGCACACCTCGCCGCTCGCGCAGCCCGGTACCGGTGATGCCGGCGGCATGAACGTCTACGTCCTGCAGACCGCGCTGGAGATGGCGCGCCGCGGGGTCGACGTGGAGATCTTCACCAGGGCGACCTCGTCGACGGACGCACCGGTGGTGCCGGTCGCGCCGGGCGTGCTGGTCCGCAACGTGGCCGCCGGCCCGTTCGAGGGGCTGGAGAAGAACGACCTGCCCACGCAGCTGTGTGCGTTCACCGCCGGCGTGCTGCGCGCCGAGGCCACCCACGAGCCCGGCTACTACGACGTCGTGCACTCGCACTATTGGCTCTCCGGGCAGGTGGGCTGGTTGGCCGCCGACCGGTGGGCGGTGCCGCTGGTGCACACCGCGCACACGCTGGCCGCGGTCAAGAACTCCGCCCTCGCCGAGGGTGACACCCCCGAACCTCCCCTGCGCTCCATCGGTGAGCAGCAGGTGGTCGACGCCGCCGACCGTCTCATCGTCAACACCGAACACGAGGCGGCGCAACTGGTTTCGCTGCATCATGCGGACCCGGGTCAGATCGACGTCGTGTATCCGGGGGTCGACCTGACCACGTTCACCCCCGGCGACTCGGCGTCCGCCCGAACCGCGCTCGGCCTGCCGCAGGGTGTGCCGATCGTGGCGTTCGTCGGTCGCATCCAGCCGTTGAAGGCGCCCGACGTGCTGCTGCGCGCAGCGGCCCTGCTCCCCGGTGTGCATGTGGTGATCGCCGGCGGGCCGTCGGGATCGGGTCTGGCGCAGCCCGACGGCCTGGTACGGCTTGCCGCCCAGCTGGGTGTCACCGACCGCGTGACGTTCCTGCCGCCGCAATCCCGGGCCGGCCTGGTGGAGGTCTACCGCGCCGCCGACGTCGTCGCCGTGCCCAGCTATTCGGAATCGTTCGGTCTGGTCGCCGTCGAGGCTCAGGCGTGCGGCACCCCCGTCGTCGCGGCGTCGGTCGGGGGCCTGCCGGTCGCGGTGCGCGACGGCGTCAGCGGTGCGTTGGTCGACGGCCACGACCCGGCCGACTGGGCCGCCACACTGTCGCGGATCCTGACGGCCGACCCCGATTCGCTGGGGCGTGCCGCCACCGAACACGCCGCCCGGTTCTCCTGGGGGCACACCGTCGATGCGCTGCTCGGCAGTTACGGACGGGCGATCGCCGAGCACCAGGGACGCCACCAACCACTCGTCGCGGCCCGCCGGGGCGGGCGACGGTTCTCGATGCGCAGAGGAGTACGGGCATGACCACAGACAACGTGCAAGCCGTCATCGAGCGCACGCTGGCCGAACACGATCTGCCCTACACCCTGCACAAGGGTGCGGCGGGCGGACTGCCCGGTCTGGTGGTCGCGCTCCCGGGTGAGCGTCGGCTCACCACCAACACCATCCTGACCGTCGGCGAACACTCGGTCCGCATCGAGGCCTTCGTGTGCCGCAAGCCCGACGAGAACTTCGAAGGCGTGTACAAGTTCCTGCTCAAGCGCAACCGACGGCTCTACGGCGTCGCCTACACGCTCGACAACGTCGGCGACATCTATCTCGTCGGCCGGATGTCTCTGGCGTCAGTCACCCCCGAGGAGATCGACCGGGTGCTCGGCCAGGTCCTCGAGGCCGTCGACAACGACTTCAACACGCTGCTGGAGTTGGGTTTCCGCACCTCCATCCAGAAGGAGTGGGAGTGGCGGGTCTCGCGGGGTGAGTCGCTGAAGAACCTCGAGGCGTTCTCCCATCTCATCGAGGACCACGACAAGAACTGACCCGTGAGAAGATCGGCCCATGGCAGATACCGCGACGCTGATCCTCGTTCGCCACGGCGAGAGTGAATGGAATGCGCTGAACCTGTTCACCGGATGGGTCGACGTCGATCTGACCGACAAGGGTCGCGCCGAGGCCGCCCGGGCGGGTGAGCTGATCGCCGAGCTCGACCGGCTGCCCGACGTGCTCTACACCTCACTGCTGCGCCGGGCCATCACGACGGCCAACATCGCGCTGGACAAGGCCGATCGGCACTGGATTCCGGTGCACCGGGACTGGCGGCTCAACGAGCGGCACTACGGCGCGTTGCAGGGGCTGGACAAAGCCGAGACCAAAGCGAAGTACGGCGACGAGCAGTTCATGGCGTGGCGGCGCAGCTACGACACCCCGCCGCCGCCGATCGAGCCGGGCAGCACGTACAGCCAGGACGCCGATCCCCGCTACGCCGACGTGCCCGGCGGGCCGCCACTGACGGAGTGCCTCAAAGACGTCGTCGAGCGGTTCGTGCCGTACTTCACCGACGTCATCGTGCCCGACCTGCGCAGCGGTAAGACCGTGATGATCGCCGCACACGGCAACTCGCTGCGGGCGCTGGTCAAGTACCTCGACGGGATGTCCGACGACGACGTCGTGGGACTCAACATCCCGACCGGTATCCCGCTGCGCTACGACCTGGACGGCGACCTGAAGCCGACCGTCGCCGGGGGCACGTATCTGGACCCCGACGCGGCGGCCGCGGGCGCCGCCGCCGTGGCGTCCCAGGGCGCGAAGTAGGACGCCCCGCCCGCGTCGGGCGAACAGAAGGTGAACGGTTGTCGGCGCCCGGCCGAACATCGGTCTCTGGGTGTGTGACTTGTCCGGTTTTCGCCGCACGCTGCTGGGATGACGTTCACCGAGTGCGTACGATTTTCGCGTGAGTGTCTCCTCGGCGCTGCTGCTCGCAGCGGTCGTGGCACTGCTCGGCGTGTCGATCGGTGTGGTCTTCGGCCTGGGGGCGGCCACGCGACTTCGTCAGCGGCGTGAGCGCCGCGCGGTCGAGCAGACCGGGATCACGGTGTCGCAGATGCTGCGCCACGCCGTGGCCCAGTCACCGGTCGGCATCGTCGTCGTCGACACCTATCGCGACGTCGTCTACACCAACGAACGCGCGACCGAACTCGGGCTGGTCCGTGACCGGTTGCTCGACGACAGGGCGTGGCGGGCCGCCCAGCGGACACTGGCCAGCGGCGATGACGTCGAGTTCGACCTGTCGCCCCGCAAACGCGAGCGGTCGGGACGGTCCGGGCTCTCGGTCCGCGGCCACGTGCGACTGCTGACGGAGGACGATCGCCGGTTCGCGGTGCTCTACGTCGACGATCAGTCCGAGCACGCGCGGATGGAGGCGACGCGCCGCGATTTCGTTGCCAACGTCAGTCACGAGCTGAAGACTCCGGTCGGGGCGATGGGCGTGCTCGCCGAGGCCGTGCTCGCCTCCGCCGAGGACCCCGAGACGGTTCGGCACTTCGCCGAGAAGATGGTCACCGAGTCCCACCGGCTGGCCAGCATGGTCGGCGAACTCATCGAACTGTCCCGATTGCAGGGCGGCGAGCGGCTGCCGGATCTGGAAGCGGTCGACGTCGACACGGTGGTCGCCGAGGCGTTGTCGCGGCACAAGGTCGCCGCCGACAACGCCGACATCGCGGTCACGACCGATGCGCCCACCGGCTTCCGGGTGCTCGGCGACGAGACATTGCTGGTGACCGCGATCGCCAATTTGGTCTCCAACGCGATCGCGTACTCCCCGGACGGCTCCTCGGTGTCCGTCAGTCGCCGCCGGCGTGGGGACGACATCGAGATCGCCGTCACCGACCGCGGTATCGGCATCGCACCCGCCGATCAGGAGCGTGTGTTCGAACGATTCTTCCGGGTGGACAAGGCCCGATCCCGGGCCACCGGAGGCACCGGGCTGGGGCTCGCGATCGTCAAACACGTCGCCGCCAATCACAACGGCTCGATCCGGCTGTGGAGTCAGCCGGGAACGGGCTCCACGTTCACCCTGTCGATCCCCGCGTATCTGCGGGAGGACGACCCCGACGAGCATGACGACCGAGAGGACTAGGACTGCGATGACCAGTGTGCTGATCGTGGAGGACGAAGAGTCCTTGGCCGATCCCCTGGCCTTCCTCCTGCGCAAGGAGGGCTTCGAGGCCACCGTGGTGGCCGACGGGCCGTCCGCGTTGGCCGAATTCGAGCGGTCCGGCGCCGACATCGTGCTGCTGGACCTCATGCTGCCCGGCATGAGCGGCACCGACGTGTGCAAACAGCTGCGGTCGCGGTCGAGCGTGCCGGTGATCATGGTGACGGCCCGCGACAGCGAGATCGACAAGGTCGTGGGCCTGGAGCTGGGCGCCGACGACTACGTGACCAAGCCGTACTCGGCGCGGGAGTTGATCGCCCGAATCCGGGCAGTGCTGCGCCGAGGGGCCGACACCGACGATGCGGGCATAGATGACGGTGTGCTCGAGGCGGGACCGGTGCGCATGGATGTCGAGCGCCACGTCGTCAGCGTCAACGGAACTCCGATCACGCTGCCGCTCAAGGAGTTCGACCTGCTGGAGTACCTGATGCGCAACAGCGGGCGAGTGCTGACCCGCGGGCAGTTGATCGATCGCGTGTGGGGCGCGGACTATGTCGGCGACACCAAGACACTCGATGTGCACGTCAAGCGGCTGCGCAGCAAGATCGAGGCCGATCCGGCCAATCCGGTGCACCTGGTCACCGTGCGCGGGCTGGGATACAAGCTCGAGGGCTGACCCGCCCCGCCGAAGCGAGATGACCGAGCCTCCACCTCTGTGGAGGCTTGGTCGGGTGTGCGTGGTGAAACCGTACGCAGCGGGCGCAACAAATTTTGCTTAGACGTAACAAGCGACCCCGTCCGCCAAAATTTATGATTTGGACTTCTGTGAATTGCGTCACACAGGTGGTACGGACCATGGTGCAGATGTGTTTGCCAAGTCTGCACAACACTGCAAGTTCTTTCCGATTTGTGACACTTGGTTTATGACAGAAGCTGCAACGCAGGGGCTGTCGCTGCAGATGAAAGCTATAGTTTGACGGGCTCGCCGATTAACAGGCACCTAGCCGAAAACGGTTAGCTGAGGCCTCGAAAACTTTGCCTAGACGGCATGCGCGGGCACTGCTAGCGTGCAAACCGGACGTTTCCTGATCCAGTCGCTGTCAGCGCAGCGAACATTGCGCTCTTTGCACTGGCCGCTCCGTGAGCGACGGCACAGGGACCGCGAGGAGCGTCGCCAACGTCGAACAGAACGGGAGTCAGGGTGACTGAAGTGGTAGCCCAGAATGGGCATGACGCGACTGCGCCGCGTGCGGCCAGTCTGCTCAGTGCCAACCATGGCACCGGCCTGAGCGCCGGGTCTGGCGTCGGCCGGCGAGCCGCCGGCCGACCGACGATGACGGTCAGTCTCGTGATTCCGGTCCGCAACGAAGCGCGCAACGTTGCCTGGGTGCTCGAACAGATCACCGACGATGTGGACGAGATCGTGCTCGTGGACGGCAATTCGACCGATGCCACCGTCATCACCGCGCAGAGCTGCCGGCCCGACATCCGCGTGGTGTCCCAGCAGGGCTCCGGTAAGGGTGACGCGCTACGGACCGGTTTTCGCGCGGCCACCGGCGACGTGATCGTGATGATGGACGCCGACGGGAGCATGGCGCCGCAGGAGATCAGACACTTCCTGCACTTCCTCTCCAGCGGCTACGACTTCGTCAAGGGTTCCCGCTTCATCGCCGGTGGGGGGTCGTCGGACATCACCCCGCTGCGCCGGCTGGGCAACAAGTTCCTGCTGCGGGTGTTCAACTCCGCCTTCGACGCCGAACTCACCGATCTCTGCTACGGCTTCTGCGCCTTCCATCGCCGCTACCTCGAGGTGATGTCGTTGCAGGCCACCGGTTTCGAGATCGAAGCGGAGATGACGGTGCGGGCCATGCAGGCCGGGCTGCGCGTCGCCGAGGTACCGAGCATGGAGATGCCGCGCCGCTACGGCACGTCCAATCTGCGCGCGTTCCGCGACGGCATACGGGTGCTGCGCACCGTTCTTCGCGATCACAACACGGGTGTCTCGGGCCGGGTGCTACAGGCTCTGGCGGCCGAGAAGTAAGAGTCGACCGGGGGGAAGACGACATGGCTGGTATCACGACGACGACGGCGATCACGTCGAGGACGGCGCCGGTTCGCGAGATGCGTGAGCAGGCGCCGCGCCCGCGCGTCTCGATCTGTATCCCGGCCTATCAGGCGGGCCGCCACCTGGCGGCCACGCTGGCGAGCGCACTGGACCAGGACTGCGAAGACTTCGAAGTCGTGGTCATCGACAACAACAGCAGCGATGACACCGCGCAGATCCTCGAGAGGATCGACGATCCGCGAGTTCGCGTGCTGCGCAACGACGTCACCGTCCCGATGATGGACAACTTCAACATCGCGGTGCAGGAAAGTCGAGGGAGATACGTGAAGGTGGTGTGTGCCGACGACATCGTCGAGCCGAGCTGCCTGCGTGTGCAGGCATCGGTTCTCGACACGATGCCGACGGTGACCCTGGTCTCGGCCCGCACCGACTTCGTCGACGACTGCGGCGCGATGATGCGGCCCGACCGCGGGCTCCCCGGCATCGTGGGCTTGCAGCCGGCCGGCCGTGTGGTGCGGCGGATCGTGCGTAGCGGCACCAATCCGATCGGACCGCCCGTCGCGGCCATGTTCCGGCGTGAGGACTTCGACCGCTGCGGCGGCTTCCGGCACGTCACGTCGTTTCTCAGCGAACTGGACCTGTGGGTCCGCCTCCTCGATCGTGGTGACTTCTTCGGCATCCCCTCGACGTTGGCCGCGTTCCGGATCGCCAGCGGGTCCACCACGGCCATGACCTCGGCGCGTTCGCAACTCCGGCAGCAGCTGGGTTTCAGTGACGGCTTGGCCGGTGACACACGCTGGCGCGTCACCACCGGCGATGTGCTCTACGGCCGGCTGCGGTCCTACGACATGCAGCTGCGTCGCACCGGTCTGTACGCCCTTTCCAACCTGCGCGACCGGCGCCGGTGTGCGGCGGCCAGGCGAGCGGGAAAGGACCTCCACGGCGATGCTTTTGCAGAACGTCGATGATCCGCAGGTGCGCCGACCGGCGCCCAGCCTGTCGGTCGTGATCTGCGCCTACACTCTCGAGCGCTGGGTCGATCTGTGCCGAGCGGTGGAATCTGTTCTCGCTGAACCAGATACGGTGAATCAGCTGGTCATCGTCATCGACCACAACGAGGAGTTGTACGACCGGGCAACCGGGTGCTTCGGTGCCGATCCTCGGATCATGTTGTGCCGCAACACCGGACAACGCGGGCTCTCAGACGCCCGCAACACCGGAGTCGCGGCAAGCGATGGCGAGATCGTCGCCTTTCTCGACGACGACGCCGCGGCGCAACCGGGCTGGAGTGCTGCGTTGCTGACGCACTACGGCGACCCCGGGGTGATCGGTGTCGGGGGCCACGCCGCGCCGGTCTGGCCGTCCGGCCGGCCGAGTTGGATGCCCGCCGAATTCGACTGGGTGGTGGGCTGCAGCTACGTCGGGCAGCCACAGCACGTGACGTCCGTCCGAAATCCGTTGGGCTGCAACATGTCGCTGCGTCGATCGGTCTTCGGCGAGATCGGCGGATTCCGCTCCGAGGTCGGCCGGGTGGGGTCGGTGCCGGTCGGCGGCGAGGAGACCGAGTTGTTCCTGCGGTTGCGCGCGCAGCGCCCGGGGGACCGCGTCCTGCTCGATCCGTCGGCGGCGGTGTCGCACCACGTCAGCGCCGATCGCGCCACGCCGCGATACTTCCTGCGCCGCTGCTATCACGAAGGGTTGTCCAAAGCGGTGGTGACCCGGCTGGCCGCTGCGCCGAAATCGCTGGACAGCGAACAGAGTTACGCCATGCGGGTGCTCCCGCGCGCGGTGATCCGCGAGGTGACGTCGCCGCAGCGTGGCGGTAGGAGGCGCGCGGCCATGATCGTGGCCGGCCTCGTCGTCACGACCGCGGGCTACCTGCGCGGCGCGGTGGCCCGTCGGGGTGGTGCGGGCTCATGACCGATCTGACCCTGCCCGAGGCCACGATCGCCCCGGTCCTTCCGGCTGCCGAGGCCCCCACCTGGGATGGCGCGACCTGGATCGGTGAGGTGTGGGTCGACGCGCTCGGCGCAGACAGCGACGCGCCGAGGTATCGACTGCGTGAGGCGAGCGGCTTCGCTCGGGCGTGCCTGCTGATACGCGCCGACGGTGGCCCGCTCGGATTCGTGTCCCTCGACGTCACCGACGGAACCGTCGACGCCGATCGGCTGCGCGCGGCGGCAGCCGCGCTGCCCCACCCGTCGGCACCGCCGGCCCTGCCGCAACCGGCTCCCGCGATCACGGTCGTGATCTGTACCCGAGACCGGGTGTCGATGCTGCAGACTGCGCTCGACTCGGTCCGGGCGGTGGACTACCCGGACCTCGAGATCATCGTCGTGGACAACGCCGCGGCCACCGACGCCACGCACCGGTACGTCGCCGGGCTCGGCGACGCCCGGGTCCGGGTGATCGACGAACCGCGCCCGGGATTGTCCCGGGCCCGCAACACGGGTCTGCTGGCTGCCGCGGGGGACGTGGTGGCGTTCACCGACGACGACGTCGTCGTCGACAGGCACTGGCTCACCGCGGTCGCCCGCGGGTTCACCCGCGGTGACGCCGTCTCGTGTGTCTCCGGTCTTGTCCCTGCCGCGGAACTGCGGACCCCTGCTCAGGCGTACTTCGACGCCCGGGTCGGCTGGTCGACCTGCCTGCGCGCGCGCGTCTTCGACTGGGCGGCACCGCCGCTCGACATCCCGCTGTTCCCGTTCGCCGTCGGGCACTACGGCACCGGGGCGAACTTCGCCGTCGATCGCGCCGCGGTGATACGGGTCGGTGGTTTCGACGAGGCGCTCGGAGCCGGCTCCCCGAGCGGCGGCGGCGAAGACCTCGACATGTTCTTCCGACTGCTGCGCGACGGCGGCCAACTGGTGTACGACCCGGCGTCGATCGTGTGGCATCGTCACCGCGCCAGCAGTGAGGGACTGGCCGCGCAGAGCCGGACCTACGGAGTGGGGCTCGGCGCCTGGATCGCCAAGATCGCGCTGGATCCCGCGATCGCTCCCCGGGCCTTCGGCACCGCGGTGGTCAAAGCACCTCAGTTCGCGACCTACCTGGCGGCGTCGGCGGCCACCTCGAGACCGGCTGACGAACTGGCTCATCTGCTGCCCGAGGGACTCACCACGCCGGCCTGGCGATCGGTGCTGGCCGGCTTTCGGGCCTACCGCGCCGCGCGGCGGGAAGGGCGGTCCGTGGCCCCCTTGGCGGTGCCACGATGAGCCCGGCACTCGCGACGCACCGACGTGACGGCACCGGAGATGACCCGACGGCCGCGCAGAACCTGAGGCTCAACACCGTCGCGCTGATCCTGTCGACGGCGTCGACAGGCGTTCTGGGCCTTGCCTTCTGGGCGGTGGCAGCGCGGTTGTTCCCACCTGCCCAGGTGGGTCTGGCGTCGGCACTCATCACCTCGGCGGTGCTGCTGTCGACGATGTCCACCCTCGGCATCGACGTTCTCTACGAGCGGTTCCTGCCCGTCGCCGGCAGGCGCGCACCCGACCTGCTGCGCCGCGGATTCGTGCTCGTCGCGGCCATGGGTGTGCTGACCGGCGCCGCACTCGTGGCGTTCGGTCCGCGCGACCCCTTGTTCCAGACTCCCTCGGCGATCATCGGTTTCCCGCTGATGGTGCTCGTGCTCGCCGTCTTCGCGCTGCTCGACAAGGCGTCGGCCGGTCTCGGGGTGGCGCGCTGGGCCGCGGTGAAGAACCTCGTGCACGCGGTCGCGAAGCTGGCCGCGGTGGCGGCGCTGGCGGTCTGGGACCACGCCGCGACCATCGTGCTGAGCTGGACGCTGACCGCCGCCGTGGCGGCGCTGTGCACCTACGTCGTGCTGGATCGGCGCAGCCGTACCCACGCCCGCTGGCAGCGCGAGCCGGATCTGCCGCCGCGTCGCCAGATGTGGTCCTACTTCGGATCGTCGTTCGGCATCGCGTCGCTGTGGTCCATCGGACCCCTGGTGGTCCCGCTGATCGTCGTGACCCAGGTCGGGGAGGCCGCCAACGCCTACTTCGCGGTCGCGTGGGCGATGATCAGCGCGCTCTACCTGATGCTGCACCTCGTCGTCAGCCCCTACGTCGCCGAGGTGGCCGCGCACCCGGACCAGATCGCCGCGCTGTCCTGGCGCATGGTGCGCACGTTGGCGGCCGTGGCGATCGCCGCGTCCGCGGGCCTGGTCCTGGCGGGCCCGCTGATGCTCAGCATCGCCGGACCGGAGTACCGCGCCGAGGCGCACGGTCTGCTGTGGCTGGCCGCCGCGTTCTTGCCGTTGTCCGGGGTAGCCGCGGTGTACGAGGGCTTCTCCCGCGTGCGCCGCCGACTGGGCCTCTATCTGAGCGTGCAGGCGCTGATGACCGCGGTGATCATCGCCGGCTCCTGGTTCGCCACCCGCTCGATGGGCATCGTCGGCGTCGGGTGGGCGTACCTGGCCGCCGAGACGTTGTCGGCGATCATCCTGATCGGACCCTGTGTTGCGTGGCTGCGCCGGGTGAGTGGTGACGGTGAGGACGAACCCCGCCGACGCCGGACGGGGCGGGCCTGGCTCAGAGCCGGGACGCTGCTTGTGGTCACCGTCGTGCCGGTGACGCTGCTGTGCACGATCGACCGGCCCACCGCGTCGGCAGCCGTGGTGATGTTCGACGACTTCAACGGTCCTGCAGGCAGCCGTCCCGATCCTGCGCGCTGGGGGTACGACCTCGGCGGCGGCGGCTGGGGCAACGGCGAGGCGCAGACCTACACCGACTCCGTGGAGAACGCGGCGCTCGACGGCGACGGTCACCTGGTGATCACGGCTCGCCGCGACGGCGACGGGTTCACCTCCGCCAGGCTGACCACCAAGGACAAGCTGTCGTTCGTGCACGGGCGCGCGGAGGCACGACTGCAGCTGCCCCGGGGCACGGGCCTGCACCCGGCGTTCTGGCTGCTGGGCGACGACATCGACCAGGTCGGCTGGCCGCGCAGCGGCGAACTCGACGTGGTGGAGACCATCGCGGGCGCCGACTTCATCCACAACGGGGCGATCGGCCCCGACTCCGACGGGCGCGAATACAAGCTCGCGAGCACCGAGCCGATCCAGCCGTCCTTCGTCGACGACTTCCACACCTACTGGGTGCAGCGCGACCCCGGGGTGATCACGATGGGCGTCGACGACCGCACCACCGCGGTGTTCCGGGAGGCGGATCTGCCGCCGGACCAGCAATGGGTCTTCGACAAGCCGTTCTATCTGCTCCTCAACGTCGCCGTGGGCGGGTCCTGGCCCGGACCGGCCGATGCCTCCACGCCGTCTCCTGCCGCGATGACGGTCGACTGGGTGCGGGTGACCGGTGACTGACCTGTTGGAACGGCCCACATCACCGCGCCCGCAGGTGCGCGGCCGGCATCGCGCCGTGGCGCCCCCGCGGCGTCGGGTCGACGCGTTGCGGCCGGAGTGGTTGACGTTGGTTTCCGCGGTGGCCGGCCTTCTGGCCCTGGCACCGATCGGCGCCCCGGCGCGGGCGGTTCTGCTGACCGTGTTCGTTCTCACGGGACCGGGCATGGCGGCGGTGCTGTGGTTGCGAGTACCCGTCGCGGCAGCCGTGGCGATCGTCCCGACGACCGGGATGGCGGCGGCCGCCGCCGGCACGGTCACGGTCACGTGGCTGGGTGACTGGCTACCGGCGCCGCTGCTCGTGGCCCTGGTGGCCGCCGTCGCCGCCTCGGCGGTGCTGTGCGCGCTGCGTCGCCCGCACCCGCCGCTGCGCGTTCCTGTCACGCTGCTCCCGCAGTCATGGCGAGTGAGCGCGCCCTACCTCGTCATCGTGGCGGTGCTGTGCGCGTGGGCGGTGGCGCTGCCGGGTATGGCGAACGCCGCACCGTCGCCGTTCGGGTTGCTGGCGACCGGGACCGGACCGGCACTGGTGGTGCTGGCCGCGGTGCTCGTCGCGACGTTCGTTGCGGCGCTGCGCCGCAACGCACTGCTCACCGCGGCCGCCGCCATCGTCGCGACGATCATGGTGCTGCGGCTGACCGCCACGCTCATCACGGACCTGCCGATGTACGCGTGGACCTACAAGCATCTCGGCATCGTCGATTACCTGCTGACCCACCGGGTTCTGCCACCCACCGGCGTCGACGTCTACCGGGAATGGCCGGCGTTCTTCACCACGTTCGCCTGGTTCAGCGACATCACCACGCTGGACCCGACATCCGTCGCGCACTGGTTCGCCCCGGTCATCCACGCCGTGCTGGCGCTGGTGGTCGGCTCGCTGGCCGCCATGCTGGGTCTGGACCGGCGGGCGGTGCTCGCCGCGGTGATGATCGCCGAGCTGGCCAACTGGGTGGCCCAGGACTACTTCGCCCCTCAGGCATACGGATTCGTGCTGGGGCTGGGCATCGTCGTGGCGCTGCTGGCGTCGCGGGCCGACCGCCGCGCCGGGTGGCTGGCGTTCGCTCTGTTCGCGGCGCTGGTTCCGACCCACCAGTTGACGCCGTACTGGATCTTCGGGGTCGTGCTGGCGTTGGCGGTCACCGGCCACCTGCGCCCGCGTTGGACGCTGATCGGCTATGTCGCAGTACTTTTCGGCTACCTGTACCCGCGGCGCTACATCGTGTTCGAACACGGCGGGCTGTCGAGCCTCAACCCCCTGGCCAATGGTTCGGGGAATGCGGAGTACGCGGGCTCGCTCGCGAAGGTGACCACGTCGCTGGTGTGCCGGGGGCTGTCGGCGACGGTCATGCTGCTGGCCGTGGTGGCGGCGGTGGTGTGGTGGCGCAGAAAGCGCCCCGTCGCAATACCCGTGATCCTCGCGTTCAGCCCGTTCGTGCTGTTGATGTTCAGCAGCTACGGCGGTGAGGCCATCTTCCGCGTCTACCTCTATGCGGTTCCCGGCGCCGCCGTGCTGATCGCCCCGTTGGCCGTCGCCGCCTTCACCCGGCCGCTCGCGCACTACGTCGCCGCCGCGGCGCTCGCGGCGATCGCCGCCGCCGGCCTGCAGGGGTACTACGGCAACTGGTATCTGAACATGGCCCGGCCCTCCGAACTGGCGCTGCTGAACAGCCTCGTCGACAGCGCGCGGCCACCGGCCACCCTGTGGAGCCTGCACTCGGCGGGGATGCCCACCCGCGCGACGGCCAGGTGGGTCGACTTCGCCGCGCAGAACGACTCGTTCGACACCCCGGTCGTCGAGAAGTGGCCCGGCTTCCTCGACGGTTTCCCGGACGGCCGGCAGTTCGACGACGTCACCGCGCAGGCCGCCGCGAGCCCGGGGGAGACGTACGTCGTCTTCACCGACGACGCCAAGGCGGCGTTCACCTACTTCGGCTACGCGACGCCAGACGCCGTCGACCGGTTCGAGGCTCAGTTCGCCGGGAGTCCGCAGTGGTGCGTTCGCCTGCAGGACGAGACCACCACCGTCTACCGCTACCAGGCGAAGGGATGTTCACGATGACGTGCCGGTTGTGCGGTTCGGCCAGGATGCACAGCGTCCTGGACCTCGGCGCCACGCCGCCGTGCGAGAAGTTCCTCACCGCAGGTGAATTGGATGCACCGGAGGTCACCTATCCGCTGCATCTGCGGATCTGTCAGGACTGCCTGCTGCTGCAGATCCCGGCGTTGATCACACCGAAGGACACCTTCACCGAATACGCCTACTTCTCGTCGTATTCCGACAGCTGGGTGGACCACGCCCGTCGCTTCGTCGGCGAGGCCACCGAAAAGGTGGGGCTGCAGCAGGATTCGTTCGTCGTCGAGGTCGCCAGCAACGACGGATACCTGCTGACCCACGTCGTCGACGCCGGCATCCGATGCCTGGGCATCGAGCCGTCGGTCAACGTCGGCGATGCCGCTCGCCGACGGGGTGTGCCCACGGTGTCGGCGTTCCTCGACGAGCAGACGGCGGCCGCGACGCGCGCCGAACACGGCCCCGCCGATCTGGTCGTCGCCAACAACGTCTACGCCCACATCCCCGATCTGAACGGGTTCACCAGATCGCTGCGGACCCTGGTCGCCGACGACGGCTGGTGCAGCATCGAGGTGCACCACGCGTTGAATCTGGTGTCGCTCGGGCAATTCGACACCGTCTACCACGAGCACTTCCAGTACTACACCGTGCTCTCGGCGATGCGGGCGCTGGCGGCCGGGGGTCTCTCGGTCGTCGACGTCGAGATGCTGCCGACGCACGGCGGGTCGATCCGGCTGTGGGCCCGGCCGGCCGAACTCGGGGTGGCGCCGTCGCAGCGGGTCACCGATGCACTGGCCTCGGAGGAGCGCGCCGGGCTGCACGACGTCGGCGGATACCTCGCGCTGCGGCCGCGCACCGAGAGCATCCGGCATGGGCTGCTGCGTCACCTCCTCGATTGCCGTGCCCGCGGTGAGCGCGTGGTCGGCTACGGGGCGCCCGGCAAGGGCAACACCCTGCTCAACTACTGCGGCATCCGTTCCGACCTCATCGAGTACACCGTCGACCGGAACCCCTACAAGCACGGGCGTTTCACTCCCGGGACGCGCATCCCCATCCACGATCCGGCGCAGCTGGCCAAGGATCAGCCCGACGTGATCGTCGTGCTGCCGTGGAACTTGGAGCGCGAGATCACCGAACAGCTGCGCTACGCGGGGTCGTGGGGTGCGCGCCTGGTGTATCCGTTGCCCACCCTGCACGTCGTCGATCTGGCGGAAGGAGAACAACAATGAAGGTCGTCCTGTTCTGCGGGGGTTACGGCATGCGGATGCGCAACGGAAGCGACGACGAGATCCCCAAGCCGATGCAGATGATCGGTCCGCGACCGTTGATCTGGCATGTGATGCGCTACTACGCGCATTTCGGCCACACCGACTTCGTGCTGTGCCTGGGCTATGGCGCCGAGCACATCAAGAACTACTTCCTGTCCTACCGGGAGTCGGTGTCCAACGACTTCGTCATCCGCGGCGGCAAGGTCGAACTGCTGCAGACCGACATCAGCGACTGGACCATCACGTTCGTCGACACCGGCGCCGAATCACCCATCGGGGAACGACTGCGACGGGTGCGCCCCCACCTGGAGGGCGAAGAGTACTTCCTGGCCAACTATGCCGACGTGCTGACCGATGCGCCGATGAACGACATCATCACCGAGGTCAAGGAATCCGGCGCCATGGCGTCGATGCTGATCGTGCCGCCGCAGTCGTCGTTCCACTGCGTCGACATCGTCGAATCCGGCCCGCATGCCGGCGCGGTCACCGGCATCACCCCGGTCTCCCGGTTGCCGATCTGGGAGAACGGCGGCTACTTCGTGCTCTCCGGCGCGGTGCTCGAGATGCTCACCGAGAACTGCGATCTGGTCGAGGACGTGTGCGGCCGGCTGGCCACCCGCGGAAAGCTCTACGGCTACAAGCACCTCGGGTTCTGGAAGCCTGCCGACACGTTCAAGGAACGCGCCGAGCTCGACGCCGCGTACCGCAGCGGGGAGCGGCCGTGGGCGCTGTGGGAGCACGAGAAGAGGCACGAGACGGTGGCGTCATGATCGGCCTGCAAACGGGTGCGGTGCGCGAGATCGCCGTTCTGGGCGCACATTGTGACGACATCGCGATCGGCATGGGTGCCACGCTTCTGACGCTGAGCCGCGGCAACCCGGGGCTTCGCGTGCACGCACTGGTGCTGTGCGGCGCCGGCACAGAGCGGGAAGCCGAGGAGCGGGGTGCGCTCGCGGCGTTCTGTCCGGACGCAGAGGTGGAGTTGACGCTGCTGGGTATCCCGGACGGGGCCACCCCCGCGCACTGGAACGACGTCAAGAACGGGCTACGCGCGTTCCGCCACAGCTGTGAGCCCGACATCGTGTTCAGCACGCAGCGCGCGGACGCCCACCAGGATCACCGGCTGCTGGCCGAGCTGACCCCCACCGAGTTCCGGGACCACCTCATCCTGGGCTACGAGATCCTCAAGTGGGAGTCGGATACGCCCGCGCCCAGCGTGTTCCATCCGATCGGCACGGAGATCGCGCGGGAGAAGGCGCGACTGCTGCACAAGCACTATCCGTCGCAGACCGACCGCGACTGGTTCGACGAGGACGCGTTCCTCGGTCTGTCCCGACTGCGTGGGATCCAGTGTCGCAGTGGGCACGCCGAGGCGTTCCTGATGGAGAAGACGATCGTGAGATTCGGGGAGACAGCATGAAGGTGTTGGTGACGGGCCACCAGGGGTATCTGGGCACGGTGATGGTGCCGGTGCTGCAGGCGGCCGGCCACGAGGTGGTCGGCCTCGACACGGGGTTCTTCGCCGACTGCGTGCTGGGTCCGCAGCCCGCGGACCCGCCGGCGCTGCGCGGTGACCTGCGTGACGTCACCGTCGAGCAGTTGCAGGGCATCGACGCCGTGGTGCATCTCGCCGCTCTGTCGAACGATCCGCTCGGGGCTCTCAACCCCGACATCACCCACGACATCAACCACCACGCCTCCGTGCGGCTGGCGCGGTTGGCCAAAGAGGCAGGCGTGCAACGGTTCTGCTACGCATCGACGTGTTCGGTGTACGGCGCGGCGGGCGACGGATTGGTCGACGAGACCGCGCCGCTGCGCCCGCTGACGCCGTACGCCGTGAGCAAGGTGCGCGTCGAGGATGATCTGACCGCGCTTGCCGACTCCACGTTCACGCCCGTCTTCCTGCGCAACGCCACGGCCTTCGGATTCTCGCCGCGGTTGCGCGCCGACATCGTGCTCAACAACCTGGTCGGCTCCGCGGTGCTGACCGGGGTGGTGCGCGTGCTGTCCGACGGCACACCGTGGCGTCCGCTGGTGCATGCCCGCGACATCGCCGACGCGTTCGCGCTCTGCCTGACCGCCCCGGCCGACCTGGTGTCGTGCCGGGCCTACAACATCGGCAGCGAGACCAACAACGTGACCGTCGAGCAGATCGCCCGCCGCGTCGCCGAGTCCGTTCCCGGGGCGCGCGTCGACATCACCGGAGAAACCGGTGCCGACCCGCGCTCCTACCGCGTCGACTTCGCCCGCGCGCGTATCGAACTCGGTTTCGAAGCGGTCGTGCCCGTCGCCGACGGGGCGGCAGAGCTGGCCGACGCGTACGTCCGCTACGGTCTGACCGCGGGCGACTTCGAGCGGAGTTTCACCCGGCTTGCCCGGCTCGCCCATCTGCAGAGCGCCGGTCACCTCGACGAGAAGATGCGTCGTGTCAGCGAATTCGTGTGAGCAACTCTTCCCAGCTGCCGGCCGAGGCGTCGCGTGCGGACATCGTCGGCGGGTGCAGCGGCCACTCGATCGCCAGCGTGGGGTCCTGCCACGACACTGCGAGGTCGTCCGCGGGATCGTGCGCGCGGTCGATCCGATAGCACACGTCCGCCCACTCGGTGAGCGCCTGGAACCCGTGCAGCATTCCGGGTGGGACGTACAGGTGCGCGAACGTGACGTCGTCGAGCAGGAATGCCTCGTGCTGCCCGAACGTCGGCGATTCCGGCCGGGCGTCGACCAGCACGTCGTGCACCGCGCCGCGGGCGCATCGCACCAACTTGGCTTCGCCGGGTGCGCGGCGTCCGTGCATGCCGCGCAGAACTCCCCTCGCCGAGCGGGACTGGGAATCCTGGAGGAAGCCGGCCGCCGCCCCTGTGACACCGCGCCACCGATCGAAGATCTCGGCGTCGAAGGTGCGGGTGAACCAGCCACGCTCGTCGGGGTGCGGCTGAGGAACGAAGGTGACGACGCCGTCGAGACTGCTCGGTTCGATACGCACGAAGCCATCGTGACATGAGCGCCCCACTGATCGACGGCACGTGCCGGAGCTGTCGGCACCCTCGGCTGCGTCGGGTGCTCGACCTCGGGGCGGTACCCGCCGCCGACCACTTCCCGTCTGCCGATTCGCCGGTGGCGGACGAGGCCGTGCATGCGCTGGCGATGGTGCTCTGCGACGCGTGCGGGTTGGCGCAACTCGCCGAGGACGACACCCAGACCGCCGAGCCGCGCGGGGTCGAACCGCAGGCATTGAAAGACCAAGCCTCTCAGGCCGTTGCGAAGGTCGCGGCGGCCGGTTGGCTGTCGGGCAAGACTGTGCGCGAATTCGGCAGCCCGCACGGCGGCAGCTGGCTGCCGCTGCTGACCGACCGCGGCTACCAGGGCTCGGAAGGCCCCGCTGACGTCGTCCTGGACTGCTTCGGCATCATGCACGAACCCGATCAGCAGGCGGCCTTCGCGCGGCGCGCCGCCACGACCGCGCCAGGCGGGGTGCTGCTCCTGCAGTTCCACACGCTGGCCGCGATCGTCGCCGGTGGGCAGTGGAATGCATTGCGCCACGGTCACTTCGCGTACTACTCGACACCGGCGGTGGTGGCGCAACTCGCTCGGGTCGGCATGCGGGCCGCCGACGCGTGGACGTTCGATCTGTACGGCGGCACGGTGCTCGTGGCCGCCGTGCACGGCAGCGGCGAGCCTGGTCCCGCGGTGGCCGAGCTGCTGCACGCCGAGGCCGCCCTGACCGACCCGGCGACCGTCGCGACGCTCCAGGATGCCGCCGAGACCCAGACCGTCGCGTTGCGGTGCCGGCTGGAAGCCGAACGTCGGGCGGGGCGCCGCGTGTATGCCTACGGTGCGGCGTCGCGGGCAGTTTCGCTGTTCAGCCGCGCCGGTGCCGATGCGTCTCTGGTCGCCGCGGTCGCCGACGCGTCACCGGCCAAGCAGGGCCGCCGCATGCCCGGCACCGACATCCCGATCATCTCCCCGCAGGACCTCGTAGCCTCCGCACCCGACACGGTGCTGCTGACCTTGCCCGACCTGCTGGACGAGGTGTCGCTGCGCTGGCCTGAGCTCGACGGCCGGTGGCTGGTCGACGACTTCGTCTCGGAAACACGAAGTTTCGCCCGTTCCCGGTTTCTGCAGGACCGTCTGCACGATCTCGTCCCCGGTGGGGCCCACACCTACGCCCGTGGCGCCGATCAGTATCCGGAGTCCATGCCCCCGGTGCTGACCCACGGCGCGGGCGCTCGCGTATGGGACGTCGACGGCAACGATTACATCGAGTACGGGATGGGTCTGCGCTCGGTCACGCTCGGGCACGGCTACCCACCGGTCGTCGAGGCCGTGACCCGCGCCATCGCCGGTGGGGTCAACTTCAGCAGACCGACCGCAGCCGAACTCGTTGCCGCCGAGGAGTTCCTGAATCTGGTGCCCGGCGCCGACATGGTCAAGTTCGCCAAGAACGGCTCGGATGCGACGACCGCCGCGGTCCGCCTGGCCCGAGCGGTCACCGGCCGCGGCACGGTCGCGATCTGCGACCAACCGTTCTTCTCCACCGACGACTGGTTCATCGGCACCACCCCGATGGCCGGGGGAATCCCGTCGGGCCATGCGGCCACGACGAAGCGCTTCCCCTACAACGATCTCGACGCGCTGGCCGCGCTGCTGGCCGAGGACGACGTCGCCTGCGTCGTGATGGAAGCCGCCACCGCCACGGCCGAACCCGCGCCGGGATACCTGGAGGGTGTGCGGGACATGTGCGACCGGCACGGCACGCTGCTCGTGTTCGACGAGATGATCACCGGCTTCCGCTGGGCGGCCGGGGGCGCACAGTCGGTCTACGGGGTGACCCCGGATCTGTCGTGCTGGGGCAAGGCGATGGCCAACGGCTTCCCGCTGTCGGCGCTCGCGGGCCGTCGCGAGTACATGGAGCGCGGCGGGCTGCGCACCGACGCCGACCGGGTGTTCCTGCTGTCGACCACACATGGCCCGGAAACGGCGTCGCTGGCGGCGTTCCGCGCTGTTGTCGCGGCGTACCGCACCGAGGATCCGGTGGCGCGGATGGAGCAGGCCGGGCGTCGACTGGCCGCGGGCGCGAACGCGGCCATCGCCGAGGCGGGACTGGCCGACCACCTCACGGTGACTGGCCGCCCGTCGTGCCTGGTGTTCGTGACCCGCGACGCCGAGGGTGCACCGTCGCAGGCCTATCGGACGTTGTTCATGCAGGAACTGCTGCGCCGCGGCGTGCTCGGACAGTCGTTCGTGACGTCGGCCGCTCACGACGACGACGCCGTCGACCACACGATCGCCGCCGTTCGCGATGCCCTGCCGGTCTACCGCTTCGCGATCGACGCGGGAGACGTGGCGGGCCTGCTGCAGGGGCGGCCGGTGGCCCCCGCACTGCGGCGCACCGCCGCGCCGCGGCGGCTCGCTAGCCCGTACGGCCGTCCATGATCTCGAGCACCTCGAAGGTGTTGACCCCGGCGATCACCGAGGGGTCCGCCTCGCCGAGGGCCAGCGCCTCGGCACGGTCGGCGGCCCGCAACACCCCGAGTCCCCACACCCCTTCCGGATCGGCCACCGGCCCGTAGACGACCACCCGCCCCGCGGCCAGCAGTTCCTTCCAGTACTCGGTGTGCCCGGCCATCGCGTCCTGTTCGGCGTCGGTCATCGTCTGCGCAAAATCGGCGCGCGGGGGGATGAGCCGGAACAGGTAGAGCGGATCGCTCACTGCGCGGCCCGTGTGGCGGGATGAACGGCGATCAGCCCTAAACCGCTGCGCCGCTTGCACAGTGCCGCCAATTCGCCGTACGCCTTCTCACCGAGCAGCTCGGTCAGCTCCGGTGCATAGGATTGCCACACCGGCTTCTCTCCGATATGGGCGTTGGGGTCGCCGGTGCAGTACCAGGTCAGGTCGAGCCCGCCTTCGCCCCAACCGCGCCGGTCGTACTCAGTGATCGTCGACTTGAGGATCTCGGAGCCGTCGGGACGGGTGACCCACTCCTGCGTGCGCCGGATCGGCAGCTGCCAGCACACCTCCGGTTTCAGAGTCAGCGGTTCCACGCCCAACTGCAGCGCCTTGGTGTGCAGCGAGCACCCGATGCCGCCCGGCCAGCCGGGACGATTGAGAAAGATGCACGCCCCCTTGTACTTTCGCGTCCGCCACGTGGGTTCGTCGTCGTATTCGTCGAGCTCGAGGTAGCCCTTCTTGCCGAGGCCCTTGTCCCGGAACTGCCAGTCCTCGTCGGTGAGCAGTTTCACGGCGTCGTCGAGCTTGGCGCGGTCGTCGTCGTCGGAGAGAAACGCGCCGTGGGAACAACATCCGTCGTCGGGGCGGTCCGCGACGGTGCCCTTGCACGCCGGGGTGCCGAACACACACGTCCAGCGCGACAGCAGCCATGTCAGATCCGCCGCTATCAAGTGTTTGGGGTCTTCGGGGTCGTAGAACTCCACCCACTCACGGGCGAAATCGAGTTCCACCTCACCCGGGTACGGACCAGTCACGGTTTTCCACGGTAGACCCATTAGGTTGGACGGGTGCGATTAGGCGTGCTCGACGTGGGCAGCAATACCGTTCACCTGTTGGTGGTGGACGCGCGCCGCGGTGGGCATCCCACGCCGATGAGTTCGACGAAGGCCTCACTGCGGCTCGCCGAGGCCATCGACACGTCGGGGAAGTTGACGCGCAGAGGCGCCGACAAGCTGATCGGCACGATCGACGAGTTCGCCAAGATCGCCACCAGCTCGGGGTGCTCGGAGCTCATGGCGTTCGCGACGTCGGCGGTACGCGATGCGAAGAACTCCGAAGACGTGCTGGCGCGGGTGAAGTCGGACACCGGCGTGGATCTGCGGGTGCTCAGCGGTGTCGACGAGTCGCGGCTGACGTTCCTGGCGGTGCGGCGCTGGTACGGCTGGAGCGCCGGCCGCATCATCAACATCGACATCGGCGGCGGGTCGCTCGAGCTGTCGAGCGGGGTGGACGAAGAGCCCGATGTGGCGATGTCGCTACCCCTGGGCGCCGGCCGGCTGACCCGCGAGTGGCTGCCCGAGGATCCGCCCGGCCGCCGGCGCGTGGCGATGCTGCGGGACTGGCTGGCCAATGAGCTCTCCGAGGCCGGGGCCGCGATCACCGAGGCGGGCACCCCCGATCTGGCGGTCGCGACGTCGAAGACGTTCCGTTCGCTGGCCCGGCTCACCGGTGCGGCGCCGTCGGGCGCGGGTCCCCGGGTCAAGCGCACGCTGACCGCAGCGGGTCTTCGCCAGCTCATAGCTTTCATCTCTAGGATGACCGCGTCCGACCGTGCCGAGCTGGAAGGAGTCAGCGCCGACCGTGCGCCGCAGATCGTGGCGGGCGCCCTGGTGGCCGAGGCGAGCATGAAAGCCCTAGGTATCGAAAGCGTAGACATTTGCCCATGGGCGTTGCGGGAGGGCTTGATCCTGCGGAAACTCGACAGCGAAGCCGACGGTACGGCGCTCGTGGGCGGGCATTCGCCCGCCGGGCGGGTGTCGGTGCGTAATGCTGGACGGTAAGCAGGCAACCGCGAGAGCGAGCAGGCGATGACTGGACCAGACGACTACACCAACACCCGACCGATCTCGGTCGCCGAACTGCTGGCCAAGAACGGCACCATCGGCGCACCCCCGGTCGGTGGCCGGCGTCGCCGTCGCCGCGGTAACGCCGATGCCGTCACCGTCGCCGAGCTCACCGGTGAGATCCCGATCGTCCGGCCCGACGAACCCGCCGAGCCCGAGCCGGAACCGGAACCCGAGCCGGAACCGGAGCAGGCCGCAGCCGCCGAGGCCGACGTCGACCACGAGGCCCCCGTCGAGCAGAGCGACGATGTTGCTGATGCGGCGGAGGTGACCGAGGCCGACGACGAGCTCGTCGAGGTCGAGGACTCCGACGATTCCGGTGACTCCGACGCCACCTCGACCGACGTCACCGACGATGAGGTTGTTGCCGAGGAGTCGAAGGACGCCGTCGCCGCGCCGCGCCGCTCGCCGTTCGGCCGGTTCGGCCGCAAGAGCGCGCCGGCCGTCGACGCGGAGCTGATGAGCCCCGACCCGGTGGATGTCGACGCCGAAGGCCCCGTCGACGGCGTCGTCGGCCCTGCCGACATCGACGACACGGTGTCCGAGGACCTCGAGGACGAGGCCGGCGAGGCCCACGACACGGCGCTCGACGACGCGGACGACGACGACACGGCCCTCGACGACACGGCCCTCGACGACACGGCCCTCGACGACGCTGACCATGACGACACCGACGATGACGACACCGACGATGACGAATTGCCGTCGTACCTGCGGTCGACGCAGGATCCGTTGTTCGGTGGCGAAACCGTCGCCGACGACGTCGCGCGCCGCGGCGGTCGGCAACAGTCGGCCGACCCCGCCGACGACCTCGCCGACGATGAGGACGACGACGAACTCGAGCCACAGCGGCAGATGTCGCCGCTGGTCCACGGTCTGTGGGTGGTGGGGCAGAGCGTCGTCGCCGTCATCTTCGGCGCCGGTCTCTTCGTCGCGTTCGACCAGCTGTGGAAGTGGAACAACATCGTCGCGCTGGTGCTGTCGGTGTTGGTGATCCTCGGCCTCGTGGTCGGAGTCCGGGTGGTGCGCAAGACCGAGGACATCGGTAGCACGCTGATCGCGGTGGCGGTCGGCGCGCTCGTCACCCTCGGGCCGCTCGCGCTTTTGCAATCAGGCTGATCGGGGTGCGTCCCGCCATCAAGGTCGGTCTGTCGACGGCCTCGGTCTACCCACTGAAGACCGAGGCCGCGTTCGAGATGGCCGCCGCCCTGGGCTATGACGGCGTCGAGCTGATGGTGTGGGCGGAGTCCGTGAGCCAGGACATCGACGCCGTCGAGGAGCTGTCGAGGCGCTACAGCGTCCCCGTGCTGTCGGTGCATGCGCCCTGCCTTCTCATCTCGCAGCGCGTGTGGGGTGCGAACCCGATCGCGAAGCTCGACCGCAGCGTGCGGGCCGCCGAGCAACTGGGCGCCCAGACCGTCGTGGTCCACCCGCCGTTCCGCTGGCAGCGGCGCTACGCCGAGGGGTTCGCCGCCCAGGTGGCCGAGCTCGAGGCGGGCAGTGACGTCATGGTCGCGGTGGAGAACATGTTTCCCTTCCGCGCCGACCGATTCTTCGGTTCCGGGCAGACGTCGATCGACCGGATGCGCAAGCGCGGCGGTGCCCCCGGCCCGGGCATCTCGGCCTTCGCGCCCTCCTACGATCCGCTCGACGGCGGCCACGCGCATTACACGCTGGACCTCTCGCACGCCGCGACGGCCGGCTCCGACGCCGTCGACATGGCGCGGCGGATGGGGGAGGGGTTGGTGCACCTTCACCTGTGCGACGGCAGCGGCGGCCCGACCGACGAGCACCTCGTCCCCGGCCGCGGCACACAGCCGGCCGTGGAAGTCTGCGAGACGCTGGCCGCCAGTGACTTCGCGGGCCACGTCATCCTCGAGGTGACGACCTCGGGTGCGCGGTCGGCGGCCGAGCGGGAAGAGTTGCTGACCGAGTCGCTGCAGTTCGCCCGCACACACCTGTTGCGCTGACCCTGCAAGGACATCCATGACGAGTTCGACCCTGTTCACCGATGCGATGGCACTGACCCCCGACGGTGCGGGCATCTATCACGGGCTGCTCAACGAGCACTGGACCATCGGCCCCAAGGTGCACGGCGGCGCGATGCTCGCGCTGTGCGCCCACGCCGCGCGCACCGAACTCGCCGAACCCGGAACCGAACCCATCGCGGTGTCGGGCAGTTTCCTGTGGGCTCCCGACCCCGGCCCGATGCAGGTCGTCACGACGGTGCGCAAGCGCGGGCGGCGGGTCAGCCTCATCGATGTCGAGCTGAACCAGGGTTCGCCGACCGCGCTGCGGGCAGCCATCACGCTGGGCCGCCCCGAACACCATGTGCCGCCGCTGTTGTCGGTCAACCCGGTGCTGCCGTTGATGACCCCCGATCCGCCGCCCGGGCTGGAACCGATCGGTCCCGGGCATCCGATGGCCGACGTCGTCCACCTCTCCCGCGGCTGCGACATCCGTCCGTCGTTGACGTCGTTCGCCCCGCGCGGCGACGGTGGCCCACCGCTGATCGAGTACTGGGTCCGGCCCAAGGGCGCGGCGCCCGACGTCCTGTTCGCCCTGCTGTGCGGCGACGTGTCGGCCCCGGTCACGATGGGGCTCAACAGGTTCGGCTGGGCGCCCACGGTGCAGCTGACGGCCTTCGTGCGGGCCGTGCCGGCCGACGGGTGGCTGCGGGTGATGTGCACGACGACCCAGATCGGGCAGGTGTGGTTCGACGAGGACCACATCGTCGTCGACCAGGACGGTCGCATCATCGTGCAGACCCGGCAACTCGCGATGGTGCCCGCCCCTCCCGACTGATTCCGAAGGGCTCGCCGTGTCATGCTGTCCCGCATGGCCAGAATCGCGATCATCGGCGGCGGCAGTATCGGCGAGGCGTTGCTGGCGGGACTGTTGCGTGCCGGGCGTCAGACCAAGGACCTCGTCGTCGCGGAGAAGAACCCGTCCCGCGGCACGTATCTGGCGGACAAATACGGCGTGCGCATCGCGTCGGTGGCCGAGGCGGTCGACACCGCGACGTACGTGATCGTCGCGGTCAAGCCGTCCGACGTGGGCAGCGTGATCGGAGACATCGCCGACACGGCGGCGCGCGCCGAGAGCGACGCGGCCGAGCAGATCTTCGTGACGGTGGCGGCCGGGGTCAGTGCGGCCTACTTCGAGAACAAGCTTCCCGCCGGGTCTCCCGTGGTGCGGGTGATGCCGAATGCGCCGATGCTGGTCGGTGGCGGGGTCAGCGCGGTCGCCCCCGGTCGTTTTGCCACCGCCGAGCACATCCGCGGGGTGTCGTCGCTGTTCGACGCCGTCGGCGGCGTGCTGACCGTCGCGGAGAGCCAGATCGACGCCGTCACCGCCGTCTCCGGGTCCGGTCCCGCGTACTTCTTCCTGATGGTCGAGGCGCTCGTGGACGCCGGGGTCGATGCGGGTTTGACCCGCTCGGTGGCCACCGATCTGGTGGTGCAGACGATGGCCGGCTCCGCAGCGATGCTGCTGGAGCGGTTGGACGCCGAAGGTGCGGGCGGGGACTCCGCGTCGGGTCCCGCCGGGGCGATGGCATCGCCGACCGACACCTCGGCCGCCCAGCTGCGGGCCACGGTCACCTCGCCCGGCGGCACCACCGCCGCTGGGCTGCGGGAACTGGAACGTGGGGGCTTGCGTGCGGCGGTCGCCAACGCCGTGGAGGCCGCAAAAAACCGCTCTGAGCAGCTCGGAATTACACCCGAGTAGTTCAGGAATTTCTCACTGATTAGCCCACACCCGTCGCAGTAACCCCACCCGCCACGCTATTCTCCCAGTGGTAAGCGTGGGTCGGTGCCAGCGGTGGGGAAGCCGCTGGAACTGCCCACGCCTGATGGATTGGGTTGCGATGACGTCTATGAACGGGCCGTCGGCGCGGGATTCCAGCGGAAAGGCGGCGCGCGACGCCGGCCAGTCCGAAGGTCAGCCGCCTCGAGCTCAATTTCTCACCGTGGCCGAGGTGGCCAGCCTGATGCGAGTCAGCAAGATGACCGTGTATCGGCTGGTGCACAACGGTGAGCTGCCCGCCGTTCGGGTCGGCCGCTCGTTCCGCGTCCACGCCAAGGCCGTCCACGACATGCTGGAGAGCTCTTACTTCGACGCGGGCTAGCTCGGGCTCCAGATGGCTGATTTCGGCGCTGGGACTCTCGCCAGGTAATGTCGTCGGTCGAGATCGTCGAAAAAACCGAGGTAGCGGAGTTCATGGGTTCAGTCATCAAGAAGCGGCGCAAGCGCATGTCGAAGAAGAAGCATCGCAAGCTTCTTCGTCGTACCCGGGTGCAGCGCAGAAAACTCGGCAAGTAGTCCGCTTGCGCCTGCCGCTAGGCTGCGGAGATGGATGCTGGGGGTGACTCGGGTGGCTCCGATGCCCGGGACGGTCTGACTTATCCCAAGGTCGTTCTGGTCACCGGCGCGTGCCGGTTCCTCGGCGGTTATCTGATCGCCCGGCTCGCGCAGAATCCCTTGATCAACCACGTCATCGCGGTCGACGCGATCGCGCCGAGCAAGGATCTGCTGCGGCGCATGGGCCGCGCGGAGTTCGTCCGGGCCGACATCCGGAATCCCTTCATCGCCAAGGTGATTCGAAACGGCGACGTCGACACCGTGGTGCATGCGGCCGCGGCGTCGTATGCGCCGCGGTCCGGCGGTCGCGCCACGCTCAAAGAGTTGAACGTGATGGGCGCGATCCAGTTGTTCGCGGCCTGTCAGAAGGCGCCGTCGGTGCGTCGGGTGATCCTCAAATCGACCTCGGAGATCTACGGGTCGAGCTCGCGTGACCCCGTGCTGTTCGCCGAGAGCAGCAGCCGGCGGCGGCCGCCCGGAGAAGGGTTCGCGCGAGACAGCATCGACATCGAGGGGTACGCCCGCGGACTGGGCCGGCGACGGCCCGACATCGCGGTCACCATCCTGCGGCTGGCCAACATGATCGGTCCCGCGATGGACACCGCTCTGTCGCGCTACCTGGCCGGGCCGGTGGTGCCGACGATCATCGGACACGACGCGCGCATGCAGTTGCTGCACGAGCAGGATGCGCTGGGCGCGATGGAGCGCGCGACGATCGCGGGCAAGGCGGGCACGTTCAACATCGGTGCGTCCGGAGTGATCATGATGAGCCAGGCGATCCGGCGGTCCGGACGTCTCGCGCTCCCGATGCCGCGCGCAGCGCTGTCGCTGTGGCGCCCCGGCCGCCCGACCGAGCTCGACCGGGAGCGCCTGGACTACCTCAGCTACGGCAGGGTCATGGACACCACCCGGATGCGCAGCGAACTCGGCTACACACCGAAGTGGACCACCACCGAAGCCTTCGACGACTATGTGCGCGGTCGGGGACTCAAGCCCATCGTGGACCCCGGCTGGGTTTCTGCTGTGGAGCGCCGCGCTGTGACGGCGGCGGCGCGGTTCGGGCGCTAGACTCAGGGCTCAGCGAGGGGGGCGGGGTCACCCCATCTAGAGGCGAAGAAGGTGAGAAGCAAGACGGTGGCGGGCGAGTCGAAGGCGAAAGTCATTCCCCTGCATTCGAATTCGGGGCGAAGTGCAGCGGCCCGTCGGGCGGCATCCCAGCGGGGGGAGCGCTCCCGGCGCCATCCGTCTCTCTACGGTGACGGCGACGGCCGCGCCACCGCCGAGGAGCTGTCCGCCGTCGTTCGCGACATCGACGCCCATCGTGACGCCGGTGGCTTCGGCGCGGGGCCGGACACCGAACCCAGTGAGCTCGCCAACCGGATCGCCGCGGTGGCCGACTTCATCCGCAAGCGCATGGTGGGGGACTACACCGTCGACGAGTTCGGCTTCGATCCGCACCTCAACAACGCGATCTTCCTGCCGGTGTTGCGTGTGCTGTTCAACTCGTGGTTCCGCGTCGAGGTCAGCGGGGTGGAGAACCTGCCGGAGACCGGAGCGGGCCTCGTGGTCGCCAATCATGCGGGCGTGCTGCCGTTCGACGGGCTGATGACATCGGTCGCGGTCCGCGACAACCATCCGGCGCACCGCGATCTGCGCCTGCTGGCCGCGGACATGGTCTTCGACATGCCGGTCATCGGGCAGGCCGCCCGTAAGGCCGGCCACACCATGGCATGCACCGACGATGCGCACCGGCTGCTGGCTGCCGGTGAGCTGACCGCGGTGTTCCCCGAGGGTTACAAAGGCCTGGGCAAACACTTCAAAGACCGCTACAAGCTGCAGCGATTCGGCCGCGGCGGCTTCGTCTCCGCCGCGCTGCGCACCAAGGCGCCGATCGTGCCGTGTTCGATCGTCGGCTCCGAGGAGATCTACCCGATGGTGGCCGATGTGAAGCTGCTGGCGCGGCTGCTCGGTCTGCCCTACTTCCCGGTCACCCCGCTGTTCCCGCTGGCCGGCCCCCTCGGCGTGGTGCCGCTGCCGTCGAAGTGGTACATCCAGTTCGGCGAGCCCATCGACACGGCCGATTACGACGATTCGGCGGCCGACGACCCGATGATCACCTTCGAGATCACCGATCAGGTGCGCGAAACCATCCAGCAGACCCTCTACCAGCTGCTGGCCAACCGCAGGAACACGTTCTTCGGCTGATCCGGGCAGGTTACTGGGCGGTCTGCTTGGCCACCATCGCGCGCAGCGCTTCGTCGCGTCGGGCGGCGATCCGGTCGCTGATCTCGTCGGCCTCGGTGTCCGACTGCGCCTCGCCCATCACCGTGACGACGCTGGTCAGCACCGGCTCACCGCGCTCGTCGGTGACTTCGCCACGCACCTCGGTGACCACGGCGCCGTGCGACTCGGTCACCGAGTCCAGATAGGAGTCGAAGAACAGCTTGTCCCCGGCGAGGATCGGCCGGTGGAAGGTGATCTTCTGATCGCGGTGCAGGACCCGCTCCATGTTGATCGGCACGTCGAACTGGTTGAAGATCTCCAGCTGCACGCGCCGGCCCGCGACGGCGAGGAAGGTCAGTGACGCGATCAGCGCGTCGTGGCCGCACTCCTTGGCCGCCTCCTCGCTGTAGTGCGCGGGGTGGTCGTCTTTGACGGCGCGGGCGAACTCCCGGATCTTCTCGCGGTCGACCTCGAAGTAGTCGGGGTACCGGTAGTGGGTCCCGATGATGTTCTGGGCAATGGTCATGCGTGACCCGCTTTCGTCTCCGCTGTCGTCACTGCGGCGCGAGCCTATCAGCGGCGCCCGTGAGCTATTTCGGGTCGCGACGGGACACCACGGCAGCGAGCGCGCCGCCGACGGCACCCAGGGCGAGCGCCGAGGGCACCCCGATGCGGGCCGCTTTGCGTGCGGTGCGGAAATCGCGAATCTCCCAGCCTCGCTCGCGGGCGAGCTCGCGCAGGTCGGCGTCGGGGTTGATCGCCACCGCCGTCCCGACCAGTGACAGCATCGGCACGTCGTTGAAGCTGTCGGAGTAGGCGGTGCATCGGCGCAGGTTGAGGCCCTCGCGGATGGCCAGCGAGCGCACGGCGTGCGCCTTGCCGGTGCCGTGCAGGATGTCGCCGACCAGGCGCCCGGTGAACACACCGTCGATCGACTCGGCGACGGTGCCCAGCGCGCCGGTGAGCCCGAGTCTGCGCGCGATCGTGTCGGCCAGCTCGTACGGCGTCGCGGTGACCAGCCACACCTGCTGACCGGCATCGAGGTGCATCTGCGCCAGCGCGCGGGTGCCCGGCCAGATCTTGTCGGCGATGATCTCGTCGTAGATCTCCTCGCCGAGCGCCACCAGCTCGGCGGTCGAGCGGCCCTCGATGAACGCCAGCGCCTTGCGTCGCCCCGCCGCGACGTCGTCGCTGTTCTCGCGTCCGGTCAGCTGGAACTTCGCCTGCGCCATCGCGAACCGGGCCAGGTCTTTGTAGGTGAAGTACTCGCGGGCCGCCAGGCCACGAGCGAAATGCACCAGCGACGAGCCGTGCACCAGCGTGTTGTCCACGTCGAAGAACGCCGCGGCGGTCAGGTCCGGAGGCGGCGGGGGCGGGCCCGGTAGCTCGTCACCCAGCTCGATGGCCGGTTCGGTGACGCCGTCGGCGGCGACCGCGGCGCTGCTCTCCCCGGCGATCTCCTGCGCCCGTGATTCGATGCCGATCTCAGTACCGTCGGACACGGGTACAACACTAGGTCACCGGGTCGGGATACTGGCGGGGTGGATCGCGCCGTGCACCTGCTCACCCGCCAGGGTTGCTCGCTGTGTCAGAAGGCGGCCGAGCGGCTGGATGCGTTGCGGGACGAGCTCGGGTTCATGCTCAGCGTCACGGACGTGGACGAGGCCGCCGCGGCCGGCGACAAGGCCCTGCGCGCCGAATACGGGGATCGGTTGCCCGTCGTGCTGCTCGACGGCGTCGAGCACAGCTACTGGGAACTCGACGAGGCGAGGCTGCGAGCGGATCTGGCCGGCTGAGCGAATTTGGCCGCCCACTTGGTCAGCGACTACCTTGGTGGGGTGGTGAGGAAGCCGTGAGCGTATTGCTTTTCGGGGTTTCGCACCGGAGCGCGCCGGTGTCGGTACTCGAGCAACTGAGCACCGACGAGGCCGATCAGGCCAAGATCATCGCGCAGATTCTGCAATCTTCGCTGGTCACCGAGGCCATGGTGTTGTCGACCTGCAACCGCGTCGAGGTGTACGCGGTGGTCGAGGCGTTCCACGGCGGACTCTCGGTGATCGGTCAGGTGCTCAGCGAGCACTCGGGGATGTCGCTGCAGGATCTGACCCGATACGCCTATGTGCGCTACGCCGAAGCCGCGGTCGAGCACCTCTTCTCGGTGGCGAGTGGGCTCGACTCCGCCGTCGTCGGTGAAGCGCAGGTGCTCGGCCAGGTGCGCCGCGCCTACGCCACTGCCGAGGCCAACCACACCGTGGGCCGTACGCTGCACGAGTTGTCCCAGCGGGCACTGTCGGTCGGCAAGCGGGTGCACTCCGAGACAGGTATCGATTCGGCCGGTGCATCGGTGGTCTCCGTCGCCCTGGCAATGGCCGAAGCCCGCATCGGATCGCTCGCCGGCCGGTCAGCCGTGGTGGTGGGTGCGGGTTCGATGGGAGCCCTGGCGGCCAAGCAGCTGATGCGTGCCGGAATCGAGCGCGTCCATGTGGTGAATCGCTCACTGCCGCGCGCCAAGCACCTCGCCGAGAACATCCGCAGCCACGGGCTGAGTGCCGAAGCCTTCCCGTTCGATCATCTCCCGCCGCTGCTCACCGACGCCGACGTGGTCGTGAGCTGCACCGGCGCGGTGCGGCCCGTCGTCACGCTGGCCGACGTGCACCGCGGCCTGGCGCAGCGGTTGGGTGGCACGAAACAGCTGGTGATGTGCGATCTGGGCATGCCCCGTGACATCGATCCCGCAGTCGCCGGGCTCCCCGGCGTCGACGTCATCGACATGGAACGGATCCTGCGGGAACCGACCGCGCGCACCGCGAACGCCGACGCCGAAGCGGCCCGCACGATCGTCGCCGCCGAGGTGGCCGAGTACCTGACCGGTCAGCGGATGGCCGAGGTCACCCCGACCGTCACCGCACTGCGTCAGCGTGCCGCCGACGTGGTCGAGGCGGAACTCCTGCGCCTGGACAACCGGTTGCCGGAGCTGGACTCGGCCCACCGCGACGAGGTCGCCAAGACTGTGCGCCGGGTCGTCGACAAGCTCCTGCACGCCCCCACGGTGCGCGTCAAGCAGCTGGCCGGCGCACCCGGCGGGGACAGCTACGCCGAAGCGCTGCGCGAGCTGTTCGAACTCGACCAGCACGCCGTCGACGCGGTGGCCCGCAGCGAGCTCGGCACTGTCGCTGTCGATGAGTTGAGCATCCCTGCAACCGATCTCGATAGCGCAGAGTGATCACAGAGTGATCCGTATCGGCACGCGGGGCAGCCTGCTGGCCACCACACAGGCCGGCGCGGTCCGCGACGCACTGATCGCTCGCGGGCACGCCGCCGAGCTCGTGATCATCTCCACCGAGGGGGATCGCTCCTCCGCGCCCATCGCCGATATCGGGGTGGGCGTGTTCACCGCCGCGCTGCGCGAGGCGATCGCTGAGGGCACCGTCGACATGGCGGTGCACTCCTACAAGGATCTGCCCACCGCGGCCGACCCCAGGTTCGTCATCGCTGCGATCCCGGTGCGCGAAGACTCCCGGGACGCGCTGGTGGCCCGCGACGGGCTGGTGCTCGGAGAGTTGCCGGTCGGCTCGGTGATCGGGACGTCCTCCCCGCGGCGGACCGCGCAGCTTAGAGCACTGGGTCTCGGTTTGGAAATCCGCCCCCTACGAGGCAACCTAGATACCAGGTTGAACAGGGTAAGCAGCGGTGATCTCGACGCCGTCGTCGTGGCCCGGGCGGGATTGGCCCGCATCGGTCGCCTCGACGCAGTCACCGAGACGCTGGAGCCGGTACAGATGTTGCCGGCGCCGGCCCAAGGTGCATTGGCGCTCGAATGCCGTGCCGGTGATTCCGGCCTGGTCTCGGTGTTGGCGGAGCTCGACGACGCCGACACCCGGGCCTCGGTCATCGCAGAGCGGACCCTGCTCGCCGAACTGGAGGCGGGGTGCACCGCACCGGTAGGCGCGATCGCCGAGGTGGTCGAGTCGATCGATGAGGACGGCCGCGTCTTCGAAGAGCTGTCGCTGCGCGGCTGCGTGGCGACGCTGGACGGATCCGACGTGATCCGTGCGTCCGGTATCGGGACACCCGAGCGGGCACGAGAGCTGGGGCTCTCGGTGGCCGCGGAGCTGTTCGAGCTGGGCGCGCGGGAACTGTTGGACGAACGCGGGAGAGGGACATGACTCGCCAGATGACCTTGCGAGGACGCAAGGGCAAGCCCGGCCGCATCACCTTCGTCGGTTCGGGACCCGGTGACCCGGGCCTGCTGACGACGCGCGCCCGCACTGTATTGGCCAACGCGGCCTTGGTGTTCGTCGACCCCGACGTACCCGAAGCGGTGCTCGCGCTGGTCGGCTCCGAACTGCCTCCGCCGTCAGGGCCGCTGCCGGCCGAGGCGGCAGAGCCCAAAGATGCGTCCGCGGCTGACGCGCCCGCGGAGGCGGCCGAGGCCGCCATCCCCGGTGGCCCCGACATCCGGCCCGCGCTGGGCGATCCGTCCGAGGTCGCCAAGATGCTGGCCACCGAGGCGCGCACCGGTGTCGACGTGGTCCGGCTGGTCGCCGGTGACCCGCTGTCGATCGACGCGGTCATCACCGAGGTCAACGCGCTCGCCCGCACCCAGCTGACGTTCGAGATCGTTCCGGGTCTGCCCGACACCTCGGCCGTGCCGACCTACGCGGGCCTGCCGCTGGGCTCGTCGCACACCGTCGCCGACGTGCGCGATCCGCAGGTGGATTGGGCGGCGCTGGCCGCCGCACCCGGGCCGCTGATCCTGCACGCGACCGCATCGCACCTGCCCGAGGCCGCCCGCACGCTGATCGAATACGGCCTCGCCGACGGCACCCCCGCCGTGGTGACCGCCAACGGCACCACCTGCGCGCAGCGCTCCGTCGAGACCACACTGGCCGGCCTGCTCGACAAGGCTGTGCTGGACAAGCCCGCCGGCGTGGAGCCATCCGGTCCGCTCACCGGCACGCTCGTCGTCACGATCGGCCGCACCGTCGCCAACCGCGCCAAGCTGAACTGGTGGGAGAGCCGCGCCCTGTACGGCTGGACCGTGCTGGTACCCCGTACCAAGGACCAGGCCGGTGAGATGAGCGAGCGGCTCGTCGGGCACGGCGCGCTGCCGATCGAGGTGCCGACCATCGCGGTCGAGCCGCCGCGCAGCCCCGCCCAGATGGAAAGGGCCGTCAAGGGTCTGGTCGACGGCCGGTTCCAGTGGGTCGTGTTCACCTCCACCAACGCCGTGCGCGCGGTGTGGGAGAAGTTCAACGAGTTCGGTCTCGACGCCCGCGCGTTCTCGGGCGTGAAGATCGCCTGCGTCGGTCAGGCCACCGCGGACCGGGTCCGCGCCTTCGGGATCAACCCCGAGCTGGTGCCCACCGGCGAGCAGAGCTCGCTCGGGTTGCTCGACGAATTCCCGCCCTACGACGACGTTTTCGACCCGGTCAATCGGGTCCTGTTGCCGCGCGCGGACATCGCGACCGAGACGCTGGCCGAAGGGCTGCGCGAGCGGGGCTGGGAGATCGAGGACGTCACCGCCTACCGGACGGTGCGTGCCGCGCCGCCGCCGGCACACACCCGCGAGATGATCAAGACCGGTGGTTTCGACGCGGTCTGCTTCACCTCGAGCTCCACGGTGCGCAACCTGGTCGGCATCGCCGGCAAGCCGCACGCCCGCACCATCGTGGCGTGCATCGGACCGAAAACCGCCGAGACGGCAGCAGAATTCGGGCTGCGCGTGGACGTCCAGCCGGAGGTGGCCGCAGTCGGACCGCTCGTCGAGGCACTGGCCGAGCACGCCGCCCGGCTGCGGGCCGAGGGTGCGCTGCCGCCGCCGCGGAAGAAGAGCCGCCGCCGCTAACCGCAAGGACGGTCATGCCCTACCCGAGTCATCGTCCCCGGCGGTTGCGGACCACGCCTGCGCTGCGCCGGTTGGTGTCCGAGACGTCGCTGCAGGCACGTCAACTCGTGCTGCCGATGTTCGTCGCCGACGGTATCGACGAACCCCGGCCCATCGCCTCGATGCCCGGGGTCTACCAACACACCCGGGAGTCGCTGCGCCGCGCGGCCGCCGACGCGGTCGACGCCGGTGTCGGCGGGCTGATGCTGTTCGGCGTGCCGCGCGACGAGGACAAGGACGCGCGCGGCTCGGCCGGTACCGATCACGACGGCATCCTCAACGTCGCCCTGCGGGATCTGTCCGCCGACCTCGGTGACGCCACGGTGCTGATGGCCGACACGTGCCTCGACGAGTTCACCGATCACGGACACTGCGGAGTGGTCGACGAGCGGGGCCGGGTCGACAATGACGCCACCAACCGTCGCTATGTCGAACTCGCTGTGGCGCAAGCGGATTCGGGTGCACACATGGTGGGACCCAGCGGCATGATGGACGGCCAGGTGGCGGCCATCCGCGAGGGACTCGACGCCGCAGGCCACCTCGACACCGCGATCCTGGCCTATGCCGCGAAGTTCGCCTCCGGCTTCTACGGCCCCTTCCGCGATGCGGTGTCCTCCAGCCTGCAGGGCGATCGCCGCACCTATCAGCAGGAGCCGGGCAACGCCCGCGAAGCGCTGCACGAGGTGGACCTCGACATCGACGAGGGCGCCGACATAATCATGGTCAAACCCGCGATGTCCTATCTCGACATCGTCCGGGCCGCTGCGGACCGGTCACCCGTTCCCGTCGCCGCATACCAGGTGTCGGGGGAGTACTCGATGATCTGCGCGGCCGCCGACAACGGCTGGATCGACCTCGACACGGTGGTGCTCGAGTCGTTGACCGGCATCGTCCGGGCAGGCGCCGACCTCGTGCTGACCTACTGGGCCGCCGACGTGGCACGTCGCCTCTCGTGACGGAGCCGAATCCAGCCCGCCCGCCCGGGTCTCCTCCCACCCGCCCGCCGGATGTGGACACCGGCTTCTGGCTGTGGGTCGTCGCGCTGCCGCTGCTGACGGCCGGGTTCGTCGTGGATCTGGTGTCTGGCCCGCAGCGGGCCGGCGGGCTGATGCTGGCCATCACGATCGTGTTCCTCGCGGTGCTGGTCTCGGTGGTGGCGACGTTCCTCGTGCTGTTGCGGCAGGGCTACCGGTGGGTGCGCACGTGTCTGACCGGCGGGGCGATCGCGGCCGTGGTGTTCTCGGTCAGCGAGTTGTTCACCGTCGACCGACCCGAGGTGGCCGCCCTGATCTACGCCGCCGTGGTGATCGTCGGCTCTGTGCTGGTGTGCGGCGGCGTGTTCCTGCTCCACCGCAAAGACGCCCACGACTTCTTCAGCCGCTGATTGGCTACCCTGACCCCGATGCCGACCTCCGCTTCCCGTCCCCGCCTCGTCGACGCCGCGTTCTGGTGCTTCATGGGCGGCGCCGTCATCATGATCGTCGGCGGGTTGCTGTCGGCGACCGCGACGTTCGACGCGGCGAGGCTCGCGATTCCGGCCGAAGTGAGTGACGAGCGCGTCCGCAACTACCTGACGGTGTACCGCCTGATCGGCGTCGGGGCGGTGCTGGCCGCCGGCGCCCTGGCGTTTTTGGCGGGCAAGGCCCGCGCGGGCGACAGCCGGTTCCGGATGGCCACCTTGGCCCTGGCGTTCTCGCTGGTCGGCGTCGTCCTGCTGCTCGCCGTGGGTTTCGGGGTGGGGCAACCGCTGATCCTGGTGGCCGCGCTTCCGATCCTCGTGGGCGCGGCCCTGATGACGCGGCCGCACGCTCGTGCCTGGTACGACCGTGCACCGGAGGGCAAGGAGCTGCCGTGACCGAATCTCCCGCACCGCCGCCTGCGAGCGAGGTGCTGTTCTACGAGCAGGGTGCCAGCTGGCTGTGGGTGCTGGCCGGACCAGGGGCCGGTATCGCCATGGCGTTGATCCAGATCTCGGCGGGCTACGTCCAGTGGCTGGTCCCCGTCGCGTTCTTCGTCCTCGTGACGTTCTTCCTCGGCATCCAGGTCAAAGCGGCACGCATCCACACCTCGGTCGAGCTCACCGCCGACACGCTGCGCCAGGGGACCGAAACCACGCGGACCGCCGACATCGTGCGGGTGTACCCCGAGGCGGACGGCGCGGAGGCGCCGAAGTGGCAGTACGCCCGCGCGCTGGGCGAGCTGACGGGCGTGCCGCGGGGCCGCACCGGTATCGGGCTGCGGCTGACGAACGATCGGACCGCGCAGGCGTGGGCTCGCAAGGACAAGCAGCTGCGCGCGGCATTGACCAACCTGCTCGAGGAGCGCATCCCGCCGGAGAAGGCCTCGTGACCCGCAGGCGGACCCTCGTCGTTCTGACGCTTGGGGTGCTGGCGGCCGTCGGGTGCGTGGCCAGCTGGCTCGCGGCGAGCCGGACCGTGGTCGTCGCTCCGGTGCTCGACGGGCAGCCGTCGACCACGTCGGTGGTGTACTACGCGCCGCTGCTGACGCTGTCGCTGCTGCTGGCGACGATCGCCGGAGTGTTGGTGGTGCTCGCGGTCGCACGGCTGCGGGCACCCGATCCGGCCCCCGCCGCCCCGCCATCCGCGCCCCCACCTCCCGCGGAATAGACGCTATGGGGAGGCTGGGGCCTCACCACATGTGAACGTGGGTTGCCGTCAGGAATTGGGTCCTGGCCGGTAGAGCCACAACTGTGGGAGGCCCCAGTGAAGATTCAGCGTACGAGTGTTGGCTTGGACGTGCATGCACGTTCGGTATTCGGGTGTGGGTTAGACGGTGAGACCGGTGAGGTGTTCACGCGCCGGCTCGGTACCGATCACCGCGAGATCCTGGACTGGGTACAAGGGTTACCCGGCCCGGTCGCGGTGACCTGTGAAGCAGGCCCGACAGGTTTCGGGTTGGCCCGGGCACTGCTGGACAACGAGGTGTCGTGTCTGGTCGCTGCTCCGTCGAAGTTGGTGCGTCCGTGCGGTGATCGGGTGAAGACCGATGCCCGTGAT